>NZ_CP031123.2:1200000-2400000 GCF_002843235.3 Providencia huaxiensis
TTTTTCAACAGGTTGTTCAGTGGCCACGGACGATCTCCTTTATTAATGATAATTTTATTATATGGTAATTATTATCATTATCATGAATAAATTTGTAAGTTGCAACCGCTAGTGAGTGATTGGGGGCGGATATTTATGAAGAGAGATTTTCAGCAGAAGATAGGGCAACTCATAGTGATGAGCCATTGATTTTAATAAAAATGCCGTATGACTTTTAGTCTACGGCATATAGAAAAGTTAATTACTTCACTTTCATTCCAGCGGCGGTCATCATCAATTTAAATACTGACGAAAATGCAAACAATGCGAGTACACTTCCGAACCAGATGATAGCCATCCAACCGAGTTTTTTCCACCAAGGAGAGGCACTCACGCTATCAGTGGTAGCCTTGCTCTGGGGTAATTTTTCCTCTGAAGACATAGTAACTCCAATAGGTATAAACCAAAATAACAGGAATGATGAATAACGCACCGACTAACATAAAGCCTAAACTTTCGGATGGGCCTGCAGCATCACGGAAACTGACTGCGGGTGGAATGAGTGTCGGCCAAATACTGATGCCTAAACCAGTAAACCCAAGGAAAATTAACATTAAAGCCGCTAAGAATGGCACGCTATCGAACCGTTGGCGCTTAGCACTTTTTAGTATCAACCAAGTACAGCCTAATACCAGTAATGGAACCGGTAAGAAGAAGAACAGATTTGGCAGGGTGAACCAACGCTCAAAGACTGCGTCATTTAACATTGGGGTCCAGAAGCTGATCACTGCTATGACCGCTAACATCAGTAATGTTAATGGCCGTAGGACACGATACATGGTGCTACGTAAGTGGCCCTCCGTTTTCATGATCAACCAACCACAAGCTAATAGCGCATAAGCAACGACGAGGCCAAATCCGCAAAACAGTGGGAAAGGTGAGAACCAATCGAAATAACCACCCATGTAAACACGGTTTTCCACATGGAAGCCTTGGATAAAGGCACCAACTACCACACCTTGAACAAAGGTGGCAAAAATTGAACCCCAAATAAAGGCGTGATCCCAATGGCGGCGGTGTGATTCATCCGCTCTAAAGCGAAACTCAAAGGCGACACCACGGAAAATCAAGGCCAATAACATGAAAGTTAATGGAATTGACAACGCATCAAGGACAATCGCATAAGCGAGAGGAAAAGCACCAAATAGTGCAGCCCCACCTAAAACCAACCAAGTTTCATTGCCATCCCACACAGGGGCAACGCTATTCATCATCAGATCACGGTCTTGGCTGTCTTTTAGCGCAGGGTAAAGGATCCCAATGCCTAAATCGAACCCATCCATAACAATATACATCAACATACTAAATACGATGATGACAAACCAAATGAGAGGTAAATCAATGCCCATGAGCTGCGTCCTCCGCGATGCCTTTACGAATTAATTTCATCATGTACATGTAGCCGATACCGAACACCCCACCGTAAACCACAAAGAAGGCGATTAAACTGATACTCATGTGCATTTCACCATGTGCACTGACTGCATCAGAGGTTCGTTGTAGCCCATAAACAACCCATGGCTGTCGGCCTATTTCTGTTGTAAACCAACCCGCTAAAATGGCAATCAAACCAGAAGGAGCCATGACGAACATAAAGCGTAGGAAGGTTTTGGATTCATACAGGTTTTTACGATAACGTAGCCATAAACCCCAGACTCCAGCCGCGATCATTAATAAGCCGAGCCCGACCATTACGCGGAATGACCAAAACACCATAAACACGTTAGGCCTATCTTCTGGCGCGTATTCTTTTAACGCAGGCACTTGTTTGTCGATACTGTGGGTTAAAATCAGGCTTGCTAAATAAGGGATTTCGATAGCAAATTCTGTTTTTTCTTTTTCTTGGTTTGGTATACCAAATAAGATAAGCGGAGTGGCTTCTCCAGGTTTATTTTCCCAGTGACCTTCCATTGCAGCCACTTTAACAGGTTGATGTTTAAGTGTGTTTAGCCCATGAGCATCCCCGATTAAAGCTTGAACTGGGGCTAAAATCAAAATCAACCACAGGGACATGGAAAACATTTTTTTCATGGCGCTGGACTTGTTGCCTTTGAGCAAGTGCCAAGCCGCAGATGCACCAATAAAAAATGCCGCTGCAAGGAATGCTGCGGTGGTCATATGCAACAGGCGGTAAGGGAAAGAGGGGTTGAAGATAACCGCAAACCAATCAACGGGAACAATGCGCCCATCAATAATTTCAAAGCCTTGCGGTGTTTGCATGAAACTGTTGGAGGCTAGGATCCAGAACGTGGAAATAATCGTTCCCAACGCGACCATGCAAGTGGCGAAAAAATGTAATTTTTCACCTACACGGTTCATTCCAAATAGCATAACGCCAAGGAAACCGGCCTCTAAGAAGAATGCGGTAAGCACCTCATAAGTGAGAAGCGGCCCTGTAATACCCCCTGCAAAATCTGAGAAAAAGCTCCAGTTAGTGCCGAATTGGTATGCCATGACCAAGCCAGAAACAACGCCCATTCCGAAGTTAACGGCAAAAACTTTTGACCAAAAATGGAACAGTTTTATATAGTCTTCATCACGAGTTTTAAGCCATAAACCTTGTAGCACCGCAAGGTAACTTGCCAGCCCAATAGTAATGGCGGGAAAAATAATATGAAACGAGACCGTAAAAGCGAATTGTATACGGGCAAGTTCCAGCGCAGTTAGTCCAAACATATTGACCCCTGAGTGGATATGTTAATGGCACGCAATATTTAACGTTCTGATGAGAGCAATTGAGGCGCTAATCCTTAGCAAAAGGAATTGCTCACAACGGAGTGCAAAATAACCGCAATCCAACGAAAAATTTTTTGTGCTTATAGTTAAAAAAAGTCAGGTGAATGTGTGGATAAGTAGAACATGAGACGATAAACTATAATAGTAACAATTATTGGGATATTAACTATAACAGTTGAGGCGGCTATGACGAGATACGAACAATTAGCAGCGCAAATTCGTCAGCAAATTGAAGACAATATCTGGCAAGTGGGCGACAGATTACCTTCATTGAGGGAAAGTGTTAAACAGTCAGGCTTAAGTTTAATGACTGTAGTGCAAGCATACCAGTTGCTTGAAAGCCAAGGGTGGGTCGTTGCTCGCCCGCAATCAGGGTATTACGTGGCAAACCGTAATAACGCATTTGCTGCCGCTAAAGGAGGAAAAGGGCTACATTTGAATGAAAATGTAGAGATTAACGCCTCTATTTTTGGTGTCCTACAGGCTTGTAAGGACCCGAATATTATCCCATTTGGCTCCGCATTTCCAGAGCCTGCCTTATTGGATGACCCAAAACTCGCGAAGTCTCTTGCGTCTGTCGCTAGGCGTTTATCTAAATTTAATACACCAGCTAATTTGCCACCTGGTAATGAACAACTGCGCCGTAACATTGCTCAGCGCTATGCAACTCAAGGGATCCATGTCGCTCCCGATGAAATCGTGATCACAGCAGGGGCAATGGAATCTTTGGTTCTGAGCTTACAATCGGTGACTCAGCCCGGGGATTGGGTGGTTATCGAATCTCCTGCATTCTATGGTTCACTTCAGGCAATTGAGCGGTTAAAACTTAAGGCGATAGCCATTAAAACAGACCCGCTATTTGGTATTGATCTTGACGCATTAGAGGATATTGCGAGCAAATATCCAATTAAAGCCTGTTGGCTAATGACGCATTATCAAAATCCATTAGGCGGAACGATGCCGCAAACAAACAAAAGACGTCTGGTAGATATCCTTAATAAGCATCAAATTACTTTAATTGAGGACGATGTCTATGGGGAACTTTATTTTGGCAGCAAACAGCCGATACCTGCCAAGGCACTAGACACCAAAGGTAATTTCTTTCATTGTTCTTCATTTTCAAAATGTTTAGCCCCGGGGTATCGCGTGGGTTGGGTGGCCGCCGGTCAACACGCGACAAAAATTCAACATTTACAAATGATGAGCACCGTTTCTGCTAGCGTTCCCACGCAATTAGCTATTGCGGAGTACTTATCATTAGGGGGATATGACAGTCACCTGCGTAAACTGCGTTTAACAATGGAGCAACGTCAGCACCAAATGTTGAGTGCAATAGCAAAATACATGCCTCCATCAGTAAAAGTGAATACACCAAAAGGTGGGTATTTTTTATGGTTAGAATTTGAGCCACCATTTAATGCTATTCGTTTATATCAGCTCGCATTAAAAGAGGGGATTAGCATCGCACCTGGCAGTATGTTTTCCACAAGCGACCAGTTTAATCATGCATTTCGCCTTAATGCATCGTTTACATGGAATGAGAGGGTGGAAGAAGCAATGAAAACATTAGGCCGCTTATGTCACTTTTTAATCAACGAGAGGCGTGATTAGTCACATTATCGTTGCTAATTCATTGCTTAGAAAGATTAACTTTGCGAATCTAAGTATTAATCTAAATGTATTAGCAGCAACAGATGGGAGGTAATGTGAAAATAAAATGTTTTGATATAAAGGAGTTACCTATCCTGAATTGGCATGATGGTGCGGGGACTAGCCAAGAAGTATTTTGCTGGCCTGTTGCATCAGACTATTCATTACGCGCAAGTATTGCAACCATCGAGCAAGATAGCTATTTAAAGCGCTATGCAGAAGGCGAAAGGCTGGTGGTATTGTTGAATGACCAGCCTCTTCTTTTAACTGATACCAAAGCGTTTGAGTGCCGGCTTGAACGCGCTGGTGACCATGCTCAATTTTCAGCTCAGCAATTTTGCGCAATAAAAGTCTTACAGCCATCAGTTCAGTTAATGAATTTTATTTTTCGAGGTGATCGGTGGGGGGCTAAAAGTTATTTCATCACTGAAGATTATAAATTACCCGCCAACCAAGCGGGATTAGTCTACGTACTAAAGGGTGAATGGGACATTTCAGGGGCAAATTGCCATCTTCTGGCCCAAGGGCAAGGCGCGTGGTGGTTACCTGATATCGGTGAAGGAGAGATTAAACCACTTAGCACCGATAGCAAGTTGATCTGGATTGAATTATTACCTCGCTAACTGGTCGCTAAACCAATAGCCGCTAGTGTTAGCATGCCACCTGCAACACCTTCGGTTATACGGCGTTTTTTATCATTATAAGCGCGCTTATTATGCATGGATGCAAATAGTGCACCTATCACACCGTAGATCACGACACATGAAAGTATAAAAGTGGCTGAGAGTATCAAGGATTGAACGGCGACACTTTCTGTCAGCTTAATGAAGTTTGGTAAAATAGCGAAATACACCAGTAACCCTTTAGGGTTAAGGAAGCTAGTCAGAAAGGCTTTACCAACTACCGCTTTTGTCGACACAGTTTGAATTTTTAGCTCTCCAGCTCTCATCGCAGATAACACCATACGAGCAGCAAGATAAGTGACATAAGCGACGCCAACCCATTTAATGGTGTAGAAAATCATGGGGGATGCTGCAACAATCGCGGCTAAACCAAGCGCAGCTAGGATCGCATGTGCCCCATAGCCCAGTATAATACCTAAATTAGCTTTCAAGGCCGCTGAGGTTCCTCCCGATAATCCTTGTGCGGAAATAAACAGAATATCTGGGCCTGGTGTGCATACCAAGGGAATGACGGTTGCGCTAAATAAGAGTAAGGTCTGTAACTCCATTCTAATTCCTCATTGTTGTTCGTCGTTATTTTACGCAACTGGCCAGTAGCGATAAAATTATAGCGATAATCCAATGATATTGGATTTTTTTATTGCTTTAAAACAAACAAAAATTGGTATTTAATATCATTAATTAATATAAAATTGAGGTTGGGTGCCAATGAAGCAAAGTGAACTGAAACTGGATGCTATTGATAGACGTATCTTACAAGTTTTACAAAGAGATGGAAAAATTCAGAATATTGAATTGGCGAAAGAAGTCGGCCTTTCTCCGTCTCCTTGCTTACGTCGCGTGAAATTGCTTGAAGAAGCTGGGGTTATCAAGCGTTATGTGGCGGTGCTGGATGGGAGTAAAATTGGAGCGGGTCTTTCTTTATTTGCACGTATTTGGTTTAAAACACAAGATGCTAAGACCATCAACCAATTCGTTGAAGACATTAAACAGATGCCTGAAGTTGTAGAATGCCATTTAATGGCAGGGGAATGTGATGCATTGATCCGTATTGTGACACAAGACCTAGCTTCTTATCGTCGTTTTCATGCAGACCATTTAACACAAATTAGCAGCATTCAGAGTATTAAGACGGAGGTGCCAATGGAAACGGTGAAAGTCACTTATGCTTTGCCGCTTTAGAATAGTGACTCGGTTTTATTTATTAGAAATAATTATTTTTATAAGACAAAATTAATTAAATAATACAAAAATGAATAAATAATTAATTTTTGAATTTCAATTTTACAAATTGAAATATTATTACGTTATTTTTAATATTGATAGATTAGTTTGATTCTCTCTTTTAGATTATTATCTAACTGGTTATTTTATTTTTATATAACGATTTGTTTATTTGATGAGATAACTCTTATATGTTCACAACGCTGTTGAGTAATAGCTTACTCATGACGAAAGTGCTATCTAATTAGTTGATATGTAAATAATGAAAGGGAAGTTTTTTTGATCCTGCGCAACATCACTTCACGTTAATTACTTATACTGTTAATAATCCAAAATTAAAATAATGCGAATATTTCTTATTTAAAAAATATTTTCAATTTAATCGGTAACGATGTGAGTCTTTATAAGCATTTTTCTAATTGTCACAGGTATTGTAATACCCGTCTATTAATTGATTATTTGTGATCTGAGTCTAATTGAAAATTCACCGAATAATAGAAATTATTTTCTCATAAATTTAAGGAAAATTTATGATTTATCCTATTACTGATAGAACAATATCTACAGTAAATAATCAAAAATTTAAGCGTTATGCTATCCGCTATTTAGATATTGAACAGCAAACACAGCAGGCAATTATAGAATATGGCCTCAATTTTGAAGCGCCTTTTGAACAGCAACGTGAGATTGAACAACTCAAACTAGATATAAAAAGTAAAGGCGCAATTTTTGCGAACAATGGAAAAAGTATACATTGTAATTGGCTATCAAGTGCTTGCGTACAATGTCGTACAGGAGAAGGGAGCCACACAACATTTTTGTCCTTAAAATGCCATCGCGATTGTTACTTTTGTTTTAACCCAAATCAAGAAAACTATCAGGAATTTCAACAGGAAATGCGTGATGCTATTGGGGAAGTTGACGCAATAGCAGAACAAGGTTACCCACTTACCCATATCGCGCTAACCGGGGGGGAGCCTCTACTTTTTCGCCAAGAAAGTATCGCATTTTTCCAAGCAGTCCAACAGAAATTACCTCAGACTCATAGCCGGTTGTATACAGCCGGTGACCCATTAGACCGAAATACCGCATTGGCTCTAGCGAAAGCAGGCCTACAAGAAATCCGCTTTAGTATCAAAATTGATGATCCTACAGAACGGATCACCAAAGTTTTACACCGTATCGCCTTAGCACGTGAGATTTTTCCATCAGTAATGGTGGAGATGCCTGTCATCCCCGGAACAGAAAAGCAGATGTATCAGTTACTTACTCAGCTTGATGATATTGGAATTGACGGTATCAATTTATTAGAGTTTTGTTTCCCACTAACAAATAGTGAAGCCTATCAATCTCGAGGGTTCAGGCTTAAAAACCCACCTTATGAGGTGTATTACAACTATTGGTATGCCGGTGGGTTAGCTGTTGCACAGAGTGAATTAGCCTGCCTTCGAGTTCTCAAATTCGCACTAGAAAATCAATTGTCTCTTGGGGTGCATTACTGCTCTTTAGAAAATAAACATACCGGGCAGGTATACCAAAACAATGCTTTTTTTGAAAACAATGAACAAATAATAGGAAAGCATTATTTTTTTTTCCTCTCAGGATTATTTTTTTAAAAGTGCCAAAGTCTTTGGTGACGATTGTGAAAAGGTGGCAGTTTTACTGACACACGCTGGTGTTTCTTATCATCAAGAATTACTGCATGGATTTTTGCAGTTTAATCCTGAGGCAATTGGCTTATTAACCCCACTAGGCAAAATACCTATCGCATTGACTTCCCACATTATTGAGCCCGATGAACAGGGAAATCCTTTAATTAAAGAAGTCCGAATTGAACTTACAACACCTACTGAATTTTTACTGACAGACCTGCAGGGAAATATTTATGACGAATGACGACCAAATTGTAGATTTTCTGTATGCACGTCAATTTGCTTATGACGTACTACGACGTTTGTTTATGGAAGAACCAACGCCTGAGCTATTAAATTATTTGAGAGACTCGGGGTTACTGTTATTTCCTTGTGATGAAGTATTACCCGCGATGAAAAACGCGATAAATGACATGCATAAAGACTTAAATACGAGGCAGTTACAAGCCAACAACGATGATTTCGAAAATTTGCATTGGGACTTTACTCGCTTGTTTATAGGCCCAGAAGCCCCGCCAGCATCGCCATGGGAATCAACTTATGTTTCTCGTGACAAACTGCTATTTCAAGAAAGTACGTTAGCAGTGAAGTCTTTTTATGAACAGTATGACGTTTATTTGCCAGAAGGTGATATGGAAGCCGCTGACCATATTGGCTATGAGTTAGATTTTATGTGGCATTTAAGTCTGCGCATTACTGAGCTTATTGACAGCGAAACAGACCCTGTTGATTGGCCCAAAGTGAACGCGTTATTACTCGGGTCTGCAACATTCTTGAATACCCATTTACTGGCTTTTATAACGCCGTTTTGCCGTTCAATGCATAACCACGCAGAAACATTATTCTATCGTCAATTAAGTTCATTACTTGAGCTTTTTTTACGTAATGATATTAAAAAAATCAATGAGTTAGTAAATTTATAATAATAAAACAAAATGAAGAGGTAAGAGCAATGTCAGAAAGACAGAAAATAGCCTTAAGTCGCCGTTCATTTATAGCATGGACATCAGCGGCGTCAGTGATGGCTACGTTACCGCTGAGTAAGCAATTACATGCGGCAACACCAGAGGAAGAAAAAGCGGTTGTGCAAGCTACTGACGCAGTCACTCAAGGAAAATGGAAGCCTGTGGCCTGCTGGCACAACTGTGGGGGCCGCTGTGTCAATAAAGCATTAGTGGTTGATGGCGTCGTTGTTAGGCAAAAAACCGATGATGTGGTTGCCGACTCCCCTGATTTCCCACAGCAACGAGGTTGTTTGCGCGGACGTTCACAACGTAAACAAGTCTTTGGCGCGGACCGGTTGAAATATCCAATGAAGCGTAAAGGTTGGGCTCCCGGTGGTGGGGATAAAAGCTTACGAGGACGAGACCAATGGGTGCGCATCAGTTGGGATGAAGCACTAGATATTGTGGCATCAGAATCGAAACGTATTAAAGAAAAATATGGTCATGAATCGATTTGGATCACCGGTGGTAACGGCGTTGAAATCCAAAGCGTTTATGCAAAGGCTGGTGGATTTGTTGGCGATTGGGGAACAACCTCATGGGGCGCATGGTTTGAAACGCCAGCTCATTTAGGATTACTTGAAGGGTTTTATACCTTTGGTACCAATGACCGTTTTGATATGCGTAACTCCCAGTTAATTGTGATGTGGGGAGCTAACCCTGCATGGAGTAGCCCAGGCAGCCCAACCTATAATTATTATCAGGCGAAAAAAGCGGGGGCACGCTTTATTAGTATTGACCCAAGTTATACGACTACAGCGGAATTAATGGATGCAGATTGGTACCCCATCAACCCAGGTACTGACCATGCTTTAGCTCTGGGTATTATGTCTGCGTTATTAGAAATGGACAGTCCTGACAACCCATTGATTGATTGGGATTTCCTGCGCCGTTGTACAGTTGGTTTTGATGAAAGTAATATGCCAGCAGGTGCAGATCCGAAAGGGAACTTCAAAGATTATCTATTAGGTACCCATACGGGAGAGCCAAAAACACCAGAGTGGGCCTCTAATATTTGCGGTTTGTCAGCTAGCGACATTCGTACATTAGCGCGTGAAATCGGGGGGACCAACCGAGTTGCATTACTTACAGGTTGGGCTCCTGCACGAATTCATAATGGTGAAGGATGGGTACAAGCATTCTCAACATTAGGCTTTATGACTGGCCATATGGGAAGGCCTGGCCGCATGACTGGCGTAAGCTGCCACTATGCTGCGGGGAATAATGGAACTCGTTTAGTCATGGCGGGGGCAAGTGGCTTGCCGTCAGTACCAAACCCAGTTAGCTTGAAAATTAACCACAATGAGCTTAACCGTGCATTACTAGAGAAAAAATTCCGCCAACGTGGTGTGGGGGATGTCGATACAAATATCCAAATGATCATTCATCCATTCAATGCCACGTTACAAACACGAGCCAATATTGCGCAGAGCGTTGAAGCTTATCGTAAAGATGTGGAACTGGTTGTGACTGCAGCTTATGTTCCACATACCTGTGCGAAATATTCGGATATCGTCTTACCCGTGACCACGGAGTGGGAACGTGAAGGAACCATATTAAATCCAAGTAATCGTGAAGTTATTATAGCTGCAGTGAATGTGACACCACCACTTTATGAAGCAAAAAGTGACCAGTGGATCGCCAAAGAGATAGGTAAACGCCTTGGTATTAATGTCGATGAAGTTTTTCCTATTTCTGAAAAGCAACAATTCTTCAATAAACTCAATGGTGCAACGATTATTGGTGAAGATGGTAAGACAACTGAGCCATTAATCACAGTAACTCAAGCGGATATTGATGAATGGCAAGTAACAGGTAAGCCACAACAAGGCCGAATTACCCTCAATGAATTTCTTACTGTTGGGAAATATCAAGTAAAACGCACTTCTGATGATAACTATAGTTATATTGCCTATGAAGATTTTATTCGCGATCCTCAAGCCAATCCACGACCAACACCGAGTGGCAAATTCGAAATTTATTGTGAAACATTAGTCGAAAAAGCCGATGAATGTGGCTGGACTAAATTACCGCCAATTCCTGAATATATCCCGTCTGCAAGCGGTTATGAAGCAAGTTTTAATGATTTCTCGAAGAAGGAAAAAGGGGATTATCCATTCCAAATCTATAATCCGCACTACCTACGCCGCTCTCACAGCACGCTTGATAATGTGCCTTGGTTACGTGAACAGTGGCCAAGCCCAATTTATATCAATGCGTCTGATGCGAAACGTTTAGGTATTAAACACGGTGAAACTGTATTGATAACAAGCCCTCAAGGGAAGATTGTACGTCCTGCGTTAGTGACACAAACGATGAAGCCTGGTGTTGTGGCGCTACCACACGGTAGTTGGACAAATGTTGATGAAAAAACAGGGATAGATATGGCGGGAGCCGACAATACGCTAACCATTCAAGTCCCTACAGGGCTTGGTACATCAGGGTGGAACACGATGCTATGTAATATCGAAAAATGGCATGGTGACCAGTTAGTTCCAGATGCTGCAATTCCACAGCGTATTATATTTTAGGGGGCAATAAGAAATGGATAAACAAGTCGGATTTTATATTAATGTTGCCACTTGCATTGGTTGTAAAACCTGTGTTGTTGCATGTAAAGACAAAAATGACCTTGAGGTCGGGCGCAACTTTCGCCGTGTATATGATATTGAGGTAGGAGAGTATCCACGTCCTCGGACTTGGCACTTGTCTATTGCCTGTAACCATTGTGATGATCCGCAATGTGTGAGCCATTGCCCTACCACCGCAATGCACAAACGAGAAGAAGATGGTGTTGTATTAGTTGACCATGATAAATGTGTTGGTTGCCGTTATTGCACATGGGCTTGTCCATACGAGGCACCTCAGTTCGATGCCAGTATTGGTATGATGACCAAGTGCGACACTTGCCTTGATCTCCGTGAAAAAGGGGGGAATCCAATGTGTGTTGATTCTTGCCCTATGCGTGCGATTGAATTTGGCCTAATTAGCGAATTACGTAAAAAATATGGCTCAAATGCAGATATCGCAGGGTTACCTAGTTCAAGTATTACCAAACCGAACCTTGTTGTCGGTACAAAAGGATAAGGAGAATTATCATGCATGAATTTCCGTTGGTGATTTTCACCTTATTTATGCAAGCTTCTGTGGGGTGCTTGCTCGTTACATTAGTATGCTATTTTCGTGTGCTTGAAGGCGGAAACAACCTACAAAGTGTCCAGTTTATCAAATTGCCTATTTTAGCCAGTTTTGTTCTGGGTTGTGTTGGGTTGTTGGGTTCATTATTTCACATGGGTAACCCGCTACACATGTTTTATACCATGCTGCATGTGTCTACTTCATGGATGAGCCGTGAAGTGTGGGCAACTGCAATTTATATGGCGCTATTATTTTTCAGTGTCGCGCTGCTATTGCTGAAACAAAAAGCGAATGCGCTGCTACTATTGCTTAGCGCGTTAGCCGGTATCATCTATATGTACGCAATGTCAGCCTTATACGCTAACACCTTGTTTAACCTATGGAATGGCTTATTTACCTACGCCAGTTTTTTTGGTGCGGTATTACTAGTTGGTGGTGTGGTAGCTGCATTACTACTGGTAGGTTCTTTGCGCCGCGATGGTAAAGAAGAGCAATTAAAACGAGTGGTTAAAATTACGCTAGGTATTGGTGTTATTGGGATCTTACTGATGCTGCTGGGCGCATTATCTCTTCTTGGAAACATGGGAGAGCCTATCTATATGGGAATGACACCGCGTGAACTCCCAGATGGTTTAGTGAATTTAAGCATTGTTAGGGTCATACTTGTTGCATTGGGTATCGTATTTGTGGGCCGTTTACTGTGCTCAAAAAAGGGGCACGCTGTGAATGCAACATTCGTCATGTCACTGGCAACACTCTGTATTTTTGTTGGTGAAGGCGTTGGCCGAGTGGTGTTTTTCTCTCTAGGTGGTTAATTCTTTTAGAGACAAAATGATATTTGCCTCTAATTATATAATGTTTACCAATAATGTGAACCGAGGGATCTCCCTCGGTTTTTTAGTTCTCTACACTCTCAATAAATCAATAACCCTTTATATAATAAGGGATTAAACCAGTATAATTTCAAAATAAATAGTAAATTAAGTTGATTGTTTGTAATGATTATAATTATCATTATCTCTCTTAATCTCTTTTATTGCTTATTTCTTATGAATTTAAAAACTAGCAAGCTACTCATTCCATTAGCAATTTCAGCGGCATTAGCGCCTTATCATGTATTTGCTGTTGATAATTCAAAAAATGATCAGATTACAGTTACAGGCAACTGGCTTGAAAATACTGAAGATGGTGAGGTGGTATTTAATCACCCAGGTGCGCGAACAGTAAAAAACCAACAACAAATCAAAGAATCAGGCAGTGAAACCATTGCGGATGCATTGAAAGGGATACCCGGTGTACAGGTACGAGAAAGTAACGGGACTGGTGGGAGTGATGTTTCCTTGAATGTTGGGGTTCGTGGGTTAACCTCACGCCTTTCACCTCGCTCAACGATTTTACTCGATGGTATGCCACTAGCGGCAGCGCCTTATGGCCAACCTCAGCTGTCGATGTCGCCATTATCACTAGGTAGTATTGAATCTATTGATGTTATCCGCGGAGGAGCTTCCGTACGTTATGGGCCACAAAATGTGGGGGGCGTAATTAACTTTGTGACAAAGCCTATCCCGAAAGACTTTTCTGGTGGTGTCTCGTTACAAACCCAAGGGGCTAAAACCGGAGGGCTAAAAACGCTAGTCGATGCGTCCGTGGGGGGCTCAAAAGCCGATGATTCAGCGGGAGCGATACTACTGTATTCAGGGTTACATGGGCAAGGCTACCGTAAAAGCAATGATAATACAGATATTGATGACCTGATTTTAAAAACACGTTATGCCATAACCGATAATGACGAGTTACTGGCGAATTTTCATTATTATCATGCAATGTCAGGTATGCCTGGGGGGCTAACTCAAGCGCAATATAATGCTGACCCATTCCAATCAACGCGGCCTTATGACCGTTTTGAAGGGGATCGCCAAGATATGTCATTGAAATATAAACATGAAGAAGATGATAAACAATTTGAGTTAATGACATGGTTTAGTAAAAGTTATCGGGGTAGTTACATAGAAAGTGACCATAAAGATAAAGCGAATGAAAGACGGCTAGTTTCTTACCCTCGTCACTATACCGCGTATGCAATTGAACCGAGTTATTCACAATTATTCCGTTTTAATGATATTTCGCATGAAGTAACAGTGGGATACCGCTATTTAAATGAAACCGCAGACGAAAAAGCTTACCGCTCAAATTGGTACCAAGCTGGCACTCAAAGTTCGCGGCCGAGTACTAATGATTATTACCAACACACATCGGGTGGAACAGAAGCCCATGCTATTTACCTTGATGACACCATTGATGTTGGTAACTGGACTGTGATCCCAGGGCTCCGCTATGAGAACATTAATATTCATTTAAATGACAGTTTTAAAAACCAAAACAGAAGTAAGCGATATAGCGAACCACTTCCTGCGCTGGCGGTGATCTACCATATTGATGATGAATGGAAACTATTTGCCAATGCCAGTACGTCATTTGGCAGTTTGCAGTATTTTCAGTTGAACACTAAAGGGGTAGGGAATTCACCCGCAAATGGGTTAAGTGCAGAAAAAGCACATAACTATGAAGTGGGGACTAAATACGATAATACTGCGCTATCTCTTGAAGCGACATTATTCTATATCGATTTCGATGACCAATTACTTTACGTTGAAAATACAACGGGTTGGACAAATTTGGGCGCCACAACTCATCAAGGAGTGGAATTGGCGGCAAGATATAACTTGTCTGAGCTGAGCGATAAATTGGATGGTGTTAGCGTGTACAGTACTTATACCTACACTAAAGCGGTAAGTAAAAAAGGTGATTTTGCTCATAAGGATTTACCGTTTTATTCACGGCAAGTCTTTACCGCAGGTAGCCGTTATGAAACGGGTAATTGGGTATGGAACTTGAATACTTATGCGCAATCTACCCAAGAATCGCCTGGAACATCAAGCCATTATGTAACAAAACCAAGTGCTGATGGCCGATACGGAACAATCCCCGGATATATGGTGTGGGACGCACGAGGCGAGTACCATTTTGGTAAAAGTTTGTCTGATTTAACGCTATCTGCTGGTATTAAAAATCTTTTTGATCAAACCTATTTTACACGTTCTACGGATAATAATTATGGTATCTATGTGGGGCAGCCAAGAACTTACTATGTTCAAGCATCTGTAAAATTTTAATAAAAACAAGGTATAAGAATAATGATGAGAAAACTTATCAATACATTTGTACTGATTCTTAGTGCTGTTAGCCTACTATTTTCAACTAATAGCCTAGCGGCATCTATTACTGTGACGGATATTGCGGGTAGGGATGTGACGGTTAATGCCCCTGTATCTCGAGTGATGCTGGCGGACAGCCGAGTTTTAGTTGCGTTGAATATATTACATCCGCAAGACCCATTAAAAGGGATTATTGCTTGGGATGATGCGTTAATTAAAAAAGCGCCTGATTTGAGTGTTGCGTACAGCAAAAAATTTCCACAACTCAGTCAAATACCTGTTTTTCCCAACCCTTATACGACAGATTTTAGTGTTGAAAAAGCCTTAGTTGCCCAGCCTGATTTGTTAATTTTTGATATTGGTTTAAAAAGTAAGCTTGCTGAAAGTGGCACCTTATCGTTATTGGAAAAAAGTGGTTTACCCGTTGTTTTTATCGACTTTAGGCAATACCCATTGAAAAATACTATGCCGAGTATGACATTACTTGGCCAAGTATTTGGTGAGGAACAACAAGCACAAGCATTTAATCAGTTTTATCAACAAAAGTTAGACTTAATCCGTTCAAGAGTGGCTAAACTTAGCAAAGAGCAGCGCCCAAGCGTATTTATTGAACGAGCAGCTGGTATCCAAGGGGAAGATTATTGCTGCAAAACGTTCGGCAATGGTAATTTTGGCGAATTTGTTGAAACTGCAGGCGGAAATAACCTTGGTTCCCAATGGTTCAGTATTGGAATGGGTGGGGAAATCAGTGAAGAACAATTGATTCACAGCAACCCTGATTATTACTTGATGACTGCAGCTGATTGGGATAGTACCCGTAAAGGTAGTGCTTCTGTGCCGTTAGGTTATACAGGGGATAAACAAAAGTCCTTGGCCCGATTGAATAAGCTAATGGAACGCCCTAAATTTCGTTCATTATCTGCTTATAAAAATAAGCAGGTATTGGCGTTATACCAGCAATATTATGATACGCCATTTAACATTATTGCGGTGGAAGCGATTGCAAAATTTATCCACCCAGAGTTGTTTGCAGACCTTGACCCACAGGCTGATAGCGATTATTTACACCAGACTTTTACTGCCCTAGAGGGGGATGGTGTATTTTGGGTTCAAGCGGAATAAATTTCTTCTTATATAGCCCGCTTTAGTGGTGTTGGCAGTTAAAGCGGGCAACGGGCATATAGTTTGTGGGTTAATTATATTTTTTTAGGTTTCGTTGAGCACAGGCAAAATGATTTTTGACGGGTATTCGCTAGAAATATGTAGGCTATTACAAGCTATTTTCCACGTTCTATCACCCGCGATAGTTTTACCTGTATTTGTATTGAAGTCATATTTAGGGAAATTGCTACTAGAAATATCTAATCGGATACGATGTCCTTTTGCGAAACGGTTTGCACAGGCAAAGGGCTTAATTTTTACTTCGACAATTTCATTTGGGGTTAATAATTCCTTCTGTTCATAACCATGCCGAAAACGACAACGAATGATGCCATCAGTAATATTCATGGCATAGCCTTGAGGGTAATCGGCACTGGGAGGGTAAACATCAATAAGTTTTGCGGTGAAATCTGTATCTAATGCATCACTGCTTATCCAAAGCGACACTTCAATTTCACCTGCTAAACAGACATCTGCTTGTAATTCTTCGGTTTCGAATACTAATACATCACTGCGGGCAGAAAGGGGTAGGTTATTTTGCTTACTACCAAAAAAATTTGGTAATTCACATTGATTAAAAGCCCCACCCCAAAATATAGGTTGACCTGAAGTTAAAGCACCACCAATGGTAGGCACTGGGTGCCTAGGGTCATAACAATAGGATATTGTGGCTGTTTTAGCATAGGGCTGATGATGTAATTTGTTATTTGGCCACAGATAATACATGGTTTTTTCAGTATTTGGCAAAGGCCATTGATGGTGGCTAAGCCATTCTCCCCCATGTTCTATACGCCCTTGTTGGTTGCGTTTACCACTTCCACCACCCATCATGAATATTGTTACTTCTTCATGATGTTTTTTTGCATTTTCACCTTTTAAGTGAGTTTCAAACCAGTTTAAACGGCAAGATAACCAACTTTCACTAACATTGTGATCAAATGCTGCGATATCTCCGAACTCTGCGTCACCACTGTGCGTGATATTACGGTCGCCATGTAGCCAAGGCCCCATAATTAACTTTTGCGGTGATTGTTTTTTGGTAACAAATGCATAGTAGTTATCTAATGTTGAACTGACATAGGCATCGTACCAGCTAGACATAAATAACACTGGGATATCAGGTATTTGGTCATAATAGCCTTCGGCATAAATACCTATTTTTTTCCAATAATCGGAAAAACACTCTTCTTCCCATTGTTCAAATAAATATGATTCATATTCAGGAACATGTTTGAGCAATGTTTGCCCTTGATACCATGGCATTGTCGTAAACCATTCATGGATATTTTCTTGTTCGAGTGCGGCTAAAATGTCGGGAGACTGCTGAGCTAGCGGGCTTAGTTTAGCTTGTTTAAATGCCCAAGTGGCTTGTTTAAGTTCAAAAGCACCCCCTTGACGTATCCCACATTGGTAGGCGTTGGCAAAACCGCCAGAATCCAGCACCATCGTCTGTAAACCTGGTGGATTTAAACACGCCATTGCTAATTGTGTATGAGCGGCATAAGAGAGACCCATTGAGCCTATTTTGCCATTACACCAGGGTTGTTCCATAATCCATTGTAATGTATCAAAACCATCTTCAGCTTCATTAATATATTTTGTGAACTTTCCTTCGGACCCATAGCGCCCGCGGCAATCCTGATACACAACAATAAAACCATGTTTACTGAAGTATTTTGCCATTTCTTGGCGTGTTATTTGCTGGCCAGATACCATTTTTTCCGAACGAGAAGGTGCGGTTTTATCATAGGGTGTTCGCTCTATAATCACGGGAAAAGATGCAGTTGATTGAGTTAGTGGAAAGTAAACATCTGTTGATAGCATTATTCCATCACGCATTTCTATTCGGTAATTCTTCATATCCATCTTACTAATACCCTATGGTAACGGCGACGCTCAGTAAACCAATGCTGACTGCCATAAAAATGATAAAAAGCGGTAAAATGTATTTTGCCCAGGTGGTCCAACTGACACCGGCTGTAGCTAAAAAAATCAATAACCCACTCGATGTTGGTGTGATCATATTGGTTAGCCCATTACCCATTAAAAATGCAAAAACCGTTGTTTGGGGGGAAACACCAGAAATTTCACCAACGGGGCCTAGGATTGGCATTGTGACAGCGGCTTGCCCAGAAGTAGAGGGAATGGCAATGTCTAATAATAGTTGGGAGATAAACATGCTATATGATGAAACATAAGGTCCGTGATCACCGACAAGCCCAACTAATTGATGAATTATGGTATCGAGAATTTTACCTTGAGAAAGAATAATTTCGACAGCAGTCGCCAACCCAATTAACACCCCTGCGATGAGGACTTTTTTCATTCCACTGACAAATGCGTTAGCGGCGGCACTTGCGGTCAAACCACTACAAAAAGTTAAAATGACACTTAAGAATAAATAGTAGGCAGATAAATCATTATTTTTCCAATGCCAACGATTAGAGGCATAGACTAAAAATGCAACACCGATGGCTAAGATAATTAACATAAGTTTATGGCGATAGGTTAATGGTGTGGTTTGATTATGTTCTTCAGCCACATAGTTTGTGAGTGTCGTTTTACGAATGCTATAGAAAACGAATAAAATACCGAGTGTAATAAAAATAAGGTACGCCGCAATTCGCATACTTAAACCACTAAAAACGGGTAAACCAACAAGCGGTTGTGCGATAGAAAGTGCATACGGGTTGGTGATAGAGGCGAGGTATCCGACCTTAACCGCAATGGCTACAATGGCAAGCCCAATAAGTTCATTCAATCCAACGCGTTTCACTAAGGCAATAACCATGGGAATAACCAAAAGATACTCTTTGGCTAACCCCATAAAGGTACTTCCCATGGAAAATACAATCATTAAGAAAGGAATTAACAGGTAGATATTGCCTCGGGTAACATGGAGCAACCGCTCTAGCCCTGACTCTATTGCCCCTGTTTTATTGAGAATACCAAACATTCCTCCGATAAATAACACCATGTATATAAGTGGTGATTGTTTAACAATTCCTTCAGGGATCGCTTTAAACAGTTGAGGCAAACTGACGGGAGCGGCAGTACCTTCCTCCGATTTCTCAGTGCCTAATAATTGCGCTAACTTGATGTCTTTAGTGATAGTTTGGTAAGAGCCCGGAATGACTTTCTTACCATCGCGCTCATATTGGCCTGAATTAACAAAATAAGTCATTAAAAAAGCAATGATAACAATAGTTAACATTACTAAAACCGGGTTCATTTGCCAGCTAGGTGGTGAAGATGGGGCTTGTATTGTGCTGTTTGTTGGTTGCATGGCGTTGTCTCTTTTATTGTAATTAATTATGAGTCGTAACCGAGCTGCCTCGATATACGTAAAGCAGACAGAAGCAGTTGTTCAGTCATTTCTTGTTCTTTTTCATCAGAAAAACGGCTTAGAGGTAAGCTAATGCTCAGTGAAGCAATACATTCCCCATGTTGTGAAAAGATAGGCGCGGCAATCGCACCAATACCTGCGGTTAGTTCACCTCGGGTAATTGCAAAACCTTGTGAGCGTATGGTTACAATAGATTTTTCAATAGAGGGGTTCTTTTCAATAAAATGTGCTTGAACATCTTTAGGTGAGTAAGCCAATAGCACTCTGCCTGAAGCCCCAGAACCTAACGGCCGGCGATTTCCAGCTTCACTGCGCACTTGAAGTGATTGCCCTGATGGCTTATGAAGAACTTGTAAAATCTCATCGTTGTCACGTATACGCATTTGAATGTTTTCATCAAAACGTTGACGTAGTTGCTCTGCTTCAACTTCTGCAACTTGGATATAGTTAATTTGCTGGCGAGCGCAATTCCCCAAGCTTAATAATTGATGGCCTAAATGATAAGTAACCGGATTTTCGTTTTTTTGTACGAAATGGCGATTTTCTAGTGTGCATAATAAGCGGTATACCTTGGATTTATTCATGCCAGATAAGCGTGCAAGTTCACTTAACCCAAGATTGTTTTTTTCACCTAATAGCATCAATAACTGTAAAGCATCATCAACGGCAGTGACAATATTCTCTTTCATATCAACCTCGACCGGTTTATACAGTAAACCATTGGTTTATTTAATAAAATTAGCATGGAGAATAATAAAAAATGATTCAAGAGAGTTGTTAATAAATTGTGATGTGAGTTAGGGTTTTAAAAAGGTATTTTTCAGTTATAAAAATAAAATTAAAATATTATCAATATAAAACAATTGGTTATGGAAGTTTTAAAATAAGAGCATTTTGATGACAACGTGAATAGAAATGATTGTAAATGGGTGACTAATTGTCATTCATAGCGGTTATTTGGTTTACCTGATGAAATTGATAAGTACGCCAGCAATAATGAAAAGAACCTCCAGCGAAAAAATGCGTCATTTTTATTAAATTTTTAAGGGCAAAATTCGGAAATGGCAGTGGTTATCAAAAAAGCAACGAAGGTATTTCTTTAATAATGAGCCTTATGGCAGAATGAAATTCACTTTTCTTAACGGATAACAGAGATGAAACTAGCGCTGGTCGGTTCCGGGAAAATAATTATGTCGGCTCTCGATGCCTTAATACAGGTGCAGGGGATAGAGCTAGTCGCACTGTGTGTTCGGGCGGAAAGTATTGAAAAGGGACAGGCTATTTGCCAACAATTTGGTATAGCAAAGTTGTATACTGACTACCAAAAATTGTTACAAGACCCTGATGTTGAGGTGATATACATAGGTTTGCCAAACCATTTGCATTATCAGTATACCTTCGATGCATTAATGGCTGACAAACATGTGGTATGCGAAAAACCGTTTACACCAAATTGGCAACAGTTGCAGGTGTTAATTTCCATTTCACAGACTAGAGGGCTTTTTTTGTTTGAAGCCATTACGTCTATTCATACCCCTGAATTTCACTTTATCAGACAACATATTGGTAAAATCGGTGAAATCAAAGTGATTCACGGTAATTATTCCCAATATTCAAGTCGATATAATGATTATTTGCAAGGCCGAGTTCATGCTGCATTTGACCCACTGCAAGCCGGCGGTGCACTCTATGACATTAATCTTTATAACATTTATTTATTATCTGCCTTGATGGGAGCACCCGATAATAGCCACTATATTTGTAATAAAGGGTTTAATGGAATTGATACATCAGGGGTATTAACGGCCTATTTTGGGCGTTCAGTTGCATCGTGTGTGGGGGCGAAAGATTCGGCAAGCCCCGGTTACTTTATTATTCAAGGTACCAAAGGGTATATATGTATCAAGGGAGCCCCAAGCCTTTGTCAGTCAGTTGAGGTTTGTATTGGCGGGGAAATATCCAGCGTATCTCGGGATGCAGCTATCAGCCATATGGTCTATGAGTTTGCATTTTTTCGTGAGCAAATTGCCACTAAAAACTATGCTAAATGTAATGAATTACTTGAATTAGCATTAATTGTCTCAAAAATATTGCATCAATCACGAGACGATGTGGGGCTGGCATTTGGATCATAAAGACATTGGCAGCGCGATGGCTGCCATAATCTGTCAATTTAAAATGAATATAAAGATGCGACTGATTTTCCAAGTTTTTCAGCAAGCTCTGATGCCGCATATCTATCCATGACCACTTCAATATAGGCCGCATGCTTTGATAGTTCGGCCTGTTTAATTGCATTGTCTAATTCATCGCAATGGGTAACACGCTGACAATACCAATCTTTGCAGCCTAATGCTGCAGGGAGTTGGGCATAATTCCATTGGGGTAAGTCGTTATAATAGGCTTCAGGGTTTTTACACAAAAGTCGCTCAATTAAATAGCCATCATTATTCAGGACAAAAATAATGGGTTTTAAGCCAAAGCGGGCAAACTGGCTAATCTCTTGGGCAGTGAGTTGGTGAGAACCTTCTCCAGTCACTAAAATAACTCGCTTCTGTGGCTCTGCAATTGCTGCACCAAAGGCCGCGGGGGTGGCCCAGCCGATAGAACCCCACAATGTTTGGTTATGAAATTGTGCATTTTCAGGTAATAAAGCAAAACCTAACCCCATGGAGGCAGTCCCAGTCTCTGCAACAATAATATCGTCCTGACGGAACATTTTTTCTAGGCGAGGGTACAAATATGAGGCGGTAATTTGGCCATTTTCACCTTGCTGAGGGGATCCTAATCCTTGAGCTTTGAGCCCAACATGGTTAAGTGAGGGCGCAAATTCTTTTAATTTATCTAACACATCTTTCATCAATACATTCGGGTAGATAGCGGAACCCACTTTCACATGGTCAGAAAGAATGTTAATACAGCTTTCAGGGTTAATATTTGCGGTGAAGCTGCCGGAGTTGAAGTCTGTTAATACCGCGCCAATACCCATGACACAGTCACAGCTTTCGACGTACTCCCTAACCTCTGGATTCATCAGTTTGCCGTTATAAATCCCCATATATTGAGAGTTAGATTCGCTTACTACCCCTTTATCCATAAACATAGTGGCGTAAGGTAGGCCCGTTTTTTCAATAATCGCTTGAACATCAGCGGCTAAGCCGAAGCGTGCGGTTAAAATCCCAGGAATAATACAGGCTTTTGTACTCGATGTGAGCTTTTCGACAATAGCTGTAACGGCAGCTGATAATGACTCGCTATGACTTTTATTTATAGTGATAGTTTCAGGTGTTTTGTCTGTTTTAATTGGCATGATAGCGTAGTCAGAAGGGAAACCTAAATAAACCGGTCGAGATCCTTGTAAAGCGGTCGTAATTAAACGTTCTGTTTCGGCAATACAGTTTTCAGGCGTTAAAATAGCGTGAGCACAGCTTAAATGTTGGCTCATTTGATAAAACACATCAAAGTCACCATTTCCTAGGGTGTGGTGAACTAAACGGTGGTTTTTTTGAACTCCACTTGCTGGCATGCCAACAAGATGAAAAAGGGGAAGATGCTCGGCATAAGCGCCTGCAATACCATTTAAAGCACTGAGTTCGCCGACACCAAAAGTCGTTGATAATGCTGCTGCACCTTTCACGCGGGCATAGCCATCCGCAGCATATGAGGCATTGAGTTCATTGCAGTTGCCAATCCAGCGCATATTTTCACTTTCACATACGGCATCTTCAATCGGGAATGCGTAGTCACCAGCAACACCAAAAATATCGTGAATACCGATTTGGTAAAGTCTATCTAATACGTATTCGATAACAGTCTTGTTTATCATGCTGATCTCCAATAATTGCATAGCCAATAATTCTAAGTTGAATTATTTTTATCGTTTATTATGCTTTAAAGGAAATCACTTAAACTCATTCTATCTATAACTAAAAATTATAGGGGGCGAAATGGACATTCGTTCATTACGTTATTTTGTTGAAGTTGTGCAGCTCAATGGTTTTAGCCGTGCGGCAGAAAGTTTATTTGTAACGCAACCAGCGATTAGCCGCAGTATTAAAAAACTAGAAGATGAGCTTGGCTATACGTTACTGACTAGGGAAGTCGATGGCGTTAAGTTAACAGAGGAGGGGGATATTTTATTGGCTTATGCGAAGCAAATCCTTTCTCAATTTGGGAATATGAAAAAAGCGTTACTGGAAAGGTCTGGTCCTATATCTGGGGTGCTACCCGTGGGGTTACCACCCGTGATAGCATCGACCTATTTTGCTGATATTATTATGGCTTTTAGCCAACGTTATCCACAGGTGGAACTGAAAATTCTTGAATTGGGTACGCGAAAAATGCGTGAGGCAATGTTAAATGGCGACGTTGAAACTGCCGCTGTGATGTTACCTTTTGCAGATGAGCGCTTTGAAGTACACCCTTTTTCAACGGACCGATTAATGCTCTTGGTTAGTAACCAACATCCACTATCAATACGTGAATTTGTTAAATTTAGTGAAATAGTCGATGAGCCTTTTATTTTCTTTTCTGATGATTTTCTAATTAATGAACTTGTTGTCAGTGCTTGTGGTATTTATGGTAAAAAACCCACTATTTCTGGGCGCAGTAGCCATTTAGATTTGGTGACCGCTATGGTAAGAGCTGGGGTAGGGATAACGCTACTTCCAGATAGTATGTGGAAAAACACCAGCTCAGTGGGGTTGTCCGTTATTCCCGTTATTGAGCCAATACTGGCTTACGACATTGCTTTAGCGACAGTAAAAAATCACCACCAAAGCCGTCGTGCACAAGCATGGCATGATTTGGCTTTGGATATGTTAAGAATAAGGGAAGTATGAGTAAGGCTTGCATAAAATTTGATACCAATCAGGTATTTTCTTATGAAGCCTTCACTTTTTGTCAGTCATTACGGATAAAATAGAATAAGCCCAAACACAGCAAAGGTGGCAAGGTGCATCCAGCCTTGGATGGGGGATGTTCTCTGGCCATTAAATGAAAGCATAGTCAGTAACATGGTGATTGCGAATAAAACAATTTCTGCGCTAGAAACCCCCATGATGACTTGTTTACCAGTAATAATGCCGATAATTAATACTGCTGGCACAGTCAAACCCACCGTTGAGACAAATGCACCTTGGCAAAGGTTTATCGCTCGTTGCATTTCATTATTCATTGCCGCTTTTACAGCTGTGATCGATTCAGGCGTAAATACGATAATCGCGATCAGGACACCACCGACTGCTGCTGGTGCTCCTAAAGCCTCAATTCCGTAATCAGTTACGATAGCTAAGTAATGCGCAAGTAACACAATAGGGAGTATCAGCCCAACTAATACACAAGAGCGAATGATAATGGATTTTTTGTTTGACTCAGAGTGGTTATCTTTATTTTCGACATTATTGTCTGCTAAAACATGGTTAGTTGAAACGAATTGTTCTGGGACATTCATCAGCCCTTTAGGAGGCTGAATAAAAAACCGGCGATGGCCTCGCATTTGCATCCACAAAAAAGCCCCATAGATGAGTATAGTAATACCCGAAATACCAATGGCTTGCGTATAGGAGTACTCCCCTTGGCTAGAGGTGTAATTTGGTAGTATTAACGCTAAACCTGTCAGTAATACGATCATTGAAAGATAACTGTTCGCACCTTGCGTATTATATTCTTGTTCACCATTTCTAGCTGAACCTGCGAGTAAGCAGATACCTACGACGAGGTTCATGATAATCATCATCACTGCGAATATTGAATCACGCCCAATGGTTGGAAAATCACCAGGTCCTAGTAGGACTGAAGCAATAAGAATTACTTCAATTAAGACAATCGATAAAGTCAGGATCAGTGTTCCGTATGGTTCACCCAATTGTTCAGCAAGATGGTCAGCTTCTTTAACAACACCGAAGGAAGCGGTTAGTATTGTAATGAACAACAGTAGAAAAACCCAAGTTGCACTAAATGCTGAAAGGCTGTCATTAAGTAATGTTTCGCCACTTAAGATAAAGAAAATGACGACTAACCAAGAGCCAATTAACCGAGCCCAAGTCGTTAATGGGATGAGCGGACTATTGAAACGGAAGTGCCCCATAATATTTTTCCTTAAGAAGAAAGGGCCGTCCCTGTTGCTGATACGTACTTGAGGTCGTCCTCAAGCCGATAGAATGTAAATTAACGGTTACTATAGCATTCATCGATTATCTTGCAACCTTTGCTTGCTCAATGATAAACATTCATTTATTAATGAAATGTGGGTAGGGTTTAAGTGTTGATTTGGATTTAAACTTTTCTTTAATAAACAAAGATTATTAAAGTTCAAAAATAATTACATAAGAAATTATTTTTGATTTAAATCACATATACAAAATATTATTCATACATTAATAAATTAAAGGCGCTATTGTTAAATAAATGAAAATGAATTGTTTGTTTTATTTGGCGGGGTGACAAATGAGCGCAGTAAAATATGACTATATTATTGTCGGTGCAGGTTCTGCTGGTTGTGTTCTGGCTGCTCGGTTGATCCAAGAGACGCAATCTAGAGTATTACTTATCGAAGCGGGTGGTAGCGATAACCATTTGTTTATTCGTATGCCAGCAGGTGTAGCGAAAATTATCGCCCAAAAAAGCTGGCCTTATGAAACTGAGCCAGAGCCTCACGCTAATAACCGTAAAATGCAAATTGCTCAAGGCAAAGTGCTGGGGGGAAGCAGCTCTGTCAACGGAATGATCTACATTCGAGGCCAAAAACAAGATTATGATAATTGGGCTCTAAATTATGGATGTGAAGGTTGGGGATACTCGGATGTATTGCCATGGTTTAAAAAAGCAGAGAATAATGAAAGCTTAACAGGGGAATACCATGGGACAGAAGGCCCACTTCCGGTTAGTGAAAACAGATATCGGCACCCATTATCAATGGCATTTATTCGTGCAGCACAAGAGCATGGCCTTCCTTATGTCAATGACCTTAACGGAGAAAGCCAGCAAGGAACAAGCTTTTACCAAACCACAACGCATAATGGAGAAAGAGCCAGTACGTCGAAAACCTATTTAAAATCAGTGGAAAAGAGTGACAAATTGACATTAAAGCTTGGCACTCAAGTGAACCGTATAATCATTCGTGATGGCCGCGCGATTGGTGTTGCCTATCAAGGGAAAAATGGCCATGAAGTTGAGGCATTCGCCAGTTGCGAAGTATTGGTCTGTTCTGGTGCGATGGGCTCTGCAAAATTATTGATGCTATCAGGGATCGGGCCTGAAGAGCACTTGTCTTCGTTGGGGATCCATACACATATGAATCTACCTGTTGGCAAAAATTTTCATGACCACCTACATATGTCAATTAACGTCACGACTAAGCAGCCAATAAGTTTATTCGGTGCGGACCAAGGCTTAAATGCGATTAAACATGGGGTAGAGTGGATGGCATTTCGCAGCGGATTACTCGCATCTAATGTTCTAGAAGGTGCTGCATTTAAAGATAGCTGCAATCAAGGTCGCCCTGATGTACAAATTCACTTTTTACCTATTTTAGATAGTTGGGATGATGTTCCTGGTGAGCCACTGCCCGCTACCCACGGTTTTTCTTTAAAGGTCGGGTATTTACAACCTAAGTTTCGTGGTGAAATTTTATTACGCAGCACAGACCCACAAGCACCGCTAAAAATTCACGCTAATTACCTTGCATCACCAGAAGACATGGAAGGCTGCAAGCGTGCAGTTAAATTTGGTCTGGAAGTATTGGATTCCGCTTCATTACAAGCAGTAAGCAAAGAGGTTTTAATGCCGCCCGCTTCTGTACGTCATGATGAAGCTCAACTTGAAGAGTTTGTCCGAAATTTTTGTAAAACGGTTTACCATCCTGTGGGAACTTGCCGTATGGGAACGGATACCACAACGTCAGTGACTGACTTACGGCTACGAGTGCATGGTATTGATAATTTACGTGTAGTGGACTGTTCTGTGATGCCTGAAATTCCAAGTGGAAACACCAATGCACCAACGATCATGATTGCAGAACGCGCAGCAGCAATGATTATAGAAGATAGGAACGAAAATTAGCCTTGTGATGGGTCAACATAGGAAAAACAGCATAAAACCAAGGCAACCGCCTGAACTTTATGCTGTTTAAATACACTTATGGTACTTAGAGCGAACTAATGTTAGGTTATGTGTTATACAGTAAACCATTATTTTTATTTTATTGATTTATAACATCTTTATATTTAATGATTTATTTTGTATTCAAGGGTATGTTCATTTAATTAAATCTATCAAATAAAGCAGCATTTTTTTGTTAAAATTAAATAAACTATTACTGATATTCAACTTTTAATATTCCAGTAGCCTTAAATAAGCCTAGTTCAATTTCTTTTCCTTCATGAAATACGGGTGTCGCAGTTAATACTGGCTGTGTTTGATAAGTGAAATTACGGTATTCATTAGGTAATAAAAGTGTATTATCTGCTTGAATTTTTAGACCTAAATTAGGGTTGGATGTTTCAACTAAATCAGTATTAAAGCCAGCACTAGAGCTTTCAAGCTTTAATTTAAGATTTGGATTACTGGATGATTTATTTCCGCAATCCAAATGATAGTCAATATTTTTTGTATAGCGTTCACTGGTAAACTTATTTAGATTTATTTCACCAAATGAGACCTCAATAGGTTGTCCAGGGCCATTTTCACCATATACATCACAAGTGCTTTCAATAACATCTACCTTAATTGTTAATGTATAGGTTTCTGCAATACAAAATCCACTAAAAAAAATAATTAGTGTGTTCGTGAGTATTGCAAATAGTAAAAGTAATCTTTCTTTTATTATTTGAATTAAGAATATCATAATTATTTATACTCCAATCAATAAATTAAATAATTTATTTTTATTAATTAATTACAACAGATAGAATAGCATTTCCAACCCTCGAACCTGGCTCAGGATTTCCCAATGCAGATAGAGTTGAGCTAATGGAGAATGGTAAGTTAGTATTTTTTTTAATCTCAGTTTGAACTAAATTATTTGACATACATTTTCCTGAGACACATACATCTAATTGGCTTTCTACACCATGTAATAAATCAATTTTATTTTCAGGTAAAAATTGGAATGTGGCGCTCATATCGCCAGTGCATGATATACTTCCGTCAATTTTTGCAATATTTCCATTTATATTATTTGAATTGACATTACCATGAGATATAGTTAATGGCATAGATACATTGCAAGAAGGCAATACAGGGATTTCAGGGACATTAACTGAACAGGTTGTTCCTACAGTTTTGTCATTCACAATTATTTGTAAACAGGTATCGGCATAACCTGTTGCAGATGCAGAATAATCGAAGAAATTGATATATCTAACATTAAACTGCCCAAATTTCACGCCAAAATCAGGTAGCACCTCACTACAGTGCTTAGGTGTGTTTCGTGTGACTGAATAGTATTTAACTACACCTAGATTATATATACTACTAAACCCAGATAGTAGAGTAATATCTGGTGTTGCCATAGATTGTATAGAGCCTGTCGATGAGCGACCAGTTGCAATAACTGTAATATTACACTCAGTATTTGTGCTGTTTTTGATCTCATCTGGAATATACAAAAAATAAGGACCTAACGTTTTTGGTATAACATTGTATGCATCACTAATTAGTGGATGCTTTATACTTGTTGTATATATACTGTTAGGATTTAATGGGCTTGCATTAGCTTTACTATTAATTATGAATAGTAAAGTTAGCATCAATATTTTTATAAGATAAATGTTTTTATTTTTTAGCATTACGCTATTACCTATCAATTTTTATAAATTATTATTGCGATGCTATGACGTTAATCATATAACATTTCAAAAGCAATTAATGCAGAAAAAGCACCAGGTATGAGTGGGCCGGACGTTCTGATAGCTGAGACATAATAAGTTAAGTTATTTTGGCCTGATGCAATTAACGTGGGGTTACTTTCTTTACCTATTGGTAATATTTTCCCTTCTGAATTTGCTACTTGCAACCCAAAGCCGTATGCTCCATTGACTCGAATAATATTCGAATATTCAGGTTCATTTACTGCTAAAAATTTAACTTTGACCGCAGGCTGTGTGCTACTCCATACCGTTTTTCCAGTTTGGAAATTTTGAAGCTCACTTTGAACTTGCAGGCAATTTAACAACTCAATTTGGAATGGAATAGGCTGTATCACTTGCTCAGAAGAATTTAAATCACTGAATGATATATTTCCTAGTGAGATTGATTGGTTAGTAGATTTCATGGCTAATTCGCATGGATTTTCAGTTAAAGAACCTGAAACATGAATGACTCCATGCTGTCCATCAACCTCCCAACCATCTGTAGGCCTAAACAGATTAGTATTGCCAGCAGTTGCTGGCAATACTGTGGCTAAGCAAAGTGAAATGACCACATGTTTTGAACGTAGCCAGTGGTATATTCTTAAGCTCATAAATATGTCCTCATTTAGCTTTATATTCCTTTGCTATTTATATAATGATCTTTTTTAGTAACAGAGCAGATTGTATTTTTACAATCAAAGGCTAATTTTGGACGACCACCATAGTCATTAATATAAGTAATTACGGGGGTGTTACCTAGTTGCTCATTTGTCATTCCAATATTGATTTCACTAAAGGGTGCAATCATAATTGGAGTAAATTCTTTTGCATCTGTATTTTCATGAGCCCCTGCATTGATTATTGTGATATAATAAGGTGTTGGGTTTTTAACAAAAACAACACTTCCTTTTCTCTCAAGCTGCATTTTTTCTTGCCATGGTGCACTGTTTTGCTGTGGTGCAATTGCTTCTGGACGGTAAAATAATTTTATTTTTGTTTGTAATGCAATCTGTAAAGTATTTGGTTTATCACTCTTCGGTGGGATCTCTCGCATATTAAAATAAAATAATGATTCTCTATCCTGAGGTAAATTTTTTATATCAGGTAAAGATTCAATTTTCATTTGGCTAGATTTCCCTGGTTCTAATCGTTGAACCGGTGGTAATACAATCAATGGTGATGTTATTTTTTTACTTTCTTCATTTTCAATCCAACCTTGAGCAAGATAAGGAAGTTGCTTATTATTATTGTTAATATTTAAAGAGATTGACTTGTTCTCTCCATCAAAGATAACTCTTGTTCTATCTAATGAAACTGCAGCCTCTGAAAAACCACTTAGGGCTAATGACCCTAAAAAAACATTTGTTAATATTTTTTTGATATTCACTTGGTTATTACCTTTATACATTAATTTCATCTATTTAAATTAAATAATTATTTGTTTTTTACTACCTAGTTACAAGGAAGTAATAAATTGTCTTGAACTTCTCGATTCATTAATTCAGAAGGAAAAGTTATTTCACATGACATATTTTTACCCCATGTTATATTCATTGTTTCTGAAGGATGAACACCACTAATATAAGTGTTACCTAAATCGCCTACAATCCCGACATTTTGCTTTTTATGGTTTGTTACTTGGGCCCCTAATGGTGGATGAGCACCATCAGTAAGTACGATAACAGCCATAACTTTTTGACCTGAAATAACTGAAAATGAGCGATATCCAATGGCACCTTCAGTCAATGTTGCTTGAATAACGGATTGTTGGGCGTCAATGTCATCAGGCAGTTTATTTAAATCAATCTGTGCTTTATTTCGATAGTAACTACTGACATCTGAAATAACTGCTTTCCCAAATCGGTTTGATTCAACAGGAACGCCAATACCGCGAATTGTAATATTTGAAACATTATCAGTATCAACTAATATACGAGCTCCACCAAGATTATTTATTCTATGGGCAACAATACCTTTTCCTGTCAAAGTCAAACCACCAGAAGTGGAAAGACCAAAAGCACTATATTGGTTATTTACATGATTCGCATTTGCTGACCAGCGAGCGCTATCTCCTTGATGTGAAATAAAAGCACTTGCAGTTCCTCCTTTTCGATTTGCGCCCGCACTGACTTGATAATTTGTTCTATCATCCAATCTGTCATAATAAGAAACACGATTGGTCGTATCATAGCGGCTTGTATTCATCGAATAACCGACATTCGCCCCGTTACTTAGTGGGAAAGATAGTGATACATAAGCGCTATCATCTGTCACACCGTTATAAAAACTGCGATTTGCAGATAAACTAATACTCATGTTTTTTATTGGGCCAATATCCATATATTTGGACAGCATTAAACTGTAATAGTCATTATCTTTTTTGTCCCAATACGTCTGATGGTTATAATTTAAATATAATGATAATCCTATATCCTGGAAGTTTTTATCCCCCTGTGTCAGGATAGTTGTCGCCTCAGTTTTTCATAAAAATATAACAGGGAGCGGTAAGTTAGATATTAGTGAAGCATTATCCTGAAGATCATAAGAAAGCCATCATTAGAAAGCTGGTTGAAAGTGGCTTATCATTACGCCAATTCGCAAAGCTAGAAAGTATCAACTTATCTACTTTGTATTCATGGCGAGATAAGTATTTAAAAGCAGGTTCTAGTTTGGCTGATAGCAATAGTTCAGATGGTTGGTCACCAGAGCAAAAGTTCTCAATTGTTTTAGAAACAGCAGCATTGAGCGAAATTGAGTTAAGTGAGTATTGCCGTGAAAAAGGGCTTTACCCTGAGCAAGTTAAAGAATGGAAGCGAAGCTGCATTGCAGGCAATCAAACTAAAGCCCAGCAACGTAAGCAATTAACCCAAGAGCGAAAGGATGATCGTAAGCGGATTAAAGAGTTAGAAAGAGAGTTAAAGCGCAAAGATGCTGCGCTTGCTGAAACGGCAGCGTTGTTGGTGCTCAGAAAAAAGTTAAATGCCTACTGGGGGGAAGACGAGGACAATTAACCTCACTCACAGATAGGCAGCATTACGCATCTCTGATTGATGAAGCAGTCGGCTCAGGTGCTAGAAAAGAGAAAGCCTGTGAAGAAGTTGGTATGTCTGTACGCACATTACAACGCTGGCAGGAAAGCGGTGAAATCAGTGGTGACAAAAGACCTACAGCTGATAGGCCAGAACCGAGTAACAAGCTCACTGAGGAAGAGCAGCAAGCGATATTAGCTACCTGTAACCAAGAAGAATACGCCAATTTAGGGCCAAGTCAGATAGTGCCAATGCTGGCAGATAACGGGCAATATCTCGCGTCTGAATCGAGCTTTTATCGTGTGTTGAAAGCCAATGACCAGCTAGCCCATCGAGGTAAAGCAAAACCTAAAGGTAGCCGAGCTAAACCTAAGGGGTACACAGCGACAGCGCCAAACCAAGTGTGGACTTGGGATATTAGTTACTGCCCGTCAACGGTCATTGGTCGGTTCTTCTACCTCTACATGATAATCGACATCTTCAGCCGTAAGGTTGTCGGGTGGGAAGTTCATGACAGTGAATCAGGTGAACATGCTGCCCAATTGCTTGAGCGCACGCTCTGGTCTGAGAAATGCGTTAAAAAAGACGTGGTATTGCATTCAGATAACGGTAGCCCGATGAAATGTTTGACGATGCAAGCCAAAATGCTTGATATGGGTGTCATTGGCTCTCGTAGCCGCCCCGGTGTCAGCAATGATAATCCGTACTCAGAATCATTGTTCCGCACGGTCAAATACAGTCACCGCTGGCCAAGCGAAGGCTTTAAAAGCCTTGAAGATGCAAGAGCTTGGATGAAAGGCTTCGCTCAATGGTACAACACTGAGCACAGGCATAGTCGCATCAAATTCGTGACACCAGCGCAACGCCATAATGGTGAAGATAAAGCGATATTGGCAAGACGCCATGAGCTATATACCAAAGCGCAAAAAAAGAACCCTAACCGCTGGTCAAAGGGTATTAGAAACTGGGAGGAAATCGGTGATGTGAAATTAAACCCAGAGAACAAAAAAGAAGCTGCTTAACAGCTCAGGCGACAACTACCTTGAAAAACGCCGTTATTGACTGATATGGTGTATAGCTCTTTACTCCCATAATTACGTAATCCTGTTTTTTGGGTATTTAAGAATTCACTCATACTCATATAACTTCGTTCTGAAAAACGATAACCAGCGAACTGTATTTGGCTATCGAATTCTTCAAATCGTTTAGAATAGTTTATTCGGTATGAGCTCCCACTTAATGTTCCTTCACCGGGTAAACGGGCAATAGACTGAGTAATATCAAATGAAAGAGCACCGAATGCGAGCAAATCTCGCCCAAATCCCATTGATAACGCATTATAATTTTGGCTATTTAAACTACCGCCAATTAAAGACCAACCATTGCTTATACCCCAAGAAAATTCACCTGTAATGAAATTTTCCCCTTCACTTTGGCGATCAATATTCGTTGGCTGACCTAGTGCAAATTTATATTGAACTTGTCCAGGTCTTGTTAGATATGGCAAGTTTGCAGTATCAACTTGAAATTCTTGAATAGAACCATCTTGCTCTTTTATGGCAACATTTAGCGTTCCGGTTATGGCGTCACTTAAATTTTGGATACGAAAAGGGCCTGGCGCAACTTGAGTTTCATATAATATCCGTCCTTGCTGCATGACTGTCACTGTAGCATTACTTTGTGCTATTCCTGTTATTTCAGGGGCATATCCACGTAAGTTTGGTGGCATCATGCTTAATTCAGATTGTAAACTGGCACCGATAAATCTAAAACCATCAAAAATATTTGAGGACAAATAGTCTTCACCCAGTACGAGTTTAGCCTTTAATTCAGATAGAGCTCGGTAGGCATAAAAACGATCCCATGTGAAATCAGATTGATCACGTCCTTGGCTTCCTGTTGTATGGTTATAACGACTTTGCCAATCCGCTCGAAACCGCCAAGCACCTAAATTGATACCAGCGACGCCATTACTATTCACTGAAGATGAATTCGCTCCTCCGTTATAGGAATTGGTGGAATTAGCATTTACATTATAATCAATAAGCAAGGCTGATATTCCATTGTCCCAGCGAGAAGGGGGATCCCAGTTTTCTGATGTGTATTCTAGGTATGCTTGAGGAATACTGACATATAAAGATGACGTAGCTAAATCACCGCGCAGTAGTAATCCTGGCAAGCTATCCTCACTAAGGCATTGCCCTTCATGCCACCATGTTAATTTTTTTTGCGACTCTGAAGTAAGCCCTAGCAGCTTAACTATTTCAGGAGATAAACAAGGCTGGCTATCTTCAGGATCATGCTCACCAGAATAATAGGGGATGTTAATATCAGATATTTGTTCATTATTAATTTTTAAAGTGAAATTATAAACCCCGGGCATAATATAACCGGCGCGAGAGAATTGGTTTAAATCAATGTTATTTTTGTCTTCTAAATCTAAAACATCAGTATTGAATTCAATATAATTATTCGCATTGGTCGTTAAAGTCACACAACTGACTGTTAACCCAATAAGAATACTTAACAATTTTAATTTTGGTGTGTAAATAGGTAACGAAGACATAAAAATATTCCTAAAATATAGCAATAATTTATTTATTATTTAGTAATAATCCAGTTTAAAACGGATTGATGTCTGATACTGTCCAGCACGTAACGGTGTGTCATTTGAAACAACTTTTAACTGATAATTCAAAATATATTTCCCGGGTTTTATACTTTTCGGTAATGTTTTTTTTCCTGGGTAAATATATTCTCCATTCGATTCAGTTAATAATAATGCTATCCCTTGTGCAGAACCCGATACCGAAAAAAAATCCCCATTAACAGGCCCATCAAATGAAACTTCAAATGTTTTCCAAAGTTCGCCTGTATAAGATGTTAGCCTGCAACCAATTAATGTAATAAAAAAATCCTGTGCCTGTCCTTGCCCTTCTTGCTGTATTAATGACAGTGGTAATATCCCCATATCAATGGATTGTTCATAAGAACCGGTATCAATACTACACGCTGTATCCATAATGCTACCTTGCATTATCAAATCCATTGAACTCTTTTCAAAAGCACATTTAAAAAAGGGTAATAGTAAGAAAAAACACAATGACAAAATAGTTTCTTTTTTCTTTGTTATCATATTATAACCATTAAAATATACACCACGAGATTTATTAATCTCGTGGTGAGATAGCATTTTATAAAAAAATTATTTAATTATATGCTAATGTAAAGTTAGTAACTGCTTGGAATTTTCCTGGTGTTACTGGAATAACTTTGCTTTGTGCATCAACTAGCTGAAGTCCAATTAATGATGCTTGGAATTTTAATGTATTATTTCCTTCAACATAATTTTGTTTTGCGCTAGAGTTAACTTTAATTTGAGTACCTGATGAGTTCATGATCTTCACTGCGGCACCAGTAGCATCACCTGTAATCTGTAAATAGCCTGTATTTTTCCCTGCTTCAGTTCCTTTGAAAGTGACAGCAACTTGATTATCACCTTTCAGGTTACAGCCTTCTAATTTAATCTGGAACGGCTGCGCTGATGATTCACCACCATTATCTAAAGTTACATTAGATACTTGGCCTAATGGAACCTCTTGATTCTCTTCACCGGGAGCAATAGAGCATGGTGCGTCAATAATAGAACCAGAAAATGTTACCGTACCACTCCCTGCATCAACAGCTAAAGCAGATGCACTCATTAAACCAGAAATCATAGTTGCTAAAATAATTTTTTTCATTTTTTCCTCAAACGATAAGTATAGGTATACATATAAATATTTATATGCATCTTTTAAATAAAATATATTTAAATAAATATATTTAAATAAATATATTTAAATGGATTAATAAAAATAAATTGTATCAGAGGCTGATATCTTATTTCTTAAAGAAATTACATCATCCGAAGGGGATTTTTGAACTTCTGCAATAATAAGCTTAATAACTCTTTCAAATGGACATTCGAGTGCTACGCTTAAATTAAATAACATATCAATACTAATTTTATTTATTCCACGTTCATAACGTGACATTTGTTGCTGTGAAACATTCACTTTCTTGGCTAGGTCACAAGCTGTAATACCATTCTCTTTGCGTATTTTTCTTATAACTAATCCACAGTAAATAGAAAATAGATTATCTTGTGTTTCATATTTGGATATGACTCTATTAACTTTACTCATAATTAATAACAAGGTCTCAGTTTAATAATTCAATAATTTATTTTACTCTTATGTATTCCCCTTAAGTGCTTACAATTATAATGAGTAGATTTTTTTAAATCAAACCACTAAAAAGAATCAAGTCTAATTAACAGCTTATATTTACATTTTTTACAATTCAGTTGTTTTACTTATCTAACAATAAGTTATAAACATTCAAAGTTTTTAACAATTTTTTTAAAATCAAATTTAGAAGTTAGCTTGTTAGTTTATTAGGCTTGGTTTGACATGAAAAAAGTATTTTTATCTGAAATTAACAAATTTTAATAAATTCTCTTAAATTGTAACAGAATAACTTGATTTCAATCAAAAACACACACATAAGGAGTGATCATGCAATTTGAAAAATGAAAGACTTTATAAAAAAATCAATAAAATCAAATGATTAATCAATACTCTCATTTGGAGTAAAAATCTACAAAAAAATACAATTAAATCATTATAGTAGCTAGCAGAGATGGTGTGTAATTTCTTTTCATTACATCAATAGCCTTACTTATCTAAATATTTATACCTCCATAGCCGAGACACTATAGGGTTCTATCTGCTCAAATTTTTTGTTATGGGCTCTTCTCGCTTACTTCATATCTAGTTAGAGAGTTACTGCAGAGTAGTAAACAAGTACGGATATGTGTCGTTTTTTACCATAATGCTTTATTTTAAGATATGACTTAGGGCGGTCACTAGTCTGATATTTTTTAACTTGGTTTTGTTAGCCTGTAAATTCAAATTGTTATGAAAGTAAGCTAGATTCTATTTATTTAGAAAGAGAAGGAGAACCAATAGTGAGTTTTTATGATATAACAGGAGAGAAAACAGCATAGTATTATATTTATAAATTAAATATTATGCTGTTTTTTGATTAATGATATTTTTTAGTTGGGTGTAAATCTAAAATATAGGCTACACATTAAACAAGAAGTTGAGTACATCGCCGTCTTTAACGATATAATCTTTACCTTCAGCGCGCATTTTGCCTGCTTCTTTTGCGCCTTGCTCACCACGGTATTGGATAAAATCATCAAATGCGATAGTTTGCGCGCGAATGAAGCCTTTTTCGAAGTCTGTGTGGATCTTACCTGCAGCTTGTGGAGCCGTAGCGCCAACAGGGATAGTCCATGCACGAACTTCTTTAACGCCTGCAGTAAAGTAAGTTTGTAAGTTTAATAGCTCATATCCAGCACGAATAACACGGTTCAGTCCCGGTTCCTCGATGCCTAAATCTGCCATAAACTCATCACGCTCTTCATCTTCAAGCTCTGCGATGTCAGACTCGATTGCTGCACAAACGGGCACGACGACAGAACCTTCAGCTGCAGCAATTTTATAAACCACATCTAAGAATGGGTTATTTTCAAAGCCATCTTCATTAACGTTAGCAATGTACATTGTTGGCTTTAATGTTAAGAAGCTCAAGTAGCGGATCGCTGCTTTATCTTCACTAGATAAATCTAATGTGCGTAACATGCCCGCTTGCTCTAAGTGCGGCAGGCATTTTTCTAATGCTTCTAATTCCGCTTTTGCGTCTTTGTCGCCGCCTTTTGCACGTTTTTGGACGCGATGGATAGCGCGCTCACAGGTATCAAGGTCTGCGAGTGCTAATTCCGTATTAATCACTTCAATATCTTCGGCAGGGTCAACTTGGCCTGCAACGTGAATGATATTGTCGTTTTCAAAACAACGAACGACATGGCCAATGGCTTCGGTTTCACGGATATTCGTTAAAAATTGGTTACCTAGGCCTTCACCTTTGGATGCACCTTTCACTAAGCCCGCAATATCCACGAACTCCATAGTCGTTGGTAAAATACGCTGTGGCTTCACAATCTCAGCTAATTGATCAAGACGTGGGTCTGGCATTGGCACAACACCCGTGTTTGGTTCAATCGTACAGAAAGGGAAGTTGGCTGCTTCGATGCCGGCTTTGGTCAATGCATTAAATAGGGTGGATTTACCCACGTTAGGCAGACCAACGATACCGCATTTAAAACCCATATGTTTCTCACCTTAATAGCAAGGGGCAGCCACGCGCTGCACCCAATGTTTAGAAATTGGCGCTGATTATACACAAAAAGTTGATTCGGATGAAATGAACTCTTATGTGGTTGCTTTAAAACCATGCAGACGGTTGATGGCTTTGTCCATACCATCTGCTAGAAGAATATCTGTACACCTAGCCGCTTCATCAATTGCATCATCAATTAATTTTTGTTCAGATAAAGGCGGTTTACCCAAAACAAAACCAACGACTTTATTTTTATCACCCGGATGGCCAATACCAATGCGTAAACGATAAAAATTTGGGTTATTGGCGAATTTACTTTGAATATCTTTCAGCCCATTATGGCCGCCATTACTGCCACCTAACTTCATTTTAGCCACACCAGGTGGTAAATCGAGCTCATCATGGGCGACTAAAATTTCATCGAGATTGATGCGATAAAAATTGGCTATAGCGGCAACAGATTTACCACTTAAGTTCATAAATGTGGTTGGAACTAGCAGGCGAATATCGTTACCGTTCATATTAATGCGAGCGGTATAACCAAAAAATTTAGCTTCTTCTTTCAATGGCTGGTTATGGCGCTCAGCCAGTAAATCAACATACCATGCACCTGCATTATGGCGCGTTTGTGCATATTCAGCACCCGGATTGGCAAGTCCAACAATTAACTTAATTTTGCTCACGGTGGTGATTTCACTATCAGTTATGAAAATAATGCCCTAGTTTACCTTGTGAGATGCAGGATGTACAAAATTGTGATAGATAAAGTCACTGGGATTATAATTGCCAGATAAACTATTCGGGTTTACTGATTTTTTGATAAAAAGCACTTTTTGTACAGATATTCTTGCTAACTTCCTTCCTTGTGATGTCTATCGCAAAAAATTTTACTTAATGCACTATAATCATTACATAAATATAAAGTATGACCGAATTTATTTACACATGCTTGCTTATCAGTTTACTGGTACTGGAGGTATATATGAAACGGAAAAGCGCTCATCTTCTTGGTAATGTCTTCATGGGAATCGGAATGGTGTTGATGATCGGGAGTATCGGTGTCAACTTATTCTCTCATATCGTTAACTTAGGCCTTTCAGAACTTATCACTAATGGTTCCTTATTCGGTATTTTTATCGGTGCGATGGTATGGTTAGTCGGTGCTAGGATCGGCGGCCGTGAAAAAGTTGCAGACCGTTACTGGCAGTTAAAACAACATTATCATTCACGTAGAGATAATCACCGTTATCCATAAATAGCCTAAAGCAATTAATTGCTGATAATGGTGAACGAGTCTGATAATTAGGCATTAAGAGGAGTAAAATTCATGAGAATTTTGCTCTTCTGTCGTGAATATTGTGAGTTATTTTAAATGGTTATTTTTATGCCATGATATGCTGAAAATTATCAATTGGCTGGCTATAAAGTATAAAAATAGGTATTTACGGGGGGTACCCTCTACAATCATAAAGCCCCTGCAAATGACATTGCAGGGGCTTATATTTTTATTGCGACTTTTTCATCACGGTTGAACGCTAAAACCCAATACTAGGGAATTAGTGCTCAAACATTGCTGAAATTGACTCTTCGTTGCTGATACGACGGATAGCTTCAGCTAACATACCTGAAAGCGTTAAGGTACGAACATTGCTCAGCGCCTTAATTTCAGGAGAAAGAGGGATAGTGTCACAAACAATGACTTCATCAATGACTGAATTTTTGATGTTGTCTACAGCATTACCTGAGAAAATCGGGTGTGTTGCGTATGCAAATACACGTTTAGCACCACGTTCTTTCAGTGCTTCAGCTGCTTTACACAGAGTACCACCGGTATCAATCATATCGTCCACTAAGATGCAATCACGACCTGAAACATCGCCAATGATATGCATAACTTGAGAAACGTTCGCACGTGGGCGGCGTTTGTCAATAATGGCCATATCAGTGTCATTCAGGAGTTTTGCGATAGCTCTAGCACGTACCACGCCGCCGATGTCTGGAGATACAACGATTGGGTTTTCCAAATTCTTCTGTAACATATCTTCCAGAAGAATAGGGCTACCAAATACATTATCCACAGGAACATCAAAGAAGCCCTGGATCTGCTCTGCGTGTAAATCGACTGTGAGTACACGGTCTACACCTACACTTGACAGAAAATCGGCAACAACTTTAGCGGTGATTGGTACACGGGCAGAACGTACGCGACGATCCTGTCTTGCATAACCGAAGTAAGGGATAACAGCGGTAATACGACCAGCAGATGCACGGCGTAGCGCATCGACCATAACAACCAGTTCCATCAGGTTATCATTGGTTGGTGCACAAGTTGACTGGATGATAAAAATATCACCACCGCGAACATTTTCATTAATTTGAACACTGACTTCGCCGTCGCTAAAACGACCAACAGCCGCGTCTCCAAGATTAGTGTAAAGGCGGTTAGCAACACGTTGTGCTAGTTCCGGTGTAGCGTTACCAGCAAAAAGCTTCATATCGGGCACGAGAAAAACCTCAGGCTTGCGTCCAGAGAGATATTGTTGACCAATAGCGACAAGGCTTATTGGTGCAATACACGGGTTATCCCAGCGCGGAACTTGTGCAGTGGGGAAACGTTAACGCCTTGAGCGACGAACCCTTGCACCCACGATGGGGCTTTATTTAACACCTGCAGGGCATCCGCTTGTGTTTCAAATTCAGAAAAAACACATGCGCCTGTTCCTGTAAGGCGAGACGGAGCATATTCTAACAGCCAAGAAACAAGCTGTTCAACCTCACGAAAACGTTTTCTTGCGATTGGTTCGCAGTCATTTGCGTACGGAGCCAGTAATAATGCGGCTAGGGAGCGTTTTGGAGAATTTCGATTTAATTGTGGATCTGTGAAGATCATCGGGGTTGATATTTCAATTCCGGGATGAGCGACCAGATACCATTTCTCTTTAGGGGAAGCTTTGGTTAAAATATCACCAACCCCTTCAGCGAAAGCGGCATGCCCACGAACAAACACAGGGACATCTGCACCTAATGATGCGCCTAATTCTGCAAGGACTTCATCAGAAACCTGTGTGTTCCAATGTTCGTTAAGCGCAATTAAGGTGGTTGCTGCGTTTGATGAGCCCCCGCCAATACCACCGCCCATGGGTAATATTTTATGGATACGGATATCAGCACCTAATGGGCCACTGTGATGTAAGGTCTCGCGGCAATAGGACTGTAATAATTTAGCAGCCCGTAAAATTAGGTTTTTCTCGGGGGGAACCCCTTGCATTTCAGTCAATAAATTCAGTTGGTCGTCATCACGTGTTGTCATGGTGATTTCATCGCCATAATCAACAAATTGAAATAGAGTTTGTAACTCATGGTAGCCATCAGGGCGTTGACCTGTGATGTACAAAAAAAGATTTAATTTTGCCGGAGAAGGCCATGTTAACGTCATTTCTTCAGTGTCCAACTATCCATTTTTAATTTAATAAGCCTGTCCCCTTGGCGTAACTCGAGGTAGTTCGGCAGCATAGGTGCCGTTTTGCTGTCATAGGAAATATAGTTGAGTTGCCATGTTTCACCATTACTTTCAAATGTGACACTTTTTAGCAGATGATTTTCATCTAAGGTGAAGTCAGTTGCACGCCCAGGTGAGCCAGTTAACCAAGCAGTTAGGTCATCAATTGGAATTTCCATACCAGTGAGCTGATAAATAAGTTCACTTGGTACGTCACTCATATGGGTTTGGCCATCTTTAGTGGTTAGTCGAGCTAAATCAGGTTCAACGGTCAGTTCAAGTTCGCGGGAGCCTAACGGATTAGTTAACAATAAACGGTATTTTTCTGGCGTATATTGTTGCCAGAAAAACTTAGCGTACGTTTTTGTCTCCCCTCCGTTATAGGCAAAGGAGCCACGGGTTTGGTAGTCACGTAACTGATTTAATTCTTGTTGATGTGCTTTCCACTTAGCATCGGATGCAGAGCCAGTTCCTTTAGTGGTTGTTTGTGACGTTGTCACGCAAGCGGTTAGCAAGACGCATGAAAGTGGCAATAGGCGAAAAAAGTGCTTATTTATGTGCATAAAGGATAAAGCTTGAGTTAATTGCATATCAAATCTCAAAGTTGTATTGGGCGCTGATAGCAGTCTCTATTGAGTTACTTGCATTTAAAGAGGTTTAGTTTAGCGCGTTAAGGCTATCTGAGCCATCTATTACACTCGATCTATTGTACTCGATGATATACCTAGCCAATAAAAATCTGTAAGTGATTTACAGTTTGTATACAAATAACCTGTTTGTATACAAATGACATGGTGTATTGATGGGGGGAATGGTTTCCTAAAGATCCCTAAAGATGGTGTTAGGCCAATCTGATTTTGGCTAATGGGGGGTAACGTTATCAGGGGAAACCTCATTAGTCACCATTTGCTTTCTGTGCGAAATAATTGCATCCTCTATGCATCTTATTGCAGTTAATTTATCATTGTAAATAATGATATGGCTGATAATCAGTTTCATATAGCATAAATAAACGATAAAATTACGATCAGCTGGATTGGTAAAATAACTATTACGTCTGTTTTTTCGGTTTATTTTTTGGCGTGGGTCATCTTTCTGAAGGATAGGCTTATGCAAACCGTAGAAAGAGAGACGCGGATCATCTACAATAGAACAATATAAATAACAGTATTGCTAAATTGGTGGGGAATACCCATCGAGCATTACTGAAAATAATTAGCACTGTAAGCAATGTGAGTAAGTCGTAAAGCACAATGACCTTATTAGCCTTAGGCATCAACCATAAAACAGCACCAGTAGCCCTGCGTGAGCGGGTGACATTTGGTCCTGAAAAAATTGACCATGCACTTGAAGAACTCCTCAAACAGCCTCAAGTGAATGGTGGCGTTGTGCTGTCTACCTGTAATAGAACTGAGCTTTATTTGAGCCTTGAATCACAAGAGCGGGCTCAAGAACAACTAGTAAAATGGTTGTGTGATTTTCATGGTATAACCCAAAAAGATTTACAGCCAAGTTTATATTGGCACCAAGACGACCGGGCTGTTAGTCACCTAATGCGTGTGGCGAGTGGTTTGGATTCCTTAGTTTTGGGTGAACCACAAATATTAGGGCAAGTAAAAAAGGCATTTGCACTTTCACAAGGTAATCATTCGTTATCGAGCGAACTTGAGCGCCTTTTCCAAAAATCGTTTTCTGTTGCAAAGCGTGTGCGTACAGAAACCGATATTGGTGCAAATGCCGTTTCCGTAGCATTTGCGGCTTGTACGCTTGCTCGTCAAATATTTGAATCACTTAAGCATTTAAATATTTTGTTAGTTGGCGCAGGGGAAACTATTGAACTTGTGGCTCGTCATTTGCGTGAACACGGCGTACAAAAAATGATGATAGCGAACCGAACACGTGAACGGGCGGAGTTATTGGCCAATGAGGTTAATGCACAAGTCATTTCGTTATCGGATATTGATAACCGCTTAGCAGAAGCGGATATTGTCATTAGTTCAACGGCGAGTCCTTTACCCATTATAGGGAAAGGGATGGTCGAGCGTGCAATGAAAATACGTCGTAGTAAGCCGATGTTATTAATCGATATTGCCGTTCCCCGAGATATCGAACAAGATGTTGAAAAATTAAGAGATGTTTATCTCTATACTGTGGATGATTTAGAGTCTATCATCGCACAGAACCTTGCTCAGCGAAAAGCCGCAGCCGTTGAAGCTGAATACATTGTTGAGCAAGAAAGTAGCCACTTTATGGATTGGTTGCGCTCACAAGCGGCAGTGTCTACAATTCGCGATTACAGAGAACAAGCTGAGGCCATTCGGGCAAGCATGGCTGAAAAAGCGTTGACGGCTATCCGTCAAGGTACAGATCCTGAGCAAGTGATCATGCAATTATCGCAACAATTAACCAACCGCCTTATTCACGCTCCAACTAAATCTTTGCAGCAAGCTGCAGGAAATGGGGATGTCGAGCGTCTAAATCTACTTAGGGACAGCTTAGGGCTGGACCATCAATAACCACATTTTAATCATAGGTCTTATATAACGAATGAAGCCTTCTATTGTCGCAAAACTAGAAGCATTACAAGAACGCTACGAAGAAATTGAAGCGCACCTTGCTGATGCAGGTGTAATCGCCGATCAAGACCGTTTTCGTGCTTTATCAAAAGAATATGCTCAATTATCTGATGTCGCTAAATGCTTTAGCGCATGGCGCACAGTACAGGATGACATCGAAACAGCTGAAATGTTGTTAGACGATCCTGAAATGAAAGAAATGGCTCAAGAAGAGCTGAAAGAAGCTAAAGCGCGCAATGAAGAGCTTGAACAGCAATTACAATTGTTGCTGTTGCCGAAAGATCCTGATGATGAATATAACTGTTTCGTTGAAATCCGTGCGGGAGCAGGGGGAGACGAAGCGGCAATTTTTGCGGGTGACTTATTCCGTATGTACAGCCGTTATGCGGAAAATAACCGTTGGCGCGTTGAGCTCATGAGCACGAGTGACGGTGAACATGGCGGTTTTAAAGAAGTTATCGCGAAAATTTCCGGTGATAGCGTTTATGGTCGCTTAAAATTTGAGTCAGGCGGGCATCGTGTTCAACGTGTTCCTGAAACTGAATCTCAAGGTCGTATTCATACATCTGCTTGTACTGTGGCTATTTTGCCTGAGCTACCGGAAGCTGAATTACCTGAAATTAGCCCTGCGGACTTACGTATTGATACCTTCCGTTCATCAGGCGCGGGGGGGCAGCACGTTAATACCACCGATTCTGCAATTCGTATTACCCATATTCCGACAGGTATCGTTGTTGAGTGCCAAGATGAGCGTTCTCAGCATAAAAATAAAGCAAAAGCGATGTCTGTATTAGGTGCGCGTATTCGCCAAGCTGAAATGGATAAACGCCAAGCTGCAGAAGCGTCTGAACGCCGTAATTTATTAGGTTCTGGTGACCGTTCTGACCGCATTCGTACCTATAATTTCCCACAAGGCCGAGTGACGGACCACCGTATTAACTTGACGTTATACCGTTTAGATGAAGTGATGGAAGGAAAACTGGATTCACTTATCCAACCTATCATCAATGAATACCAGGCAGACCAACTTTCTGCGTTGTCTGAGCAGGAATAATGCAATATACCGAATGGGTCAAGCAGGCAGCGAATCGGCTGTCTGCAAGTGACAGTGCGAAGCGAGATGCTGAAATTTTACTGGAACATGTCACAGGCCGCAGTCGTACCTATCTTTTTGCATTTGGTGAAACGGAACTCAAAGCCGAAGAATTCCAACAAGCTGAATTACTTTTGCAACGCCGTGAGAAAGGTGAGCCTATCGCCTATATTGTCGGTGAACGTGAGTTCTGGTCCCTTCCTCTTTATGTCTCACCTGCAACATTAATACCTAGGCCAGATACTGAATGTATCGTTGAACAAGCCTTATCTAGGTTAACAGAGCAAAAAAATCACATTTTAGATTTAGGCACTGGGACTGGGGCAATTGCATTAGCCTTGGCGTCTGAGATGCCGCAAAGTCAGCTTATTGGTGTGGATTTTAATCCTGATGCGGTTGCTTTAGCACAACGAAATCAACAGCGCTTAAATATTTCAAATGTCAAATTTATACAAAGTAATTGGTTTGCTTCACTATCAATTCAACAATTTGATATGATTATCAGTAATCCACCTTATATTGATGAAAATGATAAGCACCTCAGTGAAGGTGATGTGCGATTCGAGCCCTTAACCGCTCTAGTGGCTAAGGATGAAGGTTTAGCCGATCTAATTTACATCATTAAAGAGTCTAGAAAATATCTGAAAAATCAAGGGTGGTTACTTCTTGAGCATGGCTGGACACAAGGTCTTGCGGTGCGTGATTTATTTAAAGTACATGGGTACACCAAAATTGAGACCTGTCTTGATTATGGTGGAAGAGAGCGAATTTCACTCGGTCAATGGAATGGTTAAGTGGCATAGCACTGGGAATGTAATGAAAACCATAGCGAATATAGAATTTAATCAACTCCCTTTAAGTGAAGGGATCATGACTGTTTCACAATGTATCCGTCATGATTTCCCGCTGATGAAAGTGCAAGCTCAGTTAGACAGCTTAGTCTCATCAGCCAAGTCTTGTATCGATTTAACCGCTGATAACGAAACCAAAATTCAGCAGTTGACCTCACTTTTTTACCAAGAATGGTCGTTTGGCCCAGCTGAAGGCATTTATCTGTTATCAGATATGCTATGGCTAGACAAAGTACTGTCATCTAAGCAAGGTACGCCAGTGACACTCGGTGCTATCTTTTTGTACGTTGCCGAGCGCCTTGGCATTGCGATTTATCCCGCTATTTTTCCGACTCAATTATTATTTATCACTGAAAGAAATGATGGCAGCCAGTGGGTAATTAACCCTGTAAATGGCGAGTCTTTATCACTACACACATTAAATTTATGGCTCAAAGGAACCGTTGATCCTTTTTCTGAATTTTACCATGACCAATTGGATGTAGCAGAAAACAGCGTTGTCATCCGTAAAATTTTTGACACATTGAAAGCGTCATTAATGGAAGAGAAAAAGATGGAATTAGCGCTGCGAGTTTGTGAAACGCTTCTGACTCTTGACCCTGAAGACCCTTACGAAATTCGGGACCGAGGGTTAATTCTTGCACATTTAGACTGTAATCATGTGGCGTTAAGTGATCTCAATTACTTTATTGAGCACTGTCCAGAAGACCCTGTTTCTGAAATGATTAAAATACAAATTTATTCGTTGGATAATCATCCAATCGTATTACATTAATTAACATACAGGCTAATGTCCCTGTTTCAATATTAAAGGTAAGAGTATGCAGCAGAAAGTAGTCAATATTGGTGATATCAATGTCGCGAACGACTTGCCGTTTGTGTTATTTGGTGGAATGAATGTATTAGAATCTCGCGATATGGCGATGAAAGTGTGTGAGCATTATGTCACTGTGACCCAAAAGCTGGGGATCCCTTACGTTTTTAAAGCATCATTTGATAAAGCAAACCGCTCATCAATCCACTCTTACCGTGGCCCAGGTCTTGAAGAAGGAATGAAAATTTTTCAAGAGTTGAAACAAACATTTGGTGTGAGAATTATTACTGACGTTCATGAACCTGCGCAAGCAGCTCCTGTTGCCGAAGTTGTTGATGTTATTCAATTACCGGCTTTCTTGGCTCGTCAAACGGATTTAGTTGCAGCCATGGCTAAAACAGACGCAGTAATTAATATCAAAAAACCTCAGTTTATCAGCCCAGGACAAATGGGAAATATCGTTGAGAAATTTATCGAAGGTGGCAACGATAAAATTATTCTTTGCGACCGTGGAGCAAACTTTGGTTATGACAACCTAGTTGTTGATATGCTTGGTTTTAATGTCATGGTTCAAGCATCAAAAGGCTGTCCTGTCATTTTCGACGTAACCCATGCACTACAATGCCGCGACCCGTTTGGTGCAGCATCTGGTGGTCGTCGTGGGCAAGTTGCTGAATTGGCAAGAGCTGGAATGGCGGTTGGGATAGCCGGGTTATTTCTTGAAGCTCACCCAGACCCAGATAATGCACGCTGCGATGGCCCATCAGCATTACCATTAGATAAGCTGGAACCATTCTTAAAGCAAATGAAAGCAATCGACGAAGTTGTAAAAGGCTTCCCTGAGTTAGATACGAGTCGCTAAGTTAGGCGGTTTATGCAACTCACTGAAGTCGTTTCTATGTTCGGCGCTGATTTGCAGCGCCGATATGGTGAAAAGATTTATAAAATTACCTTACATGGTGGTTTTAATTGCCCAAACCGTGATGGCACCCTTGGGCGAGGAGGCTGCACTTTTTGTAATGTGGCTTCTTTTGCTGATGAAAATCAGTCATCTCAAACTATTAGTGAACAAATTCACCAACAGATCACCCGAATTTCCCGCGCAAAACGTTACTTAGCTTATTTCCAAGCCTATACCAGCACTTATGCCGAAGTGAGCCTATTAAAACAACTTTATGAAGAAGCCTTACTGCAAGCCGATATTGTTGGATTATGCGTAGGTACCCGCCCTGACTGTGTTCCTGAGTCAGTGTTATCCTTGCTAAGCCAGTATCAACAGCAAGGCTATGAAATATGGCTTGAGTTAGGTTTACAAAGTGCCCATGATAAAACACTACATCGTATTAATCGCGGCCATGGTTTTGATGCATACCAACAGACGACACAAAAGGCTCGCAGCCTTGGATTAAAAGTTTGTACACATTTGATTTGCGGATTACCCGGTGAAAATGCCCAAATGAATATGCAAACACTTGATAAAGTCCTTGAGTGCGGAACGGATGGTATCAAACTTCACCCTTTACATATTGTCGAAGGTAGTGTGATGGCCAAAAGTTGGCGGGCAGGGCGCTTGGCAACGCTTTCTCTCGATGAATATACTGAAATTGCAGGTGAAATGGTGCGCCATACTCCGGCTGATATTGTTTATCACCGTATTAGTGCCAGTGCAAGAAAACCCACATTACTCGCCCCGAGCTGGTGTGAAAACCATTGGGTGGGAATGAATAATTTATATCAATATTTCTTAAAATGGGGCGGGCAAGGCTCCGCACTTTGATATATTCAATGAGAATACATATGAAATCAACTTTCTATAAAGCTATTATCGTTTCGTCTCTAATTACGTTTTCTTTTCAAGCGATAGCTCAACTTGATATTACCCCAGAAGATAAACAGAAATTTGTACAAACTCACCAAAAAGCAGCCAAGAAAGATGCTCAGGCCCAGTATCAGCTTGCCCAAATGTATTTTTCCGGTTTAGGTGTTCTTCAAAATCTTAATAGTGCGCGTTTATGGGCAAACGAAGCTGCAAAAAATGGTAATGGGGATGGTTATGCATTATTGGCAGATATCAATCTATTAAGTGATAGTTATTTTTCACAGGAATTGATTGATGCTCGTAAGTACGCGACGAAAGCTGTTGAAATGGGCAGTACGCGTGGCAAAATCAGTTTAGCAGAGTCATTGATAAACCCAATTGCGGGTAAAACGGATTATCAGCGGTCTATAGAACTTCTTAATGAGGTTAATGCGTTAAATAACCCAGATTATTTTATTGCGCCTATTTTGCTTGGTGTTATTTACTTAGATGGCAAAGGTGTTGCAAAAGACGAAAAGCAAGCACAACAATGGTTTGATAAGGCAAATGAGATGACTTATCCGGGCTATGCAGAGTGGATGGCAGCGTTTAAATTTTCTGAAGATAATACAGGTACGGTGACCATCGACCAAGTGAAAGCAAAAAAATTAAGGGAAATAGCCTGCGAAAAAGGAAAAAGTGCAGGGAATGAGATGTTTTGCTTCAGCGAGTGATACTAAACCGCCATGTAAAATAACATGGCGGTTTGGTTTGATACTTAAGTTAAGGTGTTGTTATTGGCTTTTCTGTGTCGATAGAACCCGCTTGTTCGATAGCTTTAACGGCTTCAAGCGCATGATCCATTGAATTATAAAAACTCAATACGCCTTCAATAGGTGCCACTTTTGCTCTCGCCAATGTTTTTAATGGCTGGAACGGAATATCACAAACTAAGATATGGGTATCTTTGCGAACGGCATCTATGAATTTTTCGAAAGCTTCTAAGCCCCCCGCATCCAATACAGGTACTGCGTCCCATTGCATAATAATAGTTTTATAGCCAGCGCTTTTGACACGTAACTCATCAAAAATACGTTCAGCAGCAGCGAAAAACAACGGGCCATTTATTCTTACGACTAAGCGGCTTTGTTCTTCATCTGTTTCTGCTAGTTGTGTTGAACGGGTCATATTGGCAATACGGCGCATAAACAATAATGATGCGAGAACAATCCCGACAGTGATGGCAATAACCATATCAAATAGAACGGTTAGAGACATACATAACACTAATACAATAATGTCATCTTTAGGAGCACGTTTAATTAGGTAAACGACCTTACCTGCAGCACTCATGTTCCAAGCCACAATCAATAATAATGCAGACATAGCGGCTAATGGCAGATAAGAGAGCATTGGAGCAAGAACCAATAATGTGAGTATCACCAGTATTGAGTGAATAATCGCAGAAATAGGGGATGTTGCACCTGCTCGAACGTTAGCTGCGGAGCGAGCTATTGCAGCGGTTGCGGTGATCCCACCAAAAAAAGGCGCTGCAATGTTCCCCACACCTTGGCCAATAAGTTCACTATTAGAATGGTGTTTGGTTCCCGTCATGTTGTCCAATACTACGGCACATAACAGTGACTCAATTGCGCCCAGTACCGCCATAGAAAATGCTGCAGGCATTAATGCGGTGATCATCGCCCAGTTAATTGGTGCACTTCCGGGGAGTTCCCACGGCAAAATAAACTGCGGTAGAATAGGGGGAATACCATTACCTTCAGTGCCATCAGGCAATAAATAGCTAAATTCAGAACCGATAGTCGCGACTTCCATACCAAATAATGAAAGCACCCACATGACGAAAGTCCCGACAATAAGGGCTGGCAAATGGCCAGGAAGTTTTAGTTTTAGTTTAGGCCAGAAGATAAGCACCAAAAGGGTTGAAAGCCCAATTAAAGTGTCACTGTATTGAAATGTGGGGAATGTATTGCCAATAGCAATTAGCTTATCAACATAGTTTTCTGGGACATGCGCCATTTGCAAGCCAAAGAAATCTTTAATCTGCATTGTGGCAATGGTGATAGCAATTCCCGAAGTAAAGCCTAAGGTGACAGAAACGGGAATGTATTCAATAAACTTACCAAAGCGAGCAAACCCCATCGCAAGAAGTATGATACCCGACATCAATGTGGCGACTAATAACCCACTCAACCCAAATTGTTGAGAGACTGGGTAGAGGATCACCACAAAAGCAGCCGTGGGGCCAGAAACGCTATAGCGAGACCCACCTGTTACTGCAATGATGATCCCTGCAATAGCCGCAGTATATAGCCCATATTGTGGTGGAACACCGCTAGCGATAGCCAAAGCCATTGCGAGGGGGATAGCGATAATACCCACGGTAATACCCGCGATTAAATCCTTAATAAAGCGGGTAGCCGTATATTTTTCTTTCCAACAAGAATCTATTAGCGCACTAAAAGGGCGCAACCTATTAATTTTTTTTGTACTCATTATACCCTACCAAATAACAGGGTGAAAAATAAACGAAAGATGTACCTATAAGGATACGCTTAGCAACCTGAAAAAAATCTGTTATGTATCAATGAATCTACAATTATCATAACGTTTTCAGTAACAAAAGTAAAAAAACGTTATATTATAAAGAAAAATAGTTAGAATATATTTTATATGGTTACGTTCCTGTTTTAGATGTGCATATAAATAATAGTCATTTTATTTTTTAATCGTAAATATAAATCATTATAAATAATAAATTGGTCAATACTTAATCGACTAAACTGCTATTATTGCTGCCAATAGCCCTATCCATTGAAGCAGCGCTATCCCAAGTGCTCGTGTGAAAAGGCGTTTAGTTCCAGACCACCTTTGTTGCATCGTACGATATTTAATTTTGCTTGGAAATAAACAATTCAAAGCATTATCAAACTGTTCCGTTTCATTATGCGTGTAGATAATTTTAAAAAAATGGTTATCTAACCAAAGACGATATATATAATACTGGCAAATTATAAATATAATTACATTGGCGAATAAAATATATTTAGAGTAATTAGAATAGAAAAACAAAGCGAATTGGCAAAATAGTGCCAATACAGACCCAGTAGCAAAATAACGCCAACTATGAGTCAAAATAGTGATGACCTCACCTTGCTGTTTATTCATCAATGTATTCATTTTTCACTCGGTTTAGATGGTAATTGGTGTGCCAATCATTCAGTTGTTCTATCGTTGCTGTATTTAAAATAACTTGTGGGCGAGCTTGTTCAACTAACGTTACGGCATCTTCTATGTTTTTAGCATCGCCATGATGTACCAACCATGCAACAGCAACAGTCGCACTTCGTGAATAACCTAATTTGCAATGAATGTATACCGGACCCTGTTTTATCAGTTCATCCATAGTATGGACTGACTTTTCGATATCTTCCGCGCTTAGTGGTAACAAATCAATTTGCGGTTGGCTACAATATTTCAGTCCTTTGCTGTAAAAATTGCGAGGCCATTCGCAAGTCATATCTAAAACAGCTTGAGCTTGCAAAGCGTATAGTGGGCGGCCTCCCAAAACGATATGTTGATTAACAATACTGGGTTGTGCGCAGTGCTTAGCGAAGTAATGATAGGTTCCCCAAGCAATGAGCCGGTACGGTAGTAATAAAATAGCAGCAGAAGGGGAAATATTTCCTTCAGGTGTTTTTTGAAAGACGCTGGCGCCTGCCCCTAAATAGCCGAGGGTAATAAAAAAGAGGGCGATAGCGGGCCATAATAGTACCCAAGCAAATCCTTGGAAGATAAAAGCAAGAATAAAACAAGCAAGAGAACCTATTCCATAGTTTTTGCTCATTTTAAAACTGCGAGGGGACCCCGTGTAGTGCCATTGCCAACGAGTTTGTATAGGAAGCAAATAGCTAATTAATAGGCCAACTGCAAATCCAGTAACGACATCAATAAAATGGTGCTGCCATGTGGTCAACACTGAAATTAAAATTAAAATAGACCAGCTATGAAGTAACCAGCGCCACTTTATTGGAGTATGGGCTCGAAAACGTAACCAGAGGATCCACAATAAAATAATATGTAATGAAGGGGCTTGGTTAAAAGGGAGGTCAAATAGTTCTAGGCTGTTAAACATCCAGCCAAATAGCCCATCAGTGGTTGGCCGAGGGAAACTAAACTTAAGTGGAAATAGCAAAAAACCAATACAGGCAACAAGAGAAGCTGTGATAAGCCGTAGGCCATGGATGGTTTGTTCTTTACGGGTCGTACAAATAAATAATGATAACCCATAGAATATGTCAATACTCCAATAGGGAATGATAGTCCAAGGAAGAAATGGAATATGTGTTTCCCAAGAAAAAACGACAGACGGAACCCGGTGTAACGTTGCAGTATACGTATTAACTTGGCCATAAGTTAAGAAGAAAAAAGGGGCTAAAAAAACTAACCATAGCAAACCAGACAATATTATTTTGTGTCGAGGTATAGTCTCTTGAGGCTCGCGGGTTGTAATCATCATCCTTTATTCTATTCCTTTAAATAGCAACAAACTGGTGGTGATATCAAAAAAATAACTGGAAAAACAGAGAGTATTAAGCAGCATAGGTGCTTTACTCGCAATAAACAACGGGTATTAGCGATGGTTAAAATTAGTGATTGATGGCAATGGTTCACCATCAATCATTAACAACTAATTATTTACTGCCAATCATTCACTGCCAATCATTCACTGCCAATCATTCACTGCTAATCATTCGTTGCTAATTACATAGTATGTTGAATGCATTAACGTCGTCTGGCTATAGATACGCTGAATATCCCCCAGTTATCAATAGATTGATTCAATTTTTCAAAGCCCGCGTCTTCAACTAAGCTATCCATTTCACCTTGGCTGCGGCAACGCATAACCCATGCTTGACCACCTTGGTGGCTTGGTAGTACACGGGCAATCATCTCAACTTGGGGGTGCCATGGTTGGCAGGTATAAATTAATAGCCCACCAGATGGAATTGCCCGAGAAAGCCCATTTAATGACGCCTTTATCATTTCATTACTGGGGAACAGTTCATATAAGCCACTAACGATACCAATAGTTGGTGATGGTGAAACGGCAGCTAAATCATCAGCGTCAAAAGCATTGCCTTCAGTGAATTGAATTTTGTCTTCAAGGTAACGCTGTTTGATGTGTAGGCGGCCTTGTTCAACGTTGACAGGGCTATAGTCTCTTAGTAGGACAGATTCGACTTTGCCATAGTCATTGATTGCGTCAAAAATGTAACGGCCTTGGCCTGCGGCAATATCCATAATTCGCACAGGTGTCCCTTTATCAGTGAGGTCACGAATAGCCTGTCGAATGATATTTTCAATGTTAACTTTACGTTGGCGTATTCCTTGCCAGCCGATACTGTTGAGATACTGTCTATCAATAACACGGCCAAATAAGCCTTTACCCTGGGCTTTATCGCGGTATACGTAATCAAGGGTTGAGCCTGAATCAAACCCTTTGTCATAACCAATACGAATACCTTCAGAAGCTTTGCCTAGTGTACTCATTGATTTGCTCATAATTTTATAAGCAAGATTTTTAGGGCACCATTTAGGCAATGGAGTCATGAGTGAACGATATTTTTCAGCGCTGGCACTCCATATATCTTCATATTGATAATTATGTTGGTAGCGCGGTAAGGCGAATAATTTGTCGATAAAATCACGGATTTTCTCTAGCGGGATATGACGATCTTTTTCTCCTAAAGTGTCGTGATAAAAACCGGGTAATATATGTTTTTCTTTTATTGGGGTATTTAATTTATCAAAAAATTGATGTTGAGGCCGATGGTGAACAACGTGGTCGCTACCTGAAATAAATAGTTGGGTGGGCAAAGTAATTGCGCCCGCATCAGCAACGATGCGATCAGCCGTTTTATACAGTTCAAGTAAAATATTGACGGCAATAGGGCGAGTAATCAATGGGTCGCGATTAAACGAATCAATGCGTTGTTCATCATGAGTGAGATACTTGGCTTTGACATACGAATTTACATAGAACAAGCCGCGCGTTTTTTGCATTAAAGCAAGCCCTGTTCGGGCAAATGGGACGTACAATTTAACTTTAAATGCAGGGGAGGCGAGTACCATCCCTCGAATTTTTGGGGCGTAGTCATGAACCCAAGCGGAGACAAGAACGGCACCAACACTTTGCCCGATAACAATGATATTTTCTAACGGAATAGTATATTCAGTGGAAATGTAACGCACAAACTCATCGACATCATTGATGGATGTGCTGAGTGAAGGGCTATAACCTCGAGGGCCATCATTTCTGCCATGTCCACGGGCATCCCATGCAAACATAGCATAGTCAGGTAGATTAAGTTCATCGACTAAATGGGCGACACGGCCGGAATGTTCGTGGCCACGATGAAATAAAATAACCGCTTTGTTGGTCGAAACCTCTGCTGGCCAATGTCGATAAAAAAGAGAAGTATGGTCACTGGTGGTAAATTGGGACTCAATAACGGGACGTTGCGTCAGATAATCTGTTTGAACGTTCATAATTCTTCCTTAATTATTATTCTCATGTGTAGATAATTCACAAAGAGCACGGCGAATACGGTTATAGCAAGTATAAAACAGCAACAAAGTTAAAAAGATAAACAGATAACTTACCCAACTAGACAATATGAGCTGTGGAAAAATGCTAATGAGAAGCCCTAACGCACCGAAAAAAAATGCACGATCACTTTTACCTATTGGGCCATCATAGCGGCGAGACGCACCAATAGCTTGAGCGATAACACCAATAAATTCAGTCAGTAGCGTAAGAAATAGAATGAATAAAATAAGCCAAAATACTTGAGGGAAAATAACCGCAAATGGCAAGTACAGAGCAATATCTGAAATGACATCACCGAGCTCATTCAATATTGCACCAAGGTGGCTTTTTTGGTTGTGCTCCCTAGCTAACATGCCATCAATCGCATTGAGTGCCATACGAATAAACAGAACGAAAGGTAATAAAATAAACAGGTGTGGATTTGGAATGAAAAGTAATAGCATTCCGCTGATAACGGATAGAAGTAAAGCCGCCAAAGTGACTTGGTTGGCGGTAACACCCGCACTAAATAGCTTATGAACAATTGGACGAAGAAGATCTTGAAATTTAGGTTTCAGATCGTAAATGGTCATTGAGTATTCCTTTCCCATCACTGCACTATGACGCAGCATTGGGATATATCAATACGCGATTGATTGATTTCTGCAATAAGAGCTATCTCAAGTTAGGAGATAACCAAAGGAAGCTATCCTATAATTTTAACGATAAGATTACGGCAATTATTTGAATAATCGAATAAAAAATATTTAGTGGCAGTGAAATAGAAGGGACTTATCAAAATTAAGGAAAAACAGATTAACCGATATGATACCCGATCACGCCAATACTTTTTGTTTATCGATTCGTGAACGCATTCGTTTGAATTGGCTAGGTGTCATTGTGGTCATTTCTTTGAATTTTCGACAAAAAGCGCTGTGATCAGCATATGCACATTTACTGGAAATTTCAGTAATTGAAAAATCATCTTCGAGCAGTTCAATAGCATGTTCCAGACGCATCTTTTGAATATATTGTTGGGGGGTTATCAAAAAAATCGCTTTAAACTGGCGGTTTAATTGAGAAAGCGAGAGGCCAGATATTTCAGCAAGAGTTGTCATTTTTATCGCAATATCAAAATGTTCACTAATATAGCGCTCAACACGGCTAAGCTGGTTATTCAGTTTAGGGCTGACCGATTTGACATCTTGTAAATCCACTGAAATTCCTGCAACCCCAATAACTTGGTTACGTGTATTAAAAATAGGAACCTTAGTTGTTAAACACCATCCCAACAAGCCTGCTTTATACAGGTGCAGTTCAAGCTTATTAATGACGCTAATTTTCTTTTCCATCACTAAATAATCTTGAGAACTATAGCTTTGGCCGAGTTCCGAATGAAAAATATCCTCAGCACCTTTACCTACTAAATGGTTAACACTATCGATTTTACAGCGGGTGGCTAAATTATCATTGGCCAAAACATACTTTGCATTATGGTCTTTCACAAAAAAAGTCACATTCGGCAAGGTATTAATGAGTGGCATAATCAAACCTAAATGGTTTAATAAAATATCAATATTATCAACGGGAAATAGCATGTTTTCCTGACTAATCAACAGCAATTTATTTAGATTGATCATGCCGCGCTCCGAAATATTAAATTAATTTTATTAATTCTGTTAAATATTTTTAGATTGTGCTGAAAACCGCATAAGTTTGTTAGAAAGATATCAAGAGTTGTTAACAAAAATCAAGCATTCTATTAACAATGATAATAGATAGGATGCTAACCAATGCAATCTCAATATACCAAAATTGAAGTTATCGACTCTCATACCGCAGGTGAACCAACTCGGCTTGTTATTGATGGATTTCCCGATTTAGGGCAACAAAGCGTGGCCGTTCGCTTAGATATTTTGCGTAATAGTCATGATATCTGGCGTCGTACAACGATTTTAGAACCTAGAGGTAATGACATTCTAGTGGGAGCCCTATTGTGTAAACCACAAAACCCAGCGGCAACAGCAGGCGTGATTTTTTTTAACAATCAAGGTTACTTGGGAATGTGTGGTCACGGCACTATCGGTTTAGTGGCCTCGTTGCACTTTCTGGGGCATATCACTTATGGCAACCATCTTATCGAGACGCCAGTTGGAGATGTAACAGCACAATTACATCAAGATGGTAGCGTGAGTATTCAGAATGTGTATTCGTATCGCTATCGCAAAGCGGTACGAGTTGATGTCCCAGATCTCGGCACGGTTATTGGGGATATCGCTTGGGGTGGAAATTGGTTTTTTCTTGTTGAACAGTCGCCAGTTGCCATTGATTTCCAAAACATTAAATTACTGACAGAAGTCAGTTTAAAAATCAAGCAAGCCTTAGTTGACCAAAGTATCTACGGTAAAGATGGCCAAGAAATTGACCATATCGAATTATTCGGTTCACACCCCAATGCCAATAGCCAAAGTTTTGTGTTATGCCCAGGTGGCGCATATGACCGCTCGCCTTGCGGAACAGGGACTAGCGCTAAACTCGCCTGCTTAGCTGCAGATAAAAAGCTGGCGGCAGGGGAAATCTGGCATCAAGCCAGCGTCATTGGCAGCCAATTTCAGGCTAGTTTTCAACAGGCTGATGAAAACGGCATTATTCCGACTATTCGCGGGCATGCCTATATCAGCGGAAAAAATACCTTATTGATAGATGAACAAGATCCATTTCGTTTTGGGATCTCGGTGGCATAGGGGTATGAAATGGAACGTAAATATCCAGTGATCGTGGTGGGTGGTGGCATTATTGGTTTGAGTATCGCACTGACAGTGCAAGCGAATGGCTCACAAGTGTTGCTGCTTGATAAACAGGAAATTGGCCAAGGTGCCTCATTTGGCAACGCAGGGCATATTGCGACAGAACAGGTTTTCCCGATTGCTGATCCGAGTGTTTTAACATCAATTCCAAAAATGCTCCTTGACCCATTGGGCCCTCTGCGTCTGGATTGGCGTTACTTATTACCGTTAACACCTTGGTTAATCAAGCTGTTAGGTAACATGCGCCATAAGCCCTTTACCCATATCCATCATACATTGATGACATTAAACAGTGCCGCTTTCGATTCATGGCAAGTATTTATTCAGAAATGGCAATTAAGTGATCTTGTCAAAATGAAGGGTTCACTGTTGGTGGCTGAGAAAAAAGAAACGCTCGATAAGTTAAGCCAGCACAGTGAGTACTTGCAACGTGTTGGTATAGCTAATCAATTGATTGATCAAGATGCGCTACTAACACGCGAACCTGCTTTATCCGAAAGGCAAATCGGGGGTATTTTTTATCCAGATACCGGCCATGTTGTGGATTTATGTGCATTACACCAAAAGCTGACTGAGGCGTTTTTACACGCGGGTGGACAAGTATTAACCCACTGTGAAGTAACAGAAATTACATCGACGTCGAATCAACAAGCGGTATTGACAACGACCCAAGGCCAGTTCACAGGCCAAAAAATTGTTATTGCAGGCGGCGCATTTTCCAAATCACTAGTGAGAATGGTTAGTCGCATCAATGTGCCGTTAGAAACTGAGCGCGGTTATCATTTGATGTTGCCCCATGAATTGGGACGATTATCAATACCCGTATCAAGTATGGATAGACGTTTTATTATGACGCCAATGTCTCAAGGGTTACGCCTCGCGGGAACCGTGGAGTATGCGGGGCTAAAGCGTCCAGCCAATATGCAACGCGCTCAACATTTTCTACCGTTAGCGCAGCCGATGCTGAAAACGCCATTGAACAGCCAACAATCTACACCGTGGATGGGATTTCGCCCATCAACGTCTGACTCTTTGCCGGTGATCGACCATAAAGGCCCTTATATTTTTGCTTTTGGTCACCAACACTTAGGGCTAACCCAAGCAGCGATCACCGCAGATATCGTTAATAGTTTTATTCATCAGCAACCGACAAGTATCGATTGCATCCCTTTTTCCATTGAGCGATTTCTTTAATATTGAGGAGAATTCAAATGAATTTCCATGGCATTCTTGTTCCTTTAGTCACGCCATTTCATGATGATTTAACATTAAATATCAGTGCGCTTGCAGAGTTAACTGAAAAACTTATTGAGCGCGGAGTTACCGGTTTAGTGGTATGCGGGACCACGGGAGAGTATTACGCATTAAATGAAGATGAACGTAAAACCGTGCTGTCTACGGTTTGTAAAATTGCAAAAGGGCGAGTGACACTAATTGCGGGTATTAACGACTTATCAACTGAAGGTGCCATTGCACGAGCGAAACAAGCTCAAGAACTGGGCTATGAAGGATTAATGTTATCGCCACCTCCGTACAGTTTACCGGATCAGCAAGGGGTGTACGCCCACTATGAAAAAGTCGCAAAATCAACACCATTACCCATTATTATGTACAACTTCCCAGCTCGGATCGGTATTGAAATTGACATTGAAACGGTTATCAAGCTAGCTGAAATTGACAATATTGTCGCTATCAAAGAAAGCAGTGGAAGCTTTAGCCGAGCACTGCATCTATTACAAACACCATTCAAAAATTTTGAGGTCATTTGTGGTTGTGATGACCAACCAGTAGATTTCTTCTTTTGGGGTTCAAAAAGTTGGATAGCAGGAGCTGGGAATGTATTCCCAGCAGAGCAAGTTGCTATTTTTAATGCGGCGCAAGCGGGTGACTGGCAACTCGCTAAGCAGATTATGAATGAAATTTATCCTGCAATTTACTCAATGGAATCAGGAAACTATAACCAAAAAGCCAAAGCGGGTTGCTTGAATGGCACATTCAATGTAGGCCCGGTCCGTTTGCCTCTGTCAAATATAGCGTCTCAAGAACGCGATGAATTCATTAAATTGATTAAACGCTAGGGGGAAATATGACCATGACCCAACAGCAGGTATTTGAACGTGCAAAACAAGGAAAACTGTGGGCTGGCAATTTAATTGCGGGGCATGCAGAACAGCAAAATAAATTAGAAAACCGTACCCCAATCGATAATAGCGTTATTGGTTTTATTGCTGACGGTGATGCGAACGATATTAATGTCGCTGTACAGGTAGCACGTGACACGTTCAATCAAGGTGAATGGCGCGGGTTATCACCTCAAGAACGTAAAGCTATCATGCTTAAGTGGGCTAGTCTCATTGAACTGCACAGTGAAGAACTAGCGGCACTAGATTGTATAGATGCAGGTAAGCCTATCACTGAATGTTTAAATACTGATTTACCCGCAACCATTGAAACCTTTTATTGGTATGCCGAAGCGATTGACAAACTGTTTGGCAAAATTGCACCGACAAGTCATCAAGAATTGGGGCTGATAGTGCACGAGCCTATTGGCGTGGTTGGGGCGGTGTTACCGTGGAATTTTCCTGCTCAAATGTTTGCATGGAAAGTGGCTCCCGCGCTTGCTGTAGGAAACTCGGTGATTGTGAAGCCTGCCGAATTAACCTCATTAAGTGCCTATCGTATGGTGGAACTGGCCTATGAGGCAGGTGTCCCTCAAGGTGCATTAAGTTTAGTTTGTGGATTAGGTGAAAAAGTCGGGGAAGCCCTTGGTCGCCATCATGATGTTGATATGGTGTCATTCACCGGTTCAACAGATGTGGGACGCTTATTTTTAAAATATTCCGCCGAAAGTAACTTAAAGGAAATTGTGCTCGAATGTGGCGGTAAAAGTCCTCAAGTAGTGTTTGAAGATGCAAACATTGACGCGGCAATTCCACATATTATGGCGGCTGCCTTTTGGAATATGAGTGAAAATTGCAGCTGCGGTTCTCGTTTAATTGTGCATGAAAGTATCAAAAAAACACTATTAGACAAGCTTGCTGTAGCGGTTAAAGAATGGAAAGTGGGTGACCCAAGGCAAGCGGATGTTTCAATTGGGCCAATGGTCGAACAGGCTCATTTTGAGAAAGTAAAATCCTTTTTAGATACCACGGTAAAAGAGGGAGGAAAATTAATTGCGGGTGGGAAAATCCATCATGAATTAGGTGCTGGGTGGTACATCGAGCCGACAATTTTTGATGAGGTCACACCTGACATGTCGCTATTTAAGCATGAAGTTTTTGGCCCTATCTTAGCCGTTACATCCTTTAAAACAGATGATGAAGCGGTCGCTTTTGCCAATGACACTCAATATGGTTTAGCGGCTTCATTTTATAGTCAAAACATTCACCGAGCCATGCAAATTGCACAGCGCATTAACGCAGGCACTGTTTCAGTCAATGGCTTTAGTGAAGGTAATATCACAACACCGTTTGGTGGCTTTCGTCAATCAGGTTTTGGCGGTAAAGATAACGGCTTAGAGGCATTTGAACAATATACTCAAACCAAGGTTATCTGGTTTATCCATCAGTAAAAACGTTGACCTGAGTGCCCAAGTGGACTCAGGTTTTTTTTACCCTGCAAATACAAATAAACAATTACAATAACGAAGGAGTACAAAATGGAAGCCATCGTTAATACAATCGTTGGTTACATCTGGGGTAATGCATTAGTGGTATTATCGCTAGGTGTTGGGCTCTATTTTACATTAGCGACTCGCGGTGTACAGTTTCGCTACCTTATTAAAATGGTGTGTTTGTTAAAGGAAAATAAAGCGTCAAAAGAAGGCATTTCCTCCTTCCAAGCATTCTGTTTAGCGTTGTCAGGACGTGTGGGGGTGGGGAATATCGCGGGGGTGGCGACAGCCATTGCCGCAGGTGGCCCCGGTGCGATTTTTTGGATGGTTGTCATGGGGTTATTAGGCGGAGCAAGTGCATTTATCGAATCCACACTCGCTCAAATATACAAACAGCGCTCTGATGACCAATACCGTGGAGGCTCCCCTTACTATATCGAGAAAGGGTTAAAATTGAAGCCATTTGCCATTATGGTGGCTGCCGTTATTTGCCTATCTTATGGTGTACTGGTTCCGGGTATTCAAGCCAATACCATAGCGGATTCCTTCCAATCCTCATTCAACTTACCCCCAATTGCGACAGGCAGCATTGTGACAGTGCTGATGGCGTGGCTAATTTTTGGTGGTATAAAACGTATTGCGAGTGCAGCAGATAAGATTGTACCAATTATGGCTTTGGCTTATATCGTCATGATGGTGATCATCTTGGGTAGCCATTACGAACAAGTGCCGGCTATGTTCAGTTTAATTTTCCGCAGTGCGATGGGAATGGACGCTGTATTCGGTGGTATTATTGGTACGGCTGTTTCATGGGGGGTGCGTCGTGCGGTTTTTTCCAATGTGGCCGGTGCGGGTGAAGCCACATTTAGCTCTGCGGCCGCTGAGGTAAGCCATCCTGTAAAACAAGGGCTGATCCAAGCATTTTCGATTTATATTGATACTGTCGTTGTGTGTACAGCATCGGGTCTGATGATCCTTGTCACGAATATGTATAACGTTTTTCCCGATGGTTCGGCAACGGCCTTAGTTGAATATGTCCCAGGGGTTGCAGCAGGAACCGCATGGACTCAGATGGCGGTATCAACCGTCTTTACTTCCGCAGGATCAGGATTCGTCTCAATCGCTGTATTTTTATTCGCATTCACAACATTGATGGCTTATTACTATATCGCAGAAACCACAATTGTTTATCTTGATAGAAAATTGCGTTACCCCATTCTCAAATTGATACTGAAATTTGTATTTTTGATTATTGTTTTTATAGGAAGCGTGCAATCAGTCAGTTTAATGTGGAGTCTTGGTGATATCGGGTTCGGTAGCATGAGCTACCTCAATCTTATCGCCATTGTCTTCCTATCAAAACCTGCATTACGGGCACTGCGTGACTTTGAGCGGCAGGAAAAACTCGGTGTTGACCCAGTGTTTGACCCAAAAGTAGCAGGAGTAGAAAATGCAGAACTCTGGGAAGATATTAGCCGTGAATACCATGCACAAGGAGTAGGTATAGAACCGAAAGAGAAACAAAACAAAGGGATGGAATATCAAGAAAGAGAGGGTAAGAACTAGAAGAAAAATGGCGGTGAGGGAGGGATTCGAACCCTCGATACGTTGCCGTATACACACTTTCCAGGCGTGCTCCTTCAGCCTCTCGGACACCTCACCGTTTTTCTAAATCTGTTGTGGAGTAGGGAATAAAAACCTGCTCTGCAACGGGGCGCTACTATAGGGAAAATAGCGTCTTACGTCAACTCCCTATTTCTCCTTTTTCCGACTTTTGTTGCTGTTTAGCTAAATAAAAAACAATTTGATTATTATCTAATCTTAAATGTGACCGACTAAGGTAAATAATACTCTTGATGTTAATTTAAAACGGCAAGTCGTGGAGGTAAAAACCGTTAGCTAGTTAACAAATTTCTGATTGAGTAGCGTGTATAGGCTTGATTAACTTGAAAAGAAATGCCATTCGGCACACTCTGTTAGAAACCAAAGAGGAGTTGCCATGAATATTTTATTTTACCATCCATTTTTTGATTCAAAACAGTGGATTGACGGTATGAAAGCGCGATTACCACAGGTGAATATTCGCCAATGGGAAAAAGGGGATAACCAAAGTGCGGATTATGCCATGGTTTGGTTACCGCCTTATGAATGCCTTGCTGGCCGAAGTGATTTAAAAGGTATTTTCGCGTTAGGTGCGGGGGTGGATGCTATTTTAAAGCAAGAACAAGACAAACCTGGCACCTTACCGGCAGGCGTTCCTGTCATGCGTTTGGAAGACACGGGTATGGCGATCCAAATGGAAGAGTACGCTTGCGCGAAAGTGTTAAGCTATTTTCGTCGCATGGATGAATACCGGCAGTTGCAATCACAGCGTCAATGGAAGCAGTTACCAGCTTATCAACACGAAGATTTTGTTATCGGTGTGATGGGGGCTGGTGCATTAGGGCAAGCCGTTGCAAAGCGCTTAGTTAGCTTTGGTTTTCATGTAAGAACATGGAGCCGCTCTGAAAAGCAACTAGATAACGTGAAAAGTTATTTTGGTAATGACCAATTAGCCAGTTTTCTTTCTGGTACCCGTGTGGTTATTAACCTTCTGCCAAGTACACCAGAAACGGTGGGAATTTTAAACCAGCAGCTGTTTAGCCAGCTACAGCAAGGGGCATATGTCATTAACCTTGCACGTGGAGCCCATTTGGTTGAACAAGATTTGCTTGTAGCGCTTGAATCAGGGCAAGTTGCAGGTGCTGCACTGGATGTTTTTGCGAGTGAGCCGTTATCGCAAATGCACCCGTTCTGGACACATCCACGTATCGCTATCACTCCCCATGTTGCGGCCTTTACAAAACCGAAAGAAGCCATGGATATGATTGTCAGTAATATTGAACGCATTGAAGCAGGCCAAGCCCCTGTTGGTGTGGTTGATATGCAACGCGGTTATTAGCCACTTCTTTGTTGCGAGTGGTCTTTGTGATCACTCGCAATCATCACCCCTAATATCTTTCCTATTTTTTCGATATACTGAAAGTAACTGCTTCGGTCACGAGGTGTGACTACTGAATCTGTAAAATAGGATAATATATGAACGAATTTTCAATCGTCTGCCGTATTTTGGGGACACTATTTCAACGTAGTCCCTCTGATAGCCTCGTAAAGCCGCTTATTGATATGATTGCTCAAGATAAATTAAAAGCATCATGGCCATTGGAACAAGATGAGTTGTGGTCACGCATGGCGAAAGATCTCGATATCAATGCGGTTAATGCGGATTACCAAGCTCTGTTTGCAGGTGGATCCCCAGCAGTTTCAATGTTAGCGAATGATTACGATTCTGAAATTACAGAAGCAGAGGTTCGCGAATTTTTAACTGTGAGAGGAATGTCTTTGACGAATGCGCCGGCTGATGCGTTTGGTGCTTTACTACTCGCAGCTTCTTGGTTGGAAGACCAAGCGGCGGAAGTTGAACCCGCATCTGGAATAACTTAACCTATTGTTATATAAATGATTATTAGATAAATATTACCCTGCGCATGATTTGCGGCTTAACCGTAGTCCTAGCAGTGGCTATTTAGTGTCTATTCTCTTTAAAATCGAGGTGTTGCCATCGTACTCTTTTAAGTATGCACCGTAGTGTCTAAATAGCATTTCAGGGCCTTTATGTCCCATCTGTGAAGCCAGCCAAAATAGGTTAACGCCGTTACTAATATGCTTGATCGCAAATGTGTGTCGGGTTTGGTACGGGTTTCTATATCGTACGCCAGCTTTCTTTAATGTCGGTACCCATGCTTTTTTTCGAATTGCATCCGCACCAGCCCATGCTTTATTTGTTTTTGGGTCTTCGAAAATGGTTTCATTTTTTAAAAAAGTAAATGGTTTTTGATTATTGATTGCGGCCATTGCATCTTCATTCAACTCTATGATCCGCGTTCCTGCTTTTGTTTTTGTACCTTTAATGACTCCAACAACACTAGCTGCTTGTACGTGAGCAGTCCTGCCTATGAAATCAATATCGCCCCAGCTAAGTGCGCATAACTCAGAACTACGTAGCCCGGCGTTTTTCAAGGTAGTTGTCGCCTGAGCTGTTAAGCAGCTTCTTTTTTGTTCTCTGGGTTTAATTTCACATCACCGATTTCCTCCCAGTTTCTAATACCCTTTGACCAGCGGTTAGGGTTCTTTTTTTGCGCTTTGGTATATAGCTCATGGCGTCTTGCCAATATCGCTTTATCTTCACCATTATGGCGTTGCGCTGGTGTCACGAATTTGATGCGACTATGCCTGTGCTCAGTGTTGTACCATTGAGCGAAGCCTTTCATCCAAGCTCTTGCATCTTCAAGGCTTTTAAAGCCTTCGCTTGGCCAGCGGTGACTGTATTTGACCGTGCGGAACAATGATTCTGAGTACGGATTATCATTGCTGACACCGGGGCGGCTACGAGAGCCAATGACACCCATATCAAGCATTTTGGCTTGCATCGTCAAACATTTCATCGGGCTACCGTTATCTGAATGCAATACCACGTCTTTTTTAACGCATTTCTCAGACCAGAGCGTGCGCTCAAGCAATTGGGCAGCATGTTCACCTGATTCACTGTCATGAACTTCCCACCCGACAACCTTACGGCTGAAGATGTCGATTATCATGTAGAGGTAGAAGAACCGACCAATGACCGTTGACGGGCAGTAACTAATATCCCAAGTCCACACTTGGTTTGGCGCTGTCGCTGTGTACCCCTTAGGTTTAGCTCGGCTACCTTTAGGTTTTGCTTTACCTCGATGGGCTAGCTGGTCATTGGCTTTCAACACACGATAAAAGCTCGATTCAGACGCGAGATATTGCCCGTTATCTGCCAGCATTGGCACTATCTGACTTGGCCCTAAATTGGCGTATTCTTCTTGGTTACAGGTAGCTAATATCGCTTGCTGCTCTTCCTCAGTGAGCTTGTTACTCGGTTCTGGCCTATCAGCTGTAGGTCTTTTGTCACCACTGATTTCACCGCTTTCCTGCCAGCGTTGTAATGTGCGTACAGACATACCAACTTCTTCACAGGCTTTCTCTTTTCTAGCACCTGAGCCGACTGCTTCATCAATCAGAGATGCGTAATGCTGCCTATCTGTGAGTGAGGTTAATTGTCCTCGTCTTCCCCCCAGTAGGCATTTAACTTTTTTCTGAGCACCAACAACGCTGCCGTTTCAGCAAGCGCAGCATCTTTGCGCTTTAACTCTCTTTCTAACTCTTTAATCCGCTTACGATCATCCTTTCGCTCTTGGGTTAATTGCTTACGTTGCTGGGCTTTAGTTTGATTGCCTGCAATGCAGCTTCGCTTCCATTCTTTAACTTGCTCAGGGTAAAGCCCTTTTTCACGGCAATACTCACTTAACTCAATTTCGCTCAATGCTGCTGTTTCTAAAACAATTGAGAACTTTTGCTCTGGTGACCAACCATCTGAACTATTGCTATCAGCCAAACTAGAACCTGCTTTTAAATACTTATCTCGCCATGAATACAAAGTAGATAAGTTGATACTTTCTAGCTTTGCGAATTGGCGTAATGATAAGCCACTTTCAACCAGCTTTCTAATGATGGCTTTCTTATGATCTTCAGGATAATGCTTCACTAATATCTAACTTACCGCTCCCTGTTATATTTTTATGAAAAACTGAGGCGACAACTATCCTGACACAGGGGGAGCCCGGTATTAATTGCAAACTGGAATAAATTTTTCCATTGCTCATACCTTACTGCATTATATATAGCGGTTACTTCCTCTGGCGTTAAAGGATCCACAATGTAGTCACTATCTGATGGACTATTTTTAGATTGATATCTCGATGCTGTCACCATATTTGCAGGATTGGATGTAATTAAACCATCGGTTACCGCTTCATCTAATGCGCTACGCAAAAAAGATAGCTGGTTCCTAATTGTTTTTAATGATGTCTTTTGTTTTTGGATCCATGTTTTTAATATGCCGGGCGTCAAATCTACCACTGATAAATCATGCAGTGTAGAAAGGGCACTTTTACATTTTTTATAGCCACCAATTGTGGAAGGGGATAAACCTCTGGTTTCACAAATATCTAAATATTCGTCCAGATATTCATTGATATTTCTACCTCTGTGTTTGTTGCCAAATACTTTTAATTTTGATGATTTAGGAAAATATTCAACATAAGAAAAAATACCTTTTTCAATTTTGTTATATATTTCGCCTAATAAACGTTCTGCATATTTTATATTTTTAGGGTTAACTTCAAGATTAGATAGGGGTTCTCTGCAATGAACCCCTTTAAACGTGAATGAAATATTAATTGTTTCCCCTGATTTATGTTTTCGGATCATTACTCCGCGAGGGAGGATTTGTTTTGTCTGGCCCATTTATTGACTTCCTTTATATCAATCCAGCGTTCTTTTACGCCTTCAATTTTCAATACGTGAACTCCCTCATGCCAGACTAGCCTTTGTAACCGTTTATTGATTGCTTCTGTTGTCTCGCCAAATAACTCGCAATACTTTGAAATTGGCAAGCATTCAACTGAAAGGCTTGTATTCATAATTATCTCCACATCTGCCGCATACAGATTTAAAAATTAAATATCTTTGTTAACTGATTTAAGTAAATGCTGGTGGATGCTATGCCTTATTCTGCTGTTCCATTTCAGTTTTAATCCATTCTTCAGCTTGTTCATTACACGCCAGTACATCAGGCATCATTAATTCAATATCAATCGATTCACTTGCTACGTGAGTTAGTAGGCCCATAAACTTAGCAAACTCTTTTGAATCGCAATCAATAAAATTAGCTCGATACGCACTAATTAAATGATTACGTGCAAATAGAACACCAAGCTTCATTTGTTCTTTGTTGAATAGTGGTTCTTTCCGTAGCTTTTCAATTTCAGGGCATAGTTGACGAATAAATTTTAGCGCCTCTTCATGGCTTACTGATTTTTCCATTTGCTGATTGAACCAGGAGTTCAAATCACCAGAATGAGCTTTCATGTCATTGCACATTTCAGGCTCAACCCATTGGTAAATGCTCTGAATCCATGAGCGAGCTTCTTTGACATTACCAATTGATAAATAGTGGTCGGCAATCATCAGAACCATGCTCCAGCGGTGAATATCCCAAGATAGTTTGAGTTCAGTTCCAGCATTACGCTGAAGTATTTCAATTTCTTCTGTAAGTTTGTTATTCATAATCACACTCGCTTAAATTCAATAACCCACACCCACGGATTATTATTCCATCCGTCAGTGCCGTTAATATTTTCCCAATCACGCCGAAATGCTCTTATTGGTTTTTCAAACCACCCAATTGAATTAGCAGCGTCAGATTGTGAATTATCAAAGCCTTCTGCCTTGGCGTCTTCTTCACTAATTGATTGCAAGCGCTCTACGCGAACATCATTAATTTCTAATGTAATGCGTGAAGCCCAACGAGGCATATTACTTGAGGGTCTCCAGCCTTGCCGAAAATTATCATCGCAATCGATATATTCAGGCGCATACCCACCATCAGCCTTATAAACACAGTTTTCTACTTTTTGGTATGGGGTCGGATCTTTAAATAGGTCGTAAGCTTTTTCGCTATCAACTAACGGACCTTGCCATGTTTCACGAACCCAAAGGCGATCGCCAACCTTACCGTAAGGACAGGTAAGAGGGTACGTCCTGTCATTCCAAGTGGCACCATCAGTGGAGCGCAGAACACAGCGACCATCTTTGACGCCTGCGTGATAATTTCCAGCCCTTAAACCGCTATAGTTCAAGTTAAGAGCCTTATCAATTGGTTTGAATTTAGCAATGCAGCGAGTTTGAGTTTTACGGCCATCAATGATGGCGCGTACCATTTCTGAGTTAAAAATAATTCCGCGCTCTTTCATGTCAGCCTCTCATTAATCCCAACCGTTGCTATAACAAATACCTTCTGGTGACTCATCCCACACCAAGAGACTCCCACCGTAATAAAGCGCTAAGACTAATTTGTCGAAACGGGAATATGCTTTAACTATTTTCTTACCTAAAATCTTGTCATTCACCTTGCCCGCAATTAATTCATACACATTGTTATCATCCTGCAGTAGAGGTTCGCTGTTGTAACCGCCTGTACGTTGAATACTTAAATGGAAACTATAATCACAGCTATATGCGCTAACTGAATTAGACGAATATCTTGATGTTGACCTTTCTTCTGGATGTATGCCGACTTGAATAAACCCATCATGCTCATCATTAATAAAGACTTGCGGTGACTCCCATTGGTTTTCCATTGCTGATTCACTATTATCTTCAATAAAAGCTTCCCACAAATCAGAGGCTTTAATGTATTTAGGGCACTCATCGTCACTTGTGAAATCTTTTACTAAAGCGATAACTTTTTCTTGTAAATCAGCTTCAATACCTGAATTCTCCCAAGAGTTACGCATTTTTTCAGCAACCAGTGTGTTGTATTTTTTCAAATCAACCACATCCTCTATATTCGCTGGTAATGCATCCTCCATTGCATTTTTAAATGCCTTACCAAAATCGCTATAGGAACGAAAGGCGTCATCAACAACACTGGTAAATAATTTAGTGATGCCTTTATCAATAATTTCTACGGCCTGCTCGCTATTAGCAAATTCAACGCAACGCTGAATTAATAACTCACTTAACGTTAGCTCTTTCGACATAATTAATACTCCACACAAAATTTAGATAACAAGATCCCGTTTCTCAATAAAGAGAATTAAATTCCTTGGTGTTGGCTAAATAGTTATTCTGTTTTTTCTTTATATTTTAATAATTCGATTAATAGCTCGATGGTATTAACCATGTGAAACATAAATACAGCGTTTGTGTGTCGATAACGAAAAGCTTTATCCCCGTCACAGTCGATTTCTATTAATGGTTTGATATTTTTAAAATCAAAATCATCTGTAAGCTTAAAGCTAATATCAAAGGTACTTAATTCAATTAAACAAACTTTAAAATGACTATCAATTGAATCTTTAACTTGCTCTCGGATTAAATTAAGTTCAGCATCATATTTTAGGGTTTCGAGTTTTTTATCAAGCTTACGTTGAAGCAAAAGAAAATTACCAGGATAAAGGTCATGACCGAAGCATTCTGCTGGTGGTTCATTATCAATGTGGTTAGATAACCGTGTTGTAATTCCATTTTTTGCATCATCAATGTGAAAAGTTTCAGTTTTTACAGTGCCACAAGCTTTCACTAAACTGCCTAATAGCGCTTGATGATCTGGCTTTCGCGTTGTGGATACAAACAGGAAACCCTTTTTAACATGATAAAGAGCAGTGATGATTTTTGTTTTAGTTAAAGCGACCTTTAGCATTTCTTCTACTGCAATGTGTTTTAGCTCAGCTTCAAGAAAATCATCGATACCTTGTTCTTTCAATTTCTCAATGCGTCTATTAACCTCAAATGCGATAGCCGCTTTTGGGAGTATCTTTTCATCAATACGAAAAGTAATAATATAGCCACCTTCAATTGGTGTAACTAATTCACCAGTGATTTTATTAGGAATGAATCCGTAGCTAATAGAATGTGATTCTAAAATATCAACAAAGGGTAATTCTTTTAAATGTTCTTCTAAAGCTTCGGCGCTGGGTAATTCAGCTTTAAAAATAACACAGCTAGTAATTGGAAAACGTTTCATCTGTTAATCTCCGCATAATTATTAACGCTCCACACAATAAATAAGACCACTGACAAATAATGAATATATTTACCTAGTATGAACACTGAATATCAGTGGCCTTATGTATTATGAAAAAGGGCGGCACAACACCGCCAAAAACTACAAGGGTCATTTATTACTAGCAGTGGCGTTTTTAATTTCCTCTTGAACTAAGTTATAGATTTCTTCGCGACAAATTCCGATATTCTTTGGCGCTTCGATACCGATCCGCACTTGGGTACCTTTAACACCGAGAATAACAATTCTTATATCTTTATTGATAATTAAAGCTTCAGATGGATTTCTTGTAAGAACAAGCATGCTAAGCACTCCACACAGTTTATAAGGTTGCCTGAACTAACTTATCCACATCAGGCGGCTGTGGTATTATTGTTATTCCGCAATAACAATAAGGATTAAAAATGTCTAAGAAAGATGATATCCCTGTATTTCCTATATCTGGCTACCAAATCGGACCCTTGAGAGGATATGACGCTTTAGTTATGAAACTACAGTATCTATCTTCGCCAATGCAGTCCTTAGACCAGGCTCAAGAAACTAATTTCTTCGCATTAAGTCCTGATGTTGTTAGGGGGATCATTTCTGACCTCCAAAAACATCTTGAGACCCTTGAAAAGTCCGAGATTCAATCGCCTCAAGGGAAGAAGCATTAACTGTTGGGAATGCACTGTAGCCATGTTGGATAGTTTTCCCGAACGCATTAGCCTCTAGTTCTAGCGAATTTCTATCCAGCATTAAGACTTCAGTGGTTTTTGCGATAAATGACAAGTAATCCGCAGCTACCGAGCCATCCGTTCTCAAATAACAAACCGTGGCGCCATTGATTTTCAACTCAATAATATTTCCTGTTGTTTTATTTGCTTTATTCGACATAGCTAGAACTCCACACAATTGAATTTAGTTAAGCATTAATAATGACTTGGCAGCGTTCAGACTGGTCGAAAATATCTTCATCGAGCTTTTCCAGTTGGCGCTGTAAGTCGGCTTGCTTAGCTTTAAGTGCCGCCAGCTTTTGAAGTTCAGCGGCTTTTTCCATAATCCATGCCGCAGCATCTTCTTGCGACATAGCTACGCTAAAAGTAACGATTGGTTCATTTGAATTGGTTTGCATGAGTTTCTCTCCATTGCTTTGATGTATTCAATGTAGGATATCCGACATTGGCATGTCAAGCTAAAATGTAGGGAAACTTACATTTATTTTTTTGAGGGGTTAGTAATGAGGGCTAATACAAGGAACTACCAATGGGGGGTTGGTAGCAATGAAAATTAAAAATCAATTAAAACTTGCTTGACGACACCTACAATCCTGCAGTTCTCATCGAAGTCTATTGTCTTATAGAAAGGGTTTAAAGGGATAAGGTACCTGTTCGGCCAGTCTTCTACGAATTTTTTTAATGTTGCTTCTGTTCCGCCATGAATATAAGCAACAACAATTTTCCCATTTATAGATGAAAAGCGTGTCAAATCAGGTTCAACGATAACTATTGAGCCGTCTGGGATGGAAGCATCCTTAACAATTGTAGTCATTGAAGAGCCATTTACACGCAAAGCGAAAGCATCACTAGAGAGGCTGAGGGTGGTTGTTATATATTCGTTAACATCATCAAGGCAAACCCCTGAATCAGTTTCAGTCCAAGTTCCAGCTTGAACCCAAGACAACACAGGCAACTCACGAACAGACACCGACAAGCCTCTTGTGTATGGGGCATCGCAACTTCCAGTTCCTTCAACTAACCAGATAGGGTTGCACTTTAGTGCTTCCGCTAGTGCCTGAAGGTTGGCTCCGTTCGGTTGGTAATCATCTTTCTCCCATCCAGTAACGGTGACACGATTCACACCAGCGATTTTAGCTAGTGCTTCTTGGGTTAATTTTAGCTCTTTTCGCCTTTCGCGAATTCTATCTCCCATGCTCATGTAGGATAGCCTACCACTTATCATTGTAAGTTTCTTGACATTGTAATGTTGGATATCCTACATTATGGATTAGACAGTACATTATGAGGCCTCAAAATGAAAAAAAGTGATGTTATCTCTTACTTCGGTGGTTCATGCAATACAGCTAAAGCTTTAGGAATTAAACATCCATCCGTAAGTGGGTGGGGCGAAATAATTCCTCAAGGTCGAGCTTATCAAATTGAAAAAATCACAAAAGGAAAATTGAAATTCAATCCTCAGCTTTACCAAAACGATACCAAAACCAACTAACTGAGTTAACTACCAACAAAACAACGGAATTGTAGATATGTGCAAACAAACATTAAAAGAAGTCGTGAAAGAAATGTGTAAAGCATTCCCTGGTGGTCGTTCAGCAATGGCGGGTGCGTTGGGTATTTCTGAAACTACTTTCAATAACAAGCTGTATGAGAAAAACGGCTGTCGTTTCTTTGAAAATGATGAGCTTGAAGCGATTGAGGAATTATCAGGTACCAAAGCGCTGGTGGCTTATCACATGGAACGTCACGGAATTACACCGGTAGTAAAAATTGAAGCTGAGAGCTTAGATACGGTTGAGTTATTTGATATTCAAATGCGCCTTGGTGCAATGCAAGGGGCTTTAAGCGTTTTAATCAAAGACAGTATTTCTGATGGCGTTCTAACACCAGATGAAACAAAGGCTATCTACAGAAAGATGGAAAAAGTCTTTGCTTATGCGCTTGGGTTTGTTGGTTCTTTGGAAAGTGTTTATGGGATTAAACCATGATGAGCATAGCTAGAAAGGTTGACGCCCCAGATATGCGGTCCGAGGCGTCGGGTGCTAATAACAACTTGTGTGGAGTAACTAGCATGAGCAGTTTAACGAATTTACGGGGTAGAACGCAAGTACGCGCATCTATCCGCGACGGTCGTTTTGTCTATGAACTAAAGGTACCAGAAGGGCGGCAAGAGACCAACTACAAGTTTGTTGAGTGGTTGGTAGATGATTTTAATGCAACTTTTGGGAGAGGGAATCGTGTCCAATGAAAAACATAAGAACCTCAATCGTTACTTTAGAGATAAGCGGGGACGCGTCGTCCATGTTGTTGAGTGGGACAAACCAAGGCAACGGGTTGTTTTCATGCTTGATGACTATGAGCACCCCTGTTTTGAGCCCCTCGAACAATTCAAGAAATATTATACAGAAGTTAAATAGGTAACAGCATGAGCGTAAAACTATCAAGTTATGTATGGGATGGCTGCGCAAGTGCAGGTTTAAAGATAACCTCTGTTGCGATAATGGCCCGTCTCGCTGACTTTTCAAATGATGATGGTGTTTGTTGGCCATCGGTACCGACAATTGCCCGGCAAATAGGTGCGGGTGAAAGCACGGTACGTACCGCTATTAAAAACTTAGAAAAAGCCGGTTGGTTATCAAGCGAAAAGCGTCGTAAAGGTAACCGCAATGCGAGCAATATCTATCAATTAAATGTTGATAAATTAGCTTCAGCGGCAATGGCTGCACTTTCTCAACCGCCAGTTTCTGACACGTCAAATCCTGACGCATCAAATTCTGTTGCATCAAAATCTGTCCCGTCAGAATCAAGCAAAAATAATCGTTTTGACCCGCCAGAATCTGGGGGCGATCCGTCAGTAACTTCAAAACATGATCCATCAGTAACTAACTCTTCGTCGCAGAATTCTAGCGAATCCAGCGACCAGTCAAAAATTGATTTTTTAAATCGTTACCCAGAGGCGGTGATTTACAGCACTAACTTTCAAAAATGGGGCTCAGCCAATGACCTCAAATGTGCGGAATGGTTATTTGAGCGCAAGTGCGAGGTATTCAAAGACTTAGGGCTCAAAGCTCCTAAGGAGCCTAATTTTACTGATTGGGCAAACGAAGTTCGCTTAATGGTTAGCGTTGATGGGCATAGTCACAAAGAAATTTGCCAATTCTACAAACGCGTTGTTCAAGATGATTTTTGGAAGAAAAACGTTCAGTGCCCAAGAACACTACGCAACCAGTGGGATGACCTCACATTGCGCCTTGCTGGTGAGCAAAAAGTTAAGGTCGATGCTGTTGAGCGTGATAACGCATTCACAAGAATCATTGGTTCCCGTTCAAAACCTCAAAATCGTATTGAGGAAATTGCAAGTGAACTGGCTGGGAAATCAGGCGTTCGTCGCATGACTGATTTTGTAGGCCGTAAGGCATGGGTAGGTATTTGGCAGCAAGCAGCAGAGCTAGCAGCGAGAGAGGTGACAGCATGATGCGTAGTGAAACTAAAACAATCTATGGTGTTGACGTGCTAGGCATGATTGCCATGTTCAAACAGTTACGTAAATGGCGCGCGATTAGCAAGCTTCGCAACAGATGGAATCAATCCCGTCGTGATTTAGTGACTTGCAGGAAGTTTCGCCACTTAAACCATCATGCTGACCATTTTCAAGTTCAGCAGCGTTATAAGCATATGCGTGAGTATGTTAAATCCCACCAGCAGCGAGGTGCTATCTGATGAAGCTAACATACGGATCAGTGTGCCCTAACATTAAAGCGGAAAGCATGGCTCAAATAGCACCGCAAAGCGATTACGTTAAAAAGCTCAATACTCTGAAGTTGCAGCCAACTCACGAACTTAAAGAGATTAAGGATCAGTGGCAATCACCCGAAAACCTTGTATGTGGCATTAATTCAATCTATGGACCATTTACCCTAGACCTATTCACTGACGGTGAAAATAGTAAGGCACCTCATTTCTATACCGCGGAAGATAACGCTCTCACTCAAGATTGGTCAGCGAAGTTAAAAGAAATTGGCGGTGTTGCCTTTGGTAATCCTCCGTACTCACGTAGCTCATATCATGGAAAGCAAGCAATAACAGGTGTTCGTCACATTATGTCCCATGCTTCAGCGATGCGGGAACTTGGTGGTCGATATGTCTTTTTATTGAAAGCAGCAACGAGTGAGGTGTGGTGGCCAGAAAATGCAGATCACATCTGTTTTATCCGTGGGCGTATTGGTTTTGACGTTCCGAAGTGGTTTATCCCCGCTGATGAAAAACAAAAACCAACCGGTGCATTCTTTGCCGGGGCAATTGTTGTTTTCGATAAAACATGGAATGGAAAAGCATTTGATTACATTAGCCGTGAAGAATTAGAACAGCGCGGTAAGGCATTTATAGAGCAAGCACAGTGGTTAGCGAAGAGGGTGGCTGCATAAAATGATAACTGAATACCAATACACGCAAGGAATTGAAGTTATTAGGATTGGACGCGAGTTTGAGACAATAAATGCCCCGATCCTAAAAGATATTGCTAGTTATTCACCATCTGCTGCGCACCGAACTTTTGAAATGTTAGAAAAAATTGGCTGCATAAAATATGTCGGTAATTTCGCTGCTGGGAAAACTAAGCAGAGGTCAAAGCAATACAGCATTGATCCTCACGCAATTACAAAGTTAAAAGCAGTATGGGAAACAAAGCTAAAAAAGAGCGGGGCAGTAAAGCCAGTCAGTAAGCCAATAGTCTCTGTAGCTGAAGTTAAATCAGAAGAGACTTTTAATGGAAATGATTTTGAGTGTGGGATCAGGGTTGTTGAAAAAGCCTATATCGGGGACATGGGGAGCGAGACGCTTAAGAAATTAGATAGACTTTTGGTGGAGGTTAGGGCGTGAAAAACAAAATGCCAGAAATTCACCAATGCAAATGCGGTAGTGAAGATCTCCACATTCAGACTCTTGAATACCGTACTTGGTTTTATGTTTATTGTCATAGCTGTGGGGCGAAAGGCCCTGCAGTAAATGATAAGCCATCAGCAATAGCAATTTGGAATAAGGTGGTAACAAATGGCTAGCAATAAATGCATGTTCTGTGGTGGCAATGCTGATTTGCTTTGTGATGGCGTTATTTGCTACATCGGTGAGCGAAATGATAGTGGCGTATTATCCCGATTCTCATCGGCTTACACTTGCGATGCTCCTATGTGTGCAAGTTGTTCCACTTTTCATGGAAATCTTCACTGGCGCAAGGGTCGCTCTGGTGGTTGTGAATCAATTGATTATTGTCCTATTTGCGAAAGTCAGGAAGTAGGCTTTGGTCGCCATTATATATTTGATGACATTGGGCAGGTTAAAATTTATCGCCAAGCTCACTATGCCAAGTTCAATTCAGCTAAAGGTAATCATTTATCTGTTATCCGTGGTGGAGGTCAAATATGTCTGGATATTTAAGTCTAGTCCTGCCTTTTCCACCAAGTGTTAATGCTTGCTGGCGGAACATCAACGGTAAAACGTTAATCAGCGCAAAAGGGCGTGCGTTCCGGGCTAGTGCAATAGCTGCTATTTATACCCAATTAAGACCAAGGCCTAGGGTAATTACTGAAAATGTATCCGTCATTGTGAAGATGTTCCCACCCACTTATCACAGAAGGGATATTGATAACTATCTAAAAGCACCATTTGACGCCATCACCCATGCCAATATTTGGAAAGACGATGAGCAAGTTAAGCATGTTGATATCACTTGGTGTGAGGTAGTTAAAGGTGGTCGATTTGAAATTGAGATAAGGCCTCTCAATGCAGAAGTGGAGAAAATATCATGAGTCATCAATGGATATTAACCCCAATATTAATCCCTGAACTTAGCGCGGTGATATTTAGACCAGGTGCACATTTAAATACATTCAATGGAAGAATGTTGCTCATGACTTTGCCTGATGAACTGAAACATAAACCGTCAGGCCTTATTTCCCTTTCTGACCGCTACCTCAGCGACGCGCTGAATGAGATTGAGATGTTAAAGCCAGTGCTAAGACTTTCTGTAGATCCTGAACCACCAGCAAGTTTTATGAAGAAACCTAAATTACAGCGCTGGACTAATGATAAATATCTGCAGTGGGTTAAATCACAGCCATGTTGCGTATGCGGTGCTACATCGGACGATGCACATCACCTAATCGGTCATGGTCAGGGCGGTATTGGCACTAAAGCCCATGACTTGTTCACTATTCCATTATGTCGCATTCACCACAGCGAATTGCATAAGGATCCAAACGGATGGGAAAGGGAGCATGGTAGCCAATTAATTTTTTTAATTCGATTCCTAGACCGTTCAGCGGCACTGGGTGTTTTCGGTTAACGTAGGGTGCGGCCTACTAAAGAGGTATTAAGTGATTTATCCATTAACGACAGGTAAAGGCGAAGAGCATTTAAAATTACGTACACTGGAAAGCGTGTGGATCCGTGGGCGTTTAAAAATGTGGGGAAGATGGGCGGCATTCAGTAAGGTACCAGATGCAGCGGGTATGTTTAACCAGTTATTAGAAGAGCCAACAATTACCAAAAAAGCCTTAAAAGATGCAATGAAGAGAATGCGCACATCAGGGCTATCTAAAGAAACGTTATTAATGTTCTTGGAAGAATTTAAGGATAAAAAGGCACTCAGTAGTATGTGGTTCTGTTCGGATGCTGAAGGCGGCAAAATGGACAAGGTCATTTGTGAGGTTATGAAAGCTGATGCTGGTTTATTGAATATCCTAAAAGAGCATTATGTTTATAAAAAATCCAAGTATAAAATCGCGCAGGAGCTTTGTGAGCAAGATGGCCGTTATTGTTTGCGTACATATCAGGATAGGGTTAAGGCGTGGATTAGTGTTGCTGAGTTTATGCTATATCGTCCGATGTGTGATGAATTCGACCGTAAGTATCATTACGGCGAATAAAGCTTGACTAATCTGCCGATAAAGTTATAGTTTTTGTATATGCTGCGCGAAGCTGTACACGCAAGGCAGTAAACGAATTTAAAGCCTCGCAATAGCGGGGCTTTTTTATTAAATTGAATTAAGGAAAGATAAGTAAGAATCTCTGTCTTCTGAGCTGACATTTTCCATTTTCTTAAGCTTTTCATTAATTAAATTAAGATTTTTTCTTTGTAGGAATTGCTTTGAATCCTTAAATAACTGAGATAGTTCATCTATTCTAGTCTTAATGGTACTAGTTCGTATTGATACTTCTAAAAGTAAAGGGCTAGCAGCCTCATTAATTTCAATGGCATCTAGCAACTTAAGATCTTCATAAATAGAAGTGTATCGATTTTTTAGGTTATTTTCTGGCAATAGGACATGAATATATTGCATTTTCCCCACAGAAACCGAATCAAAAGCCTCTCCGCTTTCTCTAAACTTTTTATTGAACTCAAAAAGTAATGACTTCAGTTTTTTATCTATGTTTGTAGTGTCATAGGCAATATCTGGATTTTGGTTCTTAGCAATATTTCTGAATTCATTGGCGGCGGTTCTTCCAACATACTGAGAATTACATAAACGCTCTATATTCATTGTTGACCATAAAATATCACGGCCTTTAAATTTAAGAGCTTCGAGGGATTCTCGCCAAGTTGGCAGGTTAAGCTTGCCTTGGGATATAATTGATTTCCGTTCTTCATGCTCCCTGAACTTATCAAAGTCAGAGGCTAGCCCTTCAAATTCAACCCCAAATATATTTTTGCCACAACTGTTACCAATAATGGTCTCGATATTTTCAGTTGTGACAACAATATATCCTTTATTGTGAGGTTGATTGCAGGTGGATAGGGAACAATGTACTTTTTCTTTAACCTCATAATATCCTATGATTTTTTCTAGTTGATGCTCTCCTTTGGGAATTTTACTCATAAATGATGGTTTCGAAATGATATCGTCCCATTTATCTAGTTTAATCGGTCCATTTTCAGTATTTAGAAATATCATTAACTCACCTTTTGCCGAATACAAAGATTGATAACGCTCACATTATAACCACACTTCACGTTATAAGTAATGTTATGAAAGCCAAGTTATTTGTGACGGTTAGCTAAAATATATGGACATTGCAGAGTACGATTTGAATATGCCAAGGATAAGGAATACAGCTGAAGAAAGTCCGAACAAACACATACATATGAGCAATGTCACTGATATTTTTATGTTTGAAATAAAGCCTTGCAATATATTGTTAATGTAAGCAAATGCAGTTGTTACTATTGCCAATGTTAGACCTACGCAAAAATACAACATGGAGTCGGCAAAAATCATAAGTATTTCACTCGGGATGCTTTTATTCCAAACATTACCGAAAAGCGCAAGTAAGGCTATAACAGCACCGCCGTTAGATAAAAATAACATTTTTACCACTTGCAAGCCTGATTCATATCCAATTCTATAAACTTCAACTGCTAGCTCATTTGATATATGAGCGTTATTTTTTTCAATGCCTTGTTCATTTTTCATGAAAACACCTATTTAAGAAAGTGATGATCATGACTAGCTTCTCATATTCATTATTTTTTATCTAAGCAAAGTATTAACTTCTATAGCTAATACTTACTCGTTAGCCACATTGATGGTTTTTATTGTCTAAATATCAACTGAATTCATTAACCTCCACTGGCTTTTATTGCTGGTGGTTTTCTATTAACTAATTTCGGGCACTCCGTAGGGGGTGGTATATGCGTATGGACAAATTAACAACTGGCGCCTCCTATGCTGCCTCTACGGGTTCAACATTCTATTGGCTAAAACAATTATTAGATGGTTTCTCATCTGAGCAGTGGGCAGCGATTGGGGTGTTGGGAAGCCTACTTTTAGGTGTAGCTACATTTTTAACAAATTTATATTTCAAACGAAAAGAAGATAAGCGCAAAGAGGCGGCTCATGCCAAAGATACCAAATAAAATCAAAAAAGCTGCCGCTGGTGGCTTAATTGCATTGACTGTAAGCATGATTGCTTATTTTGAAGGCATGGAAACTAAACCTTATAAAGATGTTGTGAATGTCACTACAGTTTGTTTTGGGCATACGGGCGCTGACATTATCCCCACAAAAACCTATACAGAATCAGAATGTTTAGCTTTGCTTGAAAAAGACCTCAGCATAGTCAGAAAGGGTGTAGACACTCTAATCAAAGTCGATATTGACGATAACACCCGAGCCGCTATTTACTCCTTTGCTTACAACGTGGGCACAGGTGCTTTTGCGCGTTCTACGATGCTAAAGAAACTGAATGCAGGTGATATCGCTGGTGCTTGCAATGAATTAAAACGCTGGACTTATGCAGGGGGTAAAGAGTGGAAAGGCCTAATAACACGCAGAGAGATAGAAAATGCAGTATGCCTTGGAAAGTTCGACTCGGCTTACTTTTATTCTTTATCGGATTCCCCATCTACTTGGCAACTGGCGTATATGTACTCAGAGACGATACCTGTGGTGTTGACAAGGTAAGCTTAGAAAAGCGTTGCCAAAAAGCCCTAGATCACTACCGAGGCAAGCAGGTGAATTTATGAAAATCGATAATTCATTCTGGTTATTTCTTATGGTTGTCGGGCTAGGCTTCTGGGCTGTTACTGAATATGAAAATAATTCACTGCTGAAAGATGACAATTTTAAGAAAAGCAAAATCATTGCTACACAATCGCTTCAATTCAATCGGTTTAATCAAATGGCTACTACAGCTTATCGCCATGGCATTCAGACTGAAGCCAAATCACAGGAGAAAGTCATTGAATATCGAGAAATACTCAAAAAAGAGCTTACTTGTGATTTGCCTGTGCCTCAGCCTATTGCTGATGGGTTGCTCAAGTATACCTACGAATTACGGTCAATGTACGCCGATCCCCAAAACACTAACCGAGCCAGTGTTAGTACCACTACCACCAACACATTAACTTATTGCCAAGCGGTGCTATGGATTGAACCTTTGTTATCAGCGTTAGATAAGGCCAATGGGCAATTAATGAGCATTGGAGATATTGAAGAAGATAGAAGTAATAAATAATAAGTGACTCATATCAATAATAATAATGGCGAGTCGTAACTCGCCTTTGTATTTACTTAACTAATTCAATATCAATAATACGAATTGCTGACATTCCTGATTTGAAATATTTAAGTGAATCCTTAAGGGCTAATTCGTTCTGCGCTTTAACATCATTAACGTCGATGTTATTTACAAAGAACTCATACGTATTTGAACCATCATTAGTCTTTAAATCGTAAGTTATTTTATACATAAAAATTACCTAAATAATATTTATAGTGAGAGGGTAATTATAGTGAAATTAAATATATACGCCATGAAGATATCATTTTGTTTCGGGATATATTCTCTTGAGGTAATTACATGAAGCTTGAGCCAAGAGCAGTGAGGTTGATAACAACTATTATAGAATATCAATGTGATGATTGTAAGCAAGGTGCAATGGTTAGAGATAAAGGGTGCAATACCATTCAACTAACTGACCCGCCGAGATTTAAACACATTTGTACTCAGTGTAGCAAAGCTGATTAGCTTTCCGATGAATACCCGCTATTTAAGAATGCCTACGCTTTAGATGGTGAGGCACCCGCCAGCGATACTGAAAGAATTACAAACATTGAGCAGACTATATCTGGCATGGGAGCCAAAATAGAGCGAATGATGAAGGAGATTTGTTCAATTAAATCAGGGTGGTCATTATGAATGATGCAGGTTGAAAGGAGGGTTTATTATGCCACTACCAATGTATAGAAACCACGAAATAGGCCTGACTGGGCGACTTAAATTTAGACGTCAGAGTATTACAGGACTGCCAGTATTGCAGGTTGAGATTAATGTAAAGCGCCCACGATTCCCTTTATCCATGCAAGATAAAGATACAAAGACCACAACTAGCTGGCGCGATGCCACATTTGAAGAAGCTATAAGAATACAAATTAACTTAGAGCGCAACACTAAACAAAGTGAGCATTACATCGCCGGTGAAAAATTACCACGAATGAAATAGCAAATGGAGGAAGCCATGGGCAGCGAAGGCTTTAAGAACCCCAACCAATTCAGAGAACAACTGGACAAGCAACTAAATAATGGGGATATAAATGTTAAAGGATATCAACCCAAGCGGTCTAGCAATTTCAAGCCACTCTCACCACCAAAGAAACCTTAAACTCATTAGATTGATTAATTTTACGTATAATTCAAAAGGTACTCCTGAGGGGGGACCCTTACCACGAGGCGGCGACCACGCGGAAAACGGCTCATTTTCAATTTTTCATGCTGTCAGCAGCAGGTGGGCTAACCTTTTGATTTAATTTGTAAATATTGATATTGAGGTGACAGTTTTGAAAATGAGTTGTCACCTCAATGTGTTATATCTATCTGATAATAAATAAAAATATCAGTTTTCACCTGACAGAGTGAGGTGTCAATGTCCAACATCAGCAATCTGGGGGACGCCTACAACTGGAGCGTGGCTAAGATTGCTGAAGCATTCGGCTTGAATCGCGGAACAGTTAAAAAGCGATTGCTCGATGCAAACACCCCGATAGCAAATATGGTTCGGGGAAATCCCGTTTACGCTTTACGAGATATTGGCCCGATACTTTTCGGCGCTGACCCTGATGCCAATACGAACAGTCTGCAAGATCCATCATTAATGCCACCCAAAGATAGGAAAGATTGGTTCCAGTCTGAAAACGAACGGATAAAACTAGAAACCACACTTAAACAATTGGTTCCTGTTGCCGATGTGCATTTGGAAATGGCGGTATTAGTTAAAGCAATAACCCAAGTTTTAGATACATGGCCCGATAAATTAGAGCGAGATAAGGGATGGAACGCAGAGCAGCTCACTGAGGTGCAAATCATTGTTGATGAATTACGGGATATTCTCGCTTCTCGCGTGATGGATGCGGAGGATTTTGACGAATGACAGTAAATTATGCCTCAGCATCAACGGTAAGAAAGGATGTCGCATCATTATTAAAAGCTCCCCGTAGAATGCCAATTGCTCAGGCTGTAAAAAAATATATGCGCGTTCCAATGGGGGAAGGCTCTTCAATACCGTGGGATGATTCATTAACACCTTATATTATTGAACCCATGAATTGCCTTGCAGATCGTCGCTATGACTCAGTGATATTTGTTGGTCCAGCTCGAACAGGAAAATCATTGGGGCTGATTGATGGCTGGATCGTCTATGTCATTGTTTGTGACCCTGCAGACTTTCTTCTCATCCAAATGACGGAAGAAAAGGCGAGGGAACACTCTAAAAAACGATTGGATAGAGCCTTTCGTTCAAGTCGAGAGGTGGCTAAAAGACTAAGCCCTCACCGCAATGATAATAACGTTCATGACAAAACATTCAGGGCGGGGAATTATTTAAAAATTGGCTGGCCATCCGTCAATATTATGTCCTCTTCGGACTATCGGTTTGTTGCATTAACGGATTATGACCGGTTTCCTGAAGATATAGACGGAGAGGGTGATGCCTACACACTAGCCGCAAAGCGTACAACGACATTTATGTCCGCAGGTAAAACACTTGTTGAAAGCTCTCCTGGTCGAGAAATAACAGACAGTAAATGGCGACGAAATACACCTCATGAGGCACCACCTACAACGGGGATTTTGTCACTTTATAATCGGGGTGATCGCCGCCGCTGGTATTGGCCATGTCCGCATTGTTCAGAATATTTCTTACCAAACCGTGAAAACATGGTGGGCTTTAGTGAGGGCGATGACCCAACAGTAGGTAGCAAGGCAGCACGATTACAGTGTCCACACTGCATGGGAATTATCGAACCAGAACAGAAAAGAGAGCTAAACAATAAAGGCGTTTGGCTTAGAGAGGGGCAGTCGATTGACCAAAATGGCGTTATAACAGGTGAGCCAAGAGAGTCACGCATTGCTTCATTTTGGATGGAAGGTCCTGCTGCGGCTTATCAAACATGGGAAAAGTTAGTTTATAACTTACTTAATGCGGAGCAGGAATACGAGCGAACAGGCAGCGAGGAAACGTTAAAGTCAGTCATTAACACTGACTGGGGGCAACCGTATTTACCGAAAATCAGCCAAGAACAGCGAAGCGGCGATGATCTCAAGGCTCGTGCTGAGTATTGGGATTATGGAACGGTACCCGATGGTGTTCGTTTTCTTGTGGCTACCGTTGACGTGCAGGGTGGTAAAAAACGTCGATTTGTTGTTCAAGTCACAGGCTATGGCGCTAGAGGTGAACGTTGGATAATAGACCGTTTCGACATCACTCGCTCTTTACGTTATAGCGAAGATGGTGAGGCTAGAAAAATAGACCCATCTTCTTATGCGGAAGATTGGAATATATTAATTCCTGATGTACTTGATAAAACCTACCCACTTCAAGATCGTGAAGATTTAGAAATGGGAGTCCACGCTATGGCGATAGATACCGGTGGTGAGGAAGGGGTAACGGATAACGCTTATCAATTTTGGCGTAAATGCAAAAAAGACGGCCTAGCGCGCCGTGTCTATCTGTTTAAAGGAGATGGTAAAGCCAAAAGCAAGCTGATTACCAAATCCTACCCTGATAATACGGAACGTTCAGACCGCCGTGCAAGAGCGCGTGGTGATGTGCCTATTTATTTGTTGCAAACAAATGAATTAAAAGACCGTATTTCCGCACATTTAGGGCGGGAGACTGTGGGTAATAACTATGTCCATTTCCCTGACTGGCTCGATGATTCGTTTTACGATGAATTAACGTATGAAGAGCGCGACAGCAGCGGAAAATGGTCAAAGCCGGGCAAAGGGGCTAACGAAGCTTTTGACTTGATGGTCTATGCACATGCGTTAGTTATTTTACTCGGTTACGAAAAAATCAAATGGGAGAACCCGCCTAAGTGGGCTCAGTTGCCGGATATCAGTGAAGTTAAACTATCACCTCTGACTTCTAATCAACCTCCTCCAAAATCAACACCAATTCAAACTCAAACAGAAACGCAAGAAACCAAGCCTAGCGCAAGTTCGGCATGGACTCCTGTGTCTTCAACATCTGGGGGATGGGTATGACCCGAGACGAAATTAAAGAAATGAGGGACGCGTATCTAAAAGCGGAAATGGAAATACTGCAGGGGAAAAGTGTCACATTTAATGGGCAGTCCATGACAATGGAAAACCTCAGCGAGATCCGCAAGGGGCGAGAATACTGGGAGAGGCGATATGCACAAAGCAGTGCTACAAAACGCAAGTCACCCGGCTATAAATTAGCGAGGTTCCAATGAATTTTCTTGATAAAGCCATATCGGTGATTTCACCAGGATGGGCCAGTAGTCGCTTGCGCTCACGAAACCAAATCCTCGCCTATGAAGCCGCAATGCCATCACGGCAACATAAAGCAAGGCGAGAGCCCCGTAATGCCAATCAATTAACGCAAACTGGGGGGAAATCATTGCGCGAGCAGGCGCGGTGGTTAGATAACAACCATGATCTTGTGATTGGTATCCTCGATAAAATGGAGGAGCGGGTTGTTGGTAGTAGGGGAATCATCGTTGAACCTCAGCCACTATCAATAACAGGGCAAATCCATGAAGAACTAGCCAAACAAATAAGATCTGCTTGGGCTGAATGGTCAATTCGTCCAGAAGTGACAGGGCAATTTACGCGCCCAATGCTTGAGCGTCTCTTGGTTCGAACATGGATACGCGATGGGGAGGTCTTTGCTCAATTAGTCAAAGGAAACCAAAAGGGGTTGGATAAACAAGCGGGGATTCCGTTTTGGTTGGAAGCACTTGAACCTGACTTTGTTCCTATTCATCTTGATGATACAGGGGAAAATATCCGACAGGGGATCCAATTAAATAACTGGGGTCGCCCACAATCCTATTCTGTTTACAAAAACCTGTTAACCGCAGGACAGCAAATGGGAGATCTCAAATCCATCCTCGCTGAAAACATGCTGCATATAAAATATGTACGGCGGTTACATCAGGTGCGTGGTGTCAGTTTATTTTCAGGTATCTTAATGCGCCTAAGCTCTTTGAAGGACTATGAGGACGCAGAGCTTACAGCAGCAAGGATTGCAGCTTCATTAGGGATGTACATTAAAAAAGGTGATGGCAGTTTCTATGATGCCGATGAAGATAAAGAAGACCGAAATATCATCATTGAGCCGGGCATAATCTACGATGACTTATTGCCCGGTGAAGAAGTTGGCATGATCAAATCGGATAGGCCAAACCCAAACCTTGAAAACTTTCGGAACGGTCAGTTAAGAGCTGTTGCTGCAGGTAGCCGGGGTAGCTATTCCAGTATTGCTCGTGACTACAACGGAACATACAGCGCACAAAGACAAGAACTGGTGGAGTCATTTGAAGGGTATTACATCTTGCAAGATACCTTCTGCGGCTCAATTAGTCGGCCTGTTTATCGACAATGGTTACAGATGGCTATCGCTGCTGGCGTCATTGTGGTTCAGGCTGATGTTGACCGTAACTCACTGTACAACGCGACATACAGCGGGCCTGTTATGCCATGGATAGATCCACTTAAAGAGTCAGCGGCATGGAAAACACAAATTCGAGGAGGGGCGGCAACAGAGAGTGATTGGGTTCGTGCTAGAGGTGGAAACCCAGCGGAAGTTAAACGCCGCCGCAAAGCGGAAATTGATGAAAATAAACGGCTTGGATTGGTTTATGACACAGATCCCGCCAATGACAAAGGTAACGACAATGCAGACGAGAAACGCGCATCTCATGCTACCAAAAAACAGCACGAAGATGAGTAAACCGCTAATGTCGGCACCGGAGAAAAGCTGGTTTCAAATGAAAGCAACCAGTGAGACTTCAGCCGATATTTATATTTATGACGAAATTGGGATGTGGGGGATAAGTGCAAAGCGATTTACCGAAGATTTAATTTCCCTTGGCAATATCAACCATATCAACCTCCATATTCATTCACCCGGCGGTGAGGTTTTTGAGGGTATCGCCATTTATAACCAGCTCAAAAACCACAATGCCAACATTACGGTTTATATCGATGGGTTAGCGGCTTCCATGGCGTCCGTTATTGCCATGGTGGGTGACGAAGTCAAAATGCCAAAAAATGCCATGATGATGATCCATAAACCTTGGGGTGTGTCGTGGGGTGATGCCAATGATATGCGAGATTATGCTGATCTGCTCGATAAGGTCGAAAACGTCTTAATTCCTGCCTACATGGAAAAAACTGGGAAAACCAAAGAAGAAATTGAAGCCATGCTCGGCGAAGAGACATGGTTAACGGCAGAAGAGTGCGTGGAGCACGGTTTTGCTAATACTGTGATTGAGCCGGTTAAAGCCATGGCCAGTCTTTCATCTAAACGCATCGAGGAATTTAAATCCATGCCGAAATCATTACAAAACACCTTGAAAAATAGCTTAGCTAACCCACGAAACACAATAACATCAAACGCACCGGCGACAGAGCCTGCACCACAATCACAAAATCCAACTAATACACAACAGCCAGATACGGCAAGCATTCAGGCGCAAGCACGACAAGCCGAGCAAACGCGCATGAATGGTATTAAAGATTTGTTTGCGATGTTCGGCGGTAAGCATGACAGCATCATGGTTGAGTGCCTGACAGATATCAACTGCACCGTCGAGCAAGCAAAAGACAAAATTTTAGATTTGGTAGCCAAAGAGGCGACACCAACAAATAAAAATAATTACGGTGCTCATATTTATGCGAATAACGGTAATCTTGTCGGGGATAGCGTCCGCGCATCATTAATGGCGCGTGCAGGATATGATGAAATTCAAGCCGATAACCCATATAACTGCATGACTTTACGTGAATTGGCGCGTATGTCATTAGCGGATCGCGGTGTGGGCGTTGCGAGTTACAATCCAATGCAAATGATTGCGATGGCCTTTACGCATACAACCTCAGACTTCGGTAATATTCTCCTCGATGTTGCCAATAAATCCATTTTACAGGGGTGGAATGAAGCAGAGGAAACCTTTGATTTATGGACCAAGAAAGGCCAACTTAGTGACTTTAAAACCGCAACGCGTGTAGGGATGGGGGGCTTCAATTCACTTCGTACCGTCCGTGAAGGGGCAGAATATAAATACGTAACGACCAGTGACAAAAAAGAGACGATTGCACTGGCGACTTACGGGGAGCTGTTTAGCATTTCTCGTCAAGCCATTATCAATGACGACATGTCCATGCTAACCGATATCCCAATGAAATTGGGGAGTGCTGCAAAAGCGACGATTGGGGATCTGGTTTACCTTATTTTAACCAAAAATGAAAAAATGCGGTCCGATAATAAACCTCTCTTTAGTGCTGACCATGGCAACACGATTAAGGGGGGAATGGATGTTGATACTATTGGTAACGGTAGAACCGCTATGCGTAAGCAAAAAGAAGGTGAACGCACGTTAAATATTCGCCCTGCCTTTATGCTTGTGCCGACCGCGTTAGAAATCGCTGCCATTCAGGTAGTAGGTTCAGGTAGCGTAAAAGGCGCAGATGTGAACGCTAATATTATTAACCCTATCCGCAATATCGCTGAAATCATCACAGAGCCCCGTTTGGATATCAACAGCGATACCACTTGGTATATGACTTCAGCGAAAGGCACTGACACAATCGAAGTTGCTTATCTAAATGGTGTTGATACGCCGTATATCGACCAACAAGAAGGTTTCACTTCTGACGGTGTAACTACAAAAGTCCGCATCGATGCTGGTGTTGCTCCTGTTGATTACCGCGGATTGGTGCGCGTTGAAGCTCCATAAGCAAAACTAAGAATACAAAACCTCTCGCCCTAACGGGCTTTTTTTATACCTAAAATCTGGCTCCTCGGGGCCAGAAGGAGAAGTTATGGCTAAGAATTATCAACAACAGGGATTAACTGTTGAAATTAAAAATACAGGTGCAACCGCTATTATCAGTGGCGATTTGGTCATGGTGGGTGCATTAGCCTGTATCGCTGCAACAAATATTGAACCAGGGGAAACTGGTGATGGATTTGCTGAAGGTGTCTTTTTACTAAAGAAAAAGGCGGGCGTTGCATTAACGGCAGGTCAAGCGGTGACAGGTGATAAAGGGGTTGTTGCAGATAAAGGCGGCGTTCCTGTTGGTATCACATGGGAAGCGGCTGAAGCTGGCGCGGAATTAGTACCCGTAAAACTTAATATTTTCCCAGCGACAGCGGCAGCAGGTGGTTAATTTATGAGTGCGTTTGAGAGGTTAACAGATCGACTGGACGCACTCACCACCAAACGAATGGGAAAGCCTATATCTATTAACGGTATAGACCACATCGGGGTGGATTCGCACTTTTTACCTGAATTCGGCCCCGTCACAGGGGATGGGCTTTCTTATGTCATTTTTTCAGCGGGTTATCAACCTAGAAAAAACGACAAAGTGGTTGCTGGTGGGCGCTCTTATCTGGTCACTCGCTATCAACGATTTAATGGTAAATGGATGATTTTTGTTGAGGACGATGATGATGAAGGGGAAGGATGAAGCGATTCGAAACCTTAACATTATTGTTGAGAAAGTCACTCCCGTTGCAACAGCTCAAGCGATAAATCGTATTGCTGCTCGAGCAGTAAGTCGCAGTGTTAAGCAAGTTTCTAAAGAAGTCAAAATCCAACAGAAGATCATCCGCAAGCGCGTAAGGCTCAAAAAGGCCAGTGCAAAGCATGGAACCCCTAAAGCGCGGATCACTGTGAACAGGGGGAATTTGCCCGCTATTGTACTTGGTACAGCGCGCGTTCAATTATCCCGAAGTCGAGGGATTGAGCGACGACATGGCAGTGTTTTAAAAGTGGGTAAATTCACCTTTAAAGGCGCATTTATTCAACAGTTAAAAAATGGTAAATGGCACGTCATGCAACGACTCAGTTTAAGTCGTTACCCGATTGATGTTGTTAAAATACCCGTTTCTAAACCGCTAACGGAAGCCTTTGAAGAGCATGCAGTTAAAGTCCGTGAGGAGGACATGAGTAAAGAAATGCGTGATGCCTTAAATAACCAATTACGGCTGTATTTTAAGGGGGGGTAGTGATTAAGCACACCAAGATCCGCGAGCTAGTGATTGAGGGCCTCAAAGCTAGCATTCCAAAATTATCAACTTATGACGGGCGACCCGTCAACTTCGATGAAAATGAACTGCCTGTTGTTGCTGTTTATTTAACTGAGCCTCGCCCAGACCCAAAGTACCTTGATAGCAATCAATGGACAGCCATTCTTCATATTGAGCTGTTTTTAAAAGCGGCCAAAACCGATTCTGATTTAGATAAATGGGTAGAAGAAAAACTGTATCCAGCAATCAAAAACATAACAAATTTAGGTGATGTATTAACCGATATGACGCCAAAGGGGTTTGATTATAATCGTGATGATGAAATGGCGCTATGGGCATCGGTTGATATTACTTACCAAATTGAATATGAAATGTAAGGAATTTTAAGATGACAAAAGTACCAAATCCACTGGAGCCCACGAAAGGGGCTGGCACGACACTCTGGGTTTACACCGGAACAGATGACCCTACCAAGGATCCGCATACTGATACAGGTTTTACTCGATTAGCTAAAATCAAATCACTAGAGCCGGGGGAAATCACGGCGGCAAGTGAAGATGACAGCTACCTTGATGACCCTGATGGCGACTGGGAAAACACCACTCAGGGTGAGAAATCATCAGGTGAAACCAGTGTTACCCTTGCTTGGCTGCCGGGTGAAGAAGGACAAAAAGACCTTGTTAAATGGTTTGATGAAGGTGCGCCACGCTTTTACAAAATTCTGTACCCAAATGGCACGCTGGATTTATTTAAAGGCTGGATTAGCGGCCTAGGTAAACAAGTCCCGATCAAAGAAACCATAACCCGAACGGTAAAGATAAAGAACACAGGCCGTCCAACCATGGCAGAAGAAATCCCCCCAAAACCAGCGGGTAAAACAGTTACTCAACCAAAAGAGTAATAAATATTTAAATCAATCAAATAGCCACAGAAATGTGGCTTTTTTATATGCATTTCACCCTGTGCACCACATGCACACACACCTAAAGCATCGAACCGTTATTTAGGAATGAGCCTTTGAGGAAATCAGTTATAGCTGATACTGCTTCGATGGGCTGATCTCCTATGTGGCAAGGGTTCATTACTAAGTAAGGACAGTATCATGGCTAAATTAACAGTCATCAATAATGCTATATCTGAACAACCAACTATGACCAGCTTAGAAATGGTTGACTACATTAATGCTGATAGAAAAGCAAAGGCTGAGGTGGAAGGTTTAAACTTCCCATGCAAGCAATATAAAAAGCTTTCACATAAAAACTTTATGGCAAAAGCTCCAAGAGTTTTAGGTGAAAGTCAATCAGCTAAATTTTTAGCTGATTACATTGATAGCAAAGGGCGGTCATATCCGTGCTTTAAATTCCCTAAGCGTGAAGCTTGTCTGATGGCTATGAGTTATAGCTACGAACTTCAAGCACAAGTATTCGATCACATGACAGAGTTGGAGGCTGAATCAGGATTTGGATTTACCATCCAGCAACTACAGCACATGTTAGCAGTGGCAAGAAAAGCTTCTGATGAAGATTCTAGCGATGCAGGCCGCCGATTACGTAAAAGGCAAGATGATTTGGTTATATTAAATCGCGCTGAAAAGCTGATTGGTGACATTAGCCAAATGGCTCTAGGGTTAGTAGGTGGCGGTAAGTTGCTAACTCATGACAAATAAATTTAATTACGTCTCCTCAAAATTGAGGGCATTGATTTTACAGATAAATAGGTCGCTAAGCGGCCTTTTTTATTATTAACGAAAAGGTATCGATATGTTTTTAAAGAAAAAAGAAATCAAAATTGGTGAAGAAGTTATCATTCTTTCTGAATTAACTGCCCTGCAGCGTGCTGAGTATTTTGAATTATTAGTCCATCAAGAGAGTGAACTTGAAAACCTCAAAGGTCACGCGCTGGGAGCTAAAGTAAATCGACATGGCGTTGAGCAACTTACATGGATTGTCTCTCGCTCGATTTGGAACACTGATAGAAATCGCGACATTGAAACCATCTATCAGGAAATACTCGATAACTGGGGTGATTCAGCCTTAAAAGCCGCATTTGATACCGCCTCTAAACTAAGCGGCATGAACAATGACAGCGACCCTAGTGAAAAAGAAGGGCAAGAAGCGCAGGAGCCTGAATCACTGGAAAAGTAGTCGCGCGTGAACGTGTGTTTGCTTTGCGACTGGCGCGTGAATTTGGGCGACCTGACTGGCGACGAATGCTAGATGAAATCAGTGCAACCGAGTATAGCGATTGGACCGACCATTTCAGCAAAGTACCGTTCACGCCTCAGCTTATTGATACCGAATTTGCTGCATTACAGAAAACCGTATTTCAGACCATGTTTGGTGGTGATACTGAGTTAACCGATTTTATGTTACTGACCGATGTAGAGGCGAGTGATACAGAAATGTCAGACGAAACACTGCAGACAATCGGCGAGGGAATTGTCGGAGGGGTGCGATATGAGCAACCAAATAGCGGATCTTGAGATTAAGATTGGCGCGAATACAACCGAATTCCTTGAGAAAGCCGGACGTGTTGAGCGTGAATTAAACAAGCAGGAGCGTGATGACCAGCGATTTGCGAAAATGCGCCAAGATGCATTAGACCATATCGCAGCAAAGGAAAGTGAAAGGCAGAGAAAACGGCAGTCTCAACTCAAGCAGTTTAGTGACGCGTCTGCAGCAGCGCATCAGCAAAAAATTTCAGAGCTTGAAGCAGAAGCACGCGCCGTTGAAAAAAATCACATAGATGTGAAGCGCATTTTTGAGGAAGAGATGCGTAAAGGAAAGCGGCCCGAATCAAATACTGGACTTGTTGCACAGTATGATGCGCAAATGGATGCATTGCAAAAGTACAATAAAGGACTTGAAGAAGCCCAAGCAATACGCCAGCGTCTTAACAGAGACTTACAAAACGGGCTCCTGGTTGGTAAAGAGTATGCGACACTTCAAAATCGAATCGGTGGGATAATTAAAACAACCACAAGAGCCGAAGAAGAGCAAACGCAGGCCAAGCAGCGTTTTATTAACAAGTTAAAAGAACAAGTGACTCAACAGAACTTGTCTCGCACTGAAATGTTACGTATTCAAGCAGCTCAGCTGGGAGTTTCAAGTTCAGCTGATGTTTACATTCGCAAACTTGAAAAACAAAACGTAGCGTTAAAAGGTGTAACGATTAGCTCTGGCCAGTATCGCCAAGCAATGCGACAGTTGCCAATGCAAATGACCGATATTGTCACTTCTTTGGCTTCCGGCATGCCACCGTGGTTAGTAGCCGTTCAGCAGGGAGGGCAAATTAAAGACTCGTTTGGTGGGTTTGGTAATTCACTGAAAGCGATCACATCTTTAATTACACCATGGAAAGTGGCCATGTTTGGTGGTGCCGGCGCATTAACGGCATTTGGTGTTGCTGCTTATCAAGGGTCTAAAGAGCTCAGCGAGTACAATAAACAGCTTATTTTAACGGGCAACTATGCCGCTAAAACCAAAGGCCAACTTAATGAATTAGCAAGGTCACTTTCGGGTGACGGTATCACGCAGTACAAAATGGCTGATGCGCTGGCACAAGTCGTTGGTTCGGGGTCGTTCACTGGCTCACAGGTAGACATGGTTGCTGGCGTTGCGGCAAAAATGGAAAAGGCCACAGGGCAATCTATCGATGAAACTATCAAGCAATTTCAGCGACTCAAAGATCAGCCGGTTCAAGCTGTTATGGAATTGGATAAGTCTCTCCACTTTTTAACAGCAACGCAACTTGAGCAAATAACTACGCTTGAGGAGCAGGGGCGAACATCTGATGCAGCTAAGATTGCGATGGAATCTTATGCTAATTCAATGAGAGACAGGACGTCTCAAATTGTTGAAAACTTAGGGTATCTAGAATCAGCTTGGAGCTGGGTTGGTGATGCTGCAAAAGATGCTATAGATAAAATGCGTAACCTCGGAAGAGATCTATCGGTAGAAGATGAAATTAGCCGATTAGAAGATTACATAACGAGATTCGATAATTCAATTTATACGTTTGGAATGGATGAAAGAAAGCAAAGGCTGGCAGCGTTAAAAGAAACAAAATTCCAAAATGATATTAAAGCAGCGCGGGAAAAAGCTGATAGAAATGAAGAAGAGAGAAAGAAAAGAACATTTAATGCAGACCAAAAATTAAAAAGAGATTACGAAAAAGCAGAGGAAAAGCATCAAAGAAGACTTAATGAAATAAAGAATTCTGGAGGTTCAAAAAACGTAATTGATGAAGCGATAAAGCGAGAGGAGATAAGATATAAGAAGGAGTTAGCTAGAGAAACTCCAAAAAAACCGAAAGGTAAGGCGTTTCGTCCTGATATGGGAACGCGGAACGATGAATCGGCACAAGCTGAAGTCACATCTCTTCAAGCTCAGTTAAAGCTACTTGAACAGCATTCCTCAACCACTGACTTTATTAGTCAGCAGCGTAAAAATTTACAGCTAGAACAAGCCAAATTTGATGTTTTAGAGGAGGCAAGCAAAACTCGTAAATTATCCCTTGATGAACAATCTTTATTAAAAAATAAAGAAAGTATTTTAGCAAATAAGATGAAATTAGCTGATTTGGGCGACCAAATTTCCAAGCAAGAACATCTTAATAAATTGCAAGATCAGGCTGATAAATACGTCAAACAGCAAGAAGCACGGCAAAAAGCCATTGCGGATTCGCTGGGCAAGTCGTCTTTAGAGCTTCAGCGGGCACTCGAAATAGAGCAATTACGTTCAACCTATGGCAATACCCCACAGTGGGAAAAAGTTGAAGGCGCAAAATTATCGACCTTTGCCCAAGAAGATGCCGCTAAACAAGATTGGGCGGCTGGCATGAAAACAGTCTGGGGTGACTATCGTGACGCCGCTTTAGATGCTAATGCGCAAATTCAAAGCGTTACATCAGCGACATTAAATGGATTTAGCTCCACACTGTCTAGCGTGCTAGTGGATGGACAAGCCAACTTTAAAGACTTCACTAAATCAATTTTGAAAATGCTAGCGGAAATTGCTATCAAAATGAGTATTGTTAAAGGATTGGAAGCCTTTGGCTTTGGTGGTGTGACCGCTAATGCAAAAGGGGGTGTATACAACTCTCCTGGTCTTAGTGCGTACAGTGGACAAATTGTATCGAAGCCAACTTTATTCCCGTTTGCTCGTGGCGCTGGATTAATGGGTGAAGCAGGACCAGAGGCGATATTACCTTTACGCCGAGGAATTGATGGGAAATTGGGGGTTGTAGCTGCAAGCGGTCCAACGGGCGGTGAGGTTAATCAAACTTTCCAAATTAATATTCAAAATGATGCTAGCAACGGTGAAATTGGGCCGAATGCAGTTAAACAAATTTTGAATTTAGTGGAGCAAAAAACCAAGCAAGTTATGATAAAAGAACGCCGTGATGGTGGTTCGTTTCAAGCGTAACATAATATGAAGCCCTCTGTTGAGGGCTGAATAATGGAGGGTTAATGGAAACATTTAACTGGCCTATTAAACCGGGGATGGGAACAGAATCCTCCCCCCGAGTGAGATCTGTTAGTTTTGGTGATGGGTATGAACAACGTAAACCTGATGGGCTAAACTCACAGCTTGAAAAATTCAATGTGAACCTATCTCTTACGCCAGAAAAGGCTAATCAGGCGTTAGATTTTTTAAAGCGCCATGGAGGGGTAAAATCATTTTTATTTCAACCGACTAAAAGCCAGCCAGCGGTTGTTGTCGTTTGTAGAAAATGGTCTTCAGACAGCGGCAACATCCGCAAAACAATAAGTGCCGAATTTGAAGAAGTGGTTCTGTGATCAGTTCATAAGTTTTAATTAAAGCGTCATCTCGGCTATCATTGGTCAATTGATAAGAGGCAAAAAAGGGGCTTTGATGAAAAAACTAGTGTTGGGGTTACTGCTTTGTTCGCCTGTATTTGGAGCTTCGGCGGAATGGGAATACCAGAGCGACACTGACCAAATGCGAGGGACGACTTCTTATTTGGGCACAATGGTAATTAAGCCAATAAGTAATAGTTCCGCTGGTGATTTAACTATGATCGTTGCTAGTGATAATAATAAAACATCTACTGGCATAGGAATGTACCTTCTAAATGAGCATTTTGATTGTGATAATGTAAGGCTGTGCAAAATCGCAGTGAAATTTAATAAAGGAAAGGTACTGGATAATTACATCAGGCTCAGCAAAGATCATTCTATAGCTCACTTTGTCGATGGCATGGAGTTAATTGAAACCCTTAGAATGGTTGATTCAGTCTTTATTGAGGTACCTGTTAGTGGTAAAGGATTAGTTCAATATAAATTTAATCCAGCAGGCATGAAGTGGAGCGGTATAGTAGAAGAGGGGGAGTACATCACATCAATAGGTGATGTTGATTTTATCAAATCTGTAATTGAGCCATCTAACGATACCTATGTGAATGATAGGGGGCACAAGTGTAATCTAATTAAGAATTTTAAATTCGGCACAAATAATAAGTTTGTCGGTGACGCCTCTATTTGCTTTGCCAGCCAAAAACCAATTTATATTGAGATAGATAATATTATTGCCAAAAGAAATGACCTGATCCGAGAAATTAATAAAGCTCGTAAAGATGACGAAGAACTAAATGGTGATGTAAGGGTGTGGTTAAATTCAGATGACAGTAAATATTTATCATCAGTTTTCATGAGTAAAAGTAAACTGAAAGGATATCAAATACACATGTCCTACAAGCCAAATGCAAACGCTTTTATAGAATAACCCGGTATAAATATTTCATTGGTGATAGCCATCCTCGGGTGGTTTAATAGGGTAATATATGATCTGTTTAGCAATCTAATTTTATTGGGGTTCTAAAGTGAAATCATATAAATACATTATCGGTTTTGCGGTTGGCTTTCTATTACTATATTTAGCGATACCTAGTACTAATGAGTCACCAAAAGATAAAGAGAAAAGTAAGGACAGAGATGTAATAAAACTTTGTTGGAAAGATTATGAGAAAAAATCTCTTTCACCAGAGACTAAGCAATTCGTTGCTTCCGTGTGTGAAAAGAAAGAGGATGATTTTCAAAAAAAATATGGTGTAAAACCATAATGTTACATCTTTCAAAACAGCCACCTTCGGGTGGTTTTTTTATGGGTAAAATAAATGCAAAACATCCCACCAGAATTGCTGATCGCGACAACAAAACTTGAAGCAGAAGCAGAAATTATACTCTATGAAATAGACCTAACAAATATAGGTGGAATTCGGTATCGATTCCACAACGGTACCAATGAATCATCAGGACCGGTTATTTGGCAAGGCCAAGAATATGAACCTTACCCAATCATGGGGGATGGGTTTGATTTAAATGGCAAGGGTCCATCGACACGCCCAACTATTTCATTGTCTAATTTGTTCGGCCTAATTTTTGGTATAGCTAGTCGCCTAAACTCAGGTTTAGGGGGGATTGTTATTCGCCGTAAAACAACAGCACAATTCCTCGATGCAGCGAATTTTGCTGGTGGTAATGACAATGCAGATCCAACGCAAGAGCAAGTTAGTCGCTGGGTGATTGAGCAACTAACCAGCCTTAATGCGGAAACAGCGACATGGGAACTTGCCGCCCCAACGGAAACAGATGGCGCCACTTTTCCAGCTCGAGTCATCCTTTCTGATGTATGTAATTTTGGCTATCGCTCTGAAGAGTGCGGCTATAAAGGTGCACCGGTTGCTGATGAGCTCGGCAACCCAACTCAAGACCCCAGTAAAGATAAATGCGGTAAGCGCTTATCTGATTGTAAATTAAGGAATAACGCACACCGAATAGGCTGCTTCCTCTCTTCGTCTCGCCTCAGTCAATAAGGATCGCCATGTTAGAACAAACTATTTTGGAACATGCAAAACGCATGGCGCCACAGGAATCGTGTGGCCTTGTGATTATTCAAGACGGTACCGAGATTTATATTCCTTGTGAAAACCAACATATCGACCCTGAAAATCATTTTTCAATTGCGGCTGAAGACTACATTCAAGCCAGCCAAATAGGTGAAGTCATCGCGATTGTTCACAGTCACCCCGGCGGCAATCCCTATTTAAGTTCAGCAGATAGAGCGCACCAGTTAAAAACAAACCTCCCCTGGTGGTTGGTTTGCGATGAAAAAATTATCAAATTTGAGTGTGTGCCAAAGTTATTAGGCCGTGAGTTTATTCATGGCTCTACAGATTGTTATGGCCTATTCCGTGACGCTTACCATTTAGCCGGTTGCTCATTGCCAGACTTTGACCGTGAAGACAATTGGTGGCGGAAAGGGAAGGAGCTCTATTTAGATAACTTAGCGGAAAATGGCTTTAAGCAAGTCAAAAGAGATATCCAGCCCGGCGATATTATTTTGTGTTGCTATGCCAGTTCCCGCGCAAATCATGCCGCAATCTACTTGGGCGACCAAACTATTTTGCATCACGTTCCTAATCAATTGAGTAAGCGAGAGGTTTATAACGAAAGATGGCAACGAATGACTCACTCGATTTGGCGCTACCGCGACTGGCAACCATCCGCTTTTATGGGGATCTGCAACGATTTGGCCGTCGATTCGATTTAAATATTAAAACCGCAGCTGAAGGGCTTCATGCCTTATTTCTTCAAATTCCCAATCTAAAACAACAATTCCGTGATGGCTGGTACCAAATTCGCATTAGCGGATCCGATGTTGACCCCAGCGAATTACATCAGCGTGTCCATGAACCTCTGATGGCAAATGCGGTAATTCACATCGTTCCGCGTATCGAGGGTGCAAAAACAGGGGGGGCATTTCAATTTATTGCCGGCGCAGCCGTTTTGGCGATCGGGTGGTGGAACCCTGCAGGCTGGAGTTTTGGCGCGTCGATGATGCTGGCAGGTGGTGCAATGATGATTGGTGGGGTCGCGCAAATGTTAACGCCGATACCTAAGCCTGCCAATTTGTCGCGTTCTGAAGAAGAAAAAGGGAACACGTACTTCAGCAATCTCGAAAACGCAGTGGCGCAGGGGATGGCGGTACCGGTTGCTTATGGTGAAATTATGTGCGGCTCAAGGGTGATTTCACAAGCAATTGAAATCATGGATGACGGTGACGCAAAAGATATTGATGTGGGTAAACACGGTGGTAGTGGGGAGACGTAATCATGGGTAAAGGCGGCGGTAAACAACATACTCCTTATGAGGCGCCAAACGATTTAACATCACGGCAGAAATTATCAATTATTGATTTAGTGAGTGAGGGTCCAATTGAGGGACCAGTTGGTGATTTAAAGGGGGTTTATCTTAATAATACTCCCGTTATTGACTCCTCTGGTAACAGCAATGTAAACGGCATGACCGCTCAGTGGGTGTCAGGCACTTTAGAGCAACCAGCCTTAGAGGGGTTTTCATCATCATCAAGCGAAACTCCTGTCAGTATTGAAATCAAAAAAAGCACACCTGTAACTCGCACAATAACTTCACGAAATATTGACCGCTTACGGTTAACGTTTGGCACCCAAGCGTTGGTTGAAGTGAAAGATAATGGGGATCGTGTTGGCACATCAGTTGAGTTACAAATTCAGGTACAACGTAATGGTTCGTGGGTAACTGAAAAAAATATCACTATTCGTGGTAAAAGGAGTAATTCCCCATACCTAATGGCTGTGATTATCGATAAGTTGCCACCGCCACCTTTTAGCATTCGCATGGTTCGTCTAACGCCAGATAGCAACAGCGATAAATTACAAAATAATACTATTTGGTCAAGTTACACCGAAATTACCGATATTAATCAAACCTATCCAGGCTCAGCAGTCGCGGGTCTAACGTTTGAAAGTGAACAGTTTGGTAATCAATATCCTACACGTAACTATTTAGTTCGGGGGCTGATTGTTCAAGTGCCGAACAATTATAATCCTGAAACTCGCGTATACAGTGGCATTTGGGATGGAACGTTTAAGCCTGCGTATACCAATAATCCTGCGTGGGTGCTGTATAGCTTATTAACAACGAAGCGATTTGGGCTAGGTAAAAGACTGAAAATAGCTGAGGTTGATAAGTTTGCGCTTTACGTTATTGGTCAATATTGCGATCAACTGGTACCTGATGGCTTCGGTAATAAAGAGCCTCGAGTCACCTGCAATGCTTATATTACTGATATTCGCAAAGCTTATGATTACTTCAGTGACCTGTGCTCAATAATGCGCATCATGCCTGTGTGGAATGGGCTGCAAATGACATTTGTTCAAGACCGCCCTAGTGATGTCGTTTGGCCTTACACAAATGCAAACGTGGTTAATGGTCGTTTCCACTACAGCTTTAGCCCATTAAAGGCTCGTCATACCGTTATTGAAGTACGCTTTATTGATCCGCAAAACGGCTGGAAAACCAGTGTTGAGCAAGTCTCTGATGATGCATTGGTTGCTCAGTTTGGTCTTAACGTGCTTCGAGTTGATGCATTTGGCTGCACAAGCCGTGGACAAGCTCGGCGTTATGGTCTGTGGATATTATTGACAGAAAAATTAGAGACCCAAACTGTTGAGTTTGAAGTAGGCGCGGAAGGGCTACGCCATACTCCCGGTGACATTATCGAAATTATGGATAATGACTGGGTGGGTGGCGAGGACCCTATTGGCGGTAGGCTCATTGCCATCGATGCCACTCAAAAGATTTTAACGCTTGATAGAGAAGTCACAAAACCTAAATCTGGTACCGCTTTTATTTCGTTAATGAATGCCACTGGCCGTTATGAGCACGTAAAAGTGACAGGGTACTTAGGCAACAATCAAATTAAAGTTGAATCGGTACCAAAAGGTGTCGCCACAAAATCGGTATGGGGTATTAACCAGCCCGATTTGGCTCGTCGTTTATTTAGGGCGATTACGATTTCTGATAAGGGTGATGGCACTTACGGTGTTATTGCAGTTCAGCATGTTCCCGAAAAAGAGGCCATGGTTGACCAGGGGGTGAAATTTGAACCGTTGCCTGACACGCCATTGGGCGGCTACATTCCTCCAGTTGAAAACCTCTCTGTTGAAGTCAGTGCAGATAGTGACAACTGGCAAGTGGAAGCCAACTGGACAACCGCAACGGCGGTTCGAGGTGTTGATTTTGTCCTCAAACTAACTCAAGCGGGGCGTATTGTTGGTACCGCGAAAACCCAAGAAAACCGTTATCGCATTGGTAATTTACCGCAAGGGAATTACCTGCTCTCTGTCGCACCACAAAATAAAGATGGGCAAAAGGGCGAACAAGCCTCGGTCTCATTTGATATTAACCCACCGCCACCGCCGTCTTACATCGATGTTGAGCCGGGCTTTTTCAGTTTAGGGATTATTCCTCATGTGGGAGGGCAAAATGCGCTGCGCCTGCAGTATGAGTTTTGGTTTTCCGAAAAACAGATTGCGAATATCAATGAAGTTGAGTTGCTAGCTGAATACCTTGGTAATGGCACGATGTGGGTTATTCAGGGGAGAAAGCTTAAAGCTGGCCAGACATATTTTATTTATGTCAGAACCGTGAACCCAGTAGGAAAATCGCAGTTTGTTGAAGCCAATGGTAAGCCAGAGGATCGGGCTGATGAAATATTGGAGGTTGTCGGCGATAAATTCCTCAGCACTGAAGCTGGCCAGCAAATGCAAGAGCAAATCGACTTCAATCAAGGAAATGTTCAACTGCAACTTGAGCAAGCGGCTGAAGCGACACTTAACAACACAATGATGTTAAATCAAGTTTCATGGCGTTTATTCGAAGAAGAGGGCACGCGTAAATCTGAAATATTCCGACTTGAACAAGTGAGAGTATCAGACCAGGAGGCGCTAGCACGCTGGCAGCAGCAAGTTAAAACAGACTACGAGCAAACCTCATCCGCAGTTCTAAAAGTGGAAGAATCTATTTCAACACTTGAAGAATCGACAGCTAAAGACATCTCACAAGTGAAAGCTGAGATTAAACAAGTTGATGACAAGCTTGCACCAATTGACGCTCGTGTAACAGAGCAAAAAGAGGCTATTGCTAAAATCGATGAGACGCAAACGAAGCATATTGAAACAGCAGGATCCCGATTTAATGATAATGAAGCGCTAATCAATCAACTAGCACGCACAATTGCCAATGCTGAAAGCTCACTAGCGGAAATGGGGATGCAGCTGACTGCGGAATATGGCAATCAAGCAGTTGAGCAATTGAGAATAAAAGCGTCTATTACTCGACTCGATACTGTTACAGCTAACAAATTCCAATCATTTGCACAGTCTATTGAAAAGCTAGAAACGCAGTTTAATGATGTGAATGCAACCATCACAACACTTAAGAAAACGGTGTCTGACAATGAGGAAGCACAAGCGGAAGTTAACGAGCTCATTAAATCAGAAGTGGGTGAGAATAAGGCAGCAATTGAATTGCGTGGGCAAACTATTTTCGATCACAAAGGGAATGGTTCTGCGATTTACACAATTAAGACCGGTATTAATTGGAATGGCCAATACTATGACGCCAAGTTTCTTATGGGCGCTACGGTGGCAAATGGAAAGGTAGTTACGCAGATTGGCTTCAGTGCAGATACATTCGGTATTTTCAATCCTTCCAGTGGCAAGTTGGAGCCTGTTTTCTTTGTTGAAAATGGTCAAGTATTTATCAATGAAGCGTTTATTAACAAGGCAGTCATTGGCAGTATTGTTGTCCAAACTGACATGCGCTCACCTAACTATGTGCCGGGTAAATCTGGAATGCGTATTGATATGCAAAATAGTGTGTTCGAAACAAACAGCAATGAGGGGGACTACTCCGTTATTCGAAACAGTAAAGGCGACTACTTTAAGTATAAAAACACCTACATTATTGAATTGGGGTGGTTCTTATGATTGATAGCTTATATGGCGTGAAAATTCGAAATTTAGACGGCAGTGAGTTTATTTTCAATGAGCACACCGCTCCAGCGACAAACCTATGGACTCGTTATGTCAAAAGAAGTGACGGCCTATCCCCAGACGGCGGCTGGCTAACATACAAATGGAATTGCCCCAATGAAATCCCAGAGGGTTATGGCTTTCAAGTGGTTTCTTTGAGTGCAGCAGAAGTGACGTTTACACAAAGTGGCGATAGGCGTTACGTATCAGGGACAAAGGATAAAATCGCTTATAGCTCCAACGGTAGAAAAGTCACTGTGATGGGGATGATGGATTATGACCTGAACTATGTAAAAATCATTGCATTCCCGACAATCGGATCCCAGAAAACGGCGAGCGGTTTTGGGTTAAAAGTGATGGGAAGTTCTGTCTTTCTGGAAAATACACCCCCGTTGGGTTATGCCTATGCAACTCACAAAGCAAAGGTCTATATTACAGAAGGGTTTAACATTGGAGAGACTTTCCCCGGGCTAACGATTGAGAATGCGGTATTTTTCTTTTATACCGATGACAATAAATCCTTTATTCGTTTGGAGCCATCGAATGTACAAAGCTGGGAAAAGTTAAAGTGGTGGCGTTATGTCAGTAGAAACCGAAATAGCACCAACATCACAGCATATTCGCCTGCGTGGTATTGGGTTGTTGCTTTTACGAATGTGCAACCCGCTCAACTGGATACACCCGGCTTTGGTTTGAAAATTCGCAACCTAGAAGGGAGGGTCACATTTAACTCTCAAATGGGCGTAATGACTCGGCCTATTACCGTTCCCGGCAATCAAATCCCACTAGGCTCGGGTATTAACGTTGATTCCATTCGTCGGCCCATGTACACACCGACAAAGGTCGGGGAGATATTCAGTAGTGATGGCGGTTTAGGCTGGTGGCGAGACCTGAATATAGGGAATTTAAGTGAGTCTCAAATCAGTTTATTTCAAACCAGTACATCTCAACAGCGTGGTTATCATGGCAATCAAACGATAGCCCGAACCGCAACACCCGCTATTTTTTTAGACGCTGCAGATTATTTTCCTTTTCCATAGGTAACCATATGAAAAAAATTAAATATGCGATATTCGCAGGAATCGTCGTGCTTATTGCCGCGTGTAAATCCCCTGTAACAGTCACGCACGAGGTCTGTGAAGGACTATTTGTTATCACGCAATCTGATGCAAGTGAGTTTAAACAACACCACTGTATGAAATAAACAACTGAACACCTACAGGCCGCTTAATTGCGGTTTTTTTACGTTCAAAATTCAAGGAAACACCATGATTTATGAAATTGGCACTATCTCAACAAAGGCTAGCGACCCAAAAATAACAGGTAAAAACACGTTATGGAAAAACAGTGTGACGAAAGTCTCTGTAGGTCAAATTATTCTTATACAGTCTGGAGATACGATATATCAAAACAGCATTCGCTCGGTGGAAAGTGATATACAAATGACGTTGAGCTTTCCTGTCCCGGCAACACTCACAGATGTGAAATACGTTATCTCAATCACGATGATTGGTTCGGTATCAGACGGCGTTAACAAAGCAACAGCAATGATCACTGAAAGCTATCAACTGATGATGATATTGAACCGACTCATGACCGAATCCGGTGTGATTAAAGTTGTGTTACCTGACGGCACTGAAATGCAACTGAGAACGGAGAAAGAAAGGGATAGATTGCTAGATGGGAAGCTTGATAAGGCAGGTGGAGATGTTAATGGTCGACTGGATGTAGCATCTGTCGTTGTAGCAAGTCAGTTAGTGGCTAAAACACCAAAAGAAAGTCGCATACAACTAAATCCTATCGATGCTGGCCCACGAATTGAATCGCGTACAGAAGGTGGAGCATGGCGAATTTATGCACTACCTGAAACTGGTGGCACGTTAATGAAAGTTGGTGATTTTGGAGTTGGAGCGTTAAGTATAAATAATGTACCAAAGGAGTTGGATCTTAATGCCAACAAAGCGAGAGCACTAGGCTTTTTTTATATTAATCCCGATGCAGTTGGAACCCCTTCAGGAAGGAGCGAATATGGTGGTGGCGTGTATTTTGGAAGAGACCCAGCAGTTTCATCTAATATTTTATATTCCCCTGATTGGTCTTCAAAGGTTTATTTTAGAACACCGATTGGTGCATCAGCGATGTCAGGGTGGTATGAGTTCTATACAACAGGGAATACGACAAAAGACGCAAATGGTAACTTAAAAGCCGCATCGCCGATTGTTAAAGTTTTTGCTGACCATGTCGATCCAAATGAAGAAGCCGAAGGTGTAACACTCAAAAAATTGCACACGGGAATTTATCAATTACATGGCGTTCTTGGCCTGCACTCGGATGCTAGCTGGGGTGGTGTAAATGGTGGTATTACGATTCCATGCGGTATTAACCAGCTCCCATTGGTATATGCGCTTTATGATGTACTTGAAAAAGGCAAACCACACCCATTTGACGGTCGTATTGTTGAGCCCGATGAGGACGGGGATATTGTTTTGTATACATCATATCGTCAGCATGATTTACCGCAAAATATTCAATATGAACGCTTCAAGCTTTACCCTGAGTTTTTGCGTGATGCTACAGAGGGTGAGGAATCAATACCGGGTTTTGACGGAAAAGTTGAATTAACACCCGGAGAACCTTGCGATATTCCTCGCGGCCACTGGGTTGATGTTCGTGTAAACATGCCATCAAACTCTATCTACAATCAAAAGCAAGCTGAAGCTGAGAGACTCGCTAAGATGGAAGCAGAGCGATTAGCGCAAGAAGAAGCCAAACGCGCAGCAGAGGAAGCGGAAAGGGCAGAGCAGGAAGCTGCGGAGCAGGTGGAGCAACAATAAAAACTAATGCGCCAGCTCGATCTGGCGCGTTTACCTTGCGGCGCTGTTTTGGCAATTTTAAAAAAATGGAAGACCATCCTCATCAAGTGGAGCTGGTGGGGCATATAATAATCTTAAATTTTCTTCCCAAAATCTGACAATCTTTTTCGCTTCAGGATCGAAGTAGTCGGTAACGTCAACACCTAAATTTTCAAAAATAACATCTAGCTCAAACCATGCATTTCTACAATCACCAATGAACCATTCTGATGGCTTTTCATTAAAAAAATTTATTCTGCCGGATCCTGCTTCAAGCTCTTTGTGTATATGGTTCTCTAATTCGAATAAATTCCAATTCAATGTTGAAGGAATGAAATATGCAACCTGAAAATCAAGAGTTGGATCCCCAGTTCTTAGGTTATTCAATCGTATTAAAGGATTGTTTATTGTCATTCCAACCTTAAATCTATTATAGTCAGAGGCACTCATAAAAACATAAATCCACCCGCCATCCATTATCATCTTATCTCCTGCGGTAATATTAACCATCAAAGCTTTAGTATCTGATTTTAATAACACTTTTTATATGCTTTCATAATAACAAATTTCAGCATAATCGAGTGGGTGAGAGTTATCAATCACTAGATTTATTTTGCTTGAGCAGATCACATTCTACAACATGAGCTCTGTGGCTGCGGAACGTCAACAATATGCCCTTGATGATAATAACGCATTGCTGTAATTAGACATTAAAAAGCCGCAGAAATAAACTGCGGCTAAGAAACATCATTAATCAATACTATGTTTTTGCGGAGGGGGGGCTTTATCTTGCTTGTTTATATCTAGCAAGTTAATTTGTCGATCTATTAACGCCCTATATTTGGCTCTTTTTTCTGCGTCTGTTAGTGGAGAACTGTCTATTAACATAGTTAAGTTATCAAAATCTTCGTTTATTGTTTTTCCGTTTATAGCTTTTATTAGCGTACGTATGTTGACTAATAGTATAAAAAAAATAAAAAGGAATGAATTCGTATAAAACCCAACTTGAATACCACATAAATCATTTATTTTAAGTGCGAAAATATTTGAAATGCAGACAAATAGAAGTCCAATTAAAGCCCCAAATGCTGTTTTAATTGGGTGAGCTAATGTTAAAATATCTAAGAACTTATGAAAAAAAAGGCTAGCTCGACTATCCATTACATCGCTCCTTCCTTGGCTCCACCAGCTTGTATTTTATTCTCTTGTAAGCGGTGAGGATCTCTTAGTATTCGCCCGCTGCCACCGCTTATGTTTATATTCCTTTTCTGGATGAACTTTAATAGTTGCATCGCTTCATAATTGTTATAGCCAAAATAGCCATGCTCAATCCTAAACTTCAATAGAGTATTTTTAGCTGCAATGAAGCACGAAAGGATTAATGGAAATGTTAGAAAATACAATGGAATGTTGCTATACGTGCAGAAAATGAAAAGAATTGGTAGGGGTAAAACTAAAATTAGATAGCTATAAAATGCTTTTTTTTGCTCACTTAACAAAAACAGAACGGCTAATGACTCAGCTTTTTTCTCACTAGCTGATCTTTTGTACTGTTGCTTGCGGTAAATTACAGCCTTATACCTTCTAAATCGTTTTACTTTATTTTTTGAGTAATAGATATTAGCTACAAATCCAGTTAAGACGCTGCAAAGACCGCCCAATAATCCTGAAAATATCACCGTATGCTCTTTAAGCGTCTCTTCTGCGAAAGAGAAATGGAGTGTTAATACCAAAAGGCCTGCAACAATTAATGATATTACGAACCTACCATAGCCATTCATTCAAATACCCTTTGAGGTTGGTTTTCCGTATGTAAGGTAGTTTAGCATATAATTTTATTTTTTTTATAAGCAAGAAAAAGCCCACCGAAGTGGGCTTTTAGTGAACTTAATAATCCGCGTACGATTTGCGTATCATTTGTAGTCCTATTTGTGTCAGTGCGTAGTCCAACTGATTTTGCTAACTTCCTGTTTTTAAACCTGTTGTCCTATCACTGACCCACCAAATTTGGTGGAGCTGGCGGGAGTTGAAACCGCCGCTCAAGAAGAGCTATTTGATAGCTATATTCTTAGCTGGTATGGCAGCTTTTTAGGGAAGGTTGAGGCCCATGCAATAACCCCATTTTACCGTACTTTAGCCCAGATTACCCGTGATGCAGTTATCGCACTGCGTGATGAACTTGACTCAGATACGGAATAATTGTGACGCTGTCACTTTTGATTCTGGGTATTACTCTACTTTAGTCGTCAGTGTTGATTAATAATTTTGATTGAGTTTGAACGAATAAGAAAGGCAACAGATTTTCCTGTTGCCTTTAATGCTTTTATCAATCGAAATTATTTATGGTTAAAATCAATCGACTAATGGAATGACCAGTTTGCCCGGTTTGATTTCCAGCCCTTTAGCGAGTTTCTTCGCGGTTGCTTCAGCAGCACCATTATCTGGATTCAACACATAAACAGGCTGAGTTTCAAAGAAAGTTTCAAGTGAACTGTTTAAGTAAGGAATAACAGCTGACATAGCGGTATCCATATTTTCTGGCGTCACTTTGTAATTGCTAATATTCAATTCTTTTAAGTAAATTGAACCTGTTTTGGCGTCAAAGTAAGGACGCGCAGTGAGTGTCAGGTTAATTTGTGCTTCCGCTTTACCAATCAGCGAGTCTAATTTAACGGTTGCATCCCCCGTTAACGCGACTTTTCCTGGTTCACTGCGGCCGATTTCTGATTTTAAATTCGCGAGCTGAATATCTGCATCAGCAAAACCCGTAATACCGACTTTATGGTCATATTTCACTTTATTAGCAAGGTAATTATTAATTTGTGACTCACTAATACTAAACTCAGATAATTGGCTACAGCCCGATAAAAGAGTGAGAAAGCCCACCATAGCAGCGATTAAAAACTTCTTCATAAAGACTCCTTTTACAGTAACACCGCTAGTTTAGCGCATTACTGCCCACTCAACATGACTGTTTCAATTTTTTTACGGTTAAATTGCTTATGAAGAGCCCATAAAGTGATAAAACCGATGATCCCTAATAAGAACCAAGGTAATTGTGGCATATTCCATTGGTGGCCAATATCGTACATCCAGCCGCCACCGGTATAACCGACAGCTCCGCCTAAAGCAAGGCCTAAGCGGCTAAAGCCCATATAGCTCCCTCGTGCTCTTGGGTCAGCAAGTGACGCGCTCAATGTTTCTCTAGCTGGGTCAGCGGTTATTGTGCCGAGATAAAAGAGGCAAATAAGAGCAAATAACGTATTGAGAGAGGTTGTCATGCCAATTGGAAACATGCTGAGACTCATTAAAAATAGCCCGGCCATGAGCCGGTGTTCAAGGCGAAAATGTTTTTCGCTCCAACGCGCAATAGGGTAAAGCAATGTTAAAGATATTGCTGCTTCAATGGCATACATCCATTTGACGGCAGTAGGTGTGCCTGCTAATTCATTGACAACAATCGGGAACATAAGCATCACTTGTACTGACAACATAAAATAGCCCGCCAATGTGACCACATAAGTTACAAAACGTTTGTCTTTCAGTACGCGTCCCATGCCTTCTTTGATGGGGGTTCTGACAGTTGAGATCCGGTAAGCGGGTAATAACCAAGCATTGCAAATGGCCGCAATAATAAACACCGCAGCGCCAACCCAGCAGACATAATGGAAGTCATATTGCAATAACCAACTACCAATCAACGCGCCAATAACGGCTCCAGCACTGTCTTGCATTAAGAGTAAAGAATAAAAACGGCCGCGTTCATACGGGCGGGTCAATTTAATCACTAATGCGGTTCGTGGAGGGTCAAATAAGGTGCCACCCAGTGCTGAGAGGACACAAGATAACCATAATATCCAAGGGTCATGGGCCACGGCCATCACCGCAAAACCACTGGCGCGTAATAACATCCCAATGACAATCATGGGTTTTGCGCCAAATCGGTCAGCAATAGCACCGCCAAAAATCCCCAAACCCTGTTGAACAAACTGACGAATTCCTAAGGCAAAACCCACCACCACGGCAGCCCAACCCAGCTGATCAACAAACCGAATAGAAATAAGTGGAAAAACGACAAAAAAGCCGAGGACAACCAACATGTTGTCAAATAGGAGAAAATACTTACCAAGGCTTCTTGCCCGTGACACCTGCGCCATGAGACACCATTAGAAAAATAGCAAAGAGGGAATGTTTTTAAAATTACGTATCAATAATATCAGTATATTGCGGGGTAATAGATGATATATTTTTATCGATAAATATTCGTCATACTTCACTCTGTGACGGTGTTGACTGCGTTCGGCTACTTGGGTCACATACTCGTGCATGCTCCCCAATCTATCCTCTCTAGTCGCCTAGTCACAGAGCGAATTATTTAGAATATTATTAATTATCAAAGCATAGACTGCTGGTGGCTTTAGTGATGTATTGGTATTTTAATTTACATAATATGTTTTTCGTCAACGCATTGTAAGCTACACTTTAGCGTTCTAAGTTATTGGCTTGGAAAGAGAGAAAATATCTGGCTTTTTATTAATTAAGGGTTAACGATGTTTGGTTATCGTTCAAATGTACCGAAAGTGCGCCTTGTCACTGATAGAATGGTTATTCGTTTGACTTATGAACGTGATAACTATCGACTAGCTGATTATTACAGCCTGAACAAAGACTTTTTAATTCCATGGGAACCCATCAGGGACAAATCTCATTATCAGCCAGCAGGTTGGCAGAATCGGTTACAAGTCATGAATGAAATGCATCGAGAAGGGAGCGCTTTCCATTTCGTACTATTAGATAAAGAAGAAAACGAAGTGATGGGAGTAGCGAATTTTAGTAATGTATTGCGCGGCTCATTTTATGCATGTTATCTAGGTTATTCACTAGGTGAAAAATGGCAAGGTCAAGGCCTAATGTATGAGGCACTAACCCAAACTATCCGTTACATGCAGCAACACCAAAAAATACATCGAATTATGGCAAATTATATGCCTCATAATATGCGTAGTGGTAATTTATTGACCAAGCTTGGCTTTGAACGGGAAGGCTATGCAAAGCAATACTTACAAATCAACGGTGAGTGGCGTGACCATGTATTGACGGCGCTGACAGATAACACTTGGGCACTGAATAAAGCCTAAATTCCTAATTTACTTTTCAATCGTAGTCAGTTGCAGTGCACACTGTTAAACTGATGCGATTGTATTCTTTTAGTCTATCAATCATGAATTTATTAAAATCATTGGCGGCAGTAAGCTCCATGACCATGATGTCTCGTGTGCTTGGGTTTATTCGTGACGCTATTATCGCCCGAGTGTTCGGTGCAGGAGCCGCGGCTGACGCCTTTTTTGTCGCCTTTAAATTACCGAATCTTTTACGTCGAATTTTTGCTGAAGGTGCCTTTTCACAAGCCTTTGTCCCGATATTAGCGGAATATAAAAACCAGCAGGGAGAGAAAGCCACCCGTACATTTGTCGCTTATATTGCAGGGATGCTAACCCTCGCTTTAGCGATTGTGACCATCCTTGGTATGATTGCAGCCCCTTGGATCATTTATGTCACCGCACCTGGCTTTACCGATGACGCTGATAAGTTTGCGCTGACGACGGATCTTTTACGGGTTACATTTCCTTATATTTTTCTGATTTCACTGGCCTCTCTCGCAGGCGCAATCCTGAATACTTGGAACCGTTTTTCGGTCCCTGCATTTGCGCCAACGTTACTCAATGTCAGCATGATCATTTTTGCTGCTTTCGCCGCGCCTTACTTTAACCCACCCATTATGTCATTGGCGTGGGCTGTGTTGGTTGGCGGTGTTTTGCAACTTGTCTACCAGCTACCCCATCTTAAAAAAGTGGGCATGTTAGTGTTACCCCGCCTGTCATTTCGTGATAGCGGGGTTTGGCGTGTAATGAAAATGATGGGGCCGGCAATTATCGGGGTTTCAGTTGCGCAAATTTCTTTAATTATCAACACAATATTTGCTTCTTTTTTACAATCTGGTTCAGTGTCATGGATGTATTACGCTGATAGGCTAATGGAATTGCCATCAGGGGTACTTGGTGTGGCTCTTGGTACTATTTTATTACCATCATTAGCGAAAAGTTTCACGAGCGGCAATCAAAATGAGTATCGCCAATTAATGGACTGGGGATTGCGTCTTTGTTTATTACTTGCTCTACCCTGTGCGTTAGGGTTGGCAATACTCGCAGAAGCATTAACGGTATCGCTATTCCAATACGGTAATTTTACAGCGCATGACTCATTAATGACTCAATATGCCTTAATTGCCTACTGTGTAGGGTTAACAGGCATGATTTTGGTGAAGATTTTGGCACCAGGTTTTTATTCGCGCCAAAATATTCGCACGCCAGTGAAGATTGCGATTGTCACTTTAATTTTAACCCAATTGATGAACTTAGCCTTTATTGGCCCTTTACAACATGCAGGTTTAGCCTTATCTATTGGGTTAGCGGCGTGTTTTAATGCGGGAGTTCTCTATTGGCAACTGCGCAAGCAAGGTATTTTTCAGCCTTTAGCCGGTTGGAAAGGGTTTATATTTAAATTATTGATAGCGTTAATTGTAATGGGCGCTGTGCTGTTTGGTGTTTTACACTTTATGCCTTCTTGGCAAGACGGTAATATGCTGATGCGTATGCTACGTTTGATAGGCGTCGTGATTATTGGTGCAGGAAGTTATTTCGTAGCTTTATATGTACTCGGGTTCCGCCCTCGTGATTTTATGAAACGTAGTGTTGCCTAATTAATAAGCCATCAATGATCTTAAAAGCCCAATTTTAATGAGAAGAGCTCATAAAATTGGGCTTTTTTTATCTCTGTAATCTGCGTCGTTAAGGAAAAAATAACCATAGATCTGTTCCCTTCAATTTCTAGTGAGTTCTTAAATTAATTCCAATAGTAACTGAATTATTAATTTCAAAATTATTTTATGAAATTTCAATTAATTGTTTTCATTGATAAAAATAATAGCCCACTCTATTTATGGGGTACATTGACTGGGTTGTTGTTACAACAATCAAGTGATAGGGAGATATTCAATTCATTGAATATTATTTGTTGACCGATGTCAACGGAATGATTATGTTATGTATCTCGGGGGCCAATGAAAAAACATCCGAACAAGCATATTCAGGCTGCTATTGAATATGCGATAGAAAATGGCTGGCTCTGGGTTAGTGCAGGGAACTCATCACATACTTTTTGTAAGTTACGCTGTGGTAACGCAGTAGATGAACACAAAACACATATGATGAGTGTCTGGTCAACGCCGAAAGTCATGGAAGTGCATGCGAAACCAAAGCGGCTTAGGCCGCTTATTCATACTATATGGGATAATTATGGCACTATTTACTTTCACATTAACACTATCTGGTGTGACTGCAGATACTGAAGGCTTAGTTGATACCTTATTTGCTGCAGGCTGTGACGATGCATTGGTGTGTTTCTATGGTAAATCGGTTTATTTAGAATTTGATAGGGAAGCGGAGTCTTTAGATCTTGCCATTGAAACAGCGATCACAGACATCGAAAGTACATCGATGAATATAAAAGTGGAATCTATTGATTCAACTTTAGTTGGGTTAAGTGATATTGCCGAATTGACAGGACTAACTCGTCAGGCAGTGGCTTTATTGAAAGATGGGGCTCGAGGTAAAGGCCATTTTCCAGCACCCGTACAACGCTTGAATGGCGCCTCCCCGTTATGGGACTGGGCGAGCGTTGCTCATTGGTTACAACAGAATAACAGGTTGGTGCATAGCCCTGAACTTTATGAACAAGCAAAAACACTTTGCAAATGGAACTTAGTGCTTCGCAATTGTGCAAATGAACATGTTGAGGAATTGCAAAAATTAACATCAAAGTTAGTAAAGCAACGCAAACAAAAACGGCTCACCGAAGTGAACCGCTAATAGGCTATTTATTGATTTGAATTACATTCTTTCAACGGTTTCAATGCCCAGTGTGTCTAGGCCCGTTTTTAATGTTTTTTGAGTTAATGCCGCTAATTTCAAGCGGCTTTGGCGCTGGGCTTCGTCATCAGCTGACAAGATAGGGCAGTGCTCATAGAAACCAGAGAATAAACCGGCTAACTCATACAAATAAGCACACATCACATGAGGTGTGCCATCACGTGCAACAGTGAGAATGGTTTCTTCAAACTGTAATAAACGTGTTGCAAGCGCAATTTCACGCGGGTCTTGTAATGAAATAGGCAGAGTTAGGTCTGTGTGGGTTAAATTAGCTTTCTTGAAAATAGAGGCCACACGGGTATACGCATATTGCATATACGGTGCGGTATTTCCTTCGAAAGCTAACATGTTGTCCCAATCGAAAATATAATCAGTCGTTCTGTTTTTGGATAAGTCAGCGTACTTAACTGCCCCAATACCAACCACATTCGCAACGTTAAGCAATTCATCTTCAGACATATCCGGGTTTTTCTCACGGATCAATGTTTGAGCGCGTTCAACTGCTTCATCAAGCAAGTCTGATAAACGAACGGTACCACCGGTACGAGTCTTAAACGGTTTGCCATCTTTCCCTAACATCATCCCGAACATATGGTGCTCAAGCGCCATCGATTCAGGGATGTAACCTGCTTTACGGACGATGGTCCATGCTTGCATCAAATGTTGATGTTGGCGTGAGTCAATATAGTAAAGAGAACGGTCAGCGTGCAGGGTTTCGTAACGGTATTTAGCACAGGCGATATCGGTTGTTGTATATAAGAAGCCACCATCTTTTTTCTGGACGATCACGCCCATTGGTTCGCCTTCTTTATTTTTGAATTCATCAAGGAAAACAACCGTTGCGCCTTCACTCTCAACGGCTAAACCTTTGGCTTTTAAGTCAGCAACAATGCCTGGAAGCATGCTGTTATATAAGCTTTCACCCATCACGTCATCTTCGGTCAATGTGACATTTAAGCGGCGATAGGTTTCTTGGTTCTGCTGCATAGTGATATCGACTAATTTGCGCCACATTTGGCGGCAATATTCATCACCGGATTGCAATTTTACAACGTAGCCACGAGCACGTACTGCGAACTCTTCATCTTCGTCGTAGTGTTTTTTAGCTTCGCGATAAAACTCTTCGAGGTCAGCAAGCGCCATATCGGTGGCATCTTCATTTTGCACTTTTTCAAGATAAGCAATTAACATACCAAATTGCGTACCCCAATCACCGACGTGGTTGGCACGAATGACTTTATGACCAATAAATTCTTGGGTACGTGCAGCTGCATCACCAATGATGGTTGAACGCAAGTGACCCACGTGCATTTGTTTTGCGACATTAGGCGCTGAATAGTCAATGACAATCGTTTCAGGCTTGACTGGTGCGACGCCTAGGCGTTGTGATGCTAATGCCTCTTCAACGTGTTTTTCAACCCACGTTGGTTCAAGGAAAATATTAATAAAGCCAGGGCCTGCAATTTCAACTTTGCTGGCAATCCCTTCCAAATCTAAGTGATTAACAAGCTGTTCAGCCAGTTGTCGCGGAGCTATCCCCATCTTTTTAGCCGCGCCCATCACTCCATTCGCTTGATAATCACCAAACTGAGCTTTAGCGGACTGACGCACAAGTGCATCACTGCCTTCTGGAGCACCCGCTGCTAACATCGCAGCACTAATTTTATCTGAAAGAATCGCCTGAATATTCACCGAATTACCTTAAATTACGAACCATAGTTACCGCATTGTGCCATCACATGCGTATAACTAAAAGGTTGAAGAGAAAAATCGGCAGGTTTTATACCACATTTTGGGGCTCTCATGCTACAGTCTGCGCCATTGTTTAGCTGATAAGTTTTTGTAAAGAGAGGGCTTTAGATGCCACAATTTAGCAAAATTTCGCAATTACAAGATTTATGGGATGACCTACCTGTATTTATGGGTAAATTACAACAGTTGGCGCAGGAATTGAACTTATCATTGTCATCTTTTCCGATAGATCATATTTCGGTGCGTTGCCATCATATGGCAACTGCAGAACGTTGGCATCAAGGGTTAATGGGATGCGCTGAGCTTTTATCTGACAATGTTATCAATGGCAGGCCAATTCGTTTATATGAGTTAAAAGAGCCATTAAACGTCGCGGGTCAAGATGTATTTATTATTGAATTGCCTTTCCCAAAAGACAAAATTTACCCGAAAGAAAGTTGGGAACATATCGAAATGGTGATTGATGTTGAGCCGAGTCAGCTAGAAACCGCAGCATTCCAGTTATTACCTGATCCTTTACCCCAAGGGTATCGTATTAAAGTAAGCCAACCCAAAGGGCAGCAAGAAAGGTTGCCAAATCCAACATTAGCAGTGTCAAATGGTGAAATAACGGTTAAATACCATCCTTTCACGCTAAAAAAGATAATTGAAAGTGAAAAATAAGTGATGCAATTAACGTTATTGATTAATAGTACACGTTAACTTTTAGTGCTGTGATGTCTATCCGATAACATTTTCCAATAAATGGCATTATTAAGCGAATTGTTAACGTTTAACATTAAATTTTTTCATTATTTTGGGGCATATAAAACCCGTGTTTTATTGCTCTATTTCGGAGGTCGTAATGGCAAAACTGGAAATCTGTTGTTTCGGAATTGAATGTGCCCAAGTGGCTCAAGAATATGGTGCAGATCGTATCGAACTATGCTCTGGTGCTGCAGACGGTGGCCTAACCCCCAGTTATGGTTACCTGAAATTAGCCAAAGAGAAACTGCATATTCCAGTTCATCCTATTATTCGTCCTCGTGGTGGCGATTTTTGCTATAACATCAGCGAATTTGACGTGATCCGTGAAGATTTAATTATGATTAAGGAAATGGGGTTTTCAGGTGCCGTTATCGGTATATTGGATAGTGAAGGGCGCATTGATATCAACAGGATGCATACGTTGATGGAAATTGCACAAGGGATGAATATTACTTTCCACCGCGCATTTGATATGTGTATTAACCCATTATTAGCTTTAGAACAATTAAACGAGCTCGGTGTTGCGCGTATTTTAACTTCTGGGCAGCAACAAAGTGCGGAGTTGGGTTTACCGCTTTTGAAAGAACTCCATGAAAAAAGCCAGCAAATTAATGGCCCACAGATTATGGCAGGTGCGGGAGTACGTTTAGCTAACCTAAGTAAATTTATGGAAATCGGTTTATCTGAGGTACACAGTTCCGCAGGGAGAACGGTGCCATCAACCATGAGTTACCGTAAAGTAGGGGTAACAATGGCCTCTAATAGCGAAACGGATGAATTCACCCATTACTGTGTTGATGGCCCTACGGTAGAAGCGATGAAGGACTTTATTTCTATTACTGAAAAAGTTTCCGTTTAATTGCCGCTAGCCACAATAGGCAGCTTGACGATAGAAATTTTAAATAAATTGTTATTCTCTAAGGAAAATCAACTAGTTGGTTTTCCTTGTTATTTTTCAGCTAACCAATGGTTAGTTACCATTAAAATACTAAATAAAGAAACTTATAATATTGTTTATTTATCATTAATAGCTCAATTATTGCTTGTGTTGATACACGTCAATTAACCCTTGTTTTTATAAGGCTACTATCTAATTACTATAAGAATACTAAGTAATTCAATTTATAATAATTAATGAGGTAGCAATGTAATGATCAATAAAATCAGGGAAAAAGCGCTGAGTCGGAGACAGTTTATTCAAGCCTCTGCCTCTGTCGCCACGACAACAGCTATTGCCAGCTCCATCTCTCTACCTTTTTCCGCTCAAGCAACACCCACTATCACAATCCAACCCGACGAAGTCAGCGAAAAAATCAAATACAGTGCATGCTTAGTCAATTGTGGTAGCCGCTGCCCACTCAAAGTGCATGTAAAAGATGACGTTATTACTCGCATATCGAATGAAACCATGTATGACGACACCCAATTTGGTTTACATCAAATACGCCCCTGTTTGAGAGGGCGCTCTGTTCGTTGGAAAACCTATAACCCAGACCGCTTGAAATACCCATTATTGCGTACAGGTAAACGGGGGGAAGGAAAGTTTAAACGGATCAGCTGGGACGAAGCGACGACGATTGTGGCTCAAAAACTGCGCTCAACCATTGATACTTATGGTAATGAAGCGATTTACTACCAGTATGGCTCAGGGTCTACCGGTGCTAATTTACAAGGGCGTAATGCCTGCAAGCGTCTATTAAACCAACTAGGTGGATTTCTTGATCAGCATGGAACTTACTCAACTGCACAAATAAACGGTGTTATTCCGTATGTCTATGGCAAGTTAGATGATTCATTACTGTCTGAAATAGCGAATAGCGATTTAGTCGTGATGTTCGGCCATAATATTGCGGAAACGCGTATGTCCGGTGGTGGTCAGTTCTATGAAACCTTAAAAGCATTAGAAAAAAGCCAAGCCAAAGTCATTATTATTGACCCGCGCCGTACTGATAGCGTGACAACGCTAGGCGCTGAATGGATCCCAATCTATCCGGGCACTGACGGTGCGCTTGTAGCTGCAATTATCCATACATTAATTAAAGAACAATTAACGGATGAGGCTTTTTTAGCGAAATATTGTGTGGGCTGGGATAGCCAGACACTTCCTGAGTCAGCGCCACAAAATGGCTCATATAAGGATTATATTTTAGGGCTCGGTGATGATGGTGTTGAAAAAACACCTCAGTGGGCTAGCCAAATTACAGGTGTTTCGCCAACCCGTATTGTTCAGTTGGCTCGTGAGCTGGGTAATGCAAAAGCAGCGTGGATTTCTCAAGGCTGGGGATTACAAAGAACCGCATCGGGAGAGCAAGCGGCCCGGGCAGTGATGATGTTACCGATTGTCACGGGGCATATTGGACGCTCTGGGACGAATGCGGGAGGATGGGGAGGTAACGTGGCGTATTCTGTGCCTGGTTTTGCTATTCCAAACCCAGTTAAAACCAAAATCCCGTGTTTTATGTGGACCGATGCGATTGCGCGCGGAACCGAAATGACCGCAACAAATTCAACATTGCTCGGTAAAGAGCGTCTTGAAACCAACGTGAAATTTTTATGGCACTATGCGAGTAATGTCACGGGTAATCAACATTCTGATTTGAACAAAACCCATAAAATTCTAACAGATGAATCCCTATGTGAATTTATTTTAGTTTGGGATACGCATATGACACCATCGACTAAATATGCGGATTTGATTCTACCCGATGTGACCAGTGTTGAATCGAATGATTTAATTAATAATTCGTATGCAAGCGGTGCTTACCATTATGCTATTCGTCTACAAAATGCGATTACGCCATTATGGGAGTGTCGCCAATCTTATGATGTTTTAACGGATATTGCTGAAAAGCTGGATATTAAAGACCAATTTACCGAAGGTCGTACTCATGAGCAGTGGATAGAACATTGCTATAACCTAATGCGAGAAAAAAATCCCCATTTGCCAACATTTGAAGAAACGAATGACATGGGAATTGTTGATAGGAAATTGGCAAACAGTGCAGATTATATTGCATTAAAACCATTCAGAGACTCACCTGAAACTGCGCCATTACCAACCCCATCGGGTAAAATTGAAATTTATTCAGAAAGGCTCGCTAAGATAGCGAAAGAGTGGGAATACCCTACTGACCAGCGAATTCCTGCTGTGCCTGAATATTGTGTGAATACGGAAGGTGTTGAAAACAAAAAAACTAAGCAAAAATATCCGCTGCAAATGACGGGCTATCACGATAAAGGCCATGCGCATTCATCGTATTTTAATATTGCTGTGTTACGTGAAGCCGTGCCTCATTAATATTGGATTAACCCAATTGATGCATCAAGTCGTGGTATTCAAGATGGTGATATGACTGAAATTTTCAATGACCGCGGACGTATGCATATTAAAGCGAAAGTGACTGAGCGCGTATTACCGGGGGTGATTGCGGTTCCGCAAGGTGCTTGGCGGGAAGTCAATGAGGAAGGGGTCGATATCGGTGGTTGTATCAATACACTAACCACACAACAGCCTTCAGCTCTCGTTAAAGGGAATCCACAACATACTAACTTAGTTGACGTGAAACGTGCATAAGGAGCGACAAATGAAACAGTATGGTTTTTATTTCGACTCAACAAAATGCACAGGATGTAAGACGTGTCAGGTGAGTTGTAAAGATGAAAAAGACCTTGATTTAGGCCCTAAATTTCGTCGGGTATATGAGTTTGGTGGTGGTAGTTGGCAGCAGCAAGAGGGGATATGGCAGCAGAATGTTTATAACTACTATCTATCAATTTCCTGTAATCATTGTTCTAACCCAACATGTGTTGAAGGTTGCCCAACAGGGGCGATGCATAAACGTGAGCAAGATGGGTTAGTCGTGGTAGACCAAACCATTTGTGTTGGATGCCGTTACTGCGAGTTACGTTGTCCATACGGTGCACCGCAGTATGACGAAAAGAAAAAATTGATGAGTAAATGCGATGGATGCTATGAACGTGTCGAAAAAGGGATGAAACCGGTTTGTGTTGACTCCTGTCCACAACGTGCATTGGATTTTGACGATATCAATATTCTACGTGAACGTCATGGCAATATTAGCGGGGTCGCCCCCATGCCAAACCCGTCTCTTACTAATCCTAATATTGTGATTAAACCGCATAAAGATGCTAAACCTTGTGGTGAAAAGAGCGGTAAATTACAAAATCCAGCAGAGGTATAATATGCACGAACTTCCACTCGTTTTTTTCACTGTATTGGGGCAGTCAGCGGCAGGTTTATATTTGTTGGCTTATGCAAGCCGAAGACTGGGTATGTTGAGTGAAAACCAATTACGTCATGCCAATATAGCTGCATTCGTCATTATGATCATTGCACTAGTGATTGGTGGTTTGCACGTTGGGCAGCCACTGCGCTTCTTCAATATGCTTTTAGGAGTCGGCCGTTCACCAATGAGTAATGAAGCCTTACTCAGTGGTATTTTTGTCGCTTTTGGGGCTGCAACTTTATTATTTACCTTGTTTATTAAAAATAAGGTGCTGAGTGAACTGTGTAACGTTGCCACAGTTATTTTTGGTTTGGCATTCGTATGGTCAATTCCTCAGGTTTATAATATTGCCACAGTAGCGAACTGGTTTACTGTTTTCACGACATTACAAATGTGGATGACACTGCTAGTTGCTGGTGGCGCATTAGCGATTTTATTCGGGGCTCAGCGGTTGGGGGCGATGGCATTTTTGATTGGCTCAATTATGATTTTTGCCACTCGTGCAGCTTATGTGTCATTCTTAGGCGAGACAGGGCCTGAAATTAGTGCCGAACAAGCGGGTTTTTGGAGCTTCCAGTTAGTCGTCTTAGCGGTGATGCTGTTTGTTTATCCTGCTCTGTTATATCGCGGAAGAAATTCATTCGCACTATTAGGCCTATGTGCGCTAGCGGTTATTTTAGCCGAGTTATCTGGCCGAATTGCCTTCTATAATTTATGGCAAATAACAATGTAATCGCTTGTTTACTAGTATGATAATAAATGCCTATGACTTGATTGCCATAGGCATTTTATCTTTATGGCTTACGAGCAACTAAAATTGCACGTAGTGGTGCGGGGTAACCTTCGATAGTTTTAGTTTTATCATTTGGGTCTAAAAATTCAGCCAGTGAATCTGTTTTCATCCACTGTGTGCGGCGTTGCTCTTCCAAAGAGGTTACTTCTTGGTCAACAATTCGCACATCAACAAAGCCGCATTTTTCCAACCAAACTTTGAGCATTTTAGCGGAAGGAATAAAATAGACATTACGCATTTGGGCGTAACGGTCACCGGGGATCAAACACTGAAATTCATCCCCCTCAATAACCAGGCTCTCTAATACCAATTCGCCTTCACTCACTAATTGGTTCTTAAGTTGCCATAAATGGTCGAGCGGTGAACGGCGGTGGTAAAGTACACCCATTGAAAATACAGTATCAAATGCCTTCAATTCGGGCAGTTGTTCGATACCTAAAGGCAATAAGTGGGCACGTTGGTCATCACCTAGTAGCTTTCTGACGGCTTCAAATTGGCATAAAAATAGTTCAGTTGGGTCGATACCAACAACAAATTTGGCATCTTGTCCTAACATACGCCACATATGGTAGCCACTGCCACAACCAACATCTAAGACATAGCGGTCTTTGAGTGATGAAATATGGGGTAGTACGCGATCCCATTTCCAGTCTGAGCGCCATTCAGTATCAATATTCACGCCATAGAGAGAAAAAGGGCCTTTACGCCATGGCATTAATTGTTCAAGAATATTATTCAGACGTCGCGTTTCGCCCGCAGTGAGTTCGGGTTCACGCGTTGCTGTCACGCTATTGCGTAAATCCAAATGGGTAGGAACCATAATGGGTAGGTTATCTAGCATTTTCTCCCATGAGGAAAATCCACCGTGTAACCCTTGTTTTTTCCATTCTGAAAGTTGTGCCGGAAGCGTTTCAAGCCAATGACTTAGAGGGCCAACCGCAATTTGTTGGTAAAAACGACCAAAATCAATCATGCCTAGGCCTCTTTAACCGCTAACAGTGAACCAAAATTAAAGCACTGGAACCAAACTTCACAGTGAGTAAAACCGACATTTTTTAAACGAGCTTTATGTGCTTCAACAGAGTCTGTGAGCATCACGTTTTCTAACATACTGCGTTTTTGGCTAATTTCTAATTCACTATAGCCATTTGCCCGTTTGAAGTCGTGATGCATATTGAACAATAATTCACCGATTTCGTTGTCTTCGAAATTGAATTTCTCAGAAAGCACTAAAATACCGCCGGGTTGTAGCCCTTGATAAATTTTACTGAGTAATAATTGGCGATCTTCCGGGTTGAGAAACTGTAAGGTGAAATTGAGCACAACCATGGAAGCATTTTCAATATTTACATCGCGAATATCGCCTTCGATAACGTCAACCGGTGTGTCGGCACGATACGCATCAATATGGCGGCGGCAACGTTCAACCATTGCAGGGGAGTTATCAACAGCAATAATTTTGCTTTTTTCTACTGTAATATTACGCCTTATCGATAAGGTTGCTGCACCTAAAGAGCAGCCTAAATCGTAAACATGGCTGTTGGGTTTGACAAAACGACCCGCTAGCATGCCAATCATCGTAATAATATTAGAGTACCCTGGCACGGAGCGTTGGATCATATCAGGGAATACTTCAGCAACTTTTTCATCGAATTGCCAGTCACCAAGGTTAGCGATAGGCGCAGAGAAAAGGCGGTCTTTTGAGGTTGGATCCGAATTTGACATAAGTTCTGTATTAAGCAAAAACAAAAGTAGTGGAGGATTGTATCAGAAAGGCAGTCTACTGAAAATCAATCCATAAGCAATGAAATAATGAGCGGCACATTAATAACTCGTGCCGTTACAGAGAATAAAAACTAAAGATTAAATGAAACGATTTGCAGCCAAGGTAGGTAATAAGTATTGGCGATAACCATTAGTGCCATAGCAAGGTAAGTGGCTACCATACCTGAACGGCGATATGAATAATCGTGATTTTTCAAGCCGTAAGAGTGCAGTAATCGGCCTGCTATTAAGATCAGACCACAAATATGAATCATCCACACTTGCGCGCCATTCATTTCCATTAAAAGCAGTAAAATCAATGAGATGGGAATGTATTCGATGGCATTACCATGAACGCGGATAGCGGTTTGCAACTCATAAAAACCGCCATCACCATAGGCTATACGGTATTGATTACGCAACTTCACAACATTTAAAGATAATCTAAGCAGCAGTAAGGCACCCAGTACAGCATACAAAGAGCTGACCATTTTTTACTCCACCATAAAACGAATCAAACTATGAAAACACCTAAAAATATAAGTTATAGTAATGGGTATTGACAATATTTTGTGAATTGTAAATCCTAAAAAGCCGTTAGACAAATGAAATCACAACTTTTTTGAGTCAGTCTTACACTCTATTTAATCAAACCTTCTTTTTTTAAGTGAGTTAAAATAGTCACCGCTGTGCTTGAGCAGCGAGGTAAATCGTTAATGCTAAACCAATCCAATTCAGCAATCTCAGCTGCGGGTTGTGGCTCCCCTGTATAGTCCGCAAAGTAACAACGAATACGGACTTGCGTTCCATCTGATTTTCCATCAGCAGGGCCAATGAACTCACCATAAAACCGGATAGAAGCGGCATCTAGCTCAAGTTTTAATTCTTCAGCAATCTCACGGCAGAGTGCTTGTTCGTCAGTCTCACCTTGCTCACGTTTTCCACCGGGTATATAAAATAAACTTTTATTATGGGAACGCACCATCGCAATTTTGTGGTCTGATAAGGTGATCAACCCAAGCTTATCAATGATTTTAACACTCATAATAGGGACACCCTGTTATTTAACGATGATAAGAGAATTATTGCTGTAAGTGAGTCATTAAGTAAACTGATAAAATTACTTAATGACTTAAATTATATTGTTTAAAAATTATTTTTTCTCAACGATTTTTACCAATTCATAACGAATACTTGGGGCATCAGCCGGTGGGTTTGGTACATTGAATTGCTTCACTTGTATAGTATAAGAGAAGCCTGGTTGATATTCGAAGCCTTGAATTGAGCTATAAAAAAGTTGCCAGTCATCACTTGGGTTTTCTTTCACTTTCATACATTTCATTGGGGCAACGCCCATACAATCAGCAAGTGAAGAATCAATATAAAAAGTTTTTGTATTATCAGTCTCTGCGGGTTTCATGTTCTGGCATCCAGCAAGTAGTACGAACATGGAAGTGGCAAGTATAATTTTTTTCATGGGTAGTCCTTAAACTGCAGATGGTGATTAATTCAGCGTTATATCTGTCTGTTGTGATTATAGCAAACTGAAAAAGGTAACGATTCTGAAATAGAAAGATTAATGATTAAAGCGATATTTATTAACCAATAATTGAATTGGAATACATTAAGTGGTGATTTTTCACTCAAAAAGGTATCGAACTGATGAAATAAACCTTTGCTGCAATATGTACATGGTGCGGATAGTCCCTTAAAATCGATAGGATCATCGTGATAGACGTCTATCTCGCTATTCAATTTTATTGTTGTTGATTAGAAAAACAATAATTGATGAAAATATGATTAAAAACAAAATGGTTTACGCGTTATGTAGAATACGTAACTATTTGTCTAACAGAATTTCCTGTATAATGTCTGCCTTTTTGACATTCTGAATTTTCAGCCCGTGTTTCGCAGATAAATAGGGTTCAGCAAAATGCCAAAATCCCGCAGCAAGCAAAAGCACAACAGCTGAGTAAAAGGATATTGTATGCGTACTAATTATTGTGGGCAGTTAAACATCGCTCACGAAGGCCAAAAAGTCACTCTTAGTGGATGGGTAAACCGCCGTCGCGATTTAGGTGGTTTGATTTTTATCGATATGCGTGACCGTGAAGGGATCGTGCAAGTTTTCTTCGACCCCGATCGTAAAGACATATTTGAAAAAGCGTCAGAACTGCGTAATGAGTTCTGTATCCAAATCACAGGGACAGTACGCGCACGTCCAGATAGCCAAAAAAATAAAGATATGGCAACGGGCGAAATTGAAGTTTTTGCTGAAGAACTGAATGTTTTCAATAAGTCAGAGCCACTACCATTAGATAGCAACCAAACGAATACAGAAGAGCGTCGTTTAAAATATCGCTATTTAGATTTGCGCCGTCCAGAGATGTCTGAGCGTCTGCGCACGCGTGCCAAAATTACCAGCTTTGTTCGTAACTTTATGGATAACGAAGGGTTTTTGGACGTTGAAACGCCAATGCTAACCAAAGCAACACCAGAAGGTGCTCGTGACTATTTAGTGCCAAGTCGTGTTCATAAAGGTAAATTTTACGCATTACCTCAATCACCGCAACTGTTTAAACAGTTGCTGATGATGTCAGGCTTTGACCGTTATTATCAAATCGTAAAATGCTTCCGCGATGAAGATTTACGTGCAGACCGCCAGCCTGAATTTACCCAAATCGATGTTGAAACCTCTTTCATGACCGCAGAGCAAGTGCGTGAAATTATGGAACGTATGATCCGTAATTTATGGTTAGAGGTAAAAGGGGTTGATTTAGGCAACTTCCCAATCATGACCTTTGCGGAAGCTATGCGTCGTTATGGTTCAGATAAACCAGACTTACGTAACCCAATGGAGCTGGTGGATGTGGCGGATATCGTAAAAGATGTTGAATTTGCGGTGTTCTCAGGCCCAGCAAATGACCCGAAAGGCCGTGTTGCAGCTCTGAAAGTTCCTGGTGGCGCAGCTATGACGCGTAAACAAATCGACGAATATGGTCAATTTGTTGGTATTTATGGTGCGAAAGGCTTGGCTTGGATGAAAGTCAACGAGCGAGCTAAAGGCCTTGAAGGCATTCAAAGCCCAGTTGCAAAATTCTTGAGTGAAGATGTGATTAACCAGTTATTAGACCGTACTGGTGCTGTTGATGGCGATATCTTGTTATTCGGCGCGGGCGCAAAAAATGTAGTGACCGATTCAATGGGTGCGTTACGTTTGAAAGTCGGTCGTGACTTTGAATTAACCGATTTAAATAGCTGGCAACCACTGTGGGTGATTGATTTCCCAATGTTTGAAGATAATGGTGAAGGCGGGTTAACTGCGATGCACCATCCATTTACTTCACCTAAAGATTTCTCACCTGAAGAACTGGCGAGTAAACCTGAAGAAGCCGTTGCTAATGCGTATGATATGGTCATCAATGGTTACGAAGTTGGTGGTGGTTCAGTACGTATTCACCGCAATGAAATGCAACAAACAGTATTTAGCATTCTAGGTATTAATGAAGAAGACCAACGTGAAAAATTTGGCTTCTTATTGGATGCATTGAAATATGGTACACCGCCACACGCAGGTTTAGCATTTGGTCTTGACCGTTTAGTCATGTTGTTAACAGGCACTGATAATATTCGTGATGTTATTGCTTTCCCGAAAACAACAGCAGCTGCGTGCCTAATGACGAATGCACCGAGCCATGCGAATCCTGATTCATTAACGGAACTCGCTATCGCGGTGGTTGCGAAAGACGAAGAGTAAGTTCAATGAAAAAATATAAGCGCCCGGAATCAGTATTAGTCATTATTGTGGCTCAAAGTAGTGGGCGGGTGCTTATGTTACGACGTAAAGACGACCCAAACTTCTGGCAATCAGTGACTGGAAGTTTGGAGCCTGATGAAAAGCCGTACGAAACGGCGTATCGTGAAATTAAAGAAGAGACAGGTTTTGAGGTTGAACAAAACCAGCTACAAGATTTGTCGCACAGTATCATCTTTGAAATTTTCCCGCATTTCAGGCATCGTTATGCACCCGATGTTACGCATTGTAAAGAACATTGGTTTAAAATGGTGCAAAGTGAAGAAAAAATGCCATTACTGACGGAACACAGTGAATTTCGTTGGCTAGCCCCCGATGAAGCAGCGAGCTTAACGAAATCCTGGAGCAACAGTCAGGCTATTTTAGAATTTGCTGTTTAATTATTTATTGACGTTTTTTGGAGATATTTCATGGCAGGTCATAGTAAATGGGCCAACACCAAACACCGTAAAGCGGCACAAGATGCTAAACGCGGTAAAATTTTCACTAAAATTATCCGTGAATTAGTGACTGCAGCTCGTTTAGGTGGTGGTGATCCCGCAACTAACCCGCGTTTACGTGCGGCTATAGATAAAGCATTATCTAACAACATGACTCGTGACACTTTAAACCGTGCTATCGCACGTGGTGTTGGTAATGATGATAATGATAATATGGAAACCATCATTTATGAAGGTTATGGCCCAGGTGGAACGGCTGTTATGGTTGAATGCTTAAGTGATAACCGTAACCGTACTGTTTCTGAAGTGCGTCATGCATTTACTAAAACGGGTGGTAACTTGGGTACAGACGGTTCCGTTTCTTACTTATTTACTAAACGCGGCGTGATCACTTATGCACCTGGCGTTGATGAAGATGCCATAATGGATGCGGCATTAGAAGCAGGCGCTGATGATGTTGAAACTTATGATGATGGTGCAATCGATGTTTACACAACACCAGAAACGTTTGGTGAAGTGAAAGATGCACTAGATGCTGCAGGTTTCACCAGTGAAGCCGCAGAAGTATCGATGATCCCATCGACTAAAGCGGAGTTAGATGCAGAAACGGCTCCTAAATTATTACGTCTTATTGATATGTTAGAAGATTCAGACGACGTACAGGAAGTTTACCACAATGGTGATATTTCTGACGAAGTCGCTGCCACACTGTAAGTCGTGAGGCACTAAGTGGCCATTTAGTCATTTAGCATAATCCGCGTAGAGAAAGCGGGCTGGCGCAGCCTGTTTTCTCTAACGCCTTCTATTCTTTCCTTTCCTTTATCCGCTATACTTTCTTTGTATCGACGAGCTAACTAAAACAGTTTAATTAATATAACGAGGAATAAATAAACGTATATGGCGATTATTTTAGGTATTGACCCCGGTTCTCGTGTTACGGGATACGGTGTTATTCGCCAGCAAGGCCGGCAATTGCTGTATTTAGGCAGTGGATGTATTCGTACCCAAGTTGATGATTTACCAAGTCGTCTGCAACGAATTTATGCGGGTGTCTCGGAAATTATCACCCAATATCAACCTGATGTATTATCCATTGAACAAGTTTTTATGGCGAAGAATGCGGATTCAGCATTAAAACTTGGTCAAGCCCGAGGGGCTGCAATTGTTGCTGCTGCAAACATGAATATACCCGTATTCGAATATGCGGCTCGCCAAGTGAAACAAACGGTTGTAGGCACAGGAGCTGCAGAAAAAAGCCAAGTACAACATATGGTTAAATCGATTCTGAAGTTGTCGGCGAGCCCACAATCTGATGCGGCAGATGCTTTGGCAATTGCGATTACACATTGCCATTTCAATCAAAACCTTTTAAAAGTTGGCGACCCACGGTTAGTTTTAACTCGCGGCCGTTTAAGATAGCGAGTTTATCTTAAACAGAATCGCTTATTAATAAATAGCGCGTAGCTGGATATGCATCCAGCATTTTTTGTGGTATAAACAACGGTATTAATGATAATAAACCAGCCTGTTCAGGGTTTAGATAGTATGTTCAGGGTTTAGATAGCAATAGAGGGCTTCAATGTGATAGGTCGTTTACGTGGTATTGTTTTAGAAAAGCAACCTCCAATCGTATTATTAGAGCTACAAGGTGTCGGTTATGAAGTCCATATGCCGATGACTTGTTTCTATGAATTACCCGAAATTGGTCAAGAAGCGATTGTTTTCACTCATTTTGTTGTTCGTGAAGATGCCCAATTATTATATGGCTTTAACGACAAGCAAGAAAGGGCGCTATTTAAAGAACTGATCAAAGTTAATGGGGTTGGTCCAAAATTAGCTCTAGCAATTTTATCAGGGATGTCTGCTCAACAATTTGTTTCTGCGATTGAACAAGAAGCTATCGCATCACTGGTCAAATTACCTGGTATTGGTAAGAAAACGGCAGAACGTTTAGTGGTCGAAATGAAAGACCGCTTCAAAGGCCTAAATGGCGATTTATTTAATCAAAATAGTGACATTAACCTACCAAGTGTGAACAGCAAAGTACCAAGCATGGCTGATATTGAGGCAGAAGCAGCTGCTGCATTGATTGCTTTAGGGTACAAACCACAAGAAGCAAGCCGTATGGTGAGTAAAGTCGCAAAACCGGATAGCGACTCTGAAACATTGATCCGTGATGCCCTTCGTGCCGCACTTTGATTGAGAGACGTTGAATATGATTGAAGCTGATCGCCTAATAACGGCTGAAGTATTACAGTCAGATGAAGAAGCTATTGACCGTGCGATCAGGCCAAAGCTATTGAATGAATACATTGGTCAGCCCCAGGTTAAAGACCAAATGGAAATATTTATTCAGGCGGCAAAAATGCGGGGCGATGCGCTTGACCATTTGCTAATCTTTGGTCCTCCAGGGTTAGGTAAAACAACTCTGGCTGGGATTGTTGCAAATGAATTAGGCGTTAATCTGCGTACAACTTCAGGGCCCGTATTAGAAAAAGCAGGCGATTTAGCAGCCATGTTAACTAATTTAGAACCTCATGATGTCCTATTCATTGATGAAATCCATCGATTATCTCCAGTTGTTGAGGAAATACTTTATCCCGCAATGGAAGATTACCAGCTAGATATCATGATAGGTGAAGGGCCTGCTGCGCGTTCTATTAAAATTGATCTCCCTCCTTTCACATTAATTGGTGCGACGACTCGGGCTGGGTCACTCACATCACCATTACGTGATAGGTTCGGTATTGTGCAACGCCTAGAATTTTATCAAGTTAATGATCTACAACATATTGTCAAACGTAGCGCCCAATACATGGGGCTAGACATCACCGAAGAAGGGGCTCTACAAGTTGCTATGCGCTCGAGGGGAACTCCACGTATTACCAACCGTTTGTTGCGTCGCGTGCGGGACTTTGCACAAGTAAAAGGCGATGGTTCAATTGATGGGCTAATAGCTAACCAAGCATTAGACATGTTAAATGTTGATGCTGCAGGCTTTGATTATTTAGATAGAAAGCTTCTGGTGGCTATTATTGATAAATTTATGGGCGGCCCAGTTGGTGTTGATAACCTTGCAGCAGCCATTGGGGAAGAGCGTGAAACCATAGAAGATGTTTTAGAACCTTATCTTATCCAGCAAGGCTTTATTCAGCGCACCCCTAGAGGCCGAATGGCGACGGTTCATGCATATAACCACTTTGGTTTAACCCCTAAAGAAATTTAATTATATTAAATAAATAAAAATGGCCCCAACATTGAAAGCAATGTTAGGGCCATTTACATCAAAAATTGTATGTAACAACTGAAATTATGTAGCTCATAGCTTAAATTAATTTTTCGCTTTTATTACTAAACTAAATACGAACAGAATAGCGGATACCAACACCACAGACGGCCCTGCAGGGGTATCGTAGAAAGCAGAAAGTGTTAGCCCACCAGTCACAGCAATCATACCAATTAAGACAGCGATAGAAGCCATTTGCTCAGGCGTTCGAGCAAAACGCCGAGCCGTTGCCGCGGGTATAATTAATAAAGACGTAATAATTAACGCCCCGACAAATTTCATTGCAATACCAATTGTTAGTGCGGTAACTAGCATTAGTAATAAACGCAGTCTTTGAATATTAATGCCATCAACAAAAGCAAGTTCAGGGCTAACCGTTATGGACAAAAGTGCCCGCCAACGATAGAAAAGCAACCCGCAAACGACAATAACGCCAATAAAAATCGTTATAATATCCTCATAGCTGACTGAGAGTAAGTCACCAAATAAATAAGCCATTAGGTCAACACGGACATTAGCCATTAAGCTAACAACAACTAGACCTAAAGAGAGTGAACTGTGCGCCATAATACCCAGTAGAGTATCAACAGCAAGTTGTGGCCGCTTTTCTAGCCAAACTAAAATTAAGGCCAATAACAAAGTGACAGCAATAACAGCATAGAATGGGTTGATATTTAATAGAAGCCCAAATGCGACGCCTAGCAATGAAGCATGGGCTAGTGTATCGCCAAAATAGGACATACGGCGCCACACAACAAAAGAGCCTAGAGGACCTGCCGCAATGGCAAGTAGCATACCTGCTATCCAGCCGGGTAATAGTAACTCAATCATGTTTGCAGTCCTTGCTGTGTTGGTGGCCAACAATAATATTGCCTTCTAAATCGTGTTGATGATTATGTTGATGGCGGTATACACCGAGTTGTTGAGCACCGCGATAACCAAACATTGCCACAAACTCAGGGTGGTTTGAAACAACGTCTGGCGCGCCAGAACAGCAAATATGGCCGTTAATGCAAAGTACTTTATCTGTTTTTGCCATTACGAGATGTAAGTCATGGGAGACCATTAATACGGCGCAGTTAAGCTCAGTTCTTAACTGATTAATTAAGTCATATAGAGCAACTTGACCTGTGATATCAACGCCTTGAGCGGGCTCGTCAAGCACTAGCAAGTCAGGTTTATTGAGTAGGGCGCGAGCCAGTAAAACACGCTGAGTCTCACCGCCTGATAACTTTTGCATTGGTTGTTCGAGTAAATGCGTTGCCTTGACCCTCTCGAGGGCGGGTAACAAATGCTCTTTACGAACACCAAGCTTTAATAACATAAACCGTTTAACCGTAAGAGGAAGCGTCGTATCTAAGTGAAGTTTTTGTGGAACATAACCAATAGCGAGAGAAGAAGGACGCGTAATGGTACCTGATGTAGGGGCAAGTAACCCGAGTACAACACGTACAATTGTTGATTTTCCAGCGCCATTCGGGCCTAAAAGGGTCACGATATCACCTTTATTCAGTTCAAAGGTAACATCGTTGAGAACCTGTTTTTCGCCAAATGAAACAGAAATCTTATTTAAAGTTAGTAGTGGTTGCATGTGAAAAACATCTTGCAGAATTCATGTTGTGTTATATTATAACATTTCAAAGTTAAAATCACGGAAAAAGACTGCTATGATACATAAATCGAAAAACATTGCCTGTAAATTTCTTTTTGGGGCAGTGGCAAGCTCGGTATTAAGTGCAACAATGGTATCAACCGCGAATGCTGATGTTGTGACTTCAATTCGTCCACTGGCCTTTATTGCAGCTGGTATTGCTGATGGTGTCACTGAGACACAAGTTTTATTACCAGATGGCGCTTCGCCTCATGATTATGCACTTAAACCTTCTGATTTGAAAAAAATTAAACAGGCTGATTTATTTGTATGGGTTGGGCCTGATATGGAAATGTTTTTACAGAAGCCAATCAATACATTACCACAGAATAAACGCCTAGCATTAGCTGAACAGAAAAATATTAAGCCGCTACTTATGGCAGAGTCCCATGAAGATGAACATGACCATGAACATGGAGATGAGGCTAATCATGACAAGGATCACGAACATCATCATCATGGTGAGTATAATATGCACATCTGGTTATCACCAGAGATCGCAAATTTTGCTGCGCAAGACATTTATGAACGTTTAGTAGAGCTTTATCCTGAACAAAAAGATAAGCTAGACGTAAACCTTCGTAAATTCAAAGAAAATATGACGCAAAATGATCAGAATATTGCTAATATTTTGCAGCCAGCTAGAAACAAGGGTTATTTCGTTTTTCACGACGCTTATGGCTACTTTGAAAAACACTATCAACTCGCTCCTTTAGGGCATTTTACGATAAACCCAGAAATACAGCCAGGCGCGCAAAAATTACATCAAATACGAACACAATTGGTTGAGCATAAAGCGCAATGTGTTTTTGCTGAGCCACAATTCAGGCCTGCTGTGATTGAAAGCGTAGCACGTAATACGGGGGTGAAAATGGGAACTCTCGACCCACTAGGAATTGGGCTGGCTATAGAGCCGGATAGCTACATGAAGTTTTTGACTCAACTATCAGAGCAATACGCCAGCTGCCTGGATTAAAAATAGAAGGAATTGTTTAAGTGCAGCAAATGGCCAAGAGTCTGGTTCAGGTATACGGTAGCCTGTCTAGAACACACAAAATTGTATTAAGTGCGCTCACTGTAGCGACTATGGCCGTCGCAATTTGGCGGCCAGTTCATATACCAACAACGACTGAAAATGACGGAACACCAGATACCATCATTCCGCTCTCATTATTACCTGCAAGTGATGCTACCGACGATATAATTCAAGATAGTAGTGAACAGCTACCTGATGAAGGCCTCGCTGATACTGACGCTGAAGCTGCAGAAACTGGTGGGGCAGCAGCACCTCTCGTTCATGAATATGTTGTTGCAAGTGGTGATAATTTAACGACTATTTTAACTCAATTCGGTATTGAAGCGGGTGATGTTGCAACACTATCCAATCAACATAAATCGCTGAGAAACCTGAAAATAGGCCAATCTTTAAATTGGTCGTTAACTGATCAAGGCGAATTAGAATCATTGACATGGGAAGTTTCTCGCCGTGAGACCCGTGTATTTACCCGCGTTGGAACGACAAACAAATTTGAAGAAGCCAAACAAATTCGTGAAGGTGAGTGGACTAACAGTGTATTAAAAGGCACGGTTGACGGTTCATTTGCACAAAGTACAAATAAAGCTGGCTTAACACGCAATGAAGGCCGTGAGGTGATCAAAGCCTTGCAATGGCAAGTTGACTTCAAAAAATTGAAAAAAGGCGATAAATTCAGTGTGTTAATGAGTAGAGAAATGCTGAATGGCCGTAGTGAACAGAGCCAACTCATTGGTGTTCGTCTACAAACAAATGGAAAAAGCTATTACGCTTTTCGTGCTGAAGATGGGCGATATTATGATAGCGAAGGGAATGGCTTAGAACGCGGTTTCTTACGTTTTCCAACTGCTAAACAATTTAGAGTTTCTTCACAATTCAACCCTCGACGAGTTAACCCAGTTACTGGGCGTGTAGCACCGCATAAAGGTGTGGATTTCGCAATGCCAGTTGGCACACCAGTGCTTGCTGTTGGTGATGGTGAAGTCATTGTTTCAAAATACAGCGGTGCTGCAGGTAACTTTATTGCGATCCGTCATGGGCGTCAATATACCACGCGTTACATGCACTTACGCCAGCTATTAGTTAAGCCAGGTCAAAAAGTTAAGCGCGGTGATCGAATTGCGCTATCGGGCAATACTGGGCGTTCGACTGGGCCTCATCTACATTTTGAAATGTGGGTTAATCAACAAGCGGTAAACCCACTCACTGCGAAATTACCTAGTTCTGGTGGCTTGACAGGGAAAGAGCGTAAGGAATACTTAGCGCTAGTTAAAGAAACTAAACCACAACTTAAACTACAATAACTTAAGTTTCTATTTTTATCGCTGGCAGGTACTTGTATCTGCCAGTTTTCTTTGTAATGCTCCCGTAAACTATTATTATAAGCTATAGAAAGATAGCTATTATTCACTTGAGTACAGCATGAATAAAGATCAAGACACTGATAGTAAAAAAGGCTATGTGCCAACGTTTCACCGCTCTTACCTTTTACCTAAATATTGGGGAGTGTGGCTAGGGGCCGGTGTTTTAGCCGGATTGGCTTTCATTCCGGTTAAAATACGTGATCCTTTACTGGCTAAAATAGGAAAATGGGTTGGACGACTAGCAAAGAGTGGTCGCCGTCGCGCTAAAATTAACTTACTTTACTGTTTTCCTGAATTGACAGAACATCAACGAGAAGAGTTAGTTGATCGCATGTTTGAAACCGCACCACAATCTTTTGTCATGTTGGCTGAGCTATGTCTGCGTGGTGCGAGTAAAACGCTAGCTAGAACGCATTGGCATAATCAAGAAATTATAGAGCGTTTAAAGCAGCAGCAAAGTAATGTTATTTTTATGGTACCTCATGGGTGGGGCGTTGATGTCCCTGCGATGTTATTAGCAGCCAAAGGCCAGCAAATGGCTGCCATGTTTCATCACCAAAAGAACCCCGTTGCAGATTATTTATGGAATAAAGCAAGATACCATTTTGGGGGGCGCTTACACTCAAGAGAGGCGGGTATTAAGCCTTTTATTGCTTCTGTTAGGCAAGGTTATTGGGGCTTTTATTTACCTGACCAAGATCATGGTGAAGAGCATAGTGAATTTGTCGATTTTTTTGGCACATATAAGGCAACATTACCTGCAATCGGTCGGCTAATGAAGGTATGTAAAGCGAAAGTTGTGCCACTGTTTCCTGTTTATGACCATAAAACGCATCAATTGCATATTTATATTCGTGAACCGATGGATGATATTGATGGAAAGGATGATAAGTATATAGCACGAAGAATGAATGAGGAGCTGGAGTACCTGGTTGCTCCGAATTTAGAACAGTACACATGGATATTAAAGCTATTGAAAACGCGAAAAGAGGGTGAAATAGAACCTTATCAGCGAAAAGACCTCTATCGTTAGTGTACAGATATACAGAATAAATTTTAAGCCATTACTTTTTAGTAATGGTTTTTTTTATTTAAAAGTGAGTATTTATAGAAATATACGCTTGATGATTGGTAATTTTAAAAAACTGTACACGATTATTAATAACGAAAATTTAGGATAGTACATTAATGATTTATGGATGTTTCATTCATTTTTTGAGCTGTATCTAATTTTTGTAAAGTCTTGATAAAAAGAAGAAGAACAAGGTTAAAGTTAACTTATTGATTTATATATCGATTGTAAATATTGCATTGTATATTTATAACTTACATGACAGATAGTTAAGTGCAATATAAGGAAGATATGCTTAATGAACACGATAAAAGAGCAAAAAAGCTTATGTATTCGTTCGATTGATAAGAGTTAATCTAAGGTATGCTAAAAAGTTTTGGATGGTAACATTTAATCCTAAGCTCAGAAGTCAATTTTATACATGGGTAAGGAAATGAGAACAATTAGATATTTTTTTTAGAAAAAATGTTAGTAGCCATTCAAAGCATTAATTGTAGAATGAACGAGGGTTAAGATTATTACTTGCCGAAGATCAGATAAGCTAGAATTGATAAATATCATACTGTATCGTTTTAAGTAATTATTATTCTAATCATATTATTATTAGCTGTAATTAGCCTGTGTTGCATCAATCATAAAATTAAATCTTAGTATAAATACGAGGTGACTTTATTTCAATGTTTGTATTGTGATATTCCTCTTTATTTATCTAATGCAAAGCCAACTATCCAGTAGATAATATTATAAAACCATCATTAAATGACTAACCAATTATAGTTATTATTTGTGTACTTCACCATGATTATAATTGAGTACTGTTTTTTTTATTCTAAAATTATTTTTTGTTTAATTTTTATAAGATTGTTAGTTTTTTATTTAATAAAATAATTTATTCTTATTTGGTATTAAAAATGCTATGGGTGTTTTTTTTGTTTACATTCTTACTTTGTTATTTTTTTAATTTAAAATTGAAATTATTTATAGGTTATTTCTATTCATGATGTAGTCAGTGTGAAAATTATATTTTATATATAAAACGGATCTTCATATTAAAAATTATTCCTTACATACAAAAAAAAGAACTTAAATAATTTTAAACATATGAGTAAATACTAAGCGTTATGTATAATCACTTATTAACGACTATAAAATATATTGCTATATTTTAATTATATAATAAAAATAACTCCCAGATTAATACTTGGAGACTCTATGGAAAAAACTCGAACAACGTTAGATCAATGGATAACTCTACAGGCAGTGGTTGACTGCGGTGGTTTTGCTCAAGCAGCTGAAATTTTGCATAGGACACAATCATCAATTAGTTACACCATTAGTAAATTAGAGCAAACATTGGAAATTGAAATATTTTCTTTAGAAAAACGTCGTGCAGTATTAACTAGACAAGGAGAGCAGCTATTAGCGCTATCGAGAGAGGTAACAAATAAAGCAATTTCATTAGAAAAGGTTGCTAAATCATTAAATTACGAAGGAAATAATAAAATTAATATTGTTATTGATTCACTATATCAAAGTGATGAAATACTGAAAAAAATTGGGGATTTAAGTCGGTCTAGAAAGGATTATGATATTGATTTAAAACGTTTATTATTAAAAAAAACAGATATTTTTGGGGTTAAAAATTATGATTTATTAATTACTCACCATTACGTTGAGTCGTTAAACCCTATATTCCTTGAGCAAGTTGAGGCGGTGTTTGTAACCAATCCAAATCATAAACTTCAACATTGCCAGGCTGATAATATATTGAAATCAATGGAAAAAACAACATTGATTGCTTTGGAGTCTACAGAGATAGATGGTATGAAAAGTATCCAAACTATTCATGTTCCTAATGTGGATTTAGCAATTCAATTAACAGAGAATTCGATTGGGTATTTATGGTTACCAAAGAATTTAGTCCAGAAGGAATTGAATAATAATTCATTAAAAGAGCTGAAAACAGCAAATAAAAAATCATTCTATAATTTCTACATGTATATGAATAAAAATTCAATGGATAATGAAATTTTAAGATACTACCTTATTGATAATGAAAAAATTAAATGAATGAGTCAATTAATGAATAATTAAAATAAAACATAAATATTTTAGATGTCATTTTAAAAAATTCAATGTATCCATTAGTTAACTTAACTAAAGGTAAATGGTATATTTCTTTCGTACACCCAATATGAGTAATTTATTTATTCATATAGTAGCAATTAATAATTAAAGATTTTTATTATAGGAACTATTATGAGTATTCTAAAAAATCCCTAGCAGTAATAGGGGTTGCTTTAGCTGTAACATCTGCACCAACTGTTTTTGCTTCAGGTACAATTAATTTTACCGGGGAAATAACTGACATTGCTTGTACAGTTGATAGTAACTCAAAAAATTTAAATGTTGACCTTGGAAAGGTATCAGCTAAAAGTTTAGCTGCACAGGGTGAAGTTGCAGGATTGAAAGACTTCACGATTAAGCTTGTTGATTGTCCAGCAAACTCGAAAGTAACCGTACGCTTTGGTGGTACACGTGATACTGCAGACCGCGATATTCTTGCAATTAACCAAGGTGCAGGTGTTGCAAATAATGTCGGTATTGCTTTATTTGAAAAAGACGCAACAACACAAATCAAATTATTTGATGATTCAAAACAAATTGAATTCGATGGTGCAACAGTAGACTTAGATTACGTAGCTCGTTATAAAGCAACAGGCGTAGCAACTGCTGGTCCTGCTAATAGTAGTGCAGTATATAGCATTCAATATCATTAATTAGTTGGAGGGTGACAATGGTTGCCCTCTTTCTCACATCAATATCATGGCTGTTTTATGAAAAAAATATTTTTTTCAATCTGTATATGTTTATTTTCTATTTCTAACATCTCTCAAGCGTCAGGTATTAGTGTAGGTGGAACGCGTTTTGTCTATGAAGAAAACAAACGTGAAATTGATATCCCGATTTTTAATAGTGATAAAGAAAAACCATTTTTAATCCAAAGTTGGGTTTCTCCATTTAATGGTGAGGGTAAAGCACCATTTATTGCGACGCCACCATTATTCCGAATTGAACCAGATACAAATGGTTCAGCGAGGATCTCATACATAGGTGAACCTATAAATTCAAATGAAGAAAAAATCTATTTGCTTAATATTAAATCAATACCACCTAAAGATAATAGTATTGAAAATGAGCTACAGATAATTATAAACTCACAATTTAAACTGTTTTTAAGGTCGAAAGATATTGAACCTTTTGATTTTGAAAAGGTTAATTTAATTGAGAAATCAGATGGAGTTATGATTGATAACCAAACACCATATCATTTATCAATCAAAAATATCCTTATCAATGGCAAGGTCATTGATGGTGCTAGCTTAATATACCCATTTAAAAATGATTATATTCTTAAGAAAAAAACAAATAATAGTGATTCAATAGTTGTTCAGTTTATTAATGACTATGGCGCTATCATAGAGAAAAAAACCAAGTAAGAGTATCTAAGATGTCAGTTCTCTATACCAAAAATAGACTTATGTATTCTAAAGTTTTTACTACGATCAGCTTAATATTGTATGCCAATAATACAATTGCTGAAGATATATTTGATATCAATGCTATTAATACTGGAATTGAAAGTCAAGTTGCTGATGTGAATAACTTGGGCTACTTATCATCCGCAGGTGGGCAATTACCAGGTGATTATTTTGTCGATATTTATATTAATGATCAACTTGTGGATAATAAGAATATTACATTTTTATTTGATGATAAAACTAAAAAACTACTCCCTAAAATAACAAAAAATATGCTACTAGAGTGGGGGGTAAAAAACTCAGCAAGTGAAAAATTCTCATCAATTGAAGGTGATGAATATTTGAACGATATTGCTCAAGTTATTCCTAGTGCTAATTATCAATACAAATTCGAAATCCAACAACTACAAGTAAGCATTCCTCAAATTGGATTAGAAAATACTAGCCGAGGCTACGTTGAGCCAAAAGAATGGGACGATGGAATTAATGCAGCATTTGTTAATTATACTGCAAGATTTAATAAACATTGGTACCAAAATAGAGACAACAGAGATAATACATTCATAGGTTTAAGAAGTGGCATTAATATAAATGCTTGGCGTTTACGTAGCTATAACACATATAGTAATACAACAAATGAAACAAACTGGAATAATTTACAAACCTATATAGAACGAGATATTAGAAGCTTAAAAAGCCGATTAACGATTGGTGAAACATCCTCTGATAATGGTGTGATGGAAAGCAACCCTTATCGTGGGATAAGGTTAGCCTCCGATGAAAGTATGTTACCTCAAAGTGAAAGAGGTTTTGCACCGACAGTCACAGGAATTGCGCAATCAAATGCGATTGTTACTATCAGGCAAAATGGTAATGTGATTTATCAAACAACTGTACCACCTGGTGAGTTCTCAATTAATGATTTATATCCAACTTCATACAGTGGTGATCTTGAGGTCTCCATTGAAGAAGCTAATGGAACAATCAGATCTTTTATTCAGCCGTTTTCAGCGGTACCAATGATGCAAAGAGCTGGTGCATTAAAATATAGCGTGGATATTGGTAAATATAATGTTGATAGTGCACGGCGTAAACCAAATTTTGCGCAAGCATCAGCAATTTATGGGTTACCATATAACTTATCCGCTTATGGAGGTTTTTTAGTTTCCCAAGACTATCAAGCTTACACAATAGGTACTGGAGTAAATTTAGGTAATATTGGTGCGATATCGACAGATATTACGCAAGCATCAACACAATTGATTGATAAAAAGAAGGCAGAAGGGCAATCGTACCGAATTCAGTATTCAAAATATATTCCAGACACAGGCACTTCTTTTTCTTTGGCATCATATCGCTATTCAACAAAGAATTACTATGATTTCTCTGATTCGAATAATTATTTCTATAATATCGGTCGGAAGAAACAACAGTTTCAAGCATCAGTATCTCAATCGCTTAACGGAATAGGTTATTTATCAGTGAATGGTTACCAGCAATATTACTGGGATAAAAGTGGTTCTGATAAAAATTTAACGATGAGTTTTAGTTCTAATTATAATTCGATGAATTACAGTGTTGCGTATTCTTATACAAAGCAAGATTATTCGAATACCAATGACCAAATGCTGTCATTAAATTTAAGTATTCCTTTTGATTTAGGACGGAAAAATAATTGGATCAATTATAGCTATAATACCAGTAAAAATGGCGATTCTATTAGCTCATTGAGTTTTAATGGCACGCAATTAGAAGATAATAATTTGCAGTATGACCTTACGCAAAGATATAACCATAGCCATGACGAATATAGTAGTTCCGTTAGTGCAAACTATATAGTTTCATCAGGGGAATACAGTGCAGGCTATAATTATGACCCTAAATATCATTCTGTCGATCTCGGTGCAACAGGAGCATTATTACTGCATTCTGGAGGGCTAACGACATCACGTACTATTTATGATTCTGCAGTACTCGTAAAAGCTGAAGATATTGATAATTTAAAAGTGAATAATGCGCAGTCGCTCTATACTAACTCTTCAGGCTTTGCCGTAATTCCTACGGTCACACGCTACGAACGAAATAAAATTAGTGTCGATACTGCAACATTAAGTGGTAACAATGATGTTGCTATTAATACAACAACCGTTGTTCCTACTCAAGGTGCTATTGTATTAGCTAATTTTCAAGCAAAACGCGGTGCTAGAGTATTACTAAAACTGCAGCATGCAGGCAAACCCATTGCATTTGGCACTCAAGTTTCTGTGATAGAAAATGAAGAGCAAGTGACTGGAGGTATTGTTGCAAATGATGGGGAAGTTTATTTAAGCGGTGTTCCAGAGCAAAGTACCATCATTGTAAAATGGGGTAATAGTCATAATCAACAATGTACAGTTCCACTTTCATTATCGTTAGAAAATGAAAAAATTCAGTTTATAGAACGAACTTGTGAATAGGGGTCGTCATGAATAATTTAGGATTAAAAATCGGCATTCCGTTACTTTTATATTCACAATTTGGTGTTGCAGAATTTAGGGCTGAATTTACTAACCAACTTGTTAATTCGAATAAAACACTTTATGTCTCACGCACATTACCGGTAGGTAGTTTTATTGGTTCAGTTGATTTAGGTACTCATTCCCCTTGGGTGTGGTGGAATGTAACTGGTAATACAGAAGTTGGCATCTATTTACCAAGCGGATATGGGAATTCAAGGTATATTTCTGGTGTAGGTTATGTGAGAGAAGTTAATAGCTCAGGTGTGGGTTATGCTTTACATGGTACAGTATTGAGTCCTTGCTCTGGTTCTGCGTATGTTGATGGAGTAAATACGAAAGATGGAAATATTAGTAATAGGTTAATTTGTGGTTCTAGTGCATCATCAGCAACATATACTGTAAAGTTAAGAGCAGATTTTTATAAAGTTGGTAACAATGTTAAAAGCCAAACTTTACCAACAACTAATGCTGCAATGTTAATTTTATTCCATAATGGTTTTATTACGTCAGATTTATATGGAAGAGTCGAACCCAAAGTAAATATGGGGCCAATTAATGTTATTTCGAGTGGTTGTGAAGTTAAAAATAAGTCAATAGATGTGCCGTTCGGTAAAGTCAGCAAATCATCGTTTACAGGTGTTGGTTCAACGAGCTCCGAGAGTAAGAAAAACTTTCAAATTCAATTAGATTGTGACCCTATATCGCCTATAAAAATTACATTTATTGGAACTCAAGATGCAAGCCAAACACCAGGGGCAATTGCACTCAATAATTTAGCCGATGAAAATACAGCGAAGGGCTATGCAATCCAAGTGAAATATAAAGGAGCACCAATTAAGCTTAATCAGTTAATGCCTATCGTTGAACAAAATAACGTAGGGCAATATAACATTCCATTGGAAGCTGCTTATATCCAAACTCAATCTACAACAACAGCAGGGAAAGCAAACGGTACGCTACAATTTAATTTGCAATATCACTAAGTTCTATTTGCTCTGCACGTAACAAGAAGTGAACTGCAGAGCTTTACTGTCTTGCATTACTTCTTATTTAGCCATCATTTTGTACTTTATCTTAATTCATCACTAACCTGAAGTAAGTTATAGTTAGTTTTTATTGATGCATAAATTGAGGAAGACTATGGCATTTGATCGTATGGATTGGCACTACGGTGGTGATTATCCTTCAGAGTTACCTACTGAGAATGGAGGCACCCATATTGGCTTTTATTTGACATGGATTATTCATAATAATTTAGTCGGAGAATTTCATGTTGAAGAATCAGAGGAAGAGCTCGCATTAGTCAAAGCTCGAAAGCTTGATGGCCGTGAATTTTTGATGACAATGTGTGATGAAAAATTTATAGATGAAGATTTAAGTGATGAAGGTAACGCTTTTACTCAGTTCTATTATGCAGCAGAAGAGAAAGGCTACTTTGAAGATTATGAACGTGTTCTTAAAGGTAATTTACCGACAACTTACCATATAGAAAACTCATGGGAAAATTACGATAAAATTGCACCTGTAATTAGCGAAGCATATATCAAATGGAAACAGGCTCAAGATTAGATAGAGCATCAATATAAAAGAAAGCCCCCACCCATTAGGTGAGGGCTAAAAGATTATTCGACTTCTAGAATACGACAAGTGTTCGTACTACCGACAGTACCCATTAAGTCACCTTGGGTGACAAGAACCACGTCGCCACTCATTAAATAGCCGTTATCACGCAAACGCGTCACTGCCTCGTTCGCAGCCGCAATGCCATCTGTGTGGGTGCTACAGAAAACGGGAGTAACACCACGATAGAGAGAACACTGATTAAGCGTTTTTTCATGGCGAGACATTGCAAAAATCGGTAAGCCAGAGCTGATCCGAGACATCATACGAGCAGTACGACCAGACTCAGTCATTGCAATGATAGCTTTAACCCCTTTAAGGTGGTTAGCTGCATACATTGTTGACATGGCAATCGCTTCTTCTGGGCTACTAAACTCTGCCTCTAAACGGTGTTTAGATACATTCAGGCCAGGCATTTTTTCTGCACCAAAACAAACTTGTGCCATTGCAGCGACAGTTTCTGCTGGGTACTGGCCTGCAGCTGTTTCAGCAGAAAGCATAACGGCATCAGTACCATCCAACACCGCATTCGCAACGTCCATAACTTCAGCTCGCGTTGGCATTGGGTTAGTGATCATGGATTCCATCATTTGTGTTGCAGTTATAACAACACGATTTAATTGGCGAGAACGGCGGATCAATTTTTTCTGGACAGCGACTAATTCTGGGTCGCCAATTTCCACACCGAGGTCACCACGAGCAACCATAACGACATCAGAAGCGAGGATAACTTCGTCCATGACTTCATCATTGGCTACGGCTTCTGCTCGTTCTACTTTAGCAACAATTTGGCATTCACAGCCTGCATCGCGAGCCAAGCGGCGTGCATAATCTAAATCTTCACCTGAACGAGGGAATGAAACGGCTAAATAATCAACATTAATTTTTGCTGCGGTTTTTATATCTTCTTTGTCTTTATCTGTTAATGCCTCAGCAGAAAGGCCGCCACCGAGTTTATTAATACCTTTATTGTTAGATAATTGGCCACCAACAGTAACTTCTGTAAATACTTGTAACCCTTTGACTTCGATGACTTTTAATTGAACTCGCCCATCATCAAGAAGTAAAATATCGCCTGGAACCACATCAGCAGGTAAACCTTTATAGTCGATGCCCACTTTATCTTGGCAGCCTTCACCTTTGCCTAAGTTGGCATCAAGAATGAATTTATCACCAATATTTAGGAAAACTTTACCATCTTTAAACGTGGAAACACGAATTTTAGGACCTTGTAAATCGCCGAGGATCGCAACATGACGACCTAAACGAGCGGCAATTTCACGTACTTTATTAGCACGTAATTGATGGTCTTCTGGAGTTCCGTGGGAGAAGTTAAGGCGAACAACGTTGGCACCAGCATTGATAATTTTTTCAAGATTATTATCGCGATCGGTTGCTGGACCAAGAGTTGTAACAATTTTAGTTCTTCTAAGCCGTCTAGACATGTATTACTCCGTTGACCTGTAATGGTGTTGATAAAAGAGTGAAACCATTTCACTCCATTTCGAAACCTGTTTACTGCAAATAGGGATGCTGACACGAGCACAGCTATTATATACAGCCAATTTCTTAATGCTATCAGGTCTGTAAAACTATTAAAGCCCGAAAGCAAAGAAAAGCATTTATACTGTCAATTTATTGCCTTTAGATGCTATCAAACCGCGAATCACGTAATGCTTCTTTGACGCGCTTCAAGTTATCTCTAAATTTTTCACCTCTTCTTAACGTAAAGCCCGTAGTTAATACATCAATTACAGCGAGCTGAGCCATTCTTGATACCATTGGCATATAGATATCCGTATCTTCAGGAACATCAATAATAATAGATAAGGAAGCGGCTAGAGAGAGTGGTGAGCTTTCTGAGGTAATTGCGATGACTGTAGCGTCGTTTTCTCGAGCTAAACGTGCCATGTCAACTAATGCTTTGGTTCTTCCCGTATGGGAAATGAGCACAATAACGTCTCCTTCAGTACTATTGATACAGCTCATACGTTGCATGACAATATCATCGAAGTATATGACAGGAATATTAAAGCGAAAAAATTTATTCATTGCGTCATGAGCCACAGCGGCTGAAGCACCAAAGCCAAAAAAACTGATTTTTCGAGCTTGAGTTAATAAATCGACAGCACGGTTAATTACCCCGATGTCTAGTGTGTGTTTTACATTATCTAACCCAGCCATAGCAGATTCAAAAATCTTGTAGGTATAGGTATTTACTGTATCCGTTTCTTCTATATGGCGGTTTATGTAAGGAGTACCATTGGCTAAATTTTGTGCTAATCGTAATTTGAAATCAGGGAATCCTTTCGTGTCCATTTTTCGACAAAATCGGTTTACTGTTGGTTCACTAACATCGGCCAATTGCGCTAGTGTGGCGATGCTAAGATGAATGGCATTTTGTGGCATACTTAGAATGACTTCAGCCACCTTTTTTTCTGATTTACTTAAAAAATCGAGACTAGTCTTCATTTGTTCTAAAATATTCATATAGCAAAAGCGCCTATTTCATCGAAAGGAGAAATTTTTGAGTCATCACGTTATCCTATTGTTGATTTTAAATTTCTTACTGTGATGCTGTAATAAAGAGTGAAAATATACTATGTATGATAGGTAAGCTATCTGAATACAGGTGATAAATAGCAGCTTTTTGTGAAACTTTGACCCGTATCTAATTTTCAGATTAGTAAACAACCTACTTATTTTGTTATTTTTTTACGAAAGCTGTCTCCATTCAGTTAAATCGCATCTTTTTAATACACTAAAAATTATTCAGTGTGTAACATAAGATTGAACAGGCAATATGTTGTTTTTTTCATCATAAAAACTGTGATCGGTATCATGAACATTTACTGGGCACTAGCAACAGGGTACATTAGCGGAATTAGGGCTAATTTTAACAAAATTACAATAAGGCCTATCCTAGTTAGGTCTTACATTCCGCAAATTGAGGAGAACCAATATGGCGGTACATAATGCTGCTCAAGCTTGTGACTTAATTATTTTTGGCACCAAGGGAGACCTCGCTCGTCGTAAGCTGCTGCCATCGCTTTATCAATTAGAGAAAGCAGGTTACATTCATCCTGATACGCGCATTATTGGCGTCGGCCGTGCTGAATGGAGTCAAGATGATTATGTTCACTTTGTCAAAGAAGCGTTAGAGAAGTTCTTAAAAGAAGATCTCGATTCAGCCTTATGGGAAAAACTGAGCGCGCGCTTGGATTTTTGTAACTTAGACGTTAATCAGACTGAAAGTTTTGTGCGCTTAGCTGAAATGTTAAAACAAGATGCACAACCTGCCATCCATTACTTTGCAATGCCACCGAGTACTTTTGGTGCAATGTGTCAGGGCTTGGGCCATGCTAAATTAAATAAAAAGCCAAATCGTGTTGTCATGGAAAAACCACTGGGAACGGATTTAGCATCGTCACAAGAAATAAATAATGAAGTGGCTAAGTATTTTGATGAAAGCCAAGTCTATCGCATTGACCACTATCTTGGTAAAGAAACCGTTTTAAACTTACTCGCATTGCGTTTTGCAAACTCGTTATTTATCAATAACTGGGATAACCGCACTATCGATCATGTCCAAATCACGGTTGCAGAAGAAGTGGGAATCGAAGGTCGCTGGGGGTATTTCGACCAAGCTGGCCAAATGCGTGATATGGTACAAAACCACTTATTGCAAATCTTAACGATGATTGCCATGTCGCCACCGGCAGACTTAACCACTGACCGTATTCGTGATGAAAAAGTGAAAGTCTTGCGTTCTTTACGTCGTATTGATCATACCAATGTGCGTGAAAAGGCTGTACGTGGGCAATATACCTCTGGTTTTGTTCAAGGCAAAAAAGTTCCTGGATATTTAGAAGAAGAGGGTGCGAATAAGCAAAGTATGACCGAGTCATTCGTTGCTTTACGTGTTGATATTGATGATTGGCGTTGGGCAGGTGTACCTTTCTATTTGCGTACGGGGAAACGCCTACCTGCTAAATGTTCAGAAGTTGTGGTTTATTTTAAAAAACCCGCGCTGAATATTTTCTCTGAAAGTTATCAAGACCTGCCTCAGAATAAATTAACTATTCGTTTGCAGCCTGATGAAGGGATTGATATTGAAATTATGAATAAGGCACCAGGCCTTGATCATAAACACCGTTTACAAACCACTAAACTGGATTTAAGTTTCTCTGAAACTTTCAACCAGACTCATCTTGCAGATGCTTATGAGCGTTTATTACTTGAAGCCATGCGTGGCATTCAAGCATTGTTTGTTCGCCGTGATGAAGTAGAAGAAGCATGGAAATTTGTTGATTCTATTATCGATGCATGGGCAATGGACAATGAAGCGCCTAAGCCATATCAAGCAGGAACTTGGGGGCCGATTGCATCTGTAGCAATGATCGCACGTGATGGCCGTTCATGGAATGAGTTTGAATAATATTATCAACACATGAAATGTTAGTTAGCGTATTGATTTAAATGGCGGGATGACCCGCCATTTTTCTATGTTTACGATATTTTTATCTTTATTACATAGGGAACTAAAGGATTAGTTCACTACGTCCTGTCGCTGCCATATGAATAATCGCTTGTTCGATGCGTAAACATGCCATTTTAGCGGCATCAGGAACGGATAGCCCTGCTAATAACTGGGCGGTGAGTTCTGCACCAAATAAATCCCCCGTTCCTTTTGGTGTGACAGGGTAACGTTTATGACGGATCACGGCTACGTTATCTTTGGTAACACAAACCACTTCAATATTATCGTCATCAGGCTGGAAAGCACTTGTGATGATTACCCACTGTGTATTTCCCTTTAATAAGCTACGGGCTGCGGCTGTCGCATCATCCAAGTTATTGACTTGTTTACCACTTAAGGTCATGAGTTCGAATTTGTTTGGAATAATTCCTGTAGCTAAAGGTATGACTTTATCGCGGTATACCTCGGCAATTTCGGGTGGAATATAAAAACCACTATCTTCATCACCCATGACTGGGTCGACAATAACCGGTAGCGCTGTTCGTTCTTTACGGACTAAGGTTAGCCAGTTAGCTAAGTCTTGGGCTTTTTCTGGGGAGCCTAGATAGCCTGTCAAAATAGCTCTCACTGAATTTAAGCTACCACGCTCAACAAAACCGTTTAAATAACCACGAAACCACTCACCAGGTAACTCACCACCATAGCAAGTTGTATAATGAGGCGTATTACTGAGTACTACAGTCGGTACTGCCGCAACACGTAAACCTTGTTTTGTCAGGGCTGGAACGGCAATGCTATTTCCAACACTGCCATAAATAACTTGTGACTGAATTGAAACAACATCATAAGGTAATGGTGTTGCATCAGCAGAATTTTGGAAACTATTAGAGGTAAGGCTAAAGGCGTTCATGGCTCTCTCTTCGGCATATTACAATCATATAGCTACTATAAGAAGCTTGTTCAATCAGGTTGTCAATGCTAAAAATCGAATAGATTATTTAAGGCGTGATGAGAGTATAAAAAGTGGGAAAAAGCATTTTTTTTAAAAAGTAATTCCACTGGAAAATTTATCATTGTCGCTTGTTTATTCGTGTAGTATCCGACATATCAAGGGTTAATTAGCATATTAATGAATAGTTATGCATATTTCTATTCAATATAAAAAATGTTTATATTCATTGACTTAATAAAATTGGCATGCTAAAAATAAGCTGAAATTAACTATCAACATGAGGGTTCGGAGTAAATTGGGTAGATGTCTACCTGATGAAAAGAATAAGATATCATGCTTAGCTCAACTAGCGGCAAGATCAGCAAGTCCCAAAAAAGAACGACACACAGGCTTTTCCTTTCAGCTATCCTTTCCAGTGAACACTACTGGTGTGGTGCATTATAGCGTCTCTCTCGATTATTCATTTCGCTGAATAAACTCAGCAACACGTTGTTATTTATTTGAATTTTCAACAACCGCGCAATAGTTATTTGTATTATTAACTTGTACAAAAAATAGTCTATTACGTGGCTGTATATAGAGAGATATTATAATGATTTACTGGATATTTTTAGTATTAGCTATCATAACTGAAGTTATCGGTACCCTATCAATGAAACATGCGAGTGTAAGTGGTGATTTCACCGGTATGGTGGTGATGTATGTCATGATAGCAACATCGTACATTTTACTTGCTGTCGCAGTTAAAAAAGTGGCACTAGGTGTCGCCTATGCACTATGGGAAGGTATCGGTATCCTTTTTATCACAACATTTAGTGTCATGTGGTTTGGAGAAACGCTATCGCCAATGAAAATCGGTGGGTTAGTATTACTGATCACCGGTATTGGGCTGATTAAATCAGGCACCAAAAAAGCCACTGTTCGCCAATCTGCACAGAAAGTAAAACAAGTTACACAAAACGCGGTCAATGCAGCCAAAACAAATGCTTTAGTTGGGCGCGAAGCTAAGTCGGAGGCGTAATATGGCCAGTCATTTTGAATGGTGGCATGCTGCGTTTTTGATCCTAGCAGTCATATTAGAAATCGCCGCCAACATTTTGTTAAAAATGTCGAATGGATTTAAACGGTACTGGATAGGCATTCTTTCTCTCATTGCGGTACTCGGAGCCTTCAGTGCATTAGCGCAAGCAGTAAAAGGCATCGAGCTTTCAATTGCCTATGCATTATGGGGGGCATTCGGGATTATCGCGACAGTAGCAGCAGGTTGGATACTTTTCAATCAACGGCTAAATTATAAAGGCTGGGGGGGAATTGTGTTATTGCTACTAGGTATGGTTCTCATCAAGATGTCGTAATGCTCGTCATATTTTGCATTGTCGCGTTGTTGGCTGCATTCGTTAACCCTAGTCACATACTTATGTATGCTCCAAGGGATTAACTCACTTGCCGCCTAGCGACACTGCAAACTATTTAGAGCATGAATGGGAAGCCTATTTTGCACTGTCGCGTTGTTGGCTGCATTCGTTAACTCTAGTCGCATACTTATGTAATTAGTTATATTCTCAAATTATAGCTATTCAAAATAAAATGGGCGCTCATAACTGGCGCCCATTTTAATTAAGTTAAAATTTGCCTAATCAATCAATTGCAGCAACAATCTTAATTTCGACTTTATATTCAGGCTTCATTAGTAATGCTTGGACAGTACAACGGACAGGCGCACTTCCAGCAACAACCCATGCATCCCATGCTTGGTTCATACCTGCAAAATCGGCTTTATCAGCGAGAAAAATAGTCGCATCAAGGATTTTACTTTTGTCTGAGCCAACACGCTCAAGCATGACATCAATCGCTGCAAGCGTGTTTGCTGTTTGGGCAACAATGTCAGCATCAAGGTTTTCAGGAACACTGGTGTAGTAAATTACATCATTGTGAATAACAGCTTCCGACCAACGATTATCTGGGTCAATGCGTTTGATAGTCATAATTATTCCTTATTATACATGTAGCTCAAGAATAACAGTTTGTAGGTAGGATGAAAATCAGTTGTTCAACGAAACAATAATTACCTCAGCAGGGTTAATAAACTCATGGTAAAGTGTGAGCCCTCATTATTACTCATAAATAGGTCTTGTAGTGCACGACGATTTTTCTGCGGATGGCTTTTTAGCCAGAACAATTCCCGGTTTTCAGCCTCGAGAAGCACAAGTTACTATGTCAAACGCAGTAACCGAGTCGATTGAGCAGCAGCATGTGCTAGTGGCGGAAGCTGGTACTGGAACAGGAAAAACTTATGCGTATTTAGTTCCTGCATTGCGTAGCGGAAAAAAAGTTATTGTTTCAACGGGCTCAAAGGCCTTACAAGATCAACTGTATCACCGGGACTTACCAACAATTATTGAGGCCATGAATTACACTGGGCGCACAGCCTTGTTAAAAGGGCGTTCGAATTATTTATGTCTAGAGCGATTAGACCAACAATCCCTCGGGGGTGGTAGTCTTGAGCCTGAGATATTGTCAGCGGTTGTGAGGCTACGCAGTTGGTCCATCGAATCTGAGCTAGGAGATACAAGTACTTGCCATGATATCGCTGAAGATAGCCCAGTTTGGCCATTGGTAACCAGCACTAATGATAATTGCCTTGGTAGTGATTGCCCGCGTTATCAAGACTGTTTTGTTTTAAAAGCACGACGCAAAGCATTAGAAGCCGATATTGTTGTTGTGAATCACCACTTATTTATGGCTGATAGAGTGGTGAAAGACACAGGTTTTGGTGAGCTAATCCCCCAAGCAGAAGTCATGATTTTTGATGAAGCGCACCAAATTCCTGATATAGCCAGCCAATATTTTGGCCAGCAACTTAGTAGTCGCCAATTGCTGGATCTGGCGCGCGATATGATTATGACCTATCGAACAGAGCTAAAAGACCAAGTGCAGCTACAAAAAAGTGCAGATAGACTCACGCAAAGCACGTTAGACTTTCGGCTCAATTTGGGTGAAAACAGTTTTCGTGGCAATTTACGTGATTTACTGAAACGTCCTGAAGTACAAAGGGCGTTGACGCTCCTTGATGATTCCCTTGAACTTTGTTACGAAGTGATTAAAACCACTTTAGGCCGCTCACAGAGCTTAGACTCTATTTTTGAGCGCGTCACAATATACCGAAATCGTTTAAACCGTTTAAAAGATGTGACAATTGCGGGTTACAGCTATTGGTTTGAAAGTTATGGTCGCCATTTTTTATTGGCACTAACACCCTTAACGGTTGCAGATAAATTCAGTGAAATGATTGCAAGTACGCCGGCCAGTTGGGTATTTACATCAGCGACGTTGTCAGTAAATGAGAAACTAAGTCACTTCACTGACCGTTTAGGTTTAGTTACTGCAAAAACGTTATTATTAGCCAGTCCATTTGATTATCAAAGCCAAACTTTATTATGCGTTCCTCGCTTTTTACCAGAACCCAATCAACGAGGTTTAGCACAAAAATTGGCAACAATGCTACGACCTATGATTGAAAAAAATCAGGGGCGCTGCTTCTTTTTATGTACCTCACATCTGATGATGCGCGAATTGGCGGAAGAATTTAAATCTTCATTGACATTGCCGGTCTTAATGCAGGGGGAAAGTAGTAAAAATAAACTATTGTCTCAGTTCATTTCAGCGGGGAATGCCGTGTTAGTCGCGACGAGTAGTTTCTGGGAAGGGGTTGATGTGCGAGGGGATGAACTCACTTGTGTCATTATTGATAAACTCCCATTTACGGCACCGGATGACCCGTTATTAAGAGCCCGCATCGAAGATTGTGAATTACGGGGGGGAGATCCATTCTCGGATGTTCAATTACCCGATGCCGTTATTACTTTAAAACAAGGTGTGGGCCGGTTAATTCGTGATACCAGTGACTATGGTGTCATCGTCATTTGTGATAACCGTTTAGTGACTCGCCCTTATGGTGAGGTTTTTTTACGTAGCCTTCCGCCATCACCACGGACAAGAAGTATACAAAAAGCAATTGCATTTCTTGAAGAAAAAAGGCAAGAAGCAGATAGAGCAAGCTAAATCCTATCTTGTTTTTCTGCTATTCCTACAGCCGTTTGTGCTAATATAAACGGCATCTTTTAATCAAAAACTATTAATTTGCCGGAGTTTAGGCATGTCGAGTCGTATTCTTGCTGTTGATACAGCAACAGAAGCCTGTTCAGTCGCGCTTTGGTGTGATGGTGACATTATTTCGCGTTTTGCTATTTCTCCTCGCGAGCACACGCAAAAAATTTTACCAATGGTTGAGGACGTTCTTGCAGAAGCAGGAATGGGGTTGAGCCAGTTAGATGCATTGGCTTTTGGGCGTGGTCCTGGCAGTTTCACGGGTGTTCGTATTGGTGTTGGGATCGCACAAGGGCTAGCATTAGGGGCTAATTTGCCTATGATCGGCATTTCCTCTTTAATGACACTTGCAGAAGGCGCCTTTCGTATTGAGGGCCATGAACAGGTATTAGTGGCTATAGATGCACGGATGTCAGAAATCTATTGTGCCCAATATCAGCGAACAGCTGAAGGTCAATGGTTAGGTGAAGACACTGAAGCCGTTTTACTTCCCGATGATTTTGAAAGTAAATTTGCTAAACTTTCAGGGCGTTGGGGTTATGCAGGCACAGGGTGGGAAGCTTATCCTTCATTATTGAATGCATCAGCTACATTAGCTAACAGCCATATAACGCTGCCTGATGCGCAAGATATGTTACCCATTGCAGCTCAATTATGGCAACAGGGAAAAGTGGTTGCCGTTGAAAATGTCGAACCGACTTACTTACGTAATGAAGTTACATGGAAAAAATTGCCTGGTCGTGAATAAGATACAGGAAGTTAATTGATATCGAATTGGCTATATCTCGTGATATAGCCAATTTTTTGTGTATAGAAAACCCCCAGCTAGGCTGGGGGTTCCGTAAAGCTTTCAGCTTTGAATAAGATATTAAAACCCCTTTTGATTTGTTAAAACACCTTGCGGTCTGGCAACTGCAAGAGTCAAACAAAAAATCAAAAGGGGGTCCCAATGGGGGACGAAAAGAGCTTAGCGCATACACGATGGAATTGTAAATATCACATTGTTTTTGCCCCAAAGTATAGAAGGCAAGTTTTCTACGGTGAAAAACGTAGGGCGATAGGTAGTATTTTAAGGAAATTGTGTGAGTGGAAAAATGTCAGGATAGTGGAGGCAGAATGTTGTGTTGACCACATACACATGCTTCTAGAAATCCCACCCAAGATGAGTGTTTCGAGCTTTATGGGGTATTTAAAAGGAAAAAGCAGTCTAATGCTTTATGAGCAATTTGGGGATTTAAAGTTTAAATATCGAAATAGAGAGTTTTGGTGCAGAGGGTACTATGTTGATACGGTAGGAAAGAATACGAAACGAATACAAGAATATATAAAACATCAGTTAGAACAGGATAAATTGGGAGAGCAATTGTCGCTCCCCTATCCGGGCAGCCCGTTTACGGGCCGTAAGTAATCCATAGATGCAAATGTCAGAGCCGTTATGCGCCTGTTAGGGCGCGGCTGGTAACAAAGCCTTATAGGCGCATATTAAAAACCTCCGGCTATGCCGGAGGATATTTATTTATATTAAACATAAAACCAATCAAATATTGATTATAAAAAATACAAATCGAATCATTTAATAATTTAGGGTATTATTAGGCAGTAATAGAACTATTATGGCGACTTTTAACATATCGTGTTTTTGTTTGCTAAATGCTATTTAAAACTGTATTACCTGAATTTATAATATAGCTAATCGGAGGTGGTCTATGAATATTGAATTAAACTGCCGTAATGCACTTAAAGGCCTTTTTGTTGCAAGCGTATTAGCACTAACAGGGTGTGTTTCTATACCAGCTTCAATTCAAGGTTCGGTTCAAAACCCAACAGATAACTTAACATCTGTACAAAATGCCCCTGAAATGTATATTGGTCAGGAGGCGCGTTTTGGTGGAAAAGTCCTTGCCGTTGAAAATGAAGCTGCAAGAACACGTTTAGAAATTGCGGTGATGGCATTAAATAAATATGATGCAGCGCCAGAACTTAATGCGCCTTCTATTGGGCGTATTTATGCTTATCTAAATGGCTTCCGTGAACCAAGTGATTTTACTAATCGTTATATCACTGTAGTGGGGAAAATCACGGGTGAGCAGCAAGGGAAAGTAGGGCAAGTTCCTTATAAGTACGTCACGTTAGATGTTACTGGTTTCCAACGCTGGAATGTTGCTCAAAGTGTTATGATCCCACCATCTGGCCCGTGGGGTTATGGTTATTACGGAGACCCATATTTTTATAATCACCCATGGGGTTATGGTTATGGATACGGTTACCCTGGGGGACCAGTACCCGTACAAACTTATTTAACAGAATAACACTCCCGTATCTGTTTAAAGGCCCTGCTTATAGCAGGGCCTTTTTGCTAGCACAAAAAAGAATATCCAATAAGCGTTAATAGATAAAAGTACGCAATAAAAACATTAATTGAAATATAATTCCAATAAAAGTGACTTCGGTTAACGTAATAGGCTAAATCCCTTCTTAAGTGGCTAGATAACCACTCCAAAAATCACGTAACATCATGTATAATTGCGCAATCTTGTACAGATTTACATCTGTTTAACTAATTTAAGACAAACTAGGCGGCTTAGTCCGCCTAGTTTTTTCTTGAAGGAACAAAATTTATTTAGTGATAGACCTCTCAACCTTGACATTGTCTGTTTTTCAAACTGGTACGCTGAGTTAATAATTTGTTAAAAGAGATGTTGAGTATAATAACTTCACTAAATTCAGGAGTAACATTTTGGAAAAAATCTGGCTAAAAAATTACCCTGCTGATGTGCCGGAAGAAATCAATCCTGATAGCTTCGCTTCTCTAGCAGAGTTACTTGAAAATGCGGTCTCTCAATTTGCCGACCAACCTGCATTCATTAACATGGGCGCGGTGATGACTTATCGGAAACTTGAAGAGAGAAGCCGCGCTTTTGCTGCCTACTTACAAAATGGACTTGGCCTTAAAAAAGGGGATCGTGTCGCGTTAATGATGCCAAACCTATTACAATATCCGATAGCCTTGTTTGGGATATTACGTGCAGGTATGGTTGTCGTAAACGTTAACCCACTTTATACCCCAAGAGAATTAGAGCATCAATTAAATGATAGCGGTGCAACAGCAATTGTCATTGTGTCGAATTTTGCGCATACATTGGAAAAAATTGTTTTCAATACCAAAGTGAAACACGTCATTTTAACTCGGATGGGTGACCAGCTTTCACGCCCTAAAGCTACAATTGTTGATTTTGTTGTCAAATATGTAAAACGCTTAGTCCCTAAATATAATTTACCCGATGCGATCTCCTTTCGCCGTGCCATGCATTATGGCTATCGTATGCAATATATTAAACCTAATATTACTGGCGATGACTTGGCCTTTTTGCAATATACGGGTGGAACGACGGGGGTTGCTAAAGGAGCGATGTTAACTCATCGCAACATGCTAGCAAACATTGAGCAGGCAAGGGCAGCTTACGGGCCTGTATTGAAATTTGGCGCTGAATTTGTTGTCACTGCGTTACCGCTGTATCACGTTTTTGCATTGACAGTAAACTGCTTACTGTTTATCACTGTAGGGGGCGTTAACTTATTGATTACCAACCCTAGAGATGTGCCCGATACCGTAAAACAATTAGGACGTTATCCCATTACATCAATTACGGGGGTTAATACCTTATTTAATGCATGGCTGCACAATGAAGAGTTTAAAAAACTGGATTTTTCACGTTTACGCCTTTCAGTTGGCGGTGGCATGCCTGTTCAAAAAGCAGTTGCAGAAAAATGGCAAAAGCTCACAGGAAAACATTTACTCGAAGGATATGGTTTAACAGAATGTGCCCCACTAGTAACCGGTAATCCTTATAATTTAACCAGTTATAGTGGAAGTATTGGTTTACCTGTTCCGTCAACAGATGTTAAATTTCTTGATGATGAAGGCAATGAAGTTGCTATTGGTGAGCCAGGTGAAATGTGGGTAAAAGGTCCTCAAGTCATGAAAGGCTATTGGAACCGGCCTGATTCCACCGCTGATACGATAGTGGATGGTTGGTTAGCAACGGGGGATATCGCTGAAATAGATAGCGAAGGGTATATCCGCATTGTTGATCGTAAAAAAGATATGATTATCGTTTCGGGTTTTAACGTCTATCCTAATGAAATCGAGGATGTTATTTCTGCACATCCTGATGTTATAGAGTGTGCTGCAATTGGCATACCAAGTGAAAGTACCGGCGAAGCGGTTAAAGTTTTCGTTGTAACGAAAAATGCGAATTTAACGGGTGATGAGCTAAAAACCTTTTGCCGTCGTTCATTAACCGCGTATAAAGTCCCTAAGATATTTGAATTTCGTGATGAATTACCAAAATCTAATGTGGGTAAAATTCTGCGTAAAGACCTACGTGATGAAGAAAAATTGCAAAGAGAAAAATCACAAGTATGATTGTGGTTTAGTCTTAAACTATGAATAGATGACGCCGGTTTTAGCCGGCGTCATTGTGATGAAAATAAAAAAAGAGAAACTTGTTTTGAATTATCGTTTAGTAACTACAGATAGCGAATTAGCCCAAGTATGCCAAGAGGCGAGTAATGCACCATGGCTCGCTTTGGATACCGAGTTTGTTCGTACCCGAACATATTACCCACAACTAGGTTTGCTACAACTATATGATGGAAAACAAGTTTCGTTAATTGATCCATTATTAATGACGGATTTTAGCCCGTTCAAAGCACTTCTGACGAACTCTGCGCAACTTAAATTTTTACATGCAGGGAGTGAAGACCTTGAAGTGTTCATGCATGATTTTGATTGTGTTCCTGAGCCGATGATCGATACACAAATTGTAGCGGCATTTTTAGGTTATCCAATTTCTTGTGGCTTTGCGTCATTGGTTGCTGAGCATTTAGGCATTGAACTAGATAAAAGTGAATCACGGACAGACTGGCTTGCGCGCCCACTGAGTGAAAAACAATGTGATTATGCTGCTGCTGATGTGCTGTATTTACTACCATTAGCTGAAATTCTGATGGAAAAAGTGACTGAAGCGGGCTATTTGGAAGATGCTAAAGATGAGTGCCAACGTGTTGTGGCCCGCCGGCAAAAAGCGTTAAAGCCTGAAAAAGCCTACATGAATATTCATAATGCATGGCAGCTACGTGATGAGCAGCTCGCCTGTTTGCAATTATTAGCCCAATGGCGTTTAAATCAAGCAAAAGCCCGCGATATGGCGGTTAATTTTGTGGTAAAAGAAGAGCACCTGTGGAAGGTCGCCCGTTATTTACCGGGTTCGCTCGGTGAACTCGATGCGCTTGGTTTAACGGGGCAAGAAATTCGTTGCCATGGTAAGCGCTTATTATCAATTGTCGAACAAGCTAAACAACTCGATGAGAGCCAATACCCAGCTCCTGTGTCGAATATTACTGAACAGAGCCAATACAAAAGCGTATTTAAAGAAATTAAAACAGTAGTTAAAGATATTGCTGAAAACGAAAAATTTAATGCAGAGCTATTGGCCTCTAGGCGGCAAATTAACCAATTACTGTCTATTCATTGGGGATTAAAGTCTTCGGCTACACCTCCTGAGCTGTTGGCGGGCTGGAGAGGGCGGTTACTTGCAGAACCCATCGCAAAGTTATTAGCGAACGTATAATGCATTCAGGTACAAGAAGAGTGCTTCTTGTACCTAATTTAAATACCTGAGTCTATTTATCTTTATCTTTATCTCCATTATTCATTCAATAAACTTATAAAAACATATATCTTATTTGTTTTTAAATATGTTTATTTGTTTTTTAATTAAAAACTGTAATTAGTCTTAAAAATCAAATCAATTATTAATGTAAAAAGTAATAAATAAAATTACTTATTTCAGGGTTTTTAATTAACCAATTAAAAAATAAAAAGTTATTTTATTTTAATGCTTTAATAATGAAAGGTTGAATTATATTTCTTACATTTGTAAATGAAAATTATTTTTATATACTGAATCTCGAGCATTAAAGGAAAGAGTAATCTTTTATTTAATGTGTTTCTTTAATAAATCAACCTAATTCAAACTTCTATTTAAGAGGGTGAATAAATGAAAAAATTATCACTAATTACAGTCGCAGTATCTTTCTCTATATTCTCTGTTGGTGTTATGGCAGAAACGGAATCAGCGCAAAGCTTAAGATACGATCTTGACCTAACAAATATTATTGTTGGTAAAACCCAATCAACCATGGGGCCACACGGTGGTAGTATTGGCGCACCGGGTATCGGTTCTCGTTTTATGAGAGATGGGAAAACAATTTCATTTTCAGGCTTAAAAAACTTAGTCACGCAAAAGCCAGACAATGTTTATGTTTTGGAAAGTGGCGGTAGCCCGCACGGCGGAATGGGTAAGTTCCAATTTAGTCAGGTTGCAGATGCTGAGGTATATTTCGGTGATTGGTCACAAACTGGGGAAGCCGATGACGCAATGCACACGGTTTATTTCTCCGGTGAAAATGCAACGACAGAAGTGCCAGCCAGTGGCCAAGCGACTTATACTATAGCGGGTATTAACCAGTTTGCAGGTGAAGTAAAACAGACGGGTTGGTTTAATGCTGATTTTACAGATAAATCATATACAGGTTTATTAGAAGGAACGGATAGCCACTCCATGGCGGGGGATATTAAAGAAGACGGTAAATTTAGCGGTACTGCCATTGCCAATGAAACACACCATGGTAACAGTATGGGGCAACTCTTTGGGGATAATGCAGAACAAGTGGCGGGTATTCTCTCTTATGAGAATAACCGTGAGTTAGACACGGCATTTGGTGGCCAGAAAGACGAATAATTACTGAACATATAATAAGCTAAAAAAAGTAGGCAAAAGTGATTTTGTCTACTTTTTTATTTTTGTCATTACAATGGTAGACTAATCATGTTAATTTTTAATAAAAAAACAGATTTAATATATTTGAGTTTATTATTATTTTTTTCTCTCCCTTCGGTATTGTCAGCTCAAGAGCTAAAAGGAGGAGTTATCGGTAATTTAAAAGATTATAGTAACGAAAAACTTCAATCAGAAATAAATAATGTTAAATATAGTGAAAAAAATATCGACGAACTTGGTTTTATTCTTTATGATCTCATTCAGAAAAAAGATTTCGATAAAATAAATGGAATTATTGGTAATTACGTTAACCACAAAGACCACGATAAAGAATTGGTTAAATACATTCATTCTGAGAAGGCAATGTTAAATAAGCAGTATGATTTAGCAATTAGCCTATATAATGAGATTTTGATTCACAAGCCTAATATGTTGTTGGTTGAGTTAAAATTTGCACAAGCACTAATCTATGTTAAACATTATGAATCAGCATTGTCAATATATCAAAATATAAAAACAAAATATAAAGGAAGAATATCAATTCGATTAACTGAATTTATTAAAAATAAAATAATAGATTTAGAAAATAAAAATCATTGGCAAGGTACAATTAAGCTAGGTTCAAGTTATGATTTTAATTTAAATGAAGCATCAAATAGCCGTGAGATGTACTGTTTTCGTCGTAAATGTATGAATAGTAGTAACCAGTCTATCGCTGGTGGAAAGTGGCATTATTATACTAAATTATCAAAGCGTTTTCCTCTAGTAGGAAACCACTCAACGGTACTCTCATTAGGTATAGTTGGGGTAGAGCCAATGAAAACAGTCGCGGTTAGAAAAACAAATATATATGTTACTGGGGAGTATCAATTTGATAACGCGAATACAACGTTCCATATACAGCCCACCCTTGAGGCTAAATGGCACGATAACCAATACTATAATTTAAGCCTAGGAGGAAAAATAGCGACAGAATACACGTTAAATCATCGGGTAACCTTGTTAGGTAATATTGAATATAAAAATAAAACTTACCCTTATAAGTATAGTTTTAATAACGGCGATAAATGGGTTTATTCAGTTACTGGTACCTATTTAATAAACCCTCGATTAATGGTTTTTGGCAGTTTTTATGGAGCCAACAGGAAAAAACAATATGATAGTGATAGCTATGTACAGTATGGGGTTAGAGCTGGTTTTTTAAAAGTAACCGAACTGTGTGACCTACTTATTGCAATAGGTTATAAGCAAACAAACTTTGAACGGTTTGATGCATTTTTGAATGTAAAAAGAAAAGATCATAATGGGTATTTAAATAGCCAATTAACGTTTGATAAAAATAAGATATTAACTTTTACGCCTTCTATTTATTTTAATAGCCAAGTGAATAAGAGCACGGCAGATATTATTTATTCTTTTAAGCAAAGTGAAGTCGGTGTCAATTTCACCAAGAAATTTTAATTTTCACCGGAACAGATAATGAAAATCAAAACAGTGATAGCCATTAATATCGCGACAGGGTTATCTATTGGTAGTATTGCAAATTTAGTCTATGGACAACAAAGTGCAAATATTGGCTCTATTGTAGTGAATGATAAAGCAACAACTATCAAAGAGCGTGATAGAAAAGGGGCGGATGACCAATATGATAAAGACGAATCAAATATTTATATTAGTAAAGAAGAAATTGATCGTTATAAAGGCACTAACCCTGCAGACACCATTAATCATGCAGTAGGGGTATATAGTGGTGACGCCCGTAATAGCGGGGCAATAGACCCCAATGTACGAGGGATACAGGGGCAAGGGCGTGTCCCGGTGACTGTAGATGGTACAGAGCAAGCTATCACTGTTTGGCGTGGTTATAATGGCGCGAATAATCGTAACTATATCGACCCGAATATGATTAGTAGCATTAAGGTAATGAAAAGTGCAACGTTAGACCGCAATGTGCGTACATCGACAGGCGGTGGAGTTGCCATAACAACGCTAGGCATTGATGACGTTGTGGATAAATACAGCAAGTTTGGTTTTGATATTAAATTAGAAACATCGAGTAACTCGACAAAACCGAGGGTTAATCAATTAAGCCACGGTATAGATTACCGTGATGATAAGCGGCTATTGAATACGTTAGACATGCAGAAGTTTCGTGGGATTTATTTTAAAGATCACGAAATGCTTGTTGATCCTCGCAGTAAAGGTAACGCTAATTTCTTTAATCTGCAAGATAACGCCGCGCGTATTGCCATTGGGACACGGCAAGAAAAGTTTGATTTGATGCTGGCATACAGCTATCGCAACCAAGGTAATTATTTTGCTGGGCGCCGAGGGGCGGGTAAATTTTATGACGACATCATTACTTATGACCCTAATAGCCCAAATAAAGCGATAGACCCATATATGCCCTTCGTTGCTAGGATTTATGGGTCAAATAAAGAGGTGGCGAATACATCAAATGAAATGTCGACATTGTTGGCTAAATTAAACGTGATGCTACCTAATTCACAGGACTTATCCCTTGGTTATATGCATACATCAAGTCATTATGGCGAAATCATGCCATCGCAAATTCGGTATCATGATTTAGAGGGAAAAATTCCACAATGGCCTTTAGCTAACTTGGCACTAAATACTTTTTACGCCAATTATTCGTTTAAACCTGAGTCCATTGGTTGGATTGACTTTCGATTAGGCTATTGGTTGACAAAAACGGATTTAAATTCAAATACCGCAGGTGGCCAACCTAGGGAACCAATGGAAAGGGATTGGAATTATGAATTTGGTCGAGATAAAAATGTAGCTAAAAATCCTGCTATCAATGGCACCTTAGTTGATGGGATTAAATTAAACCAACTAAACGATCGCTATGGTGTTTCATTATCTAATAAATTTCAAATTACACCTGAATTTAAAGTAACGTTAATGGGGAGCTTAATTGATGAAACCATTGGTAGCCGTGAAGATATCTTTAATTCGGACTCTAGCCCAAAGGGTAACATGTTCCGAGCTATCCCTAGGGAAGGTAAGCGTCAAGAATATAATGGGACTATTCGCTTTGATTGGCAGCCTACTGATTGGTTAAGTCTGAATGCAGGGGCTCAATATATTAGCTACTGGTCAAGGGATTTATTAAAAGAGAGACGCATTGCGGCTAAAGATATAAATTATGCACCTTATAGCCATATAACGGCGAGAAATTTCCTATTATCCCGTTTATTAAGCGCTGAAGAATATCAAACAATAAAACAGTATATTGATGATAAAGGGAATACATATAATGATATAAAAGAAAAAAATTATGAGAGAAGAATTTTTATCGAGCAAGCATTAAAAATGAAAAAGAATTCGTTACGTGATGTTGGATTAATAGGGAAAAAATTAGAATTTAGAATCACAGAAGTTAACCATATAGTGAAATGGAAAGTGGATGAAAATAACCGATTTACAGCAAAAAATAATCCATTTTATAATGGAGAGGTTGATTTAAAAGAAGAAAAAATAGACCCTGTCACCGGTTTAAAAGCCAAAAGATATCTCGTTGACCGCGATATTAATAACACTCAAGATGAAGTGAAGCATTCCAATAAACAAAAATTTAAAGCGCCGAAAAGAAATGAAGAATCAGCTTGGGCTCCGGCATTAGGGGCAACAATTTACTTAACAGAGAACGATCGAATATTTGGGCGTTATTTAGAAACCGTTAGGATGCCAAGTATCTTTGAAGACACTATTGGTTTTTCGGGGGGAAGAGAGCCGAATTACACACCACCAGTTTATTTGCCAGAACGCAGCCATACGATAGAACTGGGATATGTGCGTAATTTCCAAGATCTCGTCGCAGCAGAAAACCATGCTGATTTACGCATAAACTACTATAACACGGTTGTCACAAACGCATTTGATAGGAACGACAGATTAGTCTTTACGCAGGTTGATAAACATAATACGGCCGGTTTGGAACTGTTGGCGCGTTATGATAATGGCTGGGTATTCGGTGACTTAGGTGTGGATTATCGCTTAAAAAATGAGGTTTGTGATGAAGTTTCACTGATGGTAATGGACCCCTATAACAAATTTGGTGGCTCAGAGTGTACAACAGCAGGGTTCCCTGGTGGCTATTTGCGTACTCAACTGCAGCCTAAGTACAGCATCCATGCCAACCTTGGTCTGCGTTTCTTAGATGAACGTTTAGAAGTGGGGAGTCGTTTGCGTTATCACAGCAAAGCAAAAAATGAAGATGAAGCGGAAATGATGGATAAATACCCGTACCAGTATGCGCCATTAAACAATGACCCGATGAGTTGGAATGCCGTTTTTACCGCTGATGCTTATGTTAATTATCAGTTTAATAAAGACCTAGCATTTGAATTATTAGCCACCAATTTATTTGATGAATATTATATAGACCCATTAACCCGCAGTATGATGCCTGCACCGGGTAGGACTGTGCGTTTCAATATCACCAGTCGTTTCTAAAAAGGATCCCCCTTCGCTGATACTGTTGCATTTATGTATTGGTGAGGGGGCTATTAGGGATATTAAAATGATTACTTTACGTTTTAATTTTGCTGTGATGGTTTCTTTATTATTTCATTTTGGCATCGTTTTTTATTGTTTAAATATAGAGAAAACACGCTCTGCACAAATTTACACGCCAATATATGCGGCTATCGTCTCTGTTGCATTGACACAAAATGTAATTGAAAAACAAACAAATGACGTCACATTAAATAATAAGCTAGTGGGAGGCTTACTTGCAGAGTCACAACAAAATGAAAATGCTGTAATTAAAGTTGCTAATAAGAAAAATATACATAGTGATGAAAATAAAGCGTCAGAAAAACAAAAAAAAATTATCGAGAAAAAAGAACAAAAACAACCAAATAAAAAAGTGATTAAGCAGAAAGAACAGGAACAAAAAAGTGATGATGTAAAACAAGAACAGCGTGTAGGTAAAAACGACAGCCAATCTTATGCAGCAGGCCAAGCGGGAGCACAAAGGACGACCTCGGTAGGAAACGCAACAGATTCAAACTACCAAAGTTATATTGATAAACTACGTAGTGAAATTGAACGACATAAACGTTACCCAAGAAAAGCGAGAAATACCAATGTTCAAGGAACGGTTCTGGTGAATTTTACGCTTACGCCATTGGGGGAGATCACAAAGGTGAGTATTGAAAAGTCTTCTATGCATGTTCAACTGGACGAAGCCGCATTAGCTGCAACACTAAAGAGCCGCTCTGTTGGAGTGCCACCGGAAGGTCTAAGAAAACAGCACACGTTGGAAATTAAATTTAAGCTATAAAAGGATTAAAACATAACTTCTGGCTAATCAGGGCAAATTACATAGTAAAAAAGCAAGCCGCCATAATGTATAGCGGCTTCTTTGCGAATTATTTTTCTACTGTCGTGGTTTTAATTTCATCACCTTCAGGAAGTGTGACATTTAATTCCAAAACAGAAATATCATCGTCTTTTTGTTCAAATTGCAATGACAACATTTCAGGGTCAATTTGCACATATTTACAGATAACCTGCAAAATATCGCGTTTCATATCAGCAAGATATGGGGGCTCACTATCACCACGGCGACGTTCAGCGACGATGATTTGTAATCGCTCTTTTGCGATATTCGCTGTCGTTTTTTTTCTCGACAGAAAGAAATCCAATAAAGCCATTATTTACCCCCCAAATAGGCGTTTTAAGAAACCTTTTTTCTCTTCTTCAATGAAACGGATAGGGCGAGCTTCACCTAAAATACGCGCAACACAATCATCATAGGCTTGGCCTGCATCAGATTCTGTATCTAAAATGACCGGCTCACCTTGGTTAGAAGAGCGCAGTACAGATTGGTCTTCAGGAATAACGCCAATCAAAGGAATACAGAGGATCTCGAGGACATCTTCCATGCTTAGCATATCGCCACGAGTTACACGTCCAGGGTTATAGCGTGTCAATAATAAGTGTTCTTTAATTGGCGTATCGCCTTTTTCTGCGCGACGTGATTTTGACGCTAAAATACCTAAAATACGGTCAGAGTCACGAACGGAAGAAACTTCTGGATTGGTAGTAATAATGGCTTCATCAGCAAAATAGAGTGCCATTAAGGCACCACTTTCAATACCCGCAGGGGAATCACAAACAATAAAATCGAAACCAAGGTCATCACTCAATTCGTCAAGAATTTTGCCAACGCCTTCGCGAGTTAACGCGTCTTTATCGCGTGTTTGTGAAGCAGGTAAAATGAATAAATTTTCGGTGCGCTTATCTTTGATTAAAGCCTGATTAAGGGTTGCATCACCTTGAATAACGTTTACGAAGTCATAGACTACTCGACGTTCACACCCCATGATAAGGTCAAGGTTACGTAGGCCGATATCAAAATCGATCACTACCGTTTTGTTCCCTTTTTGTGCCAGGCCAGTAGCTATGGCCGCGCTTGAAGTGGTTTTACCAACGCCACCTTTACCTGAAGTCACTACAATTATGCGTGCCATGAATAATTCCTTGTAAATAAGGTCTAATTTAAATATTCGATGTTAAGTTTATTATCAACTAAACAAAGTTTAGCTGCTTTGGCGAGAAATTCAGCAGGGATTTGATCGCTCAGCCAATATTCACCGGCAATTGAGACCAGCTCAGCTTGCAAATGAGTACAATAAATCTGACTTTCAATATCACCAGAGGCTCCAGCTAAAGCACGGCCTCGCATCACGCCATAAATATGGATATTACCATCTGCTAACAGTTCTGCACCTGCACTAACATTGCTTGTGACGATCAGATCACTATTTGGTGCATAAATACGTTGCCCAGAACGAACAGGAGTATTGATAATGCGAGTTTTACGATATAAAGGTTCAGTTTGAACTGTAGCAGTCTGAGGTTCAGGCTGAATTTCAACAGGCTTTTGACTTTTACCTTCATTTAATATCGGTAAACCCGCATCGTTTGCTTTTTGCCGTATCTGTGGGTCAGTACATCCACTGATCCCTACAATACGTAATCCCGCAGAAATAACAGATTTATGAATACTCTGTAAATCGGCATTTGGGGATAATTCAGCAATGTTAATCACGACAGGGGCATTTTTAAAGAAATCAGGAGCCTGATTTACTTTATCTTGCAGCGCTTTTTTGATGAGTTTAGGCTCTTCACTGTATAAGTGAATAACTGAAAGAGTAAAACTGCTGCCTTTAAGTTCTATTGGCGATTGTGGCATCTATCCAGACTCAGCAAATTAAAATTTCCGAAACAATCCTCGGGTGAAGATATTCTGTAAAACAATAGCATGTTATAGTTACTATATACTTCAAGCAAGCTAATGAACTAAGAAAAAGAGTTAAATATAATGATTTGTGCAATTTATAGAAGCCCTAAGCGTGACCAAACTTATCTTTATATTGAGAAGAAAGATGATTTTTCACGTGTTCCTGATGAATTATTAGCTCAATTTGGAACACCTCAATTTGCCATGCTTATCTCATTAGATAAGCGTGAAAGGCTCGCCAATGCTGACTTGGCAAAGGTTAAATTAGACCTCTTAGAAGTTGGTTATTACTTACAATTCCCACCTCCGGTGGAGGATTTGCTTTCAGAACATAAAGAACTGAATAACTAAAGCAAATTAAGAAAATCCTGAAAAGCAAAGATAGTCTGGAGGAGACGAATGAAACCAACGTTATTATATACATTAGTCGCTGGCTTATTTTTAACAAGTTGTTCTGCAACACGGAATGAATCAGTTGTTACTCACCCGATTACCGCAGAACAAAATGCGGCTATAGCCCAAGAAGTCGCTGCTTTAGATAAAGCATTCCCTATTGAACAACGTGAACCATCACAATTTCCTGCTTATGTGGAATTACTGAAAGAACATGCTATTGCTCAGGGAATTAAACCTGCCACCATTGAACGCGCTTTTGCTAATATTCATTTCATTGAGCGTGTTGTGAAAGCTGATAAAGGCCAACCAGAGAAAAGGGCGACGGTTACGTTAGCAAGCTATCTAAAAAATGTACTCCCACAATCGCGTATCAATGCTGGCTATAACAAATATTTAGAAAATAAATCCACTCTAGATGCTATCAGTGATAAATATGGCGTCCCACCTCAGTTCATTGTTTCGTTATGGGGATTAGAAAGTGGTTTTGGGCGCTCGCAAGGTAAAGAAGATGTTGTTTCTGCACTTGCAACACTTTCATTTGAAGGCCGTAGAGAAGCGCTTTTTAGCAAGCAATTATTAGCTGCACTTGAGATAATGGACAAAGGTTATATTCCAGAAGATCAACAGCTCAAAGGTTCATGGGCTGGTGCCATGGGCCAAAGCCAATTTATGCCAACCTCTTATTTGTCTTACGCAGCAGATGGCGATGGTGATGGTAAAATGGACATCTGGAATAATAAATCAGATGTGTTTGCATCTATTGCTAATTATTTATCAACAGAAGGTTGGCAAGCTCAATTACCATGGGGCTACCAAGTTAATTTACCCATAGATTTTAATAAAACGTTGGAAGGCGTAAAAGCAGAACAAGGGAAATCTGTTCGTGAATGGCAAGAGTTAGGCGTTACATTACCTGCATTTGCTCAATTATCTTCAGACGTAAAAACCTGGGTGGTTATCCCTGATGATCCTGAAGGTAGAGCATTTTTAGTGACTGAAAATTTCCGTACCATTATGCATTGGAACCGCTCATATTATTTTGCATTGAGTGTATGCATGATGGCAGATGGTATCGCTAATAAAATACAATAACGATAATAGGAGTACTATTATGTATCAACATCGTGACTGGCAAGGTGCGTTACTTGATTTCCCTGCAAATAAAGTTGTTTGTGTTGGTAGTAATTACGCAAAGCATATAAAAGAGATGGGGTCTGCGACACCAGAAGAACCCGTTATTTTTATTAAACCAGAGACTGCTTTGTGTGATATTACTCAATCAATTGTTATTCCAAAAGATTTTGGTGCTGTGCATCATGAAATTGAGATGGCGATTTTAATTGGTATGCCATTAAAAAATGCAGATGAAGACCGCGTATCACGCTCTATTGCAGGTTATGCAGTTGCATTGGATTTAACCTTACGTGATTTGCAAGCTAAATTTAAAAAAGCAGGTCAGCCATGGGAAAAAAGCAAATCATTTGATGGTTCATGCCCAATTTCCGGTTTTATTCCTGTTAGTAGCCCGAATGACTTACAAAATGTTCAGCTTTCACTGGAAATTAATGGTGAAGTTCGCCAAGAGGGCTCGACGCGTGATATGATCACACCAATTTTACCGCTGATTAGCTATATGTCCCGCTTTTTCACATTACGAGCAGGGGATGTCATCTTAACGGGAACACCTGAAGGTGTCGGCCCATTAGCTTCTGGTGATATGCTAAAATTATCAATTAATGATCACTCGCTGACTACACGGGTTATTTAAGTATAGGATTAATAAGTATTATGTCGCAGTTCTGGCAAGTTAAAACTTTAGATGAGATGACAGATGAAGAATGGGAATCTCTCTGTGATGGTTGCGGGCAATGCTGCTTGCACAAATTAATGGATGAAGATACAGATGAAATCTATTTTACTAATGTCGCCTGTAATCAGCTAAATTTAAAAACTTGCCAGTGTAAGCATTATGAAGACCGCTTCAGCTATGAAGCGGATTGCATAAAGCTTAATCGTTATAACTTAGAAACATTTGAATGGTTGCCAAGTACTTGCGCTTACCGTTTGTTATTAGAAGGAAAATCTCTTCCTGCCTGGCACCCATTAAAAACAGGATCTAAAGCGGCAATGCATAATGAAGGTGTGTCTGTTCGTCATATTGCTGTTAGAGAAATTGACGTGGTGGATTGGGAGGAACATATAATGAATAGACCCATGATAGGAAGAGGCTAGTAGTAATATCTCAAATATACAGTAAATCATTATGGAAATATCTTTGCCAACAGTAGGCTTATTTGCCATTTTAAATATTGCCATTTTGCCGGCAATATTCTCTTTTTTTGAAAAATTTAGCCAAGCTGCATTGATGATGGTCTATACATTTTAATCGCGGTATCATGCTGTTTTATACGAAAATAAATAGTAATAATAATCACACTCAGACTGGGTGTGGTTATTTGCGTTATTAATAATAAGAATTATTTCTAATAAATACTCGATGTTAACCCTCTAATATTATCGTTCCTGACATAAAGTTTGAGTATATGAAAATCTATCTTTAAAACTGTCCACCCACTAATTCTTACGCGTTATAGGCTAAGCTGCAAAGTTTTCATTTAAGAAAATATTATAATTTGTGACTTCTCATTTTGCTTTTCTCAAAATACTTGGCTAATCTGTTTTGGTAAAAGCGACATAAGGGGATAGAAATGAAAACATTTGGGGTGGTGCTCACAATTATTGGTCTCGTTACTGCAATTATTTCTTACAATATGGATGTCAGCATTCCTATTGTATATGGGGAGAGTGTGAAAGATACAGGACTGGCATTTGATAGACAGAATTATATCATTGGTAGTTTGTTAGTCGCATTTTTTGGCGTTCTAATTGTCCTATTTGACAATAAACGACGCAAGTAAAATGGGGGATGTCTTACCAATAGACGGATGGTCATAATACGTTAGCTAATATGGTTAATATAATCCAGATATTGATAGATATAAGCAGAACACCAATAATTACTCTTAAAAATAAATAAAGTAGCTGATAGCAAAAGCTCTAGGTAATAATGCGGACAAGCTCCAGTATGCTAAACCAGATAAAACTAAGACAAGCAGTAACAAGTAATGAAATAAATCATATTTTTTAGGGTGTTGAAGTAATAAATAGCTGCTAATGATAAAGAATTTTAGGCTAAAGTAATTTATTAGCCGTTGCTGATATAATATTGAACACTTAATGCGATATTGTTTTATTTTCGAATAAAATTGAGTTTATATTAGTTTCACTCAGTTATAATAAATAAATATTTTAATTTAACCTAGAGAATATTTCTTATGAAAAAAATACTTGTGTTAGCTGGTTTGGCTATTATTTCTGGATGTGTTTCCAATGAAACTGAAATGGAGTCAAAGAGTGTAGGCATAGCAAATCCTGCATCAGTATATTGTGAGCAAATTGGGGGGACAGTCGAAATTGAAAATACAGCGGATGGGCAAGTAGGGTACTGTATTTTACCATCAGGTGAAAGAGTAGAAGAATGGGCTCTATACCGCCAGAACAAACACTAGTCAATCTTTCACCTCTTAACTGCCATCAGCAGAAATATTTTGTGAGATTTTTGCTGTAGTTCCCCTCTAATAATTTTTCTATTCTATATTAATCATTTCTTGAAATTAGCCGATATTACTATTATCCAGTATAACTGCCAGTGTTAAGTGTGTTTTCATAGTTTGATCAACGAGATAACTATGTTTATATACATGTAAAATACTTAGTAGACACATCATAAGGCTTTTTTGCGATATTTTGATGGCCTCATATGGATTTGGTAAGGGAGTCATCGTGTTTTTATGGTAAATTATTGATATAAAATATTTTTATCCTTTAATGTCACATAATCGGTAATTTGTAGTACGAAAACAGAAACAGCTACCTTATGTTATGTGATTGCTAAATAAAGTGGGCTTATTAGAACGATTGATTCACTAAAAAGACGCTAAACTGCCTGATAGTAGAAAAATAGCAGAAGGAAAAAGCATCTTTTATTGATGACTTTTTGTATTAGATCACACTTTAACACACGGAATGAGTGATTTAGGAATATTCCTAATGTCAAAATTTGTAATGTAGATCACCTTTTTATAAAGTGTTCGTTTTAAGAAAATATCATTGATTTCATATGGTTATAAAAAGAGAAAATTGACGTAACGCAGTTTATAGTTTGTACAGTTAATCAAGTTTTCTTATTCTATATCAAAAATAATGATAATTTTTTTTAACATAGGCTCAACTAAATAATTTGATATTTCAGTTTTCACTTCAATATCAAGTTGAATGAGTAAAGAATTATATTGCGATTTTATCACTAATTCTTCTATCAGATTTATTTCGTCCGTTTCATTTATTTTGAAATTTTGATTAAAATAGATATTTACCTCGTTAAAAAGCATATTTTAAAATTTTAATAACAACCAAAGCTGACTGTTAATACAAAAGAACATATATACACTCTTGCTGTGTTATTTTGATATTCAAGCATAATAATTCGGAATTCAATATTTGTCATTTTTAGATATGTCATACTCTTATTAAGAATGAATCATTAATTTAATTAATGTTAGTCTCTTGAGTTGATGTTCAGTAATTGATGAATTTCATGGTCATTCTGCAACAAAAAGTATCAAAGTATGAATGAAATTATATATTCAATGTAAATATAATGATTTTTGTTATTTCTAATAATCTGTAATTTCTATTTTGTTAGTTTTTAATGTTATGCAATGGCCAATTTCAATACATTAAAATCTAAATATTAATCTTAGTGCGAGTAAGTTAGTTAAATCTAAACATCAAGCAACCCAATCAATAGATCGCTTTTGATAGCTTGTACCTATCAAAAAATAAATAAGTGATGGAAAAAACGATTTAATAAAACTTAAGTTATTATCCCCCTGTGTCAGGATAGTTGTCGCCTCAGTTTTTCATAAAAATATAACAGGGAGCGGTAAGTTAGATATTAGTGAAGCATTATCCTGAAGATCATAAGAAAGCCATCATTAGAAAGCTGGTTGAAAGTGGCTTATCATTACGCCAATTCGCAAAGCTAGAAAGTATCAACTTATCTACTTTGTATTCATGGCGAGATAAGTATTTAAAAGCAGGTTCTAGTTTGGCTGATAGCAATAGTTCAGATGGTTGGTCACCAGAGCAAAAGTTCTCAATTGTTTTAGAAACAGCAGCATTGAGCGAAATTGAGTTAAGTGAGTATTGCCGTGAAAAAGGGCTTTACCCTGAGCAAGTTAAAGAATGGAAGCGAAGCTGCATTGCAGGCAATCAAACTAAAGCCCAGCAACGTAAGCAATTAACCCAAGAGCGAAAGGATGATCGTAAGCGGATTAAAGAGTTAGAAAGAGAGTTAAAGCGCAAAGATGCTGCGCTTGCTGAAACGGCAGCGTTGTTGGTGCTCAGAAAAAAGTTAAATGCCTACTGGGGGGAAGACGAGGACAATTAACCTCACTCACAGATAGGCAGCATTACGCATCTCTGATTGATGAAGCAGTCGGCTCAGGTGCTAGAAAAGAGAAAGCCTGTGAAGAAGTTGGTATGTCTGTACGCACATTACAACGCTGGCAGGAAAGCGGTGAAATCAGTGGTGACAAAAGACCTACAGCTGATAGGCCAGAACCGAGTAACAAGCTCACTGAGGAAGAGCAGCAAGCGATATTAGCTACCTGTAACCAAGAAGAATACGCCAATTTAGGGCCAAGTCAGATAGTGCCAATGCTGGCAGATAACGGGCAATATCTCGCGTCTGAATCGAGCTTTTATCGTGTGTTGAAAGCCAATGACCAGCTAGCCCATCGAGGTAAAGCAAAACCTAAAGGTAGCCGAGCTAAACCTAAGGGGTACACAGCGACAGCGCCAAACCAAGTGTGGACTTGGGATATTAGTTACTGCCCGTCAACGGTCATTGGTCGGTTCTTCTACCTCTACATGATAATCGACATCTTCAGCCGTAAGGTTGTCGGGTGGGAAGTTCATGACAGTGAATCAGGTGAACATGCTGCCCAATTGCTTGAGCGCACGCTCTGGTCTGAGAAATGCGTTAAAAAAGACGTGGTATTGCATTCAGATAACGGTAGCCCGATGAAATGTTTGACGATGCAAGCCAAAATGCTTGATATGGGTGTCATTGGCTCTCGTAGCCGCCCCGGTGTCAGCAATGATAATCCGTACTCAGAATCATTGTTCCGCACGGTCAAATACAGTCACCGCTGGCCAAGCGAAGGCTTTAAAAGCCTTGAAGATGCAAGAGCTTGGATGAAAGGCTTCGCTCAATGGTACAACACTGAGCACAGGCATAGTCGCATCAAATTCGTGACACCAGCGCAACGCCATAATGGTGAAGATAAAGCGATATTGGCAAGACGCCATGAGCTATATACCAAAGCGCAAAAAAAGAACCCTAACCGCTGGTCAAAGGGTATTAGAAACTGGGAGGAAATCGGTGATGTGAAATTAAACCCAGAGAACAAAAAAGAAGCTGCTTAACAGCTCAGGCGACAACTACCTTGAAAAACGCCGTTATGTATCCTCTCTTCGAAATCATATAGAGCATATGATTATAAATTCTAAATAGGACTAATTAAGAAAGACATTTACTTGCATTAAATAAATGGTTTAAAAATGAAACATAAATAACTAACTGTATTCAATATACGGTAGAACATCTATTTTCCTTATTTACCAAAATGAAAGCTTAATAAGTTCGTTTAAATGTAAGAATAAAAATCTCATATTAGGAAATGAAAATGAAGAAAGTACTACTGACTGCGGTTGCTACAACAATCATCGGCTTATCAACAGCTAACGCAGCAAATAAAGTTGGCGGTGGCCAAGTTAACTTTAACGGTAAAGTAACTGATGTTTCTTGTACTGTTTCTGTTGACGGTCAAGGTAGCGATGCAAGCGTATACTTAGCACCAATTTCATTAGAAGAAGTTCAAGCAAGTGGTAAAGGTACATTATTAAAACCAAAAACATTTGCAATTGATGTGACTAACTGTTCAGCAACTTCAGCAGATGCTAAGACGATCGGTGTAGTGTGGACTGGCGGTAATTTATTAAGTGGTAGTGAAAAATCAGGTTATTTAGCAAATACTGATATTAATGGTGCAAAAAACATTCAATTCGTTCTATCTGCTGATGATGCGAAGAAATTCATCGTTCCAGGTGCTGCGGCCGGTGAACAACAGCCATCCATGCTAACAAGCAAAATTACTGATGGTTCGCGTTTCCAATATTACGTAGGTTACATCACTGACAAGCCAACAGAAGTTACTGCGGGTGAAGTAAAAAGCTACGCAACTTACGAAATCACTTACCAATAAGAATAGGTTGGTTGTTTTAAATTAGTGTTATTAACGTTGTAGTGAAACACTAATCGATATTATTGCAATAAGCGGTAGAACACTGCCGCTTTTATGTTTTGAGGTTTAAATGAAAGCTATCGTATTAGCATGTTGTTTTATCTTCAGTATTAATTCGTTTGCTAACAATATAATTGTTAATGGTACGAGGTTTATTTACCCTGGAGATGAGAAAGAGATCACAGTACAACTTTCAAATACGGCAGAACGTCCAGCGGTTGCTCAAGCTTGGCTTGATACAGGTAATGCATCAGAAACACCTGATACGATAAAAACCCCATTTCAAATTACCCCTCCTGTTTCTCGAGTAGAAGCAAAGGGTGGTCAAAATTTACGCATAAAGTTGATGGATAAAGGGCAAATTCCTCAAGATAGGGAAAGCTTATGGTGGCTCAATATTCTCGATATTCCGCCTACCGTAAAAGGCAAAGATGGAGAAATGCAGAATGTTTTACAACTAGCAATTCGCTCTCGTTTTAAGTTCTTTTACCGACCTGTTGGGCTAGGTAGCCGAGAATTAGCACCTGAACAGTTAGTTATCAAAACAAATGGTAAGAATATTGTTATTGAAAATCCAACACCTTTTTATATTACGGTTACAAAAATATCCACCGATGGGAAAGTAGGCCTCACAGATAAGACTGTTTTGATAGAACCCAAAAATCAGACATTAGTTGAATTAAAGCAGGCAATTAAGTCAGGTAGTAAGGTTGTTGTTAACAATATTAATGACTATGGTTCAGATGTTGCGGTGACTCTAACTGCAAAATAGGAATATATAATGAAACAGCGAGAGTTAAACAATAAATATAGCAATACACTCTCTGTAGTCTGCTTTATTACGTCATGGATTGTTCCCATATTCTATGCATCAGCGGAAGAAGAAACCTATGAATTCAACAGTGGCTTTATCATGGGAAGTAAAGACAATGTTGACTTAGATCGCTTTAATGCCACAGGGATTAGCCCAGGAAAGTATTCAGTTGATGTATACACGAATAATGATTGGAAAGGGCGTTACGAACTTAATTTTGAAGAACAAAAAAATAAACAATTAGGGGTTTGTTACACCCCAGAGTTACTTTCAAACTTAGGTATTGATACTGAAAAATTTAATTCATCAATTGATAAAAATAGTGACACTTGCCTGCCATTGGATGAGTGGAACAGTGACAAAGAAGTTAAAGATATATTTCATACGTCGACACTTCGTTTAGATATTTCTGTACCGCAAATATATGAACAAAAAATTTCTCGTGGTTATGTCTCTCCCCAATTTTGGGAAACAGGAATTCCTGCGTTAAATATTGGTTATATGGCTAATTACTATGATAGCCATATCAGTGGAAACCAAGGCTCAGACAGCTCTAGCGCTTATTTAGGCGTTAATGCTGGCTTGAGCTATGATGGTTGGCTACTGAAACATATAGGAAATTTGAGTTGGCAGCGCTCTGCGGGGTCGGACTGGAACAGTAATCAAACCTATCTTCAGCGACCCATTGCTGCATTAAAATCAAAAGCGACGGTTGGGCAGTTTTATACGGATGGTAACCTATTTGATAGTTTTGGCTTGAGAGGTGTAAAGCTAACAACTGATGACAATATGTATCCAGATGGGATGACAACTTATGCGCCCGAAATTCGAGGGATCGCTCAAAGTAATGCCTTAGTGACGATTCGGCAAAATGGCAATATTATTTATCAAACAACCGTGTCTCCTGGGCCATTTAGTTTGAATGATGTTTATCCATCCGGCTATGGTAATGATTTGAATGTTACAGTAAAAGAGGCTGATGGTAGTGAGACTAATTTTAGTGTGCCATATTCTTCGTTAGCACAATTATTACGTCCAGGGTTTACGCGTTACCAAATAGCGGGTGGTAAATCTGATTCTGAAAATTTAAGAAATCGTCCTTTTGTTATGCAAGCGACTCTTCAGCATGGGATTAATAATACATTTACTCTTTATGGTGGGGTCACTGCTTTTGATGATTACCAAGCTTATTTGTTAGGAAGCGGTATTAATACTGGGATTGGTGCGGTTGCAATTGATGTAACGCAATCTCGTATTGTATTTAATCATCGTACAGATTATGGGCAAAGTTATCGTTTTACATTTAATAAGTTATTCACTGAAACAGACACAAACCTTGTGTTAGCAGCATATCGATATTCTACGAAAGATTATTACAATATTAATAATGCACTTTATGCCATTGATAACGATAAACGTGGCGTTGTCGATACATTAGGGCGTGAAAAGAATGGTTTCAGTTACACTATTAACCAAAATTTACCTGAAGGTTATGGTGGAATTTATTTCATGGGGCGTATTTCAAGTTATTGGGATAAGTCAGGAACAGAAAAACAATATCAACTAAGTTACAACAATAGCATCAATCGCCTTTCATATGGTTTGTCATTTATGAGGGTGTATACACAAAATAGTCATGATAAAAAAGATGACAGGATCGGTGTGAACTTGAGTATTCCTCTTTATTGGGGAGAGAATCAGGTATCTACCTTAACGTCAAATACTACATTTAATAATGAAAAGTTCGGAAGTAGCCAAATAGGAACCAGTGGTACGTTTGACCGTGATAACAATTGGACATACGGTATCAATACTTCAGTTGCAAATGGTGGTGCGAAAAATATCGGTCTTAATACTAGTTACCGTACATCGTCAGCCAATACAAATGCGAATTACAGCCAAGGTGAAGGTTATCGCCAATATGGTGTAGGCGCAAATGGGTCATTAGTTTTGCACTCTGGTGGAATAACGCTAACGCCGAATAATGCAACCACAATTGCATTGATTGAGGCGAAAGGCGCAGAAGGTGCATCAGTGGTAGGGGCGATGGGGACGACAATTGATAGTCATGGTTACGCTATTGCGCCTTATGTAAGGGCTTATCGCACTAATAAAATCGAAATTGACCCGAAAGGCAGTTCCGAAGATATTATTTTTGAAAATATGTCATCACAAATAGTTCCTTATGAAGGTAGTGTTGTTAAGGTTAAATTTGGTACTAAGATTGAAAAAAAATGTGATTTATAACGTTAAAAGGCCTAATAACAAACCTCTACCATTTGGCGCTAATGTGACAGACCAAAAAGGTGAGTCAATCGGTATTGTTGGGCAAGGTGGTATGGTGTTCATTAGCAGTGAAATTGCAACTAATGCCATTATTACGTGGGATAAAGGTCAATGTACATTCTCATTAGCTGCAGGAAATAGTAAGGAAGTTCTATGTCAATAAAAAATCAATGGTTTTGGTATATTGGGGTAGGGTTACTATTTACCGCAAATGGAGTATCTGCAAACAATTGGTGGACAGAACGTATCAATAGGAATAGTTGCGAAAGAACGAACCAGCCTGCATATAGAGTAGATATGAGGCTAGGAAAAATAGTTGTTGATCCTAACCTCCCGGTTGGTAGTGTAATTAAAACGCAAGATTATACAATGAATACCAATCAAACTTACCTCTGGTGCCGTGGAAAGGTGAATATTGAGGCTGAAGTCGTGATGCCTGACCTACGTGATATTGGTGGAAAAGTGTATCAAACGAATGTTGAAGGTATTGGTTTAAAATTCCACCGCTCATCGGGTCGGCAGCATTCTATGACTTACCCAAGTACTTTTCCTATAGATGTGGGATATTATACTACCCCAATGTCATTAAATGATTCTACTTTTACGTTAAGTATAATAAAAACGGCTAAATATACAGGAACCGGAACACTCGCAAGTGGTATCTATACTACTTATGGATATAAACCTAATAACAGTCCAATCTTAGTTAGTTATTTAGATGCAAATGCTATTACTATCGTTTCGCCATCCTGCCAAGTGACAAGTGGTGAAAATCAAAATGTAATGTTAGACCCTATAAAACGAGTTCAATTAACAGCGCGAGACCAACCTGCAGGTGAAAAAGATTTTACAATAAAATTGAAATGTAGTGGTGGTACTAGTTTTACAGGAAAAACTAATATTGATGTGACTTTTAGCGGAATTAAAGCAACGGGTACTCAAGTCAATGGTGTTTTAGCAAACCAAAGCACATATAGCCCAGCAAAAGGAATTGGTGTTCAAGTTATACAGCGAAAAGATAAAAGCCCAATCAATTTTGGCCGTCCATATCATGTAGCATCATTAAATAATAATGATACTAAAGATATCGATATAGAACTTACTGCTCGTTATTTTCAATATGAAGATAGAACTACACCGGGAGAGGTTTATGCTCAAATGCGCTTTGATATTACATATGATTAATTATTAAAAATATCTTATTCAATAATAAAGGTTGATTTCATATTTAGACTCAACCTTTATTCTGTCATTCAAAATGATAATACGTAATTATTATAGGAAAATCATTTTAAATCAACGATTATGCTTTCTGCAGTATACTGTCGCTCTTTATTTGATTGTTCAAATTCATCATTTTTTTCAATTTTTAGTCCGCTTGTATAACCTTGAAAAAACCATTCAATCGGGCAATTTAATGCTTCAGCGATATCAACTAAATGATTAATTGGAATTTTGTTAATACCATTTTCATAACGTGATATTTGTTGTTGGCTTAAATTTAATTTCTCAGCTAAATTAGCGCCTGATAGACCGAGTTCTTTTCTCCGGTTTTTTATTTTAATACCAATTATAGTATGAATGTCCATATGACATCCTCAATTTATAGGAAAGATTATTATTCAATGCACTTAATTTAAATTACGCTCGATAGTATATTAAAAAACAAATGAATTTAAAAGTTTTTATGAACATAATTATGATGAGAATCTCTATTTATAACTTGTTCATTTGCAGTATAATAACATTATTTATGATATGGTTATTATAATTACATAAGTAAAAATATCTATATTTATTATTCCCCACGGTGAGGTCTTTAAATTTAATTTTTAATATCTTATTTCCGCCTCTCAATTTTGTTAAATTTTTGATTTAAAATCAGCTAGTTATAATTTCTATTATAACACTGGTGTTATAGTGGTAAAGTTAATGGATCGTTTTAAAATGTTAATTTTTTGTTTTGGCTGATTTAATCTAAATAATCGTTTTTTAAAAATAAAGGTACAGATCAATAATATTAATCATATACCAATTTAATTGATATTAAATACAATCTTAAATCATCTTAAATGATTACTTAGAGAATGGATCATGTTTAGCATTTTGATTCCATATGTATTCCATTTTAAGTGCGATATTACTTGCAATACTTTGGTCATAAAAATCGCAAATAATCTGTAATGACATATCAATACCTGCACTAATGCCTGATGAAGTATAAAACTTATTATCATGAACCCATCTAGCTTTCGGTTGCCATAACACTTGGTTATTAAGAGAAGTTACCCACTGATAAGATAGCTTATTTGTCGTAGCTTTAAAGCCATTTAAAAGAGACGTTTTAGCAAGAAGTGCGGAGCCAGTACAAACGGAAATGACAGTCTCTGCAAACTCGGCTTGTTTTTTTAGCCACTGAATATACTGATCATTTTTCGATAATGAGCGAGTACCTTGCCCTCCAGGTATCAAAATACATTGATAGCAAGGGGTCTGAATAGGTAAGGTATTAAGTGTAACTCCCTGAGAACTGCGCATGGGCTCTCCTGAAGGTGAGATAAATACAATTTGGCAATCTTTTAAGCTACCAAATACTTCAACAGGCCCCATGACATCAAGGGTTTCAAAATTATCAAAAAGGATAATTGCGATAGAATTTAGCGACATATTTTTCTCAGATGTTGTCATTGTTGAGTATATTGTGCCACGTTATATATTTTATGATTGGGATTTTGTGCACTCTAATATACTTATATTACTTAGTGATAAACAAAATTTCATAAGCGTGATAAAGCATAAATATGGGCACTGAAGTATACTGTATAAAACCTATTGGGCTTTTAATACCAAACTAGCGAGGTTAACAATGAAATTATATATTTATGATCACTGTCCATTTTGTGTCAGAGCAAGAATGATTTTTGGTTTAAAAAAGTTAGCGGTAGAGCAAATTGTGTTATTCGATGATGACATCGAAACACCGACAAAAATGATTGGTCGGAAAATGCTGCCTATTCTACAAAAAGATGATGGGAGTTATTTACCTGAAAGCTTAGATATTGTGCATTATGTAGATAGCATTAATGAACCTAAATATGTAGGAGGAAACATAACCCCTGAAATAGAGGCTTGGTCTAAAGCGGTTTCTGCTGTGGTATATAAGCTTGTGACACCACGTTTTACACAAACTGATTTCCCTGAAATTAGTACAGCAGAAGCCAGAGCTGCATATATCGCTAGAACATCAAAATCTTATGGTGATTTAAACGAGCTTAAAAAAGAAACGCATACGCTGCTAGTTGAATTAGAGCCCCAACTGTCGTTATTAGATGCGTGGCTAGAAACACGGGGGGAGGTCATTGATATTAATGATTTTATTATTTTTCCAACTTTACGTAGTTTGAGCATAGTTGAGCACTTAGCATTTAGCACAAACATTCGCAACTATATGGAACGAATTGCAAAATCTTCGAATATTAATTTGTTATTTGATAAGGCTAAATAGTCTATCTAGCTGCCAGTTTAGTGTTTTTTGGCAAACGTTTACCGCCTCTAAAAGAGGCGGGTTGTATTCGTTAATTGACGTAGTCGCGTAGTGTATATACTAACTTGTAATGGCCTTGAGTTAACACTAGTTTGTTGTTTTTCAATGAAATTATCGCACCTTCAGACAGTGCTCGATTTATCATTGAATCCCATTTGGATAAATCTTCATCAACGCATTCGAGTTCAGTCCTACTTAAATTTTTTACGGTAATTTTTGCGTTTTTGATATTGCCAAATCCGTTGAAATCATTACACATTGATGCAGAAACAAACATTTTTTCGCCAAAAGCAAGGAAAGGGGCGGTCTGTTTACTGTTAATCGTCTTACCATTTACTTCAGTTAAAATAAAACGGTGGTGCATCAATTTATTTTCAAGTGCTTGGTCATCATTACGCGCATTGACTTGATGAGTTTGGCATGCTGCTAGCAATAAACCCAAAATAGTAAGTGGAATTAGGCGTTTCATAATCCCAGATCCAACTATGCGTTAACAATATTAGGGCAAGTTTCCCCACAACTAATTTGACGGATATTATTTAGCGTAGTTTGACTGATACTTGTTAATGCTTCTTCTGTTAAAAACGCTTGATGCCCAGTAAATAACACATTATGACAAGAAGAAAGTCGACGAAAAACATCATCCTGTATTACGTCATTAGATTTATCTTCGAAGAATAAATCACGTTCATTTTCATATACATCCATACCTAATGCGCCAATTTTTTGTGATTTTAGTGCATTAATGGCGGCAACAGAATCGACTAACGCACCTCGACTTGTATTGATGATCATGACCCCATTTTTCATCTTCTTGAATGCATTTTCATCGAGTAGGTGATGATTTTCAGGTGTTAATGGGCAATGAAGAGAAATAATATCTGATTGTTCATATAGAGTATCTAAGTCAACATATTCAGCACCCAAATCTAAAACAGCTTGGTTCGGGTATGGGTCATGTGCGAGTAAACGCATTCCAAAGCCCTTTAAAATACGTAGCGTCGCTTGGCCAATTTTCCCGGTACCGATAATGCCAGCAGTGCGGTTATGCATATTAAACCCCGTTAATCCCTCGAGAGAGAAATTTGCATCTCGTGTACGCTGGTACGCCCGGTGGATCCGGCGATTAAGGCATAGCATCATCCCAACTGCGTGTTCTGCAACGGCTTCAGGAGAATAAGCAGGGACTCGAACAACTTGGATACCTAATTCTTTAGCTGCTTGTAAATCAACATTGTTAAAGCCAGCACAACGTAAAGCTAAAATTCGAATATTGAGTGCGGCAAGTTCTTCTAAAACAGCACGATTAGCTTCGTCGTTAACGAAAATACAGATAGCGTCGGCACCAACAGCATTTTTCGCTGTCTGAACCGTCAATGGAAAATCAAAATATTCAATACTAAAATTAAATCCAGAATTTTGATTAACTTGTTCCATGTGCTTGCGGTCATACTGTTTGGTACTATAAGAAACAATTTTCATCATAAAGACTCCAATTTTTAGGAACCAATTAGAAAAGAGTAGGTAAAAAGGTGTACCTACAAAATATAAACTCAGAATAAGACAATTAAGTTTGTAAATCACCTATAAATTAAGAAAATAGGTATCTGTTTACGATTGAATGTGGTTTATCTTTGTTAGTATCGCGTTTAATGAGACGATTTTGCTGAAATTTATCATTTGCGCTACAGAACAATTCAGACAAGGGACGTAGTAATGCAGTTAATGAAAAGAGCATTCAGAATATTACTCTGCTTTTTGGGTGGAAGCATTGCTCTCTTAATACTTTTATGGATAACGATATCCCATTGGGCTCCTGTTGTTGCATCATACTATCTTCCTAAGCCATTTAAACTGTCGTTTTCAGAACCAAGAATTAGTCATGGCCAATTGGGTATAGCAAGTATCAGTATAACAGCAAACAATTGCACATTGGTTCAATTGAATAGCACAAGGCTTTCTGTCTTTCCCTTGCATGCTATTGTGGATGGCCTTGATATAAAAACTGAATGTTTAAGCGCTCTTGAGCCAACTAATGAAACAGTTAATGAACCAATTAACATTGAAGAGCTTATCGATAATATTCCTGTTTTTTCATTAGTCATAAATAATGCCAACATACAGCCATGGAGTGATTACCAAGGCAGTATCTGGTTACGTAAAAATCAGGCTAACCCTCTAGAATTTGATTTTAGCGGCGACAATTTAAGGTTGTCATCTTTAATAAACAGGGAACACCAATTAGTCATTCAAAATTTTTTAGCATTTCTACCAGAACAAAAGCAAACAATAGAATTATTTGGTGATGTGCAACTCCCCTTAATGGCAAATCAGCTTCCAGAAAAAGGCGAGCTGAATGCTTATTTTAAGTTAATCAACCCAGAAAAATTCTTACAAGCTAAATTCAGTTGGTTGAATGACCAAGGCGTCCTTAGTGTCATGGATACAGACACTAAGGAAGAATTGCTTTATTTACCATGGTTACTATCGCCTTCTAGAATACAAATAGCGCAAGGGAAGTGGCAATGGAAAGAAGCAGATATTCCTTTACAAGGCGGTATCAGCCTTCAAGTTGATAACTGGGATAATACATTAAGTGAAATGGTATTTTCAGGGCGTATTAATATGCTCACACAAGCAAAGAAAGGGAAAGCCAATATTGTCTTAACTGTGCCATCTACCCAGATAAATTTACTCGATGCTGATATTAACTTTAGGTTACATGGCCAAGTTAAATATGATGATATGGTGCTGGATATTAATTTACCAGCCAAGGTTTCAGGCCAGTTAGCCACACCAAAAGTTTCTTTTTTATCCAGTTCATTATTAAGAGCTTATGGCCGTCTCTCTGAAACACTGGTTCTTAACGAAGTTAGATTACCACTCGCGGGGACATCGCTAGGTGAAGATGGCATTTCAGGGCGTTTGCAAGCTATTCTAAAAATTAAAGAGCAATATTGGGGGGATTTTGATATTCATTTGGATGGTAAAGCTGATAAATTCACCTTGGATAAAGGAAAATGGTTTTGGAATTATTGGGGAAATGCCAACTTGCCGTCATTATCGGCTAATTGGGATATTAAGGGTAATGGAAGTTGGCAGGACACTTTAATCACATTAAATAGCTTAAATACAGGGTTTGACCAAATACAATATGGGCTCTTATCGATGAGGGCTCCGCGTTTACAACTAAGTAAGCCATTAGTTTGGCAACGTGATCAGAATAAAGCCAATTTTAATGGACAATTACAGCTTACCAGTGAACGAATGCAATTTGGTACTGAAAGTTATCTACCAAAAATTACATTAAATGCGGATCTTAGTGGAAAATCTCCCGCTGAATTTCAACTTAAAGGTGATTTAAGCACTAAAGATGTCGGGCCAATCGTCATATTTGGGCGCTGGGACGGAGAAAGATTAAGAGGGGAAGCGCGTTGGCCTGAACAGTCAGTCACGGCTTTTCAAACATTAATTCCTGCTGATCTTGGAATTGAATTAAAACAAGGAAAATTATTTTCTCAAGCTGCTTTTTCAATAACACCAGAAGATGGTTTTATTGCAGGAGGACACTGGCGTGTAGAAAATACTAGCCTTTGGTTAAAAGATGGTGAGTTATCAGGATTAGACTTTGTTTTACCATGGCGTTTAAAACAAAGTACTTGGACTTTAGGGGGGAAGGCGCCCGTTGAGTTACGTATTAAACAGCTCAATAATTTATTTGAATTGACGGATATTAAAGCCGATCTTTCTGGCTCATATCCACCAACGGAAAATATGCCGTTAAAACTGACTAATGTGGGCTTTAAAACCTTAGGGGGTGAGGTATCGATGGATTTACTGCGCTGGCCACAAATCCATGCCTCCTCAATAAAATTAAGACAGATTGAACTTAGTCAGTTATTTACCATATTAAAAGTGTCACAATTTGCTGTTTCAGGTAAAGTTAATGGTGAGTTACCTTTTTATTTAAATAATCCAGAGTGGATAGTTAAAGATGGGTGGTTAGAAAATAGTGGGCCATTAACGTTACGGCTAGATACTCAATTTGTTGATTCCATCCGAGAGGATAATATATCTGCGGGTTCCGCTATGGGGTGGCTACAATATTTGGAAATAAAACGCAGCCGTACAGACGTTAATGTTACAAACTTAGGGTTGTTAAACATGAAAACAATCCTTGAAGGATATAACACGCAAGAAAAGAAAAAACGTGAAGTTCATTTGCATTATCAACATGAAGAAAATATCTTTCAATTATGGCGTAGTTTACGATTTGGTAGCTCTTTAGAAGAGTGGTTGGAAAAAAATTTATAATGAGCATAAGAATGAACGTGAAAATATTAAAATTTACTACAGCTATATCGATTGCGTTATTGTTATCAGCTTGCTTACGAGTTGAGGTCGCAACACCGGATAAGCCCATCAATATTAATATGAACGTAAAAATTGAACATGAAATCCAAATAAAAGCGGATAGGCAAGTAGAAGAATTATTAAAAGAAAATAGTGATTTGTTCGGAGAGGTAAATCCCAAATGAGTCGAATTATCAAAGTACTAGCGCTATGTTCATTATTGACTACTTTTCAGGCTGTAGCAATTACAGTGGATGAAGCCAAAGAAACAGGCCTATTGGGGGAAACGCTGTCGGGCTATTTAGCTCCGATTAATACGAGTAATCAGGAGGCTACTAAACTAGCGGCACAAATTAATCAAGAACGAGAAAAAAGATACAGCGAAATTGCTGCAAAAAATAACCTAAAAACAAATGAGGTCGCTAGGATAGCAGGGCAAAAACTCGTAGAACGGGCAAGTTCTGGGGAGTTTGTGCGTGGCATTAATGGCCAATGGTTACAAAAGAAATAAAAAGCGCACTCAGAAAGTGCGCAAAATATAACAATGGTAGTTTTGGGTTTTAATAATATATGACTTAAAAGACTATATCTTAAGCGATAATAGTATTTATATGACTTTGTGCTTGTTGATGTGCTCGTTCAACGGACTCTTGGCCTAACGATGTTCCTTCAGCAAAAACGAACTCAACGTCTGTAATGCCAATGAAATCTAAAAATAATGTTAAATAAGGCACCATGGTATCTGTTGGTGTGCCTTTATAGATACCACCTCGGCTCGTTAATATATAGGCACGTTTGTCTTTTAATAAGCCGACAGAACCTTGTTCTGTATATTTAAACGTGTGGCCTGAGCGAGCGATAAAGTCGAAGTAATGTTTTAAGTGGGAAGAAATCGTAAAGTTATACATTGGGGCTGCAATAACAATTATATCGTGAGCTTTAATTTCCTCAATTAACGTATTTGACAGGTCCAAATGTGCTTGTTGTTGTTCTGTTTTCGTGTCACTTGGGCCAAAAGCTGCTAAAATTTCACCGTCAATCGCTGGAATTGGCTCTTTGACTAAATCTCGTACAGTTACTGTATCTGCTGAGTGTTTTTCCTGCCATTGTTGAATAAAGTAATCTGCCATTTTATTGCTTTGTGAATAGTCAGCCAGAATACTTGATTTCAATAGTAATACTTTACTCATGTGTTCCTCTATTTTTAGGTAAAACTTTATTGGTAATGATACGTATGGTGTAACTGATTGATAGGAAAAAAATTAGATAGCCTTCTTCAAAAAAATTGATGGTATTTTTATGTGATAACAACAATTAAAAAATAAAAACGAAATTTAGCCCTTACAAATTACGAAGTGGGTTGGCTAGCGTGTATTGAAATTTATTAAAGATAAGGATTTAACAGGTGAAATCCATTCTGACGGCATTAACTGCTGATATTGGACAAACTTCATTACGTGACCAATGGTTGCTAAAGAAAAGAGTGCAGGGTATTGCAAAGATCCAGAACGAAAAATCGCGCTCTGCGGTACTTGACGCTATTAAAATAGATATTGAAAAGGCCAAACAAAAAGTTGAAATTAAACGATTAAACTCACCTAAAATTGTGTATCCAGATAATTTACCGGTTAGCCAGAAAAAAGACGTTATTTTAGATGCCATTAAAAAGCATCAAGTTGTTATTATTGCAGGTGAAACTGGGTCAGGTAAAACAACGCAGATCCCAAAAATTTGCCTGGAACTTGGCAGAGGGGTTCTAGGGTTTATTGGGCATACACAACCAAGACGGTTAGCTGCACGCTCAGTCGCAACACGTCTTGCTCAAGAGCTTGAATGTGAATTAGGTTCAAATGTTGGTTATAAAGTCCGTTTTAGTGACCAAGTGAGTGAAACGACTCAAGTCAAATTGATGACTGATGGTATCTTGCTTGCAGAATTACAAAATGACAAATTGCTGTTGCAATATGACACTATTATTATCGATGAGGCTCACGAAAGAAGCCTTAATATCGACTTTATTTTAGGTTACTTACGTCAATTATTACCGAGACGTCCTGATTTAAAAGTGATTATTACATCGGCAACCATTGATCCTGAGCGTTTTTCGAAGCACTTTAGTCACGCTCCGATTGTTGAAGTATCTGGGCGAACTTATCCCGTTGAAGTTCGTTATCGCCCTATTATTGGAGAGCAAAACGATAGTGACCGTGACCAAATTGATGGGATCATAGATGCGGTAAATGAACTGTCGGTTGAAGGTAATGGCGATATATTGATTTTTATGAGTGGTGAGCGGGAGATCCGTGATACTGCTGATGCGTTATCAAAACTTTCTTTACGTCACACTGAAATTTTACCTCTTTTCGCAAGGCTCTCTAATAGTGAGCAAAATCGCATCTTCCATCCTCATGGGGGGCGGCGGATCATTCTTGCAACAAACGTAGCAGAAACATCATTAACTGTACCGGGTATCAAATATGTCATTGATACCGGTTATGCGCGAATTAGTCGTTATAGTTACCGAACAAAAGTGCAACGCCTTCCTGTTGAAGCTATTTCTCAGGCTTCAGCTAACCAACGTAAAGGGCGCTGTGGCCGTGTTTCTGATGGGATTTGTATTCGTTTATACTCAGAAGATGACTTTCTATCACGTCCAGAATTCACGGATCCTGAAATTTTACGGACGAATTTGGCATCAGTTATATTACAAATGACTTCTATTGGTCTTGGTGATATCTCTGCATTTCCATTTGTGGAGGCTCCAGATAAACGTAACATCCAAGATGGTGTGAAATTACTGGAAGAACTAGGTGCAATTAAGTCCCACAAACAAGCGGATAAAGGCTATCAATTAACGGATACAGGTAGGCAACTAGCCCAGCTTCCTGTTGACCCAAGGCTCGCTCGGATGGTGATTGAAGCTCGTAAACATGGTGCAGTACGTGAAACAATGGTGATTGTTTCTGCATTATCAATTCAAGACCCGAGAGAGAGACCGTTAGAAAAACAGCAAGCTGCTGATGAAAAACATCGGCGTTTCCATGATAAACAATCAGACTTCTTAGCCTTTTTAAACCTTTGGGATTATTTAAAAGAACAACAAACGCAGCTTTCTAACGCCCAATTTAGAAAAATGTGTCGCCAAGATTTTCTAAATTACTTACGTATTCGAGAATGGCAAGATTTGTATACCCAATTGAGACAAGTGGTGAAAGAACAAGGTTTTGCCATTAATAGCTCTGAGGCTGATTTTCGGAGTATTCATGTTTCGCTATTGGCTGGTTTGCTTTCACATATTGGCCAAAAAGACGCGGATAAACACGAGTTCACTGGGGCTAGGAATGCACGTTTTACTATTTTTCCAGGGTCGGGTCTATTTAAAAAACCACCCAAATGGGCAATGGTAGCGGAACTTGTTGAGACATCGAAATTATGGGGGAGAATTGCCGCATCCATCGATGTTGAGTGGGTTGAACCCTTAGCTGAACATTTAACTAAACATAGTTATAGTGAACCTCATTGGTCAAAATCTGAAGGTGCGGTAATGGCATCAGAAAAAGTGACGCTATATGGGCTACCTATTGTTGCATCAAGGCAGGTTAATTATGGGAATGTTGACCCATTACTGTGCCGTGAATTGTTTATTCGTCATGCATTAGTTGAAGGGGATTGGGCTACTCGTCACGCATTCTTTAAAGAAAATCTGAAGTTATTATCTGAAGTTGAAGATTTGGAGCATAAATCACGTCGGCGTGACATTTTAGTTGATGATGAAACATTATTTGCATTTTATGACCAACGGATCCCGAATGATGTGATTTCCTCCCGTCATTTTGATAATTGGTGGAAAACGGCATCTAAGCAACAATCTGACTTGTTAAGCTTTGAAAAGAGCATGCTGATTAAGGAGGACGCCAGTAATGTTTCGGCACTTGATTATCCTAACTATTGGCATCAAGGGGATTTAAAATTTCGGTTGAGTTACCAATTTGAACCTGGAACTGATGCTGATGGTGTGACGGTACATATACCTCTTGCTGTATTAAATCAGGTTCAGAATATTGGCTTTGATTGGCAAGTTCCTGGGCTGCGTCATGAGCTAATCGTTGCTTTAATTAAATCACTACCTAAACCTATTAGACGAAATTTTGTCCCTGCACCTAATTATGCTTCTGCATTTTTAGAACGAGTACCAGAGCCTGAAGGCAGTGTATTGGATAAACTTGAACGTGAATTACGCCGTATGACGGGTGTCACTGTTGAACGCGAATCATGGCAATTAGCGCAGCTTCCAGCCCATTTAAAAATGACGTATCGTGTTGTAGGTGACAAAAATAAAACTGTTGCAGAAGGGCAAAATCTTGATGAGCTAAAAAATAGCTTAAAAGAAAAAGTGCAAGAAACATTATCTGAAGTTGTGGATGACGGCATTGAGCAACACGGGTTACATATTTGGAGTTTTGGCGAGTTGCCTCAACGTTATGAGCAAAAAAGAGGCGGATATTCCGTTAAAGCTTATCCTGCGTTAGTCGATGAGAAAAATAGCGTTGGTATCAAGGTATTTGAAACCGAATTGGAGCAACAGCAAGCTATGTGGGCCGGAGTACGTCGGTTATTGCTGTTAAACATTCCATCGCCAATTAAATATCTACATGAAAAACTACCAAATAAATCAAAATTAGGTCTGTATTTTAACCCTTATGGTAAGGTATTAGAGTTAATTGATGACTGTATTGCTTGTGGCGTCGACCAAATAATTGCTGATTTTGGTGGCGCGGTATGGGATGAAGTGCAGTTTGAAAAACTGAAAGAGTTTGCACGTGCAGAATTAAATGATGTGGTTGTTAATATTGCTAAGCAAGTTGAACAAATATTAACAGCGGTGTTTGCTATCAATAAACGTCTAAAAGGGCGGGTTGATTTTTCGATGGCGATAGCGTTATCGGATATAAAAACACAAATGTCGAATTTGGTATTTAAAGGTTTTGTGACCACTCATGGTTGGAAGCGCTTACCTGATATTCTTCGTTATTTAAATGGGATAGAGCGGCGATTAGAAAAATTAGCGATTGACCCTAACCGAGATCGTGCTCAAATGAGTAAGGTAGAGCATGTTCAGAATATGTGGCAACAATGGCTAGTTAAATTATCTCCAATTCAGAAAAATATGCCAGAAGTTCAAGAAATTCGTTGGATGATTGAAGAACTGCGAGTTAGCTTGTTTGCCCAACAATTGGGAACTCCGTACCCAATATCGGATAAGCGGATCATACAGACGATGGAGCACTTGTCTCAACAACTGTAAGAATGATTATTTTACTCGTTGACGCTTCACATATTATTTATGTGAAGCGCTTTTCCTTTTTTAGTCAGTTTGGGCTTTTTAGTTACAACATACAAATAGATTGTAAAAATATAAGCATCTGAGATCGTACAACAGTAATTTTCACCAGTATAAGGGAAGTGAAATGGTAATAGGGGATTAATACTAGAAGATTATTGAAGTATTGAAGTATTGAAGTATTGAAGTATTGAGATCTTGAGGTTTTGAGTGTGTGGAAAATAGGAAATTACAGTAAATAGGGCTTAAATTTACGCATCAAAATTAAGCCCTTTGGTACAAAGCTAAACAACTAAATAATAGAGTGCTGGAATAGCAGCGATAGCAATTGCATAAGCCATGATTTTTTCAATCATCTTTAATGGTACTTGGTTGGTTTGTTGCTGACGAGCATAGAAAAATATCAAAATACCAGGGGCATACAAAACAACGGATAATAGTAAATTAATTAACCCTGAAGCATAAATCAGCCATAAACCATAAAGGCTAGCAATAGCTCCAACCGCAAATAATGCTTTATTATGACGCTCAAAAGCCACTTTGACTAAAAATGCACCGACAAGGAAATAGGGGACTAAAATCATTTCGGAAGCTATAGTAAGTAATGTATTGTAATTACTTCCACTAAGCCAAATAAGAACTAAAGAGAGTTGCACAGCACCATTAGTGAGCCATAAAGAAGAGGATGGCGCATCATTTTTATTTAGTTTGTTGAATATTTTAGGAAATGATTGATACTGCGCGGCGATATAAGGCACTTCAGCGGCCATAATGGTCCAACTTAGATAAGCTCCACAAACAGAGATAATGAGGCCAGCCGCAATAATAATATCACCACTCGAACCAATTAAATCTATCATGAGAGGAGCCATGGATGGATTTTTTATTTCTGCAAGTTCAGCTCTAGGCATGATACCAAGAGAAAGTAAGGTAACGAGTATATAGATAATTAAGGCGGAACTGACAGCAAAAATTGTTGCTAAGCCAACATCACGGCGGTTTTTAGCTCTAGCTGAAACGACAACAGCCCCTTCAATACCAATAAATACCCACAGGGTAATCAACATAGTATCTTTGACTTGCTCCCAAACAGGAACGCCAAATTCGATACCACTGAAATCTGCATTGAAAATATCAAGTCTAAATGCCAAAAAAGCTAATACAATAAATAAGCCAAGGGGAACTAATTTTGCCATTGTAGCGAGTTTATTAATTCCAGCGGCTGTTTGTACTCCACGAAGCACTAAATAGTGAACAAACCAGAGAAGTATTGATTCTCCGATTAGGGCTTGCCATGTGTTCCCATCACCAAAAATGATGTTATCAGGGGTATCAGTAAAAAAACTGATTGCTGCGAATACGATAACAAGATAAGACACATTGGCAACTACCGCACATAGCCAATAACCCCACGCAGAGCAAAAACCAATTAATTCCCCAAAGCCGACTTTGGCGTAAGTAAATATCCCACCATCAAGGTCAGGTCGTATACGAGAAAGCAACAATAAGGCAAATGCTAAAAAAAGGATGCCCACACCAGTAATTGACCAGCCGATTATTAATGCGAGAGGGCTAGCCACTTCAGCCATATTTTGAGGGAGACTAAAAACACCGGCACCAACCATCGAGCTAAGAACTAGCGCCGTTAGAGCGGTAAGACTCAAAGTATTTTTCAAAGTAAATCCTGAACGTTCAGAAATCAAAAGTTAAAATGACGTTAAAATGCCATTACAATAATTAGTTTAACTAGAAGCCATAAAAAAAGTAGACAGAATGACTGCATGTTTTCAGTGTGTGGATTCTACGAACGAAATGAGAGATATGCAATGGTAATGTATGCATTTTTTAAGGTGTTTTATGCACTTTCTTAAAAGAATGAAGGTGGATAGTGTGTGAGATGTGATTTAACGGAAACGAAGTGAATAAAAACAAAAAAACCAGCCGAGAAGGCTGGTTTTAGTATCACAGAATATTGAACTATTTAAACAAGTCAGCACTGATGGTGACACTTCCACCATTAGATTGCCATTCTCTTGTAATATGGAAATATTTAGCCCCTTTTGCTTCCGCACGTTTTGCTATTTGGTAACGTACTTCAGGCGTATTGGTGTAATATCCAGAGAATGTTATAGAGTCAAATGGAACCATTTGAGCCGCGGCTGTTTTGTTGACTTCTTCGATAACATAACCACTTGGCAGGGTCACACTAGTACGACCCGGTTGACTGCTAGAGGTTTCAAAGAAGCGTCCGACTGCGGTTGTTGGTTCTTCAGAAGATGCAACACCAGGAATGCGAACTTTTTTAGCAGCTTCACCACCTTCAGCTAATAGAGCACGGCCAGCGTCTGAATCAGCAGGAACCACTGCGTCTTCATTCAGTACTTGTCGCTTCGGCGCATCTTTCTTATAGATATAAGCTGTCGCTAATGTGTTTCCACCATCATTCATTGCGATATTACGAACCACATAGAACGAAGCTGCATTTTTCTCAAGGGCTTTTTTTGCAATAGCCTCATACAGGTCTGGTTGAGAAGGGTAAAAACCACTTACCGTAACAGTATCAAAAGGTTCATATTCGGTTGCATCCGCTTTTGACATTTCCTCAACACCACCGAATACACGACGCTTCGGTGAATCAACTTCTGGTGCATCTTTTGCGTAGACGTCTGCAACAACACGCATGTTGCCACTATCACCTACATCATCAAGGCTTTGAATGTAAAAGGCATACGCCCCCATTTTATCAGCCCTACGGGAAACTGCATCAGATGCTTCATAAATAGCATTAAAGCGCCCGGTAACTGTTATACGCTCATAAGGTTTTAATTCAGTAGCCTGTTTTGGCGTCAATTCAACAGCCGCCTGAGTAGCAGTTATACTAGTTAATGACAGCACCGCGGCTGCGATGACCGTAGTTTTCAGCTTCATACAAAATCCTTCCGCCTTGCGCAATTTATTATAAACATGCTGAATCTTAGTTGTATCACATGTACGTGATTATTACACGTAACAGAACCTGTTGTCTCATGATTTTATTTTTATGAGAAATAAATAATTATTGACTAGTTAAATTTACCAGATTTTTTAAAGTATCCAGTATTTTATTGACCTAAAACTAAGATTTTCACTGCGAATTCCATTTACTGTCTAAGAATCGAGATCAATTATGGATCAAGACGCTTATTTTCAGTAGGTTATTAGAACATTAAAAATCTGTTTATGCACAAAATAAGACTTTTCTCTGTGATGATGGTCATTATTTTAGCAAACACCCTATTAACAACATTACTTCAGGCATTAAAAAGGGAACATTATGCGTATTGGTATACCAAGAGAACGACTTGCCAATGAAGCGCGTGTTGCAGCTACGCCATCAACAGTGACTCAACTACTTAAATTGGGTTTTTCTGTGTGTGTAGAGCAAAATGCGGGTCATTTAGCTAGTTTTGATGATGTAGCATATGAGCAAGTGGGTGCCGAAATCGTTGATCGTGATACTGCATTTGCTGCGGATATTGTTTTTAAAGTCAACGCACCTCTGGATGATGAAATTCCTCTGTTAAAAGAAGGAGCAACACTGGTGAGTTTCATTTGGCCAGCACAGAATGCTGAGCTAATGGAAGCTTTAAAGGCTAGAAATATTAACGTGATGGCGATGGATGCGGTACCACGTATTTCACGTGCTCAGTCACTTGATGCGCTTAGCTCAATGGCAAATATTGCAGGTTACCGTGCAATTGTTGAAGCTGCTCATGAATTTGGCCGTTTCTTTACGGGGCAAATCACCGCGGCAGGTAAGGTGCCACCAGCGAAAGTCATGATCATTGGTGCTGGGGTTGCTGGCCTTGCTGCAATTGGTGCTGCGGGTAGCTTGGGTGCCATTGTACGTGCCTTTGACACTCGCCCTGAGGTAAAAGAGCAAGTTCAGAGTATGGGTGCTGAATTCCTTGAGCTAGATTTCAAAGAAGAGGCTGGCAGTGGCGATGGTTACGCCAAAGTGATGTCAGAAGCATTTATAAAAGCGGAGATGGAACTGTTCGCTGCACAGGCGAAAGAAGTCGACATTATAGTGACCACGGCACTTATTCCAGGCAAACCAGCGCCTAAATTGATTACCAAGGAAATGGTTGAATCAATGAAGCCGGGAAGTGTGGTTGTCGACTTAGCGGCTCAAACGGGTGGTAACTGCGAATTAACCCAAGCTGACAAATTAGTCGTGACCGACAATGGTGTGAAAATTATTGGTTACACAGATTTGCCAAGCCGTTTGCCAACACAATCATCCCAGTTATACGGCACCAACCTTGTTAACTTGATGAAATTACTGTGTAAAGAAAAAGATGGCGAAATTAATATTGATTTCGACGATTTGGTTATTCGCGGTGTAACGGTGATTAAACAAGGTGAAATCACGTGGCCAGCGCCCCCAATTCAGGTATCTGCTCAGCCGCAGGCGAAACCGCAAGCGGTGGAAAAAGTTAAAGCACCTGAGAAAAAGATGTCACCGACGGTAAAATATGGCTTGATGGCATTAGCTATCATCTTGTTTGGTTGGTTCGCTAATTCAGCGCCAAAAGAGTTTTTATCGCACTTTACTGTATTTGCATTAGCTTGTGTGGTTGGTTATTACGTGGTGTGGAATGTGACTCATGCATTGCATACACCGCTAATGTCAGTCACTAATGCTATTTCAGGGATCATCGTCGTGGGCGCCTTGCTTCAGATTGGAAGCGGTGGCTGGGTAAGCTTCTTATCCTTTATCGCCATATTGATCGCGAGTATCAATATTTTCGGTGGGTTTACTGTAACTCAACGCATGTTAAAAATGTTTCGTAAAGGATAAGGGGTAACTTATGTTGTCGAGTGGAATTGTGACAGCAGCTTACATAGTTGCTGCTATCCTGTTTATTTTCAGCCTTGCGGGGCTATCACGTCATGAAAGCTCTCAACGAGGGAATACTTACGGCATCATCGGGATGGCTATTGCATTGATAGCCACCATTTTAGGTCCTCACAGTGCAAATGTGGGCTGGATGATCGTTGCGATGGTTATTGGTGCGGTTATCGGTATTCGCTTAGCGAAAAAAGTTGAAATGACAGAAATGCCTGAGCTGGTGGCTATTTTACATAGTTTCGTCGGTTTAGCTGCAGTGCTGGTTGGTTTTAACAGCTTTATCGCTAGTGAAGGGCATGCTGATGTTGTGATGGAAAACATTCACTTAACTGAAGTTTTCTTAGGGATCTTCATTGGTGCAGTGACCTTCACCGGTTCAGTAGTCGCTTATGGTAAATTATCAGGGAAAATGTCATCAAAACCGATGATGTTACCTAATCGCCATAAACTGAATTTAGCAGCGTTAGTTGTTTCATTTATTCTGTTAGTCATTTTCGTTAAAACAGAAAGTGTCGGCTTACAAGTCTTCTTGATGCTAGTCATGACCGCGATAGCTTTAGCTTTTGGCTGGCATTTAGTGGCATCAATTGGTGGAGCGGACATGCCAGTGGTTGTTTCAATGCTGAACTCATATTCAGGTTGGGCTGCTGCAGCGGCAGGTTTCATGTTAAGTAATGACTTGCTGATCGTTACAGGGGCATTGGTCGGTTCTTCAGGTGCGATTCTGTCTTATATTATGTGTAAGGCGATGAACCGTTCATTCATCAGTGTTATTGCAGGAGGCTTCGGTACAGATGGTTCTTCAACAGGCACAGAAGAAGAAATGGGCGAATACCGTGAAAGCACTGCAGAAGAAGTCGCTGAAATGTTGAGAAATTCAACATCAGTGATTATCACTCCAGGCTATGGTATGGCAGTGGCACAAGCACAATACCCTGTTGCAGATATCACGACTAAATTACGTGAACGTGGCGTAAAAGTGCGTTTTGGTATTCACCCTGTCGCTGGGCGTTTGCCAGGGCATATGAACGTATTACTCGCAGAAGCTAAAGTGCCTTACGATGTCGTATTGGAAATGGATGAAATTAACGATGATTTCTCTGATACCGATACCGTTCTTGTCATTGGTGCTAACGATACGGTTAACCCAGCAGCTCAAGAAGATCCAAACAGCCCAATAGCGGGGATGCCAGTTCTTGAAGTTTGGAAAGCAAGCAATGTCATTGTATTTAAACGTTCAATGAATACAGGCTATGCAGGGGTGCAAAACCCGTTATTCTTCAAAGAGAATACACAGATGTTGTTTGGTGATGCGAAAGATAGCGTTGATGCGATCTTACGTGCTTTGTAATTTAATGAATCACTAATTCATGTCAAAATGATATAAATAAGAATGGGTTACTGGTTAATATCAGTAACCCATTCTTGATTTTTAAGTCACTAGTTAATCATCATCAGCAGGAGTGATAGGGCAGACAAAACCGTCAGGTTTAATTGCTAATAAATCACATTTTAGTTTATCGATGACATGTTCCGCAGTATTCCCTAAAAAGGCGGCTGAAATGCCTGTACGGCCTAAAATACCGAGTACGACAACCCCCGCATGTAACTCTTCACACATATCAGGAATAATTTTCTCAGGTAGGCCCTCTCGGACATGGGTGTACTTTTCATCAATACTAAACTTTTGCCGTAACTCTTTCATGGCAATTAAATGTTGGCCGCGTAGTGCGTTGTTATATAGGCTCGGATCGAAATCAGGTAACTCTATGGCAATATTCATAGGAGCAACAGGATACGCACTTACTAAATGGATTTCCTGCTCTTTAATAATACGTGTTGCTAAGTCTTTTGTTTTTTCAACCAATTTGATATTGAGGTCATCATGATAAGATTCCTCATTCGATAGGTTAACAGCAACAACAACTGAACCATGGTCAGGCCATACTTTATCTTTTACCATCCAAACGGGAGCGGGGCATTTTCGGAGTAAGTGCCAGTCAAGTGGGGTAAAAATAATAGATTCAAAATTATCTGTTTGATGTGCCATTTTGAGTAATAAGTCATGTTCACCACTTATCACTTCTTGAATAATGGCTTCATATGGCTTGTTATGCCAAATAACTTTAATTTCAATATCAATGCCCGCTTCAAGATAGAAATGAGCTTGTTGTTTGATCCAAGCCGCTTTTTGGCTTATTACACCTTTGCGCATGGCATTACGTTCTTCAGGCGAAAGTAATGTTGTCATGTCATAGGAAAGGTCGTAAATAGGTAAAAACGCTTTTATCCGTCCACCATTACGCTGCACGATGTAGACAGCACGTCTTAATGCAGGTTGATCATCCTGATTTGGGTCAATTGCAACTAGCAGGTTTTTATAGTTTGCCATATTGAAATCCTCTTGATACACGGATGTTTCCATATAGATAAACTATGATATTGGGATTAAATAGGCAAGAAATCTGGGAAAAAAAATGAAAACGGATCACCGATAACGTGATCCATTTAGGGATATTAACATGTAATAGCTGAAACTTTACCTGCAATATCAGTCAGTTTTGTCATATCTTCGATAGTGATATACTTACCTTTAACACTCAGCATGCCACTTTTCTGGAAACGGCCTAAAAGGCGGCTAATGGTTTCAACGGTTAATCCAAGATAGTTACCGATATCTCCACGCGTCATTGTTAATCTAAATTCTCTTGGTGAAAAACCACGCTCTGCAAAGCGATGAGATAGGTTAAGAATAAATGCAGCTAAACGTTCTTCAGCGTTTTTCTTGGATAATAAAAGGATCATTTCTTGATCGCCTTTAATTTCACCGCTCATTAAACGCATAATTTGCTGACGTAAATTAGGCATTTTGCCTGACAAATCATCTAAGGTCTCAAATGGTATTTCACAAACCATTGATGTTTCAAGGGCTTGTGCAAAACTCGGGTGCTGTGTATGAATGATAGCGTCAAAACCAACAAGGTCTCCGGCTAAGTGAAAACCGGTAATTTGCTCATCGCCTTCTTCGGTTATTGTATAGCTTTTTATTGTACCTGAGCGGATGGCATACAATGAACGCAATTCATCACCAGCTTTAAATAAAGCTTGGCCTTTTTGAATGGGTTTTTTGCGCTCGATGATATTATCAAGTTGATCCAGTTCATGTTCATTCAGCGTAAAAGGAATGCAAAGTTGGCTAATACTGCAGTCCTGGCAATGAATAGCACAACCACCAGACTGGATGCGACGAACAACTCTTTTTTCTGGGATCATATTTAAGGCTCAATCAAGTTAAAATTATTGATATGAGTCAATTTTAACATAAGATAATGCAACTGGTAAGTAGTAAAGTATGACAGAATCGACTTAATAAACAAAAAAGCCAATCAGAGAAACTGCAAGAGATTAGTGAATTTAGATGTTCATGCTAATTTAAAGAACATTACTAAATATAAAATTTGATATAGGTTAAATTTTGGTCTTTAAACGATAAAAAGCGATATGTACGACCTATTGTAATTAATACTTAAAATTATGCTAATTAAGCACGAAACATTAAACTAATTAGCATTAATTTAACACGAAAATAAATTTATGAATATCAATTTTTCAAATTAACCTCAAAAAGGAGAATATAATGACACTTACTCAACAGTCTTTACCCACTTCGATGACGGTTGTTGACATTATAGAACCTGGTGGACCAGAAAAACTGCGATTAATTGATAAACCACTACCTAGAGTTTCTGCAGGATATTTGCTTGTTAAAGTGGAAGCGGCTGGAGTTAATCGTCCTGATATTTTTCAACGTAAGGGGTCTTACCCTCCACCGGCAGATGCATCACCGATTATGGGACTTGAAATCGCAGGAACGATTGTTGCCAAAGCGGATGATGTAGATGAATGGCAGATAGGCGACAAAATTTGTGGGCTGGTGGCTGGGGGAGGTTATGCAGAATATTGTTTAGTACATAAAAATATCGCATTACCATTAGGGAGCCTTTCTTTTATCGAAGGGGCTGCGATACCTGAAAACTTTTTTACTGTTTGGGCAAATGTTTTTCAAATAGGTAAGCTTAAGAAAGATGAAACGGTACTTATTCATGGTGGGACATCGGGTATTGGCAGTGTGGCGATTATGTTAGCGAAAGCCTTTGGTGCAAAAGTATTAACAACCGTTGGTTCTGAAGAAAAAGTGGATGCAGCAAAACGACTCGGTGCGGATTGTATTATTAACTATAAAAAAGATGATTTTGTTGAGGCGACGCTCAACTACACCTCTTCACTAGGTGTTGATATGGTTGTCGATATTATTGGTGGAGATTATGTCGCGAAAAATTATCAAGTTGCCGCTAAATTTGGGCGGATCATCCAAATTGGGATGATGAAAGGTAACCCTAAAGAGTTAAATATGATGCCTTTAATGGTAAAGAGATTGACTCATACAGGCTCAACCATGCGCTCTCGTACTATTGAAGAAAAAGCATTGATCGCTCAAGAACTGAAAGAACAAGTTTGGGATTTGTTACTAAACGGTAAAATGAAACCTATTATTAACAAAGTGTATCGTTTATCACAGGTAAAAGAAGCTCATGAGCATATGGAATCTGGAGATCTTATCGGCAAAATTGTTTTGTTAAACAATTGATTAACTGTTATTTCTGTGATTTTTACTATTCTTCTTTAGTCATTTTTGAATAGTAAAAATCGCATTCAATATAACAATTTTTTCACATATTCAAGCTTTTTTAGCGTAAAAATCTCTTTACAGTTGACTAAATTTTGATTTTTTGTGTTTGTCCACAAATCAGAACGAAATTAGAAGGAGTTTGTTAATAATTTAATAGAGATCGATTATACCTATGAATAAGTTGGCCATTAACGGTTTGTTTATCAATAAATAATGTTTAAATGATATTTTTAAATGCATATCATTAATATATTGATATCTCTTATATAAACATAGCCCGTTATGCACTTTCCAATGATATTAAGTTAAGTGACTTAAGTGCAATTAGCACGCGTTAATTGTAGTTTGAAGGTGTAGTAATGATAAATAATTTTAAAAATTCAAAAATAAATGTTGATGCATTATTTTTAGGCCCTAAATCTGAAAATGCTGTCTTTTTCAAAGAAATGATGGAGTATTCAGTTAGTGAACATATGCATTGGCGCTCTAGCTACCATCCTGAAGATCCTGATCTTATCTCTACTGTTGACCGTTATGCTCCCGAGTACCGAGATACGCTTTATCGTACTGAAGGCATTCTTAATCAACTCTCTTCAAAATTAAAAACAACGTCGGTCCCCTGGTTCTCTCCCCGTTATATGGGGCATATGAATGCAGATACACTGATGATTTCTAATTTGGCTTATGTCATGGCAATGATGTACAACCCCAATAATTGTGCACAAGAATCTTCACCAACGACAACCGTTTTAGAAATAGAGGCTGGGTTAGATTTATGTGCCATGTTTGGTTATGACGTACAACATGCATGGGGGCATATTACATCTGGTGGAACGGTAGCTAACTACGAAGGATTATGGGTAGCTAGAAATATTAAAACACTACCGTTGGCGATTATGCAGCATCCACAATCCAAATATCTACTGCAGGGCAAAACCGAAAAAGAGTTACTCAATCTCTCTGTTTCTAAGGTGTTAGATTTAATTGATGAATTAAAGAAAATGCATATTTTCGAAGAAATTCGTGATTTGACCTGCCGTGGTGTTGGAATAAAGCAAGGAAAACTCGGTAAGTTATTGGTACCGCAGTCTAAACACTATTCATGGATGAAAGCGATGGATATTCTTGGTTTAGGCCAACAGAATATTGTGCAACTCCCCGTTGATGCAAGTTATCGAACGGATGTGCATAAAATGCGGGAAACTGTATTTGCATTGATTGAGCAAGGGGAGCCAATTTTAGCCGTAGTTGCTGTTGTTGGAACTACAGAAACTGGCGCGATAGACAATGTAAAAGAAGTCATTGAGCTACGACGTGAATGTGAGCAGCGTTTTGGGATTTCCTTCTATGTGCATATTGATGCCGCTTATGCGGGATACGCTTGCGCGATGTTTCGTGATGAAGAAAATCAATTTATGGAGTATGAGAATTTACTCCAACGTTATCATAGTGAAGGCATTTTTCCTGAAAATATGGTGTGGCCAAAGCGCGATGTTTATGAAAGCTTTAAAGCATTAAGCCAAGCTGACTCTATTACTGTTGATCCTCATAAAGTGGGGTTTATTCCGTATGCCGCAGGTGCAATCTGTATGAAGGATAAGCGGATTGTGGATTTAGTTTCTTATCATGCTGCATATGTATTTGAAGAAGTACAAGAAAAACAGCGTACAACAGAAAAAGCGCAGAATGTGTTACTTGGCTCTTCTATTATGGAAGGATCAAAAGCAGGGGCAACTGCAGCAGCGGTATGGGCTGCACATCGTTTAGTCCCGTTAAATATTTTAGGGTATGGAAAAGTGATTGCGGCAGGGGTCACCACAGCGAATTGGATGATCGACAAGATAAATCAATGTGAGCCCTTTATTATTGAAGATCGCCAGTTTTCAATTATTGCGATGCCTACACCGGACTTTCACATGATTAATTTTATGTTTCGTGAAATCGGTAACACATCTTTAGAAAAACAAAATCAATTAAATAAACGGTTATATGAATTATGTTCTTATGCCGCAGGGCGAAGTTATTCTAATGATTTTCTCACCTCATCAACCTCACTAACACATGAAGAGTATGGCGATAACCCATTGAGCTTATGTCGAGATGCACAATTTTCTGATAGTGAATGGCATAAAGTACGGTCAATTTATGTGCTACGGGCAGCGATAATGACGCATTGCTTGCGTGATAGGGCTCATTTTGAAACCTATTGGATGGAATTAAAAAATATCTTTGAAGACAAACTGCAACATCTCATTAATGAAGAAAATAAGTTAAATCATTCCAATTATAAAATTAAAATTTAATTACTTGTTAGGATCTCAATATGAAAAATCGCACACTTGGTAGTGTATTTATTGTTGCAGGTACTACGATTGGCGCAGGTATGTTAGCTATGCCTATCGCTGCCGCTGGTAATGGTTTTTTAGTTAGTTTGGCTATGTTATTAGTATTGTGGGCATTGATGTGTTACACAGCATTACTTTTGGTTGAAGTTTATCAACATGAATCTCACGAAACTGGGATCGGTAGTGTTGCTCAACGGTATTTAGGGCCTAGCGGTAAATTTATTACGGGCTTTAGCATGATGTTCCTTATGTATGCATTGACAGCGGCTTATGTGAGTGGCGCAGGGGAAATTATTACTTCAAATTTAAAAAGTAGTTTTGCCATTGATATGGCTGATTGGATGGGAATTGTTGTATTCACCATCATTGGTGGGGGAGTTGTATGTTTTGGGACTTCATCAGTAGATTTTATCAACCGTATTTTATTTGCTGCAAAAATTGTTTTCTTAGTCATTATATTGGCGTTAATGATACCTCATGTTGAGCAACAGAATTTATTAGCAGCACCAACTGAAAAAGTCCTCATTTTATCGGCTATTCCCGTATTTTTTACCTCCTTTGGTTTTCATGGCAGCGTCCCTAGTATCGTCAAATACATGGGGGGAGATGTCAAAAAACTTCGTGTTATCTTTATCATCGGTAGTGCTATCCCGTTAGTTGCTTATATTTTATGGCAAATTGCAACATTAGGGAGTATTGGCACAACAACATTTGTTGGTATTCTGGCTGAAAACGCAGGGCTTAACGGGTTGCTCGATGCAATTAAGGATGTAGCTCAATCAGGAAAAACAGAGTTAATAGCACAGATGTTCATGAGTTTGGCTTTAGCAACCTCTTTCCTTGGGGTCGCTTTGGGGTTATTTGATTTTTTAGCCGATTTATTTAAACGCCAAGATAATGCTTCAGGGCGCATACAAACGGGTTTACTTACCTTTGGACCACCACTAGTTTTTGCTTTATTTTATCCTAAAGGGTTTGTAATGGCGTTAGGGTATGCCGCGATTGCACTTTCAATACTCGCCTTATTATTACCTAGCGCAATGGCATTCAAATCAAGAACATTGAATCAACGGAAATATCAAGTCCTAGGTGGTGGGTTAGGCCTATCATTGGTATTTATTTGTGGAATTATTGTTATTGGTGTTCAGTTAGGGATTGTCTTCAATATATTACCTAATATTGGTTAATAAAATACGTGTATACAAGCCAGCCGTATCTTGATGGCTGGCTTGCTCAATTCCTAAAAGCCTTTCCTAAATTTACTGCATAATTTACTCAGCTAGACAATTCACCGCACATTTTTACTGTTGTATCGACAGTTAGTCGGTATAATCCATATAAGAATGATTATCATTAGCACGTTATGCACAAAAACAGATATATCTAAAGCTAGCATTTTCTGTAAAAGTAACTATTATATTAGATATATCGGTTTTAGTACGAATAACCACTGAGAATTTTAATGGCAAGTGAACAACAACTAGACCCGTGTTTGTGTAACGGTAAAAGTGTTAGCCGTATGTTTAACCCTAAACAGTTAAGGATTTATATCCTGCATTTACTGACAGGGGGAATTAATTACGGTTATGAGCTAATAAAAAAAATTGCAGAAGAGACAGCAGGTTTTTATTGCCCGAGCCCTGGGGTGATATATCCGACTCTAACGTTGTTAGAGGAGCTAGGGTTTATTTCAGCGGGTAAAGATAATGGAAAAGGGCGAAAGTGTTATGTCATTACCCCCGAAGGTCGCTGTTTTTTATTACTAAAAGCTGAAATATTGGCAGAAGTTCAACTAAAATTAAAATATGCACAGGAATTAAAAGCAGGTAATCAATTTGCTAATGAAATTGAATGTGCTGTAGACAAATTTAAGTCATTGTTGAGACACCAAATAGTGATACAACAGTTGACGAAAGAAGAGACAACAAGAGTCTTTGAGATCATTAACCGAGCAGTAGAACGAATTGAGCAAGTCAATGCCGTGTTAGTGGCAGAGGAAAAATAAAATGGCTAAAACGAATGATATTATACAAGCAAAAGAGCGTTTATATATGAAAGAAACAAGCAAAATACCACAAACCGACGCCCCGGTTTCATCTGAAAATGAACCGCCTATAAATACGAATAAAGAGGTTAAGTTTAAAGAAGTTGTATGCCCAAGTGTCCCAACTTCATATTTTAAGCGGGCTAAGAAACAGAAAATAAAATAACAATTTGGATAGTTTACAAAATCTTTATTCACATAAAATGCATAAAGAATAAACTTTATTTATTTTCATTATTGGTGAACAACGGTACTCATTTCTATTATGTCGTCAATAAGGTAAATTTTAGGGTGCATATAATTATTTTGTAAACTGTAACTATCATCCTATATTAATATACAGCTTCTTAAGAAAATCCCCTGATCACTAACGTTACCAGGGGTATCGGTTACAAGCCCAACTTAGCGTGTATTTGGGCTATTTCGTTGCTCCACAGTTGTTGTAACTGTGGTTTTTGGTGGCTTAGTTTGCGTTTCTGGTCCGCAAGTAATTTTTGCTCCAATATAAGCAATGTTTCTAACAACTCATCTTCATGAGTAGTTTCCTTACTGGGAATTTCAACCATCGATTTAACAGGGGCATTTCCCCCAATTGTAGACGCTAATAATGGTTGTGTTTGCTGTTCAATTTTATGATAGATATCATCAAGATTAAGGTATTCCTCTAACCGATTATCATCGATAAACCAGAATCGTTGGCAACTATTTTCAATGAGCCACCTATCATGGCTGACGACCAACAATGCTCCAGAAAATAAGCTAATTTGCTCGCAAAGTGCTTCCTTACCTTCTAGATCAAGGTGATTGGTTGGTTCATCCAACAAAATCAACTCGTACTGGGCCAAACTTAAACCAATAAACAATAATCTAGCGCGTTCGCCACCGCTCAGCGTAGCGACTTTTTGTTGATGACGCGTGTAGGTAAAACCCGCACCAATCAATGCCATTTTTCGTTGTTCATCGGTTAAAGGTGCAAAATGACGTAGTGCATCCAATAGACTATCATTATCATTTAGCTGCTCTAATTGTTGGTCATAATATCCAACACTAATTGCAGGATGAAACTTCAACTGTGCGCTATAGCGTAAGTCTTGCTGATAATGTTGCCAAAGTAGGCGCAGAAGTGTTGATTTACCACAGCCATTGGCCCCCATGATAGCGATATGCTCACCACTTTTGACTTGATGAAATGCCGTTTTAAATAACGAATTTCCATTCGGTGTTGAGACAACGGCGCCTTCCAATTCCAAAACTCTATCTGCAGGAATGGCTTTACCATTTAAGGCAAGCCGCCATTGATAGCCTTCAGTTAACTCTGTTTGGGCATCTTTAAGGCGGTCAATCTGTTTTTCCATTTGCTTAGCTTTGCGTGATAAGGCTTCATTGTCATACACATGCCCCCAAATGGCTAAGCGTTTGGCACTTGATGCAATACGGTCAATTTCTTTTTGCTCTGCTTGGTTACGGCGTGCGTCGGTGACGTCTTTTTCACTCAATGCTTGTCGTGCTGCACTGCAAGGTAACCGATAATAATGCAGTGATTTATCTCGTAAGATCCAAGTGCAGTTACTGACTTTATCTAATAACGATTGGTCATGAGAAACTAGCACAAAACTGCCTTTCCATGATTGTAAGAAGTTACCTAACCAAATAAGTGTGGGTAAATCTAAATGATTACTAGGTTCATCGAGTAACAGTAAATCGGGTTGTTCAATTAAAGCACGGCCCAGAAGCAAACGTGTATGTTGTCCGCCACTGATTGCATTCGCTTTTTGTTCCCATTGTTCAGGTGTAAAACCTAATTCTGATAATATAACCTCAGCTCGCCAACATTCAGTGACTTTATCTTGTTCGGGTAACTTTTGAACAAGTGCATCAAGCAGTGTCAAACTGGCAACATCATCGGGTAAGTGTTGTTCAATATAAGCAGTTACACAATGATTCGAATAAGTGATACTGCCACTATTGGGGGAGAGTTGTTGGGTTATTAGCTTCAACAATGTACTTTTGCCACTTCCGTTATGGCCAATTAAACCAATACGGTCACCTTGTTGAACAGTAAAAGAGATGTCATTCAATAAGGTAGAGGTTGAGGTATCGTAATTTAATGATTTTACAGTTAATAAAGTGCTCATAGCTTACTCAAATTTTAGGCATAAAAATACCAGGGATAGCCGTAACGACAACCCAGTAAGCTGAGGGAAGGTTTTCTTTAGTGGCTTCGCTCAGGCAGGGTTATCGCAGTATAAAACTGTGAAAGCCTGAGCTCTGGCGATTACCAAAGAAGTGTGAATATTCAATAAGATCACACAACAACATAAATTAGCCTCCTTAATATTCATCTAGTTAATCGATGAGACAATTATAGCTAATATGTTATTTAACCAACAAGGTCCGAAAATGCGCTCTCTGATTATTATGGGAAAAAGCATATAAAGGTATAAATAATACTTATATCATGCACGAATAGATGAATAATATTGCTGCGAATTGGGTTCTTGTTATGTAACGTTTAAAATCATGATTCAAATAATAAGAGAGCCCCAAATGAATGTAGAAATAAAACCCGCAACCCGTGATGACGCTGCTTTGATATTAGATATGATCATTGAATTAGCAGATTATGAAAAAGCACGTCACGAAGTTAAAGCCTCGGTGGCTGATATAGAAAATTCCCTATTTGGAGCGAACTCAAGCACAGAAGCTTTAATCTGTTATGTGGATGGGAAGCCAGCAGGATATGCCGTATTCTTTACTAGCTATTCAACATGGTTAGGCAACAATGGTATTTATTTAGAAGATTTATATGTTTCTCCTGATTTTCGTGGCGCGGGAGCAGGAAAAAAATTATTAAAGCATATTGCCGTGTTAGCCGTAGAACGAAAATGCCAACGGTTGGAATGGAGCGTTTTAGATTGGAATCAGCCTGCAATTGATTTTTATAAAAGTATTGGTGCAGAGCCTCAGGATGAATGGGTTCGCTATCGAATGGATGAAAAAATAATTGCCGAATTCGCAAGCTAATATTTAGTCACTGTTCAAATATTGCTGAATAAAGCCAGTAAGTTAATTTGCTGGCTTTATTTTTTGAATTAAATATATACAAATGATGCCTTATCCTGATTTTTGTAAGTTTATTCTGTTTTTTTGTGACATAAGGCAACTAAACTTAAACCAAACGTTGATAAACTATCATTAAATTAAATAGATAGCCAATTTAATGATAGTGGTAACACTTACTTGGCCGAGTTTATAATAAATAATATTATTTTTAGTTTTAATGGTATTTATTTCGTATAGAGACAGTTATGTCATTTTATTAATAATCACCAGGTTAATAATCAAAATAATTGTTGTTCCTTGTTTTCTCATTTAATGGAAAGGGATGGTATGAAAATAAATAAGCAAAAAATATCTTTTTACATCATTTTAATATTAATTATTGTTGCGGGTGGTCTTTATTACTGGAATGTTAATTCAGGTGGGCTACCTGCTGGGTTCGCGCAAAGTAATGGTCGTATAGAAGCAACAGAAATTGATATTGCCACTAAGACGGCAGGGCGTATTGAAACGATTAATGTAAAAGAAGGCGATTTTGTTAAAGAAGGGCAAGAACTTGCTCGTATGGATACGCGAGCACTCCAAGAGCAGCTACATGAAGTACAGGCTCAATTACGCCAAGCTATTAGTGCAGTGACGACGGCTGAATCAGCTTTAGCACAGCGTAAAAGCGAAAAAGTTGCAGCTCAAGCTGTCGTTCGTCAACGTGAAGCTGAGTTAGATGCTGCACAAAAACGACTAAATCGCTCTAGAGCTTTGGTAAGAACAAACGCCGTTTCTCAACAACAAGTGGATGACGATACCGCCCAGATGCAAGGTTCTCGCGCAGCCCTGGAAGCGTCGAAAGCCCAAGTGGCTGCAGCGACATCAGCGATTGATTCTGCCAGCGCTGGTATTGTTCAAGCTAAAAACCGTGTTGACGCAGCGACAGCAACGGAACGTCGTATTATAGCGGACTTAGATGACAGTATTCTAAAAGCGCCAAGAAATGGGCGTATTCAATATCGTGTAGCTGAGCCCGGTGAGGTACTTGGGGCTGGTGGACGGGTTTTGAATATGGTCGATTTAAGTGATGCATATATGACCTTTTTCTTACCAACTGAAGACGCAGGTAAAGTTGCCTTAGGTAGTGATGTTCACATTATACTCGATGCTGCACCAAACATCGTGATCCCAGCGAAAGCCACTTTTGTAGCAAGTGTCGCACAATTCACACCGAAAACCGTAGAAACACAAAATGAACGCTTAAAATTAATGTTCAGAGTACGTGCGCGTATTTCTCCAGAATTATTAGAGCAACACCTCGAATATGTGAAAACAGGGTTACCTGGAAAAGCATATGTGCGTTTAGACCCTAACGGATCTTGGCCTGCTGAACTTGAGGTGAGATTACCACAATGACCAATAAACTGATGGATGATGTGATTATTGATATACAGCATGTCAGCCAGCATTATGGTGATAATTGTGCGTTGGATGACATTGTGCTTTCCATCCCAGCGAGAAAAATGGTTGGGTTGATTGGCCCCGATGGCGTAGGGAAATCAAGCCTGATCTCCCTGATTGCAGGAGCAAGAGTGATTCAACAAGGCCAAATAACGGTACTTGATGGTGACATGAATGATATTGAACACCGTAGAGCAGTTTGTCCTCGCATCGCTTACATGCCTCAAGGGTTAGGAAAGAACCTTTACCATACGTTATCTGTTTATGAAAACGTTGATTTTTTTGGCCGGTTATTTGGCCAATCAAAAGCTGAGCGTGAATATCGCATTCAAGATTTGCTTGAAAGTACCGGGCTTGCGCCATTTAAAGACCGTCCGGCTGGCAAATTATCAGGCGGTATGAAACAAAAACTTGGGTTATGTTGTGCGCTAATTCATGACCCTGACTTATTGATTTTAGATGAACCTACCACTGGGGTTGACCCGTTATCTCGCGCACAGTTTTGGGATTTGATTGATCGCATTCGTTTGCGACAAACCAATATGAGTGTTTTGGTCGCAACCGCGTATATGGAAGAGGCGGAGCGCTTTGATTGGCTAGTGGCAATGGATGATGGCAAGGTGCTCGCTACAGGCCATGCATCTGAATTAAAAGCTCAAACGCAATGTGATGACCTTGAAGCTGCATTTATTGAATTACTACCTGAAGAAAAACGCAGTGGGCACAAAAAAGTCGTGATCCCTCCGCGTGATACCTCGAAAGACAATATTATTGCCATTGAAGCCCAAGACCTCACCATGCGTTTCGGTAACTTTGTAGCAGTTGACCATGTGAATTTTAAGATCCCAAAAGGGGAGATTTTTGGTTTCTTAGGCTCCAATGGTTGTGGCAAGTCAACCACGATGAAAATGTTGACGGGTTTGTTACAAGCCAGTGAAGGGCAGGCATGGCTATTTGGCCAAGAAATAGACCCGAAGGATATTGAAACACGCAAGCGTGTCGGTTATATGTCACAAGCATTCTCATTATATAGTGAATTGAGTGTTGAGCAGAACCTTGTGCTTCATGCCAAGCTTTTTCATATATCTGAGGATAAAATCCCTCAGCGAGTTGACGAAATGTGCCAGCGTTTCGAACTTGATGATGTGCGAGACGTCATGCCAGACGACTTGCCTTTGGGGATCCGTCAAAGGCTATCTTTAGCTGTCGCGGTTATTCATGAACCTGAAATGTTAATCCTTGATGAACCCACTTCAGGTGTAGACCCCGTTGCCAGAGATATGTTTTGGAATTTAATGGTTGACTTATCAAGACGTGACGGTGTCACTATTTTTATTTCTACCCACTTTATGAATGAAGCAGAGCGCTGTGACCGCATTTCACTCATGCATGCAGGTAAAGTCTTAGATTGTGATACCCCTGTTAACTTGACCAAGAAAAGAGGGCTTGGCACGCTTGAAGAAACCTTTATCGCCTATTTACAGGATGCCGTGGGGGATGCAGGACAAGGACAAGAGACCGCGCCAGAGTTCCACGTTGACCCTGAACTAAAAGAACAAGCGACTGAAGCATTGAAAAAACGTTTTAGTTTGCGTCGGCTATTTAGCTATTCCATACGGGAAGGCATGGAGTTACGTCGTGACCCTGTACGTTCAACACTGGCATTATTAGGAACGGTAATTCTTATGTTTATCATGGGTTACGGCATTAGCATGGATGTGGAAAATTTACGTTTTTCAGTGCTAGATCGCGACCAAACAGGGCTAAGTCAAGGATATACACTGAACTTAGCTGGTTCACGTTACTTTATCGAACAACCTCCAATCAAAGATTATGATGATTTAGAGGCTGGTATGCGTAGCGGAAATATTACCGTTGCGATTGAGATCCCACCTAACTTTGCAAGAGATGTTGCTCGAGGGAGTAACGTTAAAATTGGTGTGTGGATTGATGGTGCGATGCCAAACCGCGCTGAAACTGTGCGTGGTTATGTACAAGCGATGCATTTAGCATGGCTGAGCACGATGGCTGCGCGCCAACCGGCTGGCGTTGCAGGGATACCGGCTATCGACATTGAGACTCGATATCGTTATAACCCAGATGTTCGTAGCTTACCGGCAATTGTTCCCGCGGTTATTCCATTATTATTAATGATGATCCCAGCCATGCTGAGCGCGTTGAGTGTTGTTCGGGAAAAAGAGCTCGGTTCGATTATCAATCTTTATGTAACTCCGATCACCAAATTAGAGTTTTTGCTTGGAAAACAGCTCCCTTATATTCTATTGGGTATGTTTAACTTTGTGCTACTTTGTATATTATCGGTATATATATTTGGTGTTGAATTTAAAGGCAGTTTTCTGACGTTAACGTTGGCTGCATTTTTGTATATCAGTATTGCAACAGGCATGGGGTTATTAATTTCATGCTTTATGAAAAGCCAAATTGCGGCAATTTTTGGTACTTCTATCATTACGTTGATACCCGCAACTCAATTTTCAGGAATGATTGACCCTGTCTCATCATTGGAAGGTATTGGCCGCTGGGTTGGGATGGTCTATCCAACATCACATTTTTTGACTATCACACGAGGAACTTTCTCTAAGGGATTAAATTTATTCGATTTACAATCATCATTTATCCCATTACTGATCACCATACCTTTGGTTATTGGGCTAAGTGTTCTATTCCTGAAAAAGCAGGAGGCATAGCGATGATCCGTAAAATTCAGAATATTTTTAACCTAGGAGTCAAAGAATTACGCAGTTTAGGCCGCGATAAAGCGATGTTAGCTTTGATTGTTTTTGCTTTTACCGTGTCGATTTATTCGTCAGCAACCGTGACGCCTGGATCTTTACATAATGCGCCTATTGCGATTGCTGACCAAGATAAATCACAGTTATCAAACCGAATAATCAATAGTTTTTATGCACCTTATTTCTTATCTCCTGTAGATATTACGCCAGACCAAATTGATGGTTTGTTAAACCGTGGTTCATATACGTTTGCATTAGATATTCCACCTAATTTTCAACGTGATGTGCTTGCAGGGCGGCACCCAGAAATTCAAGTCAATATTGATGCAACAAGGATGAGCCAAGCCTTCTTAGGAAATAGTTATATTCAAAATATTACCTTAGGGGAAGTGAATGAATTTTTAGCAAAATACCGTAGTAATGCGAGTTTGCCTGTCGACTTGGAAGTACGTATGCGCTTTAACCCCAATTTGACACAGTCATGGTTCGGTTCTGTCATGGCAATCATTAATAATATTACGATGTTATCGATTGTTTTAACGGGGGCGGCGCTGATCCGCGAGCGGGAACACGGTACAGTCGAGCATTTGATGGTTATGCCTTTAACACCATTTGAAATTATGATGTCGAAAATATGGTCAATGGGGCTGGTGGTACTGATCGCATCCGGTGTTTCCTTAATTTTGGTCGTAAAAACATTGCTACAAGTACCAATCGAAGGGTCTATCTTATTGTTTATGTGTGGGGTGGCCTTGAGTTTATTTGCGACAACGTCGATTGGTATTTTTATGGGGACGATTGCACGCTCCATGCCCCAGTTTGGTTTGTTGATGATCTTAGTGCTATTGCCATTAAATATGCTTTCTGGCGGGATGACTGCGCGAGAAAGTATGCCTCAGCTTGTTCAAGATATTATGTTAACCATGCCGACAACACACTTTGTTAGCCTTGCTCAAGCGATTTTATATCGTGGTGCTGGCTTCCAAATTGTTTGGCCTCAATTTGCAGTTCTTGTTGTGATTGGTGCTGTGTTCTTTTCTCTCGCACTCATTCGTTTTCGTAAAACGATTGCCACCATGGCATAACCTACTGTACATAAAACATCCATTAAAAATAAAACGCTTGCTGAATTGTTCAGTAAGCGTTCTAATGCTTTGCCTATTAATTATATGAACATGATTAGGTTGTGCCTATCAAATCGATAGTAGGTAATGATTGGATTAAGCTGCTGTAAAACAGTAACTTAATAGGCAACCAAACAGGAGAACATCATATGTCATTAATTAATACTCAAATCAAACCATTTACTAACCAAGCATTTAAAGATGGCCAATTCATCGAAGTTTCTGAAAAAGATGTTGCAGGTAAATGGAGCGTTTTCTTCTTCTATCCAGCTGACTTTACCTTTGTTTGCCCAACTGAACTGGGTGACATTGCTGACCATTATGAAGAATTCCAAAAATTAGGTGTTGAAATTTTCTCTGTTTCTACTGACACACATTTCACCCATAAAGCATGGCATGCAAGCTCAGAAACTATCGGTAAAATCAAATATGCCATGATCGGTGACCCAACTGGCGCATTAACACGTAACTTTGAAAACATGCGTGAAAACGAAGGCTTAGCAGACCGCGGTACTTTCGTTGTTGACCCACAAGGTATTATTCAGGCAATCGAAATTACTGCTGAAGGTATTGGTCGTGATGCAGCTGACCTGTTACGTAAAGTTAAAGCAGCACAATATGTTGCTAGCCACCCAGGTGAAGTTTGCCCAGCTAAATGGAAAGAAGGTGATGCAACGCTGTCTCCATCTTTGGACTTAGTCGGCAAAATCTAATTAATCTATCTTAATTGATTAATACTGAATAATTCAGGTTGCAGGTGTTTAGGCCTGCAACTTGGATCATGACGGGTATATGTACCCGATTTTATGATAAAAATTAAAGGGGATTACATGCTCGACAATAATTTACAGGCACAGTTGAAAGCCTACTTAGAACGTTTAACTAAACCCGTTGAATTAGTTGCTAATATAGATGACAGCCAAAAATCAAATGAAATCAAACAGCTGTTAGAACAAATTGCCTCACTGTCAGATAAAGTCACTGTACGTGAAGAGCGCAATAGCGCACTAAGAACACCGTCTTTTTTAATTACTAACCCAGGTACAGATAGTGGTTTGCGTTTTGCAGGCTCACCTCTGGGACATGAATTTACCTCTCTTGTGTTGGCATTATTGCAAATCGGTGGTCATCCATCGAAAGAATCGCAAGAGTTATTAGAGCAAGTTAAAGGCCTTGAAGGCGAATTCCACTTTGAAACTTATTACTCTTTATCTTGCCATAACTGCCCAGATGTTGTTCAAGCTCTGAACTTAATGGCAGTTTTAAATCCAAATGTTAGTCATACCGCCATTGATGGCGCGCTTTTCCAAAACGAGATTGATGAACGTAATGTCATGGGCGTTCCAGCGGTTTACCTGAATGGAAAAGAGTTTGGTCAAGGGCGTATGACACTCAGTGAGATTGTGAGCAAAGTTGACACGAATGCCGATGCGCGTGCAGCGAAATCACTGACAGAGCGCGAGCCTTTTGAAGTCCTCGTGATTGGTAGTGGCCCAGCAGGGGCTTCAGCAGCAATCTATACTGCACGTAAAGGGATCCGCACAGGCGTGATAGGCGAGCGTTTTGGTGGCCAAGTCATGGATACGGTTGATATTGAAAACTATATTTCCGTTATCAAAACGGAAGGCGCTATTTTTGCAGGTGCGTTGAAGAACCATGTGGACAGCTATGATGTTGATGTTATTGATGGGCAGTCAGTGACAAAATTGATCCCAGCTGCGCAAGAAGGTGGTTTACACCAAATCGAAACAGCATCAGGCGGGATCTTAAAATCACGCAGTATTATTATTTCAACGGGTGCTCGCTGGAGAAATATGGGCGTTCCAGGGGAACAAGAATACCGGACGAAAGGTGTTACATTCTGCCCACACTGCGATGGCCCATTATTTAAAGGCAAGCGTGTTGCCGTGATTGGCGGTGGTAACTCAGGTATTGAAGCGGCTATTGACCTAGCGGGTGTCGTTGACCATGTGACTGTACTGGAGTTTGCACCAGAACTGAAAGCGGACTCAGTATTACAGCAAAAAGCACGTAGCATGAAAAATGTGGATATTATCGTTAATGCGCAAACCTTAGAAGTAAAAGGTGATGGCAGTAAAATGACCGGCCTTGAGTATAAAGACCGCACTGATGATAGCGTACATTTATTGGAAGTGGCGGGGGCATTCGTACAAATCGGTTTATTGCCTAATACCAATTGGTTAGGCGACACCGTTGCCAGAAACCGTATGGGCGAAATTGAAATTGACGCTCGTAACGAAACCAGTATTAAGGGTATTTTTGCTGCTGGTGACTGTACTACAGTACCTTATAAGCAAATTATTATTTCAGCCGGGGAAGGGGCCAAAGCCGCACTTAGCGCATTTGACTACCTCATCCGCACAAGTACCAGAACCGCTGAATAGGTATAATTTACTTTATATTCAGTGAGTTGTAGTCAAAAGGCACTCGGGGGCGAGTGCCTTTTTTTTGTGCATAGAAAACCCCCAGCTAGGCTGGGGGTTCCGTAAAGCTTTCAGCTTTGAATAAGATATTAAAACCCCTTTTGATTTGTTAAAACACCTTGCGGTCTGGCAACTGCAAGAGTCAAACAAAAAATCAAAAGGGGGTCCCAATGGGGGACGAAAAGAGCTTAGCGCATACACGATGGAATTGTAAATATCACATTGTTTTTGCCCCAAAGTATAGAAGGCAAGTTTTCTACGGTGAAAAACGTAGGGCGATAGGTAGTATTTTAAGGAAATTGTGTGAGTGGAAAAATGTCAGGATAGTGGAGGCAGAATGTTGTGTTGACCACATACACATGCTTCTAGAAATCCCACCCAAGATGAGTGTTTCGAGCTTTATGGGGTATTTAAAAGGAAAAAGCAGTCTAATGCTTTATGAGCAATTTGGGGATTTAAAGTTTAAATATCGAAATAGAGAGTTTTGGTGCAGAGGGTACTATGTTGATACGGTAGGAAAGAATACGAAACGAATACAAGAATATATAAAACATCAGTTAGAACAGGATAAATTGGGAGAGCAATTGTCGCTCCCCTATCCGGGCAGCCCGTTTACGGGCCGTAAGTAATCCATAGATGCAAATGTCAGAGCCGTTATGCGCCTGTTAGGGCGCGGCTGGTAACAAAGCCTTATAGGCGCATATTAAAAACCTCCGGCTATGCCGGAGGATATTTATTGTGCATAATCTGTACAAAAAAGGCTCAAAAGTGCCTAAAAGTGTTCAAGTGTGGACAACTTGTGGACGATCTAAACGCTGATTTGGTGGTACTTACAGCGGAGAAATACATCCCAGTGTGGACAATTTGTGGACATGCAAAAGTTAAATTTGCTTCGTTTTTCGTCGTCAAAATCATCCTAAAACGGACAATCTATTAAGCTAACTCTGTTCCTCCTTTTAATGGATTATACGTAATCGCATCCTGAAGAAAGTCCGGTGCAAAGTGTGCGTAGGTCAGTGTTTGCTGTAATGTCGAGTGACCTAGGATCCTCTGCAAAGTAATAATACTGCCGCCATTCATCATAAAATGGGTTGCGAAAGTATGCCGTAATGCGTGCGTGGCTTGGCCCTGCGGCATGTCAGGCTTAATGGTCTTTATGTGCTTTCTAAACATATCGTAAGAGGTGTTTGGAAAAAGCAGACCGGATTTTCGCGTACAGACCTTATCTGCGACTTCTTGGGAAATCGGCACAATGCGCGCTTTCCCCGTTTTGGTAAAAGTGAAACGGATTTTATTTTGGATCACATGCTCGCGTTTTAATTTAACCGCTTCCCCCCAGCGTGCACCGGTGCTTAAACATAAAATCGCCACTTTTTTATTATCACCTTTTAATATATTCAGCAGCAGCCCGATTTCTTCATGCGTTAAATAAGACATTTCAGTCGCTTTTTGCTTTAACCGTGATAACCCTCGTATTGGGTGTTTCCCCATAAATAAATCCGTGCCTTTAAGGCGGTAAATATGCCGCTTATCGCTGAAAAATCACGGTTTATCGTGGAGGGCTTGATATCGCCCCATTGAAAGGGTTGTATTCCGAGTCTAGCTATCATGCCAATGGGTTAGGTGCGGCAACGGTTAAATTTGCCTTACCTGAAGGGGCTTATTGGGAGCGTATTATTGATAGGCCGTCACAGTTTGATCGCAAAGCTAACTTTTTTGGTTCTTATAAAGGGCATTGGTGGACACTGCCACAACAGGATTTAACCCAAGCCAAAGAAATCTGGCTAACGGAAGGTATTTTTGATGCACTTAGCTTGATTCAAAATGGTATTGCGGCTGTATCGTTAATGACTTGCCATAATTACCCTGAAGTCGCGTTGAATACGTTGAGAACTGCGCTAGGGAACAATAAAAAGCCGTTGTTGGTTTGGGCGTTAGATAATGGTGCAGCTGGCGAACGCGCAATGAAAAAGTTTGTTGCCCGCAGCCATGATGATGGATGGAAAGCCACGGCCGCGAGACCTACTGAAAAAGAATGTGGCAACGATTGGAATGACTTGCATATGAAAGGCAAGCTAACGGAGCGCGATATTGCCCGTTATCGCTATTACGGCAAGTTGTTGTTAGCCTCAACCGCGTTTGAAAAGGCGCGTTTAATGTTTAACTGGACAGAGCGTTCAGAGTTCGATTTTCAACACGATAATCGCTTGTATTGGTTTAAGTTGGATATCGATAAAATGATGAAAACCATTGAACGTATTCATGATGCCGAACCTGATTTAGATGAAGATGAAGCCAGACAAAAAGCGGTGAAAGAGTCCGGCACGGTGGTTGAAATCGCTAATTGTTATCCCACACCATTATATTTCCAAAAGTCTGTAGAAACCGATGAATCATGGTATTACATGCGAGTCGATTTTCCTCGGCAGCCACAAGTTAAAGCCACGTTTACCGCCTCACAGTTAACCAGCGCCAGTGAATTCAAGAAGCGTTTATTGCATGTGGCCAAAGGGGCGGTTTATACCGGCACAACTTTGCAATTGGACCGCATTTGCAAACAAGCCTTGCCAGATATTAAAGAGGTGATCACGCAAAACTATGTGGGTTATAACAAAGAGTATGGTGTGTATGTGTTTAATGATGTTGCGGTGCAGGATGGTAAGTGTTTTACGTTAAATGAGGAGGATTATTTCTCTCTCAATAAGTTGGATATCAAGACGTTAAGCCTTAGTCCATCATTGGCCATTAATACCGATTTTAGTGAATTTGATACCAGTTGGTTAAGTTCTCTTTGGGATGCGTTTGGTGCAAAAGGTTATGTGGTGTTGGCGTTCTGGCTGGGTTCGTTCTTTGCGGAGCAGATACGCAAGACCCATAAAAGCTACCCATTTTTAGAAATTTGCGGTGAGCCTGGTTCAGGTAAAAGTACGTTGATTGAGTTTTTATGGCGTTTATGTGGCCGTGCAGATTATGAGGGGTTCGATGCATCAAAATCGAGTGTTGCCGCTCGAGGACGAAACTTTTCACAGATAAGTAATTTGCCAGTGTGTTTAATTGAAAGTGATCGCGTGCAAGATAATGCAAAACTAAAAGCGTTTGATTGGGAAGAGTTAAAATCACTGTATAACGGCCGTGCGACGCGTTCACTAGGGGTTAAAAATAGCGGTAATGAGACCTACGAGCCGTTATTTAAAGGCAGTATTGTGATTGCACAGAATGCAGAGATTAACGCGTCACGCGCCGTTTTAGAACGGATTATTCATCTTTATACCGACAAAGCGGAGCAAAGTGTTGAAACTCGTTATGCTGCCATTGCCCTTGAACGTTATCCTATTGAAAAGCTGTCTGGTTTTCTGCCTACGGTATTGATGAAAGAAGCGGCGATATTAAAGCAATACAATGAGCGTGTAGATGGCTTACAGGCGCAGTTATTTGCGGATAAGGCGATTAACCATGAGCGGATCGCCAAAAATCATGCACAGTTAATCGCATTATTGGAAACGTTAGCGTTAGTTTTACCCGTAAAAGCGGCACATATTCGCCAAACTCGTGGCTTTATTATTGAGTTGGCCAAACAACGTGTTCAGGCGATCCAACTTGACCAACCGCAAGTGATGGAGTTTTGGGAGCTGTTTGATTATTTACACGATAATGAGGCCTTTGGTGTGAATCATTGCGGTGAAAAGGGAGTTTATGCGGTGAATTTTAACCATATTGCACAGGTGGCCAGTGAATACCGCCAGTCTATGCAATTGAATACCGATATTAAGAACTTATTGAAATCGGGGCGAATGCGTAAGTTTGTGGGCGTTAAGACGGTGCGAAGTGTGGTAAACAGCCAGTTTAATAGCACGCTTGCGGTGGGGAGTACGCTTAAAAGACCCGAAGTGATTAAGTGCTGGGTATTTCAGGAAAACAGTGAGAGTTAGTTTTCTCCTCTATTTATCTATAGGCTGCCGATGTGCAGCCTTTCTTTTATCTGTAGAAAGCCATCAAGTAAGTGCTATAAATACTCAGAATGACAAACAAGTGAAAGCATAATGGATTGTACAATAAATGAGCATTACTAAGTGTCTTTTATATAAATAGAGAATTTGTGGGAGGGGTTCGGAAAGCGGTTACAATGGTTACAAAATTAAAATAGTCTTATATCTTATTGATACTATAAATAAATATGGTAATAGAAAAAGGTTACAAATGGGTTACTTTGTGGTTACGTGTAACCGTTTTAATAGGTTACAAATTAAAACTATAACTTATTGTTTTATAAGGATGTAACTTTTTAACCCCTGTTTTGTAACCCGTTGTAACCAGTAAAAAGTTACAACGGAGTTGTTTGTAATCAGTGGGTTAGGAGTGTTTTTAATAGGGTGTAACCGTTGTAACCGGTTTCCGAAAGGGGCAAAGTTATAGCTGTTGCAAGTTAACCATTAATCTTTAATCGGGTTCGTAATTGTATGATGGTTCAATATAGCCAAAACTAATATAAGAAGGTGAGGATAAAAACTCAACATCATATATATCTACGTCAATTATATTACTCACATTTTCAAAATTGCCAGTAAAGGTGATTAATATATCCGTATCAAAATCAAAGTTTGTGCTTTCAGATGTTGTACCTATATTAAAATAATCTTTATCTGTTGAGTCCCTATGGAATAAAGTGAAATCACAATAAGCGTTTGCATTTATATTCACTCTTGTTTGCACAACAACCATATCATCTTCAAACTGAATTAATTTTAAAAACAATGGATTTGAAGGTGAATGCGAAAATGTAATATCATTAAAACTAATTTCTAAGTAGTCATAGTCAAATTCAAAATCAGAATTTACATCTGGTTGAGGTTCTATTTGGTTGGTATAATCCTCAGCCTTTTCTTTGATTAAAGAGTAAAATTGCCCAGAGGAGGAATCTAACATATTAGCTAATTCAGTTAATAGTATTTCAGGATCTATTTGTGATTGAAGCTTTGAGATTGCGCTTGATAGGTCAGCAATAACATCAATGTGTTCAGAGTGTTCAGCGTATTTCAGCCAATCTTGATCTATACTTACCGCAATAATTTTTTTATTGTATTCTTCTGCCCATGCATCTAATGAAAGGAGAGCAATTGCATCTGGGAATTCTGATTTTTTCTTACCTGTCTCCTCAAATGGTGGCTGATTTGAAAAATACATTTTCATTAATTTTTTTACATCTAGGCAATCATCAACATTAATAATTTCTAATCCCGTTCTACCAATGAATTCGGATATTGATTTATCAGTTGACTCATTAGGTATTAATTCGCTAACCATATCTTGAAAATCGACCAGCCTATCATTATGCGAGTCATAGTATCGAATGAAGTCTTTTATAGCCGAACTTAAACCAGCATGCTTCTCTTGTTTTTTTTTCAAAAGATGTTTTTTTAATTCCTCAATAATGATATCTGGTATAACTAATTCTATATTTGAGTCTTTAAATTGGTCTAATCTTTTTAGTAGCCCTTTATTCAATGTTAATCCATGGTTTATAAAAATGGAAGTGTCAACACATAAGGCATTATATTTACTATCTTTCATTTTACTCATTCCAAAAAACGTTTAGGGGCGTTAAGTATAATTTTTATTTATGTTTTTGTGAATGATTGAATAAACACTGCAGAAATGCCTGTCTGATATTATTTATAGTCAGTTTTCTGGACTAAAATGGCCCTATAACTATTATGTAATTAATGTGAGTGTGAACACAAAAACTTGAGTTGACAAAACTGTAAAAATGCACCAACATTCAGGTTGACAAAATCAAATATTTGCACCATTTTTTATAAGAGATGATTATGACCGATTACAAAGCCCCTTGGTTTTTTTCCGATGATTTAAAAAAAGAGCGACTGACTATAGTTGCTGAAGAACTACTAAAAGTCCTTGATAATACTTACATGCAGTTATCTACACCACTAGATGATAATTATACAAGAGGAACGTGTACTTTTGGTAGACAGAGACAACTTTTAATTCAACTATGCATGAGTGGTAAATTTGATTGGTTAAAATTATCACACGCAGGAATGGATGTTACTTTTTCAATTGGTACAGTACCTGTCAGATTCTTTGCTGATGACCCTGATAATCCTCAAAAATCAGGATTTTATAGAAGAAATCAAGTTGACCAATTATGGGAACCAGAATTAACAGCACCTACAATGCATAGATTTGTGATTGAAAAACCAGAATTTGAGGGAGAAGGTGCTAGAGTTCATTTCATTGGTTATAATGCGTTAAATGAGATGGTTTCAAAATGGACCTATGGTGATGAAAGAGTAACAGTACTTCATTCTGAAGATAATACTCCTCCATTATCTGTTCCTATTGATTTGGATCCTATCAGTGTTCTTACAACTGATGTGGGAAAAAGCAGTAATAGTAAAAACGAAAAATAGGTGAAACAAAGTGTTTAAAGGCTCTAATTTACGATTGGCTCGTCTGTATCACGAGCTATCTCTTGAGCAAGTTGCTGAGCGGGTTGGTAAAACCCGCCAATACATTCAGCGCTTGGAAACGGATGATGCATCACCAACACAAGAGCTTACAAATGAATTAGCTAATGCCTTACAGGTTAATATTGATTTTTTTTATGAAAGTAGTGATGTTCTAGTTAACGAGGAAATCGTACATTTTAGAAAACGAAGTTCAACACGGATGTCGACTAAGCTAGCAACGTTGTCACGAGCAGAGTTGTATAGAAGGCTAATTAATATTTTTGACGAATATTTAAACTTACCTCCAGTTAAATTCCCGTCAATTAAAGTTATAACGCAAGATGATATTGAGAAGGCGGCTGAAAAGTGTCGATCTGATTGGGGATTAGGCATGGGACCCATAGAGAATATGACACGTTTAGCTGAAAAATTGGGGGCTTTTGTTACCTCTTTTGAATCTGTTTCAGATGAGGTTGATGCACTATCAGTGCCTTTAAGTCGTCCATTTATTGTTCGAAATATGGCGAAAAGGTCTCCATGCAGGCAACGATTTGATATAGCTCATGAAGTTGGGCATTTAATTTTGCATGAAGGTATATCTACAGGCGATAGAATAACAGAATCACAAGCGAATAGATTTGCTTCTGCACTTTTGTTACCTAGATCTTCAATGGCAAAATATTTTCCTCGACCAATAGGAGGAAGGATAGATTGGAAGGGGTTAAGCAATTTCAAGCTGACATGGAATGTCAGTAAAGCGGCTATAATCTATAGGGCTCATCAGCTGTCTTTATTGACTGACGCTCAGTATAAAACTGCTTTCTTTGGGTTAAAAAGAAAAGGTGAAGCAATTGATGAGAGGGAAGATTATCTAATTGAACATGAAAAACCAGAGTTTTTTCATAGGGCGATTAGAGTTCTTATTAATGAATTAGGTATAAGCCCCCAAGATTTAGCTAATAGGCTCAGAATTTCAGTGAATATGCTTTCTAATTTATCTGGAGACATTTTGTTATCTGAGAAAGTCTCGCAACCGGAAGAAAGCAATGTAGTATCTCTAGCTGGGTATAGATTAAAATTCGCTTAGTTTGATTTAATAAAAACCGTCAAAATTTTGGCGGTTTTTTTACTCATAATTCAGCACAAACTCGCACAACTTCCACTTAAATTTACTTCCTACCCAAACCATACCCAGCCTAACTTTCAGCGCTCCGCACACCTGCACAAATTCCCACCCCTTTTGTGTGCGGGCGAGGCGGGGGAGCAAGCGCGCGCAAAGGGGTAAAGATGAGCCGCGCTGGCTATGATGGGATTAGTCCATGAATGGCGTTATTTGCGATTATTCAGGCTGTACAGCCTAGATAAGATGTAAAATAGTTTCGGGTATGTGAAATAGGTAGAACGGCACTAAGGCCGTTCTATTAGCTTTGAAAGGGGGAACATCGGTTAATGTGAATTGAATGGTTTATTTATAATTCGGTTCTTTGTTCTTCGCCTGCGTCAAAAAATCCAGCAACGCATATTGTTTAAAGCGGATCACCTCAACACCTAGCATGTCATTAATTGATTTCATGCTTTCCATCAACGGTAATAACTCATTGAACCAAAACACCATTGCGGCTTTTTCAACATCACCAAGGCTACCCGAGCCTTGCGGGATGATCCCCATCAGTTGCGGTGGTATCCGGTGCATGGCCAACAAATCATCGCGAGTGGTGTCCTTGATACCGACAAACTCATCTTTAGCGCTGATTTGGGAGAAAGGTAAAATTTGAATCCCATCCTTGCCACCATTGGCGGCATAAACAAAGATATTTTTAAATGCCTTACCTTTACGGGCTTCGGTGAGTGATTTCTTTAATGACTCAACAGCCTTGTCGTCAGCCAAAGCCGCGGAAAGATACACCATCACACCGGCGTGACTGCCATTTTCATAATAGTTGGTCCGAAATAGGGTGGCTGAATGATTCAAGTTAGCGGAAATAAGTCCGGCCAAATAATCGGGAGTGCCATATATCTCTTGGTGAATACACGGGTTTTTCAAATGAATCACGCTATTTTTGCGGAACTCGTAGGCATCTTGGTAATTCTTCACTTGCCAGTATTGTCCCTCATTCACACCGGCACGGGTGTACTTAGCCAAGGAGGGTTTAAGCGTTAACATATCACCGAGCCAGTTAATACGTTTTTCAAGGTATCCATTACCAAAAACCACAAAATCCTGCGCTAAGGTAGTGAAATCAGGGCGTGATAAATACGGTGTTGGTTTAAAACAACTGGTGATCACATTACGTTTAAACACTAGCGGTGATTGATGGTAGGCAGCTGACGAGGTAAACGAACGCGCAATACCAGTAAAATCAATTGGAGTTTCATACCAGCGGCCATTATGGTTGCACTCCATGCAGTCCAGCAAATCACCAATGCCAGAGACAATTTTACGGATTGGGCAGAGGGGAATTTAGTCAAAGTTCCTGCCTTTGATTTAACGGTCGGTGGCGTGCAGCTGCTCGGCGTCAATGACCGGCTGATGTCATTAACATTAACGGATAATCGGGGTTTTGAGGCTGACACACTAGAACTTACTATCGATGATACCGATGGCAAAATTGCGTTACCGGCGCGTGGGACTGAGATTTCCGTCTCCCTTGGCTGGCAGGGGGAAGCCTTAATACATAAAGGGGTGTATACCGTTGATGAAATTAGCCATTCAGGCCCACCCGACCAAATCACGGTAACTGCCCGTAGCGCGGACTTTCGGCAAGACTTTAACGTCAAACGGGAATACAGCTGGCACGATATCAAAGTCCCTGATGTGGTGAGTGCAATAGCGGGGCGTTATAACCTAAAACCCGCAGTGAGCAAACAATTGATGCACATTGAAATTGACCACGCTGACCAGACCAACGAAAGCGATATTAGCTTTTTAACGCGCATGGCTGAAATGCTCGGCGCGATAGCCACCATTAAAAATGGCAGTCTGTTATTTATCGTGCCTAATCAGGGAGTCACGCAAAGCGGCAAGCCATTGCCGGTGATAACCATTATGCGGGAAAGTGGGGATAGGCATTATTTCAGGTTAGCAGACCGTCAAGCGTACACCGGCGTACAAGCTTATTGGTTAGATTTGAACTACGGCAAACAAAAGAAAACCAGTCTAAAACGCAAGCAAAAGCCCAAAAAAGAGAAGTCGAGCAAAAAAGAGGGCGATTATATCGAGGGTGCCGAGGGTAACGTTTTTGTGATGCGACAAACCTTTAAAAACGAGCAATCCGCTAAACGTGCCGCCGCGGCCAAGTGGTCAAAATTACAAAGGGGCGTAGCAGAATTTAATATTACGTTGGCCGAGGGGCGCGCAGACCTTTACCCTGAAATGCCCGTCACGGTAACAGGCTTTAAACCGACTATTGATAGTCACCAGTGGGTGATTAGCCGAGTGTCACACACCATTGATGGGAACGGGTTTATCACCCATTTGGAACTGGAAATAAAAATCAAAGATATTGATATGACGGATGACGAGCAAAACGAAACATAATTGATTATAATAACGTCAGGCATACCCATAACCCAAGGTTATAAAATGGCGTTCAATTGTCCAAAGTGTGGCGCTGTGACTTATACCAAAACCAGTAAATCCATGAGTAGTGAAACCCGTAGAAGTTACCACCAATGTCAAAATATTTTGTGTGGTTGCTCTTTTACGACAATAACCTCAGTGGAAATTTATCTAACAAAGACAATCCCACAAGAGTTGCCAGAATGCTTTGAAATCCCGATGGATGAGCTACCGAGATCACATAGGGGAGAGAAACAGGTGGAGATGTTTTGATATATTATATTGAATGATTAAAATTTCTTTCGAGCCAAAGGTCGAAGAGCCCTAAACTATTCTCTGCTATAACATATTTACCATTAGGTAATATCGCAGTAATTAATTTATCGGAATGCAACGACAAAACATGACCATCAAATGAAACGAAAGTAGTTGAAATAATTTCATCGATACACTTATCCATATCTCCAAAGTCTTGTTTGACGAATGTTATAAAGTTAGGTTCAGTGACAGATATATCGCTTTTAATTAGATGTTGAAATATGGAATATACTGAGGATGTCACTTCAACTGGTTCCCATTTTTTTGATACTAGTCTTGATTCCAGAGTATCTTTTGAGAGTGTAGAATAATTAAATATCCAGCCACCTTTACCTTCTTTTATTATTGGCTTCGCGCCCAAAAACTCATTTAAATTTTCTACATTCAAGTCATCCCCCCAAGGCATACCTATATCAAACTCTAGTGATAATTTTGTCCAAATAAATTCAAGCATAAGTAATACAGGATTTGCCTTGCTTGATGTCATGAAATCCCAGTACCCATCACGCATAGGAGATGAGTATGGTCTACCATTATTTTTAACTAAGGAGTATTCCCCACAGATAATTAGCTGTGGGAAAGATGGAACACCATATCCTTCGCATTGTTCTTTTTCTGATATAAAATTTACAAGTCCTTCTCGTAAAGAAAACTCTGAAGAAAAACCATCATACCCAAGAACAATTTTAACAGGCATTAATTGCTCCATAAAAATAGAGGTATAGATCATCTCATTCTCTGGAGTAAGAGTTTCTCTACAATGATAAGGCGGTGCTGTGATTCCCGTTATCTGAGAAAAAGTTTTATATGACGGGGATAAGTCTACTTTCCTGCTTTTATCCTCAGTTCCTTCAAAAAGATATTTAAAGTAACTGTCCGAAATTTGTTTTAATTTATAAAATGAGTTAATGAGATCTTTTGAATATAAATTTTTCTTTACTTCAAACACAACGAGCACATTTTTCACATGCCATTTGTAAGAGCTAGTATATGGGATTTTTTCACCTTCACCACGAACTAGCATACAATCTATTTGCCCAGATAGTAATTCCTCACCATCAGTTATAAATCCTTCTACGATTTGTAGCTGAAGTTGCTGTGGGATTGCTCGACTCAATATGTCTTTTGATAATCCTTCATACATATCACCAATCGTTGGCCCATGACTTAATTCATACGCATCTAATTTGGCTTTTTCTTCATTTTTGAAAGCTTGTAACAGCTCGGAAATATTTTTTATCATTTTTTCTATCTTAATTAAAGTATATGGATTCTATAGTTTAACAGGGAATAAATTTCATTAATATTGTTGATTCCATGTTTAAAGTTGAATAACCACTAATAGTAAATGTTTGTTATTATAACGATATGGTTTAATTTATAATGGTTAACTTTTTTGTTTTAGATATTAAGAATATATTCGAAAAAAATTAAAATGTGAACTGAGTTAATAAATATAAAAATAAAGGTAAAAATTAATGAAATTAAATTGATAAAAAAAACCTTAGAGTTATATTTATGGATCAATCAGGTACCTTAAATAAGGATTAAGCATGTTTATAGATTCAGTGACGATTAAAAATTTCAAAGGCTATCATGGAACTCATGATATTGAATTTAATACTCCCAATGGAGTGGAAGGTAGTGGGCTTAATATTTTTGTTGGCGAAAATAACTCAGGTAAGTCGACTATTTTTGAAATACTTGATCTGGTAAAAGAAAGTACTAAAAAAGATCCCTCCTTACTAATTAACAAATCAGATCCTGCAGTGATTTTTGATGATTTTTCTGTCGAAGTTACATTCACGGGTAATATTTCAGCTAGCATTAATGCACACGTACAACAAAATAAAATAACTTCATTTATGAATGCGATATATAGAGATAATAATGGACGGGAATATTTCAAAGTTAAAAGGTCTTGGGATAAAAATTCTCCTGATGACATAAAGAAAATAAATTTTTGGGGTGAAGTAGAACAAATCTACTCTAACCCTGCAGGAATAGATGCGCCATTCAAAAAGTTTTATGACAATAATTTTATATGGGCAGACACAAATCCTAGTGATGAATCTAAGTTTGGTGCATCGACAATCTGTGGTTCTCTCTTAAAAGAAATAGCTCTTGGGCATGTCAATACACCAGAATATCAGAGATTTCAAGCTAGTTACCAAAATCTTTTTAATAATCCAACATCTAACTTGAGAAATAAAATATCTCAGATAGAAACTAAAATTCAGGATGTTTTTTCATCTCAATTTGGTGCGGCAAATATTTCATTTTCATTCGAAGAATTACAAATAGAGAGTTTTTTTAAAACTGCAAGTATCATTATTGATGATGGCGTTTCTGTTCCTATGAGTGAGAAAGGTCATGGAATGCAAAGAGCTGTGGCTCTATCTTTATTACAAGTTTATGCTGATCTAACCTCTAACGTGGCAAATGCCCCAGTGTATAAACCCTTTTATTTGTTCATTGATGAACCTGAGATATGTTTACATCCAACAGGACAAAAAAAATTATTGGATGCGTTGATGACCATTTCAAAAACGAAACAAATATTTATTTCTACTCACTCTCCTTTTATGCTTTCTTCCCCGTATTTAAGGAATGCGGGTCTTTTTATTTTCAAGAAAACAGATAATAAGAATACAATCACTCCTGCTACAACATCACCAATGTTTCCATGGAGTCCATCTTGGGGTGAAATTAGTTATAGAGCGTATGACTTGCCTACTGTTGATTTGCATAATGAACTATATGGATATTTACAAGAAAAAAATACATTAAAAAGTATTTCTGAAGTTGAACAGTGGCTAAATACTAATCATATTGCATTTAGTAAGCTATGGACGAAGGAAAGAAATGGGAACCCACAATCACCACAACCCTCAACATTACAGTCATTTATTCGGAATCATATTCACCACCCTGAAAATGTTACGATGCAAGCCAATAGGTATACTGAGTCGGAATTGAAACAATCTATTGATGAAATGATCAATCTTCTTTGAGCAAGATATATTTTTCTCTGTTATCGTAACCTTGATTAAATAATCACTCCCACCCATTGAAAAATAAGCAAAAACAAAGCCTCTTATCAAAAGAGGCTTTATAAGTGTGGTCAATATGTGGACATTGACTATTGACTAAATTCATTTAAATCAATTGGTTAAATCACTTTCAGAACGCCGCACTTAGCGCATTTGACTACCTGATCCATACAAGTACCAGAACCGCTGAATAGGTATAATTTACTTTATATTCAGTGTGTTGTAGTCAAGAAGCACTCGGGGTGAGTGCCTTTTTTATATAACTATGGGTTATGACTAAAAATAAGCAGGTTTAAAAGCGAAATAAAAGTTTTTTTAAACTAAGTGTATTAAGAATAAGTTGGTTAAATTCTTGAGCGTTGTGTCTATCGCCTGACATTTGGCCGCCAATTAAACATAAGTGAACCAATTTCCCGATTTTTTCGGCATATTCACGGGGAATAGAAAGCTGATTTAGTTTATTAATAACGAAGGACAAACGTTTTTCATCAACACGGTGTTGGTACTCTGCGACTAAAGAGTCGTTAAGTGCCCAAGCACGGATAGCTATCTCTCTTAGTGGGTGTTTTTGAGAGGCAACATTAAGGTATCTTTTTAAAATATCATCAAGAGTATGCCCCATGTTAGCTTGTACTAACATCAGCTCTGTATATTCTAGCTCCCAACGATAAAGCAGTGTGCGTACAAAGTCTTCGCGATTCTTAAAATGATGGTAAAAAGACCCTCGAGTTACATTTAATAGCCTAGCAATATTTTCACTGGAAAAACGAGTATGTCCTTCAGTGTCTAATATTTTAAATCCCGCGTTGACCCAACATTCTCTAGTTAATTTTTTCATTGTTCAATACAGACTGTGTATGGTGAAAACATTATTGTTACTGTTCAGCTCTAACTTGTCTTAATAAGAGTGTAAGGGAATTAATATGAAAGAAATAGCTATTATTGCTTTCGATGATTTTACAGATATCGATTTATTTTTGATGTGGGATATTTTGGGGCGTAATCAACAGGATTGGCGTGTGCGTATTTTAGGTGTGACACCAACAATTCGTTCGACGCATGGATTAACAATTACGGTCAATGGTGCAGTGAAAGATGCTAATACGGCTGATGCAGTTTTATTTAGTAGTGGCAAGATAGGAGTCCCAAATATTTTAACTAATCCTAATTTTTTACCTGAATTACATTTGGACCCAAAGCATCAATATATTGGTTCTATTTGCGCAGGCGCATTTATTTTAGATGAGTTGGGGCTATTACCAGAACGCAAAGCAACGACACATCAAGATGCGCGTGAAGGCCTTATATCTCGAAAAATAACACCTATAGATCAACCGCTAGTGTGCCATGGAAAAATTGCAACCGCGGGAGGTTGTTTGTCTTCTGTATATCTTGTTGGCTGGCTGATAGAGTCTCTATTTGGCAAACAGAAGCGCAAAGAAACTTTGTACCATGTTTTACCTGCTGGACAGCAACTAGAATTTGAAGATTTAATCCAATCAACACTAAACCAAAGTGAAATGTCATAAACTTTTTGAAGGTGGTACTCAAATGATACGCCACCTTTTATTATTGTAGCGAATGATTCTTACTGTATAACCCAAGTGTTTTCTTTATGTATCAATTAAATTCATTTCATTAACCAATGTTCAAACCTGCGCAACGATGATTCACTCCGCTCATAATGTGGGTACGTAAATACCCTAATATCATGATTTTTCACAAAAAATAATATTTATTTGTTTTCTGTCACATAATTAAAATAAGTCAAATTTATGATCATGAAAATCATTCACGTTCGAAATGAAATTAAGTCGCTTTCACTCAGTCAACAGCTCTGGCATAAATTAGATAACGCGAGCAAGTTAACGTATTTACAACATAAATATTGATGAATGAAAAACGAAAACTTCTAGAAAATCAAGAAGTAAATTTATTTTCTATCTTAGAATTTAGGGTGTGGCGAGACGATGAACAAAAATTTTACATTTACGATTAAAAGTAGTCTTTTTGATGAAAATTATAATCCTTCTGAAAATACACGTATAACAACTAACTTTGCTAATTTAGCCAGAGGGAAAAATCGCCAAGAAAATTTGCGTAATACGCTTGTCATGATGAACAACCGTTTCAATACATTGGCCTATTGGGATAACCCTAAAAGTGACCGTTATTCAGTCGAGTTGGAAATTATTTCTGTCGAGATGAGTGTTGAAGGGAATGGTCATACTTTCCCCGTGATTGAAATATTAAAAACCAATATTGTTGATCATAAATCGGGCGAGCGAACTGAGGGCATTGTTGGAAATAATTTTTCATCTTATGTGCGTGATTATGATTTCAGTGTTTTATTGCTAGATCACAATAAAGACCAAGCCAACTTTAGTATCCCAGAAAACTTTGGTGACTTGCATGGGAATATCTTTAAATATTTTGTGAATTCGGACGAATACAAAGCGCATTTTAGTAAGGCGCCAGTGATATGTTTAAGTGTATCAAATAAAGATATTTACCACCAAACTGGAAATACCCATCCTATATTGGGTATTGAATATCAGCAAAATGGAGCTTCATTAACGGATCAATATTTTAAAAAGATGGGGTTACAGGTTCGTTATTTCATGCCTAAAAATAGTGTTGCACCGTTGGCATTTTATTTTACGGGAGACTTGCTGAGCGATTACAGCAATATTGAATTGATTAGCACAATCAGCACGATGGAAACATTCCAGAAGATTTATCGGCCAGAGATTTACAATGCGAACTCTGTGGCGGGGCCATGTTACCAACCGAGTTTGACGAACCAAGACTATTCATTAACAAAAATTGTTTATGACCGCGAAGAACGTAGCCGATTGGCTATTGAGCAGGGGAAATATACAGAAGAACACTTTATTGAACCCTATAAGCATATTCTAGAGCAATGGTCTGCTAACTACGCGCTTTGATTAATTATAAAAATTTAAGGTCAATTATTATGAAAACATTATTACCAACATCTACCGCTGGCAGTTTACCCAAACCTTCTTGGCTTGCTCAGCCTGAGACGCTTTGGTCTCCTTGGAAGTTGGAAAACGAAGAACTTGTAGAGGGAAAACAAGACGCACTGCGTTTATCCTTAGAAGATCAACTGCGCGCAGGAATTGATATTGTTAGCGATGGTGAACAAACGCGTCAGCACTTTGTGACGACATTTATTGAGCATCTCAGTGGCGTTGATTTTGAAAAGCGAGAAGTGGTTAAAATTCGCGATCGCTATGATGCGAGCGTGCCGACAGTGGTTGGAGCGGTTGAACGTCAAAAACCTGTTTTTGTGGAAGATGCTAAATTTTTACGTAAGTTAACGAACCAGCCGATAAAATGGGCGCTTCCTGGCCCGATGACAATGATTGATACACTGTATGATAACCATTACAAAAGTCGTGAAAAACTGGCATGGGAATTTGCTAAGATTTTGAATCAAGAGGCAAAAGAGCTTGAAGCTGCAGGGGTTGATATTATTCAATTTGACGAGCCTGCTTTTAATGTGTTTTTTGATGAAGTGAACGATTGGGGTGTAGCTGCATTAGAAAGAGCCATTGAAGGGCTAAAATGTGAAACCGCAGTTCATATTTGTTATGGATACGGCATCAAAGCCAATACTGATTGGAAGAAGACACTGGGTTCTGAGTGGCGGCAATATGAAGAGGCTTTCCCAAAACTGCAAACCTCGAGCATCGATATTATCTCTTTAGAATGTCATAATTCTCATGTTCCTATGGACTTAATTGAGCTTATTCGCGGTAAAAAAGTAATGGTGGGGGCGATTGACGTAGCGAGCAATATCATCGAAACACCAGAGGAAGTCGCTAATACATTACGTAAAGCGCTCCAATTTGTCGACGCCGACAATCTTTATCCATCCACTAACTGTGGTATGGCACCGTTATCTCGTCGTGTTGCAACTGGTAAGCTTAATGCATTAAGTGCCGGTGCTGAGATTATCCGCAGAGAATTGTTGAATAAGTAATTTAAGTATAAATTAACGAATACAAGGACCCAGAGTTGATGGAGTGCCCTATAAAGTTGGGACTTCATGGTATCTGGGTTTTTTTGTTGTTTTGAGTTTCTTTTTTTGCTCTAAACTGAGGTATATTAGGCGTATTATCTCAAAATTACTATTTTCAACAGGAATATCGGCAATGGCTTTGATCCCTAAAAACTATGCGCGATTAGAAAGTGGCTATCGTGAAAAAGCACTTAAAATTTACCCATGGGTTTGTGGACGCTGTACCCGCGAGTTTGTGTATTCAAATTTGCGTGAATTAACCGTGCATCATATCGACCATGATCATACCAATAACCCAGAAGATGGCAGCAATTGGGAGTTGTTATGTCTATTTTGTCATGATCATGAACATTCTAAGTACACCGAAGCTGAAATGTATGGCACGAATGTCGTGGCAGGGGAAGATGCGCAAAATGACGTTGAGGCAGCAACTTATAACCCGTTTGCTGACTTGAAATCGATGTTAAATAAGAAAAAATAAGTCTCATTGTAAATTCAGTCGATTATATCAAAAAGCACTCTATTGAGTGCTTTCTTGTGCGAGTTTAAATCCGTATTGGTTGTTAATGTATATCCTCATGACTGCGGTATATGAGCGATAATTCAGGGTGATGCCATAGACTTGCAGGAGTCACTGTTTTACGTTCCCACGGAATTTGTCCAATAAACCATAATTTCCAAAAATTTAATTTTGCATTCGGGTTTTTAGTTAATAATTCTTTGAAGGTTTCTAATTCCCCTATTTGAACTGATAACGCAGATTGATAAATATCGAAAACAAACTTTGAACAAAACTGCCTAGAAGACTCATAATTAAATCCAGTGTGATAAAACTTATTTAAACGAGCAGGAACTTCGGAAACTAATGCAGATTTTTGTTCATTGGTTAATGTATGTGTAAATCGACGTACGCTGTAACGTGTAGCGCGGCGAAATCATTTGCACTAATTGGCGAGCAATTTTGCATTAAAGGATAGATATATAATTGCTAGGTTTTGCACTGTGCGGAATTGATAGAAATAAACAAAATTAAAAACTTGGCAAGCCGCAAGGCTTGCCGTGGATATTATGGTTTTTCTGGCCAATCGATATCTGGTGCAAGTGAAGTATCGATATCAGCAACATTGATGCTATAAATTTCCCATTGTTTTAGTAGCTCTCTCTCCTCATCTGTCACCATTTCTAAGCGCACTTTACGCTCAAGCATTAAGATATTTTGCTCTACCTCTTCTAAGCGTTGTGCCTTTTCCTGCTCGGCCTGTGCAACCAATGCCGCTTTTTGGGCTTCGGTATCAGTAACCCATTTTTTGCCATTCCACTTATCAAATTCAGTTTTCGGCTCTAAAAGAGTCAGTGTATCGGGCAAATCGCCAATGAAATCAATTTCAATCGGTTGGCGGGTTTCTGTGCTGTACGCTGTTTTACCTCGGTTATCTGTTACGATTTCCCATTTTGCTCCATCTTCACTACGCACAACTGCGAAACCCGCTTTTGTCGGTAATTCGGGCGCGTCGATATAAGCACCAGCGGACACGCTCACATCAAAATAAATATTTTCCATGCTCGCGTTTAAATATTCGCGCGTGTGTGGGTCTGCAATATAAACTTTAATCCAACCCGCTTTTGTTGCTAAACCATTGTCGCCAATTTCGGCTTGTTCAACCTCTAAATTATAGTTTTTCATTATGCTGCTCTCACGATATATAAAAATGCAATGTTGCGTGGACGGTTTTCATTTGCTGTTGGTACAACCCTTGATGCGGCGAAATCCATTATTGCATGCGAACCCGCACCACTTGGTGTTACACCATTCTCTTCTTGATATGAAGAACGAATTGCCCCAGTACCTGTGTTTTGGTTTGAGTTTGATTTGAAGGATTTACCTAATGAACCTGTAATATCTCTGATCGCATCACCTTGACTTGATAATATGTTTCGACCAGCGTCAATATTCCGACCAGCATCAAGACCACGAAGGAATTCTCCTCGTAAATCAGGTAAAACCCCTGTTGGGTATGCTTTTGCTAAAAGTGGATAGGTTGTTTTATTGAATGATTGTCCATTGCAAACTAAAAAACCTGACGGAGCGGTAGCTTGAGTCCATGGAATAGGTGCACCCACGGGATAGTCGCTTAATCCTACTGTCCCTAACGTTTTTAAACCCCCATTGTGATCCTCGGTCACATTGAATCCAGTGTATACTTTTGCGTATTCCCAGTTTTCAGTCGTACCATTCCCTGATGTTGAAAAACCAACACACAGGTCTTTTCCTCTGACTTTATAAGCAAGCTCAAACCCACGCTTAGCGCTATAATCATTTATTCTTGTAATAATTACAGTGCCATCAATCAGTGAAGAATAAGGCGACTCAGATTTACTCATCTGCACTGAACCACGAAAACCAATATCGTACTGTGCTTTAGTGACTGTTAAGGATGGAGTGCTGCCGATATCGGCAAATAAACCATTTTCACCCTTACTGATTTTTCCTGCCAACGAGGCATTGACTTCATCCTTGCTGTATAAGCTTAAATTATTCCTTGCATCACTGGCGTTTTTTGCTCCCGTTCCGCCACACTCAACAGGTATCAAGCAGTTACCGATTCGACCTGTGCTATCAACAGAAAATGTTATTTTATTTGTGTTGAGGTTTTTTACTGAAATCCATCCAGTATTACCTAAGTCGAATGAAGAATTATTATTTGGCGTTTTAATGGAAACATCTGTGCCGCTTATGGTAAATCTATTTCCATCCGCATAATTTCCGGTTGGTTGTTTCTTGCCTAACTCAGTAGCCAGTAAATTCAAACTAGGAACTTTGTCATTATCATTGCCTAGAACACCTGAAATACTCGCTTTGTCAATTTTCTTATTAAGGCCATTATCAACATAAGCGGTCGAGGCATAATTACCGCTACCAATGATTTGACTGATTGCTTCTGCAAGCTGATTAGTCTTTTTAGGGTCGGGTTGAATGCCTGCTTTAGCTAGTACATTTTTGAGTTCTAATTGAGTATCACGCGTGGCTGCCTGTACGTTATTGAGCCACAGTGCGGTGACAATTGTACCTAATTGCCCCGTGGTAGGGTCACCATCATGAAAGGCGCTGTCTGGGGTATTAATGGGGGGCATTAAGTCCTGCATATCAAGACTCCTGATAAGTAAAATAACAGAATGTATGCGCGGGTTTTAAGTCATTAAAGACCGTTTCAATGACTGAATCCGCCCAAAATGAAAGGCGCTCTCCTGCAATGGAGCCACCTGCACGAAAGCGGTAAAATTGTGCTTTTGAACCAAAAATATTGACGACCCATACCCATAAAATACCAGGATGCGTTAACCTATCACCTGCGCGGCTTACCCCTGCTTGAAAGGGATCTAATTCATCAATGGTAATGTCATAACCGAGCTTTTTCGCCAGTTGAACAAAATAAGGGATGGATAGGCCGCCTGTTTCAGCGAGCTTGACGAGAACCAACTCAAGGCGCTGCTGATAACTTAATTTGGCATCGGGCGTTAAGTCTAAAACCCGTTCCCAATCAGGAAGCAGGCTTTCAGCAAAATATGGCGTAACACCATTTCGGGCACGGTCAGCACTTTCTAGGGTGAGATCAAACCGTTTTGTTTCAGCGTCGAGCTCAGCATCCAGTCTAGGCGCATCCAGTGAATAACTAACAGGGGGTAAGAGCTGCATTAATAACGATTTCATTGCGGTAACCTCACCACAATATTGCCTGGTCGTAACCATTCAAGGTGCGTTTCATCGACCAGTGCGATCACATTACCCGTAGGCTTGATAATGACACGGTCAGTAATGCCTGGTATTAATGAAATAGCCGTTTCTACCTCACTCCGAATTAAACGCTGACCAGGCGCAATGCGGCTCATTACGGCTTGAATTTCGCTATCAACTTGCGCAATAGCTGCTTCTAAGCTGATGCCTTCGAGGGTGACCTCAACCTCAAAATCAACGTTTCGTAGTGTCGGTGCGAGCACATAGGAATTTTTGGCCGTGACGGGTCGAACATCATCAATATGCGCTTGAGCGGCTTCGATAATGTCACGAGAAGGCAGGCCATCAGCAGAGGTGATCGCAATATCAACCGTTCCCAAGCCACGACGCAACGGATAAACAAACGCATTCGTCACGCCAGGCACTTCTAGTGCCCAGCGGCGATAGTCGTATTTATTGCCCCCTGCGGGTGGGCGTCGAATAATATCGAGTAAACGGGCTAATAGACTCGCGTCAGTCTCGATATCTGTACCACCTGAAAGCTGATTAATTGCGACTAAACTGTTAACGCCCATTGGGGCATTGACCAGTTCGCCCGTGGTGGGCTTGGATAAATTACTGATTGTGCCTGATTGGCTGGCTTGGATAGTGACGGTGGCCTGCGCATTTTCAGGTAGAGTGACCTCAGCGGTTGTAAAACAAGAAACATTATCGCCTCTAATTTGACTCCCCGCAGGCAATACCGCGCCTTTTGAGCCTGTGATCACGGCGATCCCTTTTGCTGTTGTTGCAGGTTTACGGGTTAAATTCCGTGTCCGAGCATGAAGTTCTAAATAGTCGCTATCCGCTGTATCAGGAAAGATTTGGCGCACAATCCAGCTTTGATGCTGATAAATTCCTTCAACAACGCTAGCAACGGAAGAAGCACGCACAAAATAATCGCTATCCGTGCCAATATCCGCATCGGGAAGCTGATTTTTGAGGTCATTGAGTAAGGTATCGCGGATTTGCTCAAATGTAGGCGTAATAAACATTAGGCAATCCTCACGGTATGTTTAAAGTTTTGAGTTTGGTTACCTGCATCGATGATCTCAATCCACAATACTGCCCGTTTTAGGCCATCACGATGGACGGTCACCTGAATTGAAAGCGCACGGCCATCATCAAGTAAGGGCTGCAACGCTTGCTCAGCATATTGACGAGCGAGCACATACACGCGAGAAACATCTTTTTCACGCGTCAATTCATGTAATCGGGAACCCAAGGAACGGTCAGCCCACCAACTGCCGAGCGGAGTCATTAGACGCAAGTAAACGGCATTAGAGAGGGTATTGGTTCGGGTTCCAGCGTAATCGCCAGTTGATGTATCGAGTGCTCTGTCCATGCTGCGCAGTATCGCAGCATGGGTAAATGATTAGTGTGTGAAGAGGTTCAGCACTTTATATGAGGGGAGTTAGGGTTTTGCGGTGCCAGTATCAGCGCCATTATTACCATTTGGATGTTTATGGCCTGTCAGAGAAATGTCACCTGCTTGAACATCACCGTCAGTTTGATAGTTCCCAGACGTCTGCGTGATATTACCCTCAAAGTTAGCGCCTTTACCACCTTTAATTGCCATACCGCCATTGCCCGTGATTTGTTTCATGGCGGTTAGCTGCTCACTGGTGGTGACCATGGGGGTGTTAAAATCGGCTTTTTCTTCCGCATTCACTTCATACTGTTTGCAATTAACCCGATAAAGGTCGCATTCAACATCAATAATACGTCCGCGCTTTAACACAATTTTAGCCCCTTCGTCGGTGTACAAGGCTACTTCGCCCGATTCCAGCCCTGCAAGGCGATAAGCGCCATGTTCAGTAGCAATGACAATACCGTGAGAGGAACGACCACCTAATGGCAGTATAATCGCTTCTGTGCCTGGTAGAGGGCGAGAAGTAAACCCATAATGTTGAAAGATTTCCTGCCCTTGTAATGATTCACCCGATAAACCTTCACCTTGCATGGTTTGGACTTTACCTTCACTATCCGTGGCATTTAATACCGCCCTAAACGCCATTCGAATGCCGTTTAATGCTTGGTTAATGCGTTGATTAATTTGGTTCCACATAACCCCCCCCTTACTGACCTGCTTGTGCGGGTAGGTCAACAGGTTTAATCTGGTCTTTTCCTTTCTTTTTACTGCCTTTTTTACCTTTTTTCTGTTTCGGGAAAGCATCGGGTATCCAGACAGCATCTTCTTTAAAGCGCAATTGCGTTACTGCACCGCCTGGGCGACCACCGATAAACGTGCGCCCCATTAAAAAGAAAATATCATCAATACCGTGTAACTCACTTTGAATGTGGACTCGTTGCCCTGGTGTCCATAGCTCACCATTCGGGGTGCGGTGACCATACACCTCCGCTACAATATCAAGACCTGATAAGCGGGCATCGGCCATGGCTTTTTTGGCACGGTATTGGAGCTGCTCTTGATTATCAACATCGCCCGAGGTCAGAATTTGCGGGCGATAATACGGTACAGTTGGGTCGGTCACTTTTATTTTTAAACTATGCTGACCAGATGCACTCGAAACGGCCGCCGTGTCATCTTCTGCCGCATCATATGTGACTGTATATGCCTTGGGTGTTTTATCATTGGGGTCAGGTAATGGCACAGGTTTAATCGGTAATTTTTTATTGCTGGTCGTGGTTGCATGGCTTTGAGCCAATACCATTAACTCTGAAAAACAGCCTTGAATATTGCGGCTATCGGACAGTGATATCAGGTTATTACCTTGCCCGTCACGGCGCATAATGAGGTCTGCAACAGGCGGTTGATTATAATCAGGCCCACCTATAACCAAGGTTCCATCTGGATCGAACCACGGGTGTAAACCGCGACCTGCCGCCGCTTTCATGAGTGAATCCCACGCACGTTCGCCAGGCTCAATATGCACGCGGTCGTTACGGGTGACTCCATCGGCTTGAATACGGATTTTTTTAATCCCTAATGGCCGTACAATGCTGGCAATCACCTCATCGAGACTCAATTGACGAGCGCTAAAGATAGGTGCAGCGCAATCGACTAAAATCGCGGAATCATCACGACCCGATAGGCTTAATGTCACACCACGACGGGAAACATCACGCGCCACAGTATCAACACGGCCTGATAACACCACATCATCATTAATTTTCACTTTAACGGGCGCACCTCTTACCGCATCCGCAGGAAAATTACCCTCGGGTAACCCAAGGGATAATTGCCAGGCATCGGCCGCTTTTAAAAAATCACTGTCAATACGGTAAGTTTGCCAATCACTGTGTGATGTGCCCCCAATTAACAGGGTGATTTTATCTTTTAACTCGGTATTATCGGGCGTAGGCATTGATGATATCTCCGACTTGTAGAAAGTTTGGATTGCGAACCTGTGGATTTAAACGGTGCAGTTCGGTAGCACGACGATAATCGCCATACCAAGTGTGCGCGAGTAAATGAAAGTTAGCAGGCGCAGTGAGGGTCTTACGGGTCAATGGTGGGCGTTTCTCAATAACACGTAATCCCAAAGTTTGTACGCCTAGTGCAACTTCTTTGAGGGATGACACGACGCCTTGCCACAATAAACCGATAGGCTCAGCATCAGAGCTGACCGATTGTGTGCGAGGTTGGTAATCCGTGCGTAACGTAATGATAGCCTGTAATGCTAACGTCCTTACCTCATTGACCATCAACTCAATATCAGCGGGTGACATTTGGTTAGGCTGTACAGTGTCAGCAAGCACTTGCGTGGTAATTGCTGCAATTTCAGCTACGGCCATCACTTGATACAGCACCACCAAATCCTGCACATCAGCAGGCTGCGCATTGCTTGGCATGGGGACGGTGGCCGCGCGTTCCTCTTGCACTAATGCAACAGGTAAACTGACCAATTCATCAACCACTGCAACACTATCACTCCACGCCGATAATAACGTGGTCGCATTTACCCCTTGCTCTACGTTGACGGTTTGTGAAGCGTTGGGAAGATAGCCATTTTGGGGCGTATTTGAAGCCATAAACGGCGAACTGTAGCCTTTATAGCTATTGGATTGCTTTGTATTAATCACTCCAGGGAATTTTAAATTAAGCAAATCGCCTACGGCACTGGTGCGAACGTCTAAAACTGATTGCAAATCATTAATAAAGGCACGCGGATAACTGAGATAATTCACGCCGTCACTGAATGCGCCATTAAAATCACCGCGCATGATAATTAAGGTGTTCATCATGCCTGAAAGAGCGCCTTTTCCTTTAGCAAGGTAGCGCAATCCCTTATTTACGGGTGCCATGACTTGCTCAAATAAATCACTCATGCGCTCTGAAAGCTGATTTATCTTGTCAAAGATATCATCACCAAGCTGCTCAGGGTGCGCCTGTGCGAGTTGTGTACCTGTGTTCGCTTCTAGGAAAACCAACTCTAGGCTACAGCTATCCACATTTTCAGCCTCATGACCGATGCTGTACTCAATGCATTGAGCCTGCGGAATAGAGCCGTGGACAGGGTGAATTAACTCACCTTTGCCAGGCTCATCGAGCACCGCAATGAGGTTATCCATATCGCGTTTATAATTGTCGCCCCAAAATACGGCACTGATGCGAAAATTACGGGGTTTGCGCCCCAAATCCATGACATCGCCGCCATCAATAAAGGGGTATTCATGGGTTGCAACCTCACGGGATATACTGTCTTTGGTGTTGTACACATCAAAGGTCACCCCACGAAATGAGGCGTTTTGTAAATCGGTTTGCCAACTCATGGGAACATCCCTCCTGTGGTGCGGCCTGCATCTTGACCATTGACACGGTTGACCGACTCAGCCACTTGCTGGCCGTCGAGTTCAACCACGCTGCGCACTTCAATCACAGGGGGTGGCGGTGGGTTTTTAAGGGCTTCGAGTAAAGGTTGAAGTACACCTGATTTTTCAAGGGTGTCAAAGGTGATCACATCCTGATTGATTGCACCTTCAAACTTAGGTAGCCCCGTAATTCCTAATATTTGATTGACGACATCTTTCGCGATCACACCCGCTTGATTCGCTTGCTCTTGGTCTTTGGTGTAGCGTTGTAACCACTCTTCGTTTTCTGTGGAGTAACCTTCGCCGAATTGATACCACGGCTGATATTTTTCACGAGCGGCATCAATCATGGATTGGGGGTAGTTGGCACGAATTGATGCCCACCGTTCCTCACTTCCCATCAAGGCTGCATCTTCTTCAGGAGAGGTAATTGTTGCCAGCTCTGTCGCAATCATGCCCCAACCAACTAAAGACCCCCAACGACCAAAAAGCCCAGAGGATTTAGCACCAGCCCCCGCACCAGTCGGTAAAGGAGAGTTTTTTCCACCAGGTACACCTGAAATACCCTCACCACCAAATAAGAATTTTAATGCAGCAAAGGCAATAGCAGCTTGAGTCATGGCTTCAATGCCTGTTTTGGCGCCCATCACAGCGGTAGTAAGTCCTGGAAACTCTTTACTAAAGTCCGTAAATTTATCAGCTAAATTACCCAAAGAGTCTGACAATGGTTTTACAGCACCCATCTGAGCAAAATCACTTTGCTCTTTAGCTTGTTGTACTTTGAAGTCATTTTCCTGTGCGATTAGTCCATAAGAAACATATCCCTCACCTTCACCTTTGGGTAAATAAAGTTGTTTTTTACTTTCAGTTTCAACTTGCTTGATATAACCACGATACTCACGCGCAGCGAGAAGTCCCATAAGCGCTTGTTGGTCGGCGATTAATTGACCGATAGCGGAGGACTCAAGAATTCGACGTTGTGATTCAAGCAATTTTTGATACTCAGGTGAGTTTTTATCTGTTTTTGATAGCTGTTCTTCAAGTTTTCTAAACTCAGGGTTTTGTCGTGCGATGACATCTGTAAGTCCAACCAGAGCTGAAATAGGGTCAATACCTTTTGCTTGAGCCTGCGTTAATGTACCCGCCATATCAATGCCATATCCATCCACTTTAATGGCTTTAGCTTTCGTGGCGAGTTCCTGACTTGAAACCTTATTGAGTAAGTTGACAAAGTTATTACCTGCGGTATCGGCTGTTGGCGCGTTTTTCATCATCCCTTGGCTATAGGCTAATAACTTAACGATATCCTCAGAACCACTATAACCAATGGCTTTAGCCTTAGATAAAATTTCAGGCAACCACTTGGCCATATCAGAAAACTCAAATGAGCCTTCTTGGCCAGAGCGGATAGCTGCATCCATCACTTTCATCATTTCATCAGCAGAGGTGATCCCGTACTCTTTCAGTGATTCAGTCACTTTTGCTAACTCTTCACCGCCAACCCCCGTAGCTGTTGAATATTGTTGTAAAAGTGGCATTAACTCTTTGATTTCCTCAAATTCAAAAACGCCTTTTGCAAGCAATCCACCAAGAAGATTAGCTGCCTCTTCTTTTGTTCCTCCGCCTTTGGCAATAGAATCTTGAATAATAATATCTAACTCTTTTTTACCTTCGATACGCCCTTGGATATCACGATCATTAAAGGCGACATTACTCATATCGGCGAGGGTTCGGCTATAACTCATTTGTTTTTTAACAGGAGGAGCAACAGCCATTCCTCCTGCGACCAGAGCACCACCTGCTTTAGCAATGCTACCTGCTATATCAGAGACTCGTGCTAATCTATTCATGCCTTGCATTTCAACTCTAAGCTGACTAACACGCTGGCGCATACGCTCATAGGCGCGTGATTGTTCATCAATAGAGAGTGTACCGCTACGAGCTAAACGGTTATAAGATGCAATAGTTTGCTGAATTTCGCGCTGTATGGCACGCTCAGCACGGATACCTAGTGTTTCCCGGGCACGGTTTTGACGCTTGATTTCTTCACCCAATGCCCGATTTTGACGTATACCTTCTTCTGAGGTAGTGCGTTGGCGCTTACCGAGTTTCTCTTGCGCTTTTTCAGCGTTCTGGCTCTCTTTGGTGCTATCACGCATCGCTTTGGTAATTGCCTTAGAGGCGTCATCACGTGCCGAAATGACCATTGATAGTTTAAATTCTTTCGCCATGATTAACCTCGTTTGGATTTTTGCTTACGTTGACGGCGGGACTTGACGCGAGTCGTTTTCGATTTTGTTGATGTTGACTTGCCACCATGCAGGCGGTTTAAAGCATTGAGATAGCCGTCCAGGGTAGGACGGCTCATAGAAAGGCATTGTTGCTCAGTGAAACCGTACTTACCGAGGGCTAAGACGACGGTTCGGAAGCTGTCTCGTCGTTGTTCTTGGCTCGCCGCTTTTTTTTTGCGATATCGATGGCCTCATCAATCACGTCATAGTCCATACTGGTGAGGTTATCCAGCAGGAAGTCTGTAGTAATAACGTCTTGCGGAATATCCCCCAACTTAATTAGGGCGCGTTTGGTTAATGCCATGCGATAGTAAAGATCAGAGCCTTTACTATCGGTAGAGCCGCAAACTTCTTCGGTCTCATCAAGCGCATCATAAACGTCACGCATGACAGGGATTTTGACGGCAAATATCAAGTGACGTTTGCCGTCATGGTCGATTCCATCCAGTAACATCAGCGGTTTTACATCAGCCATTATTCAATCACCTTACGCAATGCATTCAGTTTTAGATCACGTTTTGCTTCGTTATCGGTGGAATATTTTTCCCCGACCTCTGTCACAAAACAGTCAAGGTATGAGATACGCTTACCACCTGAGCCACTAATCGGGTACTGAGTCAGCTTCGAGCCTTCAATCGCGCCCCAGTCCATATCACCGTTTAAAGGGATCACAACAGAAATAGACAGTTCATAGGTGGCAATGCCGCGCATGAATCCCTTGGCGCGTCCTGTTTTGTTCATGGTTTTGACAAGCTTACGGCCTGTGACTTCTTGCACATCCATGTCGGTAACTTCCACTTCACGGCCGTCAATTTCTAAAATAATCGCACCTGCATATTCTTCTAACATCAGTGTTCTCCTTAGACGAACAGGTCAATGCGACCCGCAAACACATGCAAGCCATTGACAACATCGGCAGGGATAGCGGCATTCAGGCGGTTAGGGTCTTTACCGTCACGCTCAACCAACAATAGTCCCTTGTTTTCTTCCACGTTTTCGAGGATTTCTTCCTCTTCGAGTTTAATCAGCACATCCAACAGCTCAGAGCGGACTTTCACGCGCGTGCGTTCATTGAGCTTGTCGCGTGGGAAGCGTTGCGAAATGCGCTCACGGCACGCTTTACGGGTATAATCCAAGGTACGAATGGTGGTCAAATCCAGTAACGCAGTATCTTCAACGCCTTCCACATTACGGGTATAGGTGGTAATGGCGCGCACAATCTGCACACGGTTACCTGCGCCCACTTCAAGTGGGGTTAAGCCGTTATGTAAGGCATTTTCTTGCTCATTGCGTCCCGCGCGTTTGGTCACAGGGGCAATATCTAACCCTTTCAGTTCAAGGGTGTTGAGTGGACGCGCAGGGTCTTCTTCCGAAGCAATCACAGCACCATACGCCGCACTGATTTGACACGGTAATTTCACCGAGCCTGGATACCACGCGATTGATGTCCGACCATCATTAATATCACTGGCGAGAGTGGTTCCTGTACTGAGTGTACCTGTCCAGCCAGCCGTACCAATTGCGCCGCGTTGCTCCATGGCACCGCTGACTTTTTCTAAATGGGTGCGTAATTTTAACAGCGAGGCTTTATCACTAAATGGAATCGAAATAATGTTATGACCTGCCGCAAATACGGCATCAAGCGCAGGTTGAATATCGGCATTATTTTCACCCCCAACCATCGCGGTGACCGCAGCCGTAACCCCTTTGGCCGTCGATTGCACATCAATGACAATATCATTACCCCAATCACCCGATTGACGCGCTGTGAGCGTCACGGTGCCATTGGTTTCACCTGTCAGCGCAGCGACCACAGGCAAGTGAGTATTCGCATTGACAATATCTACAACCGCCTGATTAAGCACAGATACCGTATCTGCCGTTTCAACAGGAATATCGAGGCGGTCACCACACACGAACAGTGAGAGCGTGCCACCCCGTGTGGCAGGGGCGGTAATAGTCAAGGTGGCACTGGCTTTTTTACCTGCGGCTGCCTCTTCAATACCAATGACCTGCAATTGTAAATAGGGGTTTGCATCAATCGCGGCTTTCGCCATGATATGCGCTAAGGAACCCGCACCAAAGGCAACGGCGGCAGCGTCATCATCATAGATATCAAGGGGCATTAATGGCGACGCCTGCGCCGTCGATAACATTGACGCAATAATTAAAAGCGTCTGAGGGTTGCCTGGCAGCGTGCGCGTTGCCATACGCGTATTGAATTCAAAATATTTCCCAGGTTTGCGAATGCTACCCGGAATGGTATCAAAGGTTACCGTCATGATTTTTGTCCTTTGTTTGTGGCTTTCTTGCTCACCAAGACTAAATCACCGTTAGTCAGTAGGCGGCGGTAATAAGCGGTGTCTGGCACAGAAACCGCCTCACCATCGGTAATATAGCGACGGTGCTGATATTCAAATGACACCCGTAAAGTGGGTGCAGCTTTCACTAACAGTGTGTTCATGGTGTGGGTTTCCTTGTCGGCACTAAGTCCGCAGGTGCTTCAGCACTGCCAACACCCGGTGGGTCATAGTGCAATCCGACACGCAACAAATCCGGGTCGGGCTGTTGAAGCTTGCCGCGATAAAGATTAAAAAGGTTATCGGCTTCGTCAGGGTTGCGGGTAAATTCAGGCCAATCGCCATTCGCGAGAACGTGTTCATGCCAACGGGTTTCAAATTCACACGCAAAAATTGACAGTGCCCGCTCATTGACTTGCGTGTTGTAAAGCGTTCTGACGACACCAGGCATCAATGGGTCGATGGTCAGCCCTAAATCCTGCCCGGTTAACAAGCGACGCACACCGTGTATATGTCGATACGTGCCAACCTCATTGAGGTTAGCGCCACCTGTCCGGCTTGCAGCGTCACTGCGCGTGTTATAATCACCCACCATGACCACAAATTTACCTGTCACAATCACTTTCTGTCGGCTGGTACTGGTGTATTTGCTGTTTGTGATCCCGCCGAACGTCACCCAAGCCGCCGGAAATGCCCGGATGATATTGCCCATATCCACATCGAGTTCACCGCTGTAGTTGGCAACTTCACGTAACATTCGCCCCATACCCAGCGTTAGACGTTGAATGATGCTGCTTTCAATTTGAGTGATCAAAATGCACCTCCGCGCGTTGAGTCACGACCAAACTGACGTTGACTGCTTCCAAATTTCATTTGTGAAGACGACTTGATCACTTGACCGTTATCGGAACGCCCCAGACTAATTTTGCCTTCGGCCACGCGCTCAAAAAAACGAATAGCATCGTCATAGCGTGTCTGGATTTCAGGCGTGGACATTTTATACGTTGTTGCCAGATGGTAACGGGCAATGTCACAGCATCGCCCCGTCAATATCCGAGCACCATCTGCAAAGGGGAGCGCATAACGCCCCACAAGATAACCGTCAATTTCACTGCTCGCGCGTTCCAGCGCATAAACCATCACCTCAGTATTGATTTGTCCTGTCATGGCTTCATCAGTGAGGCTCACACATTCGCGTTCACCAAAGGTTTTCACCATGTCATCTTGTGTGGCGTACATAGCAGGCTCCCTTATTTGCCTTTCGGTGCGGGTTTATCATCCGATTTTTTATTTTCGGATGGCTCTACGGGGGCATTAGGCGTATTTAAGAGAGCAAGCTCTGCGTGTAAGGCTTGATTTTCATCCGTCAGGCGCTTCACTTCCGCTTTCAATGCACTGATTTGCTTCTCTGCACCCGCATCAGGCTGTTTTTTTTCTGCACCCGCGTCACCCACAGAGACCACGAGCATCGGCTCAGATTGCAGCACGTTTAGCTGGTCTTTGGTGAAGTGGTCGTCTGGGTACTCCGTCGCGGTGTCACTGTGCGCAATCCCACAGCGACGAAACCCATTCACTTTCGCAGTAATAATAATCGGCATTACGCATCACTCCCTGTTGAGCCATAGGCTAATTGCCAAAAACCATACCCCCCTGCGGCACGTGCTTCGGCACCGAACAGGAATTTTTTGCGCTTAAAGACACCATCACTGTTCATGTCGGTTTGTTCAACCAGCACAGGTGCTTTGCGCTCTTGGTAGATAATCGGTAAAACGGCTTGAGTGGTATCCAGTAAGAACCACGCCGTATCGGAGGTGATACGCGCCGAGACGACAACTTCGGCAGTACCTTTGTAGATATTGACCTTACCATCTTCTAAACGGTCAGCCGTCATGAGGGCATTCGCGATATCTTCAAGCGCAGGAGGAACCAGTAAAATATTGGGGTTCACATCCAGCGGGCGACCTTCGTCGTCTTTCATGTTGCGCAGGGCGGTACGCGCTGCACCGTAAGACGCCATAGCCGCTGCCTGGGTTGCAATGGACAGTTTTTTCGTGCCTTTATTGGAAACCGAGTTTTTACCGACAGGGTGGTCAGTATCAAAGAAGTATTGGCCGTCATAACACGGACGTTCAAAACCGAGGTTAAGGACTTCATAGACAATTTCGTCAGCCAACATGCCCGCAGAGCGACCTGCACCTTTGGCTTGAACCGCGTATTTACCTGTGCTGTCATCTTCAATGTCGTTACGGTCGACCTCAATCGTGGCTTCCCAGTCGTCATTTTCGATGGTGTATTTATGGGCGGAGAGTGATTTAATCACTTTTTCACCGACCCAACGTTTCATCGCAGGGAAGTTGGATAACCAGCTGTAATCTTCAGATTTTCCCGTCGACGGCACTTTCATGGCAATTTTTTGCCAGGTTGAAGGCGCCTCTTTTAATGCATTGTTAAATGTCATATTAATACTGACAAATAACGCGCTGATATTGGCTTTATTCACAATCATGGTATTTTCCTAATTAACCCATCATGACCCAGACACCATCTTCGGTGACTTCCAACACAAGACCCGCAGGGGTAGTCGTGGCTTCTCCAGCCTCACACACCGTCACGGAGTCTTTCACATCACACAGTTTGCCTACATGGGCTTGCGTGACAGGCTTAGCCGTATCGTTGCCTAAATAAAAGGCTTTTTGACGACGCACCATCACACTGATATCGCCTTGTTCACCGTCGCGGTTATCGGCAAAATCATCCGAGACGCCCAGTACGGTTAAACCCGATGCACCTGGGACAGCAAATCCGTCGGCATTGGCGCACACAATGTGCCCGCCGTAGATACGCACGGCAGCAGCACAACGTACCGCAAACAATTCACCGTCACGGTGAGGGGTATTTCTATCTTGGGTCATGAGTTACTCTCCCAACTGTTTTTTAAATTCTTCGGGGTCAAGCCCGAATTGGCTGCAAATCGCCAACTGGTCTTCGGTCAGCTCCGTGGTCACAGAGGTACTTTGCTCTGCACCTGCGGGCGCTTTACCCTTGGATTGCAGTTGTGTTAATGCCGCAATCGGGGTGGCTTTTTCGAGATAACCTTTAAGTGCGTCAGGGTCTTTACGCCCTAAGTCTTCCGCCCAATCTTTCATGGCCGTGTTGAGACGTCCATCACTGAGCGCGGCCTGGATCAGACCACTCACTTCCTGTTGCTGACCTGCGTTCAATGCTTCGTTGTACTTCGCTTGCAGTTCAAGATAGCCTGCAAGTGGTACATGTTTGGTTGGGTCGTAGGCTTTACTGGACAGGTCAGCAATCAAGGTTTCTTTGCCTTTGAGTAAATCCACTAAGCTTTGATTGGCGGCGACGGTCGTGCCTTGACCGTTTGAAATCAGGTCAATCGCTTTTTGCAGTTCTGTTTTGATATCTTCTGCTGTTGCCGTGGCGGGCAAGTTCAGCATCCAACGCAGGTTACTGAGTAGCTCTTTGATGAGTTCGTCATCCACAGTGAGATCCTCTTCGGTGGGTTGAGAAAGTGCAGCAAACTGAGAAGCAGCGGCAAGCATCACTTCATCCATACCATCTACTGCGGGGGTGTTGGTCAGTGCGGCATGAAGCAAGACTGTCACATGACCGTTTTTGTCATAGTTAAAAACAGGGGAAATAAAGCGGTACTCTTTGGCGGTAATGGCCGCTGCTGCCGCTTCCGTCCACTCCACGTTGATAGCATAAAGACCATCGCCTTCACGCCACGCAATATCCGTAAACCAACCCGCTGCGGGCGCAGGTTTACCATTTTGAGACGCGCGGAGGGTTTGGTGTTCATAGTCAATCACGTAAGGTGTTTGACGGGCTGCGACCTGTGCAATCAACGTTTCAGCGATTTCACGCGTCATTAACCACGCGTCACATTCAACGGGGCGACCATCGACAGCACGAAACTCGCCAGCAGGGAAGAGCTGGATTTCGTTAAGGTTTTGGCTGAGAATTTCAGCGACACAAGCAGCAATGTATTTTTTCATGCGGGCAGCATAACAACTGCCAGTAATGGGGAGTGTGTGAAGAGGTTCAGCACTCGGTGATAAAGCGGGAAAAGTAAAATGACTGAGGGCTTGCAATGCAATCTCTACGATAACGCATTTAAACCCCGTTTAAAAACGTTTTAAACATCCAACCACGAACAATGACACTCTAACTCATTAAAATGGCTCACAGCGTCTTACAGGCATTATTTTAACTTATTCAATCAGTCGGCTTAAATAATCTTCCACCGTTAACGTCATACGGTATTGATCCCACTCGTCCAATTGCAAGAAGGGTCGCGCTGGGATTTTGATTTTATAGGCGGGTAACGTGTGGTATTGGCTAAAGTTACTGCGCGACTTGCGAACAAAACGATTACCCACGGTGCCGTCTTTACGTTGCCGATAATAGGCTTGTTGACTGCGTGCAGGAATATTAATCTCACCACCTTCTTGGTGGATACGCGCATACTTGACATTGGTTCCCACCACAGCGCTATCATTATCACTGTATTGACCAATGCTGCTGGCTAATCGCCCGCTGTCTTGTAGTATTCTCCCGCCTGCGCGACGACGCGCATAAGCGGGACTCCAACCTAACCACGCAGGGCGACCTTCTTGTGCGAAGTTTTCCTCTACCGCATCCGCCATCATCCCCGCTAATTTACGCATCAAAGGCGCGCGACTTTCGATACCATCGACCAGTTTTTGCAGTGCGGCTTCGTATTCGCGTGTATCAATTTTGACGGTGATCATATTAACCTCAAAAGTCGGTTTGCGTGGTGACACGCTGCAATTGATTATCTTTAACTTCAACGACCCACCAACGCTTTTCGTGTTGCGTTGCATAGTATTGAACCCCATCCTCACCCAACCGCATTTTTTGCGGTGATTCAATAATTTGCTGTACAAATAAGTAATCGGCTTGCGTGATATCCTGTTGGGCGAGTGCCTTAATGGTGGGCGCATCAACATAAAATGCATCTGTATTGGGGGCGGAAGATTGAGGACGCGCGGCAATGGGATAACGTTGTGCAGGGTTAGGTTGTGTGGCATTGACCGCCTCTTGATACCCTAAACGAAAGTCCGCGCCTGTGAGTGAGCCTGTGATGTATTGACTCGCGGCCGTTGGGGAGTATTTATCTAATTCAGGTTGATAGTTAACCTGTCCAGGATTAAAACCAAAACCCGGGTCTGGCGTATACACTTGACCGTCTTTCGGATTTTTAAAGCCTGTGACGGTACGAGTTTCACCTGGCACGCCATACTCTTGCTCAACGTCCACCAAGCGCCCCTCAGAGGACTGCACCATCAACCCCAAACGCTCAACATCCTCGGCACTGCGTGTGCGCACCCGACAGCGACAACGGTAACCATCAGGCGGGTAAATGGTTTGCCAAATCGGATCGTCATAGCGGGCAATAAACCCATTAAGTGCCGCATGAGAAGGACGAATACGATTATCCATAATCCCCACGCGCTCCCAATAAGGGCGCTCCTCGACGGTTGCCATTTGCTGCTTGTAACGTCCCGCCATGTACGAGGATTGCAGATTGGTTTGAAAAATGGTGTCTAATCGACGCGGGGTTAAACGCTTGCCGTGCAGCTCCCCTGTATCCCTATCGGCAACCAAGCCTTTCCCGAGCCAGCCTTTTTGCTCAAGAATGGGAATGAGGCGTCGTTCAAAATCGGCATAGGTCTCACCCTTTTCAAGGGCTTCGTTTAACGCTTGGCGAATATCGTGCAACACATCAAGCTTAAGCACACCTGCGACAGTGAACGCTTTGGCGTGGGCTTGTGCTTCAATATCATACCAATGGAAACCAACGGCATAGCCTTTACTTTCAAAGTAAGCAATTGCCTCCGCAGGGGGGAGGCTCATGGCATAGCGCAAATCTACCGCTTGTTTAGCTGTCGGCATGGAGGCGCCCCCACACATCCGCCACAAAGATAGCCTGGCTCAATAACGTTTGAAGCGTGCTGTCATCCAAAAGCGGATAACTTTGCGCAATAATATTCATGGCGTCATCGACACTTTGACCTTGCTTGAGAGCGGCCACCATCGGCGTTAAGAGTTGGCTCATGGCTGCCCCAATGGTATCAGACTGCGGCGGTGCATTATCGAGGGTGATTTGTGCGGGATCTATTCCATCCGCTTCTACCGTTTGACTTAGCACGCCCAACCCGTAACGTGAATGACCGTAGCTTAATGGTGTGGGTAACAACGGCAGGGCTTGGCGCGCTTGCAATACAGGCTCATCCTTTTGGGCTTGCGGGATAGCGGCTTTCTTATGCACCCAAGAAACAGGGATACTCCCCACACCTGCGGTCACTAACTTACCCACCGCATCAGCAAACTGTGGTAAATCAACGGCTTCACGGGTATCAAACACAAAACGTGGTAAACGACGTGGGTTCACGTCTTGATAGCCATTGAGAGCCAACAACATTTGGATAAGCTGGCGAAACATCCCCTCAAGCTGGCGAGCATCGGCGGTTTTTAAATCGTGACGCACTTCGTTATGCACATTACCGAGGGCATTGGTGGAGCTTTTTCCGTCCGCCTGTGAGGTTAATGTCCCCCCTAAAATTACTTTGGATTGTGTCCGTTCCGCCCAGGCAATCATTTCCATGAACGGGTCAGAGCCACCCCCTGCGGCGCTTTCAAAGTTGATGTCTGTCCCTTGTTGAACGGTTGCAACCGCATCATGCCCCAAGTTAACCAGTGCATCTAACAGTTTATCTTTGTCCTCATCGGACGTGCCCGCAGGGTATTTGGCAATCCGTGCAGGCAAGCCATAAATCTCTAAGAACTCAGCAAAATCACGCAGCGAAAAGTTTTTAAACAGATACGGCCAGACGAGAACGCGGAATAACCCACTGGTGGCAATAAACCCACTGCGGGCATTGTGACGATGAACCAGCCAACCAAACGGCCATAACTCCGAGCCGTTCATTTCATCGGTGTTGAGGCGAACTTCGTCGCGTTGCTCAGGCAAGGTGCGGAACCAATAATGGGGACGCAGGTGCAAGGCTTTGGGTAACCACGTGTTATCAAGGCGATCCCATTCCAACTCTTGGCAACTAAACCCATGTCCCACCGCTTCCATCCCATTCAGTATGATATCTTCAATTTCAGGCATCGCATCAAACCAGGCTTGCACGTTCGCGGTCATGTCTAGCTCGGCTTTGGTGGCATTTTTTGGTGGCTCAATCGACCAATCCAACGTTAATAACGCATTCTTGCGCTTTTCCATTTCGGCAAAGATATGGCCGTCACGCTCGACCATATCCCCAAACAGGCAGGCCTGCGCACTCAAGTCACCGCGTTCAGCCGCTTGTAAGATACGCGGAAGCTTACGGATAGTGAGTCCACGTGAGGGATGATCAGGATAAATGCGACTCATCCGTGCTAATTTTACGGTTTGTGACGTTTTTAAAACTTCACGTTGTAACGGGTTACCGTGTATATCCACAATTTTTGACATAATAAATTCCTACCAAGCACCCGACCCAAAGCGTCGACCTTCCGGTCGGCGGGGACGAGTTTGAATATCGGTGTTACCTGCACGAGAAACCGCCAAAGACCAAAGCATGTGCAAGGCATCAGGGCCATCATCATGGTCAGCCTTGGGAAAGTGGCGCAGTTGGTCAATCAGCGTGTGTTGTGTTGCGTGCAAACGAATAAGCCCATTGACCATATGAGGCTGTAAAGACTCAATGCGCAAGGCTTTATCACTGTTTGGAATGACAGGGATAGCAGGAACGGGTATCCCTAACATCGCAGAACGCTTCACTAATTCGGTACGTAAAAACTCCTGGAAGGCGATGGATTCAAACGCCCACGTTAAACAGCCGTATTCGCGCTGATAGTCAATCACATCGGAGATAATGCGGTCAGGTAAACGGCGTTTAATATCTGCCTCAACCACATCAAGGATACCTGTCATGCGATTGAATCCGCCCACGAGCAAGGCTGACGGGTCACGAGTTTTATTCTGCTTACCGAGGCTTGGGTCACATGCTCCGTAAAAAATCCAATCGGAGAGATGGTTAGACCAAAAGGTAATGCAACTGGCAAAAATCGCATCTTCACCGCTCACGGGGTCATTTTGGTATTCGGAGTCAAACGTATCATGACCATCACGCGCACGAATTTTCATGAGGGTTAACAGTGGGCGTGCCGCCCAAGAGACAATTGCCCCCTCTAACATCGCAGGCTCATTCTCATGGTAGAAGCGCTCAGCTTCATCAATTTGTTTATTGTGGATCAAGGTTTCCCATTCATCCCACAATTTCATATTGGCAGGCATCTGGAGAATGGCTTTAAACCGTGCCGTCCGCCACATGGCATTATTGAGGGTACGAGAGAGTACCGAGTCATAGTGCAAGATGGTTCCGATGTAAACAATGTCAGTTTTGCCGCCTGCTTCACCGAGTGGCATCACCGTTTTTTTTAACCAGTTATGCAGCTTCTCGCGCTGCTCAGGGTTACGCACCATCTCATCGTTTTCAATATCATCGAGCACCACTAAGTCAGGGCGATATGGCCCATGTCGCAACCCCCGCAATTTCTTACCGCTACCCGCAACTGTCACTTTGATATTATTGCGTGTGACGATAGTCCCCATCTGCCAAGTACGCCCTTGACCGCAAATATCAGGGTAATCATTTTTTAGTCGTGGGTTATATTCCAGTTCGGCTTTGATGGCTTCGAGCATCGGGTAGGCTTGGTCGATACTGTCCATAATGATGACCGGATACTTTTTCAGCTCACGGATAATGCACCACAGCGTAAAGAGTTGACTCACCAGCGTCGATTTAGCCTCACCACGCGGTGCGGCGATGGCGTCACTTTCGGCATCTGAACTCGCAACAATGGCAGGTAAACGACTAAAAAGATAATTATGCAACTGACTACGGGAGGGGTGGCGCACATAATGTGGGAAATAGGTTTCCACAAAGAAGCTGTAGCCGTTCTCGACATCTGCGACTTGCGATCGCCTTGCCTCAGCAGCCTCGGGGTCAGCATCAAAGCCTAAGCACTCCGCCTCAATGGTTTGGCGCAGTTCGGTGATGTAGTCCTGGAGTGAGGCTTTAAATGCTTTTAATGAAACCTTTTTTGCCATTATGATGACCTGTTGTTTAATCTGTTATGACCCATTGATAAAAGGAAAATTAAATGAGTATTGCTGATATCATTCCTGGCTATGACAGCCTCAAAAAAGTCATTAGTACCGTTAAGGGTGCGATTGACACTAAAGAAGCCTTGTCTATCATGAAAGTTGAATCCGATATCTACCCGCAGCTTATTCAATTACAAAGCCAAGTGCTGACGGCGCACCAACTGTATGAGGCGATCTTGAGCCAAAAAAACGCGGTAGAACGCGAATTGATAGAGCTTAAAAACCACCTGATAAAACTTGAAGATTATGAGCTGCATACTTTCAGTAGTGGCAGCACGGTGTTTAAACTCAAACCATCTCAAGCAGGGACGCAGCCCCTTCATTATCTTTGTCCCCACTGCAACCACGAACATATCGCGTCGATATTGCAACCAGGCCAGCCGGAAACTTTTCATCACACCCTCCAATGTCCACGTTGTAAAACCACTTTCTTAACCGAAAAAATAAACTCAACCCCTCGCGTCAGAACTAACCCACGTAAAGATGGGGCATGGTGACCTAATTATCATGATTGGGGTTTAAAACACTGTTCAGTGTATGCTTACCCCGTAATACCAGTGATGCCTTAAGCAATCGTTCAGGCATCATTGCGCTTACTCCCAACTCATCATCGTATCAAGAACAGCTAAAGCACCGCCCATTAAACCTAGGTAATTAGGGTAGCGCTCCTGTAACTGAGTAATGAACACTTGTGTCTCTTTTTCTGCTTCCGCTAACAGGTGCTTTTCCTCTTCGGTTGCTTCCGTCGAAACAAAACCACGTATTTGATATTAATAGTTTTTTAATTGTTTTTTAATTTCATCCATATGCACGCTCCAATTCTTCGGCAAAGGCTTCTAAAATTTCCACAAACACCACGTTGTGTTGTGGGTACTTGTCACTGATAAACTGCCCGAACCGTTGGATCACATCGATGGCCGTGGCCAATTTATCCGTTTCAGGCAGTATTTTTTTACTTGCAGACGTGGCTTTATTAAAGGCATCCGCAAGGCTTGCCAACAGCTCAACACGCTTCTCGGCAGGAATATCAGGGTTTGTATTGATTTGCTCTGTCACGGCTTGGCACTGCACAACAAGGCTCATCAATACCGCACGACCTGCATCTTCAACGCCGCCACCTGCCAACATGTGCGCGGCACGCATTTTGTCCCAATCGTCATTTTTGTCTTGGGCTTCCTTCTTCCAGCGCCGCGCGGTCACAAAGGCCACGCCAATTTGACTCGCCGCCACCTCTAGGGAAAGCTGACTAAAAATGTAAGCGCGCCGTAACTTATCGCGTGTCTCTTGCGGATACGCCATAATTACAAGCCCATTTTCGCGCGGATTAAAATCACCGCCGTACTGACCACACAAGCGGTGACACCACCTGAAATAGCGCCTGCCACATAACCACGGCGAATAGCCCCGTTGGTTGCCTCTTCACGAATGAGGTCAATTTGCTCATCCATGTTTTCCATTTGACGTTCAATTCGGTGTTCAATCCGATTTAACTGGCTGTTAATGGACAGTAAAACGTCTTTTTTACGTCCTTTTTGTGGGCGTTTTTTCATCTTAAACTCCTTGTTGATGGTGGCTTGATGGCCTCATGGGTATCGTGATAACGGCAAACAAGGCCGTCTAAGTAAGTAGTTCGATTGCTGAGGTCTTGCGCGCGGTCACAGGTACTGACGACACGTAACCAAAACCCGGTACTCAGAAAAATAAATGCGCACATCAGGATAGCGATAGCGGCTAACACGGGCATACAGCGTCGTAATAATGGTGTCATCTTCATGGGGTGACCTCTCTGCGGCACTCTTTAACGACGTCTTTTACATAGCCTTGTAAGTAGTCGAGCTTGTCCTGATCTCGTTTGATATCGGTTCGGATATCTTCAACAAGGAGTCCAGCTTCAACAGAGAATTGGATTTCGGCTCCATCGCCCACGGTGCTGGCGCTGGAATGGTGGCTTGCGGTGAGCTGACAGGTTGCAAGATCGGCGCGGGCGAACTGCAACCGACGACGGCCAGTAGACAAATCATCACGCAAGGCTTGAGATTGGGCTTTTTCACGGGCTAACTCCTGTGTGTAATACGTATCTAATCGCGATTTTTCACGCTGGGCGTCTTCCATGCGTAGCATGGCTTGTTGTGTTGCGGCGGATGCCTCATCGGAGATAGCCTTTAACTGGCTGGCATACGTCGCTTGGTTAGTTTGAATAATGGTGTTGTAGTGATAACGTGCCAGCATGACACCCGCAAATGCACCCGCCGCAAATAACAACCACGCGCCTACAATGAGTGCAATTTTCAATGAGCGAGTTAATGTGTTTTCTGTGATTGAGTTCATGGCGTTGTCCAAGTGGTATTCATCTGCATTAACTCCCAACACAACAGCTCAGCTTCTTGATTACGGCGGATAACTTGGCCGTAGCAACCACCAGGCTGACCTTGAGTTTTACGACAGTCCTTCCCACCATCAAAGACCCAACGGGGGATCTCTTTACAGGCACCCTCGATGTCACCTGCCTGTAACTTGCGGTAGAAGGTGGATGAAAAGCATTTACCCGCACCGATGTTATAAGGGCAAAATGAAGCGATACCCGCGATTTGAGGCGGTGTGAGTGACACAGGAACATGCTTTTTCACCCAGGCAATGGCTTTATCACGCTCAATAGCATTTAAGCGTTCGCATTGTGCCTTAGTCAGCTTTTCACGGGGCTTGACAGCACGGCCATCAATACGGGTGACGCCTTGGCATACTGTCCAAATTCCGCCTGCATCTTGATAAGCGGTGGTGAAGTTACCTTCTTTTTCTTTGATAAACTGGTCAAATATCTGGCTTTCACTGGCTCCACCCACAATCAATGCAACAACGGCGGCAGTCAGGTAACGCTGCTTCATATCCATGTTATAAATCCTTGGGGGATTTGATGGATGCTTCAATCAGCTTTTCGGCATCCTCATGAGAAACGGGTTTATTCGAGAAATAGTTCTCTAAAATACGCGTTCGGCGTTTTTGCTCTCGGCGATTCAATAGGTAGGTCAATGTCCCAAGCAGCACACTGGCAAACACACCAATGAGGAATCCCCACTCATACAATGACAAGCCACTAAAAAACAAACCCAATCCAGCGAACCAATACGATATTTGAGTGATGAACTGGGTTATCTTTTCATCCATGCATCTGTCCTTTTCAAGGAAAGAGATCGGGTTCATGGCAACCTCCTCACGCTCACATAACAGCCTCCCAAAAACCGAGGGAAATGGACGAAAAACCCAATCAAAAATAAGAGAGTTTGAGTATAAGGAGATGGGAAAATAGAGAGTGTTTGAAGGGGTTCAGCAGTTAGCTACCAAACCCGAAAGGGGGTTTTTAGTGTGTCATAAATCACACTCGAATATCAATCAAATAAACGGTCTTGTGCGGCTTCTTCTGCATCAAGGTCACGCAATAGCTTCCACCCAATGCGATCACTAAAACCGTATTTAGGGCATAACAGCGCCATGGCTTGGCGGCGTGAACGGCCTTGTTCGCCCAACGTTAACAACTCTTTGATAAAGCGTTGATTGCGAATTTGGCGAAAAGCTTCTTCGCACCGTGGGATATAAAACGCCGTTTTACCAATGTAGTGCAAGAGCTGCTTGCATTCGTCTTCGTTTAACACTTCGCGTAATAGGCGATGCACGCCCCCCGTGCGCTCTGCGGCCTCACCACTGATACCTGCTAATGTAACACCACCAAAGCGGCTAATGAGCCGTGATGTGGCGTTGTAGCCAATAACATCAATAAGCTGTTTAGCTGAATCTGGTAAGAGCGTTTCGAGCCGTGCAAGTTCAGCTTCGTCAATCGTGGTTTGCATGTTACCCCCTAAAATGAAAACACCCTCCAAAAGGAAGGTGTTCAGTATTTCATTTTTATTGGGGCTTGACGTGTTGAAGGGGTTCAGTGGTTAGAGGTCAACGGCGCGTAAATTAGATTTATCTTCAGGGGCGTTATTTAACTGATGGTCACAATCTTTTTTAGCTGTTAGATATGAGTTAAATGTTGATACATCAATTTTACCCTCTGATATTGCTTGCCCCCATAGTTCAGTAGAGTAAATGGATAGTGCGATACAATATTGGAATGGCGATGCTAATGGTTTTCCTAGTTTCTTAGCATCTTCACTAAGTGCTTTTCGCTCATCACGAGCTTTTCTCCATACTGTTTTATCGTCTGCATATTTAAAACTTTGATACCCCTCATAGGAGCTTTCTGCTAAAGCAACAGAACGCTTAAAAATATCCTCTGCTATAGGCTTTAGTTTAATGTATTGTGCATCAGTATCATTATTTGCACTTACCAAAGAGCTAGTCATAAGTAATGGTAACATAATGCTTAGTAAATACTTTTTCATTTTCACCTCAAAATAAATTCGGTTGTTTTGCGGTTAGGATAGCAGATTGTTTATGTCGTGATAATAAGTCCCACGCATGGCGATCACTAAAACCAAACTTAGGGCACAGTTTTATAACGGCTTTAACACCTGATAAACCGCCCTTTAAAAGGGCGTTATATTCACTGATAAATCGTTGGTTACGCCATTCACGCATGGCGACTGAAGCATTAGGAATATAAATTTCAGTACCACAAAAATGAGATTGAAGCGTGACTGAATTATGCTCACCAATAACGTGTAATAGTTGCTTAAAGCGTTCTGTATCCGTTGTCTTTGTGAAAACAAACGTTGTTCCGCCAAAGACTTCGATTAATTTTAATGTGTCTGAATACCCAATTAACCCCGCAATATGCCGTAATGTTTCAGGGAGTAAATGTTCAACGGCTTTGAGATCCATTTTTCGCCCTCCGTTTTGCATCAATGATTAAGGCTTTCATTAAGTTAGATAACTCATCAAACGTTAACCACTCAATTTTTTCACGGTCAAACATACGCTTAGCCATTGCCTCTGCATATGACCAAGGACGCTTTGCATCAGAAAGCAACGCCTCAATTTTACTCAAAATAGCTTCCCTTGTTGCAGGGACACTAGGGTGACGCCCGTATTTACGCTTACTTTTGCGCGGATAACCTTGGTCATGAAGATAGTCACGGACTTGGCTTAACTCGTCTAGCGTTAATTTTTTAGCGGAATTTTTACCCGTCATACGAACCAGAATACTGCGATAGGTTTCATCATCTAATTTAAGGTACTGTTGAGCTGCTTTGATGATACCAATTAATATCTTTGCGTTAGGGGATGCCATTAATCTATCTCCTCTAAGTTTGCGTGACCTGTCACGCTGGTTAAGTTGAGCTGACGGGCATCACGGGTTAACCAGCAATTAGATTGACCGATAAATAACCCTTTGCAATGGTTAGGCATTTGCTCTTTACAATGCGGACAAATGCCTAACTTGGCTTGCTGACGCTTGAGATGCTCAAGGTTGCACAGTAAGAGCAATGAAACCAATTCGTTGCGGTCATAAGGTTCACGGCCTGGGTTACGATTTACGCAAAGATATTCAAGCGCCTCTTTTTCTAAGTCAGTAAAAGTGAATTCCATGCGGTGCAAACCATCTTTGCGCTGATTGGCACGCTGGCGACGCTTACGCGCCGCTGCTTGTGAAGGTGCTCTTAAGTTAGTCATAGTAAGTCACCCCCATTATCTACCTTCAAAGTTAACTCTTTAACACGCTTAAACTGACGGACAAGCACAGAGGCTTTGCTGAAATAAGGCCAATACCATGAAAATTTGTTATGTAGATTTGGGATCTCTTTTTTAGCACGCCTTTTACCCCAAATTTTTTCCAACTTTTTAACTTTTGTAGGGCTATAAAGTGATTTTTGACGTTTAGACCAAAACAACTCGACCAATGGATTAAAATCCTCGCCATTAAGCCGCCCCCATCCAGTATAAATTTGGCTATCCAGATAGACCGCTAACACTGTTTTTCCTTCCCCAGCACTAACACGCCTTATACTTACTTCGGTATCTCTGTACTGAAAATCAACTGAAGCGAAATAATCTTTTAGATCTCCTTCAATTTTCGCCCATTGCTCTTTACTTATGCTCACTTGACACCTCCGCAGACTGGCACTTGCATTCGCCAACTACCATGCGAGTCAGGTGACTGGGAGTATCAGATAATGACAAGTTATTGATGTGTATTTTAGATTCTTGCTTCCGATACAAAACAATTGCAACATCACCTTGAATATCAATAACTTTACCTGTACGTGATGATGATTTGATAGACGCACCACGAGAGTTAATATTGTAACGCTGAATAGTAAAATCGACCTTGTCACCAATACTGATAGTAAATAATGACTTAGGAAGCACTTTTTCACAGGTAGGACACCAACCTTTACGCATGATTATTCTCCCTTCCATAAGCTGAACACGTAGAAGAACAACCACCACGAGGCCAGTCATTACAGCTATCGCACAGATTTGACTTGGCAATGTGATTACGAAGCTCCTTAGCAAAATCACGGCAGTTAAAAATTTCATCTCTTAATGCCGACTTTACCTGTCCCATATAATCGCGATCAGGTAGAGAGTCGAGAATGGATTGTAACGATTCTGCCAACTTATCAACGCCTTGAGCTTGTAATTCACAAATATAGTCATCGGAGAATTGAATATCATCAGCGCTTAGCGAAATAAAAAGTGGCTCACAAAACTCACTGGAGCGCTCTCTTGAAACATCAATTTGTGGTGTTAATGGTGTGAATGGACGAACATAACAAACAGGTGTTGCTGTTATAATGAATTTCGGTTGAATTATATTATTAGTTGATGCGTTATTATTAAGCATAAATACCTCGTTATCTGGATTTAGGCGTAAGCCAGCCCCTGCGGGTTTACGCCATTAATTAAAAGGTTAAGTTTTTGAGTGAGTTACATTATTTAGCAGTTTAATGTATCAATATCGATGTAATAAGGTTCAATATCGATTTCTACAATGGTTCTTTCGCCTTCATCTTTAGCTCTACCTAATGTTCTCACTGTAGGGCCTCCGCGCAAAAAACGACTACGTTGATAAATGAAGGTATGACCAACAAGGTATTTTTCATTAAACTGTTTGGCTGTTAGTTTGGACACGATGACCTCCAGACGATTTGAGACAGTAATCAGCACGACATTCCGCCCATCTGCGATTTACTTCTTTACGTGCTAGGCGGACAGCATCAACCCAATTTTTATGTGCTTCAGCAAATAATTCTTTACGTTCTGCAATCGCTGCGCTTGTTGCATAATGAATAAATGACATATCACACTCCCGCAATATCAAGTGAAATAGGGGCATACTGATCACTATCACCAACCCGCTCATAAATACGGACATACTGACGACTACCAACGACTTGAATTGCTTCCCCAATCGCCTCCATCGCGCTAATCCAGCGCGTATCTTTAATATCTAAGCGGCGTAATGAAAGCACAGCACCTGTATTAATATTGCCTTCTTTATCAACGGCAAAGGCCTGGTCAATAATGGAATGAATTTCTGGTTTTGCACCCTGTACCCAATCTTTTAAACACTCATCAATTAAAGTCTTAGCACCTTGTAAACGCTCATCAAAAGCAATACGGTCTTGTATCGCACGTTGGATTTTGTAGCGGCCATCGAATGAATACAGTGTAACATTGCCTTTTTTACCTCCTACATTAACGCCGAATTGTTCGGCAGACAGTGCGATAAATGCCTCAATATCACCGAAAGCAGCAATTTTAAATTGACGTAATAACTCACTGATTTGTTGAGCTTGAGTGACTAATTCACCAACCAATGCGTCACGCTGCATATCAATGGGCTTAATTAAATCAATAGGGGTTAAAATGCCTTTCGCATCGCGCCAGTAGTTCTCGATTACTTCATGTTGTGTAAATTGTTTTGGATTAGTGTGCATTGCTTTTCCCCTTATTTGTTAGTTTCATTGCTTCGATTGCTTTTTTGATACCAAGAGACATTCTTTTTGCAATGTCGATTTCATTGTCTGTTGCGCCACGCCCTGTATGGCTGCCGATAATTTCATAATTCATTGTGCCATTGTTATTCTCTGTAATGTTGATTGTAATTTGTACAGCCATAATCCCTCCTAATGTATTGATTCAGACCAGTAAACGCGGCAACCTTCGGTATCGAACACGCCTTGTTTACCCTTATGACTATTAAAATATTGGTAAGACGCCTTACCTTCCTGAATGAGTGCATCACAATAGCTGTTTCGGGCTACGTGAATGCAAGGCTTACCTTGACGGGTGATCACACTCAATATGGTGACGCCTTGCTGTTCTAAGTGCTGTGCCACTGAGCCTGCACGTAGCAAGTCAGAGACAATGGATTGGTTTTCAGTCGTAATAGTGATATCCATGTTGAACCCCATTATTTCTTTGCTGATTGAAGCTTTTCTATTTCTTCACGAGCATCAATCAATACACTGATTAACTCATCGAGATTTTCGCGGCGAAATAAAACCCCTTTACTTGACATCTCTCTATCAAACACCAGATCATTAATTATAAGTTCGAGTTTATCGATGATGGTCTTAGCCATATAACCACCTAATTAATCAACATTTCCGAGAACTCATGAACCATTTGAACATCAATAGGTTGACCACTAATTTGGCTACCATTAGATATACCGCGTAAGAACTTAAACAAACGGCGAGCATTACCTTTACACGCTTTATAAAGGGCATTTAATACTTCTGGTTCAGACGCTTCCGGTAACATGGTTGTGATCATGTTAGTGATATCATCTTCGGGTAATGATTCCCCCATGCGTAAAGCAAAGCCCACACGGCTATATAATTGCTTATACTCTCCACGCTTACCTTTTAAGTTAAGAATCAAGCGAGGCATACCTGCGAGCACAATACCAACCCCTGATTTATCATGGATACGGCGCAAGGTTTCTAAGGCGCGGTAAGGTAAGTTTTCCGCTTCATCGACTAAGATAATGCGCCCCGAATCACGCAGATTTTGTATAATGGATTCGCTCAATTCGTGCATGTTGCCACGCTTACTTAAACCCAATTTGTTGCACAGCTCCTCCAAAACAACACGAGCGGTATAACCTGGGTCAGCTTCGATAAGCACTGCATTTAAATTTTCTTTGGCGTACTGACGAATAATCATGGTTTTACCCATACCTGCATCACCATAGATAACGTTAATATCACTATCCATGTGCGCCATACGGATAACATCACGCCCTTTACGTGCCATTAACGTATCAACATAGACAGGCTTAATACGACGTGATTTATCACGCTCTTGTTCACGAGATATGAACTGACGGACTTTTTCTTCTACCGCATTAACATCGCCGTTATACTTATTTTGCAAAAACTGATTAATTACGGCCGTACTGACTCCTATACCGCGAGCCGCTTGAGCTTGTGACCAGCCTTTGTTATTCATCATCGTGGTAAGTTCATTAACGATAGACATCGTAAACCTCCGTTATTGGTTACCTGCTTTCGCAGATAAGTATTCATATTCAGATTGTAAAAACGTAATCGGTTTTCTTGGTGTCGTGATAGGTTCATCCGCAGGAATAAAACCACCAAAATCAGGCGTAGGCTTCGTATCAATTAGTGGGCGAGCCTCAGCCTCAATCTCACGTATCTTATCTTCGACACGAGTCATACGGCGTTTACGACGGTCTTCAATGGCTTTATCCATTTGTGTGGTTGGTACTGCGGCCACTTTGTTACCGTTCCATATTGCGGTGCAGACATAGGTTCCATCCAGTTTGCGAATAATGACTTCCTTCGCATCATGAATGTCATAAGCCACACGAACTTCGTCACCATCAACGAGGATCAAGTCTTCGGCAAAATACTCGTTGTTATTAAACTCAATCCAACCGCGCTGTGCCTTTCTAATGACTTCAGGCATAAACATCTCGCGTAATTCAATTTCAGTGAGATATTCGATTTCATCGCCTTCAGCAGCTAACACTTCTTCGCGGTAAGCCGCAGGGGTTAAATGGCGACCGTTGCGTTTAGGTAATTCGCTGTGCTCATGCTCATAGTTATAACGCTGTACTTCAACCTCAATAGCATCAAGTAGCTGCTGCCAACTCGGAAGCTTAGCTAATGCACCTTTTTGCACTGGATTAAGTTCTTTATTGCTCTCGATAGCTTTTACAGCAGACTCGATACGACGGCTGGTAATACGCACATGTTCTCTGTCTGCACCTAATCCATTGTAAGTTTGAAACTGCTGAGCTACTCGACGGGGAATAACCGCATTGAGACGCTCAATAATCCCGCGTGCTTGTGGGTTACCAGGAATACCCGTCATATGCTTGATACCTAAGCGAGGGAAAATACCTGTAATATCAGCATCTAACGTTTTGTTTTTCTCACCACCACCATTATCTGAATAGGTAAATAATGGCTTGCCATGGTATTTCATGCCGTGGCGATAAGCCGATGCAACGGCGATCACGTTCTCTGATAAGTCCAAACTCCAACCCACAAGAAAGCGTGTCCGACCATCTAAAACCAACGTTAATTCAGGTGTAAATGGGCGTCCGTGAATAGGATGAGCCACTTTCATATTCATGGACTTACCATCTGATATCCAACAACCATTTACTGGCATCTGTGACCAGTCACGCTTTTGATAAGTTTCTAATGCGCGAGCTGCCGAACCTGTCACGCGTCCTCGTGCTCGTTCGCGTTTTGGTAATTTATCCATGACGCGGCGAACAGCATAATAAGAGGGCATAACATCCAACATAGTAGGCTGGTCTGCGTAGTGCTCCTGCCACTCTTCGGTGAATGTGCGGTACGCTGCCATCAACGATGGGCCATTCACATTACGATGATGTGATAAGAACATCGGTAGCCATGAGACCTGCTCAGGACGTGTCTCTTTATGGTGACCGGGTGCCAGTAACGCCAATCGCTCATCACCATTATTGGTACTCTGATACAATGTGACCCATTCCTGTAAAGAGCGGATGCTCACGCCTCGGCGGGTTGTCCCTTTACGCGCATTCGCATTATCCGCAGCTTGCTGTAACGTCATAGGTAAAATACCTTTGCGGGACTGTTCAGAAATACGTGTCACCGCCCCAATGCGTGTATCGCCTGCATAAATCAAAGAAAGCACTTCTAAGGCTAATGTTGCTCTCGCGTCAGCAATGCTTTTTTGATCTGCGGTTAACGATGAAACTTCACGCTCTAACAATGCAGGGCACTGGCGCATTAAAGCCAACTCATCAACGGGTTTAACGCTGGTATTTGATACCGTTTTTTCGAGTGCGTTATCCGTTTTTTTCTGCTCAAGAACTGCATTAAAATGACGTTGTTTGATAACTTCCTGCGCCGCCTCTGGCAAGCAATCAATGTGATACTCAAAAGCTTTTGTTCCCGTTCTACGGCGACGTAAGTTTTCGTTTTCACCTGAATACTTGTCTAGGCGGCTACGAATATTTTGCACCCGCGTCGGAAAGTCCGGTAGTCCAACGCATTCTTTAGCGGTAAGCCAAATAGACATAATTCACCTAATCAAGCTGTTTTGAGGTTAGAGAAATGAGGCGTTACGTGATAACGACTCGGCCAGATAACAGCAGGTTCAATACCAATCACCTCTGCGATGATCTCTTCTACTTTTGGATAAGAACGATAGAAGACATTACGCATGGTTCCAGTCTTTAAACCGTGTTCAATTTCTAATGAGGATAAATCCACTCCACGCTGCTCAAGTGCCGTATAAATTGCCTTACTCGACCAGTCATGACCTTCGCGCACAAATAAATGTGTCAAATCTTGCCTAGAAAGCTGCATTATGTGATCCTCTTGTGTTTATCGCTTTCGATAATCAAACTCTATAATCGTTCTCGATTATCGTTATTGATGATACTAAACGAACAATAATCCGATTGCAAGATTTAAATCGGATTATTATTACATTTTAATTGTTGCGGTTAATAAGAAGAGGTTCTCTTTTATGTCAGATAGTTACAATGAAAAGTCCGAAGATAAGACAAAAATTCGCGATCGGATTATTAGTACGACACCAATAGTCCGCTTTGGTGAAAGGCTCAAGGAGGCGATGAATGGAATAACAAATGTTGAGTTGGCTAAGCGAACAGGAATGTCAGAAGCTACGATTCGAAAATATATTGCAGGTAAAATTTTCCCAACAATTGATAGCTTAGCCATTGTTGCAGATGCATGTGGAGTTTCTTTTTCTTGGTTAGCATTTGGCGAAGAACCTGATGAAAATAATAGTTCGAAATACACAGAACAAAAAGACGATTTCAACAACGAGATTCTAACGGCATTTAACCGATTATCGCATAGTGAACGTGAGTTAGTTGTTGAATATATCTATAGGGAAGGAATTAATAATTTAGTGAGAATAGCCGCATCCCACACACCTGTTTTGGGTAACGATATGATGCTTCCGATAGTTGAAGCATTGCCTTTACGCCCTGTTTTAAAGAGTGCTATTAAAATAGGATTAGCTAATAATGGGGAATATGACAAAGAGATTTTACGCATTCTTGAAAAAATCGAGTCCAGCAGCCAAAGCAATAGTTTAGCCAAGGATAAGGTAGGATGATTGATTGCTGATTCAATTGTCCTTTAAATATGGTTTAAACACTCCTAAAACATGATCATTAGTATGCAGAATAGAATGCAAAAAATAACAAATTAAATCAAATTGTATTCTTTAGTGCAGAATCAATAAACTCTCGCCAAGTCAGTAACCTCAAGGCGTTCAGCCTATCTCAATCCAATTTTAAATAGTGCAAGATTGATCACCTCCCCACAAACGTTTATCAGATGAACGGGCAATAAAGCGAGATAAGGTCGTGGTTGTTGAAAGCGGAACGCGACTTTCTGCAATCAAGTAGTCTTCGCCATTATGGCCGACAATCATACCAACATGGTTACTCCAACATAAAGAAGCCGAGGCTATTTGCCTAAACAGCTCGGTTCCAATACTGGTAAAGACAACATCGCCAACTTCGTACTCATGGGGATAATTTATTTTTGTCATAAAAGTACCTCAATATAAACAATGCTATTAAGGTACAGTTATAAAGACTAGAAGAATTCTCGCTATCGGATAAACGCTGAAAATCATTCTTGTTTAACTAGGGTATATATTAGTCAATTGTTCACTAAGTAATTTTATATTGCTAATTATCTCGTCTTCGCAATGAGCAGCATAGCCAAATAGAATTGCATTTTGGTGAGGACTTTGAATACAGTAGCGCGATAACGGTTGTGCTCCAAAGCCTAACAGACGGCATTGGTTAAGGATCACGTTAGTATCATAACCGTCTTTAACCCAACAGACAGTATGAATGCCTGAATCCGTCATTTGTACATTAAATAGGTGAGGGAGATAGTGATTAATGGCATTGATAAACGTATTTTGCCTATCGTAGCATATCTTCCGTATTTTTCTGACATGGCGTGCATAGTGGCCTTCTTGGATAAACTGGGCTAAAGCGGCCTGTTCTAAATAACCACAATGGCTATCGCTATAATATTTCATCATGGTGAATGCTTCACTCAGAATTTCTGGCACAATTAAGAAACCTAAACGAAAGCCAGGATACATCATTTTAGAAAACGTCCCTGCATAAATAACACGTTGATGATTATCTAAGCCTTGTAGCGCTTGAATTGGCTTTGATAAAAAGCGAAATTCACTGTTGTAGTCATCTTCAAAAATCCATGCGTTGTTTTGTTGTGCCCAATCCAATAATGCTAAACGCCGCGGTAAGCTGAGGGTTGTGCCTAGCGGAAACTGGTGAGAAGGCGTGGTATAAATTAATTTTGCTGTTTCATGGTGTTTTGCACCGTAGGCAATATCCATTCCTTCTCTGTCAGATGAAATAGCAGCAATATCAGCACCTGCAGCGGTGAAAATAGCTCTGGCGCTATCATAACCAGGGTCATCTAACCATACTTTGTCCCCTTGCTGTAATAAGATTTTTGCTACTAAATTAATGGCTTGTTGCGTCCCATTAACAATAATAATTTGTTGTGGTTTGCAGTGAACCCCGCGAGTCGAACGGACGTAATCTACCAATAAGTTTTTTAGCGGTGTATATCCATCAGGATGATTAAAATGTGCAATAGGCTGTTTGGATTTACGCCAAACACGGCCTAGTAGTCTTCCCCATAATTCATGTGGAAATTGGTCAACACAGCCAATACCAATATTAAACATTTGGTACTTGTTGGTGTCCGGGCGCGATTTTTCCCATAAGTTCGTTAAAGTAGAAACTTTAGGATTCAGATTTAATGCAGGATATCTAGATTGGTCATTCTGCTTAGTACTATCTATGGTACCAACTAATTCATCAGGAATGTGGGGAGAAACATAAGTTCCCGAGCCTTTTTTTGAATAAATATATCCTTCATCAATTAATCGTTCAAACCCAGCAATGACCGAGTTTCGTGAGATCGACATCATTTCGGCTAATGCTCTAGAGGAGGGGAGTTTAATGCCGACAGCAATACGACCATCTAAAATAGCGTTACGTATTGTGTGATAAACATTTTCCTTAATATAGCCTTCTTCAAGTAAAAGTAATGGAAACTGTGCATGCTGTTGGCGTCGCATAAAGTGGATCCTAAATAAATAACAAAAGTGTCTCTTATACAGAGCCAGATTGCTATGTACTATAGCGCCATTATGTAATATGTCTATAAATGGAAGGGTTATTATGAATAAAATGGCATTACCAGTGACAGTCGAATTTGTTACTCCTGATCATTACTCAGCATGGTTAGTATATTGGTTGGAATACCAAAAATTTTATAAAGTCGATTTAAGTGAAGAAATTACCTTAAAAGCATGGGCACGTTTTTTTGATGAGAATGAACCGATGTATTGTGCTGTTGCACTTGAAAATGGCAAAGTTGTTGGCTTTGTGAATTATTTATTTCACCGGTCAACATGGGCTGAAAATGATTTTTGCTACCTTGAAGATTTATATGTGACGCCAGAAATGAGAGGGCGGCATGTCGGGAAGCAATTAATTGAATTTGTGCATGCACAAGCACAAGAAAAACAATGTGGCCGCTTATATTGGCATACACAAGAAACCAATCTACGTGGGCAAAAACTGTATAACTGGGTGGCAGAAAAACCTGGTGTGATTGAATATAGGATGCCTTTGTAATAGAGCTCAGTAGTATATTCTATATTTTGATAAAATATTGGCAGGCCCGCGGTTTAACAACAACGGGCTTTTCTGTTTTATCAGAAAATAAGCAAAAATTAGAGTGTTAAATTGGCTAGTTGGCTTCTAACGTCCATTAATGCGAAACCGAGCAGATTTAACCCTTTCCATGTTAATGGGTTTTCAATATTTTCAGCATCCTCAGCAAGGCCTATTCCCCATATTTTATCGACAGGGCTAGCTTCAACGAGCACGCGCTCATTTGTGGAGAGTAAAAATTGTCCCAATTCTTTATTCTGAGAAAATTTTGCCATATTAGCCGCAACGACAATAGCGAAACGATTTTCATCCCAAACATCTTGCTTAAACCCACGAACTTCACGGCCAAATGCTTTAGCCGCTCCAGGATTTGGTGCATAAATAATTTTATCCAGCGTTTCTAAATCGCCAAATAAGCGTGCTTTCTCGGCCATCATAAAATGTTCTGCACTGGCAAAGCGGTGGTTATTGACAATAAATGGGGAAGGGTACCATTGGCTGAAACAGCTTTTTGTTATTTGATTTTGTTTGGCTTGGTGGCCCCAGAAGAAAACATATTTAAATTTTTTCCCTGAGCGATATTGTTTGCAGAGGCTTGTGATATCCATAAATTAAACTTTATTAAGTAATAATATTCTTAGCTTATCGATAATAAAAAGATTTGGATATCAGAAAAACCTGCTTAGCATGCTAAGCAGGTAATAAAACTAAAGTACTTTACTTAAAAATTCCGCAGTTCGTGGGTTTTTAGGTGCAGTAAAGAGTTGTTCTGGTGTGCCTTCTTCTTGAATAATACCTTGGTCAATGAACATGACTCGGTCAGCAACTTCACGCGCAAATCCCATTTCATGGGTGACGATGACCATCGTCATACCTTCATTTGCAAGAGTTTTCATCACGGAAAGTACTTCACCAACTAATTCGGGGTCAAGTGCAGATGTCGGCTCATCAAATAACAGAATAGATGGCTGCATGGCTAACGCTCGGGCAATCGCAACTCGTTGCTGCTGCCCTCCAGATAAACTGGCTGGCCATGCATCAATTTTATCTAACAGTCCTACTTTGATCAGGAGTTGCTCAGCTTGCTTAAGCGCCACTTCCTTTTTTATACCTTTCACTAAGGTAGGGGCCATCATCAAGTTTTCTAACACAGTCATATGAGGGAATAGGTTAAAACGCTGAAATACCATCCCCACATTTTCCCTCATCTTATTTAAATCAGTTTTAGGATCATGAACGTCAAAGCCATTGACTTTAATTTCACCGCCATCTGGACGTTCTAGTGCATTTAAACAGCGTAGAAAGGTGCTTTTTCCTGAACCGGAAGGGCCAATGACACAAATCACTTCTTGAGGTTTAACTTCGCAAGAAATGCCTCTGAGTACATGGGCATCACCAAATTTCTTTTGTAAATTATTAACGTAAATCACTTCTGCCCAACCTTCTTTCCATATATTGCACCAACTGAGCAAGTATAAATGTCAGCATCCAATAAATCACAGATATCGTTAAGTAAGGTTCCCAGTAAGTTGCATAAGCACCGGATACAGTTCTCGCTGCATAGGCGAGATCTGCCAAGCCGATAGCGGAAGCGAGGGAGGAATCTTTGACAATCGCGATGGCATTATTTCCCAGTGGGGGAAGAATGCGCCGAAAAGCTTGCGGAAGAATAACCTTGCGCATTGTTTTTGCCCAACTCATGCCAAGAGCACGAGAAGCCTCCATTTGCCCTTTATCAATGGACTGAATACCCGCACGGAAAATTTCAGAGACATAAGCTCCTGAGTTTAAAGTAATTGCAATGACACAAGATAGAAATGCACCGTAATCTGAGCGGAGCATTTTAGCGGTGTCAACGGACATTATCCCAGATGTAACAAATAACCCATCACGAGGGTTAATAAACAGTGGCACTAAGGCAAAGTGAACAACCATTATTTGAACGAATAACGGAGTACCACGGAAGGCACTGACATAGAAGCGAACCGGCCACTGTACAAAATAATGTAAAATAGGTTTCCAAATTCCTTGTTCAGCTTTGGCCGTTCTTCCTAAGCCGAGGGTTAACCCCCATAGTGAGCCTAAAATAACGCAGATGATGGTCGCTTTTATCGTCATCATTGCGCCTTCAGCAAATAATGGAGCGTATTCTTCAATTATTTCCCAACGAAACGCAGACATCTTAATTTTCACCCTGATTTATAACGTGAAAAAGCCATCCAAGGATGGCCTTAAGTTAGATTAAATTATTGTTTTGGTAATTGAGGAACGTTTTCATCAAACCATTTTTGGTAAATTTTATTGTATGTACCGTCTTCGATGATCTTATTTAAGCCGTTATTTATCTTTTGCTGTAATTCACTATTTCCTTTAGCGACAGCAATACCAAAATATTGTTTTTCGAAATGGTTATCGTAGATAAGTTTAAATTTTTTCTCAGGGTGGGTTTTTATGTAGTATTTAATGACACCGACATCACCAACCGCAGCGTCAATGCCATCTTCGAACAGTTCTTGTAATAAAAGCGGAGTATTGTCAAAACGTTTGATTGCTGTGCTGTTTTTACCTATTACATCAGAAACAACAATATCACCAGTGCTGGAGTTCACGACGCCCACATTCAGGTCTTTTAAGCTATTTAAGTCTTTTACATCAGAGGTTTCGCTGATGACGATCGCTTGCTCAGCCGGGAAATAAGGGTTAGAGAAATCAACCATGTTTTTGCGTTTATCTGTAATCGTGATCCCTGAAATTAAGATGTCTCGATCACCAGACGACAAGGTTGCAAAAATCCCTTCCCAAGGTGTATTGACAAGCTTAACGTCAAAACCTTCTGCTTCTGCAACCGCTTTAATGATGTCAATATCAAAGCCTTCAAGCTGTTTCTGGCTATTTTCATATTCGAATGGGCGGTAAGTCCCGCCAGCACCAACGGTATAGCTTTCTTTTGCGTAAACATTCCCGGCGAAGGCTGCTAATGACATACAGCCAGCAAAAACTAATTTCTTAAACATACCAACCTCTTTAATTATGCATTTATAGTGAATAAAAATACATAATATTTCCGTTACAGGCAAATGATTTTTATATAGCGAAGTGAGATAATTTTAGGGTTTAATTTTTTATGGGTGGAAAAATATTCATTTAAAGATAAATAAGTGAAAGTTGATTAAATCGAAAATAAATTGAGAAAAGGAAAATATAGGAATAGCGCTTTTTTTACCTATCAGTTACAAAAATTTAACGATAGACTGATTAACAAACTTACTCAATACTCGAATAAAAACAGATTACGCTCTCATGGATAAGATTCTATTAGTTTTGTGGCCATTATTTGCTCTCATTGCAATGGGATTTGTATTACGACGTTCGACAATATTCGCGACTGATTTTTGGCCGAGTGCGGAAAAATTAAACTACTTTATTTTGTTTCCCGCACTGTTAATTAACAGTTTAGCCACCGCGCCTTTGGATAATCCTAAATTACCCTATCTAGCGAGTGCTATCCTTTGTGTTCTAGCGATTAGCTCTGCGCTAACTCTAGGTTGTAAATATTTATTCAAAATACCTATCCCGAGGTTTGGTGCGTATATCCAAGGAATTACGCGGTTTAATACTTATTTAGGGTTGGCTATTGTTGCTGATTTATTTGGCAAAGAAGGGATCGCTATTGCTGCGGTAATTATGGCTGTTTTGGTGCCAAGCTGTAATGTCATTGCGGTACTTTCGTTATCTTCGGGGCAAAAGGTTTCAGTTAAGCAAATTTTATTGCCGATCATAAAAAATCCATTAATCATTTCCTGTGTCGTTGGTGTGTTATTAAATATATCACCTATCGGATTGCCATTTGGCTCTGACCAATTTTTAAAATTACTCGCAGCCGCCAGCTTGCCACTGGGGTTAATATGTATTGGGGCCGCATTACAAACAGCAACGCTAAGAAATGAATTTAAACCTATTATGGCATCGACATTGCTACGTTTATTTCTTATGCCTATTTTAGCGGTAACAGTGGCGGGGCTATTTTCGTTGCCAAATCTTGAAACCATCCTATTAGTACTATTTTTTGCTATCCCTACGGCGCCAACAGCCTATATTTTAACGCGTCAGTTAAATGGGGACAGCCAACTAATGGCAGGTATAATTACATTACAAACCGTGACAGCGGTGTTCACATTACCCATTGTTCTATCCTTTGTAGTGCATTGATCATGATAATAAATGCATTGCTGAAGATATAAGTACATTAATCGCAATATATTTTGCAACTGTCACATTGATACTCTATGTTATCGGAGATGATTTTATCTGATGATGAGGAGTTGTGTGTGTCTTTGGAAAAATGCCAGAAATATGAAAACTTATCTATTGACGATGTTTTAGATAAACTTTCGTTGTTATATAGCAATGCAATTGATTCATTAAGAGATGCTATCGCTATTTATGTAGAAGAAGGCCGCATACCAGATATTACTGAAAGGGATAATGGGTTATTTGCTTACCCTGAGCTGTGTGTTACATGGGAAGGGAAAGTCGACCACTGCGAAAAAACACGTGCTTATGCACGCTTTGTTAAACGCGGTAATTACACCATTACGGTGACTCAGCCAGAGCTATTTCGTGCTTATTTAGCTGAGCAACTGTCTATTTTGCAGCAAGATTATGATGTCACTTTTGCTGTTCGCCCTTCAAAAATTGAAATTCCTTATCCTTTTGTCATTGATGGTTCAGATTTAGTGTTGGATAGGAGTATAAGCAGTCATTTAGCTGCACATTTTCCGATAACCGATTTATCTCATATCAGCGATGATATTACAGATGGTTTGTACTCTGCTACGGATGAAATGCCGCTGTCTCATTTTGATGCATTGCGTGTGGATTTTTCATTAGCGCGTTTGAAACACTATACAGGAACCCCTCCTGAACATGTCCAACCGTACATTTTATTCACCAATTATAATCGCTATGTCGATGAATTTGTGAATTGGGCATGTGAGCAGGTCCGTGATCCTGAAAGTCGTTATATTGCATTATCTTGTGTAGGACATAATTATTTAACTGCTGAGAATGCAGACCCACAAATTGCCACTTCTGATTTAACCTGGAAAAAATTTCAAATGCCTGCATATCATCTAATCGCTAGAGATGGTGCAGGAATTACTTTAGTGAATATTGGTGTTGGGCCTTCAAATGCAAAGAATATTTGCGATCATTTAGCCGTTTTACGACCACATGCTTGGTTGATGATTGGCCATTGTGGCGGGTTAAGAGAAAGCCAAAAAATTGGCGATTATGTTTTGGCCCATGCTTATTTGCGTGATGACCATATTCTTGATGATGTATTACCGCCAGATATTCCTATTCCAAGTATAGCGGAAGTCCAGCGCGCCTTATATGACGCAACAAAACAAGTTAGTAATATGCCTGGGGAATTGGTAAAACAACGTCTCAGAACAGGAACCGTTGTTACAACCGATGACCGAAATTGGGAATTACGTTTTTTTGCAACAGCTCGCCGTTTTAACTTAAGCCGCGCGGTCGCAGTGGATATGGAAAGTGCCACAATTGCAGCTCAGGGTTATCGTTTCAGGGTTCCCTATGGCACGCTGTTATGTGTTTCTGATAAACCATTGCATGGCGAGATTAAATTACCCGGTCAAGCCAACAGTTTTTATGAAGGTGCAATCTCAGAACACTTGCAAATAGGTATTCGTGCTATTGATTTATTAAGGCAAGAAGGGGATAAATTACACTCAAGGAAATTGAGAACATTTGATGAACCCCCATTTAGATAGCAAGGAGATGCAATCAATGGCTGTAATACCTGTGCTTGAAACAGAAAGATTGATATTAAATAAACATCAAGTGAGTGATTTTCCTGCACTTGCGAAATTATGGGCAACTGAGTCGATGGTTCGCTACATTGGTGGTATGCCATCTAGCGACCGCGAATCATGGATGCGCATGCTAGCTTACGGTGGTTTATGGCCGTTATTAGGATTTGGTTATTGGGCTGTCCGTGAAAAAGCAAGTGGCCAGTATATTGGTGATTTAGGGTTTGCTGATTTCCATCGCATGGTTGAACCCCAAGTTAAAGGTATTCCAGAAGCGGGTTGGGTCATTGCACCTGAATTTCAAGGAAAAGGTTACGCAACAGAAGCAATGCAGGCCGCATTGTCTTGGCTAGTAAAAGAAAATAAGTTCCGGCAATCTATTTGTTTTATTGAGCCGAGGAACTTAGCCTCTTTACGGGTGGCTGAAAAGTTGGGCTACGTAGTTGACCGTGAAATTTTTATGAATGGCGCAATCACGGTATTATTACGGCAACAATTAGCTTAAGTTGTGAATGTTAGAGCGGGTTATTATTTCATGCATGATGAACTGGATATTTCTCAAGTTAGCCAATTATCAGGTCTAGCGGCATCAACCTTACGTTATTATGAAGAAAAAGGGTTGATTAAACCGATTGGGCGCAAGGGGTTAAAACGGGTTTATCACGGGAAAGATGTTATCACCCGCTTATCTTTAATTGCATTAGGGCAAGAAGCTAAATTTACACTCGACGAAATTGCTATCATGCTCAATCATAAGGATGGCCCTAATATTGAACGTGCGAGCTTACTTGAAAAAGCTGAAGAAATTGAGCAAACCATACAGGGGTTATTAGCCTTAAAAAAGGGTATTTTGCATATTGCGAACTGCCCTGAAGAAAATCACTTTTTATGCCCTAATTTTCAAAAAATTATGGAAAACAGCTTAAAATTAAACTCACTAAAGAAAAGTCAGCGTTAAACATTATCCCACCATTGATAATAATCAATCCTATTTTAAAGCATAGAATGGGATTTATTCTCTGATTACACTCCTAAGATTACCGTCACCATTTTAGGAAAGTTATGACTAACCATTTTCTTGCATTTGAGAAACCCATCGTTGAACTCAATGACAAAATTGAAGCGCTTATTGCTTTCAAACAAAAAGGGCATCCTTCAGAAATAAAGTTAGAAGAAGAGATCATGCTCTTGAAAAAAAAGAGTCATTCGCTGACGAAAACGATATTTGCATCTCTTGGGGCATGGGAAATTGTCCAGTTAGCTAGACATCCACTAAGGCCTTATCCCCTTGATTATATTTCATTGATATTTACTGAATTTCAAGAGCTAGCAGGTGACCGCGCTTTTGCTGATGATAAGGCGCTGGTGGGAGGGCTTGCTCGTTTGGATGGTAGGTCTGTTATGGTGCTGGGGCAACAAAAAGGGCGTACAACAAAAGAGAAAGTTATGCGTAATTTTGGTATGCCGTCGCCAGAAGGCTACCGTAAAGCACTCCGTTTAATGAAAATGGCAGAACGTTTCCATTTACCTATTTTGGTATTTATTGATTCTGCTGGGGCTTACCCCGGTGTTGGCGCTGAGGAGCGAGGGCAAGCAGAAGCAATTGCACGCAATATCATGGAAATGTCACATTTAAAAACCCCCATTATTTGTGTTATTACAGGTGAAGGTTGTTCTGGCGGTGCATTAGGAATTGGTGTTGGCGATCGTATTAATATGTTGGAATACAGCACGTATGCAGCGATATCCCCGGAAGGTTGCGCTTCTATTTTGTGGAAAGATCCCCAAAAGGCACAAATTGCAGCGGAAGCAATGGGTATGACCGCGCCACGGTTAAAAGAGCTTGGTATTATCGATACTATTATTTCTGAGCCCTTGGGGGGAGCACACCGCGACTATCAATTAGCTGCACAACAATTAAAACAACAGTTACTGACTGATTTAAATGAACTAACTCAATTAGATATGGAAGTATTGTTGGCGGAACGGTATCAAAAAATAATGGATTTTGGTTACTGCTAATGCTATTAGTTCAGGTTAATAGAAAACTGTAGGGGTTAAATATGGCTGTTGACCTGAATTTATTGAAAGTGTTTATTGCTGTTGTGACACAAGGGAGTTTTGCCAATGCAGCAAAGTTACTTTCAATGCCGACATCGAATGTGAGTCGTTATATTAAACAGCTGGAGCAACAACTTAATAGCCAATTAATTGAACGCACAACCCGGCAAATGCGGTTGACCGAGACGGGAAACATTTTATTTGAGCAAAGTCAAAAGCTAGTCAGTGAATTAGAACAGGTTGTGGTGCAAATTTGTTATCCACAGCAAATTACGGGAACGTTACGGCTAACTATTCCGAGTGAATCTGGTAGTTTATTGTTAGCTGATTTATTAGCAAAATTTGCATTGTCCCACCCACAATTGAATATTCATTGTGATACTCAATTAATCCCCCAAGATGTCATTAGCGATGATATAGATCTATTACTCACTTTTCATCGTGGTCATCTTGAAGACAGTAGTTATCATTCACGCCTGGTTAAATCATGGCAAAGCGTTGTGGTAGCAGCTCCTCAGTTAATTGAAAAAGTGGGAAAACCACGTTCATATACTGATTTAGCCAGTATGCCGTGCATTTCGAGTTTGAGTGCGTTACAGGGGCAACCGTGGATATTTATTGATTCATCTGGCTTGCAGAAAAAAGTGATAATTAACAGTAACTACCGAGTGAATAGTGGCGCACTGGCTTATGCTGCTGCAATGAATGGGATCGGTTATGCCATTCTGGCATTAGAAGCATGCGCAGAGCAGATTAAACAGAAGAAATTAGTGCGCATAGAATTCGATGAAGTATCGCCAGCGCCAATAGAACTTCGTGCAGTTTATGCGAGTCGTAGTGCATTATCGCCGAAGATAGACGCTTTTTTACAGTATTTGTTAGCAAATATTTAGTTATGCTAAGCGTGGATCAACGCTAAAATCCAGTGGTTTAACCGTCCGTATGGCTTTTTGAAATTGCGGATGCAACGGGTTGATTATTGCGTTGTATTCATAGGGAATAATACAAGAGGGAATTAACAATACTAAGCTATCTTGGTTATTAAGCCATGTAGTGCCAATATCCATTGTAGAGGTTGACGCTGGGTCTTGCTGCCAATCCGTTGGAAGGTGGTCTAACGACAATTTCATTACGTACTTATCATTGATATCTATGGATAGTAAACTGAACTGGTTTAATAGTATGTCTTGATTGATGTGTACGAGTATTTCAAGGGTTGCTAATGAAATACTCGTCGATGTATAAACAGCGGGAGTCCCTTTATGATTCCAACGCCCACCATAGAGCATAGCCCCTTGGCCCGACCATGCATCGTGAGCAAAAATGGATTTAACCAACCGATATAGGATCATGAAAATACACCATGTTCAATACGGCCAATTAAATCAATCACTTCAATGGCTCCGCTTTCTGTTGCGATAAGCTCAATAGGGCGTAAATGACCCAAGCCTTTCACTGGGTGATTGAGCCAATCACTTGCTGCGTGTTTATCACCATTAAATAAACGCACTGCGGCATCAAATACCCTTACTAGACGTGCAATTCGTTCACTTTCATCAGCATTTAGGGGCTGGCCAGCATTTTTGCGACGAGCGATATTGCGTTCATTGATACCAGATATCCGCAATAGTTCTGTTTTGCTCACCCCTGACCACTCTTGGATATTGTCTAAGACAGAGACAGATAGGCCTTGACGTAAATAATGGGTTAATTCAATACCCCTTTCAGCGGGTAACCCGACATGGCGCCATAGTGGCTTAGAAGCAGAAGCTGCGGGTTGAAGCGGCGTTGTGGGGATATAGTTTCTCATTTGAACCTCCTGACATTTGTCACCTTCATTATAGACAAATGTCAGGGGGATGTAAAATAAACGAATAAAAAACGAGCAGGATACGGTTACTTATCACCACGTAGGCGAATTGTCAGGCCTTTTAGGAAGTAACGCAGTAATTGGTCTCCACATTCGCGGTAGTTTTTATGACCTGGTTTGCGAAATACAGCGTTAAGTTCAGGCTTAGATACGCGAAAGTCAACAAGCTGATAAATTTCAATCATATCTGTATCTTTTAATTCAAAAGCCACGCGTAATTTTTTGAGCATAATATTGTTATTAAGGCGGCTATCAACTTCAGGTGCGGGATGATTTTCATCTTTTCCACGACGGTGATAAATTAAACCGTTTAGAAAATGCCCCATGACATTGTCGTTACATTCAACATATTCAGGCTCATTATCTTTTTTTAACCAAGCCACCATTTCTTCTTTTGTAACATCCAAATCTGCAAGTTTTACGATTTTAACCATTTGGGCGTCGCTTAAGTCCAACATATAGCGAACGCTGCGTAAAACATAATTATTAAGCATGGTATTGTATTATCCATTATCTATAAAAGTTAATTGGCTATTTATTGAGTAAGGCCAATAAAGTATTCACTATGACAATCAATGACAGGGTGAAATTGAAAAGGAATGTATTTTGAGAGGGGCATATTATGAGGGATTAACCAAGATAAAGCAAAGTGCTAAACGATGCTTTATCCTGAATAATAAGTTAACCGATGAAATAAATAAGGGAATAGAAAAATATTAAGGTAAGACCGACAGTTAACAGCATATTTTTCAATACTGAGGCAACAACGACACAGAATAACGCCCCCCATAAGTAAGGATTATCTGGGAAGGAACGTAGCTCATGGTTTTCCAATAAGATAACAGGAGCACAAATTGCGGTTAATAAGCAAGGTGCTGAGTACCCTAACGCTTGACGAACCACAAGTGGGAGGCGTATTGGCAACTGTGGTATTAGAAAAATATAACGTAGAGTAAAAACAACCGCTGTTAAGGTAATAATTAAAAGCCAAATCATTTTTCTTCTTTCAATATACGTGAAACAGCCACTGATACAAACATCCCACCCACACCTGCGATAACAATAGCACTGCTAAAGGAGTACATTGAAAGTACGATAGCGACAACGAGCGAAAAGATAACGCCACAAAGTGTGCTTATTTTTCTGGTTAATGGAACGACGATTGCGAGCAAAGTTGCAACCACAGAAAAGTCGAGATGTAAGCGGCTCAAATCGCCCACAATATTGGCCATGGCAATCCCACAAAGGCTAGTAATTAACCAAACAAGATAAAAACTAAACCCAGCACCAAAGAGATAGGGAAAACTTAAACTCTGGCGTTTAGCAGCGCTAATCGCAAATAGTTCATCAGTCAGCAAAAAGCCGATGCTAAGGCGCTGAGGTGTTGTAAAGTCTTTAACTTGGGGGCGCAAAGTCAGCCCATAGAGTAAGTGCTGGGAAGTAATAAAAAAAACAGAAATGACAATTGTGATATAGCCTGCACCCGAGTTAAGCAACCCAAGAGTGACTAACTGTGCTGCGCCTGCAAATACCATTGCAGACATCGCTACGCTTTGCCAGAAATCGAGACCAGTTTCGACTGCCATTGAACCCGCTAAAACTCCCCAAGGAATAACAGCGAGATTGAGAGGAGCGGTATGAACCGCGCCTGCCATCATCGCTTTTTGCCATTGATTATTTTGTTGTGACGCCATTTAAGCTAACCTTATTGTAGTTATGAGTACTTATATAATTTGATTGATTTTAAAGAGATAAAATATTAGTGGTGGGATATTTTAGTTTCATACAGGCTTTATCCGACTTTACTTCTAAATAGCACCGACTTTTATGTTATAACGCGAAACCTTAATCAAATCACTACTGCTATTTTTATTTATTCCATGGTATTAAATACCGCTTTAGATTTAAATTTTGGTGTTTATCTCTATTCGACTAGCTGTTTATAGCTAGCTTCTGATTAAGAGGTTTGTTTTGGTTTATTATTTCAATTTAATCCTCCGGTTCAATGTTGTTTATCTAGTATTTTGCATTTAATTGGTTTTATGTATCGTAATGTAATTATCGGGCAGTGATATCTTTTACAAGTCATGTAAAGCCTGTATCATAATAACCATAAAGAAACAATGTGAATTTTTTGTTATAACTTTTATTGAGTTAGCGGGTTTCCTATGCTTGAAAATCTCGGTATTACAAATTTATGGACTTATCTTATCGGTGTTATTTTTATTACACTGGTACCAGGCCCTAATTCTTTATTTGTTTTAACTAGCAGTGCAAAATATGGTGTGAAAAATGGTTATAAAGCCGCATTAGGTGTCTTTACAGGAGATGCTATACTCATTTTTCTCTCATTTTTAGGCGTTGCATCTTTAGTAAAAACATCACCTATCTTTTTTAGTGTTATAAAATACGCAGGGGCAGCTTATTTATTTTATTTAGGGATGAAAACCCTGTATAGCGTATTATATAAAAAAGAAAATACAGGTGATGTTGATTCAATTATCTTAGAAACCAAGGGTACCTATAAAAAAGCTGTTTTTTTAAGTTTACTAAATCCTAAGATGATCATTTTTTATGTTTCATTTTTTATCCAATTTATTGACCCAGCTTACCCAAGTGCAGGTGTGCCATTTTTCATTCTTGGCCTAATTTTAGAAACCTGCAGCATGATTTACTTATCACTGCTGATCTTTGGTGCGGTTGCTGTAACGAATATGGTCAAACATAATAAAAAACTGTCTAAGTTCTCTAATAGCTGTATTGGTGCCGTATTCTTGATGTTTGGAGCAAAACTTGCACTAACCGCATAATGGTTTTATCAGAAATTGAATATCCTTTGGCGTAGGTTTTCCGTTAACCCATGGGGTTTCATTTGGAGCCCCGTCCTCAGAATACATAACTTGTTGCTTATAATAATCAAATGAGTTTTCCAATTTAGTCCCCTAAAAGTTTACAGCTAACCGTATCAACTAAGCATACGACAATTTATTTTGAAAGACCGCGCTTTGAATGCCCCATATTTTCAATAATTAACTCATCCTGCAAATCTTTTGGGCGCAGCAACAATCACATGGCTCAGGCTCGTTACCAAAAAAACGTTGATAAAATAGCAGAGCAGATTTCTCGTGGAGAATTGAAGCCCAGAGCTCGATTTTCGATCCATAGAGCTTTTGCTAAGCAAGAGGGTATTTCATTAGTGACAGTGTCACAGGTGTATCGTGAGCTTACTGAAAAAGGCTTAGTGAGTGGTGAAAACAATAAAATCAGTCATTCTCTATATGGTGGACTTAGAATAAAGCACAAAAAATTTGATGTTTTTTATCGGATTAACGTCTAATAAGATGTATCAATAGAATAGTTAATGGAAAAATGATGTTAAAACACTTAATTGAAGTAGCAAAGCAATATGCTAAACCCGCCACCTTTAATGGTTATATAGAAACTGGCTATGTGGCTTCGGCATTAGAAACAGAAGATGGTGAGATCTATAGTGGTATCAGTATTGATTCTGCATGTTCACTTGGCTTTTGTGCGGAACATGCCGCTATTGCAGATATGCTTAAAAATGGCAAATCAGTCATTAAAGCCATTGTTGCCGTTGATGCTTCAGGTTGTATCGTGCCGCCTTGTGGGCGCTGCAGGGAGTTGCTAAGTCAGTTGTCGGATAAAAACCAGTCAACAGTCGTTGCTGTCAATGAAAACACGCAAGTGACATTAGCAGAGCTAATGCCATATGACTGGAAGGCAACAAGGTGTTAGGCTCGACACCAGAAATACAAGGTAAGAATGGCACAATAAAAAAGAGAAGTGGTGAGATGAGAAAGGAAATTAAACATTTTACGGCAACAGCAATGATCCGTAATGAGCATGGTGAGTTTTTATTACACGAACATCAAAAACTTGGTTTTTGGTTACCCCCAGGTGGCCACATTGAAGAGAATGAAGAACCACAACATGCTGTTTTTCGAGAAGTTCTTGAGGAAACAGGGCTAGAGTGCCGAGTGATTAGTTGCGGTTTGCCATTTGCCTCACAAGTGCATGATTCATCTCATACACAAGTACTACCGTTGCCCATTGCTATTTTGAAAGAATTTATTGCGGATAAAAAGAGAGGAAACCATTGGCATATTGATATGATTTACTTATGTGAGCTATTACCCTCATCACAACCGCCTTTTGCTCCATTTGAATGGGTGCCATTTGAGAAACTCACCAAACTCAATATTCCTGAAGATGTTATTGAGTTGGCGAAAGTGGTTAATGAATACTATCGGTTGCAGGGCAAATAGCGATCATTTGTGTGAATATAAGATTAATTTACATTAAAGAATAATAAAGATAATCCCAATAGAATGAGTAGAGTACCAATTGTTCTATCCATAACGAATTGGTAGTTAAGAATTTTGTTTCGTACTACAGGTGTTGCAAAGAAAATAGCAATTAGACTAAACCAAAGCCAATGAGCGAAAGAAATAAATAGGCCATAACTCAAATTTAACCAAATTGAGTTCTGTGTACTGATAACTTGGCTATACACAGAGACCACAAAAAACATGGTTTTTGGGTTTAACGCATTCGTTAAAAAACCATTTTTAAATGCATTTAAGGCCGATAATGGCTTTGAGGTGGTCTTGTCTGAGGATATTTTGACTTTATTAGTCAATGATTTAAACCCGATGTACACCAAATAAAATACACCAATAAGTTTAACGATTAAGAATAATGTTGGTGAACTCAAAATGACTAAAGTGATGCCGAAAACGGTATAAAACACATGAACTTGCACACCTATAGCGATACCTAGCGCACACAGTAAGCCTGTTTTAATTCCATAGGTATAACTATTACGAGTTACCATAGCAAAGTCCGGTCCCGGACTAATAACAGCTAAAATGGTTATAGTCGCTACTGCAATAATTTCATTCATATTAATTTCCTTAAAGGTAATAAAAACAGACCAAAAATGTATTTTTTTTGAAATCGCTTGTTTATTTATTGTTTTTATTATCAATAGATTGAATAAAACTAAAAAGCGATTTATCCTGACGCAAATCTGTCAGTTTTAGTTACCTATATATGAAACTACCACCATTAACGTCATTACGTTTTTTTGATACTGCTGCAAAAGCAGGCAGTTTTGTGCAAGCGGCACATGAGTTGAATGTGACTCATAGTGCGATTAGCCGACAAATTCGTTTATTAGAAGAATACCTTGGTGTTGAGTTATTCGAACGAAGGAACCGTGCTGTTTTTTTAACAGCGAACGGCCAAATATTGTTACAAACCACTAGTTCGATATTTGAACAGCTCAAAGATGGTATTGAAAAGATAAAAAACAGCACATTTCCTGATGTTGTTAGCTTGTCTTGTGAACCAACAATTGCAATGAAATGGTTAATACCTCGACTTACGCATTTTTATCAGCAATATCCTCATATTACAGTACATTTAGTCGCAGCTGGTGGTGTAATTGATTTCACAAAAACGAACGTTGATTTAGCATTGAGGCGTAATGATTTTAAATGGAATGACAATCTTTGCGCGGTAAAAGTGTGTTCAGAACGAATGGGAGTCGTGGTTCGGCCTGAACTTGATTTTAAGAAAAACGCTAGTCATATAGCACTGCTATCAACCACATCTAGACCCAATGCATGGGAAACTTGGCAAAATATAAAAGAAATAGCGCTTCAAAATAGTAAAACTATTACATACGAGCACTTTTACTTGTGTATTCAAGCGGCCTTAGCTGGGCAAGGGGCGGCTCTCGCGTCATTTTTGATGGTTGCCGACGAAATACAATCGAAACAATTAGCCGCGCCATATGGTTTTATTGAAGATAATTCAGCGTACTATTTATTGTCATCGAAACCTGTTGAGCAAGGTAGTGCAGCGGCTATTTTTACGCAGTGGCTAATTGAACAGGTGAATATCAGTATTGAAACTCTGATAGATAAAAGATAATTAGCTATCAAAAAAAGAAGGTTTGGTTATAAAGCCAGCGAGTCTTAATGAAAAATAAATAATTTATGCCATAACCTTTTCTTTGCATGCTATATTTCTCGGCTAGGTCTAGTGTTTTATGTCGGAGCAAATAATGAGCAAAATACGAGTCGGTGTTATTTTTGGTGGTCGATCAACAGAACATGAAGTTTCACTACAGTCCGCTAAAAATATTATCAATGGGTTAGATCGCAATAAATTTGATGTATGCCTTTTGGGGATTAATAAAGAAGGGCAATGGCATGAATATAACGAATCTGATTATTTATTGCATGGTGATGATCCCTCTCGTATTGCGTTAAATACGCCTAAGCGAGCCATCGCACTTGTTCCAGGTAAAACGAGCGAGCAATTTATTTCATTAGAAGATGCCAAGCCATTGCCACAAATCGATGTTATTTTTCCTATTGTTCACGGTAACTTAGGCGAAGACGGCTCGCTACAAGGGTTATTGCGCATGGCGAATTTGCCGTTTGTAGGCCCAGGTGTTTTAGGCTCCTCTGCCTGCATGGATAAAGACGTTACCAAAAGATTACTTAGAGACGCAGGCTTAAATATTGCTCCATTTATAACAGTGCTCAAAAATGAACGTGCAACAACTGAATATGAAGCGACCGTGGCGCAATTAGGCTTACCACTTTTTATTAAGCCAGCAAATCAAGGTTCATCTGTCGGGATCAGTAAAGTCAGCACTGAATCGGAATTTAACGCGGCGCTGGATTTTGCCTTCTTATTTGATATGAAAGTCCTTATTGAAAGCGCAGTAAAAGGGCGTGAAATTGAGTGCGCCGTATTGGGTAATGAAGAACCTCTTGCCAGCCCTTGTGGTGAAATCGTATTACACGACAGTTTCTATGCGTACCACACTAAATATATTGATGAAAATGGTGCTTCTGTCGTGGCTCCTGCACAATTAGATGATGCCGTGAGTGATAAAATACGTGAGATTGCCTTATCTGCGTACCGCGCACTAAATTGCAGTGGAATGTCCCGTGTGGATGTTTTCTTAACGGAAAACAATGATGTAGTCATCAATGAAATCAACACATTGCCTGGCTTTACAAATATCAGTATGTATCCAAAATTGTGGCAGCAAGGTGGTATGACATACCCACAATTAATCAGCCGACTGATTGAGTTAGGAATTGAAAAATTCCAACAAACTGCGATGTTAAAAACGGCATGTGATGAGCTTTAATCGCTGAGTAAAATACTAACTATCTCGGTGGTTTTTATGACTACCGAGATGTTTCTTAACCCTGAACTTGAGCTTTCATCTGCTGTAAAAATAAATTTGTTTCTTTTGGAGAAGTGAGCCGGACAAACTGAATATGGCGTAAATTGAGGTTTGCCATATGACTTAGGTTTCTTTTCTTATTTGGATAGTAGGTCTTTAGCAGCCACAAAATTATCGAATCGCGGCTGAAAAATGCATTTTTCCAACGTTCTTTATTGCCTGTATCTTCCCACAGCTCTTGCCCAGAACAAATGCGCGCTAATGTACGCGTAATAGACTGATAAAGGGTTCGAGGCAAGGAGTAATCCAACCAAACCACCATATCAACCTCTTTCCATTTAATGGGTTGAGTCCGTGTATAGTTTCCATCAAGGACCCATCCAGATCCCGCGTTATCTAATGCAGCGGTGAGTTTCTGGCTAAGCTCATCATCCGAAGAACCTTGCCAATTTGCTAGCCAATATAAGCTATCTAACTCAATAGGAGGGACATTTAACAACAAAGAAAGTTGCTGGCAAAGGGTACTTTTACCGCTGCCACTCGTGCCAATAATATTAATTTTCATATGTAAACATCAGACGGATTTTGTTATTAGGATTGATTTGGAATGGCTGAATCTGGAACCATTGCCTGAGCAATGATCCCAGATTAGATGCCTCTACAAGTAACTCAATTGTTGTAAATTACTTGCACCAGACATAATTGATATAGCGGAATAGTGGCTCAAAACCGAATTTTTTATATAGGTCAAAACCTGCTTCAGACGCATCTAGGAAGCAGTGCTCTACGCCTTGCTGGCGGCAAAATGCAAGTGCGTAATCAATGAGTTGTGAAGCGTAGCCATTACCTTGGTAGCTTGGCTCAGTACCAATATCATCAAAACGGGCTAACGTTCCTTCAATCGTCACAGTCATTGAGGTCGCAGGCTCGCCATTGACGAGTAACACAAGGTGAAACTGTGGAGCGCCTTGCTGTAGTGCATCTTCATGATAACGCACATATTCCTGAATAACCTGGTCGTGCTCTTCTGACAGATAAAATGCAGAAACCAGAGGCTTTGCCCACAAGGACAGATCGTGATTCGCTAAGACGATATCGACTTGGTTATCAGGCAGTTCAACTTCATTTTGCTTAGCTAAGGTTAATGCCATCGCAGTAGTGACGCTGTCACGTTTATACCCTAAAGATTCGGCCTCATTAACCACCTGCGGGAGCATCTCTTCGGGGATCACTAAGGTATGGTTTTTCTTCTGTGAAACAAACAGGTTGTGAGCCTGCATAAAGGCGTGACTGGTCGAGTCAGGCTGCAAATAAATGAAGTTAAACGCCGGCGAATTAAGGGGCGTTAAATAGCAAATTGTGTGTTGTGCAATCTGGATACTATGTTCACAAATAGATGTCCAAAACGTTTTTTCAATCGATTGATAATGTCTTAAATAGTACAACGGAATATTCATTTGTCAGTTACCTGATACAAAACGAGTTAATCGATATGGGCCAAGGGCAGCTTGTTCTATTCCATGCAAGATTTCATCTTGAGCCAATTGGCATATCAAAGGCGCTAGCGTGATCGCAGCGTGCATACTGATAATATATAAACCTTCGAAATCAGCAACTTTTCCGACAATTGGCATCTCATCTTTAGGCATAGGTCGCATTCCTATGAAAGCGTTTTCAAGATTTAACGTATGACTACCTATAAATGAATTTTTAATCGTTGTAAGGGCGTTTTGTGCGATAGCCACCGCATTGTGCTCAGGTTTTTCACTAATATAGTCTTCAGCACAGAGTATTTTACCTGAACCTGCTGGCCGTAGCTCCATTTGTGGTGTCGAAATGATATGTTGAACCAATGTTTGCTCGGTGGAGCCATTGATATGCACAATGATAGAGGGCGAGGCTATAACAGGTAATTCAACATGTAGCGATTGCATAAGTGCAGTCGCGTCTGTACCCGCAGTCACGATAACCTGTTCAGCCAAAAAAGTATCTGTTTGAGTCTTTACGCCAATGATGCGTCCACCTTCCTGCAAGATAGCTTGAACTTCCTGCTCAGGTAAGTAAATAAGGCCTTGTTCAATAGCAAAGGATAATAGCGTTTTTGTTGCATGAATGGGGTCAACACTACCTTCATCTGGGCAAAATGCAGCGAGTTCAGGTAAAACAGATAAGCAAGGTTCCATCTTGTGAACGGTTGACTTGTCCAATAATTCGACATTAAATCCACTCTGTTGGTGGTGGTAGACATATTCTGCAGTTGCTGAATCTGTTTCTTGCCAGCTGAGAGCACCTGTCCACTGGATATTTAACTTTCCATCAGTGTGTTCATCGAGTTCATGCCATGCAACAAGCGCCTGTTGGCGCAGTTGACTATAGGCATCAGGCCTTCCATATGACACATTCAACCAAGCGAAAGCGTGCTGTGTGACACCTTGGCCTGCGTGTGCTTTATCAAGCAAAATGACCTGCTTATCAGATTGTTTTGATAAATACCAAGCTAATGTTGTACCAACAAAACCAGCTCCAATAATAATAATATTTTTTTTATGAGTCGGGTCCATTAAGCCTCAGTGTTTACAACGAAATCGATAGCAGGAAAATTAGAAAGGATTTTAATAGTTTAATGAATAATTATATAGATGAAACCTATAAATAAAGCACGATTACACCCATTTTTATCAGATACGAACAATTGATGACAGAAAACGGAGAATAGGGCTACAACCTAGTAGCCCAATGAGACTAAAAAATTAAACACGGATAAAACGAGTCACAAAAGCAATAATAACTAATAGTGCAGAGATTAATAATAATGCAGTCGCCAACGATAGTTGGAAGGCAACAAAACCAATAGCAGCTGGTCCCGCCAAAATACCTAAATAGCCTAAAGTAGAAATTGCGGGTACGGCAAGAGCCTCTGGCATCGTTTTTTGCTTCCCTACAGCAGAAAACATCACTGGTACTATATTAGATGAACCCGCACCGACTAATGCAAAACCCATGATGGCCAATATGAGATGAGGAGATAAAACAGCAATAACAAAACCGAGGCAAGCAAGTAAAGCACCTAAAAATACGACACGTGCGGAACCGACTCGCATAACAATTTTGTCGCCCAGTAATCGGCCAATAGTCATGGTTGTAGCAAAAGCAGCAAACCCTAAACCGCCTAAAGTCTCTTTTAATCCATGGTGTTCAATTAAGAATACAGCGCCCCAGTCAAGTACTGCGCCTTCAGCAAGAAAAACGGCAAAACAGACGATGCCAATCACCAAAACAACGCCTTTTGGGATAGCGATAAGCGGGCCAGTTGGGGCATTAGCGTAAGGGATTAAACCGTTATAGCAAATAGCTAACAAAACCACTGCAACAACTGAAATGATGATTGATGACATTGTTGCGGAAGCACCAAGTAGCAAAACTAAACTCATGGTACCTGCACCCGCGATGCCACCGACACTATAAAAACCATGAAAACCAGACATGATTGGTTTATCAGATGATTTTTCAACAATCACTGCTTGAATATTCATCGCGCAATCCGTTAAACCAATGAAAATCCCAAATAATAATAAGGCAATAATGATAAAGTTAACTTGCGATAAAGAGGATAAAACGGGGAATAACAAACTAAAGGCGATGGTGGAAAAAACCATTAAGCGGCGGCAGCCAAACTTGGCAGCTAATGCTCCAGTCACTGGCATCGCAATAAGTGCTCCTCCACCAAAACATAATAGCAGCATGCCAAGGGTAGCATCATTTGCTCCTGTGTTAAGTTTGACATAAGGAACAATGGCTGCCCAAGCCGCGGTAACAAAACCAGCAATAAAAAAAATAATTCGAGTAGAAATTTGCTCCCTTTTAGCGGGTATTAAAGATATATGGCTATTAACTTGTTGAGTAGATTGCATTTTATAGTACTTCTTAAAAAATAAAATTAACTACCTGTATTTAAGATAGTCAGAATTTGTTCATGAAGATATGGGCAGCCCGTTGCAACAACGGCACCGCCAGCTTCGGCTCGGTTGCCATCCAATGTAGTCACTATGCCACCCGCACGTTCTATAATAGGGATTAATGGAACAATATCATAAGGTTCCAGTGCGAATTCGACACAAATATCGATTCTACCCGCTGCTAACATTGCCATTGCATAGCATTCTCCTCCATAGCGAGTCATAAGTACCTGTTTCTCCAGCGTCATAAAATGAATGTCTGGGCGTGCTGCAATAGGTTCTGGTGATGTGGTATGCAAAATGGCTTGTTCGAGTTTGACTTGCTTGCGAGTAGATAAGCGATATTGCCCGTGAGAGCTACTGGTCCAGCTCCCGTGTTGATCAGCCCAAAAACGTTCGCCAATATAGGGTTGGCTCATCATCCCCATAACCGCTTTGCCATGTTCAGTTAGGCCTATCAGGTTTGCCCATAAAGGAAGACCACAAAGGAAAGGGCGGGTTCCATCAATGGGGTCAAGCACCCATTGAATGGGACCAGTACCCGTTATTCCATACTCTTCACCCATGATAGAATGCGTTGGGTAATGTTTGGATATCAGTTCTCGCATGGCTTTTTCTGCTAGCTTATCTGCTTGAGTGACTGGGTCGAAGCGATAGTTCACTTTGGGTTTGTTTGCAATAACGCTGAGTTCATGTGTTCGATAGTATTCAAGGGAAATTTTACCGGCAGTATTTGCAAGCTCATGTAAGAAAAAGCTATCTGGTAACGGAGAGTGCGCCATTTAGTTGTCCTCGAGTGCTTGAACAAGATAGTGTTTGACATCTTTTCTTGCTCGATTATGATTGATAAAAATAGTCAATGAGGAATTCCATGCTCGATTATGTCGCTTTTCCAGAACAAAGGCAAAATAAAATTCGCCAGCTACTACAAGATGAAGGGCGAGTGGTTTGCACGACATTAGCCCGTAAAATGCAAGTTTCAGAGCATACCATTCGTAGGGATTTAAATGAGCTAGCACAAGAAGGCGCTTGCCGACGAGTCCATGGTGGAGCGGTTAGTATGCTTGAAGAAAAGGGCACATTCGAGCAGAGAACGGCACAAAACCAAGATGAAAAGATCAAAATAGCGAAGGCTTGCAATAAACTAGTCAAACAAAATACCTGTATTTTTATTGATTCAGGTTCAACTAACTTAGAAATCGCTCGTTATTTACCTTCAGAACTATCGTTAACGGTTGTGACTCACTCTCCATCAATAGCATTGGAATTAATGAAAAAACCACTATATGAAGTGATTTTAATTGGTGGGAAATTAAACCGCCAAGTTGGCGCGAGCATTGATATTTCTGCAGTAAATCAAATAAACCAAATTCATTTTGACCAATGCTTTATTGGTGGCTGTGCTTTAGATCCACAAATGGGGGTCTCGATATTCGATTATGAAGAATCTAAATTTAAGAAAATCCTTTTTGAGCGCAGTAATCAAGTTATCATGGGAGTGACCGCGGACAAGTTACCCGGGGTCGCGAGGTATAAGATTGCCAATTGTGATCAAATTTCAATCTTAGTTATGACAACAGAATTGAATAAACAAACGGCTGACTTGTTTACTAATATGGCAATAAAGATCGCACAAGCATAGGCCATTATATCTAACGTTTATCTTATATCGTGAGGGCATTTTAGGTGCTATTTGTTATAAAGAACTCAATATAATATCGTCGAAAGACCCTTACAAAACATGATGAGTGTATGATGAAATTAAAAATTGCTGCTTTGTTATTTTCGACTTATTCGTTAAGTATATTTGCTCAGGATTTACCTGTGAGTATGCAAACTCTTCACTTAGCAGGCGAAGAAATAAACTATTACTTAATCCAAAAGCAAGCAGAAAAATCAAAGGATTTATTAGTTTTATTACAAGGCTCAGATTGTAAAAGCGTCATTAATAACCCAAACATGCTGAAAAATTTCGGTGTTGTATTTCCTGATAATGACATTTTATTAGTTGAAAAAACAGGGCTAAACAGTCAGGTGGGGACTAATGATGAAGAAGCTTCGGAAGAAGAATGTCCTGTTGACTATATGTCAAAAGACTCGCCATTAGAACGTGCCAATAATTATATAGCGGTATTAAAACAATTGAAAAATGATTACCAACACATCGTGCTATTAGGCGGAAGTGAAGGTGCGTTGGTGACTAATTTAATTGTTGCTCAAGAAAACTTTATTACCGCATCCGTTGCATTGAATGTTGGTGGTCAATATTTTATCAATGACGTATTGTACAGTATTGAAAATAATACACCTAAAGAAGAGGTTGCAAACTCAAAAGAAGGTTTTAAACAATTTGCAGAAGCGGTAAAACAAAAGCAATTAAATAACGACCAATTTGTCAGTGGACATGGTTCAAAATGGTGGTATGAGATGCTTACCATTGATAATTCAAAACTTATCCAGTCAGTCAAAACTCCACATTTAGTGATACAAACAATGGCGGATACCAATGTGGATGCTCATGGTACAGATAATATGATGCAACAAATCCGTAATCCCCATGTTAGTTATCGAGCATATCAAGATTTAGACCATTTTTTCAAAGATAAAAATGGGCAATTGCAGACAGAACAAATTGTGACAGATATTCAACATTGGTACCAAACGGTGACAAAATAAAGTGGATATATTAGTGGGATTACTCCCATTATTATGTCACCCCCGTACAATTAGGCACCTCGGTTATTAAGATGCATTTAATAAAATCACTCTGCAATGTAGCTGTAGTAATTAAATATAGGTTCAAAACCCAGCTTTTTGTAGATAGATAATCCATCGCTGGATGATTCTAATACACACTGTTTAACCCCTTGCTGATGGCAAAGGTATAGCGCATGTTTAATAAGTAAAGTCGCTAACCCTTTACCTTGGTATTGAATATCAGTACCAATATCATCAAGTCGAGCTGTTTGATTATTAAATGTCATAGTTAAGGTTGAGACTGGTTGCTGATCTGCAAATAAGACTAAATGCACCATATTAGTTTGTTTATCAAGCGCTCTCTGGTGATAACGAATATACTCGTCGGTAACAGTTGAGTCACTTTCATCTGTATCAGAATCGACAGGGAATGCTGTAATTAAAGGCTGAGCCCAATCTTTCAGTTGATCATTGCTCAGTGCTACCTGAAAACCAGAATTAAGCTGTGGTGGTGAATTGTATTGTGATAAAGCCTCTTGCGGCAAAATCATTGCGGTTGATTCACCATCTGCGATTAATCCACGTGTCGCTATTTCCGTCTCAAATGCTGAAAGTACCTGTTCATGAACAACCAATACATAAGGTTTAGCTTGCTGTTTGAATAACGCTTCGGCCTTTTCGTAATCTGAAATGAGAGCGCCTTGGTGGAGATAAATATAATTAAATATAGGTAATGGCAGCTCAGAAAAATAAGCACTAGTTTGGTTGCTGATTTTCACCGCATTTGCACATATTGCAGCCCAAAAATAGTGTTCTTGTTGATAGAACAAATTTTCATTGTTATTCATTATGTGTACTCAATTTATTGTAGTAGATAATATTTTTATAGTTTGATTGTATATAAAACTGAGTGTTCACTATAGTGTTCGTAAAATTGGAAGCACAAAAAGAACCATTTTATTGCAATTTATTAGGTTTATAAGAAAATAGGGGCTCCTAACAAAGGCATTGCATAAGAAATAAGAGAAATATTATGAATAACGCCCCTGACACGATAACCTTTTTTGAGCGTTTACTTCCATTGGTGGTTTCCGGTAAAAAAATTATCACTATCCGTGATAAAAGCGAAAGCCATTATATTCCTGGGACTATTGTGAAGGTATACGCGCTGGAAACAGGCGAATATTATACTGATATTAAAATACTGTCGGTAGAGCCAATTTTTTATGATGACATTTCTGAATACCATGCTAAGCAAGAAGCCATGAGTCTAGAGACGTTGAAAGCGCTTATCAAAGAGATTTACCCAAACGAGCCATATTTATACGTAATTACTTACCAGTTGCGAAATAGCACTGACTGATCACGAATATAGTTTTTTTGCAATTTGTAAAAATGCCTTCGTTGCAGGTGATGCTTGGTTTTCGTTATTAACAGCAAAAGCAATACTACGCTTAACCGGTGGGTTAAGGGGTTTAATCACGATGTCTTGAAGATGAGCAGGAATTGCTAATTGTGCAACAATAGAAATTGCTTCTCCCCGAGCTACGAGTGTAAAAGTGCTTAGCAATTGCTTTGTCTTAAATTGAATTTTTGGCGTTAATTTCTGTGAATGAAATAAATCTAGAACGATTTTTCCAGAACCCGCTTGGGTTAAATTAAATGGGTAATCACAAAGCTGCTTCAAAGAAATAGAAGGTTCATTTGCCAGAGGATGGCCTAATGGCAGTATAGCAACCATTTGGTCATCTTTGACTTTAAACGTATCAAAGCGTTCATCGGGTAGAACGACAACACCAACGTCAATTCGCTTTTCTTGTAACCACTGTGTAACGGTTTCATCATCGCCTTCATCAACCATAATATTTATCAATGGATATTTTTGGCGAAACTTATCGAGTAATGGCGGTAGGAGCCCTAAAGATGACCCCGGACCAAAAGAACCAATTCGCAAAATACCCGCCTTCAGACCATTTGCAGCAAATGCTTCTTGCTTCATCGCCTCCTGAATATTGAGCATATTATGAGCTCTTAATAAGAGTTTTTTTCCTATCTCAGTTAACGTGGTTTGATTTTGCTCTCGAGTAAATAACACGACACCAAGATCTTTTTCAAGGGATTTTACCGCGTGTGAAATGGCCGATTGAGAGATGTTTAATTTCATTGCAGCAAGCGTAAAACTTTTGAGTTCGGCTACTATTGTGAATATTTCAAGTTGGCTTAATGTCATGAGTAAATGCTCATTAGGATATGACTCAGCATTAAGGTTAGCTTATCCATCATGTAAAGAGAAGCGAAATATGAGTTGATAACAGGGAATACACGGATGAGCAATATAACAGAAATGAAAAGACGACCAAGTAATTTTATATTTTTCCAAATGGTATGTGTATCTGTCATTTGGGGAGGAACATTCATTGCAGGTAGGGTTATTCAACCTGAAATTCCACCGTTATTATCCGCGACGGTGCGTTTTCTTTTTGCCAGTATTTCGTTGGTTCTTGTCATTATACTCGGTCGATTAGGTTGGAAACGAATAAATAAAAGGCAGCTATGGCAGATTATGTTATTAGGGGCCAGTGGCGTGTTTATTTATCAAATTTTATTTTTTTATGGTTTACAAATTATTCCTGCGTCAAGAGCCGCATTATTAGTCGCCATTAACCCTGCCATGATAGCGTTCATTTCTTTTCTTCTTTGGCAAGAAAAGGTTTCATTGAAAAAAGGTGCTGGGATTACGTTATGTGTTGTTGGGGCAATAATCTTGTTATCAGATAAAGCGCCGAGCAGTGATGTTTTTATGGTTAGTAAAGGAGATCTAGCTATTCTAGGATGTGTAGTTAGTTGGGGGATTTATACTGTAACAGGTAAAAACGTTATTAAAGAAATAGGAGCATTACATACGGTAACTTACGCTGTGTTATTTGGGACTTTGTTATTGATAGTAACGTCGTTGTGTCTCGATATCACATTAGATACGGTATCATTATTTTCTCTAAAAGATTTAGTGAGTTTGGGCTATTTGGGTATTTTGGGATCAGCAATAGCTTACGTCTGATATTATCAGGGGGTCTCACAATTAGGGGCTGCGGGTGCAGGGGCATTTATTGCACTAAATCCGCTGAGTGCGGTTATTGTGGGAACTCTATTTCTTAATGAGCAAATCAGCACAGTGATTTTTATTGGCGGAATATTAATTGTTTTCGGAATACTTATTGCGAATAAAAAATAATATAAAAATAGGCCAAGTAGAGGCCTATTTTACGTTTATTTAAATTGTTCTTGGTGCTTTAAAATAAATTCTTTAAGTGATCTCGGTGCTTTGCCTGTTATTGTTTGAAAATTATCGAAAACCATTCCTGAGCGGTCTAATTTTCCATTAGTAAAATCTACATAATGGTCATAGATACTTTTCATATAGGCGAGCTCTAAATTATTTTTAAGGGCATGTTGCCAAAATTCATCGGGATTTTCTGCCTGATAGCTGAAAGGGATCCCCAACTCTTCTGTTAATAACTCAGCTATTTGTGTGTAATTTCTATTTTCATAACCAAGGCGATAAATTTGGCCTGCGTGCTGTTGCGGGTTAAGTAAGCAATAAGCCGCAAGTTCAGCAACATCGGCGCAGTCTACCCAACTGAGTACCGCATTGCCAAAATAAGAGCGCAAGACGCCTTTTTGCAAGTTATCATCTCCTTGATAACCCAGTAAGTTTTGCATATAAGATTCGGGGCGAAGGTGAGTAAATTGTATTCCTGACCATTCAATATAGCGTTCAATAAGTTGGTGCCATGCCCAATGTGCCACTTGCGCGTCATCGTCCCCACAGGCACCTAAATGCACGATATATTTCACGGCTGATTTTTTTGCGATATCAACAAAAACCTTACTTTGTACAAGCATATCAATGGTATAGCCTGTCATCATGAAAACAGAGTCGATATCTTGTAAAGCGGTTTCAATAGTATCTGGCTTATCGTAATCCATAACAACAGTTCGATAAGGTGTGTTCTTCAATTTAGCAGGATCTCTAACCGCTAAAACAATATCATGATAGCCTTTTTCCTGTAATGATTGAACGAGGTAGTGACCAACCTGGCCTGTTGCACCAGTGATAAGAATTGTATTTTTCATGAATATCCTATAGTGACAATATATTCAGTTAAAGTGTTTTGCTCATAATATATTCAAGAGATTGCTGAGTTTCGCTTGTAAATAAAATTTCTTTCATAATATGCATATCGTTTGACTGATAAAATGTCATTGCTCGAGTGTTACTTGCGAGAACATCTAGCCATAGCAAAGAGTCACCTTGCTGTTTTGCGAGCGCTTCAATTAATTTAAATACGATTTTTCCATAACCTTTACCTGTAGCGCCAGGAGAAAAGTAAAGTTTATTTAATAAAGTACCAGCTAAATCGGTTTCAGGTATACAGGAGTGATAGGTTAGTTTTACTAAACCGATTGGGCTAGTATTTTCAATAATATACCAATCAATATGCTGTTGATTAAGGTCTGCAGTGATTTTAGCTGTGCTGTATTCTTGACTTAAATATGTGTTAAGTTCATTTTGGTTATTCCATAATGTAGCAAAATGATGCAAATAACTTTCCGTACCTATTTTATGTAGCAATAATGCATCATGTTTCGTGGCTTTTCTTAGTATATGGGGAACTTGGTTCATAAATGTTTTCTCCTGTGCTTTATCAGTGTATAGCAATCAATTGATAAACGTCATAGAAGAGGAAAAGTAGAGCATTTTTGGTACTAAAGAAGAAAAAAGGGCAATTTAGCCCTTTTAACTGATAATTATTTAATTGTTTGGCTAATATCTGAGTAAGCAAATAATGCTTGAGCTCCACCTGTATGAATAAACAGAACGGGAGTTTTTTCTTCCGAGTTTTCTAAGTAGTCAATTAATCCAGCCATGGCTTTACCGGTATAAACTGGGTCTAATAAAATACCTTCTTGCCTCGCTAATAAATTGATTGCAGCGAGGCCTTTTTGGTTTGGCATTCCATACATCGGGGCAAAGAAATTATCCCATAATTGTACTTTTGGGGTTTTCGTTAGAGCCAGACATTGAGCCAACTCGGTTTGTAATTTCTCGACTTTAGGGGCTTGGTCTTGCTGCTTTCTTGAAACGGTTACGCCAATCACTTGGCTTTGTGGTAATAGTTCTTGCAAACCAATGGCAAGCCCTGCGTGTGTCCCAGCACTCCCAGATGCAACAATAACTTTATCAAATTCTATATGTTCTGGCTTCTGTTGAGCTATCTCAATAGCACATTGAATATAGCCTAAAGCACCTAATACATTTGACCCACCCACAGGAACAATATAGGCATCTTTAAGAGAAAGAGTTTCAATTAGTGCTTCCATTTGAGATTGTGGGTCAGTTAATTCATCACACATGACACAACGAGTAGCAAATAAGTCGGTTAATAATTTATTACCATTATGCAGAAAGTTAGGGTTATCACTTTGAATTGGATTTTCTAACAAAGCGACGCATTCAAGCCCATACATGGCAGCAACAGCCGCGGTTTGGCGAACATGGTTTGATTGAATTGCCCCCGCAGTAACAATAATCTTTGCTTTTTTGGCTAATGCATCGGCCATTAAAAATTCGAGTTTACGTAATTTATTCCCCCCCATGGCAAGAGGGGTCATATCATCACGTTTTATATAGATCTCACGGCCAAACTTATGCGATAAATTATTTAATCGATTAAGAGGAGTCGATGCGTTAAGTAAATCTATTTTTGCGAACTGTACTAATTGTTGTTGAAGAGACATCTAAACTCCCAATAATTAATAAGAGAAACCAAGGTAAAGGTAAATAGCAAGTACAACACTGGCCGTTACAAGTGCATAAGGCATTTGTGTTCGGATATGTTCAATATGTTCGCAGTCTGTCGCCATTGAGGCAACAATAGCATCCGCAGAGATTGGAGAGGTCATATCACCAAATATTGAGCCAGAAATTGCTGCACCTATCATATATTCAACAGGCATTCCTACAGACAGGCCTAATTGAACTCCGATAGGGATCATTATAGCGAAAGTTCCCCAAGAGGTACCTGTTGCTAAAGACATAATGGCGCTAATTATAAAGATAAAGCCAATAGAAAACCCTGGCGCCATAACGCCCTGAGTAACTTCAGCAATATAAGCACCTGTATTTAACTCAGCAGAAACATTTCCCATTAAGAATGCTAAAATCATAATTGAACTAATTTTTAGCATGTTGGCATAACCGATAAACAACTCTTTGAAGAACGCATCAATATTTAATAGGCGTCGGCCGACAAACCAACAGAAAGAAACCACTGTACCAAACATGACACCCCAATATACGGAAGTCGATCCACTTCCTTTGCTAAAGTCACCGTCGCCTGTAATATACAGAGCAATAGGTACCATTAACACCGTCGATAAAATAGGAATAAAAAAGTTTAATGAGGAATGAGCATTAGGATGGTCAATAATCTCTTCTTCGCTATCTTGGCTTTGTAATTGGGAAATATTCCCTGCAATGAAATTCTGTTGATATTTTTCTTCCGCTTTTTTCATGGGGCCCCATGAAACGTTAGTGAATACATAGAATAGAATAGTTATAATGGATAGCCATGCCATCAAGTTGTATCCAATCGAAGTAATTAAAATATCAAAAGGTTCACCTTGAATCAGCCCTTGGGATATTTGTACCCCGATTAACCCCATTATTACCGCTCCCCAGCCATTAATAATGGCGGAGGAACAAACAGAAACACACGCCGTTTGGATAATATAGGACATTTTTTCAGGGGCAACGCCATATTGTCGTGCGAGATTCTTAGTTGAAGCTCCGGCTACTAGCTGGTTAATAGAGCTTTCAATAAAAATAAGAGAGGTAATGATAATGGCGAGCAATTGAGTAGATTTACGGTTTTTAATCAGTTTTGTTTTATTTGTGAGTAACTGAACTAGAGCGCGAACTCCGCCTGTAACGACAACAAGTCTCATGATCCCACCAATCATGACCATAAAGACAATTGTTCGCGTATTCCCCGCCGATGAAAACGTATCAATAATACCATCAACGGTACCTTGCACACCTAATAGTAGATTGTGGTCATGAATAACAGTAAAACCAACGAGTATTCCTAACATTAATGAAAGCATGACTTGGCGAGTTAATATCGCCAAAATTATCGTCACAATGGGGGTAATAACGGTCCAAATACCATAGTCCTGCATGTGTTTACCTGTGATCCTAGTGAAAGTATGAATTTTATAATTATCGAAAAATCATAGCATTAATAGGAACACGGTAGAATAATTTTATTCAGCTTGAAATGAGTTGTGACAATAAATTAATAAGAAAAAGGCCAAACAGATAAATGCTGGCCATATGTATAGATGGAATCAAATATTACTGTCGAGCTTGCCACTCTTTAGCGGTTATTTTACTGACATCTTCTGTCTTAGTTTCACCAATTAATTCAATAAATTGAGGTTCAAGAGTTGCATAGTATTTGAAGCCACATTTTTCTTGGGCAATTTTAGATTGTTCGTTACCTTGAAAGTAACCGCACCATAAATTATCTAATTTTAAATTAGTGAATGCATGGTGCATGATGGCGTTAATTGATTCTGGTATAAGGCCTTTACCCCAGAAGGGTACACCAATCCAATAACTAACTTCTGCATCATTTTCCCCAATGGGGAAATTACTTTCATGGCTAAATGATAATCCAATCAGACCAATAGCTTGGTTTTCATTTTTTAACGTTACAGCGTAAATTTCATCACGCATAAAAATATTCTTGATGATAGAAAGACTCTCTTCTTCACTTTTATGAGCTGGCCAACCTGCGATTGGGCCAACTCTTTCATCTCTTGCATAGAAATATAAATCAGCGGCATCTGTTTCTTGCCAAGGACGCAATACTAACCTATTTGTTGTAAGTAGCATTTTCTAGTCTCTTCGTAAGGTGTTTTTAAACTTGGAGACCATTTTAGGTATTTATGGAAATAAAATAAGGGCGTAACTTGTTCATTTTGGGTACTTATGGCAACTTTTTTGTTATGCTTGCGTCATATGAAGCAAATTAAAGCACAATAATCATGCAGCATTTAAAAAATTATCAGATTGATTTGCCTGAAGCCATTCGGATTGGTGAAAGCAATATGGATGAAATGCAATGTAAACCAATTAAGACATCTTATGTGACGGTTTGTATATGCAAGCAAGGACATGCAGTATTCAATATTAATTTTAAACGGCACCCGGTACGTAAAAACGATATTATCGTTTTATATGATGACTCCTTTGCAATGCTGCAAGCCAAATCACGTAATTTTCGTTTGGAATATTGGTTGATTGATAAAAAGTTAGCAACAGAAATTGCTTATGCATTACCACGTCAACTGTTTGCTTTTTTTAATGATTTTCCTGTTATTTCAACGCCATTAGGAAAAGTGGAGCTACTTGAAAACTGGAGGTATATTCTGCTAGCTATAGTACATAACTGGGGCGAACATGGGTTATTACAGTTAAAAAATCATTTGCAAAATTTATTTTTAGAAATTAATCATCATACTCAACACACATTTAGTAAACCAGAAAATAAAAGCCGCCAAGAGCAACTATGCTGGCGTTTTTGGGACTTAATTACAATTTACTGTAAACAATATAAAGAAGTAAAATTCTATGCTGAAAAATTGTCTATTACGCCATTTTACTTATCTAAGATTAGTCAAAGTTTCTTTAATGACCCGCCAAAAGTATTAATTGATAGGCAAGTTATTCTAGAAATAAAAGCATTATTAGAAGTTGGTAATCTGTCCATTAAGCAAATTGCTGATGAATTAAATTTTGAAGATACATCCTATTTATGCCGCTATTTTAAACGGCATACAGGAATGACATTAACGGGATTTAAAAAACGAGTTGCACAAAGAGAGCAGGGAAATAAATAACATTAGTATGGTTCAATTTTTGTTGAGTACTTTTTTATAAACTCAATAAAACAGCGCAGCCGTGGCGAAACAGCTTGGTTACGGTAATAAACTGCATTTATGGGCTGACGGATCTCAATGGTTTCTTTTGTTAACACTTGTACTAACTCCCCACTTGCGAAGGCGTCTTGCGTGACGAAATCAGCAGAACATAGAATTCCAGCACCTTGAATAGCAAGGTGAAATAAAACTTCACCGCTGGCACCTGCAATATCGGGGGTAATTTTTAATAACTGTCCATCATGCGACGTAACAGGCCATGTATTTAAGGACTCTGGATGAGTAAAACCTAATAGGCAATGTTTTTTCAATTCATCAACGCTCTGTGGTACGCCATATTTTTCTAAATAGGAAGGACTAGCAACTAAACGTTTCTGGCTAAAGCCCAGTAAAGTAGCATTGAGTGATGAATCCTTGAGTGTGCCAATACGAAATGCAACATCAATTCGTTTTTCTAATAGATTAGTAATCCCTTCATAGTTATGGATTTCAAGTTCGATTTGCGGATAAAGTGCATAAAATTGTGGGATCAACGGGGCAATAACATGTGTAAGGAAGGGGGTTGATGCATCTATACGTAATTTACCTGAAGGAATAGCTTGCCGTATTGATAGCATATCTTCAGCTTCTTGAGCTAGTTCAACTATTTTTCGCGATTTCTGCAAAAATGCAGCACCTTCATCACTGAGTTTAATCGAACGAGTTGTTCGGTAGATTAACGTCGTATTTATTTTTTCTTCAAGCCTGAGTAATAAACGACTTACTGTCGATATCGTCATGTTTAATTGTTCTGCAGCTGCGGTGATAGAACCACAATCTACAACGCTAATAAAGGCTTGAAGCTCTTCAAAAGTTATTTTCATTATTGCATATCCGGCAAAAGTTATTTTCACCTTAACGCCTTTTTCATTGAGTATCAATGTGAAAAAATTCTGCTCATTAATAAAAATGTTAATAAATTATTTCAATAAGGTTTTTATATGAGAATTAACACGGCATTACTAGCATTAGCAATAGGGGCTTTTGCTATTGGAGCAACAGAGTTTTCGCCAATGGGAATGCTTCCTTATATTGCTGATAATATACAAGAAAGTATTCCATCTGTGGGTGTGATAGTGGTTATTTATGCCCTTGGCGTTATGGTTGGCGCTCCTATTATGACACTATTATTGGTAAAAAAGCGGCCTAAAGTAGCACTAGTATTTTTGATGTCGATCTTCACTGTTGGGAATGTATTATCGGCAATGTCACCTGATTTAGTGACACTGTCACTTTCACGATTCGTGACGAGTTTGAATCATGGCGCATTTTTTGGATTAGGTGCAATTGTTGCGGCAAGTGTGGTTCCTCCGGGGAAACAAGCAAGTGCAATAGCGGCTATGTTTATGGGGCTAACAATAGCCAATATCGGAGGAGTACCTCTGATGACGAAATTAACACAAGTTGTGGGATGGAGGCAGGCATTTTATTTAATTTCAATTTTAGGCATTCTGACGATTATTAGTTTAATTTGGGCTTTACCAAGTAACCTAATGGGGACAAAAGTAAATGTAAAAAGTGAATTGCGTATTTTACGTCGCCCTCAAGTCCTGTTAGGCATGTTATCTACTGTCTTAGGTGCAAGTGCAATGTTTACGCTGTATACCTATATTACACCAATGTTAATGAGTTTTATTCAGGCTTCAGACCAAATGATCACGATGATGTTAGTGATTATTGGTGTAGGTTTTACTATTGGTAACTATATTGGTGGATTATTTGCAGATAAGTCGCTCTTTGGCACTTTAATAATATTTTTCATTATGTTGGCATTAAGTATGGCTATATTCCCATTTATTGCGATAAATGCTTTTGGTGCGGGTGTCGGCCTAATGATATGGAGTATTTTTAGTTTTGGTATTGTACCACCAATTCAAATGTTAGTTATGAATGCAGCTACAGGGGCTCAAGCCTTAGCTTCTTCCGTTAATATTGGGGCATTTAATTTAGGAAATGCTATAGGTGCAGCAATTGGAGGGGTAGTTTTATCCTACGGGTATAGCTATTCAATGATTAGTTTTATGGGAGCACTCGTTGCTGTTTTAGGTATTTTGGTTATTCTGGTTTCTTTTCGCAAAAAATCCGATATTAAAGTAGAAGCTGAAATTGCATATGACTAATTTAATTACATTTATTCAACTGATGATTATCATAAAGTTACAGTTCAATAAATTAAAAGGATTATCGCACTGGATAAATACAATCTGAATTAAAAAGCAATGTTCGGAGTTTTTTGGTACTGAAATTTGCCATAATTAATGTAATTATCTAGCGGAGGGTGGCATGATGACAGCTAAAAATTTGTGGAAAACACCGGAACAGAGATGGCAAGCGGTAATTGAACGAAATAAAGCCGCAGATGGTCATTTTATTTACGGTGTAAAAACATCAGCTATTTATTGCCATCCTTCTGCGGCTGGGCGTTTACCAAATAGAAATAACGTTGAATTTTTCGATAGTGAACAGCAAGCGATTAAACAAGGCTATCGTGCTGGAAAACGTTTTCGAGCAGAAAATTCACGATTAGCCCAATTTTACCAAGAACAAATTGAAAAAGCTTGCCGTTATATTGAACTGCAGGAGCAAGCGGTGAGTCTGGCAAGTTTAGCTGATTATATTGGTATGAGCCGTTACCATTTACATCGTTTATTTAAAGCACAAACCGGGTTAACCCCAAAGGCATACGGGGATGCTTTTCGCCACAAAGCATTGCAACGACAGCTCCAAGAAAAAAAACGAATAACTGACGCTATTTATGATGCGGGTTATCAATCAAATAGTCGCTTTTATGAAGCTTCATCTAAACGATTAGGTATGACACCAAGTGAATGGAAATCAGGTGGCGGTGGTAATAAAATTTATTTTGCTCTTGCAGTTTGCTCATTGGGGACACTACTCGTTGCACAAAGTCCGATAGGTGTTTGTGCTATTTTATTAGGGGATGACCCTGAGCAGTTATTGAATAATTTACAGGATAAATTCCCAAAAGCAGAGCTGATTGGAGGAGATGACGGTTTTGAACAACTGGTAGCTCAGATAGTGGGTTTTATCGAGGCACCTGAAATTGGTTTAAATTTACCATTAGACATTCAAGGTACTGCATTTCAACAGCGCGTCTGGCAAGCTTTACGAAATATTCCATTAGGAGAAACGGTAAGCTACAGAGATATTGCAGAGAAAATTGGCAAGCCTAGTGCAGTCAGAGCGGTAGCTAATGCCTGTGGTGCAAATATGTTAGCTGTCGCTATTCCGTGTCATCGAGTGGTTAGAAGTAATGGTGATCTTTCAGGCTATCGTTGGGGCATTGATCGAAAACAAGCGCTATTGCTAAAAGAAGCCCAGTATAAGGCAGATAATAGTTAATGATAGCTAAGAAAATCATGGGTGGCCATAGTTTTCATATCATTATGTCTAATAAATTACTTTAGCTAGAATATTTAAGATTAACAGCACCAATATTAATATATAATGGGTGCTGTATTAGTAAATACAATATGATATCTAAAACTAAAATATTATTTTTAGAAGTAGCTATTTTCATTTATTGATATGTGAAAAACCCATTACAAACCCATTAAAAACTATCCAGGTAATATGTTTTTTTATACGGTTGATAATAATGCTATATTTTTTGTCCTTTATATTTTTCACGTCTTTTTTCTCGAATAAAAGTATTTGCTTTCTTAAATATCCAAACAATAGGTTGTAATAAGATGAATTTAGGGTGTGGCTTTCCTCTTGTGTTTTTTTCATATTCCATAAATATTCCTAATAAAGTACGAATTTATATTTAGAATTGCATGGCGAACATTTTTAAAAAAGTGACAGATTTGTTTTTTTGCAAAATACAGATCAAATTCAGTCATTTTTGTATTACATTATCCTTATGGGAAAATGAGAAGGGTTTATAATGTGTTACTGTACAAACAAATAGCACAAGAACTACAGGAAAAAATTAAACAAGGTGAGTTTCTTAGCGGTGAAAAGATGCCGTCAGTGAGGGATATTGGGCGCACTCATCAAGTCAGCATCACTACTGCACAACTCGCGTACCGTGAGCTGGAACGTTTACAACTGATTTATGCAGTACCTAAATCAGGGTATTTTGTGATACCAGAAAAAACAGAAGCTCTTTTGCCTAAAGTGGCAAATTATATTCAAAAACCTGTCCAAGTTGCTCAATGGAATCCAACAATGGATTTTCTGCGTGTATCTGAGCGGCATGGTGTGACATCATTATCTTGTGCCGTCCCTAATATAGAAGATAAAAGTTTAGAGCCACTATGGCAAGAAATGACCATGGTTGCACGTCGTAAACTTTCCCTAACTCTGGAATATGATAGCTTGCAAGGGCTAGCGTCCTTAAGAGAACAAATTCATTTAATTTCCGATGATAGTCATCTGTTTACGCCTGATGATATTGTGACCACGACGAGTGGTCATCAATCATTATCAATCGCTTTGCAAGCGTGTACACAAGGTAATGATGTTATTGCAGTCCCCCTGTGTCAGGATAGTTGTCGCCTCAGTTTTTCATAAAAATATAACAGGGAGCGGTAAGTTAGATATTAGTGAAGCATTATCCTGAAGATCATAAGAAAGCCATCATTAGAAAGCTGGTTGAAAGTGGCTTATCATTACGCCAATTCGCAAAGCTAGAAAGTATCAACTTATCTACTTTGTATTCATGGCGAGATAAGTATTTAAAAGCAGGTTCTAGTTTGGCTGATAGCAATAGTTCAGATGGTTGGTCACCAGAGCAAAAGTTCTCAATTGTTTTAGAAACAGCAGCATTGAGCGAAATTGAGTTAAGTGAGTATTGCCGTGAAAAAGGGCTTTACCCTGAGCAAGTTAAAGAATGGAAGCGAAGCTGCATTGCAGGCAATCAAACTAAAGCCCAGCAACGTAAGCAATTAACCCAAGAGCGAAAGGATGATCGTAAGCGGATTAAAGAGTTAGAAAGAGAGTTAAAGCGCAAAGATGCTGCGCTTGCTGAAACGGCAGCGTTGTTGGTGCTCAGAAAAAAGTTAAATGCCTACTGGGGGGAAGACGAGGACAATTAACCTCACTCACAGATAGGCAGCATTACGCATCTCTGATTGATGAAGCAGTCGGCTCAGGTGCTAGAAAAGAGAAAGCCTGTGAAGAAGTTGGTATGTCTGTACGCACATTACAACGCTGGCAGGAAAGCGGTGAAATCAGTGGTGACAAAAGACCTACAGCTGATAGGCCAGAACCGAGTAACAAGCTCACTGAGGAAGAGCAGCAAGCGATATTAGCTACCTGTAACCAAGAAGAATACGCCAATTTAGGGCCAAGTCAGATAGTGCCAATGCTGGCAGATAACGGGCAATATCTCGCGTCTGAATCGAGCTTTTATCGTGTGTTGAAAGCCAATGACCAGCTAGCCCATCGAGGTAAAGCAAAACCTAAAGGTAGCCGAGCTAAACCTAAGGGGTACACAGCGACAGCGCCAAACCAAGTGTGGACTTGGGATATTAGTTACTGCCCGTCAACGGTCATTGGTCGGTTCTTCTACCTCTACATGATAATCGACATCTTCAGCCGTAAGGTTGTCGGGTGGGAAGTTCATGACAGTGAATCAGGTGAACATGCTGCCCAATTGCTTGAGCGCACGCTCTGGTCTGAGAAATGCGTTAAAAAAGACGTGGTATTGCATTCAGATAACGGTAGCCCGATGAAATGTTTGACGATGCAAGCCAAAATGCTTGATATGGGTGTCATTGGCTCTCGTAGCCGCCCCGGTGTCAGCAATGATAATCCGTACTCAGAATCATTGTTCCGCACGGTCAAATACAGTCACCGCTGGCCAAGCGAAGGCTTTAAAAGCCTTGAAGATGCAAGAGCTTGGATGAAAGGCTTCGCTCAATGGTACAACACTGAGCACAGGCATAGTCGCATCAAATTCGTGACACCAGCGCAACGCCATAATGGTGAAGATAAAGCGATATTGGCAAGACGCCATGAGCTATATACCAAAGCGCAAAAAAAGAACCCTAACCGCTGGTCAAAGGGTATTAGAAACTGGGAGGAAATCGGTGATGTGAAATTAAACCCAGAGAACAAAAAAGAAGCTGCTTAACAGCTCAGGCGACAACTACCTTGAAAAACGCCGCAGTTGAATCGCCAACATTTCCAGGATTGTTACAAACGTTGTATGGCTTAGGTCGGAAAATTATTGAAATTCCTATTGACCCTGAAACTGGAATAGACCTCGATAGGCTAGAGGAAGCATTCGAACGCTGGGAAGTAAAAGCAGTTGTTGTGACGCCGAGTTGCAATAACCCAATGGGCTGTATCATGCCTGATAATAACAAACAACGTTTATTGAATATTGTTGAAAAACATCATGGAACAGTCATTGAAAATGATTGCCTCGCAGGGTTGGCGTATCAGTATCCAAGGCCTTCGACAATACAATCGCTAGATAACAATGGACATGTGATTTTATGTAGTTCTTTTTCAAAAACGGTTGCACCAGGCACTCGTACGGGGTGGATAATCCCTGGGAGATATAAAGAGAAAGTTCTACATTTAAAATATTTATCGCACTGTTCTGGTGAGATTTTTATGCAGCAAGTTATGGCGAACTTCTTAAAGGAAGGGCATTATTTTTTGCATTTGCGCCGAATGAGACAGCATTATAGTGAACTACAATGCCAATATAAAGAGTTAGTTGAAACCCATTTTCCTGTTAATACTCGTATTTCGCGGCCACAAGGAGGATTTTCATTGTGGGTTGAACATCTACCGGTTGATAATCGTAAATTACTCGATATTCTACATCGTAATAAAGTCACTGTTCTAACCGGGGAACATTTCTCGACTGGTGGATGTTTCCTTAATCATTTACGAATAAATTACGCGCTTCCATTAATCGCAAGGCGACGCAATGCAATTAAAATATTAGGGGAAGCATTAAAAGTCACAAGTTTAAAATAATATAAAGCCCCTTATTCTGTAAATATGTCTAATGAATAAGGGGGCTATCAGTTGTTAAATAGTCGTTTTTGGTTGGCTATTTTTAGAATAAAACAAGTAAACCAAATAAATAAGAGTGAAGCTAGCCGTGTACCCCGTAAAAATCATCCAGAAAGTTTTCCAATCCACCACGCCATTGACCGTATTTAATTCGATAACCCAACCACATAATACAGCACCTAAAAAAGTACCAAAACCGTTAACTAATGTGGTGAATACTCCTTGAGCTGTTGATCTAAATTCGGGAGCAATTTCTTTTTCCAAAAATAGCGAGCCAGCGATATTAAAGAAATCAAATGCGCAGCCGTATACAACCATGGACAAAAATAAAGCGATGGTACCAATTACAGTGAAATCACCATAGGCAAATAAACCTAATCGTAAAATCCACGCAATCATACTCATGAATAAGATGGTTTCAATTTTGAACTTTTTGAGTAGCAGAGGTAAAAGCAAAATGAAGATGATTTCAGAAAATTGCGATATTGATAAAAAGATAGTGGGATATTCAGAAAAAATAGAGCCTCTAGCTTCGGGCATTAATGCCATATCTTGTAAGAAGGGGACGCCAAAGGTATTGGTAATTTGTAAGACAGATCCCAATAGCATGGCAAAAAATAAGAATACCGCTACTCTTCCTTTTTTAAATAGTAAAATAATATTTTGGCAACTAAAGCTGGATTTTTCTCCTTTTTTCTCAATTTTACAGCTCTGCGTTGAAATAAAGAATACAGAAAAAATACTGAGCACAACCGATGCAATTGCGCCGACATATAATTGATAAAAACTCATTTCCAATTTTAATAAGCTAATTGTCCACATAGCGACAATAAAGCCTACAGTACCGTAAACTCGTATTTTGGGGAAATAGACATCAGAATCGAGTTTCTTGGCACTCAACATTTCAAAAACAATGCTATTACAAACAGAAATAGTTGGCATATAAAACATTAGATGAACTAATGTCATAATAAATAGCAGGGTTATTGAATGACTATGAGCCATAGCGATTAAAAATACAGCAGAAATAATATGTGATGCAACGTAAACAAGCTTTCGGTTATTAATTTTATCTGCAATAAATCCGATGATAATTGGCGAACATAAAGCTGAAATGCCTAATGTACTAAAAATCAGACCAATTTCACCGCCTTTGAAGTGCAATGTATTGAAGAGATAAGACGCGAAAGTAACTAGCCATGATCCCCAGATAAAAAATTGTAGAAATGAAACAAATTTCAACCGAGTCGTGATATTCATGTTTATACACCTTCCGTTAGCTTAAACATGCTTTAATTTAATTATTAAATAAACTGTTCTTTTCAATTCATTTAATAACCAAGTATGGAAGCATCTATCTTGTTATTGTTTGTGCATTATAAAATAGCTAGTGAGAGTTTTTTTTGATATGGAGGCGGATAATCATCGATTAATAGCTGGAGTTAGCCTATTTATATAGGAGATATTACGTATTCAAACACATAGAAATAATAAAATTAGCTATTAATTCTTGTTTCTGTATTCAAAATATCTGAACAATAGATAATATTTATTTAACTTTTTCATAAGTTAGTTGAATTTAATTAACGTTTAAGGTTTAATGGCTGTCTCTTCACGTTTGTCTTCCAGTTTGCTGTCTCAACTAATTATCTCAATATTTCCAGTCGTTAAACATCACTTGCTCCCTAGCAACTCATTACCAAAAAACTCCCTCATTTTCTTAAAAAAACGCTATAACCTCAATCATAGCGATGATTGGGAAATTTAATGTATGTCAAAACGAGAATATTATGATCTCCACTCATTACTTACTGCTTTTATCTGCAGTAGCGGTATACCTTGTTGGCACCGCAGAATTCATGTTGTCGGCTATTATATCGCCGTTAGCAATTGTGTTTCATGTTCAGCCCGAACAGATTACTTGGCTGATATCGGCTTATGCTTTGGCCTATACCTTGGCTGCTCCTATTATTGGTTTCTTATCAGATAGAATTGACAGGCGTAAAATTGTGCTCACGGCTCTCTTGTTATTATCGCTCGACAGTTTAGCTATCATTTTTGCGCCTAATTTATTGATTGTTCTAGTTTTAAGGGGGCTCGGTGGATTGGCTTCTGCCTCACTTGTTCCCGTTATCTTTGCCCTTGTTGCTGATGTAATTAGTGAAAGTCAACAGGCTATAGCAATGGGGAGTATTATGATGGGAATGACAGTCGGTATTATTACAGGGCCTATCATTGCAGGGGTATTAGTTCAATATTTTGCTTGGTATGCTCCATTTGTATATACCGCAATAGGATGCTTATTGGTATTTATCATAGCGTTATTTACGCTACCGCACTCTCAAAAAACGATCGGAAGAAAATTATCTTTTAAAGCGATTAAGCACGTAGGTATTGTCAGATTCATATTAGCTAAAAGCATATGGAATGGCGTGTCGGTCTGTATGTTTTTGCTTGCAGGTGAAATATTAAGGCAACGATCCTACTTAGAAAGTGTGGAGGTCGGTAGCTTAATGGGATTATTTGGAATTGGGCTATTATGTGGTAATGGCTTAGTTACAAAAATTGAAAAAATTAAAGCATCAAATAATGCAAAACTCGTGGTTATTATTTTAATAATTATGGTTACGATTACCTTATTTCTCAGTGGGTGGCTTTCGTTAATTGGTTATGGATTATGCTTAACTATTTTAGGGGGGATGTTGGGTCTAGCATCACCGATAAGTACAGCAATGTTAGCAAGAAAAAGCGCAGAGAATAAAGGTTTTATTTTGTCTATATCCGAAAGTGTTAACAACTTGATTTTATTATCTGCATTACCAATCTTTTCTTTACTCTTTGCAAAAAATTATCTTAACGTTTCTATAATCTTGACTATTGTATTATTGAGCGCGGCTATTGTTTTAGTTTTTCCTTCTAGAGAAAGGGCAAAGAAACTATAGATAGGGTATTTTCTCCACTGAAAATAGTTTTTCGGTGGAGAAAATACGAGGGTCAGAAAACTAATAATTGTTTTTTTCTTAGACGCATTCCATTTAACATGGATAGCCAGGCTAAAAATGTAATAAACATAAGAATAATGAAAATAAAATAGGGTGGAAGTTCAGTTAGTACAACTCCTGTTAACATCGGATTAAATGCACCACCAAGTAGCCCTAGAGATTGAGCCGAAAAATAACTGGCCTTCATTCCGTCAGGGGCAATACTATCAATTAACATATATTCTCCAGGGGCATAGATTAACTCACCTAGAGTGAAAATAAAGGCGCCAAGAGCCCAAAGGTATAAATTTTCATGAGAATACATAAAGGTTGCCAATCCTAAAATGAAAAATAGGCTACCTAATGTCATTAATTTTCTTAAATTATCTGGAGTGATCCGTTTGCCGACCGTATATTGCAAAGTTACAACGACAATTGCATTCACAGGTAAAATAACGCCAATAACCACTTGGGCAAAGTCGCTGTTAGCAACGGTAATGGCATACTGCGATATCCAAGTCGTAAAAGTACCGAAAACTAATGAGCCTAAGAAGGTGGATAAAATAAACCATGCTAGGACTTGATCTCTTAGCATAGCGACAGGGTTCCATTTACGGATCTGGCCTTCTTCTAAAGGTATTGGTTTTATGCTTTGCACAAACCTCTGTATAAAGAATATAGGGAAAGCGGCAGAAATTGCAGCTAAATAGAATGGTAAGTTAATGCTATACATTAATAACCAAGTACCAATAGGTGGCCCAACGGTCCAACCTATATTAATGAATGTATAATTTAAGGAAAATATTTTTGCTTTTAATGCAACGGTAAGAGTATCTGCAAAATAGGCTTTTAGTACCGTTGAGAACACGGAATAAGAGCAATTTATTAGCGAAAAGAAAATAATGACGAGAATTGCATTATTAACGATAGGTATTGCAACAAACCCACAAATAAAGGCGATAACTGCAGATAACATGCAGCGTTTTTTGTCAACGCGGTCAGCTAGCATACCAAAGCCCATGCTAAATAAAACACCGACCACCATAGCCATTGACATTGCGACACCGACAATATCAATAGCCATTTTATATTCGCGGGTTAAGTAAATAGCCATAAAGGGCAATGTTGCACCACGCCCAATAGTTAAGAGCAGTGACGATGCAAGTAATGCACTGTTTGATATATTAAATTTAGATAACATGGCTCACAACCTAACTTATTAATTGTTGTTATATATTTGTTTCAAACTATCTGTAAGCTATAAAATACCTAAATTTACAGTGGTGAGATATGGTGATTAATGCTCAAAATTGAAAACGATATTTTGCTGATGCTAATGTACCATTTTCAATTAAATATCTGGAAATATGAAACACCGACAACCTAATTGAATGTTATATGCTAGTGAGTAATTCTACACAATAAAGGAAAAACTTTATTACTCAATTAGGTCAAAAAAGACTCTATCCTTAAAAAATAGCTTTAAAGTTTTTGCTTTTTTGGCATATAAACTAGAAGCCGATTTCCTTTGTCTATATCAAAAGTCAACGAAGTATAGTCATAGTGCTGAGTGCAGTTTTGGTAACTTATTTCACGAATTCCCGTACAAGGTTGATAAATTTCATGTTTATTCCATAAGGTATTAAAGTAATCTGATTTTGAGCTTAAGGTATTAACCAGTTTTTGAATGTGAGGGTTGTTTTTCGTCCGAGCATAGTCGCGTCGGAAACTGGCTAACAATTGTTGTGTGACAAGAGGCCAATTAGGAAAACGAGTTTGGTAGCGTTCATCCATAAACAGCAAATAGAGAAAATTACAATAGTAGGGCTCTGCGCTTGAAAAATGGAAGTATTTATCAGCCAATGCGTTAAAAGCAAGTACATCCCAGTGTAAGTTGAGAACATAACAAAGATAGTCTGAAGGAAAGTCATTTATCATTCGAGTTATTGCGGCAGGAACATGATGTTCAGTCTGGCCAGTCGCTGTGGGTTCTCTATTTTGTGTAAGTAAATAAAGGTGCTGTCGTTCAGCGCTATTTAATAGTAGAGCCTTCGAAAGGTTATCCAAAAATTGGTTAGAAACGCCAATATCTCTACCTTGTTCTAGCCATGTATACCAAGTTAGACCAACTCCAGCAAGAGCGGCGACTTCTTCACGCCGTAACCCCGAGGTTCTACGCCGAGTGCTTCTAGGTAAGCCGAGTTGTTCAGGTGAAACACTTTCACGTTTATTTTTAAGAAAATCAGCAAGTTCTGGACGAGTTCTTTGTCTATCTTTCATAGTCTATTGCTTTTAGTAATAGTATAAATGGTTAAATTGTATCAGGATAATTAAGCAATTATAGTCCTCGTTTCCTATATTGTCGAAATGAGAAACAGATGAACAAGCATCAAATTATTGCATTGGTGGTCTTATTACTAGCTGGTTTTGTGACAATTTTTGACTTATTTGTTGTTAATGTTGCAATTGTCAGTATTGAAAAATCATTAAATGCAAACTTAACGGAATTAACACTAATTATTGTTGGTTATGAACTAGCATTTGGTTTGTTATTGATAACAGGAGGGAGATTAGGAGACATATATGGAAAAAGAACATTGTATCGACTAGGTATGGTATTTTTTGTTATTTCATCTGCATTATGTGCGGTCGCTCCTACTGCGGGAATTCTAGTGCTCGCGCGTTGTATTCAAGGGTTATCTGCTGCTTTATTATTTCCACAAGTTTATTCCAGTATTCATGTGAATTTTGAAGGAGCACAAGCTAAAAAAGCGTTTGGTTATCTAGGTATGACATTAGGTCTTGCTGCCATCGCTGGGCAGGCTTTAGGGGGCTGGCTGATTACTATGAATGTTCTAGAATTGGGCTGGCGAATGATATTTTTAATTAATATCCCGATTGGTGCTGTAGCTATAGGGCTGTCCCATTACTTATATGAGGGGAAAAAACTGAGTGTTAATTTAGATTGGTATGGCGTTGTACTATCCAGTATAGGAATTGCTATGGTTCTGTTTCCTTTACTGATGTTGCCAATTTGGGGATGGACATGGCTCTGTAGTGGTTTATTACTCATGGGCAGTTTAATTCTGTTACTGTTTATTGTTTGGGAACGAAAGCTGGAACGCGCAAATAAAGTGCCATTATTGAGTATCCAGCTACTTTTTAATAAAGCTTATGTGATTGGTCTATTTACCGTTTTATGTGTTTATGCGACATCATCTGCCTTTCCTTTATTAACATCCATACTATTACAACGTGGGTTTGGCTTAACGCCGTTAGACTCTGGATTGATCTTTGTGCCCGCAAGTATCGGCTTTGTACTATCTTCATTATTAACGCCCAAATGGACTAATTGTTTAGGGGATAAGGTTATTGTGGGCGGGGCAATTGGCTATGGTTTGAGCTATTTGCTATTCATTGGATTACTGTTCATTGTTACTCCAACAACCAATCTAAATATTATTACGCCGGCATTATTTCTTATTGGGTTTACCCAAGGAATGATTATGACCCCTATGTTGAACTTAATTTTATCACGGGTTAATTCAACATTTTCAGGAATGGCATCAGGCGTTATGGCGACATTACAACAAGTCGGGGCTGCTTTAGGGGCAACAGTGGCTTCTGTTATTATGCAATATAGCTTATTGGCTTCTTCATACGAAAATGCTTTTCTGCAGTTAAAAGCATCTGTGATTAATAGCCTGTATTTCAATATGGTTATGGCATCATGTGCAGGACTATTATTATGGTGCTTAGTTAATAATAACAAAAAATTAAAAGTGTAGGGGAAAGGAGCAGTATCAATTGCTCCTTTAATATCAGATTACAGTGCAGCCGTATATACGCGACGGCTAACCACTAGGTCAATATCTTGGTGCTCGCCTAATTTCACCATATCGTGTGCAGCCAAGCTGTTGATTAATGGTTCAATAACATCTTGAGTCAGCTGGTAGTCACTAAAACGTGTGCCTACTTGCATTTTTTCAAAGAATGCTCGAGTTAACTCGATAGATTTTAATGCTTTCTCTTGCTCTGAACCAGATGTAATTCCCCAAACTCGTTCAGCATATTGTGCTAACTTAGCTTGTTTCTGTGGTAATCTTTCGGCCAACATAGATGGCAGAACAATAGCGAGTGTTTGTGCATGATCCAAACCATACAGCACAGTGATTTCATGGCCTAACATATGTGTAGACCAGTCTTGTGGAACACCAACACCGATTAAACCATTTAAAGCCAACGTAGCCGTCCACATTAAATTGGCACGAATATCATAATCTTTTGGTGTCTCAAGAGCTTTAGGGCCAATTTCTATTAATGTTTTTAATAAACCTTCTGCAAATGCATCTTGAACGTAGGCATTCACTGGATAAGTTAAATATTGTTCAATAACATGAACGAAAGCGTCAACAACGCCATTACTGATTTGGCGAGTCGGTAAAGTATAGGTTTTTACTGGGTCAAGAATAGAGAATTGAGGAAATACATGGTCGCTCATAAAAGCAAGTTTAGAATGCAGTTCTTCACGAGTGATCACAGAACCTTTGTTCATTTCAGAACCTGTAGCAGGTAATGTTAATACTGTACCAAAAGGCAGCGCAGTTTTTATGGTCGCACCTCTGTTTGTGACCACTTCCCATTTATCGCCTGGATAATTTACCGCAGCAGCGACAAATTTAACGCCATCAATGACGGAACCGCCACCCACAGCTAGTAAAAAATCAAAGCCTTCTTTTTCAATTTTATCGACAGCTTTGATCAAGGTTTCATAGCGAGGATTAGCCTCAATCCCACCAAAATGGTCGAATGTTCGAGACCCTAAAGCTTGCTCAACTTCGCTCAAGGTTCCTGTTTTTCTTGCACTTTCACCGCCAAATAAAATAAGAACCTTAGCATTTTTAGGGACAACTCTGTCAAGTTCGCTGATTTTACCTTCACCAAAAATGATACGAGTGGGGTTATAAAATTCGAAATTGTTCATATATGGCCCTCGTAGAAAGTAGAAGTGAATCTAAATAATTACATGCATATAATTACAAGTAAATATAATACAACCTAAATGATTGCACATCATATCGATTTAATGGTTTATATTTCAATAGAGAAATTATCTTGATCATTGTTAATTGTAGTTAATCTTAATTGTTTTTTTTATATTTTACTGATGTGGCAATCTTGTTAAGTTGAAGGTGGGATTTAATTTGACATGGACAGAAAATTCAGATGATAAATATAAATGATAAGAAAATGAATGATAAAATAATTAATAAAGATTTGATATTTTTAACGGAACATATAGATGGTAGGCCATTAGTAGGGGAACAATCTTCTGAACTTAACAATATATCTAATTGGTTTAATCCTATAGATGAATTTACAAGGCTTAAAATTGCTCATCATTCAATGAGTAAGCCAACAAATGACTCTACACATGATTATCACGTTTTGATTCAAATAGGAGGTGATGACACTGCGGCTAAATCAACGGGTCGATTATTAGCGAAATTTCCTAATAATTCACTTGTAATACAGTTTGATATTGCAAATGAACAATGGAAGGTACTACATGGTGACTTAGAAACTAAAATTAAAGGGAAAATACGTTGGGTGGTTATTGGCCATGGGCAGTATAAAGGACGTAACCAGCAAAGTTATTTTGAAGGGTACCAAGCATACCAACTTATTGCAGGGCTGAAGTATCTTAAAAGTCATGTGTTAAAAGCATACCCACCGAGTAAGATTGTTTTAGCCGGCTGCCAATTAGGCCGTGGGGGCGTAAATGAAAATTTTGTTTTTAGGGCAAGTGTTGAATTAGCTAAACAGGGAATATACCTTCCAGTCGTGGGGTATAATAGGCCTATCGGTGTCACGAGTGACAGTAAAAAAATAACGTGGCCATATGATTTAACTGGAGAAAAGCAATCTACTAAAAATTGGCGGTTAGAAATTAATTTTAACCAAACTGACCAACAAGCCTATATTAATGGCAAGCATGCTAGTTTATATTTTATCGATGAGTTAAGAAGTGGTGAGCTAGACGTTTGGCAGTTAATAAAAGATTACCACTCTACTGCAATGGATATTTTTAGGGATCCAAACAATGAGTATAAAATCGACATTGATTTGATTAAGAAAGTGGCTTTTAACCATGATGCATACGCTATTTTTAAAAATAAATTAAACACGAAAGGCATTCTATTTAATAGTGATTTTAGACGTGAAATACTTCGTGAATATGAGAATGTTGGAATATTAGAAGCACCATTATGGTTAATGATCAATAAAGACAATGTGAATGTTAACTCGCAAAAAAATAACGATAATATCAAAATCATTATTCGAACAGGAAGGGGGATTGTAGGGAAAAAATATACGGAAGATCTACTGAAGGATTTCCCGAATAGCACACTGTTGTTTCAGTTAAATCCGAATACAATGGAGTTTTTCTTAGAGCATGGTGACATAGAGCAGTTACTCAAGGCACCCAAACAACAGTGGATATTAATAGATAATCTTCATCCTGAACCTGGTTATGTACAAAACTATGCTAACTCGTTAAATGTATTAAGATTAAGATATGGTTTTAAAATGCCAGAAAGTATTTCACTGTATTTAACCGATAAAAAATCATTATTAACTAAAGATGAGAAAATAAGTTTTTTTGATGATTTAAAAAGTAAACTAAAAACAAATGGAATATATTCAAAAGTCTTTTTAGAGAATAATTTTGAAACAAGACATAAAATAAGAGCATTACTTGAGGATATTAGCATAGGTAATTTGCTAATAGAAAACATTGATATAAGTAAAAACCTTTATTTAAAAGGACACTTTACATTCCAGGATGGGAGTATTGATAAAGATAAATTAAAAGTTGCAGCATATGACCCGATCATCAGCAAAAGAATTAACAAAATATGTGATGCTGAGAATGAAAACTATTTTTCCCAGATGTGGGATTCAATTTTTTCTGATGATGGCACTACTGGGATTAAGCAACAGGTTATTGAAGTAAAGGAAATTTTGGTATTTTTAAGTCACCAGCCTGAAAAAATAAATTACCTAAGTAAGCAGTCTATAAGCCGTTTGTCTGAGTTATTCCCAAGTGGACAAGGTTATAATCATGCAGAAGTTTTGAAATTAGTTCAAGACCCAATAAAGTTAAAAGAATATAATCAACATATTGAAGACTTTTTAATTATCTATATAGATATTGAAATGCCATTTGCAGATAAAAAATCATTAAGAAAAGAGTTTGAATTAATTATTGATTTAAATGAAAAAATAAAATCCAATTATGCAGCACTCTCTCAGTTATCATTTAAAGACGGGTTCGACATTACACTCAACAAATTACCAGTTGAGATACATTATTTTGAAGGGCTCTATTTTTTACATATTTTAAAATATAGTAATTTAACTAATGAACAACGTTTACAATTTAATGATAAATTAGAGGTTTTAACGAAACTAACACGTAAAAAAGAATTGGGTAATATTACCAGTAATGAGCTGCAAGTACTCAATCGGTTTGATGAGATATATCAATTTAATTCTAATTTATTAGGCGCTGTTTCTAATGAAATAAATGAGCAATCTCACATAGTCTTATTTGAAAATATAGGGAACAATCAAATCATCACGTTTCAAAGTGATGAAGAGATATATACAATTACAAGCTACTCGTGCAATGATAAGTATTTTCTGACTTTATCCGATACGACAGGTGTCGAGCTGATTATTAGTCATTCAGAATTTAGCCAAGCAAAGCAACACTTATTTAATATTTTCAATGAATATATTAACCAAGAAATAATCAAAGAGGATGGTACTGCGTCCACAAGAGGAAGTATTGCAGGATTTAAACATGAAGTAGGCGAAGCCCTGTTTGGCGAAGTGAAATCTATAAATACAAAGAGTGAAGCATACCAAAGTATGCAGAAAAATATAATGAGTGAGCTAGATGTCGTTTTCAGGTTATCAGAGATATCAGTGACTGATAACTCGGAAATTATTTTTGGCGAGCAGGTCACCTCATTGAAAACGCTTAGAGATATTGGGGCTACGATAGATAACGAGCCATTAGATTTTAAACATACTAAGCTCGCAAGCTGGGAGGATAATGTTAAATTTAATCCTGACAAATTAGTATTTCAGTTAGCCTTTTTAACTGGCAATGAAAAGGATATTAATTTAATTAAAATGCTAAATAAGAGCTTACAAGATGATCAAATAGCAAGACGAATTGATGGTAATTCAATGCTCCAACCAAGGGCCGTACTACAAGAACAATTCCAGATTATTCAGAAATTACAATTTGATGATTGGGCGAATATGGAGACAGCCATGGAAGATTTACGACGTGTCGGTGCTAAATTACCAGTCTATGCCAGAATGGCTAATCATTTCGGACAAGGAATTGGTTCTACAGGAATATTTTTGACGATCAATTCTGTCTATCAGTTGATAGATGAATTAGATAATCCTAATTTATCAGAGAAAGAAAAGCGAGAAATACAGAGAAATCTTGATCTAGCCTGTGCAAGTGCATTTTTTAATTATGGAGATATGGTCTTACAACCTATTTTACTTAAGCTCGCTTATAAACAAGCTGGCTCATTTAATGTGTCATCGAAAATTACGGCTCGTATTACAATTATATTTAACTTAATTGGAATGGGTCTAGATGTATATCAAGCTTGTGAAGCATTTGAACAGCTAGATAAAGTTACAAATGATAAAGATCGGCAAGATTTAATTGTGAATGGTTCATTGTCAATTGCCAACATCGCTGTGGGTGGTGTAACTATGATTGGTATAATCATTGGTTCATCTGCAATACCCGTTGTTGGTTTAATTGTTGCGGGTTCCTTATTAATTGGAGGGATGGTATATACAGGTATTCGCGCAGTAGAAAAAATTGAAGAGGAACTCGGTGAGTCTCTAGACTGGGATGAAAAAGCTAGAGAAGGTATTCGTGCCGCACTTGGTTTTCCCCCTTCAGACAATATATTAAATCGATTTAGTTATAAACAGCATTTAACTTACTTTAAAAATATAAATTGGCAACAAGATTTAGATACTTTTAAGTCATCATTTTTATATCAGGGGTTTGATGAACACTTGCAACTGGTTGGTAAACCGATCCTTGAGGAACATATAAAGTATTATATTTATTATAGAGATAATTCAAAAACAATTGATAGTATAGAGTTTTCTGATTCGGATAATAGTGTATTTCTTCGTCATATTGATAGTGATGAAATCGGGCCTTACTATACTATCGAGCAAATTAATTTTATTCGGGAAAATTATTATTATGATCCTCAAGATAATCGCTGGGTAAAAAGCACTCAACCTCAAAGCATTAATGAACTGAATTTTAATTATCGTTTTAGGCTTGTGAATAAAAAGGCTCCTATCGATTATAAAGACATTGGTGAGGAGGTTGCCAACGATATTATTGTGCTTAACCCTGAATATGATAGTTCATTATTAAAAGAGTTCTTACATAAAAATAACTTGGGTACGTCTTATAGACTAAAAAAAAGGCAGTCAGTTGCTACACAATTAAGTTCTTTATCGGCATCAGAATTACGGTTATTTCAAGCCAGAAATAATTACACCAATATTACTCATCCAGATATTAATAGCAATATTGCAGTACATAGGCTAGGGAGTGAATTTTTAAATCAACCTATTGATATTGCAAGGGAGTTGTTGAGTGAGAGCCCTAGGGTTATTTATGAAGGTATGCAAAATATTGGTTATCGATATGAAAAAGAAGCAAAGCAAAAAAACATTAGTTTTAACCCAGGAAATGGGACAGATATTATCGTTGGGAAAAAAAATTCAAGGAATTTGTTTAACATCAATACAGGGCATAAATTTCTAGTCGGAGGAGAAATGGATGACATTACAAACTTGTCCTTGTTATTTAAGTATGATGTTCAAGAAAACAAAGATATTTATTTTGATGGTAACGGCGGCAGTAATGGCATAATTATTAAAGATATTCCATCTAAGTGTAAAATTGATATCAATTTGAGCAATGAGACATCAGAAGTAGCGTTAATAAATCATGGCGTTAAGCGGATACATCTACGTAATGTTCATGATGTGATGCTAATTGGGGATAGAACTACGAAAGCAGAACTATTAGGCAATAAAGAACCCAACACATTGGATGCTGGGGCAACAATTGCCTTTATTCAAGGTCTGGAGGGAGATGACCAGTTAATATTTGAATCTGGAATAGTTAATGGTGGCGAAGGGGATGATAGTTATTTTCTACGTCGTGTTGATTGGTACAATGAGCAAGATGAATTAAATAATAACTTATTAGAGCTATCTGCTGTAATTATTGAAAATACCCAAAGCCAAAGCAGAGTAAACTTAGGGTATACATTAAACGAAATCAAGGGGGTGTGTATCTCTGGTAATGACCTCATCTTAGCTATTGAAATGAAATTAGCGGAGTCAGAAACCAAAAAATTAATATTGAATGTTACTTTAAAAAACATGTATAAACGCCATAGTAATGGTAGAGAGATTGTTCATCGCTATCAATTACATACACGGGACGGCTTTGTATTAAATACTAAATCAAATGATTTAGACTCAAGTGCTTCACATATTATCAGTGAAAATATTTTCAACATTACTTATCAAAAGGGCGTTGCTACTACAATGAGTATTGATGAGAGTGAAAAAACGATTTCAGTTGATAATAAAATACACCATCAACCCCTATGGGGAGATTTTAAATTCCATGGGTTAGTAAGTAAGCTAGAATATGAGGGAAGCAGTAGTGGTGACTATCTATTAATGGTAAGTAGAAACAGCCATGTTATGATTACTAAAGGGAAAGATATTTATCAGGTTAGCCCAGATCAAATTTTTAAAGGTAAAATAACGTTTGATTTTTTAAATATTAAACCAGAAATGAAAGATGATTTTGATGTACTAATTTTGTTACCTTATGAGAATGGGTTTAATATTAAGGCATTAGGGACATCAATATTTTTATATGATAAGTTCAGTAATGAAAAACTTGAAATTAATCTTATTAATTTATCATTTCCAATGAGTAAAGACATTTACATTAAAGATGGTCATGGAAGTCTATTTAAAATAAAAGTGGGGCAAGAGTTTCATGATGTAGAGGCCGTTGAATGTTTGGAGTTACCCACGGAAAGGGATGATTATATGAAAATCCCTAAGGGATATAATTCCCGCTATCCTATTTTAGATACAAACAATGGTGATGACCTCATTGAAGATAATAGCATGACAGGAAATATCATAAATTCAGGTGATGGTAATGATATTGTAATTGCCAATGGAGGGGCGAATGTTTTGTATGGGGGAAACGGTAATGATTATGTATATGGTGGTGAAAAGAGCGATCTGATTCTATCTGATTTAGGTAATGATAAACTTGATGGACAAGGAGGTGGGGATCATTATTTAATCGATGGAAGTAAAGGCCTCGGTAATACAGAGATAGTAGACCAAGTTGGATTTAATCGTATTCATTTATTTAACTTTAGAACAGAGTATAAGGTCATAAATCAACGAGAAGAGACTTACCATCTTTATACATCGGAATCTAATTTGCGGACAGTCAAAGTAAAAATCCCCCAAGATAATAAAAATAACAATAATCAAGTTTATCACCACCAGCGATTACCCTCACATATGCCAATCCATATTCATAATGATGGTATGGCTCATTTAGTTCGCTACCTTGCTGAACAGCGCCAATATAAAACAGAATTAGCGCCCGAGCAGATTTGGCACCCTATGGATGAATTTAAACATTTTTCTAACGAGCTAAGTTTTTCATCAATTATTGATACAGAGGCAAAGAATATACATATTAGTGAGAATGCACCATTTAGGCGTTTGTTTATTCGGACAAGTGGTTCAGAGCAAAAAATTTGGGATAGAAGTGGAGTTGGACGAGTATTTAAAGGGCAAGCAGTCACAGGAGCTATTTCAATACCAGATGGTATTGAGGGGAATAATGTTCTTTATGCGTCAACAAGTGATACCAATTTATATGGTGGTGAAGGCAATGATGTTTTCATCTCCAATGGTTCAAATGGGTTGTTGACAGATGCCAGTGGGAAAAATAGCTTTATTATTAATGGTGAAATTGTCGGTTGGAATTCGCTGTATAGCTTTGGCGGTGAAAACACGATTTACCTCATTAATTTTAATAAGGACGTCACTCGAGAAGAACCTGATCACCGGAGTAATGCAACTCGATATATTTATACTTCAGAGCAGGGACGCAGTGTGAAAATATTTCAGTATCCGAATACGATAGCGCCTACTGTTGTTCATGTGCAATCTTTAGAGGGGTTAGATGCGCATTCAACCCAACAAAAATTGGATCATCTAGTGGAGTCGTTAGCTGCATTGCGTTTACAAGATGAAGAAAACGGTATTGGTATGCAGGATATTGAACATTTACAGGTGGATTGGGCCCCTGTTAACCTTGTGGATAATTACATGAAAAAAGTAAGTTAGAGAGGCGAGGTAAACCACAAAACTTAAAAATATAGGGAGTTTTGTGGTTTTTAAGTCATTATTTAGCCCAAATCATCTTTATCTACAAAGTGTTGTACTAAAATAGTTTTAAAATTGATGCTAGAATTTAACGATTAAATGTAGCAAGTTATTTAAAATATATTATTTTTTGTTGTAACGGGAGAGTATATAGCAATGAGACGTTTTATTAGTTTAGAGCTGCCTCCTGAACCCATAATTAATGGCCAGTGCGTAAGGAAACGCCTGAAAAATAGCATCTGTGATAATTGTGCCACCAGTTGTCCCGTCGGTGCGGTATCGTTTAGCCATATGAATGCAGAAATTAATAATGAACTGTGTTTCCAATGTGGTAATTGTTTATTTGCTTGCCCTGTAGATGCTATTGAAAATATCAACCCTCATGAACGTAGTTATCAAGGGGAGTTTCTGATAGTAAACCATGACGAGCCTATTGCGAATGCGGATGAACTGATTGTTTGGCACCGACAATATGGTATTCGTGGGATGCAAATTGCTGAACCGTGGGTTGATAAATGGTTGCCAACGATAGCGGCATTAAACTTAAAACTCAAAGCGTTACAAGAACCTATTTGGCAATTGCGTATTGTTCAGCCGGAACAAGTTGATAGCGGCCGCCGTATGATGCTATTTCGTCAAAAATTAGATTCGAAACCTTTGGATAAGGGACAGGTAAAAACTGGGCTTAATGCGAGAAAGCAATTTTACCCTGAAGATAGCTGGTTTAAAGTCGAGCTAGACACGGAAAAATGCATTCTTTGTGGTGCTTGTGCCAAAATGTGTGATGAACATGCGATAGAAATTGAAAATAACCAATTTTTGATAGATGAAAAACGCTGTACGGGTTGCATGAGCTGCCAAGTCGTTTGTTTTCCTAAATCTATTCATGTACAAACCTATACAGCTAAAAATAACGTGCCAAAAATTTTCCATTATTATGATGCGCAGTGCCATACTTGCCACTTACCCTTTTCTTCTTGGGAAGAAAATACCCATATTTGCCCAATTTGTGCACAGCATAAGAAACAAGGGTGGCTATAATGGTGACTAAGGCTCATTTTTAGAGCCTTATCATGCTAACCTATTAATTTAAATGATTAATTACCAGTTTTGCAATTAGTGGATTAATCATTGGTGGCGTTTCGTGGCCCATACCTTCAATAACTTCCAATTTTGCGTTAGGAATATTGTCAGCAATATCTTGCCCTGCGGCTAAAGGGAAGAGCGGGTCGATTGAACCATGAATAACCAACGTTGGTACGTTAATTTGCTGAATATAAGGACGCAGATCTCCGGTAACGGCAACCGCAACAATTTGGCGTTTAGTGCCTTCGGGTGAATGATTACGTGCGAGCGATTGCAGTATATATTCACGGTAATAACTTTCATCAAATGGGCCGAATGTTGAGCTGATCCGGCGATAAAATGCGAGTTGTCCTGATAAATATCCTTCTAAATCCTCTTTTGGGTTAGCACTTGGGCTCATCAATATTCGCATTACATCGGGAGCACTTTGTGGCAGCGCTGGGTTCCCTGTTGATGACATGATTGTGCAAAGAGAGAGTGTACGTTCAGGGAATTTCGCTGCTACTATTTGCGCTATCATTCCGCCCATAGAACGTCCAATAAAGTGAGCTTTATCAATAGATAATGTATCCAATAGATGGATAATATCCTCAGCCATATCGAATAAAGTATAAGGAATAGTGAAAGGCTCACCTTTTTGCATTTTTTCAACCAATTCCCCTAAATTAATAGATGGAAACTCATTGATATGATGAGATAAACCCGCATCACGGTTATCTATACGTAAGAGATAAAAACCGGCATCTGCAATCTCCTGACAAAAATTGGAGGTCCAGCTAATGTTATGGCCACCTAAACCAGGAATAAGGACAATTGCAGGGTTATCTGGTGTTCCAAATGAGTCATAAAAAAGTGGAGCTGAATTAGTTTTGGTCATTTTTCTTCCGGGATCGTTATTAATGAATAGTGCTATTTATATGCCGTAGTTTCGTTGTAATTGCGAGCCATAAAAATTGGCAATGATTATCTTTGATATAATTGAAATATACCATGGCAACGCAATATAAGTCTGTTTTTCAGCCAATTCCGTAAAGCAATTAAAAATCATTGAGATATGATAAGTAGTAAGCAAATCGTTTGCTTGAGTAGAATAATTATTAATATATTTTTAGGTTTTATATGATTTACTTTATTTCAGATACCCATTTTTGTCATTCGAACATTATTAACCTATGTGATCGCCCATTTAAAAGCACCAGTCACATGAATGATACATTAATTCATAACTGGAATGCGTATGTTACTGATCATGATGAGATTTACATACTCGGTGATTTTTTATACAAGGGCAATGGTGCGGATGCCAATAAAATATTACGCCGTTTAGCAGGGAAAAAATATTTGATCCGCGGCAACCATGATAAATTTTTAGACGACCCCGAATTTGACCAATCGTTATTTGAATGGGTTAAAAGCTATCATGAGTTGGAATATCAAAAACAAAAATTAGTGTTATTCCATTACCCAATACTAGAGTGGCAAGGTTTCTTCCGTGACGCGATTCACTTATATGGACATGTTCATAATTCAGGTAAAGACCCCGAGCAGTTTAAGCGTTTAGCGGTATTAGGGCCCCGGGCTATTAATGTTGGTGTGGATGTGAATAATTTTTTCCCTATTAGTATTAAACAGATATTAAAAAAGGCAAATAGTTAACTTTCTTTTTTTGCATACAAATAAACTGAAGCTCTTGATACGCCTAAGTGTTGTGCCACTGTTTCCATAGATTTTTTGATATCTAACAGGCCTTCATTGCGCAGCACTTCAATTAAGTTTTTTCTTTCGTCTGCTTTCAATGTCCGAGGTGTCGCTGCTAAGGTTGCTGCATATTGGTCGATACGCATGCGAATGGCTTCCGCACCATTAGGCTCAATATGCTCTTTTATTGGGCTATTTCCCACATCTATAAACTGCGACAGCATACTTTGCATGCCTCTAAACAACGTCATATCCAGATTTAAACACAATGCTGCGATATATTGCCCTGACTCATCTTTAATGCCAATCGACGTACTTTTTACAGGGCGCCCATCAGAAAATTGGTTGGTATAATTGGCGATGATGTTCGGAAAATCTGCAGATTCAATTCTTGCATGACCGAGTTCAGTAGTCGGTTCACCAACTTGGCGACCAGATAAGTTATTATGAATCGAAAGGATTGAGTGTTCTGGGTTTTTAAGGTCGTGTACAACGACTTCACAAAAAGGCGCAAATGTTTCACTAAGGCCTTTTGCAATAATTTCAACTTGAGCCAGTAATGAATTATCTTTTTGATCTGACATGTCATTTCCCTTCATCTATCAAGCGGTAATAGTTAATTTTAACCTATTTTCAGTGTTGCTAATAGATGAAGGGCGGTGAACATTATGAAACCCATTCTCTATAATACTAATTGTGCAAAGTGCTGAATATCGACATTGCCTCCACTGACAATGATCCCCACACGCTTACCTTGAAACAACTCTTTGTGGGCAAGGGCGGCAGCATAGGACAAGCAACCTGTTGGCTCCACGATAATTTTCATTCGTTCAGCATAAAACTTCATGCGGTCAATAAGTTGTTCATCAGTTACAGTGAAAATATCATCAACCTTATTTTTGATAACTGCAAAGGTGTAGTTACCTAGATGTTGGGTTTGCGCACCGTCTGCGATGGTTTTCGGCGTATCAATGTGCACAATTTCCCCTCGGCGAAATGATTGTTGTGCATCATTGCCCGCTAAAGGTTCAACCCCATAAATTTGGCAATTAGGGGATAACTCTCTGGTTGCAATGGCACACCCAGAAAGTAAGCCTCCGCCACCTAAGCATACAAACAGGGCATCTAATTCACCCACTTCTTCAATCAGCTCTTTTGCTGCTGTGCCTTGGCCAGCGATGATATCAGGGTGGTCATAAGGAGGAATAATCGTTAACCCTTGTTCCGTTGCGAGTTGTTGGCAAAGTACTTCTCTGTCTTCTTTGTAGCGATCAAAACGGATAACGGTAGCACCGTAACCTTGCGTAGCGGCAACTTTCACGGCAGGTGCATCATTAGGCATTAGAATGGTGGCTGGAATGTGCAGAAGTTGTGCTGCTAAAGCGATGCCTTGCGCATGGTTACCAGAAGAAAATGCAATAACACCGGCTTTTTTCTGCTCAGGGCTTAATAAACTTAACGCATTAAAGGCCCCACGAAATTTAAAAGCCCCCATGCGTTGGAAGTTTTCGCATTTAAAAAATAGCTCACCACCAAATTCTTTATTTGCGGTTGTTGAAGTAAGAACAGGGGTTTTATGCGCAAAACCCGCAATACGTTGTGCTGCTGCTTTCACATCTTGATAAGTCGGTAGTATTAATTCTGACATGATATAACCCCAATGAATAATAAGTCGTTAAACAGAAACTGCAATCGCTTCAATTTCTAAGGCTGCGCCAAAATGAAGTTCAGAAACGCCTGCAACAGCACGGGCTGGGCGGTGCTCTCCTATCCACTTAGCATATATCTGGTTGAATAACGGCCAGTTTTCCATATTTGCTATATAAACTCGGACTTGAACCAAATGCGTTTTATCGCAATTAACGGAACTTAAGCATGCTTGTAAATTAGCAAGTACAAGGGAGGCTTGTTCTTGGAATGACGCGTTCGTAATGGCATTACCGAGTTTATCAACGGGCAATTGCCCTGAGATAAAAACCAGTCCATTTGCAGTAACGCAGTGTGAATAATGCCCTTTTGGGGCAATGAGTGTTGGTGCATTGACACATTCAATATTCACACTCTCAATAAGTTGACTCATATCGACCTCTCGATAAAAAACCATTAACTGGATTTTTAGTCTAATCCTAGACTATCTGTTTAGTCAATGCTTTTTTAGAGAATAAATTTGGTGTAAATAGCAACAAATTGTTATTGGAGTGTCCATCAACATGGCAAAAAGAAAAATATAAATATAAGCGAGTTAATCAAATGATTTATTGGGGAAAAGGTAATTATTAAGCGTAAATTCATCACTATATTCCTATAGGCAGAATTTAAAGTGGCAAGGCGGACTAGGTGATATATCCTAATTGAAAATGATTAAGAATAATCAAATTGTGACGATATCATTTAAATGATAAGAAGTTGTTATATAAATACTTTTAGGGATATCAGATGGCAAAGTTCACATTTAATCTTCTTTCAATTTTTGGGAAAAAAGAATTACCCGTTGCAGAACAATATTTACAAGAAGCGCTTTTGCCTTTGTCAGTACTAGATGAAGCATTGCCTAAAACTGTTTTAGAGTATGTGTTAGATGGAAAATCGCCAGAAGTATTGGTTCAATTAAGCCAATTGGATAACGAAAAAGCCGTTATTTTACTCGATAAACCCGGTACCGTAGATTGGTGGTGGGGAGGAAATAGCTTTAACTCGAGTCAATATAATAAATTAATTCGCCAAGGGGCAAATGCAAGACATAAGTTATATTCAAAAGTGGGTGATGGGATTACTTCGTCGCAAATCGCTCGTTTTGCAAAAGTTTTAGCTGCAGCATGTCAAGATATTAATATCAAAGTATTAACGCCTGAATTACCGTCATGGGTGAGTTATTTAATGGGCGATGCCTTTGCAAAAACCTATGATAATTCGCGGGATACCAAGTTAGAACATCGAAAACATTGGCATTTTGACTTACTAACGGAAATTATCGAACAAGAGACAGATAAACCGGCTAACACCATTTTATATATCATTTTCGATCGGCACCATTTATCCGATTACCATTATGATAACTTAAGTCGGCTCTTTGCTATCCCTGGTTTCAAAGCGTATTTAACTGCAGAGCAAGCGTTTATTAAGCAGACATTAGTGAATCATTTATCTGCTGCTGGGCAAATTCAATTAATCAATACGTTGAAGAAAGACGTTGACCTTTATACGCTTTTTGCTGACGTATTAGTTTCTTTTGCCACCAGCTCGTTAAAAACAGTGCGTGCAGCTGCGGAACCTACAATGGCAATTTTACCTGCACAATCGGTCACGCAACATTTAACCCAAATTTTAACAGAAGGGACGCCCAAACAGCGTACTCAAGCCGCAGATTTATTTGCTCGAATAGGTGAACATCGAGAGATATTAGAAGCTGCATTAACAACAGAAACGAATAAAACCGTCCTGAAAAGTATTGAAAGTGCGATTTCGAGATTTTCAGTGATGGATACAGCTAGCCAGGTTGAAGAAGCCGAGTTACCTGAATTCGTTGAATTAGAAGATACACCGCTGCCTGAAAGTGCAAAAGATATTTTAGTTAATAATTTCAATGAAATGCTGCAAAAAGCAAAAGAAAATGCAGAAAATGAAATTGAAGAAAATAAACAACAGAAGCACAGCTACAATTGGGCACAACGCCATTACAAAGAATTCCAAAAGCTTAATGCACAAGCTTGTTGCAAAGTGATTGATAAACTAAATTCAGGTAAGGAAATTATTACTGACCATGAATATAGCGTGGTGAAATTTAAAGAACGTATTACTAACTTGCCTGAATTTACGTTATTCCATGCATTACGTCTGATCAGCCATAACCGCACAAATGAAGAGCATCTATCCCATTACCATCTTACTCGAGAAGTTCCACCAAGAATTCTTGGGCAAATTGAATTGCGCCAATTAGAAAAAACGTTAACACAATGCCATTTTAAAAATGCAACACGGTTAATTGCAGACCTTTGCTTACGCTCATATGCCAATGGGTTAGCCATTTTTAACCAGCCAGCACAAGTTTGGCCGTTTTTTATTCAACACCCAGATTTTATTGCAGAAGCATTGGGTTTAATTCCTCAACAAGAAAAGCAACGTCATTACCAAGAATATGATGCGGCGAGTGGAATTGATGTACTTGCCATGCTGCCGACCATTCCCGCGCGATTCATTCCGCGTATTATGGAGTTGGCTCTTGGGGAAAATAAAACTCATCGTCTGAGTGCGCAGAAACTACTAGAGACATTACCGAATATTCACCTTAATGCGGCTGAGGGGTTAGATTCAGGTAAGCAAGAAATTCGTGTTACCGCAATTGAATGGTTGGCACGATTAAAAAGCCCTGATTCATTGAAACCACTTTATGCATTGTTAAAGAAAGAAAAACGCGAAGTGGTGCGGGCTGCCTTATTAACCGCTCTGGAACAATTTGGGGAAGATATTTCCGGTTACCTTGCGCCTAAAGTGTTATTAACAGAAGCGCAAAAAGGGCTAAAAGCGAAAGCGCCTGCCAGTATGGCGTGGTTTAACTTAGATACGTTGCCCGCATTAACTTGGCAAAATAATAAACCCGTAGAAGCCGATATTATTCGCTGGTGGGTGATCTTGGCCGTTAAATTAAAAATGCCAGCAGGTAATGGGTTATTGCAACGTTATATTGGCTTACTTTCAGTCGATAGCCAAAAGAAACTCGGCAGTTTTATTTTAAATAGTTTTATCGGGCAGGACATTGCTGGGCCGTCATTAGAAATGGCAATGGCGGAAGCAGAACGCGATGCGCCAAAGCGCTTAGCTAATTATCAAGATTGGGTGAAACGTTGGCCTGAATATTATAGCCAATATGAAAACTACACGTTAGAGCAGACGTTTAATGAGATAAAAAATGAAGTACTGCGCCGTTATTTAGGTTCCGCTATTAGTGATAAAGGGATGTTAGCACTGATTTGTGGTATTGAAGGGCACCTTGCCGTGACTACATTGCGTAATTATATGCGTGACCACTACCAACGGCGTGCACAAATTGAAGCTATGATTGATGCGGTGGCGACAAGCAATGACCCACTCATCATTCAATTATTATTGTCACTTTCTCGCCGTTATCGTACCGCGTCAGTTCAAGAAAAAGCGCGCGGATTGGTTGCTCAGATTGCCGAGCGTAATGGTTGGAGCGCAGATGAACTTGCGGATAGAACAATACCAACAGCGGGAATGGATGAAACCGGTATTTTGGCACTTGAATACGGTGACCGCACGTTTACTGCGAAACTGGATGCACAGCAAAAATTAGTTTTGTTTAATCCAGAAGGTAAAGAAATCAAAGCATTACCTGCTGCACGCAAAACAGACAATGAAGAGTTGGCTAAAGAGTCTAAAAAGTTATTCACTGCGAGTAAAAAAGAGCTCAAACAAGTGATTGAACTACAAACCGCACGTTTGTATGAAGCGATGTGTGCAGAGCGCCTTTGGACAACCGCAGACTGGCAGGAATATATTCAAGCACACCCGGTGATGCGTGGCCTTATTGAAAAACTAGTTTGGATAGAAACCAAAGACAACAATATTCTGAATGTATTTCGTCCATCGGACGATGGCAGTTTATTAAATTTAGATGATGATGAAGTCACTCTATCTACTGATTCTTATATCAAATTAGCCCATGCGGCATTGGTCAGTGAAGATGAACGGAAAGCCTGGATAGCACACTTTAAAGATTACAAAGTGAAATTTTTATTTTCGCAAATGGAGCATAAAATCCCTGATTTGGATCTGAAATTAACCGAAATTGAAGACCGCAAAGGGTGGCTAACCGATACCTACACCTTGCGTGGCGTCTTGACAAAAATGGGTTACCAGCGCGGGCAGGCGGAAGATGGTGGGAGCTTTACCCACTATGCAAAACATTTCGCCAGTTTAGGTTTTTATGTCTATATCGAATTTAGTGGCAGTTATGTGCCAGAGGAAAATATCCCAGCCGTTTTGTATTCATTAAGCTTTGAGAAATCACAACAAAGCTCATGGAACCGCAGCTATATCGAGTTAAAAGATATCCCGCCTATTTTGTTAGCTGAAAGCTATGCGGATTATTTAAAAGTTGCGGATGCGTGTGCAGGTTTTGATCCTGAGTGGGAAAAGAAAACACCTTGGTAAGCGGGTTTAACGTAGGATTTTGGAATGACTAAAAATAAAACAACACAAGGGAATGTTCTGCGTGAAAGCGCAGAAGTTCGTTTTGCCGATGAATTGGCACGTTTAACCGAAGCAGATAAACAGAACCCGAAACCACAAGGGTGGTTGCGATCGCCTCGTGCCGTTAGGCAATTTATCTTAGGTGATGGATCACTCAATATTTCTGCAAAATTTTTCGGTGATGATGCTTTAGTTGACCGCGCAATTGTGACGTTATTAGGCAAACAAGGACTAATGCTAGTGGGGGAACCCGGGACAGCGAAATCCATGTTATCGGAATTATTAGCTGCTGCAATTAGTGGTGACTCAGGTTTAACCATTCAAGGAACCGCAGGTACAACTGAAGATCATATTAAATATTCGTGGAACTATGCTTTGCTACTAGCAGAAGGCCCGACGGAAAAGGCTCTGGTGAGTTCACCGTTATACCAAGGCATGCAAGAAGGTAAAATCGTTCGTTTTGAAGAGATAACCCGATGCCCACCTGAAATTCAAGATGTGCTGGTCAGCTTAATGTCAGAAAAGCAAATGATGATCCCGGAAATGAAAGACAATGCACGGATCAGCGCGAAGCAAGGTTTTAATTTGATTGGTACAGCGAACTTGCGTGATCGCGGTGTTCATGAAATGTCATCAGCACTAAAACGCCGATTTAATTTTGAAACTGTGCGGCCAATCCAAGACCCCGCCTTTGAAATTGAACTGATTAATAAGCAATTAACCACAGAGTTAGCCGACCTCAACGGCCTAGTGACTATCCCTAGCAACGTTATTGAACTGTTAGTCACCACCTTTCAAGAGTTGCGTTCAGGGAATACCAAAGATGGGGGCAATATTAAAACCCCAGATGCGGTGATGTCGACAGCTGAGGCCGTGAATATTGCTTATGCATGTGCGCTTGAAGCCCATTACTTAGGCGATGGTACGCTCAATGCAGGGGCCGTTGCACGGCAGCTTATTGGTGTGGTGTTAAAAGATAACCCTGATGATATCAAACGGATGCGTTATTACATTGATAATGTCGCGAGAGAAAGGGCAAAACACAGCCAAGAGTGGAAAGCCTTTTTTGATGCATCAAGGGCATTTTGGCAATAAATTTTTTATCACAATGGCAGAGCCGTGAGGGCTCTGCTAATTCGTCTTCATGATAACTAAATCAGCAAAAGGCCATTTAAGGCGAATAACCCTTAGGGAAACAGCGGTGAGCTTGCTATCGATACCTTTACCAGAACGCATTGAAAAAGCATTACAAGATAGGCGACAACTTGAGTCAGTGGGTATTTATTTTGCGCCAATTCGTCATCATAGCCCTGCGTGTGCATACAGCACACTGTCTTTGATTGAGCACATAAAACCCGATTACGTTTTAATTGAAGGGCCTGATAGTTTTAATGGGCTACTGACCAGTTTGCTACATCATGATACTCAGCCACCTGTCGCTATTATGGCGCAAACAGAGTTAAAAACCACACAGGAGGATGATAAAAGTGACGCCGTCACTCGCTCTGCCTATTTTCCTTTTTGTGAATATTCCCCTGAATGGCAAGCTTTGCATATAGGCCAGCAATACCAAGCCCAATTACGTTTTATTGATTTACCATGGACAGCACAAGTTAATGAAGATGAAGCAAATGATCTGCAATCTCAAAGTTTGCAGAAAGAGCGCTACTTAGCACATAGCTTGTTTATTAGCCAGCTTGCGAAAAAAAGTGGTTGCCGTGACCATGATGAATTATGGGAACAGATTTTTGAATTACGAGCAATTGAACAGCTCGCAGATTGGCCAGCCTTTTTTATGGATAGCTTTATCTGGTGTGCTCTGGCACGACTTGATTATGAACCCCAAGTCCTTGAGTCAGAAGGTTCCATACAGCGTGAGCAATATATGCAGTCGCATATCCAAACCATTAAAGCCCAACATCCGGAAGCTAAAATTGTCGTGGTAACGGGGGGATTCCATACCCTTGCGCTACTTGAAGGGTTGGAAGAGGCGCGCAAACAGCAGTTTAAGCTTTCTGCGGCACAACAAAAAGCGTTTATCCAACAGCAAAAACTGGGCGAACAAGACAAGGCTTGGTTTATTCGCTATAGCTATGACAAACTCGATGCATTGAATGGCTATGCATCAGGGATGCCTTCCCCCGCATTTTACCAGCAGTCGTGGTTGTCATTATTAGAGCAACGCCAAGCCCAGATGGCAGGCGACAATCAACCTACACAAGCTTATCGAAATCGTTTAGGTGTTGCCTATCTGTCTAAAGTTGCGCATGTCTTACGTGAAAAGCAATTTGAAGCCGCTCCTGGCTTTCTATCGGTTAAATTGGCCGCAGAGCAAAGCATTCGTCTTGCCGCCTTTCGTGGGCATGCAGGTCCTGGGCGCTATGATCTGTTAGATGGGTTACAAAGTGTTTTTATCAAAGGTAGCTTAGATGAAAGCCAAATTGAGCTTTGGCAGGAAATAAAAACCTGTTTCTCTGGCTTTTTACTCGGGAAAATCCCCAAAGGGACAGCAACGCCTCCGCTGGTCACTGAAACTTATGAAATCGCAAAAAGTTTTCGTTTCAAACTTGATGACACCTTAAGTAAGGTGAGTCGCTTAGATGTCTATCGTAATCAACAACATCGTGCGCGTAGCCGATTCCTGCATTTATTAGCATTTCTCGATATCCATTTTGCTAAGCATCTATCTGGGCCAAACTTTTTTTCTGGTAACCAAATGGATTTATTGTTTGAAGAATGGCAATACGCGTGGACGCCCAATGTTGAAGGGGAATTAATTGCCTTATCAGAACAAGGAACACAATTAAAAGCTATTGCCCTAAACCGTTTGTTTGAAATGGAGAAAAACCTAGAACAGCAAGGTGTTAGTCGTTCAAGCCAAAGTGCGGTCGGGTTACTCATGCAAGCAGCATTGATTGGGTTGCATCAACGGATGCCGGCATTATTTTCCTTGTTAGATGGTTATATTCAACAGGATACAAAGTTTGCGTCATTGATTGCGTGTGGTCATAAACTTGTTCATCTGTGGCGGGGGCGCCAATTCTTTGATATTGACGATGGTTTTGCTATCGAAGCACGTTTAGATGCCTTGTTGCAACAAGCGTTTTATTGCTTTGCACAAATTACGCAGGGGGATGAACAGCAGCAAGAACCCCATTTCTCAGCCTTGCTTTCTTGCCGTGAATTAGTCACTTTCATGCCTGAAATCAATAAAAACCATGATTATGCCATTGATTTTTATCAGGAATTAGACCGCTGTCAAGGTCAATTAAACCATACGCCACTTTTAAAAGGTGCGGTGGATGCTTTGCGCTATCTCGGGGCAAAAATAGATGAATCCGTTCTAACAGAAGAGATTAAGCGTGCGTTCAGCTCCGGTAGTGATCCTGAAATGGCCATTGGCTATTTTATTGGTGTGATGCGAACCGCACCCGAGTTAGTCTTACGCATACCATTACTCATTGATATGTTAAATCAGTTACTTAGTGAATGGGATGAAGGGCGTTTTATTCAAGTATTACCCGATTTACGGTTTGCATTTAGCCAATTAACGCCTAAACAAAATGCACAAATGGCACAATATGTGGCACAAGACTTAGCGATTGAGGCAAAAGAACTCACACTGCACCAAACCGAGTTTAATGAGCAACAAATGATGCAAGTTATTCAACTCGAACAACAATTACAAAGCCAGCTCACTGAATTAGGGTTACAAAGTTGGTTTGCTCGCGCTCAGGAAGGTAAATAATGAGTCAAAAAAATGTCACATTAACCCCTGAACAACTTCTACTGGCTAAGCGCTGGCGTTTAATACTCGGGCAATATGCCGATAACGCACTTGGCCAAGCCACCTTCAGTGCTGAAGAGTTGAAAATAGAACGTTCTTTGGACTTTTTGTATCGAAGAGAATACCAACGTCGAGGCTTAAAGCAAGAAACTGGACGTCATGGTTCTTTAGATGCTTCCCAATTGACCGCGGTTAATTGGTTAAACCAAGCCCGTAAATTGTTTCCTAATAGTACCTTTGAGCGGATGCAATCTCAGGCTTTAGAACGTTATGAGATCAGTAGTTTGTTAAAGGACCCACAAGCGCTAAATGCCATGGAGCCGACAAAGTCCCTCGCAAAAGCGTTGTTAAGCCTACGCGGGAAGATGAATGAAGAAACCCGTGATGCCGTTAAAAATATTATACGCAAAGTCGTGGATGATATTCTAAGTCAAATACGTAACCAATTTCGCCACGCACTAACAGGACGACGTAACCGCTTTCAACGTTCACTGGTCCCAAACAGCCGTAATTTTGATTGGCGAGGGACGATTGCCGCTAATTTGAAAAATTACGATAAACAAAATCAACGGTTAGTGATAAAAACACCTCATTTTAATTCTCGTCAACAACAACATTTACCGTGGGATGTGATCCTGTGTGTTGACCAAAGTGGCTCGATGGCGAGTTCTATTATGTATGCGGCCGTGTGCGCGAGTATCTTAGCGGCATTACCGACTGTACGCGTGTCTTTGGTCGTTTTTGATACTCAAGTTGTTGATTTAAGCCACCTTGCACAAGATCCTGTTGAAGTGTTAATGACCGTGCAATTGGGTGGCGGAACGGATATCGCTAAAGCGATGCAATATTGTGAAAGTTTGATACGTAACCCAAAACGCACGGTGATTAGCTTAATCAGCGATTTTGAAGAGGGTGGCGCGCTGAATCATTTACTAAATTGCACACAACGTTTGCATAGCCAACAAGTGAAGTTGTTAGGTTTAGCCGCGTTGGATGATGAAGCACTTCCCGTTTATGATCCTGAAATTGCCCAAAAACTCGCTGATAGAGGGATGCATGTTGCTGCATTAACCCCGGAACATTTTGCTCAATGGTTAGCTGAGGTCATGCAATGAGTTGGAAAAACAGTTATTTACAGTATGACGACGATGCATTAGCCGTATTTGCGAATGTGGGGTTACTGAGACGTGCCCGCAAAGATGTTGAAAACCAAAAGGTTAACCCAACAGACTTAGACGCTGGAACATTTACGAGTGATGGTCAAAGCGTTTCTTTAGATGCGCAAGGGATCCAAAAAGCCACTTGTGATTGCCCCGCAACAGGGTGTTGTAAACACATTTTGGCGGCAGTTTTGTGGGTACAGTCGAATGCAACTACAGAAATTGATCCAGCGGAACCGATAGCCAGTGAAACGGTACTAAGCGAATTATTCGCACTGCAACCAGAGAGCTTAATCAAACAAGCAACTAAGCCTGAACTTCGTTTAGCGCTGAAATTTATAGCGCAATGGCAAGACGACAAACTGGTTTATGAAGCGCAATCCAACCAGTTAAAAATTAGTCTGCCAGAATATGATGAGCCAATTATTTATATGCGTAATAGTGGCTTACAGGGCATGATTTCATCTCTACCCGAAAAACAAAAAAATGCGGTTCATCTCGCTATTATTGCAAAATTGAAGCTTCAGCATGGCCAAGATTGGCATTGGCCAGAAGAGCTAACCGCAGGTCAAGTGCATCAACAGGGACTTAGCCAAGACGATAAAGTGGTGATGGGTTCCATCGAACAATTTATTCAGGATATGTTACGGCAAGGACTGTCACATATTAGCCAAAGCAGTGCTAGCCAGTTGCAATTACTGAATATGTCAGCACGAGCAGAAGGGCTGCCTCGCTTAGCTAATGATATGAGACGCCTTAGCCAACAAGTTAAGCGCTTAGCTGACAAACATTTTACGATGGATGAAGGGCAAGTTTTGCGGTTAATTGCCGAGATATCAGCTTATTTGTACCAATTATCAGTAGCAAATGAACATCAGCTTATTGAACTCAAAGGGTTACAAAGACGGCAGTATAGCGATAAATCCATAGAATTTGATTTATTGCCTATTGATGCAAACTGGTGGAAAACCGAGAGTGGTGCGATTGGAGCTACATTGAGTTTCTGGGATCGGCAAAATAAAAAAATCATTCAATGCACGCAAGGTCGTAGTAATAGCCTTGACCCAACGTTTAATCGACAAAATGTTTGGCAAACACTGGCGTTATGGAAACATACAGCCGAAAGTTTGATGAAAACCCCCTTTAAATTGCATTCACCGCGGTTATCAGAGGAAGGTAAATTATCAGCCACTGGCGAAAGCTATGCGGTTAGCACTAAAGAAAAGGGGGTAACAACCAATGATTACCTTAACATTAAAGCTGAATTTGGTTATACCGATTGGCAGCTGGCGGCTAATGAATTGCCAACACTCACACAAGACAATCGGTTTTCCCCGGTTTTATTGCATATTGATGACTATGAGCCGCTCTATTGGGATGAAACAGAACAATGTGTCTTATGGGCGGTGACTGACGCACAACAAAATCGGGCATTTTTACGGTTAAACTGGCTAGGGAGTGATGACCATAAAATTGAAGAATTGCGGTTTATTACGAAACAGCAATGGCCAATTTGTGCTGTGACGGTGCAGGTAAGTCATTCGCAAGAGGCGATTCAGTTGGTACCCAAAACGCTATGGTTAAAAAAGGAACACGGTATTGAGCTGTTCTACTTAGACTTTGAAAGTACACCACGTAAGAAACAACGTTCAGGCTTTTTTAATAAAATTATCGAATATATGGCGAAAAAGCAGCAAAAAAGCCAAGTTTTTGTGCCTGAATTAACGTTGGCTAGCCAGCTTGTTCGGCCAATACTTTCAGTATTGGAAACGCAAGCGTGCACAGGAAGACAATGTTTATCCCAAACCCAACAAAATGAAATTGCGTACGTTATTAGAACGCTAGAGGATTTGGGGGCTCTTTGGTTGGCTAATCAATTCAAACCATTGATTGCCTCCAGTGACTTACAACCCGAAGTACTATTACAGTTAGTCTATTTATGTGGCCGTTTTGAAAGGTTACAAATGCCATTGCCTTTTCAATTTAATCAATAATATAAGAGGGAGTAAGATCACTCCCTCATTATGTATCAACAGTGTGTTACTTCTCATTAGACTCAAATGACGCTAAGAATGTCCGCAGTAACTGATCTAATGCTTGTTGTTCTTTTTGCGATAATTTAGCAACGAGGCGGGCTTGGTTTTGTGTATGTGCTTCAATAAGTTGGTTGATTAGCGTTAAGCCTTCGGTTGTTAGTGAAACCAAAAAACCGCGGCCGTCATCAGGGTTGGCATGGCGGCTGACTAACCCCGCTTTTTCTAATTGGTCTATTCGGTTAGTCATTGTCCCCGATGTAACCATCAACGTTGAGAGCATTTCCCCTGGGCTTAGCGTATAGGGGGCTCCTGCACGGCGCAAAGTTGCAAGCACATCAAAACTTGAACGGTTAAGACCAAACTGAGCGAAGACCTTTTCCATTTCCCGAGTTAAGTGGTACGCGACATTACCCAACCGACCAATTAATCCCATTGGGCTAATATCGAGGTCAGGGCGTTCTCTTTCCCACTGTTGAGTGATTTTATCTATTCTATCCATAGGCAAATAATGGCGGTTATTTATCTTGACGTCAAGGTAAAATGCACATATCTTGACGTCAAGATAAACTGAAAGAGCAGAAATATGAATCGACTAACGGTTTTAGGGTTGACGGCATTAGCACCGATTGTGTGGGGAAGTACATACTTAGTGACAACAGAAATGTTACCCGCAGGGATACCATTAACATTGGCGGTATTGCGCGCTTTACCTGCAGGGTTGCTATTGATACTCGTGCTACGAAAACTACCTGAGGGTATTTGGTGGTTACGTGTAGTGATATTAGGTGTTTTAAATTTTTCTCTATTTTGGTGGTTATTGTTTATTGCTGCGTATCGCTTACCTGGTGGTGTGGCTGCAACGGTTGGCGCTGTACAGCCATTAATTGTTTTATTTTTAAGTCGTTGGTTGTTAAATAGCCGTTTATCACCAGTTTCTATTATGGCATCAATTGCAGGGGTATTCGGGGTGGCGATATTGCTTTTAACACCGAATGCAGCTTTAGATCCGCTAGGCATTATTGCAGGGTTAGCCGGCGCATTTTCAATGGCGGCGGGAACGGTATTAAGCCGCCGCTGGCAGCCACCCGTCAGTGCTTTAACCTTTACTTCATGGCAATTAACTGCGGGAGGGCTAGTTTTATTACCCTTTGCCATTGTGTTTGAGCCAGCTTTGCCAGCGTTGCCAGCGTTGAGTTCATTAAATTTAATTGGGTTGGGGTACTTAACGCTTATTGGTGGAGCATTAACTTATGCCTTATGGTTCCGTGGGCTTGCAATACTAGGCCCAAGTTCAGTTGCGTCTCTTGGGTTTTTAAGCCCTGTGAGTGCAGTAGTTTTGGGGTGGTTTTATCTCAACCAACAACTTAGCACCTTGCAATTTATTGGTATGATTGTCATTTTACTCAGCGTGTGGGCGAGCCAACGAGCGGAAACAAGAAAAGTGATTTTAACTTATCAACGTTAAAGTAAGCTCTGTAGGTTCCTCATTGCCTATAAGTTGTTCATTGCCTGTAAGTTGTTAACTAGATGCAATGAGCAACTTTTCCCTGTGTTAATATTCATTAGAGTATTCATGCGGTCTATAAATAAGTGGCTAATATGTTATTTCCTGATGAAGAAAATACGGTACAAATTGCACCAGAAGCTTTTTTACTCAAAGGGTTTTTACTGGGGCAAAGTGAGGCACTCTTGCAGTCATTAAGCAACGTTATTGCTGCTAACCCATTAAGGCACATGGCAACCCCAAATGGCTATCAAATGTCTGCAGCAATGACTAACTGTGGTGAGTGGGGCAGGGTAAGCGATGAGAAGGGATACCGCTATAGTAGGCGTGACCCTGTCACTAATGAACTATGGCAACCTATGCCTATTCCATTTGTTCAATTGGCAATTTCTGCAGCGAGCACCGCTGGCTTCGATCATTTTATCCCTGATGCCTGCTTAATTAACCGATATGCAGTTAGCGCTGCAATGTCATTGCACCAAGACAAAGACGAAGCCAATTTCACTCAGCCGATTGTCTCTTTTTCTTTAGGATTACCAGCCACCTTTGATTTTGGTGGGGCAACACGAGATGCGCCTAAAGTCGCTGTTTATTTAGAACATGGGGATGTTTTGGTCTGGGGAGGCCAGTCACGGCTGAATTATCATGGAGTACGTCGTATTAAACCAGGTGTACATCCGTTGTTAGGGCCTTATCGCTATAATTTGACGTTTAGGCGTTCTCAACCCTAAATTCACCTTTTACAGTATGCCGATTTATCAATTAAATAGACCATGAATGACTTAATATTTCATTTCAGTAGATTAAATAATATTAATCGTTAAATTTGGTATTTATATAGAAAAAATATCATTGAATAATAAATTGGATACACCTATAAATGATGATTATAAATTAATATAACTAGGTATTGGTAGGTAAGTGAATGTATAGCTTTTTAAATGATTATAATGAGATAGCCCACCCTGCAGTTATGCAGACTTTAAATGATTTATCAGGGAAACGTTTCAAAGGTTATGGCACTGATGAGGTTTGTAGCAGGGTCACGGCTCAAATTAGATTAAGGATTGGCCAACCTAGTGCTGATGTTCATTTCTTTAATGGCGGTACAATTACTAACCTGACAACGATTTCCCATGTATTACGACCTCACCAAGCGGTGATCACCGTGGAGAGTGGCCATATCGCAGTCCACGAAACGGGGGCAATTGAAGCGACAGGCCATAAAGTCATTACCATTGACTCACCATCAGGTAAATTAACCCCCGCACATATTACTAAAGTGTTATCTGAGCATGGTGATGAACATACTGTCCAGCCTAAGCTTGTTTATATCAGTAATTCAACCGAAATTGGCACTGTTTACCGTAAACAAGAGCTAGTTGCGCTACGCGAGATTTGTGACGCTCATAACTTACTGTTATTTATGGATGGTGCTCGCTTGTCTTCTGGTTTAATGTCGAAATATAGTGATTTAACCATTGAAGATGTCGCGAAATTGACCGACATTTTTTATATCGGTGGAACGAAAATAGGCGCATTAACTGGGGAGATCTTAGTGATTGTAAACCCCGCATTGCAATCAGATTTCCGTTTTAGTATTAAGCAAAAAGGTGGGTTACAAGCAAAAGGTTGGCTACTCGCTGCCCAGTTCGAGCCACTGTTTAATGATGATTTGTATTTTAAGTTGGGAAGCCACCTTAATGAGATGGCATCACAATTAGCTTCATTTTTTACCGAAAAGGGCTTCCAGTTTCTTGCGCCTGTAGAATCAAACCAAGTTTTTGTTATTTTTCCCAATGCATTGGCGAATAAATTATTAACGCACTACCAGTTAAGCTTAATTTGTAAGCCGACACCGGAAACCACCTGTATTCGCTTTTGTACCTCATGGTCAACAACTCAGCAAGATGTAGACAAATTAAAGCAGACTTTCCAAGCTTTACTTTAGGTAATTATCATCCCAATAAATATTTCCGATATTTCGCCTATATTTATTGGGTTTTATTTATCATGATGGCGGGATATTGATGACGTTAATGAGCAATTTGCCATGCCTTGGACTTTTTCCCATCCTGCGGTTGTTTTTCCGATTAAACAAAGTCGATTTGGGCGCTTTTTAAGCTTGCCTGCTTTAATTTTAGGCAGCTTAAGCCCAGATCTATTTTATTCAATGATGTGGTACTCGGCAGCGACTACGGCTCATGACTTGATAGGCTGGTTATATACTGGCTTACCATTATGTTTACTCATCACTATTTTTGTACAAAAAAGTGCTTTTTTTCTCCACTATGCTGTCCCATTTCCCCTAAAAAGCAGAAGTGTAAGCTCACTTCGACAATTCTGTATTGTCGTGCTTTCTTTTTATATTGGTGCCGCAAGCCATATTATCTGGGATGCTTTTACTCATCAGTCGGGGGCTTTTGTTCGGCACGCCGAATTCTTGCAGATTGTCGTATTTAACATGACAGATAGCCAAGAAATTGCTATTTATAAATTACTGCAACACCTTGGCTCTTTATTGGGGGCGTTGTACTTGTTGATAAAATACAAGCAGTTCTACCGCCGGCAATCTGCAGTTCAGCAGCTACGGTATGCGAAAAAGTTAATGGTATTGCTCAAGATTGCCATTATTTCAGCGTGTGTTTCCTTACCATTTGCTTATAATTTAGCCATGAAAGGGGATGTGCTTAGTTTTAATCGCTTTGTATATTTAGAACTGACACTGCTAGTGCCTGTTTTTTTTACAGCAAGTATATTGTTTGCACTGATAAAATATCAGCGCCAGCGAAAGGCAATGCAGAGTTAGCCTTTCGTGAGTAATAGCCCTGATAACATGATATCGATGGCAGCGATACTTTTCTTTAATCGCTGTTGGCTATCACCTTGTGAAATCCAATAGGCCGCTTCAGCGAGACCTCCATTAATCAAAAAAGCCAATGCGTGGGTATCAATATCTTTAATAATGTCTTTTTTGGCGAGCTCATAGAGTAAACGTTCAATCTGTTCGGTACATTGCAAGTTTGATTTAGCTAAGAAATCGCCTAATACGGCTTTCGCGTCACGAAAAATAATTTGTTGATATTCGGGCTCTAATGCCATTTCTAAGTAAGCATGACAGCGCTGACAAAAACTGTTCCATAGGTCTTCAGTATGGTGAGTAATTGCTTGTAAACGTGCATTCATTTGTGAGTCGATTTGCTCAACAACGGCAGTAAATAAGCCTTGTTTGTCGCCAAAGTGGTGGTAAAGGGCACCACGTGTGAGATTGACACTTGCTGCAACTTCATCCATTGAAGTTTCTGCATAACCAAGCCGGCTAAAGTGCTCTCGCGCTGTAGTTAGCAAATTCGCACGTGTTTCTGCCATTTGCGCTTGTGTTCTTCTTGCCATAAAAACTCTCTTACATACAGGGCGTATAATTATTTACATTCAATGTGTATGATTATATCATAATTATACATACACAAGGTATGTATAATTAAATTTCATATTGGAGCTCATATGATAGGTCGCTATCAGCAGTTATTTCAGGCAAAAGAAAACCAACGCTTTGTGATAGCAGGGTTACTGGCGCGTTTATCGTTACCGATGATGGGGATCGGGATCATTACCTTGTTAGCACAGCTAAAAGGGAGTTACACCTTGGCAGGGCTTGTTTCTGCAACTTTTGTATTAACGTATGCGCTGCTATCTCCACAAATTTCCCGTTTAGTGGATAAATATGGCCAATTTCGCGTCTTGCCAGTGGTGACTGTTATCAGTGTGCTCGGTGTGTTTATTATCATCATAACCACGTGGTTATCGTTACCGGATATCGGTTTATTTATTGGTGCATTGCTAACGGGTGCAATGCCCAGTATGTCGGCGATGGTCAGGGCAAGGTGGACTGCGCTGTACAAAAATCAACCCATATTACAAACGGCATATTCATTAGAAACTGTATTTGATGATGCCACTTTTATTGTTGGCCCTCCGTTGTCTGTCGGGATCACTGTCGCTTTATTTCCTCAAGCAGGCTTGCTGGTGGCAGCAGTTTTATTAACCGTGGGAATGGCTTTGTTTATTTCACAACGCAGTACTGAACCCAAAGTCGTAGCATCTGATCATCTTGTAATGCCGAATAAATCAATTATTTCAATGGTTGGGTTGCAGTTATTGATTGCATTGATGATTGCTTTAGGTGTGATTGTCGGCAGTGTGGATATTTTGAGTGTTACTTTGGCTCAATTACAACAGCAACCGGCGATGGCCAGTTTAGTGTTATCGGCCTATGCAGTCGGTTCATGTGCAATGGGGATTGTTTTTGGGGGGTTAACCTTTAACACGCCTTTGCCTCGCTTACTATTCCTCAGCGGCTTAATGACGTTTCTTTCTATTGTGCCGATGTGGTGGGTCGTCGGGGTTTATTCTCTATCTGTGGTGGTGTTCATTTCCGGGTTGTTCTTTGCCCCGACGATGATCATTGCAATGACATTAGTTGAGAAAATTGTTCCGCAAAATAAATTGACAGAAGGAATGACCTGGTTACTCGCTGGGTTAAATATTGGCGTTGCTATTGGCGCGATGTTAACGGGTAAAATGGTGGATACTTATGGCCCTTATGCCGGTTATGCTGTTGCGATATCTGGTGGTATTTTCGTTTTAATTTCAACATGGTTGAGTTACTTACGCGATAAAACCCAACAAAAAATAGCAGTTGAATGCGAAAATGGCCATTAAAAACAACGAAAAAATAAACCATGTAGTGATAAAATCATAAAAAATAATGTAATGAGGTAATCTAATGCATTCTCCTGTCTTTCGTGCCGCTACACTTGATGATGTCGACCGTTGTTATGCGATTGAAGTCGGATCCTATGAAGGGGATGAAGCCGCAACAAAAGAAAAGATAGCCACGTGGATCCAACAATATCCAGATGGTTTTTTATGTATGGAATTAGCAGGGGAAGTGATTGGCTTTATTAATTCAGGTTGTGCATGGGACGTTGTGATGTCCGATGAAGAATTTAAAGAGCTTATTGGACATGACCCACAAGCTCCAAATGTCGTCATTATGTCAGTGGTAGTACATCCCAAATACCAAGGTAAAGGGTATTCATCTTTACTGATGAAAGTGTTTATCAATTCTATGAGAGAAATGAATAAAGAAACAATTCATCTAATGTGCAAAGAACGTCATATCGATCTGTATAAGCATTTTGGCTACCAATATGTTAAACCGTCAGAATCTGACCATGGCGGAATGACGTGGCATGAAATGGTGATGAAACTGTAAAATCTATTTTCTTAAGCCTGTGATTTTGTTATCTGGTATCATATTTCATTATATATAATCACTATTTGGGAAGTCATAATGATAATTTGGGTTGATGCGGATGCATGTCCAAAAGTAATTAAAGAAGTTTTATACCGTGCGGCAGATAGAGAAAAAGTGCAAATAACATTTGTTGCAAACCAGCGTTTAACGGTACCACCATCACCTTTTTTAAAAACTTTGCAGGTGCCCGCGGGCTTTGATGTCGCGGATAATGAAATTGTATTGCGAGCTCAAAAAGATGACTTAGTGATCACAGCCGATATCCCTTTAGCCGCAGAGGTTATGGAAAAGGGCGCGAATGCATTAAATCCTCGAGGGGAACGTTATAGCGAAGCGACTATTCGTGAGCGTCTTAATATTCGTGACTTTATGGATACGATGAGAGCCAGTGGCATCCAAACGGGAGGGCCCGCAAGTTTAAACCAGAAAGACAGGCAGCAATTTGCCAATGAGTTAGATAAGTGGCTGTTACAACGTAAAAAAGCATTAGCGTCATCATAGGTCGGCACATTTTCTGATTGAAGCTCAGAAAATGTGCATAGCAAAACAGAATTACACTCTATACCGTGTCTATAATGGGTAACCTTAAATTTTTTGAAGAAAAATGATGGACCCATTACACAGCATTATCATCACACTTTTCTTATTTATACTGACCTTTTTTAATCCTGGGGCAAATTTGTTTATTGTGGTACAAACCACATTGAGCTCAGGTAAAAAAGCGGGGTTAACTTGTGGTTATGGCGTGGTGTTAGGCAATGCCATTTATTCAGGGCTCGGCTTATTTGGTCTGGTCACATTAATGGCGGAATTCGGCTCATTATTTTCAATCATTAAGATCCTTGGTGGCTTATATTTACTTTATTATGCAGTAAGTGTGTTCACTAATAAAACGCAACTCAATCTGTCCACCGAAAATACCATGGAACGTTTTCCTTCAGGTGTCTATTTTAGGCGGGGCTTGATTTCTGATTTATCAAACCCACAAACGGTTTTATTTTTTATGAGTATTTTCTCGACGACTATTTCGCCTTCAACACCACTATGGGCCAAGTTAGTCATTTGGATGGGTATTGTTATTGCGTCATTAATTTGGCGAATTATTTTATGCCAAACATTTTCTTTAACTTCTGTGCGTAGAACTTATTCACGGGTTCATAAAGTTGTCGGTAAAGGCGTTGGGGTAATTTTAGGGGCATTGGCAACAAGGCTGATTTACCAAGGTGTCAGCGAACTGGTTATAAAAAAATCACCGTTCTAAATTGATTAATGATAGATCCATTAATCAATAAAATAGCCTCAAACCCAATAAAATGAAGCTATTCACAGTAGAAAAATGACTGATTATTGATGGGTTAACCAATGTTCAACTTCTTGATAATTACCGCGAAAGACGATGCGCTGCTGTTTTTTACTCAACTGATAGCGATACATTGGGTCGTAATACTCATTCAACAATGGGACTAACCACGAAAAATGTGTTCGGGTATCGCCAGTTATTTTCTGGTCCGCTAAAGCAAGCTCAAGTAAATGAGTCAATTCGATTGTACGTTGTGATCCTAAACGTTTACGAATGGCAGACAAACCATGGTGCAGGTAGTCGCTATATTCCTGCCAACCGCGTTCAAAACCAAAAGCCGCTAAAAAGTCTTGAGTCATACGGTCAAAGTATTCATATTTTAAACGCTCAAGACGTAGTTCAAAAGGGTCGTCAATAATAGCGATGGGCGCTTTTTCCATTTGTGTACGTAGTTCAAGAGGTAGGCTATTTGCCCCAATGGCACGCCCTTCATCCTCCAGTACCCAGCGTTGGCAATGTTGAGCTTTTTTCAATAAGCTGACCGCTAAATAATTTTCAAAAGTGGCCTGTGAATACTGCTGTTGTAACGTACGGCCAAACGAAGAACCCCGATGATGCGCAAGACCTTCTAAATCAATTCCGTTTGCTAAGTGATGAACTAGGGCGGTTTTACCATTACCTGTACAGCCGCCCACTAAAATGATAGGGCGTTGCACCAATTCATTGACAGCATCAATTGCTGTTTGTCGTAATGTCTTATAACCACCGTTGATGAGAGGATATTCAATATCCACCTCTTTTAACCACGATTGCACGATATGTGACCGCATTCCTCCGCGCGCACAGCAAATATAGCCATGGGTATTTTTTTTACAGGCCTCTTTCCACGCAGTGACCCGAGCCATTTTAATGTCTCCACCGACAAGCTGGTGGCCTAGTTCAACGGCTTTCGCTGAACCTTGTTGTTTATAGCATGTACCGACTGCAGCGCGCTCATCATCATTCATCAAAGGCAGGTTAATGGCATTAGGCATTGACCCTTGCTGAAATTCGATAGGCGCTCTGACATCGATGAGTGGTGTGTCAGTGATTAAAATTTGGCGAATATTTTGCGAAGAAGTGGTTAATTCCATAATAACAGCGAGATTCTTTAAAGTTGCAATAGGATTACTATACTCTTAATCCCATTGCTTAGCATTAATGTTAGGTTTAAAAGGATGGTTAGTATTTTACTACTTAATGATGATATATTGTTGGTAGGTATTTTAATGTGAGTAAGGGGTAATACTATGAAGATGCTAACGATTCAAGAGATGACCGAAACTCAAAAAATCCAAGTACGTACTAGGCTCGCACAAGAAAGGAAAAAACTTGGCCGTGAATTAACAAATTCCGAGCAGAGCAAGGTAAGAAAACAAATTATTACCGAAATATCTCAAGAAGTCGAAAAACAAGCGAAAAAATTACGCGCAGAAAAGAAAAAAGATAAATTAGTTCCTAGTGATGCAAGTTACAGTTGGTCTTCTCAAAATCACAAAAGAGGGTATCGCTAATTTTTAATCAGAGTGTTCCGCTAGTGATTTGTATTAAGGAATTGTAATTTTATGCCATTCAAATCATTTAAAGACCTCAAAAATGAAAAAGATTGCGTTATTATTATTGTTATTCAGTAGCTTAACTGTCGCAAAATCCAATTATCATGGGAAACCATCCCGTAATGATTCTGTTGTTGTGCATGTTTGCGCTTTATCTCCTTTTTCTAATTTCTATGCAGAAGCTGCAATGTCTGAACAAACTGCGCGACACAAAACCTCTCGGCGTTGTGAATTAGGACAAGGGCAAGGCAGTATTTTCTGTAAAGCTCAAGATGCAAAATGCAGTACCAGCAAATTATCGTTTGGTGATCAATATATTGAAGAAAGTCTGATTGTCTACGCTAAATCGTGGCAAAAGGGCGATTATATTGAAGTATTTGATGATATTCCGTATCTTTCCCGCCACCATTTCGCAGATAAAATAGCTTCTTATACTATCCCTGATGGCTGGATGGTACGTTTTTACGAAGGCGATAATTATACTGGCAAATACCATACCGAAATGGGTGGTTCGCACAATACATTGGGCTATAGCCAAAAAACCCGCTCAATTAAAATTATTAAACGGCAATAACGTCAAAGGCCAGTGTGTCTGGCCTTATTGCTCTCTTTTTTTATCGACGGCCTGATTGAAATTAACTTTTTTATTTTGATTGCGGATATGCTCTTTAATTTCTTTTTCTAAAAGTGGTAAATCACCCGTACAAATTTTATCCAGCAACACATGGTGTTCTTGGGTAATTTCTTCCATTGGCTTAGTGAATGTTGATATGCCAATAATAATAGTGAGCTGTTTTGCTACATTTTCCCATAACGACGTTAATGTTTTATTGCCGCTTAGTTCACACAATGTACGGTGAAAATGGACATCACTGAGGGAGAAAAGATAGTTATCCTCGAGTGTCGCAGCTTTGGTCATTTGGTTAATACATTCGGTTAGTTCGTCAATGCATTGCTTATCTAAATGCTTTTTCTGAGAAATAAACCTTCTAATAGCATGTAATTCTAATAAGACCCGTACTTCGATAAGCTCATCAAGGCGTTCTTCCGAAACTGGAGCCATACGAATACCTTTAAAAGGCTCATTGATAACAATACCTTGGCTTTCGAGAACTCGAAGGGCTTCCCTAACAGGAACTCGACTTACGTTCATTTTTTCCGCAATTTCTTTCTCGACAATACGATCACCAGGCAAAATATAGCCACGTGTGGCGGCTTCAACTAACCTGTCAACCACATCGTCAGTCAGTGTTCTTGCTTTAATAGGCTGCCAGTAATCATTTTTTGCCGTCCCACCTAAAAAAAGGTTTTTTTTACTATCAGTCATCGTAAATGCCTATAAAATTTTTATTAATCAAATAGTAATGATTTTAGATATTCAAATTTTGTTCTAATAAAATTATCACATCATCAAATCATAGACCACAAAAAACATAGAAATAACAGTCATACGTTATTTAGACCAAACTCGATTCAGATCACAATTAGAACGATTGAATATTGTATACAATCTTACAATCTAGTTTAATGCACCCAATTGATAAGCCGTTATTGAAAGAAAAGTGAAGGAAAAAATGATGGATAAACGATTGGAAGACATAAAAATTACTGAGATTGTTGCAGTTCCACTATTTGGAGAAAGCCCTAAGGGGGGCTGGTCAAATGAAATAAAACCAGAAGATCCCATTCATGCCATCATTGCGGTTCATACTGACGCAGGTATTACAGGCTATGGCAGTGTATTTACTGATGGTCGCTTGGTTGAGGCGGCTATCCCAGTGCTAGCTTCTTTATGTATTGGTGAAAGCGCATTACAACCAGAGCGAGTATCTGAAAAGTTAAGACAGAATACTTTTTGGATGGGTCGTGGAGGAACTCTTACACACACAATTAGCGGGATCGACATTGCACTGTGGGATATTTTAGGTAAAGCAACAGGGCTGCCGGTGAGTACGCTATTAGGTGGTAACTATAGGTCAAAAGTCCAACCTTACTGTTCGTTGCTGATGGAAAAACCAGATGTTATGCACAAGGTGATCCTAGAATATAAATCATTAGGATTTAAAGCATTTAAAATAGGTTGGGGACCTTTTGGCCGCTGTAATGATCAACAATTAGACCGTGCAATTGTCGAAGCTGCAAGGGATGCTGCAGGGCAAGATTCCCAACTATTTGTTGATGCAGGAGCGAGCGATGCATATTGGCCGAATGGCTTAAAATGGGCAATCCAAACCTCACATATGTTAGCTGAATATCAGGTGGGTTGGTTTGAAGAAGCTTTGCGGCCTGATGATATTGAAGATTTCAAAGTACTGCGTAAAGAGAGCCCTGTAGCGATTGCTGGTGGTGAAGTATTGACTCGCCGTCAGGCTTTTTTGCCATGGTTATCGCAAGGAGCGTTTGATATTGTTCAGCCGGATGTGACGAAGGTAGGCGGAATTTCTGAACAACGCCGAATCGCGTGGCTAGCGGATGAGTTTGGCGTGAAATATGTTGGCCATGGCTGGAATACCGCAATGGGGCTTGCTGCTGATTTACAAATGGCGGCCGCTTTCCCACAAGTGGATTATGTCGAATTTATTGGTGGTAGCCAATATATTGATGGCATCGTTAAAACGCCTTTCAAAGTTGATGAACAAGGGTACCTCACAATACCGAATACACCAGGTCTGGGTATTGAATTGGATATCGAGAAACTCGCTAAATTCACGATAAATCCTGAACGTTTATTTAAGTAACTAAAGTTATTAGCCAGAAAGAAACATCTTTCTGGCCTCCATTTATATAAAGGTCTGGTTACTATGAAATATAAAAATAAAGGTACAAAAGTCAGATTTTCGATAGCAATTTTAATGACACTCGCAATTGTTATTAATTATCTTGATAGAACGGTGATGTCAGCAGCAGCACCAACGATCTCTGCAGAGTTACAAATATCCCCAGAAATGATGGGGTGGATTATGTCTGCCTTTTTTCTTAGTTATGCTCTTTGCCAAATTCCGGCTGGCTTTATTGCAGATAAATATGGACAAAGAAGAACATTGGCAGGGTCTGTATTATGGTGGTCACTAGCTACCGCAGCAACAGCATTAGCTAAAACACCGTTGAGTTTTATTTCAACGCGTATTTTAATGGGAATGGGAGAGGCAGGGGCTTATCCGTGTAATAGTGGTATTGCAGCAAAATGGTTCCCGGATAGAGAACGCGGTAGGATCACGGCATTATTTGATAGTGGCTCAAAATTTGGTACTGCTTTTGCTATGCCATTAGTGGTGTGGATTATTGCTAAATGGGGTTGGGAAGCGGCATTTATTATTTGTGGAGCCCTCGGTATTATTTGGGTATTTGCTTGGCTTAAGGTTTATCACGATCCTGAACAACACCCTAAAATTAGTGCTGAAGAACTTGCTTATATTAGAGAAGGACAAGTTAAAAAAGAGGGTATCGATAATATCCAACCAATGAAATGGTACCAATTAATTCGCTATCGTAATGTTCAAGCAATGTGTATTGGTTTTTTCATGTTGGATTATGCTATCTATTTCTTTATTACTTGGTTTCCCGCTTATTTAATGATGGAGCGGGGGATGAGCCTTGAAGAAATGGGTTTTGCAGCAATGCTTCCACCATTATGTGGTATTGCAGGGCAATGGTTGGGCGGTTGGGTTACTGACTATTTATTTATCAAATATAATAATGTCAGTCTTGCACGTAAAATTCCGATTGTAGGGGGAATGTTAATTGCCACGAGTATTGCATTTTCAGGTTTAGTTGAATCAGTTACGCTAATGATGACATTATTATGTTTATCTTACGCAGCTCTTGCATTTGCCGCATCTGCCATTTGGTCTTTACCAGGAGATGTTGCCCCACGCAATATGACTTCAGTATTAGGTGGCATGCAAAGTGCCGTATCTAATTGCGGTGGAATATTAGGCCCAATAGTGACAGGGTATATTATTGCAGCTACGGGATCATTTATATGGGCCTTAATTGTTTCTGGGATTGCTTGTGCTATCGGAGCTTTGGTTTATTTAATTATGTTAAGAGATATTAAGCCTATTGTTCCCATCGAAAGCAATGAAGAAAAGTGCATTAATATAAAATAAATAACCGCAGAACAAAAACGTTGGAATTCAAGTAATGTTTATTTTCGATAAGACTATAAATGCCAAGAATATTTCGCTTGGAACATCACGGAAAATATTTCTTGGTAGTGAAAACATGATGATAGCAAAGGTATTGCTAACAACAGGAACAGTTGGTGAACTACATGAACATCCTCACGAACAGATGAGTTATATCGTATCTGGCTCATTTAATTACCGTGTTGGTTTAATAGAAAATAGAGTCAATAGTGGTGATGTTATTTATATTCCATCTAATGAAAAACACCAATGTGAATGTTTAGAGAGCGGGGAAATATTAGATATATTTGTCCCGATGAGAAAGGACTTTCTTATAGAGAATTAAAATTTTTCACTGTATTATCAAGCGGCAACGTTCTGTTAGCCGCTTTTCTTCATTTATTGATTATGGTATTTCAACAGATAAAAGGAATATTCCTGAATATTCATTTGGTGGAATATCTTTTGTTTTAATTAATTGGCTAGAAACCTGAAACTGTTTTTGGCTAAATGCATCAACATGTAGCGTTGTTTCAGGAGAACCATCAATATTAATTTCTGATTCCAGGCCATCGGCAATAAATATAACATTATCGCCATCAAGCCCAGCTATCGCTGTAATTTTTACATCTGTTGTTTCTGTACAGCTCACTCGAAAATCAGTAGATACCTTATTACCATTTAGTGAGCTATTAGATAATGTGCCATGATCTAAATAATCAGGCCCTTCAATGTTACAGTTAATATTAGTTGGAGTTAATGGAGAGCACAAGATAATTGGATTGTTCGCTGTTTGTGCTATTTGCATCTTTTGTCGATATAAGATCCCTAAATTAAAACAGAAGCCTACTCCTGGCTTTCTTGGGTAAAACTGCCAACGGCCTTGTATTTTTCTATTCAATAAATTGCCTTTTTCTAGCGCTCTGGCAACCTCGCTAAAGGTGACGGGTTTTTCATCCCAGGAATTTCTTTCAGTCAATCTAACGGAATGGGTATCAAAACTGACAATGTGCGAGTTTCCTGCACCATAGCTACCATCAGCATAGGTTCCCCATGAACCGAGTTCAATGTCACAAGGGCAGGAACCAGAAGCCTGCATGGCCATTGGACGATTATCATGTTCTAGATCACCACGTAGAATATACCTAGCTTCGATCCATGCACCATAATCAGCAACGAACTCACCTTGAGCAGCAAATTCGGCATGAGCACCTTTTAAAGGTGAAACAAGCAGTAAAATAGCAAAAATAAATTTTTTCATAATATTCTTATAAAATGTGTTATTCATAATAAATATTAAAAGTTGTTGTAGCTGTGAAGTCACCAAGCTGAATACTTTTATTATTAATAGCGTCCTCTTCAGCTAAAATATAGGCTTTAAAGGCAATGATGGTGGGAAAACCATTTTTAGTATCTATTTGTAATGGATAATGTTCATTTAATTGTACTTCACCATGCTCATTCATTAATTTGATGCCATAGCCTGCACTTCCGTTATCGCTATCAATTGCTACAGCACCTTTGATATTAGAGTTTTCGATTCCAGTGAAAGCCATCGAGTAGGAGAAGTCAGGTAAATATTCACAGTCAGAGAGAGTGATATCAAATGGTTGCATGACATCTTTTTTTTTGTAGAGATCTTTATCACTGATTTCATTAAAAGGTACAACTAAATCGGAGTCACTATTAATATTGCAGGGTATGGCATTCCTCAGTACACCTGAAAAATTAACTTGGTCGGCTGATACGATATTTGCCGTTAAAAAACACAGTAGGGTAAATACTTGTTTTTTCATTGGTATGCTACCGTTAGTGTGGCATTTGCAGTAAATGCTCCTGCGTGTACACGTGCTGAGCTTGAACTGCTCTTCACTAAGCTGGCTTTTAGGTCTGGCGTATCGTGATCTGAATGATAAGTATATGAAAAATCTGAATTTATCTTTAATGAATTAGAACCTTGATAAAGTTGTAATGCGATATCATCTTGCTCATTAATTGCTAATAGGTCTTTGTCAAAATCAGAGGGCGCCCCATCAAAGCTAAAAATGACATCAGTTCCAGACGAAATTCCATTGCATTCCCATTCAAAATCAATGTCTTGAATGTAGGTTTTCCCATCTTTTGTGGGCACGAGAGCTACAACTAAGTCATCCCCAAAATCAATATCAATAGGGCGGTTATTGTTGATAACACAAGGCACGCCCTCAATTAAACGCCCACTAAAATTAACGGGTACTGCCGATGCCGTATTTATTACGATGATAAATAACGGTAATAAAAAGTGTCTTGTTCTCATAATAAATATCCTAGTGGTATCCCACAGTAAGTGTCGCGGCCGTAGAAAACTCGCCACCAACAGGTCGAATTCCATTTGCTAAAGCTAATTCAGCAGTTAAGGCAGGTAAGTTTGAGTCATTATCTATGTAATAACGACTTCCTATCACCATAGGTTTATTATCAATAAATAATTTGATATTAAGCCCAGGTGTATCTGCGACATCAAGGCTGTTTGCTGTTTCACCTTGAACACCATCAAAAATAAGATATAGTTCATCAAAATTAGAATCGCAATATAAGTCATAATCAATGACTTCTATGTACTTCCCAGAATCTATTTGAGATATGACAATATCATCACCAAAATCCACAAAAATTGCTTCATTATCGTTTAAAACACAACCACCGGATAACACATTCACTTTTACTGTTACAAATTTGCCATCAGCCCATGCATAGAGCGATATAAATAACAATAAACTGAAGCATAGAAACTTTGATATTTTAAACATTATGTTACCCATCTTTTGTAAAGAGTATTACTTTATTTGTTGTGTTTGGCATTGGGTTGCTGAACAGTTATAGGGTAAATAGACTTGGCCACCATAGTCGTTGATATAATTAATAATAGGGGCTGTTCCGAGTTGTTCGGCACTAATTGATAATTTTTTCTCTGCAAAAGGTTCGACATCGGTTACTGTAAAACCCGCTAATTTTTCTGCCGATTGGCTCTTTTTAATGCTATTTAAAATAATAAAGTAGGGTGTTGGGTTTTTTGCATAAACACCATCACTTTTTTTAATCAAGATAAGCTTGTTTTGCCATGGAGAATTTCTCATTTCGGTTGAATCCATGACTAGTGAAGCAGGGCGATAAAATAATTTGACTCGTGTTTGAAGTGCAATTTGTAATACATTACTTTTTTTACTTGTTGGTGGAATTTCTCGTAAATTAAAGAAAAATAAACTTTCTCTATCCTGAGGTAATTTGCCTATATCAGGTAAAGATTCAATACGTAGTTGACTTGTTTGTCCTGCGTTTATACGTTGGATGGGTGGTAATATAGTGAAGTAAGATGTGAGTTTGTCACCTTTAGCATCCTGTAGCCACCCTTGGGCTAAATAAGGTAACTGAGGGTTTTTGTTACTTACAGTTAATGACACTGAGTTATTATTTCCATCAAAAATAATTCTGGTTCTGTCCATTGAAATAGCTGAATACGCCTGAGCTGCCATTAAACTACTTAATAAAAAAACGGATATTTTTTTCATCATGATTGATTACCTTCAATGAGTTTTTATTAATTACAGGATAATAATAATTTGTCATAAACATTGTGTTCTTCAATATTTTCTGGAAATTGAATTACACACTCAGAACCTTGCCATGAAACATTCATTGTCTCTCCAGCACGGATCCCTCCAATATATGCCTCACCTTGGTCACCAATAATACCAGTAACCTTTCCATCTTTATTCTTAATATCTGAGGCAAAAGGTGGATAGCTACCATCTTTTAGTCGTACTACCGTCATTAATTTTAAACCATATATGACATCAAAGTTGCGGTAACCAATTGCACCCTCTGTTAACGTCGATTGTGTTACTGATTCAGCAACTTCAACATTCTTAGGGAGTTGGTTAATATCGATAACTAAGTTACTTTTATAGTAGCTATTTAAATCAGGCACAATTGCTGTGCCAAAATAATTGGAACGTATATGGCTACCATTATATTTAATAGGAACGTCTTTAACACCGTTTGTATCAACAATAATACGGGTTCCGCCTAATGCAGTGATAGGGTGGAAACCAGATCCATAACTTGTTAATGTCATTCCACCTTGCAATGTCGATGAAACATTTATTGAACTATTACTAATATAGTTAAAACTTGAATTAAAATCAGTATTGTTCCCTTTATGGGAATAATATCCACTAAGTAAAGCACTATGCCTGTTGTTACCGACACTGAGAGAAGCGTTATTTTTTGTATCAATTCGGGTATTTGCGGTCAGTTTATTTGTATTGTCATTCTTTCCGTTATACGTTGAGTAGTTAATGTTTGTTCCACTGGAGAAAGGAACTGAAATACTCATGTATGCACCGTTATCACGGTAACTCTGCATTTTACTGCTAAAAATATTAATGGATAGGCCGACATTACTAAACATATCGGTATCTGAGTACTTTGAAAATGTTAGGTTATATCGATGACTATTTGGCCTATTCCAATAAGTCTGGTGGTTATAGCTTAAATTCATCGATGAACGCCAATCAGTAAAATTTTTACTCATTGAAGCGGTATACAAGTTTTTATTAAAGCCAGTGTAAATAAATTCGTGGTCATTATTATAATTAATGAAGTCTGCCATGGTCATAAACTCACGGTCAATGACTCTCTGTGTCGATAACATCAACTGGCTATTTTGTTCTTGAATGCTTTTATAATAATCGATTTTAATCGATTTCCCTTTATGTGTTGATTCAGAATTTATTGATGAAATAGATTGAGTTAAAGAGGTTGATACTGCACCAAATTGAGATAAGTCGCGACCAATACCAATAGAAAAAGCATTGTAGTCATGACTATTTATTGCTCCCCCAAAAAGAGACCAACCATTATTTACCCCCAAAGATATTTCACTCTGCGCAAATAGGTCGCCATCAACATGGTGCCTTAAATCTGTTGGTCTACCTGTACTTATTTTATAACGAATCGTTCCGGGGCGAGACAAAAAGGGGACATTTGTCGCTTCAACTTCGAATTCCGAGATGCGCCCATCACTTTCTTCAACTACTACTTGTAAGGTTCCTGAAATACCACTATTCAGGCTTTGAATTCTAAATGGCCCTGCGGGTACTAGACTTTCATAAATAATGCGCCCATCTTGGCTGATTTTAACAATCGCATTTGTTTCTGCAAAGCCAGTGACTTCTGGAGCATAAGAGCGTAGATTGGGTGGAAGCATATTGTCATCAGATCGCAGAGCTATACCTGTATATTTAAAGCTATCAAACAAATCGGACTGTAAATAATCTTCACCAACAATTAGTTTTGCTTTTAAGCCTCTTACTGCACGGTATGCATAAATATTATTCCACTTTAGCTCTTTTAAATCATCAGCTTTATTGGTTTGAATATGGTTATAGGTTCCTTGCCAGTGCCCACGAATTCGCCAACTATTTAAATTAGCGCCAATAACACCTAACCCTGAAAGATATATTGCATCGTTTGTATAGTTGTTGCCAAGGCTATGATTATATTGCGATGTCAAGCTGTAATCCGAAATAACGCCAGTGATACCATCTTCCCAGCGTGAGGCAGGCTCCCAATCAAATGTTGAATACTCTTGGTACATTTTGGGAATATTGATTGTTAATGAGTTATTTGATAGCTCAGGTTTTGCAGTCATTCCCGATAAGCTCGCTATGGATAAGCAGGTTAGCTCATCGACTTTTTGCCATTCCAATGAACTTAATGCTGATTTATTGAGGTTGAATTTTTCAACAATATCAGGGGTTAAGCAAGCTTCTGATTTTTCACCATCTAAGCTTACAATATGGATTTTTTCTTCGGGCAAGTGTGTGTTATTGATATAAATTTTTAACGGATAAACGCCAGGAACAATATATAAATCACGAGAGAATACCGCTAAGTTGATGTTTTCTCTATCTTCGGCATTCAAAATATTAATGTTGAATTGAATATCATCTTCATCCGCAAATGAGATGAAACTGTGTAATATGATAAATGACAAAATTACTTTTTTCATAATAGCAGCGTAATTTTTTTCAAAAAGCACAGAAAATATCATGTTATTTTTCTTCATTCTAATGCCTTTATCTTATTAAGCTGAGGCAACGAGTTGTCATTACCTCAGCTTATTGCTATCGATAATTAAATTAATTATATGAAAGCACGAAATCTGTTACTGCTTGGAACTCGCCAGGTACAATTTCCACTGGACCTTGTTGACCCGTTGGAGTACCTAAACCTTTAACGTATGCCGCAAACTGCAATGTGTTCGTTTGCTCTTGTAATTTATGACTAGAATTAGTGGTTTCATTTAAAACGATAGGTGAGTTATTGCTATCTACTATTTGAATTCCTGCACCTGAAGCCGTTCCAGTAATTGCTAATAATGACTTTGGATCATTTGTTGCAGCGGCACCGCTAAAAGTGACATTAACGGATTGCTCAGTTTCTAACGTACAATCAATTAATTTAATATCAAACATTACTGGTGAAGATTGACCATCTGATTTGCCATTATTACTTAATACAGAATCAGCAACCTGGCCTAAATCTACTGTTTGGTCTAATGATGCTGGATCAATAGAGCAGGGGGCACTAATAATACTTCCGGTGAATGTAACTTTACCACTACCATGATTAATAGGAGCAGAAAAAGCACTAAAGCTTATTAAACTTGTCAATGCTATACTTATAACTGACTTTGTAAGTTTCATAGGTAATTCCTCTAGTAAATATAAAAAATGGATTTTAATAAAATATAGAATCATCTCTTTAATCAGGGAAAGAATAGAATTAATAACTATCATTTGGCTAATCGGTATGTATAAATAGTATACATACACCAATGCTAAGTAAAGGCAGTGTCTCCTATTAAAATTGTATTTTTTGATAGGTTATTATTCATTTCTTCTAAAAAATATCCAGTGTGAATTAAAATTATCTTTTAAATCAAATTGTTAATTATTTTTATAAATGTTTTAAAATTTAAATTTTTTAATAGTGGAAAGTACTTACTTTCATTTTGTTACAGTTTTAATATGAAATTTATATTTATTACTGCAATTTTGAGTAATGCAATTGCTGGAAATGAAATCGATAAAGGTAATTGTGTTGAGTAGTAGTAATGATTAATACGCGAAGAATAGGTATTAAGTGTAGGTGATTTTTTTGAAGGGAATTAATTCATATTTCCGGTACAGCTTTCATTCCTAAATATAAGACATTTCTTAATGATAGAGAAATCGAAGCCTATGGTTATAACTTAATTTTCAATTAATTTGAAATTGTAATAAGTATTATTACCTAATTGCATGTGAGCATCATCATAAATAACCAAAAAAATTTATTAGTGAAGATCACCTTGATGAGGCGAGGTCACTAATATCCCGTTTGGAGTGAGACTCGTTGGTATAATTATCTTTGCTTTTAACGTCGCGAATTACACCATGGGTCATTAGAATATGCTCCCGTATTATCAATCGAGTTGTTTTCTATCATATCCAAATAGAGTAACTCAACTTCAGTTCTTGCCCATGGTGTGCGACGAAGAAACTTTAAGCTAGATTTAATACTTGGATCTTTGTTAAAACAGTTTATTTTTATAATGCGTCCAAGTTGGCTCCAACCGTATCTATCAACCAATGCATTAACTTGCATTTCTAGTGTAACCCCATGTAAAGGGTCTTTTGATTTATATTCACTCATTACGGCACATCCGAAGCATAGGCAGGTTATTATTAAGCGCATATAAATAAGCTGAATACCAATCTAAGTCAATAGGGTGTTAGCAATGACTGAACGAGCAAGGTCTATTTTTGCTCTGATTTCTATTTAACATAATATGCATTATGCGAACCTATGTATGGAATAAAGAAATCCAGCGTTCTGGCTGGTTAATCATGTTGGTTCGTTTAGCCTTTAATTGCTGTTCTTATCTCTTGATTTATTTCATCCAAAAGTGTCGCTAGTTTAAAATATTCAGAAATATTGCTGATTTTAGACAAAAGCAGATTGTTAGTTTCTTCAGTAAGTGAAGTTAAACGCTTTTGTTGATCTTCTTCAAGCATTAAAAATAATAACAACGAAGCTGTAAAAATAGTTCTATTACTAATCCCATTCTTAAACGCAAATGACTGCAAATTTTGTACGAAATACTCTGGTAATTGAAATTTAATTTCCTGTTCTTCACTTGAAAAATCAGTATGTTCAATTGATAAATTTGAAAAGCGTTTATCTTGTAGAACCCCTTCAAGGAATCTATACAAGTATTTGATATCAGTTTGTTTATTCATTGTTAATCCTCATTTTCCAACGCATGTCATCTTGTTGCTATTGGTCTATGTTGTCTTCGACCATTAGGCTATTTCGCTGTTAAACGTTATGTTAAAACATGGCTTAACAGGAGGCGCAAGCGCAGTTTCTTGCTTCTCGACAAGTCCCCCCTTGTATCGGCGGATTGATGAACGGTTATCTTTAAAACTATCGAATGCCGCCTTACATGCCTAACGGCATAATACAGGTTAGCTTAACAATCATTGAGTTAGATAGTGATGATTTTTAAAAGGATTAAGCTCATCATCGCAGGCTGCGCCTACGCTAACGAGCTTAACCTTTTTATATGTTTCGTAAAATACGTGCTCGAATTAAAATGTACATAACCGCTTTATCATCTGCTTCTGATGTGGAATCGAACATCCAACCTATTAATGGGATGTTGGAAGCTATTGGTGTAGATGAGTCAGACTTAATGGAGTTATGCTGAATAAGCCCACCAATCAATAAAGTGTCACCGTCTTTTAATTGTACTGTGGTATCAATAGAACGTTGATTGAAAACAATGTCAGATGCTGTAGAAATGTTGGAAACACTATCTGCCTTAGATTTCACGGTTAGCATCACTTTATTATCATTAATTACTACAGGAACCACTTCTAATGAAACGCCAACATCACGTCGCTCAATAGTTTGAAATGGATTTTTGATATCGATTCCTTCACCAACAATTTTTCCCGTAACAATGGGGACATTTTGCCCTGATGAAATGAAACCTCTTTTTCCAGACATTGTCAAAACCCGAGGAACAGAGAGTAATTTACTCTTTTTATCGGTTTCAACCGCTGTTAAGGCAAGACTTAAAACATTGCCAGAAAAAATACCAAACGATCCACCACTGCTTGATAGAACATCACCAAGTGAACTGGTATTAATCCCTCCAACAACAGTTGCACCCTCTTTTTTACCTGCTCCAAACGAAAAATCAAAACTACTACCTTCTGTAGTTTCAAACATAATACTTTCAATTAACACCTGTGAGCGTTGAACATCAATTGATGGAATAAAATCAGCTAGTTCTGTTTGGTTATCTAGTGACGTTGTCACAATAATACTATTGCTACCTTCATCAACAATAGCATGCCCACCTGAGTAATTTGATGATTTTAAAAAGATATCAACAACGGGGAAAATATCTTTAGCGAGTACATTACTTATCCTATAAGTTACCGTTTTTTGGTCAAAAAAACGTCCTCTCTCAGGTGTTGGGTAATCAGGCAAATATTGCAAACTAGAACCATCTGCCTCATCCCAATATTGGTTTTCATCCTCAATGTTATTATTTTCAAAATCAATTGTATGAATGCCCTTTTTGCTTTTAGTTATAACAATCGGATTCCCTGGGCTAACCTCATAACCACGTGATGCCAGAACTGATACAAAAAAAGAATGGATCTCGTTTACAGCAACATCCGAATTATAAATTGTTACCGTTTCTGTAAAGTCATTTGGCGTCAAAACACCCTTACCTGTTTTATTCGAATACCATGAAACAAATTCATTAATTGGTACATTATTCATTTCAATTCTTTCAGCGTAAGTAATTATCGAAAAAAAACACAGAAAACTAGCAATTAATAATTTCATTTTCATTACCTTTATATATCCTAATCTTACATGAATTAATTATTTCTAATTTATATCCTTTTAATACCAGTTCTTTAGAATCAAACTCATGACCATTTTTATCTTCGAATTTAATGAAATAGTCATTACCAATTGACCTTGAATACTTTATCTTTAAATTTGCAAGATGATATTGAGTGTTCTCTGAAGGTGTAAAATCAGGTTTATAATGTAAGTATAAATAGCTTACCCCAAGACCCAATAATACACCTAGCATTACAAGCCTAAATTTAGAGAAACGCTTTAAATATATTTTTGTTAGTCGCATAATTTCTTTTAAAGACCGTTTTTTGTTTTTTACACCATGAGTAAAATAAGGAGGAAGTAGAGAAAAAGTACCTTTTTCATAATCAGAGGAAAATATTTGATTAGTATCATATGCAGAATACAAGTCAGTTCCTCTATAAATCCAACGGTCAACTATAGGGGCATTTAATGAATCACCATATTTAACTATTCCTAAGTGAATTTTTGGAGGGCTAATCTTTATCCCTAATATTAAATTAATAAAAAAACCAATAAATGGAATAGGTAACCTGTCAAAACGACGACAATAAACAATATGTTCTGCTAGTGCATCCCTAGCCTGTTTATCGACTAAAGATATACTTTGCACTAAAAAAAGAATATCCCATCCTAATTTTCTAGCATGTAAGAACCAATCTAAAACAGGTTGGCGTGTTTTATCATTCCATGTACGTGTATTTAGCCATGTTCCACATTCATCTAATACTATTAATCCATTCTTAGACTCATCTTTTTCTTTATTGCCTAATCCTATTAATTTGAAATCTTCTAATAAGGGTTTATCAGGTAAACGATATACCCGTGTTTTTTTTGCATTTCGTCCTACACTTGGCATATAATGAAGATTCAAGTTTAAATTAGTTGCAACAGGTAATCCTTTCACTAATTTTTCTTGTATCTTAGATATTGCAATTAATGATTTTCCTGAGCCTAAAGCCCCTGTTATAAAATAAACTGCCATCATAGAATCCTATTTGCATATTCAAGAAATCTATCTTTTAAATCAAAACAAAAAACTGTTATTTTAGTCGCCATAACAACAGAAACACAGTTTGTAAAACTGTCTGGTAATATTGACTCTGCTAAAATAAAATACTCATTAGGGAGAGGGTTGTATAAAATAGATGATAAATAACCAAGCAAAACACCGATAGTAATAGCTAATAAGCTAACTAAAGAAAATGAAATAATTCCTGTTTTAGTAACTAATTTAGTAATAAAGGATGATATAAAACCTATAAATATAGGCAATAATCCAATTAAATATCGTAATAAAGCAGGAATACCCAATAATAATGGCATTATTAAGGCTCCTTACGTAATAAATTACTTGCTGAGGAAAAAACATACCAAAATGTTAAAATATACATAACCCAAGATAAAATTGATTTTATTTCGATTAACTTATCGCATGATAGAATCATTCTATAGTTTTCAAATTCATAAAAAATAAAATCTTTACATCCACTACCATTAGGTAATTGAGGGAAAAATGCATTAGGATTTATAAATCCCTCCCAAACCGCTCCGCTATCATCACTGTTAAGCCCAAACTGTACTGATGCTAACCGTGAAGCCGAGTCAAAAACAGAATCACCCTCGCCATAGTATCCATCAGGATTTGCTATACGTCCTGCACCTCGTATTAAATTATCAATAGAATCAGATAGTTCACTAGTAGATTGTTGTAGTTTCTTATTAGCATTAGATTCATCTATAGCTGAATCATAATGTTCAGTTAATTCATTTCTTATTGATTTAGATAAATTGGGAGTAGCATTTTTTATACCAAACTCCACTGACTCGGTAATATCTTCTTTAGAAAGTGAATTATTAGAATTATTACCTCCTCCACTATTCCCACTATTACCTCCACTAGAGCCATCATCTCCACCATTTTCGCCTTCTCCATTGTCATCATCTTCTGATGGTATAGAAGGCTTATAAGATTCGTCAGAAATGTTTCCTGTAGGCACCCAATCAGCCGAACACTCATTATCACCAATACAAACAATTACACCAGTTGCCTCATATTCACAGCCATCATAATAAATAATACGTTCACCATTAATAAGATATATATTTTTAAAGCTACCTGTAATATTGGGTTTAATCTCACATTCATTAACCAATGGTATATCAGAATCAATTGTGGTTCTTTGCATATCTCCAACAATAAATGCAGTTAACGTCCAAACATTCAATTTTTCAGCAGGTTCACCATCGTAAGTACAATTATCGTCAAAATATATGCGAAATTCTGATTTTGGATACTGCATCTCAAATATAGAGATCATGTCTTTAAATACATTGTTGGCACTTTTTTTAGCCCCTTCACAAGCAGATAATCGCATTTCATTATCAATGTAATATATATAACCTGAAGATCCATCAGGTTTCTTTATTAGCTTAGACTCAGAAACAACAGAGTCACGATAAGTAGATTTGGAAATACTTATCCATTCATTTGAATTGGCTGAAAATGAAATAAGCATGAATAAATAAAACAATAAAAATTTTATTTTCACAAATGAAAAACCTTAATCCATTATTCATTGTAAGATGCGTGTATATAATTCTACACGCATCTATTTCTAGTTAAGATGCCCGATTAAAAAACTTCTTAACTAATTTATAGCAAATCATAGTAACTGTTACAGAAATTAATAGATCCCATCCTTGCCCCGTAAGAAGAGTTACCTGTTCCTTCAGAGTATTAAAAGCTCCAGAAACAGGATCTACAGCATCCGCTGCTAATGCTAATGACGATGAAGTAATAGCAGATACAAAAATAGATGATTTTAATAAAAAGGATTTACTTTTAATCATGTTGATACCTCTGATAAACGTTTAAAATATAAGAATGATGCTGATACACACCATCCCAATCCAAAGGCAGCCATAAAATAAGAAATAATTATCATCGCTGTCCTCCAAAAATTGCACCTATGCCAAAACACATAACAAGACCTAGACTTATGAATGAAATATAAAACATTTCAAATTGTTCTAAACTAATGGAATCCATTGAAACCCCATGTTATTAATTAAAATGAAAAGCTATTTTTTATCTAATGGTATTAATTTTGCTTTTTTTATTTTCAAAGAGCCAAAATCACCAACTGAATACGATGAATTATCTAAGGTATAAAACCCAAAGGGATATGGCGCTTCTTCCTTGTCTAATTGGATAATGAATCTTTCAGGATAAACACCACCATTATAAATATAGGCATTTTGTTCTCTGAAAGTTAATACCTCACCTGTTTGTTTGGAAATAACTTGCTTACTATTTACTTTTCCATCAACTTCATTAATTTCAATTTTCAACATAAATAAACACCTTATATTTAAAAAGGACACTGGTTTGTTTTTAATTTTTCATTTAATAATGTTTGATATATAGGAGGTATATCAAATCGTAAATTCATATCACTAATATGCTCTTCACGTATTATCATGGATAGAACTGTATTAATATCCCCATTAAAAAAATGAAATACTTTAGCAATATTGGCAGAAGCTTGTTTTCTCAACCATTTAACTTTAGCCTCTATTGAATCAATCGCTTTTCTACCAAATAATTTAGGAATTGATTGTGGTTTACTGGGATTTATTTGAGCGGAATAAGCACAAAGCCCTGTATAAATACCTGCAATATTAAGAAGCACATCAATAGATATTTCTTTTAATTCAACTTCTGAGCGATACCAGACACCAGAAATTTTTTGTTCTAATGCTTTATTATAAATACGCCAATAAACTCGTGATTGCCTAGAACCTACGTTTACTATTTCTTTAGTCGGGCACCCATTAGAATCAATAGCTTGAGAGGTTTCTAATTTCGGTTTTGGACCTTTACCACCATAAAATGCATCATCGTTGTACGCTTGTAATGCAGCGGTACAAGTATAAATACCATCATAATCATCAGTGGCTAAATCTAATCTTTTTAATCTAATAATATCCAAATGGATTAACCACTTATGGATTTTTTGCGGTGTTGTTCCACTAAAAACATGAGCACAACCTTTACCTGAAATCTGAACATAAAAAGTGTCTTTATTACCGCCCCAATAAACAACGCCAAAATGCTCAACACCGCCTTCATCACTATATAGTAACGCTGAATCTTGATAAGCAAATCCACCCTTTCCTCTTGGTGCTCCCATGACTAAACCAAATACAGATGAAAGCCATGATTTTAAGCGAGAGAAATAGCATGAAATCAAATCTGTTTCATAACGATTACGCTGTTCATCGGTCATATTAGAATGAATAATCTCAGGTATGTCCTGATAGTCGTCATGAGTAAAAGTGATATCACGATGCTGATATTGTTTATATGAAGGTAAAAATTGAAATTTTCGCCATTCAAAACCTTTTTCTTGAAAGGTATGAACATCTTTCATAACAGAAATAGGAGCAGAAAACGCAAAAAAATCAATAAGTACAGATCTTTCCTGCTTATCAGACATTATGACTCTCCTGATACCCAGTAAAATCCCCTGATTCCGCTGTTGTTGGCGCTAAAATAAAGTTATCACTAAAGTAGCAAGAACATTCTTTAATCAATTCATCAAAGGAACGATAAAAATCCCAGTCAATACCAACTTTGGCATTAACTCCGTATCCTTCAATAAAATCAAAATAAATAATGTTCATATCACACCAAGATTAGTATAAAGAATGACGCAAGTGCCACATTGGGCACTTTATGATGACATAATGATAAATATATTTAGCTGGATATGTCAATAGTAATGACACCATAAAGTGACACTTATGGCACCCATGGTAAGTGAGTGATAATTTAGATGTACAATGAGTGACAGAATTGCCAATTTAGAATGGGACGTGCTATGGATAATAAAGATGATGAAATGTTACTACTAACATGTTCTGAGAGGATCAAATCGAGCATATTGAGCAATTTCACTTATGACGACATTGAGAATGAGACAGGGATAAGTGCCAGAACATTAAAACGCTTAGCCGCTGGCGAAAGAGATCCTAAAATTAATGAAATAAGAGAAATAGCTAGAGCTACTGGGAAAAACCCAATTTGGCTCGCTTTTGGAGATCTAAATACAACCCTTGGTGAACATGCTTATTTTTTTAGTAGTGATAAAGTCGGTGTAAATTTTCCTGAGCATACAACTTTAGATGTTGCAGATAGAAAAATGCGAGTCTTAACTGCAGTTACAGACCTACCCGATGAAGATGTTGCATTTATTGAAAGGTTTATAGACTTACTGAACCTAGATAGAACAATATCAAAAGTAAAGAATAAGCGTTATCAACAAGATTAAGTAACTAGTTGGCTGAAAGCCTGAAGTTATCCTGAGACTACCCCCGTAGTACAGCACGGGGGTTTTCAAATTTTGCTGAATCCAAGTGTATTACTAATAAATTCTTCGAGTAATAATCAATGATACTATATAAATACTTATCTGTTGATAGAGCCTTTAAAGTACTAAAAGATAAAACAATTGCATTTACAACAATGGATTCATTCAATGACCCTTTTGAATTTGCTAATTTAACGGCTTTTCCAGATAAACAATATAATAATGAAAACATACTTGATATATTTAATGATTATAGCAAAAAATTCATTTTAAATAGAGAGTCGAGCATTTTGTGCTTGACAAGACAACAACTAAATCCATTAATGTGGGCTCATTACGCAGATAATCATAAAGGCATTGTTATTGGTTTAAATATATTAGAAACTAATTTCACGAGCGAAACTGAAAATATTATACCTGCTCAATATGGTAGTGTGATTTATACTGTAACAAAACCTAACTATAGATATATAACACCTATTTTCAAAGAAAATAAAATAGGATTAGATACTGATTACAAAAGCAAAAACCTTGAATTACTCCAAAGAAGATATTTATATAAATCAATGCATTGGAGTTATGAGGAAGAGGTTAGAGTAGTAAAAGCAACTTCTGGTGAAGATTTAATAAATACAGAAAAAAAGCATGTTAATTTATATAAACTAAAAGAAAAAAGCATATTTTCCATACATATAGGAATGAGATGCAATCAAGATGATCTAGCAAGAATAAAGCCTTATATTAATAAAGGTATTGAAATATACAAGTGTCAAATAGAAGAAAGTACGTGGGATATGAAAGCAAAAAAGGTGGAAATAGAACATGTATTCAAAGATAAGAATAAAACTAAAAATTTAAAATTCAAACCGATTTAATCAAGTTACTCATATACTATCTATTAACGTTTAAATGCAAACAAAATAGATAGTATATAATTAATATATTAAATATTATTCACACCAAAACCAGATAGATCATCAACATCATTGGGATTACTATTTTTAATTATAGCCTTATCTAACATATGTTCAGCAAAAACATCATTATGTAGATTATTTTTTTCAAACCAACAACAGTGGACATGAAAGAAATCATTTCCAGCATATTTAACTGATTTTTCAACAGTCATACTCGGACCGCCAGATTTAAGAACAACAACATCGCCATTAGCAAATTTACTCATATACACACCTCTAATTACGTTTAGGTTCTTCTAATAAATAAGGTCAATTTTAGTAAAAACAAGGTTAAAATATAATTTATTTGATTCGCACAATGCACTCTATGTGTAAAGACGAACCTTCCCGATTGCGGTAAACCCCAAAACCATTCTACCGCAATCGCTCAGAACCCTTTTGTAACATAGCGTAATACATTATGCGAACCTATGTATGGAATAAAGAAATCCAGCGTTCTGGCTGGTTAATCATGTTGGTTCGTTTAGCCTTTAATTGCTGTTCTTATCTCTTGATTTATTTCATCCAAAAGTGTCGCTAGTTTAAAATATTCAGAAATATTGCTGATTTTAGACAAAAGCAGATTGTTAGTTTCTTCAGTAAGTGAAGTTAAACGCTTTTGTTGATCTTCTTCAAGCATTAAAAATAATAACAACGAAGCTGTAAAAATAGTTCTATTACTAATCCCATTCTTAAACGCAAATGACTGCAAATTTTGTACGAAATACTCTGGTAATTGAAATTTAATTTCCTGTTCTTCACTTGAAAAATCAGTATGTTCAATTGATAAATTTGAAAAGCGTTTATCTTGTAGAACCCCTTCAAGGAATCTATACAAGTATTTGATATCAGTTTGTTTATTCATTGTTAATCCTCATTTTCCAACGCATGTCATCTTGTTGCTATTGGTCTATGTTGTCTTCGACCATTAGGCTATTTCGCTGTTAAACGTTATGTTAAAACATGGCTTAACAGGAGGCGCAAGCGCAGTTTCTTGCTTCTCGACAAGTCCCCCCTTGTATCGGCGGATTGATGAACGGTTATCTTTAAAACTATCGAATGCCGCCTTACATGCCTAACGGCATAATACAGGTTAGCTTAACAATCATTGAGTTAGATAGTGATGATTTTTAAAAGGATTAAGCTCATCATCGCAGGCTGCGCCTACGCTAACGAGCTTAACCTTTTTATATGTTTCGTAAAATACGTGCTCGAATTAAAATGTACATAACCGCTTTATCATCTGCTTCTGATGTGGAATCGAACATCCAACCTATTAATGGGATGTTGGAAGCTATTGGTGTAGATGAGTCAGACTTAATGGAGTTATGCTGAATAAGCCCACCAATCAATAAAGTGTCACCGTCTTTTAATTGTACTGTGGTATCAATAGAACGTTGATTGAAAACAATGTCAGATGCTGTAGAAATGTTGGAAACACTATCTGCCTTAGATTTCACGGTTAGCATCACTTTATTATCATTAATTACTACAGGAACCACTTCTAATGAAACGCCAACATCACGTCGCTCAATAGTTTGAAATGGATTTTTGATATCGATTCCTTCACCAACAATTTTTCCCGTAACAATGGGGACATTTTGCCCTGATGAAATGAAACCTCTTTTTCCAGACATTGTCAAAACCCGAGGAACAGAGAGTAATTTACTCTTTTTATCGGTTTCAACCGCTGTTAAGGCAAGACTTAAAACATTGCCAGAAAAAATACCAAACGATCCACCACTGCTTGATAGAACATCACCAAGTGAACTGGTATTAATCCCTCCAACAACAGTTGCACCCTCTTTTTTACCTGCTCCAAACGAAAAATCAAAACTACTACCTTCTGTAGTTTCAAACATAATACTTTCAATTAACACCTGTGAGCGTTGAACATCAATTGATGGAATAAAATCAGCTAGTTCTGTTTGGTTATCTAGTGACGTTGTCACAATAATACTATTGCTACCTTCATCAACAATAGCATGCCCACCTGAGTAATTTGATGATTTTAAAAAGATATCAACAACGGGGAAAATATCTTTAGCGAGTACATTACTTATCCTATAAGTTACCGTTTTTTGGTCAAAAAAACGTCCTCTCTCAGGTGTTGGGTAATCAGGCAAATATTGCAAACTAGAACCATCTGCCTCATCCCAATATTGGTTTTCATCCTCAATGTTATTATTTTCAAAATCAATTGTATGAATGCCCTTTTTGCTTTTAGTTATAACAATCGGATTCCCTGGGCTAACCTCATAACCACGTGATGCCAGAACTGATACAAAAAAAGAATGGATCTCGTTTACAGCAACATCCGAATTATAAATTGTTACCGTTTCTGTAAAGTCATTTGGCGTCAAAACACCCTTACCTGTTTTATTCGAATACCATGAAACAAATTCATTAATTGGTACATTATTCATTTCAATTCTTTCAGCGTAAGTAATTATCGAAAAAAAACACAGAAAACTAGCAATTAATAATTTCATTTTCATTACCTTTATATATCCTAATCTTACATGAATTAATTATTTCTAATTTATATCCTTTTAATACCAGTTCTTTAGAATCAAACTCATGACCATTTTTATCTTCGAATTTAATGAAATAGTCATTACCAATTGACCTTGAATACTTTATCTTTAAATTTGCAAGATGATATTGAGTGTTCTCTGAAGGTGTAAAATCAGGTTTATAATGTAAGTATAAATAGCTTACCCCAAGACCCAATAATACACCTAGCATTACAAGCCTAAATTTAGAGAAACGCTTTAAATATATTTTTGTTAGTCGCATAATTTCTTTTAAAGACCGTTTTTTGTTTTTTACACCATGAGTAAAATAAGGAGGAAGTAGAGAAAAAGTACCTTTTTCATAATCAGAGGAAAATATTTGATTAGTATCATATGCAGAATACAAGTCAGTTCCTCTATAAATCCAACGGTCAACTATAGGGGCATTTAATGAATCACCATATTTAACTATTCCTAAGTGAATTTTTGGAGGGCTAATCTTTATCCCTAATATTAAATTAATAAAAAAACCAATAAATGGAATAGGTAACCTGTCAAAACGACGACAATAAACAATATGTTCTGCTAGTGCATCCCTAGCCTGTTTATCGACTAAAGATATACTTTGCACTAAAAAAAGAATATCCCATCCTAATTTTCTAGCATGTAAGAACCAATCTAAAACAGGTTGGCGTGTTTTATCATTCCATGTACGTGTATTTAGCCATGTTCCACATTCATCTAATACTATTAATCCATTCTTAGACTCATCTTTTTCTTTATTGCCTAATCCTATTAATTTGAAATCTTCTAATAAGGGTTTATCAGGTAAACGATATACCCGTGTTTTTTTTGCATTTCGTCCTACACTTGGCATATAATGAAGATTCAAGTTTAAATTAGTTGCAACAGGTAATCCTTTCACTAATTTTTCTTGTATCTTAGATATTGCAATTAATGATTTTCCTGAGCCTAAAGCCCCTGTTATAAAATAAACTGCCATCATAGAATCCTATTTGCATATTCAAGAAATCTATCTTTTAAATCAAAACAAAAAACTGTTATTTTAGTCGCCATAACAACAGAAACACAGTTTGTAAAACTGTCTGGTAATATTGACTCTGCTAAAATAAAATACTCATTAGGGAGAGGGTTGTATAAAATAGATGATAAATAACCAAGCAAAACACCGATAGTAATAGCTAATAAGCTAACTAAAGAAAATGAAATAATTCCTGTTTTAGTAACTAATTTAGTAATAAAGGATGATATAAAACCTATAAATATAGGCAATAATCCAATTAAATATCGTAATAAAGCAGGAATACCCAATAATAATGGCATTATTAAGGCTCCTTACGTAATAAATTACTTGCTGAGGAAAAAACATACCAAAATGTTAAAATATACATAACCCAAGATAAAATTGATTTTATTTCGATTAACTTATCGCATGATAGAATCATTCTATAGTTTTCAAATTCATAAAAAATAAAATCTTTACATCCACTACCATTAGGTAATTGAGGGAAAAATGCATTAGGATTTATAAATCCCTCCCAAACCGCTCCGCTATCATCACTGTTAAGCCCAAACTGTACTGATGCTAACCGTGAAGCCGAGTCAAAAACAGAATCACCCTCGCCATAGTATCCATCAGGATTTGCTATACGTCCTGCACCTCGTATTAAATTATCAATAGAATCAGATAGTTCACTAGTAGATTGTTGTAGTTTCTTATTAGCATTAGATTCATCTATAGCTGAATCATAATGTTCAGTTAATTCATTTCTTATTGATTTAGATAAATTGGGAGTAGCATTTTTTATACCAAACTCCACTGACTCGGTAATATCTTCTTTAGAAAGTGAATTATTAGAATTATTACCTCCTCCACTATTCCCACTATTACCTCCACTAGAGCCATCATCTCCACCATTTTCGCCTTCTCCATTGTCATCATCTTCTGATGGTATAGAAGGCTTATAAGATTCGTCAGAAATGTTTCCTGTAGGCACCCAATCAGCCGAACACTCATTATCACCAATACAAACAATTACACCAGTTGCCTCATATTCACAGCCATCATAATAAATAATACGTTCACCATTAATAAGATATATATTTTTAAAGCTACCTGTAATATTGGGTTTAATCTCACATTCATTAACCAATGGTATATCAGAATCAATTGTGGTTCTTTGCATATCTCCAACAATAAATGCAGTTAACGTCCAAACATTCAATTTTTCAGCAGGTTCACCATCGTAAGTACAATTATCGTCAAAATATATGCGAAATTCTGATTTTGGATACTGCATCTCAAATATAGAGATCATGTCTTTAAATACATTGTTGGCACTTTTTTTAGCCCCTTCACAAGCAGATAATCGCATTTCATTATCAATGTAATATATATAACCTGAAGATCCATCAGGTTTCTTTATTAGCTTAGACTCAGAAACAACAGAGTCACGATAAGTAGATTTGGAAATACTTATCCATTCATTTGAATTGGCTGAAAATGAAATAAGCATGAATAAATAAAACAATAAAAATTTTATTTTCACAAATGAAAAACCTTAATCCATTATTCATTGTAAGATGCGTGTATATAATTCTACACGCATCTATTTCTAGTTAAGATGCCCGATTAAAAAACTTCTTAACTAATTTATAGCAAATCATAGTAACTGTTACAGAAATTAATAGATCCCATCCTTGCCCCGTAAGAAGAGTTACCTGTTCCTTCAGAGTATTAAAAGCTCCAGAAACAGGATCTACAGCATCCGCTGCTAATGCTAATGACGATGAAGTAATAGCAGATACAAAAATAGATGATTTTAATAAAAAGGATTTACTTTTAATCATGTTGATACCTCTGATAAACGTTTAAAATATAAGAATGATGCTGATACACACCATCCCAATCCAAAGGCAGCCATAAAATAAGAAATAATTATCATCGCTGTCCTCCAAAAATTGCACCTATGCCAAAACACATAACAAGACCTAGACTTATGAATGAAATATAAAACATTTCAAATTGTTCTAAACTAATGGAATCCATTGAAACCCCATGTTATTAATTAAAATGAAAAGCTATTTTTTATCTAATGGTATTAATTTTGCTTTTTTTATTTTCAAAGAGCCAAAATCACCAACTGAATACGATGAATTATCTAAGGTATAAAACCCAAAGGGATATGGCGCTTCTTCCTTGTCTAATTGGATAATGAATCTTTCAGGATAAACACCACCATTATAAATATAGGCATTTTGTTCTCTGAAAGTTAATACCTCACCTGTTTGTTTGGAAATAACTTGCTTACTATTTACTTTTCCATCAACTTCATTAATTTCAATTTTCAACATAAATAAACACCTTATATTTAAAAAGGACACTGGTTTGTTTTTAATTTTTCATTTAATAATGTTTGATATATAGGAGGTATATCAAATCGTAAATTCATATCACTAATATGCTCTTCACGTATTATCATGGATAGAACTGTATTAATATCCCCATTAAAAAAATGAAATACTTTAGCAATATTGGCAGAAGCTTGTTTTCTCAACCATTTAACTTTAGCCTCTATTGAATCAATCGCTTTTCTACCAAATAATTTAGGAATTGATTGTGGTTTACTGGGATTTATTTGAGCGGAATAAGCACAAAGCCCTGTATAAATACCTGCAATATTAAGAAGCACATCAATAGATATTTCTTTTAATTCAACTTCTGAGCGATACCAGACACCAGAAATTTTTTGTTCTAATGCTTTATTATAAATACGCCAATAAACTCGTGATTGCCTAGAACCTACGTTTACTATTTCTTTAGTCGGGCACCCATTAGAATCAATAGCTTGAGAGGTTTCTAATTTCGGTTTTGGACCTTTACCACCATAAAATGCATCATCGTTGTACGCTTGTAATGCAGCGGTACAAGTATAAATACCATCATAATCATCAGTGGCTAAATCTAATCTTTTTAATCTAATAATATCCAAATGGATTAACCACTTATGGATTTTTTGCGGTGTTGTTCCACTAAAAACATGAGCACAACCTTTACCTGAAATCTGAACATAAAAAGTGTCTTTATTACCGCCCCAATAAACAACGCCAAAATGCTCAACACCGCCTTCATCACTATATAGTAACGCTGAATCTTGATAAGCAAATCCACCCTTTCCTCTTGGTGCTCCCATGACTAAACCAAATACAGATGAAAGCCATGATTTTAAGCGAGAGAAATAGCATGAAATCAAATCTGTTTCATAACGATTACGCTGTTCATCGGTCATATTAGAATGAATAATCTCAGGTATGTCCTGATAGTCGTCATGAGTAAAAGTGATATCACGATGCTGATATTGTTTATATGAAGGTAAAAATTGAAATTTTCGCCATTCAAAACCTTTTTCTTGAAAGGTATGAACATCTTTCATAACAGAAATAGGAGCAGAAAACGCAAAAAAATCAATAAGTACAGATCTTTCCTGCTTATCAGACATTATGACTCTCCTGATACCCAGTAAAATCCCCTGATTCCGCTGTTGTTGGCGCTAAAATAAAGTTATCACTAAAGTAGCAAGAACATTCTTTAATCAATTCATCAAAGGAACGATAAAAATCCCAGTCAATACCAACTTTGGCATTAACTCCGTATCCTTCAATAAAATCAAAATAAATAATGTTCATATCACACCAAGATTAGTATAAAGAATGACGCAAGTGCCACATTGGGCACTTTATGATGACATAATGATAAATATATTTAGCTGGATATGTCAATAGTAATGACACCATAAAGTGACACTTATGGCACCCATGGTAAGTGAGTGATAATTTAGATGTACAATGAGTGACAGAATTGCCAATTTAGAATGGGACGTGCTATGGATAATAAAGATGATGAAATGTTACTACTAACATGTTCTGAGAGGATCAAATCGAGCATATTGAGCAATTTCACTTATGACGACATTGAGAATGAGACAGGGATAAGTGCCAGAACATTAAAACGCTTAGCCGCTGGCGAAAGAGATCCTAAAATTAATGAAATAAGAGAAATAGCTAGAGCTACTGGGAAAAACCCAATTTGGCTCGCTTTTGGAGATCTAAATACAACCCTTGGTGAACATGCTTATTTTTTTAGTAGTGATAAAGTCGGTGTAAATTTTCCTGAGCATACAACTTTAGATGTTGCAGATAGAAAAATGCGAGTCTTAACTGCAGTTACAGACCTACCCGATGAAGATGTTGCATTTATTGAAAGGTTTATAGACTTACTGAACCTAGATAGAACAATATCAAAAGTAAAGAATAAGCGTTATCAACAAGATTAAGTAACTAGTTGGCTGAAAGCCTGAAGTTATCCTGAGACTACCCCCGTAGTACAGCACGGGGGTTTTCAAATTTTGCTGAATCCAAGTGTATTACTAATAAATTCTTCGAGTAATAATCAATGATACTATATAAATACTTATCTGTTGATAGAGCCTTTAAAGTACTAAAAGATAAAACAATTGCATTTACAACAATGGATTCATTCAATGACCCTTTTGAATTTGCTAATTTAACGGCTTTTCCAGATAAACAATATAATAATGAAAACATACTTGATATATTTAATGATTATAGCAAAAAATTCATTTTAAATAGAGAGTCGAGCATTTTGTGCTTGACAAGACAACAACTAAATCCATTAATGTGGGCTCATTACGCAGATAATCATAAAGGCATTGTTATTGGTTTAAATATATTAGAAACTAATTTCACGAGCGAAACTGAAAATATTATACCTGCTCAATATGGTAGTGTGATTTATACTGTAACAAAACCTAACTATAGATATATAACACCTATTTTCAAAGAAAATAAAATAGGATTAGATACTGATTACAAAAGCAAAAACCTTGAATTACTCCAAAGAAGATATTTATATAAATCAATGCATTGGAGTTATGAGGAAGAGGTTAGAGTAGTAAAAGCAACTTCTGGTGAAGATTTAATAAATACAGAAAAAAAGCATGTTAATTTATATAAACTAAAAGAAAAAAGCATATTTTCCATACATATAGGAATGAGATGCAATCAAGATGATCTAGCAAGAATAAAGCCTTATATTAATAAAGGTATTGAAATATACAAGTGTCAAATAGAAGAAAGTACGTGGGATATGAAAGCAAAAAAGGTGGAAATAGAACATGTATTCAAAGATAAGAATAAAACTAAAAATTTAAAATTCAAACCGATTTAATCAAGTTACTCATATACTATCTATTAACGTTTAAATGCAAACAAAATAGATAGTATATAATTAATATATTAAATATTATTCACACCAAAACCAGATAGATCATCAACATCATTGGGATTACTATTTTTAATTATAGCCTTATCTAACATATGTTCAGCAAAAACATCATTATGTAGATTATTTTTTTCAAACCAACAACAGTGGACATGAAAGAAATCATTTCCAGCATATTTAACTGATTTTTCAACAGTCATACTCGGACCGCCAGATTTAAGAACAACAACATCGCCATTAGCAAATTTACTCATATACACACCTCTAATTACGTTTAGGTTCTTCTAATAAATAAGGTCAATTTTAGTAAAAACAAGGTTAAAATATAATTTATTTGATTCGCACAATGCACTCTATGTGTAAAGACGAACCTTCCCGATTGCGGTAAACCCCAAAACCATTCTACCGCAATCGCTCAGAACCCTTTTGTAACATAGCGTAATACATTATGCGAACTTAAGTGTGAAATGAAGAAAACCAGCGTTCTGGCTGGTTAATCGTGTTGGTTCTTTTTGGGTTCTAAACTCAGTTTGACTTCATAAATCTTTCGTTTTTCAATGAATTCTATGAGCCATAAGATAGCCAATGAATTCTGGTAATATGCTACAGGTATTCCCACAAAAGTTATTGACCGACGTTTGATACCAAACAAGAATATGACGGTATATTGCTTCTATAATTACAGGCTAATTTACTCATATAGATGTGGTCACATGGCTTACAAACTGAATCTTAACTGGCCTGAATTTTTAGAAAAATACTGGCAGAAAAAACCCGTTGTATTGAAAAATGCATTTCCTGATTTTGTCGACCCTATCACACCGGATGAACTGGCTGGCTTGGCCATGGAGTCGGAAGTTGACAGCCGCCTAGTCAGCTTTATTGATAATAAATGGGAAGCGAGTCACGGCCCGTTTGAAGATTTCAGCGAACTAGGCGAAAAAGGATGGTCACTATTGGTGCAAGCGGTCAACCATTGGCATATACCAGCGGCCGAACTAGTGAAACCGTTTCGTGTACTGCCCGAGTGGCGTCTTGATGATTTGATGATCTCCTATTCAGTGCCTGAAGGTGGTGTTGGGCCTCATATTGATAACTATGATGTTTTTATCATACAAGGTATGGGACGCCGCCGCTGGCGTGTGGGCGATGCCCTACCGATGCGTCAGTTCTGCTCACATCCGGCATTATTACATGTCGACCCATTTGAACCGATTATTGACGTGGAAATGGCACCAGGAGATATTCTGTATATTCCGCCGGGATTCCCTCACGATGGTTTCACTTTCGAAGATACCATGAACTATTCTGTCGGCTTTCGCGGGCCGACTGGTCGTGATCTGCTGAGCAGTTTTGCAGACTATGCGCTAGAACAGGATTTGGGTGGCATAAATTATGGCGATCCTGACCTCACGGTGACTGAAAATACAGGTACCATGGAACCTCATGAGGTTGAACGTCTACGAGCCATGATGATTGAAATGATCAACAAGCCGGATGATTTTGAACAGTGGTTAGGCCGTTTTGCAACGACTCTACGTCATGAGCTGGATATTGCACCCTCAGATCCGCCATATCAACCGGAAGAAGTGCTAAGTGTGTTAAATGACGGTCAAAAACTGATCCGACTGAGCGGCTTGCGAGTGATGCGTATCAATGAGCACTTTTTTGTGAATTCGGAAGGCTGGATTACCACAGAAACAAAGGGTGCAGATGCATTGTGCCAGCTTACGGAAGTCGGCATCAATGAACTCGGTGAAGCACTGGAGAGCCCTGCTTTTATCGCGCAATTAACCGAATTTATCAATCAAGGATATTGGTATTTCGAAGAGTAAGTCGCACCTGCCCAACAAGATAAAACACCTGCTAATGGGTGTTTTGTCTCGGCTCATCTAGAAAAATATCTCTTTCAGATTTCAGAAATTTCTACAGGTAAAAAGAAAGAAAAACCCATTAACCAAGTTTATCCCTTCGGTCCTTGTGCTTTTGCCAGTTTTTAGGTTTTATCTGTTATCTAATAAAAGTCAAATAGGCTAGTTTTAGTCATTATCTTACTTAGTGGTACTAATGTTCGGAGTTAAAAATGACAGTTTCTACTCGGCTAGTCAGCGGCTTATTATTCGCAACACTTTTGGCTTCTCAACACGTGCGTGCTGATGCTGAAACTAAACTAAATAAAGATGTTAAGCTAAATCACGCAACCGTATTTTTACGTGGTGCTGAATTAGATAACACCGTGACACTGTCACTTAATAAGGGGGCGAACTCGGTCATCCTCACCAATATCGCAAGTAATATTGACCCGCGTACGCTATCGATTGATCTTGAACAGGATGATGTGGTTATTCGCTCCGTTAATATCCAAAATATAGCAACAGAAGCTAATTATCCAATGGCTATTGCTGAACTTTTGGATCAGAAAAAACAATTAAGCCAGCAGATAGAGACATTGAATATTGCAATTAAAGTCGGTGAAGAACAATTAAATTTATTGAAAGATCACCGCTTTTTTGGGGAAAATACAGCGAAAACCCTAGAAGAATCAGCCCAGAAATTAAATTTTATTCGTCAGCAGATGTCTAATATTTTACAAGAGCAACAAAAAAACCAGTTGGAATTAGTTGAACTACAAGAAAAAGCTACGTTATTGCAGGCAAAAATTGATGAAAAAATGCCCTCTTCAATTGGTGAACAGACCCAAATTGTCTTGTCTATCGATGCGCAAAAACCGGTGACAGCAGAGTTGCAAATTTCTTATTTAACACCTGATGCGGCTTGGTCTCCAAGTTACGATATCCGCAGCCTGAATTCGCAATCCCCTATTGTTTTAACGTACAAAGCGGACATAGTGCAAAATACAGGCATTGATTGGGATAAAGTTAATTTAACACTTTCAACGATTAACCCGTCTAAAAATATCACGCCTTCTGTCTTACAGCCTTGGCGCTTGTCCGTTTATGATAATAACGCTCAAATAACACGCCAGGCTCGAATGAAAATGCCAGCAGCGCCAATAGCAATGTATGAAGAAAGCAGTGTCAGTGAGAAAAAAACAATAAATTCAGGTGTTTCAGATTTTGTAACTACATCTAACAATGGTGTCAATTTAAATTACCAAATTGCCCTGCCTTACTCCCTGAAAAGCACGATCAAACCGAATTCGCTCACCATTAAACAACAAAATATTGATGTAAAATACAAATATACTGCCACGCCAAAATTGACTGAAGAAGTATTCTTACAAGCGAATGTTGAAGATTGGCAATCACTTAACTTATTGAATGGAAATGCTAATGTATATTACGGAAATACGTATGTAGGCAATTTTATAGTCAATGCCAATCAATTGGTTGACACATTGAGCGTTCCTTTTGGTGTTGATAAGAGTATTCAAGTCTCTCGTGAATCAAATGAAAAGATGAAGAAAAAACCGAGTTTTATGGGGTCGACTATTCAACAAACAGAAAGTTACTTGGTCAAAGTAAAAAACATGCATACGAAACCCATTGAATTGACTGTTTATGACCAAATTCCAGTGAGTGAGGACAGCGATATAAAAGTATCTGCAATAGAGGATAAAAATGCGGTTACCAATAAAAGCACTGGTGAAATAACATGGGATATTGCCTTAGAACCGAATGAAGAAAAGCAAATTTCATTTAGTTATTCGTTGAGCTACCCAAAAGATAAACAGATATTAGGGTTGTAACAATTTTTGTAGTTCTTTTTCGATGGCGTTAGAATAAACCCACACTGACACGACAATTATAACTATGAGGTTTCCATGATTATTTTAGTAACAGGTGCTTCTTCTGGTTTTGGTGAATCAATTGCCCGCAGATTTATCAAACATAATTACACCGTTATTGGAACAGGACGTAGAACTGAGCGTTTAGATGCTCTCCATCAAGAGTTAGGTGATAAATTTTACCCTTTAACATTGGATATCCAAGATAGAACAGCCATCCAAGATGCGATTGCAAGTTTACCTGCACACCTCAAACATATTGATATTTTAGTTAATAATGCCGGTTTGGCTTTAGGCTTAGAACCGGCGTTTGATGCCAATCCTGACGATTGGGATGTGATGATTAATACGAATACCAAAGGTTTAGTTAATATGACTTACGAGGTATTGCAAGTCATGGTTGCTAATAACCACGGTCATATTATTAATATTGGCTCAACTGCAGCGAGCTGGCCTTACAAAGGTGGTAATGTTTATGGTGCAACCAAAGCCTTTGTGAAACAATTTTCACTTGGCTTGCGTGCTGATTTACAAGGGAAAAAAATTCGAGTTACCGATATCGAGCCGGGCCTCGTTGGTGGTACAGAGTTCTCAAATATTCGCTTTAAAGGGGATGACGATAAAGCAGCTAGCACTTATCAAGGCGCAGATGCTCTGACCCCTGAAGATATTGCTGAAACAGTTTATTGGGTTGCTACTCTACCGGCTCACATGAATGTAAATACATTAGAATTGATGCCTGTTTGCCAAACTTTTGCTGGTTTAACCGTATATAAACAACTTTAATTTTTAGTACTATTCTATACAGACGTACTGATACACTTTTAGCTATACTGGGATTATCGGTCCTGTTTGGTAAGGAATTTACATGAATTCACATAAAATGTTGAAAACTGGCTTAACTGCAATATGTTTCTGTCTCCCTTTACTTTGGGCTACATCATCTTCCGCTGCACAATCAACGACATCATGTACTGCAGGCAGTACGTGTGTTTCAGTAGGTCAAGGTGATGACTCTCTTAATAAAGAGCAAGCGCGCCAAGAAAAGGAACAATGGGATGATACCCGTATGTTGCGCAAAAAGGTTAATACTCGTACCGAAAAAGAGTTTGATAAAGTAGATCAGGCTTTTGATGCAAAAGATAAATGCGAGAAAAGCCTCAATCTAAATGCTTACTGGGAACCGAGCACTAAACGTTGCCTTGACGTAAGTAATGGCCGTCCAATTAATAATCCATAACCTTATAGGTTGTTTTATGGAGCTGTTGATCAAGGAGAGAAGATGAAAAAGAAATTATTGTTACCCTTATTTGCACTGGTGCTAGCACCAGCTTTCGCGCAAGCTTCATGTGAAAGCGTAATTGAGGAAATCAAACAAAAGATTATCAATAATGGTGTTCCTGCAGATAACTTTAGTTTGGTTGCAGTGCCTAATGATGAAGTTGACGCGTCTAAAGGCCAAGTCGTCGGCCACTGCCAAAATGATTCTTATAAAATCATTTATACCCGTCATTAATTATAAGTTATAAGTAAAAAACAGGGCGCTACTCATGATGGCGCCCTATTTTTTGATTAATAACTTACTTAGTTCGTAACGTGCTTAGTTAGGAATGGTAATAAGTTCTTGTAGTTTATCTGTATTAAGGTAATGCCCTAACTCTCTTTCTTCTGGCCGCAATAAATACGGGATCTCCCCAATTAATGGTGCCTTAATATGATGTTGTAACCGTTCAATGATTTGTGCGTAGTGCGCCAATCCTGGATTGATGCGGTTTGCCATCCAACCAATTAATGGTAAGCCATCAGCTCGAATTGCATCCGCTGTTAGTAATGCGTGATTAACACAACCATGTTGAATGCCGACGACTAAGATCACACCAACAGGTTGACCTTTTAACCAGTCTGCATAAAAAGTATTGTCATCAAGTAGATAGCGCCATCCCCCATTACCCTCGATAACAACCATGTCACATTGATGATGTAAATGGTCTAGACCATGCTTTATTTTATTAAAATCAATGCTATTTTCATGGCTGTAATTGTCTGTAATACGCACAGGGTTAACTTCATCATAAGAAACAAGGTCTTTAGAAACACTGTGGATGAGTAATGCATCTTTATTTCTGATTCCTTCAGGGGTATCAATGCATTGATCTGCAATAGGCTTATAGCCCACTGCTTTAATTCCTTGGTTATTTAGTGCTTGCAAGATGGCAAGCGTCGATACTGTCTTCCCGACATCTGTATCTGTCCCGGTAACAAATAGATTGATCATGGTCTTTTTCTATCCTGAAGTGACAGACTTATACAGCAATAAGCTGCAAAAATGATATGGATTCAGTTTATTGGAATGGGTAAGTGAGAAGTTTGCGTTAGCTCAATTTTGTGTACGATAGTATAAATATTATCGAATTGTTTTAACCTTGTAATAGTTGTAGTAGCAGTGAACCATCATATAATGCTCTCTGTATTAATGATGTTTCACTCTCCTTTACTGTAAATAAAGATTTTTCTATCGATAAATTGGATGAATACAGAGGAACTGCGTATTTATTTATATGGTCATGTAAACATTTTAAAAACAGCTCAGAACCTTGATTCAAAGGTGAATTGACTAAAATTAACTCACTACCAAATAAATTCACCATCAGTGCTAATGGTTTAGCTAATTGCTGGGCAACTTGATTAATAAGGTAAACACAAAGTCTGTCGTTTAATGTTGCTCCAGCGCAAATTTTTTCAATTGAAATATCGTGTTGATGCAAAAAAGAATCAGGGTAGTTTATTAGGAAATTATTAGCTTGCCGCAATATTGCAGGAATGGACGTTTTTGTTTCTAAGCAATCGTTGCTACCGCAATAGCAAAAGTTATGTTGGTATGGCTCACATTGGGTATGGCCAAACAAAATAGGTCGACGGGTATTCGCATCTAAGGCTGTTCCATGGTTTAACACCATGACATTAATAACATCTTGTAGCTGTAAGTAAATGATGTTTTTTGCTTTTCTTTTCTCCTGATGAGAAAAGTGGTCCATTAACGCCAACGCATCGACTGGCGGATGTAAATAGGTGGGTAAACCCGTTTGCTTGGTAAGGTGTTCCGCAATGGCCAATTGATGGATTTTAAAAGAAGGATGCTGATAAATAACACCGGTATGGGGATCTAAAATACCATCAATAAGAATGCTAATGGCGGTGACTCTTTCTAATATGTTTTGATGACTAGCAAAAAATTGACTAATTAATTCAGAAAGTGAATCCATAAATTCGCTATTCCCTAGCGGTGTAAATGGATATTCTGTTTGCGCTAAGGTAACCGCATTAATTTCTTTCAGGGAAATGGTAAGTTTCTGCTCTTCAATACGGATCGCTAGAAATTGCCACCCTTCACTTTCAATCACTAGCCCTATCGCTGGGCGTCCACGTAAACCGAGTACAGGAAACTCTAATTCTTTGATTAAGTGGGCATCCATAAGCTCGCGTGTAATTTTAGTGATACTTGCAGGCGCAAGCTGTGCTTGTTTTGATAAGGCAATACGCGAAATTGGACCATGCTGATCAATGATACGATATACAATCCCCGTATTTAATTGTTTGATTTGGTCAATATGGCCTGTTTGATTCACCATGGTAATAATTCAATTCCTTTATAAAGCAATGAGTTATTATGCCTTAATCTGTGTATGAATGATTTCGTTTGCATTGAAAGTGTGAGCTTACTCACTTTTGTTGACCAACAATATTGGCCATCAAAAGATTTGTTAATTTTTTGGCGACAGCAGGTAATGCTCTACGCGTATTGTAGACTAACCAGACTTCAGATGAAGCATTAATATTTGTGAGTTTTAAGTATTTCACACCATCAATTTTCATACGTGTGAATGATTCTGTAATTACGGAAATTCCCATACCTGCGGCAACTAACCCCAAGATAGTCATTGCTTCCCCTGCTTCTTGAGAAATGGTCGGTACCACCCCTGCAGATGTTAACAATTGGTTTATTTCATCATATAACGCAGTACCGACATCACGTTCAAAGAAAATAAAAGGATAATCAGCAAGCTGTTGAATATCGACACCAACATCAATAAATTCTAACAATGGGTGCCCTTCATAGACAGCGACCATAAATGGCTCTTTAAATAATAGCTGGTAATCCAATTGTTCTGGTAACACCGTATTTCTCATAATGCCGAAATCAATTCGCCCCGTAATTAATGGTGCAATCTGTTGTTTCGTATTCATTTGGTGCATATGAATAGAAACCTCTGGGTATGTTTCCCGATATTGCCGTAAACTCATTGTGACCTTGTGCATAAACGGCGTAGTTGAAGTAAATCCAATGGATAACTCCCCAAGTTCGCCTTTTTCCATGCGAGCCGCTTTTGTCGCAGCTGCATCGACTTGCGCTAAAATTTGATACGCTTCTTTTAAAAACATCGTGCCTGCTGGCGTTAAGGCAACATTTCGGTTATTCCTTTCTAACAGTTTTGCATTAATTTTCTCTTCAAGTATTTGTATTTGTTGGCTTAACGGGGGCTGTGAAATATGTAAACGTTCAGCAGCCTTGCCAAAATGGAGCTCTTCAGCGACAGCAATAAAGTACCGCAGGTGCCTAAGTTCTATACTCATCGTTTTCTCGATATCATTGATATGTTTAAAATATCATTGTTAATGATTAATATATTAGACAAAAAAATAGAAAGTTTCTATTCTTTGATCGAAATCAAACGTGTTGGTATGACAAGGAATATACATGGAACACTCACAGAATAGTCTTACATCTGAGCAACCTAACGAAGGAATAAGGGCACCCCAGCAAGGAAATACCACACCAAAAAAACATTACATACAAAGAGATGATGCGCTGTATTTACGTGTGACTTTATCTTTTTTTACGGTGGGTTTTGCCACATTTGCATTACTGTATTTTGTGCAGCCAATTTTGCCTATGCTGTCAGAGGATTTTAATATTTCCCCTGCCACTGCAAGCTTGTCATTATCACTGAGTACTGGCTTGATGGCATTAGGTTTATTAATTACAGGGCCAATTTCAGATGCAATAGGTCGAAAAAATGTGATGGTGATTGCATTGACCTGTGCCGCATTATTTACGCTACTTAGTTCCGTCATGCAGAGTTGGCAAGGGATCTTAATTGCGAGAGCATTAGTTGGTTTGTCGCTAAGTGGTGTTGCCGCGGTTGCAATGACCTATTTAAGCGAAGAGATCCATCCAAGCTATGTTGCACTATCCATGGGCTTATATATTAGTGGTAATTCATTGGGTGGAATGAGTGGCCGTTTGGTGACGGGAGTGATCGCTGATTTTTATTCATGGCGTGTTGCCGTGGTAATTTTAGGTTCGTTAGCTTTGATCGCGGCTATTGGCTTTTGGCGCTTATTGCCCCCTTCTCAGCACTTTCGGGCGAGTTCTTTAAAACCTAAGAATCTGTGGGTTAATTTGCATCTACACTTTAGAGACAAAGGCTTACCTTTTCTATTTATTGAAGGCTTTGTTTTGATGGGGGGCTTTGTCACAATGTACAACTACATTGGATATCGCTTACTTGAAGCGCCTTACTCTTTTTCTCAGTCTACTGTCGGCTTGTTATCCGTTATTTATTTAACAGGGACTTACAGTGCGACTAAAACAGGAAGCCTAATTCACAAATATGGACTTGGACAAGTACTCATAGCGTCCATCTGTATGATGTTAGTTGGTATTTTAGTCACATTACATTCAAATGTTTGGTTAGTTTTACTTGGAATGACAATACTGACAACGGGTTTTTTTGCAGCACACTCTGTAGCTAGTAGCTGGGTGGGACGCAGAGCTAAACGAGCACGTGGCCAAGCGTCTTCCTTGTATTTATTTAGTTATTACGCAGGGTCAAGTATTGCAGGTACGGTTGGTGGCTTATTTTGGCAACACTTCGGTTGGAATGGAGTTGCTTTATTTATCGCTGGAATATTATTTATCGGCATTATCATTGCTTGCCGTTTGAAATCAATTTGTTATAACCAATAGGTTAGGAACTAATAAAGGTTAAGCTACCGCTCCTCCTCGTGATTAGTAGATGATGAAAATGTCTATTAATTACGAGGAAACTCAATGAAACCATTCTCACTAAAACTATTTTTATTTGCATCATTGCTCTTTTGTTGTAGTTCTTTTGTTTGGTCCCATGGCTATGTCGAATCCCCTGAAAGTCGCTCATATTACTGCAAACAAGGTATAAATACTCACTGTGGGCCAGTGCAATATGAGCCGCAATCGATTGAAGGCCAAAAAGGCTTCCCCCAATACGGCCCAGCTGATGGAAAAATTGCTAGCGCTGGTATTGGTGCTTTTTCTCCCTTAGACATACAAACTACGAACCGATGGAAACGGGTTATTTTAAATTCACCTAATGTTAAGTTTAAATGGCGCATCACGGCAAAACATAAAACGACAAAATGGGAATATTTCATAACTAAGCCTGACTGGCAGCCAAATGCCCTATTATCGCGTAATCAATTTACACTAACCCCATTTTGTAAATTTGAACGTGTAGAAACTCCAGGGGAAATTGTGGAACACAACTGTGTATTACCGAAAAATCAAAAAGGTTACCATGTAATCTTAGCCATTTGGACGATATATGATACACCAAATGCATTTTACCAAGTCATTGATACAGAAATAAATTAACGTAAAAGTAAAGTTATATACAAGAAAAGGACAAGTGTTAAAATACCCACTTGCCCTTTTAAGCTTCGTTTTATTATTGATAAGCTCGATAGTTAATGGTAATTATAATTATCACCCATTTGAATGTTGTAACTAAATGACTATAAAACAAGATTTGATTGATACGTTCAATGAATTGGAGTCACGGATAAACCAATTTAGCCTCTTGCTGCTGGAACAATCAAAACAGGTTCCATTTACAGCCCATGTATTTCAATTACCTTCAGTTATTAAAGGTGAGGAAAATAATGAAATAGAACAAATTTCAGTACATACACTAGCGGGTCATGATGCTGTGAGTGAAGCAATAAAGTTAATTAACTTATTATTTTTGCAGAATAAATCCGAAGAAATTAGCAATAAAGCCGCTATCCGCTTACCTGGCGTTATATGTATACAAACTCATTTGCAGACATATCGTGACTTTAATTCGTTAATATTAAAGATCAATGAGTTAAAGATGCATATAAAGGCAATTGTCACACAAGTGAATGAACCTCATCGATTCGACTTTATCCGTGACAGTTTACACGGACTGCTGACATTAAATACCTATCGTACCCTCACCTCATTGGTTGATATCGATACAGTTAATTTTGGCTGGGCGAATAAAAAAGTTATCAATAAAGTGACCAAAAATACAGTACTAGACCGTTTACAAGCAAGTATAGATAGTGGCCGTTGCCCTCTTCATTTACCTAAAGAACATTGGCTTTTACAACTGGAAAATGAAATTCGGTTAATTGATTCCCTACCTCATAATGCGGTTTTGAAAACTCAACGCCCTGTAAAAGTTCAGCCAATAGCTCGAGTGTGGGATAAAGAGCAACAGAAACAAACGCAGTTTGCCTGTGCAACACCTTTATTCGTTTTTGCGCTCGAAAAAACAGTAGCAGAAATTAAAATCGGTGAGCTCCCCGATTACCATGCAAATAACATTGCTATTCGTAATCGACCTAAAGCAAAACAGGTTGAATTATTAATTCCTCGATTAAATTTGTATATTGAACGCTAAAAAAACACCCATCTGTAAAACAGTATGGGTGTTATATAAAGCCAGTTTAATAAGCTAGCTTAAGATTTCATGCTGCCAACCATATCTTCTGGACGAACCCAATCATTGAACTGTTCTTCAGTTAAATAGTTTAGTTTCAGTGCAGATTCTTTCAGCGTCAGCCCTTCTTTGTGTGCTTTTTTAGCAATTTCTGCCGCTTTATCGTACCCGATGTGGGTATTTAAAGCAGTTACTAACATTAACGATTCATGAAGTAATTTCTCAATGCGCTCACGATTTGGTTCAATTCCAATCGCACAGTGCTCATTAAAGCTACGCATACCATCAGCTAACAAGCGAACAGATTGTAAGAAATTATCAATTAGCATTGGGCGGAATACATTCAGCTCAAAATTACCTGAAGCCCCACCAATGTTCACAGCAACATCGTTCCCCATCACTTGAGCACATAACATTGTCAATGCTTCACACTGTGTCGGGTTAACTTTACCTGGCATGATTGAACTGCCTGGCTCATTTTCTGGGATAGATATTTCACCAATACCGCAGCGAGGACCAGATGCTAACCACCTTACATCATTCGCAATTTTCATTAGAGAAGCGGCTAAACCTTTTAAAGCACCGTGTGCGTGCACAAGGCTATCACAAGTTGCTAATGCTTCAAATTTGTTCGGAGCTGTAATAAATGGCTGGCCGGTTAATTCTGCAATTTTTTTCGCAACACGAACGGCATACTCTGGATGAGTATTTAAACCGGTCCCTACTGCTGTACCACCTAACGCTAATTCACACACATGTGGAACTGCGTTTTCAATGTGTTTTTCACTATGCGCTAACATTGCAGCCCAACCAGAAATTTCTTGGCCTAGCGTCAGCGGAGTTGCATCTTGTAAGTGAGTACGACCGATTTTTACGATATCTTTAAATTCTTTCGCTTTTGCATCTAACGTTTGATGCAAAATTTTCAGTTCAGGGAGAAGATGTTCGCGGATTGCGACGACCGCAGCAACGTGCATTGCCGTTGGGAAAACATCATTTGAACTTTGACTTTTATTCACATCATCATTAGGGTGAATAAGACGATCGTTACCACGTTGGCCACCGAGAATTTCGCTACCACGGTTAGCTAAAACCTCGTTCATGTTCATGTTACTTTGTGTACCAGAACCTGTTTGCCAAATAGCAAGAGGAAATTCCGTTGGATGTTTACCAGCTAAAACTTCGTCAGCGGCAGCAATGATTGCATCGCCGCGCTCTTTAGCTAATAATCCGAGATCCATATTGACACTAGCAGCGGCTTTTTTTGTGATAGCGAGTGCGTGAATCAACGCAACAGGCATTTTTTCTACAGATATACGGAAATGTTCTAAAGAACGCTGCGTTTGCGCGCCCCACAATTGGTCAGCAGGTACTTCAATTGGTCCCATTGAGTCTTTTTCAATGCGAGTGGCTGCCATTACTATCTCCTTAGGTACATACACAGAATAATTGATTTTAGAATCATCTGCTTGCAGGTAAGCAAATAACCGAGCAGTATAATGCCACAAATTGAATTTCATTTATGAGACTTGGTCGAGCTTATTGTATTGTAGTGAAAAGGAAATCAGTTGATTTTTATGAAAAAGAGAATTTTGCTATGCTGAAAATGATAAACAAAGTCCAAAACTATGACTGGGGCAGTAAAACGGCCCTGACTAAGTTATATGGGATTTCAAACCCCGATAACTTACCAATGGCTGAACTTTGGATGGGGGCTCATCCAAAAGCAAGCTCCGAAGTTCTCGATACGGAAAAAAATCAAAGTATTCCACTTAATGTCTTAATTGATAGCGATCCTGAAGCTTATTTAGGTCAACATGTTGCACAGACGTATCATCGTTTACCTTATTTATTTAAGGTGTTATGTGCTGCTCAACCGTTGTCTGTTCAGGTGCATCCAAACAAAACTTATGCTGAAGTTGGTTTCGCCAAAGAAAATTCAGCAGGGATCCCTTTAGATTCCCCAATACGTAATTATAAAGATGATAACCACAAACCTGAACTGATCTTCGCATTAACACCTTTTAAAGCGATGAATGCCTTTCGCCCACTAAATGAAATCGCTCAGCTTCTGGATTTTGTTTCTGCTGCCCATCCTGATATTCAGTTATTTGTTCAGGACCCCACTGAAGAAAAATTATCACGTTTATTTGCACAAATTCTTAACCTAATGGGTGAACAAAAAGATTTAGCACTTGGTGTATTAAAAGCAGCATTGAACAGCCGACAAGGTGAACCATGGAACTCAATAAAGCAAATGGTTAGTCTGTATCCTGAAGATAATGGGTTATTTACCCCTCTTCTTCTTAACATCGTTGAATTAGAACCTGGTGAAGCGATGTTTTTATATGCCAGAACGCCACATGCTTATCTAGAAGGTGTCGGGTTAGAGGTTATGGCAAATTCAGATAATGTACTGCGTGCAGGGTTAACAAATAAGCATATAGATATTCCAGAGTTGATTGCGAATATTGACTTTAAGCCTACGTTTGCAAAGGATTTATTGAACACCCCCGAAAAATCTGGAAATATCTGGAAATATAATATTCCAGTAGAAGATTTTGCATTTAATATATATTCTATAAGCCACTCGGAAGTTGTGCTATCTAATAATAGTGCCTCAATTTTGTTCTGCATTGAAGGCCAGTTAGTTCTGCATTCAAGTAATGATGAAATATGCGTTAATTCAGGTGAGTCTGTATTCTTACCTGCTTATGAGAAAAGCATAACCATTAATGGCAGTGGTAAACTAGCCCGAGTATTTAACAAATAGTGTCATATTCTGTATTTAACCGTCTTTATTGCATGAAGATGGTTACTTAAAACTTTTATAAATTTATAAGTACGGCAATAACGTACTGAAAGGATGGATGTTTATAATGAAAAAGTCATTAGTCGCGGTTGGTGTTATTGTTGCTCTAGGTGCAGTGTGGACCGGTGCTTCATGGTATACAGGTTCTAAAGTAAAAGATGAACTTGATAGAGTAATCCTCAAAACCAACGATTTTTTTGCTGTAAATGTGCCTGAGTCGGGTTTGAACTTTAAAGTAGAAAATTATGAAAAAGGCGTATTTTCATCTAAAGCAGATATTGTAATCACCTCTGCAGACTCAGTCTCACCAGACGACTCCATTGTATTCAAAACGAATATTGATCATGGCCCATTCCCATTATCACAAGTTGCTAAGTTTAATTTATTACCTAAATTAGCAGCAACACAAATTGAATTAGCTAATAACGCAACCACAAAAGAATTGTTTGAAGCAACACAAGGTAAACCTTTTGTTCATGGTTCCGCTGTTATTGGCTATAGCAAAAGTATTGATACCAGCTTAGAACTGATCCCTATCGAATATAAGAAAGATGATGTTTCATTATCATTCAGTGGTTCGAAGTTCGATGTATCAACAACCTCTGACCTTGCTGCTGTAGATGCAACTTTAGTGACGGATAATTTAGTTATTGGTAAAAAAGATAACTCTGAATCCATGACTTTAAAAGGTTTAAAATTAGTCTCTAATGTAGAAAAGTCACAATATGGCTTCTACACTGGAACCCAGTCATTTGTTATTGCGGATACAGATTTCAACATCCCTGAAACCAAATTCTCTTTTAAAGATTTCAAAATTTCAAGTGATACCTCTATTACTGGCGAAGATGTAAAAGGAAATATTTCTTATAGCATCGCTGATTTAAAAGCATTAGAGCAAAACTTAGGTTCTGGCGAATTAACTGTTGCTATTGAAAAATTAGATGCTAAAGCATTAGGTAAATTCGTTGAACAATATAATGAAGCTTTAGCGCAAGGTTTAGCTAGCGGAGATCCTACTGAAGCTACAGAGCGTTTAGCAATGGAGATGATGTCTACAACATTACCAGAGCTAATGAAAAGCAAGCCTGTATTTACGGTTAGCCCTTTCTACTGGAAAAATGAAGCTGGCCAAAGCTCAGTTGACCTAAACATCACATTCAATAAATGGAACCAAGACGAAATGACTGCGTTAGCAATGTCTAACAAAGTTGATGAAGCTATCAAGCAACTCATTACGTCTTTCGATTTCAATTTAAAACTGAATAAACCAATGATGATCGAATCAATGACTCAAGCAATGATTATTGATCAAGGTGTACCAGTTGATGCAGAAGCTAAAAAAGAAATGAAAGGCATGATCACTTCTGAGTTTGAAGGTGTTCAGCAAATGCTGACTTCAGATATGTTCTCTTCTCCATTTGAAGAAATGTTTATGACTGATGAAGAACGTGCTGAAAAAGCTAAGCAGAAAAAATCACCGTGGATGATTGATAGCGAAAATGACTTAACTATGACTATCAAATTTGCAGGTAATGACCTGACATTCAATAATGATAAATATACCTTAGCTGAATTCCTCACTAAGATGAAAATGATGTCTAGCCCAGAAGATGCATTAGAATATGAAGCTGTACCTGCTCCAGACGCAGAGCCAGCACCAGAAATGGAAGTTGAGCCTGAGTTAGCTCCACAAGAAGCACCAGCTAACTAATTTGACTCAATACCATCTAGTGACGAAAGCCAGTTAATATTAGCTGGCTTTTTTATTACACCACGAAATAAACGTGATATATATCACAATATTAATGTAATAATTAATCTCGTTTCACATTTTTCGTGATTCGTAATTGCCTTTAATGAAATAAAAGTCAAAATAAGGATAGAAAATAGATAAAGGATCATTCCGTGATTAATACACATTTACCTTTAACCGATTTACACCGCCACCTCGATGGCAATATTCGTCCAGAAACGATCCTCTCCTTAGCAGAACAGCATCATATTCAATTACCTGCTACAGAGATTGAAGCATTGCGCCCTCACGTCCAGATTATAGGACAAGAAGCTGACTTAGTTGGTTTTTTAGCAAAGCTAGATTGGGGAGTCGCTGTTTTAGCTGATTTGGACGCCTGTCGCCGTGTCGCGCTTGAGAATGTTGAAGATGCCTTTAATGCTGGTATCGATTACGCAGAGCTACGTTTCTCTCCTTACTATATGGCGATGAAGCACCAATTGCCTGTTGAAGGTGTAGTTGAAGCCATTGTTGATGGTGTACGTGCAGGGTGCCAACAATTTGATATTAAAATTAATTTAATTGGTATTTTAAGCCGCACTTTTGGCCAACAAGCCTGTACAGCTGAGCTGCAAGGATTATTAGCGCATCGAGATCATTTATGCGCATTAGATTTAGCAGGAGATGAGCTCGGATTCCCTGGAGAGCTCTTTGAGTCACATTTTATTAAAGCTAGAGATACTGGGTTAAATATTACTGTTCATGCAGGTGAAGCGGCTGGAGCAGACAGTATTTGGCATGCTATTAAGGTATTAGGCGCACAACGAATTGGTCATGGCGTTAAAGCTATAGAAGACCCTGCTCTAATTGAGTATTTAGTAAAACATCAAATTGGCATGGAAAGCTGTTTAACGTCGAATATTCAAACAAGTACAGTTCCATCCTTAGCTCAACACCCATTGAAAACCTTTTTACAACAAGGTGTTATGGCTTCAATTAATACAGATGACCCAGCAGTTCAAGGTATTGAGTTACGCCATGAATATGAAGTGGCTGCCCCACAAGCTGGTTTAACGGCAGCAGAAATAGAACAAGCACAACGAAATGGTCTGAGTATGGCATTTTTATCGGATAGTGAGAAAAAAGTGCTCTTACATAAAGCTGCTACTCGTTAATTTAAATTTCTTAAGGGCATTTGTTAGAATGCCCTTTTAAATTTTCAAGCCACTTTCCTATATTATTGTATTTCTACGTTTATACACAGACACACGACTCTCCTTTACTAGCTCACTTTCTGTATTCAATGTACAAGTACAGTTGTTAATTTAGCGATTATTAAACCCACTGTATGTTGTAACTAAATATAGCTAATCCTATAAATCAATAGCAAAAATATGAGGGGGTACTAATCCCCCTCAATCTTAGAATACTTATTTCATCGATAACCGTTTAGCATAGCGCTGAGCAAGTACAGCGCTGACCATCAGTTGTATTTGGTGAAAGATCATCAATGGCAATAAAATAACCCCCACTGTCGCAGCAGGAAACAACACATTCGCCATTGGGACTCCATTAGCTAAACTCTTTTTCGAACCACAAAACACAATGGTAATTTCATCTTCTTTGCTAAAACCTAACAACCGTGCAGCCAACGTATTAAATACAATGATAATAAATAAGATAACGCAAGTGACAACCACAATCATAAATAGTGAAAATGCGTCTATTTTCTGCCAAATCCCCTCTACCACCGCTTCACTGAATGCCACATAAACGACCAATAATATTGAAGACCGGTCAGTCATATTAACTAATTTGCGATTACGGTTTATCCAATTGGCAATCAGCGGCCGAGATAAATGCCCCACAATAAATGGCAGCATCAATTGCATTAGAATGGAGCCTATCGCATTAAGCGTATCCATGGCTTGGCTGCCATCAGCATCCATCAATAAGCCCACTAAGATTGGCGAAAGAAAAACCCCAAGAATACTCGACGCCGATGCACTACAAATAGCTGCAGCAATATTCCCCCCCGCTACCGATGTGAATGCAATGGCTGACTGTACAGTTGCAGGTAAAGCACATAGGTATAAAAAGCCCATATATACAGTGGGTGACATCCATTTCGGAACAATCACGGCAAGCCCTAGGCCTACGATAGGAAATACAATGAATGTACTCGCAAAAACCAAGAGATGTAGGCGCCAGTGCCCTATCCCCGCCATGATTGATTCACGAGATAATTTAGCCCCATGCATAAAGAACAATAATGCAATTGCAGCAGTCGTTAAATATTGAAACGCCGTTTTTATATCGCCTTCACAAGGAAAAAGACTGGCTAGAATGACAACGCCAATCATGATAAGTAAAAATGGGTCTATTCTCAGTTTAGCTAGCAAATTCATTCGATTATCCATAATAAAAGCCAGTTATATTAACTGGCCTTATAGTGAGCGTTGATGACATTAAAAGATTGCTTCAATTGTCCGTTTTTCTTTTGCCGAACGTATACCTGCTTCAATAAGTTTCATAATATCTATCGCTTCGCTCGGGGTGACAGGATTTGGTTTACCATGGCGAATCGCATCATATATCCCTTGATAATAACCACCATAATTTCCGCGTTGGTTTGGCCAAGATTGTGTTATAAGCTCATCACCTTGTGACAGCGTCACATTACCCATGTTGGTATCAATTCCCCAATCAGCCCCTTCTGGACGTTGGCCGCTCTTTAAGCAGTCTTCTTGGGTGTCTAAACCATATTTAACATAGCTACCATTCATACCATGAATAACATATATCGGCGTTGGTGCAGCGGCTAATGTTGTTGCATGTAATACCACTTTTTTATCTGCATACTGCAAAACAGCATGAAAGTAATCCACTGCCTGTGCATTAGGGCGGATCATGGCAAGATCAACGTTGATCCCTAAAGGCCTACCAAAATATTGCAAGACTTGGTCTAACAAATGTGGCCCTAAGTCGTACCAAATACCGGCTCCGGGTATATCGGCTTCACGCCAACGTTGCCTAACTAGCGGCCGATAACGGTCAAAATGGGATTCATAGTATTTAATATCCCCTAGCTTACCTTCTTCTAAGATCTTTTTAACGGTTAAAAAACCTGAATCCCATCGACGGTTATGATAAACCGACAGTAGTTTTCCAACTTGCTCCGCTTGTTGTTTTAATTGCTCTGCCTGTGAGACATCTAACGTAAAGGGTTTATCAACAACTACATGTTTTCCAGCTGCCAATGCCGCTTGTGCAAGGGGGAAGTGAGTATCATTAGGTGTAGGAATGACAACTAATTCGATATCTTTATCCGCAAAAACAGCTTCTGGAGATGCAGCAACATGAATATTTGGCCAATCTGCCTTAACCTTATTGGGGTCACTGCTAGAAATCGTTGCCAAATCATACCCTTCTAAAATACCAAGGAAAGGTGCATGAAATGTTTTGCTTGCATAGCCATATCCGATGATCGCGACTTTAATTGGTTTAGACATTTAGACCTCATACAACGATGAACACAAGTGGAGATAAAAAGTACCATCAGAAGGAATGAAATGGCAAATAAATCTATGATAGGATTGTAAATTGTCCAGCGATTTTGCCAAAATGGGTTTTATTAATTATGACTTCAGTTTATGACGCTAACCGCATCACTGGCTGGCTATTAGTTCCAGCAATCTATTTGTTATTAACCTTTTTAGCTGTTTGCAGTATGACTGTCATGTATTGCATTAAATTTTATGAGATTGTCACGACTGTTGACCATTGGACACGTTTTATTCCTGCCGCTTGGTATTTGTCATTCGCCATTGCTATTGGGATGACTATTTTCAGTATCCATGTGTTGCAACTGATGTTTTCTCGTTCAAAACATTTCCCTCGCCGTTTTATTATTTGGCTGCTTATTTTATTATTATTAGGCATAAAAACCTTCGCTTTTTCACCTATTGACGATGAAACCGCTTTGCAAGTCCTTGCATGGCCTTTAATTGGCGCGGGTTTCTTTGTCCCTTATTTCAAGCGTTCCCAACGTGTAAAAATGACTTTCACACAAGATCGATAAGCATCATATAAATTGCTTGATATCATAATGATAGTTTAACTGGCTGCGGCCAGTTTTTGTTCTTTTTTCATTTCAGGCAATAGCATGACTGATTATTTATTACTCTTTGTTGGAACAGTGTTGGTTAACAACTTCGTCCTCGTTAAATTCCTTGGCTTATGCCCTTTTATGGGCGTCTCAAAAAAACTCGAACCGGCCATTGGTATGGGCTTAGCAACGACGTTTGTTATGACATTGGCGTCAATCAGTTCTTGGTTGATTGACACACTTATCCTCATTCCTCTCGACCTCATCTATTTGCGGACGCTAAGCTTTATTTTAGCGATTGCTGTCGTTGTACAGTTCACTGAAATGGTGGTCAGGAAAACGAGCCCAACGCTCTACCGTTTACTCGGCATTTTTCTGCCTTTAATTACCACCAACTGTGCAGTTCTTGGTGTTGCCTTATTAAATATTAATATGTCTCATACTTTTATGCAGTCTGCCGTATACGGTTTTGGCGCTGCTGTGGGTTTCTCATTAGTGATGGTTTTATTTGCCGCTATTCGCGAACGTTTAGCTGTTGCCAATGTTCCAGCCCCTTTTAAGGGCTCGTCAATTGGCTTGATTACCGCTGGCTTGATGTCTCTCGCGTTTATGGGCTTTAGTGGTTTGGTGAAATTCTAATGATGTCTGTATGGATTGCTATCGGTATATTAGCCGTTTTTGGCCTAGTATTTGGGCTGATGTTAGGGTATGCCTCATTACGCTTCAAAGTTGAAGCTGACCCGATTGTCGAACAAGTTGAAGCAATATTACCTCAAAGCCAGTGCGGTCAATGCAGTTACCCTGGTTGCCGTCCTTACGCTGAAGCGGTTGCCAATAATGGGGAAATGATCAACAAATGCGCCCCAGGTGGCGAACAGGTCATGCTGAAAATCGCTGAATTGCTTAATGTCGACCCTCAACCGATTGATGGCGATGAGGCCGCGCAAAACCCCGTCCGTAAAGTTGCTATTATCGACGAAGAAAACTGCATTGGTTGTACTAAATGCATCCAAGCTTGCCCTGTTGATGCCATTGTGGGTGCAACCCGCGCCATGCACACTGTGATTGAAGACTTGTGCACCGGCTGTGACTTATGCGTCGCCCCTTGCCCTACAGACTGTATTGAACTTGTTCCTGTGAAAACGACTACAGCCAATTGGAAATGGGATTTAAACACCATCCCTGTAAAAAATATTAGTGTTGAACCCAATGAACAGCTTGTCTCTAAAGTAAGAGGTGAAACTCATGCTTAAGCTCTTTAATTGGTTAAAAAAAGATAATATCTGGGATTTCAAAGGTGGGATCCATCCGCCTGAAATGAAGCTACAATCTAGCCAGACACCGATGCGTATTGCATCAGTGCCCGATGAGTTGTTTATTCCATTACAACAACATTTGGGCCCTGAGGGAGAACTAATTGTTCAGGTTGGTGACTCAGTATTAAAAGGCCAGCCATTAACTAAAGGGCTTGGGCGTACTGTACCTGTTCATGCATCAACTTCAGGGGTGATCACTGCAATTGAACCTATGGTAACGGCACACCCTTCTGGTTTAAAAGAATTGTGTGTGCGTATTGCAGCCGATGGCCATGATACATGGTGTACTTTGTCCCCAGAGCCTAATTACGTTCAACTAACCCGTGCTGAATTACTGCAAAAAATTGAACAAGCTGGGATAGCCGGCCTCGGTGGTGCAGGTTTCCCAACCGCATCAAAATTGGCCGGAGGTCAAGATGCGATTAAAACATTAATCATTAATGCAGCTGAATGTGAGCCTTATATCACAGCTGATGATAGGTTAATGCAAGAACATGCACAGGAAGTCATTGAAGGCTGTCGTGTTTTACAGCATTTATTGAACCCTGACCAAATATTAATTGGTATTGAAGACAATAAACCTGAGGCTATTCAGGCACTCAAAGATGCGATCACGCCACAAGATAAACAGGTATTCATTAGGGTTATACCAACTAAATATCCATCTGGTGGTGCTAAACAACTGACAAAAATTTTGACAGGAAAAGAAGTGCCGTCTGGTGCGCGTTCTTCACAAATTGGTGTGTTGATGCAAAATGTCGGTACTGTGGTCGCCATTAAACGCGCGGTTGTTGATGGCCAGCCATTGATTGAACGAGTGGTAACTGTCACCGGAGAAGCAATCAGTAAACCGGGTAATTTTTGGACTCGTTTAGGGACTCCAGTTAAACATCTATTACAGCAATCCGGTTTTAACCCAGAGCCAGAACAAATGGTGATTATGGGGGGGCCTTTAATGGGCTTTACCCTACCCGACCTGAATGTCCCTGTCGTAAAAATTTGCAACTGCTTACTGGTCCCCACAATGGAAGAAATGGGACCTAAAGCACTAGAAGAAGCGTGTATTCGTTGTGGGTTATGTGTCGATGCCTGCCCAGCCGCGTTACTTCCTCAGCAACTTTATTGGTTCAGTAAAGGGGATGAACACGAAAAAGCGCAAAAACATAATTTATTTGACTGCATAGAGTGCGGTGCATGTGCTTATGTATGCCCAAGTAATATTCCGTTAGTGCAATATTATCGCCAAGAAAAAGCGGAAATTCGTGAAATTGCTCAAGAAGAGCGCCGAGCTGCTGAAGCTAAATTACGTTTTGAAGCAAAACAGTTGCGTATGGAACGTGATAAACAAGCACGAGAAGAACGCCATAAAAAAGCCGCGGTACAAGTTGATAGCGCGGATAAAGATGCAGTTAATGCAGCCTTGGCTCGAGTTAAAACCAAACAAGCAGCGACCGCGGAGCCCATTAAGATTATTTCGGGTGAACTGCCAGACAATAGTGCTGTGATTGCTGCTCGCGAAGCCCGTAAAGCTCAAGCCCGTGCAAAACAAGCTGAAAAACTGGCTAATGCACAAACAGAGCCCGTTGACACAGCGGCCACGGATGATCCTCGTAAAGATGCTGTCGCAGCCGCCATTGCCCGTGCGAAAGCTAAAAAAGCGGCGCAAGCGGAACCTGTAACTGAGCCAGTTGCTGAAGCAGTCACTGACGCAGACGTTGACCCGCGCAAAGCCGCTGTCGCAGCTGCCATTGCACGTGCGAAAGCCAAAAAAGCGGCGCAAGCGCAACCTGCAATTGATCCAGTCGCCGAAGCAGTCACTGACGCAGACGTTGACCCGCGCAAAGCCGCTGTCGCAGCTGCCATTGCACGTGCGAAAGCCAAAAAAGCGGCGCAAGTAGAACCTGTAACTGAGCCGGTTGCCGAAGCAGTCACTGATGCAGACGTGGACCCGCGCAAAGCCGCTGTCGCAGCCGCCATTGCCCGTGCGAAAGCTAAAAAAGCAGCTCAAGCGCAACCTGCAACTGAACCAGTTGCCGAAGCAGTCACTGATGCAGACGTTGACCCGCGCAAAGCCGCTGTCGCAGCCGCCATTGCCCGTGCGAAAGCCAAAAAAGCGGCACAAGCGCAACCTGCAACTGAGCCGGTTGCCGAAGCAGTCACTGATGCAGACGTTGACCCGCGAAAAGCCGCTGTCGCAGCCGCCATTGCCCGTGCGAAAGCCAAAAAAGCAGCTCAAGTGCAACCTGCAACTGAGCCAGTTGCTGATATAGTAACTGACGCTGAAGTTGACCCACGCAAAGCCGCTGTCGCAGCCGCCATTGCCCGTGAGAAAGCCAAAAAAGCGGCGCAAGCGGAACAACTTGCACAAGAAGAGCTCACCCCAGCAGCTGAACAACCCATTGAAGAGGAAACCGACCCTCGGAAAATTGCCGTTGCCGCAGCAATAGCGCGGGTAAAAGCCAAACAAGCACAAAAACAACATGAACAAACGACTACAGAGTAAGTGATAACGAGATGAAATTTAGGCCAATTGATGCGAAAAATCGCCGTTTAAAAATTGCTAGCGCGCCATTTACTCATAACAAACAAAGCACCAGTTTAGTCATGCTTTGGGTACTTTTAGCAGCAATACCCGGTATTGCTGCTCAAGTTTATTTCTTTGGCGTTGGCACCTTATACCAAATTATTTTAGCGATGCTAACAGCCGTTATCACAGAAGCGGTTTCTATTCGTTTGCGCCAGCAACCTGTAGTTCCTGTACTAAAAGATAATTCAGCCATTGTGACCGCACTATTATTAGCTATCAGCCTACCTCCGCTCTCACCTTGGTGGATGATCGTATTAGGGACATTTTTTGCTATTACCATTGCTAAGCAATGTTATGGTGGATTAGGACAAAACCCTTTTAACCCCGCGATGGTGGGTTATGTTGTTTTGCTAATATCATTCCCAGTTCATATGACAAACTGGCTACCCCCGCATGAATTACAGAGTATGTCGATTTCAGCACTTGATAGCCTATCAATCATACTCAGTGGCCATACGCCAACAGGGATCACCCTCGAACAGCTACGAACGGGAATTGATGGCATGAGCCAAGCGACCCCGCTTGATAGTTTTAAAACAGGGCTACTGACTCACTCTATTTCTGAGGTTTTACAGCAACCTATTTTACAAGGTTCCTTAGCGGGTATTGGTTGGCAATGGGTGAATATTGGCTATTTAGTCGGTGGTTTGTTCTTATTACAGCGCCGAATTATTAGTTGGCATATTCCTGTATCATTCTTAGGTACATTAGCGGTCTTAACTATTGTTAGCTACTTAGTTGATGATAGCCAACATGCATCACCATGGGTTCATCTGTTGTCTGGCGCCACTATGCTAGGGGCGTTTTTTATTGCTACTGATCCTGTCACTGCATCGACGACGCCTAAGGGGCGGATTATTTTTGGTGTGATTATCGGTTTCCTTGTTTGGGTGATCCGTGTATACGGTGGTTACCCTGACGCTGTCGCCTTTGCCGTGTTACTCGCCAATATTACCGTCCCATTAATTGATTACTATACGCAGCCTCGTGCGTACGGTCATGGACATAAGTAAGGATAACCGTATGTTGAACACGATGAGACGCCATGGGGTAACGTTAGCCATCTTTGCAGCAGGAACCACTGCGCTTAGTGCTGCTGTATACACGTTAACGAAAGGGACTATTGCTGAGCAAGCAGCTATTGTTCAGAAAAAACTACTCGACCAAGTAATACCAAGTGATTTATACGATAACGACCTCGCAAAAGAGTGTTATTTGGTCACTAATGAGGCCATACTGGGTAATAAACAACCTAGACGTTTGTATCTCGCCCGTAAAAATGGCGAACCTGTTGCTGCTGCATTAGAAACAACAGCACTAGACGGCTACTCTGGGGCTATACATCTATTAGTTGGAACCGATTTTCACGGTACCGTACTAGGTACTCGCGTAACAGAACATCATGAAACCCCTGGGCTTGGTGACAAGATTGAGACTCGAATATCTGATTGGATCACCTATTTTAGTGGTAAAAAAATAACCTCTGACAATGACCCTAAATGGGCCGTTAAAAAAGATGGAGGTGAATTTGATCAGTTTACTGGCGCAACAATTACACCCAGAGCAGTCGTCAACGCGACTAAGCGTACCGCTGTATTTATGCAACAAATTCCACAACAATTATCGAATTATCCACGCTGTGGGGACGAATAATGAGCGATTCATCTAAAGACTTATTAATGCAAGGTTTGTGGAAAAACAACTCTGCATTAGTCCAATTATTAGGGCTTTGCCCTCTTCTTGCTGTTTCATCGACAGCAACAAACGCATTAGGGCTAGGCTTAGCGACAACATTAGTCTTAGTTTGTACTAATGTTACCGTTTCTGCTTTACGCAGGTGGGTTCCTTCGGAAATTCGAATCCCTATTTATGTGATGATTATTGCGTCTGTTGTCAGCGCAGTACAAATGTTAATCAATGCATATGCTTTTGGTTTATATGAATCTCTTGGGATCTTTATTCCGCTAATCGTCACCAACTGTATTGTTATTGGACGCGCAGAAGCCTACGCTTCTCGTAATCCTGTTGGGCTATCAGCCCTTGATGGGTTTGCCATGGGCTTAGGTGCAACGGCGACCTTGCTTGTTTTAGGTTCAATTCGTGAGATTTTAGGAAATGGGACCTTATTTGATGGTGCTGACTTACTTCTAGGGTCTTGGGCCACCTCTCTTCGTATTGAAGTGTTACACCTTGATTCGCCATTTTTACTCGCTATGCTACCACCTGGTGCCTTTATTGGCCTCGCGCTACTCTTAGCAGCGAAGTATTTAATTGATGAAAAAATGAAAAAAAGAGCCGCACGACAATCCGGTATCCAACCCGAACGTGAATATGAAAAACAGCAAGGTTGCGGCAGCCATATTTCTTAACAGTGATATTTTGTGAGCAATGAATAAATCAAAACGCATTGAAATTCTAACTCGTCTACGGGATAACAACCCACACCCGACAACGGAGTTAGAGTTTAACTCCCCCTTTGAGCTGTTAATCGCCGTTTTATTATCAGCTCAAGCCACTGATGTGAGCGTCAATAAAGCGACAGCAAAGCTCTACCCAGTTGCTAATACGCCTGAAACTATTATGGCGCTCGGTGTAGATGGGATAAAAGAGTACATTAAAACCATTGGCTTATTTAATACCAAGGCTGAAAGTGTCTATAAAACCTGCCAAATTTTGATTGAAAAACACAACAGCCAAGTTCCTGAAAACCGAGAGGCCTTAGAGGCTTTACCGGGTGTCGGTCGCAAGACGGCAAATGTGGTTCTTAATACCGCATTTGGCTGGCCGACTATCGCGGTTGACACGCATATTTTCCGTGTCTGTAACCGCACTAACTTTGCCCCTGGTAAGAATGTCGTTGAAGTTGAAGAAAAACTCCTTAAAGTTGTACCAGCAGAGTTTAAAGTCGATTGTCACCATTGGTTTATTTTGCATGGACGTTATACTTGTATTGCCCGTAAACCTCGCTGTGGCTCTTGTATTATCGAAGATTTATGCGAATTTAAAGAAAAAATTTATCCAGAAGATTAACCACGGTACTATTTTTATAGGTTACAGATAATCGATATTTTTAATAAAGAATCTAGTCTGTAACGCATTTTTTCCTTGCTCTAAGACTTTGTCTTACGTAACAATAGAGCCAAACCCAACATCAATAAAACGGTAAGTATGTTCCAAGACAACCCACTGCTCGCGCAACTAAAACAAACATTACATGCCCAGACTCCACGCGTCGAAGGGCTGGTGAAAAGCACTGAAAAAGGCTTTGGCTTTCTCGAAGTTGATGGCCAAAAAAGTTATTTTATTCCACCGCCTCAAATGAAAAAAGTCATGCACGGTGACCGTGTTGTCGCTGCTGTTCATACAGATAAAGACCGTGAATTCGCAGAGCCAGAAGAACTGGTAGAACCTTTCTTAGACAGGTTTGTTGGGAAAATACAAAAAAAAGAAAATGATAACCGCTTATTTGTGATCCCTGACCATCCCTTACTTAAGGACATGATTTCTTGCCGCCCAGTCAATGGCATTACTCATGAATTTAAGCAAGATGATTGGGTGGTTGCACAAATGCGTCGCCACCCATTAAAAGGTGATAAAACTTTCTACGCTGAAATTACTGAGTTTATCACCGATGGTGACGACCATTTTGCCCCATGGTGGGTAACGTTACGCCGTCACCAATTAGACCGTGATGAGCCTCAAATGGTTGATAGCGAACGAGATGACCAAGGCATTGAACGCGTTGATTTAACTCACTTACACTTTACGACGATTGACAGCGCTAGCACTGAAGATATGGATGACGCACTCTATGTCGAAAGAATCGATAACGGTGACTTAAAACTGTATATCGCTATTGCTGACCCAACAAGCTATATCCCAGAAGGAAGCGAGCTAGATAAACTGGCTTTAGCCCGTGGATATACCAACTATTTGCCTGGTTTTAATATTCCAATGTTACCGCGCAAATTGTCAGATGACCTATGCTCTTTGCGCCCAAATGAACGTCGCCCTGCTTTAGTCTGCATTGCACTCATCAAAGAAGATGGACGCATTGATGATAACATTGAATTTTTCAGTGCTTGGGTTGAATCAAAAACTAAATTAGTTTATGACGAAGTCTCTGATTGGCTTGAAAATACAGGTAGTTGGCAGCCAGAAAATGATATTGATAAGCAACAAATTTTACTGCTTAAAGAAATGGCTGACAGGCGTTTGCAATGGCGTGAAAACAATGCACTCGTGTTCAAAGATCGCCCTGATTACCGCTTTGTATTAGATGATAGCGGAAATGTGGTTGATATCGTGACCGAACGTCGCCGCAGTTCTAATCGCATTGTTGAAGAAGCGATGATTACTTCTAACCTCTGTGCTGCAGCGGTACTAAAAGAAAAGCTAGGGTTTGGCGTATTTAATGTACATATGGGGTTTGAACCTCTGCAAATTGACCAAGTTGTTCAAACACTAAAAGACAATGGCATTGAAACAACGGCAGAATCGCTATTAACACTAGAAGGCTTCCGTCAACTACGTCGCCAATTAGATGCTCAGCCAACTCAATTCCTTGATAGCCGTATTCGTCGCTACCAAACGTTTGCAGAAGTCAAAGCTGATCCTGGCCCGCATTTTGGTTTAGGGTTTGATGCTTATGCGACATGGACTTCACCAATCCGTAAATACACAGATATTGTCAATCACCGTTTAATCAAGTCGATTATTGCGGGTAAACCTTCCGCGGATAAACCCTCCGAAGAGTTATCAATCAAATTAGCAGAACGCCGCCGTGCAAACCGTATGGCTGAACGCGATGTTGGTGATTGGCTCTACTCTCGTTACTTAAAACCTTTTGAAGGTACGGATACAAAATTCCCAGCTGAAATTATTGATATCACCCGTGGTGGAGTACGAGTCCGTTTAGTCGACAATGGAGCTGTCGCATTTGTTCCCGCCCCCTTCATTCATAGCGTTCGTGATGAAATCCAATGTAGCCAAGAAACAGGTAATGTTCTTGTGAAAGGTGAAATCGCTTATCAGCTTAATGATATTATCAATGTCACCATTAATGAAGTTCGCATGGAAACACGTAATATCGTCGCTAGACCTGCCGAATAATAACTTTTGTGCTACTCTTAAAAGACCATAGTTTTTGATACCTATGGTCTTTTATTCCTCTGTCTGTTATTTTTCAACCTCAAATTCGGTTAAGCGTTAAACTGCAGGCGTTTTCCCATATTTTTTCCTGATTATTCTTATTCGTAAATTTACCTATCGTGATATTTTATTAACTGTTAAATCTGCACTAAGGGTCAATAAAATGAACACAGTAAACAAACGTATTTTATCATTTGTGGTGGTAGCCACTGTCGCTATCAGTGTCAGTGCCTGTTCAAATATGTCTAAGCGCGATAAAAACACAGCGATTGGTGCCGGTGTAGGTGCTGTTGGTGGCGCGGTACTGACTGGCGGGAGCTCTATAGGTACCGTTGGCGGTGCTGCTATTGGTGGAATAATTGGCCACCAAGTAGGCAAATAAATCTCATCATCTCCTATAGCCGCTCCCCTTAATCTAGAATAGCGTTCCTCATGAACGCTATTCTATTTTTCATATCCGATAATCGATTAAACTATTGACGCCAAAAAGTGTACAAAGTACACTTATGTTTAATACAAAGGGAGGGAACCCTGTGAGTCACGCAATTGAATTTATTGAAACCAGCTTTTTTACCAAACAAATCCAATCTATCGCCACACAAGAAGAACTTAGGATATTACAAAATGAACTTATCGCATGGCCAGATAAAGGCGATATCATCCAAGGAACAGGTGGGCTACGTAAAATTAGGATGGCAACAGGTAATAAAGGGAAAAGTGCAAGTGTACGCGTTATTTACTTCCTAGCTACAGCAGAAATTATTTATTTTATAATGGCTTACCCAAAAAATGTCAAAGACACGCTAAGTGACTTAGAAAAAGCAGAATTAAAGAAACTAACGAAATTACTAAAAAATGAGGTGTAAAATGAGTATATTCAACGAATTAAAAGCCTCTTTAGAAGAAGCTGTTGAAATAAAACAAGGTCATCAAAAAGCCGCTAATGTTACTCGTTACGAAATTACTGATGTCAAAGCTATTCGAGAACAACTGAATGTTTCACAAAGCGAATTAGCCCATGCACTAGGCACTAGCATCGATACCATTAAAAGTTGGGAGCTTAAACGACGAAACCCAACAGGATTAGCGGCTAAAATACTCATCGCTATTAAGCGTAATCCGGCTTTGTTTGCTGAATTAGCAGAAATTTAATCATTTCAATCTTTATCAAATGAGTGGCTCTCTAATAGCCACTCATGATAAAAAACTCTCAAGTCAATCAGCCACCAGCTAGCTTAACTTGAAAACCTTTCGCCTCAAGGTACTGTTTGATAACATCACGTTTATCACCTTGAATTTCAACATTACCGTCTTTGACTGCACCGCCACAACCACATTTCTTTTTAAGATCAGCCGCTAGTTTAGACAATTCGCTGTCTTCAAGGTCAAGACCAGTTACAACACAAACCCCTTTTCCTTTACGACCTGAAGTCTCACGGCGAATTCGCACAATACCATCGCCTTTAGGTCTTTCAACTTTGGGCTTATCTTCAGCAATACGCCCTGTCTCAGTACTGTAAACAAGACGACTATTTGAATCACTCATAGCAAACCTTCAATAGATTGATTGATTTGTTGTAATGTGACTGTTGGGTTTTCACTGCGCGTAATCGGACGACCAATCACCATATAATCGACACCCGCTTTTACTGCATCTTGTGGTGTCATGATACGTCGTTGGTCCCCAACATCACTCCCCGTAGGGCGAATGCCTGGGGTAACTAATTTGAAATCCGCACCACATAGCTGCTTTAAGCGTTGTGCTTCATGGGCTGAGCAAACAACACCGTCTAACCCACATTGCTTAGTTAATAAGGCTAAACGCTCGGCATGATCTGCCGGTGAAGCATTAATCCCAATACCGATAAGATCAGACTCATCCATACTCGTTAATACGGTTACTGCGGTAAGTAATGGTGCATCTTTGCCATAATGTTCAAGTGATTGACGTGCAGCTTCCATCATACGAGCACCTCCACCAGCGTGAACATTAACCATCCAAACCCCCATTTCAGCCGCAGCTGCAACCGCACGGGCGACAGTATTAGGAATATCATGGAATTTCAAATCTAAGAAAATATCGAAACCACGCTCATGGAGTGACTTAACAAATTGAGGACCATTAAAAGTAAACATTTCTTTGCCTACTTTTAAGCGACAATCACGTGGGTCAATGCGATCCACAAAAGCCAAAGCCTCATTAGCATCTTCATAATCAAGTGCCACAATAATTGGCGAATGTGTGTGGTTCTCAGTTGAGGAAATCATTTCTTAGCCTTTAAAGAGTCGTTATTATTTAAGAAGGTGACGCTGTCACTGCCCATCCAGCCCGCGAATAGGCTTAATTGTGTCCCAAGAGCGACAAGATGGGCAATGCCAATATAATGCACGCGATGTAAACCCACATTTATGGCAACGATAATCGGGTTTTGTACGAATTTGTTCTCCTACCATTTTACGAAGCAAAATCAAACTTTCTTTTGCCCTTCCATCTTCGGCTTCTTCAAGATGGTAGTCCATTAAACGATAGAATAAACGCATGGTAGGATGGCGTTGAATTTGGTCATTAATATAATTTGCAGCAGCTTCATGGTTTTGTTTTTCAACAATAATATCAGCTAAATAAAGTTCTGCGATAGCCCCTGAATTACCTGCAACACACTGACGTAGGTAATCTTCCCATTCATCTGCTTGGCCGGTATGTTGGTAGCAATCAAACAGTAAAGGTAATGTTTCAGCGACTAGCTCTCTATCTTGTTCATAGACTTGTTTTAGAACATGAATCGCTTTATCGTAATTACCTTGTTCGATAAATAACCGCCCCTTCATAATTGAAACCCGAGCACAGTGGTTATCGGCTTGTTCTGCTTTATTTAACAATGTCAGAGCATCTTCAAGATCATCACTCGCGAGTTGTTGGGTCGCTAATTCGCAATAAAAATGGGCAATTTGCTCTCGTAGTTCTGGATGCCCTGATTTAACCAGTTTACCTGCTGTTTCAATGGCTTTAGTCCAGTCACTGGTTAGTTGGTAAATATTTAATAGGGATTGTAAAGCACTTTGTTTGAAATCAACTTCATCCGTTAATTGCTGGAACATATTTTCTGCACGGTCATAAACGCCTGCAGCCATATAATCTCGGCCAAGTTGTTGAGTTGCTAATAAACGTTGTTCAAATGATAAAGCGGCACTTTCCACCAGCGATTGGTGAATACGGATGGCACGTTCAACTTCACCTCGAGAGCGAAATAGATTTCCCAAAGTGAGATGAGCCTCAAAGGCGGAGCTGTCTTCATTTTTTAGCATGTCGAGGAACAAATCGACAGCTTTATCTTGTTGATTAGATAATAGAAAGTTAACGCCTGTCACATAATCACGTGACAAGCGATTCGCATGTTGTTGCTTATCTTGTTGAGCACTTCTGCGCCCCATATACCAACCGTAAGCAGCAGCAACCGGTAGCAGCAGAAACAGCAACTCGAACATACAGGATTATTCCTTGTTCTGAGTCGTCACTAATGAGGTTGATTCGGAAATATTATTTTCTCCAGCACCTAATTGTGATTCTAAACGTCTAATTTTACGACGTGCATTTTTCAGGCTAACAATGACCCGTAAATAAAACGCAGCACAGACTAGCCAACCTAGCACAAAACCGACACCAAAAAGTGATGCAAGAAGGGTTGATAATGAAAAATCCCCTTTTGCAATCAGGTAGTTAAATGTAATAACCTGATCATTGCTTGAACCTAGCGTAATCGAAATAATAAAAAAAGCGACCGCTAGTAATAAAATCAGAAAATATTTCACATTTATTCCCGTTATCAGTTCTATTCATCCAATAATATCTACCTGTTAAGGTAGCATTTCCAGCGCATTCAGACAAAGCAATTTATTTTATACAATGAGAGATTTAAGCTATATCCCCTCTAATAATGGTTAACTTGATGAAAGATTAATCGGCTTTGTTAAATACCCCCCATGTCCGCAAAATATAATAACCAAATATGGTAAAACAGGCACTGATGATCACGGAAGTAATTATATCAATAGGCCAATGCATGCCCAACAGCATACGGCTAAATGCAATACCCTCAGCCCAAATAGCAAGCCCTATCGATAACACATATAAACGTTGTTGCCAAAAGAGCGCGATTAAAAACAATGCCCAGCCAGCTGCAAATAGCATATGACCAGAAGGAAAAGAATACCCTGTTTCTGCTTGCCAATGCTTACGCTGCCATTTAGGTACATTTTCATCTTGTTTAACTGTGTCTTTAATTAATTTCGCTCGTATACTACGTTTTAACTCATAAAAATCTGATGAAGGAATTTGATATTCGGTTGCCAGCCATTCTACATAAGGGCGTGGCTCTTTAAATGTGCTTTTCAATGCGCTCTTCAAACCTTGTTGCAGTAATACAACGCAGATAAGAACAAACAGAATTTTTAGTCGCTGTTTCTTTTTTGAACGAAAAACAAATGCAACCGCCCCTAGAAATAACAGAGCCGTTAAAACACTGTAAGGCGTTCCCGCAGTGTCTGTCAGCCAAAGAAGCCATTTCATTGAGTTAAACTGGGTTTCTGGTGACCAATGCCAGCCTGTGATTATCATCAACATGGGCGGTGTCATTAATAACAATGCAAAAGCACAAACGACCAAAACAGTTTTTTTCATTCAATGTATTCCAAGTAAAGTTCTATTAAATATACAAATATTACATTCACACATTATTAACTCTGTTATAGTAATACAGTGTTGGTCGTGTGCAAAGAATACCAACCTCTATATGCTAAACGTCATATAGCATCGATGTAATATAGTTAAGCTACTTTATATCGATAAACGTTATTAATTAAGCAAGAGTTACTTTAACTAATGAAAGAAAATATGCAGCTAAAACGCGTTGCTGAAGCAAAGCTCCCAACACCTTTTGGTGAATTTTTAATGGTGGGTTTTGAAGAAATCGCAACCGGTCGTGATCATGTAGCGTTAATTTTTGGCGATATCTCTGGAAATACACCGGTTCTCAGCCGGATCCACTCCGAATGTTTAACCGGAGATGCGTTATTTAGTCTACGCTGCGATTGTGGTTTTCAATTAGAAGCCGCGCTCTCTCAGATTAGTAAAGAAGGCCGAGGAGTATTACTTTATCATCGTCAAGAAGGCCGAAACATTGGCTTGCTGAATAAAATTCGCGCTTATGCATTACAAGATCAAGGCCTCGATACGGTTGAAGCCAACATCAAACTCGGATTTAAAGCCGATGAGCGTGATTTTACCTTATGCTCTGATATGTATAAGTTATTGGGGATTAATGAAGTTCGCTTATTGACGAATAACCCGAAAAAAATCGACATCATGCGTGAAGCAGGAATTAACGTTGTAGAGCGTGTTCCACTGATTGTCGGCCGCAACCCAAGTAATGAACATTATCTTGACGTTAAAGCAGAAAAAATGGGGCACATGCTATTTAAGCACCAGTGATCTCACCAAAGGAAGAGTGTTCTGCTCTTCCCTTTGTTTCTCCTATTTCATTATAGCCTCTCAAAGTGTGCCATTTATTGGCTACTATATTCACTTTCTTTCCATAAGGTTTATACTGTTAGCCATCTGATTACCCTGACGAATAAACTGAATTCTTGAGGCTTATTCCGCATACTACCAGGAGATACTGTGAACAACCTGCATTCCATTCAACGCATGAGAAGATTGCGTAAAACTGAAAAACTCCGCACTTTATTCCAAGAAACACATCTTTCCGTTAATGACCTTTGCTTGCCAATTTTTGTTGAAGAAGAACTCGACGACTATATGCCAATCAATAGTATGCCGGGTGTTATGCGTATTCCAGAAAAACGTCTTGCTTATGAAATTGAGCGTATCGCAAATGCAGGAATAAAATCAGTGATGACCTTTGGGGTCTCCCATCATCTTGATGATAATGGTAGTGATGCATGGCAAGAAAATGGTTTAGTGGCACGTATGTCACGTATCTGTAAAGAAACCGTTCCTGAAATGATAGTGATGTCTGACACCTGTTTTTGTGAATACACCTCCCATGGCCACTGTGGAGTCATGCACGGCCATCTCGTTGATAACGATGCAACCATCCATAACCTAGGTTTACAAGCGGTTGCCGCTGCACGCGCAGGTGCTGATTTTATTGCCCCTTCTGCCGCAATGGATGGTCAGGTAGCGGCAATTCGCCATGCACTTGATGAAGCTGGTTTTACAGACACCGCAATCATGTCTTACTCCACAAAATTTGCTTCAGCACTTTATGGCCCATTCCGAGATGCAGCGGGTTCATGCCTTAAAGGGGATAGAAAAACGTATCAGATGAACCCAATGAACCGCCGTGAAGCACTCCATGAGTCATTAATTGATGAACGTGAAGGTGCTGACGCATTGATGATAAAACCTGCGGGAGCCTATTTGGATATTATTCGTGATTTACGCGAACATACTCAATTACCTATCGGTGCTTATCAAGTCAGTGGCGAATATGCGCAAATTAAATTTGCTGCTCAAGCGGGTGCAATTGATGAAACGCGTGTGGCTCTTGAAACACTCGGGTCAATCAAACGCGCAGGGGCTGACCTCATTTTCACTTATTTTGCTTTACAATTAGCCGAAGCCAACGCGTTATAACCTCTTTCCGTTAAAGAAAATCGCACCACTGTATATAATCACAGTAGTGCGGTTTTTTGCCATTTTTGGTGAATAATAATACTTAAACTGCCTTACTTATAACCAAATGGCTATTTTGCTCTTTGCAATTCAAGTTGTTGAGTTAAAGTTTGAGCATAATGCTTCGCCTGTTCTGCCGTTGCCAAACCGGCAATTAATAAATCTTGTTTACCCGCAGATGTCGTTGCAACCACTCCCCAGTAATCAACTTCAACTGTAATACTTTCAGGGTTTTGATCTGGCATTGGCAAAATATCAAAATAGTCTTGTAATGGTGCAATAGTAATGGTGGTGTAATCTGCATTTAAGCCCAATGGAAATTCTTTATCTGCATATAGACGCAAATCATGAACTTCCGTTTCAGGTGTTCTCATCACAATAGAATATAAGTTAGGTATGTGCTCCAAAATGTCACGAACCTCTTCGTTCGCACCATCAAAATGGGATGTGGTTAATAAGATATCTGCTGCCCACAATGCCCCTTTATAGAAATCGGTTTCATTGATATCTGCCATACTCATTTCCTTTATAGTGTTTTCGATAAGCTCAGTCACATGGTGACCTGTACTCAAGCTATTACATTCAATTATTTTGCACAAAGAAACTTATTTATGGCGAACTTCACCCTATTTTCATTTAGCCTAGTTGCGACTATTTTCTCCTTTAATCTACCGTCTATTTAACACCATAACGTAGATTGCCATCAAAAATATTGAGAAAAAACAAGATTGATAAATAAGATTAAATATTAAAAAACAAAAACGCCCGTAGGATACAATCATACAGGCGTTTAGCTATTACGGTTTAATGATTAATGTAGCATCTGCCTTATCACATAATGCAAAATACCACCATGACGGTAATAATCCATCTCAGTTGACGTATCAATACGACAGCGAGTTATAACTTCCTTTATATCACCATTGCCATAAGTGATCCTCACTGTGATATCCTGCCCTGGGGTAATTGATTGTAACCCTGTGACATCAATGCGTTCATCTCCTTTTAACCCGAGCGTTTTGCGAGATACCCCATCTTTGAATTCTAGAGGTATAACCCCCATGCCAATCAAATTAGAACGGTGGATACGCTCATATGATTCAGTAATAACGACTCTCACACCTAATAAATTCGTGCCTTTCGCAGCCCAATCCCGGCTAGAACCTGAACCGTATTCTTTACCTGCGATTATGGCCAGTGGGCGATTTTCTTGTTGATACAACATTGCCGCATCATAAATCGCCATTTGTTTGCCAGTCGGTATATGTAAGGTATAGCCCCCTTCAACACCGGGCACCATTTCATTACGAATACGAATGTTTGCAAATGTCCCCCGCATCATCACTTCATGGTTACCACGACGCGAACCATAAGAGTTGAAATCTGCGACAGCAACACCGTGCTCTTGCAGATATCGCCCAGCAGGGCTCTCTTTTTTGATATTCCCCGCAGGAGAAATATGGTCAGTAGTTACCGAGTCGCCGAGGATCGCTAAAATATTTGCACCATGAATATCGTTGACCGGTGCTGGCTGGACTTTCATCCCCTCGAAGAAAGGTGGATGGCGAATATAGGTTGAGTCTTCTTGCCAAGAATAAGTGGAAGAACTTTCAACTTTTAATGCTCTCCAAGCGTCATCACCTTCAAAAACCGCATTATATTCCTTACGGAACATATCTGTTTTAACTTGCTGTACAGCTTGCGCAATTTCAGCACTCGATGGCCAAATATCTTTCAAGTAAACATCGTTACCTGATTTATCGACACCGATAGGATCGGTTTTCAAGTTGATATTCATATTACCCGCCAGCGCATAGGCAACCACAAGTGGCGGTGATGCTAACCAGTTGGTTTTCACCAGTGGGTGAATTCGCCCCTCAAAGTTACGGTTACCTGACAGCACGGCACCAACAGTAAGATCTGTTTGTTTAATCGCCTCTTCTATTGGTTCTGGTAATGGCCCTGAGTTACCTATACAGGTTGTACATCCATACCCAACAAGGTTAAATCCAAGCTTATCTAAATACGGCGTTAAGCCGGCAACGGCAAGATAATCAGTAACCACTTTAGAGCCCGGTGCCAATGAAGATTTAACCCATGGCTGGCGAACTAACCCTTTTTCAACAGCTTTTTTTGCTAATAGCCCCGCTGCCATTAATACACTTGGGTTCGACGTATTTGTACAAGATGTAATTGCTGCAATAACGACTGCGCCATCGGTTAACTCAAAGGTTTTATTTTGATATTTAACGGAAGGATAGCTTGATGGGGTTTTCTTGTTAACTTCTAACTCGACTGCACCGCGAAATGCTTTTGATACTTGGCTGAGTTCAACTCTGTCTTGTGGACGTTTAGGCCCTGCTAAGCTGGACTCCACCGTTGACATGTCTAACTCAAGTGTACTGGTAAAAATCGGTTCATCACCTGCATAACGCCATAAACCCTGCTCTTTACTATAAGCTTCCACCAGCGCAATTTCATCATCACTGCGCCCAGTTAAACGCATATAAGACAGTGTTACTTCATCAACAGGGAAAAAGCCACACGTTGCGCCATATTCAGGGGACATATTCGCAATTGTTGCTCGGTCTGCTAATGGCAAATCGGCCAAGCCATCACCATAAAATTCAACAAACTTACCCACTACACCATGTTGACGTAGCATTTGTGTTACCGTCAATACAAGGTCGGTTGCCGTTATCCCTTCGGGTAATTTCCCTGTTAATTTAAAGCCCACAACATCAGGGATCAGCATTGAAACCGGTTGGCCTAACATCGCGGCTTCAGCTTCAATACCACCGACACCCCATCCTAGTACACCGAGCCCGTTGATCATGGTTGTATGGGAGTCTGTTCCGACTAAGGTATCCGGGTAAGCATATAATTTACCGTCAATTTCTTCATGCCATACCGCCTTACCTAGGTATTCTAAATTAACTTGGTGACAAATACCGGTACCCGGTGGCACCACTTGAAAACGGTTAAATGCTTTTTGCCCCCAACGTAGAAATAAATAACGTTCATGGTTACGCGCCATTTCAATTTCGACGTTATCATCAAAAGCAGATTGTGTGGCAAACTCATCCACCATAACAGAGTGGTCAATCACTAAATCAACGGGAGACAGCGGGTTCACTTGCTCAACATTACCGCCTAGTGATTTAACCGCTTCACGCATCGCAGCAAGGTCAACAACCGCCGGAACTCCGGTAAAATCTTGCATGAGAACACGCGCGGGGCGATAAGCAATTTCCCTATCTGCATGCGCGTTTTTTTGCCAGTCAATGATGGCTTGTAAATCTTGTTCGACAACTGAGCTCCCATCAATATGACGTAATAGGTTTTCGAGTAAGACTTTTAATGACTTAGGTAACTTCGTCCCCTCACCGAGCTTTTTTTCAGCAAGCGCTAAACTGAAGTAATTATACTGCTTGTTTCCAACATTGAGTGTCGAGGCACTCGTTGTTTTTAGACTCAACGACATAACTCCTCCTTGGTTTTTATGACTATGGCAATATGTGTATTTACCACTATTATTTTTTGTTAACCAATTGTAATCATAGTTGCTCTAGAGATTTGATTTATAGATTTTGTGCCAAATATTGAATTTATCTCTATTAATAATAGGAAATTTAAGATAAGAAGGGAAATAAGTCAGAAAAAAACCGAGAACACCAGCTAGGTATTAATAATAAAAACCCTAGAAATACGATCACTAGGGTTCCTTCTTACAAATTAAGACAATGCAAAAATATAAAGAAATTAAATAATAGGCAGTTTCATATCTTTAAAAAATTCTTCAATTTCGTCATTGTTACGAATAGCAACCGCTTTATCGACCACATCACGCGTTAGATGCGGTGCGAAGCGCCACATAAAATCATACATATAACTACGTAAGAAACTGGTACGCTTAAAACCGATCTTAGTTGTGCTATAGCTGAACTTATCACGCATATCAATTACAACTAAATCGCTATCACTAACAGGATCAACCGCCATACTCGCAATAATACCAATCCCTAGGCCTAATCTAACGTAGGTTTTGATCACGTCTGCATCGGTTGCGGTAAAAATAATTTTAGGCTCAAGACCAATTTTCTGAAATGCCACATCTAATTCTGAACGACCAGTAAACCCATGGGTATAGGTTACAATTTGATATTCAGCAATATCCTCAATAGTGACATTTTTTTTCTCCGCAAGTGGATGGTCTTTTTGCACAACCACACAGCGATTCCAATGGTAGCATGGCAACATAATCAAATCGTTATAAAGGTGTAATGCTTCGGTTGCTATCGCAAAATCACTGTTACCTTTGCAAACTTCCTCAGCGATTTGCGTTGGTGAGCCTTGCTGCATGTGCAATGAGACATGTGGATAACGCTCAATAAAACCTTTGATGGTTGGAGGTAAAGCATAGCGAGCTTGTGTATGTGTCGTGGCAATACTCAAGCTGCCTCTATCTGGATAAGTATGTTCCCCAGCAACCGAGCGGATCGCTTCTATTTTTGATAACACTTCACGAGAGATCCGCACGACTTCTTCCCCTGCAGGGGTAACATGCGTTAAGTGCTTACCGCTACGTGCAAAAATTTGGATCCCCAGCTCATCCTCAAGCATCCGCACTTGTTTACTGATACCGGGCTGCGATGTAAAAAGCCCCTCAGCAGTTGAGGAGACATTCAAGTCATGGTTAACCACTTCAACAATATAACGTAATTGCTGCAATTTCATATTTCAGTCTACCTCATACATGGATAGTGTGCTTTTGCTATCTATAGCTAAAGAATATTAGATATAATCAAAAGTTATAATGGACTAATTTGATATAACAAATATAACATCATTATCATAAGAATAAACAGTATGATGATAAAATTTCATCTAAGTGCTATCCACAACGATGAAAAGCAGTAAGATTCTGCAAAGACGGATTAACTTTATTTCATTATGTGCTTCAATAAGTGAAATGAATTTTGCAAGGCCCTTACTGCAAGGTTTAACGTATTGGAGTGGATATCGTAATTCTCAACGAAGAGAGGTGGTTACATGCGTTTGAATGTTTTGGCTTTATTAATTGGTATGTCAACTATTTCTTTTGCCCCTACGCTATTGGCGAAAGAAGTCAGTTATGGACAACAAAAAATTGTTTTGTCTGATGCAATTGAACCCGGAAATGATTTTTATCGTTATGTTAATGACGATTGGATAAATAAAGCACAAATCCCTACTGGTATGCCACGCATTAACTCTTTTGTGGAATTATATTTAAACACAGAAAAACAAATTCAATCGATTATTGACCAACTACAGCAGATCCCTGAAAACAAGCTCACGCATAATCAACGAAATATTCGAAATTTATACCTCAGTTACCTGAATGAAAAAGCTATTGAGCAAGCTGGAATTACCCCAATAAAATCCGATTTAGATGCCATTTCTAAAGCTAAAAACCATAATGATATTAGCAAATTAATGACAAAACCCGACTATAAATCGCTGATTTCCTACTGGGTAGACTTAGATGCCAAAGCACCTGATACCTATGTACTTTATATCGGCCAAGGCGGTTTAGGGCTACCTAACCGTACTTATTACCTCGATAACACACCGCAAATGGAAGATATTCGAAAAAGTTATATCGCTTATATCGCTACCATGCTAGAGCTAGCCGGTGAAAAAGATGTCACACAGAAAGCACAGAAAATTTTTGATTTGGAAAAAGCAATTGCAACTGTACATTGGAGCCCTGAGGCCCGCCGTGACACGATCAAAAACTACCACGCGATGAGCTTAGCTGAAATGAAAAACCATACTCAAGGTTTTGATTGGAATAGCTTTATTACTAGCCGCAAGTTAACTGATAAACAACTTGAGAAAGTGATCGTTGAAACCGACAGCGCAGTGGAACAAACCGCAAAGATTTTTGCAGATACCCCAGTTTCAACATTAAAAGATTACTTAACCTTTCAGTACATTAGTGAACATGCACGTTATTTAAACCAAACCATCGCAGATGCGCAGTTTGATTTTTACTCGAAGAAACTTAATGGTATTGAAAAGCAACGCACCCGCCAAGAACGTGCGTTGCAAACCGTTAACTCACTCCAAGGTGAGCCTTTAGGGCAAATTTACGTCGAACAATATTTCGACCCACAAGCAAAAGAAAAAATTAAAGATTTGGTCAGTTATGTGAGAGGAACATTTAATTCACGCTTAAAAGTCAATGACTGGATGGATGAGCCCACTCGCCAAGAAGCCCTTAGAAAATTGGAACAATTTACGGTTAAAGTGGGTTATCCCGATCAATGGAATGACTTTAGTTCGATTAACCTCAAGCCCGATTCATTATTAGAGAATTATAAGCAAGTTCTAGCTTGGTCATATGATGATATGATTGGCAAAATTGGCCAACCTGTTCGTCAATGGGAATGGGGAATGACGCCACAAACAGTCAATGCCTATTTCAACCCAGTTCAAAACGAAATTGTGTTTCCTGCTGCTATTTTGCAAGCCCCTTTCTTTGACCCTAATGTTGACCCTGCCTATAACTATGGTGCAATAGGTGCCGTAATCGGCCACGAAATGGGCCATGGTTTTGACGACCAAGGTAGTCTATATGACGGTACTGGGCAATTACGTAACTGGTGGAGTGAGAGCGCCAAAACTCACTTTAAAGAAAAGACCGCTAAGCTTGTTGATCAATATAACGCATTTACTGTTGATGGTTTAAATGTAAATGGCGAGCTTACATTAGGGGAAAATATCGGTGACCTCGGTGGGTTAAATATTGCCTTGAGTGCTTATAAACAATTCGCCAAAGAAAGCTATCCAAATGGTGAGGCCCCAATTATTGACGGAACAACTGGGTTACAACGTTTCTTCATCGCTTGGGCTCGTACATGGCAAGAACTGTCAAATAAAGAATCTGAACGTAATAAGATTATGACTGACCCTCATAGTCCTAACCAATTCCGTGCTAATGGTGTAGTACGCAATATTGATGATTGGTACCAAACATTCGGTGTCGATAAAAATAGCGCTCTGTATTTGGCGCCAGAGCAACGTATTCGTATTTGGTAATTTATCAATGAAAAAAGAAGGCTCGAGATTTAACTTGAGCCTTCTTTCTATAGCTAGGCGCTAAGCCCTAAGAGCATACATCAGTATGTAACTAAAATCAGAAGCTTAAATAACAACTCTGTTGTTTAAATCACTTTCTAATTAATGCAATACTGTCGTTTAAATTACTTTATAATCAATACAATACGCTAAATAGTTCAAGTTGTGGCTAGGCAGCAAGCGGCGCTAAGCCCTAGGAGCATACATAAGTATGTGACTAGGGTTAGCAAGCGCAGCTAACAACGCCACAGCTTGAAATATGACGCGTATTATTTGATGACGCCGCAGGCCATTCTAGCCCCACCACCGCCTAACGCTTCTGGATTATCAGAATAGTTATCACCACCCACATGCACCATCAATGCACGATCTTGAACATCTTTGAGTGATTTTAAACGTGGTGCTAATACCGCATAATCAGCATTACCTTGGCTATCGGCAACTAGGCCAGGTAAATCGCCTAAATGCCCTGTATTATCATAAGGACCTTTATGGACACCTGTTTTAGCTGTGTCTAAATGACCACCTGCTTTTAATGCTGGAACTGATTTACCGTCTTTTTCTCCGGGTTCACAGCTTGGGTTTTCATGAATATGAAACCCATGAATGCCAGCTTGCAGGCCCGTTAATTTGGGCGTGAACAGTAATCCATATTCCGTTTCTGAGATAACAACCTCACCTATTGCTTTACCATCACCTGTTGGGGTCGCTTCTTTTAATACAACAGTAGATTGAGCAGCGTATGCTGTCCCCGCTGTCAATAATGCAGCCAGTAAACACATTTTTAACTTCATTTTGCCTCCGGTGTATAACTTTTATCTATCATTCCATCGACTTACCTAAACACCTTAACAAGGTAAGAACTATTACTGTCAATTGATAACCACAACGACTTTATCTTAAGTTAACACAAATTAGTTATCACTTTGGTGCTACATTTGAGTTTAGTTGAAAATTGGCGGTTATATCACAGTGAGCGATAAGAAATAAAGGAAATGACCGTATAACAGTGGGTTATTCACCGATAGGCATTGATATGAAATTGACAAGTTAACAAAAAAGCCAATCAAATTAAATGATTGGCTTTTTTTCTTGAAAACAAAAGAGAACAATTATTTCTCTTTCACTTCCCATTTACCGTCAACGTAAAACGCACTCCAACCCGTTGCTTTGCCATTTTTTTCTGAAGAAACATATTGTTGCTTCGTTTTACGGCTAAAACGGACGACAGTTGGGTTACCTTCGCCATCTTCAGCTGGTGCTTCCGCCAAATAAGCAAGTTTTTCAGGTAAACGGTCTTTAAAGCGTTGTAATTCTGCAACTAATGGTGCACGTGTTTCCCGTGATTTAGGGAATGTATTTGCCGCAAGGAAAACCCCAGCTGCGCCATCACGTAACACAAAATACGCATCGGACTTTTCACATGGAAGTTCCGGTAATGGAACCGGATCTTCTTTCGGTGGTGCGACTTCACCACTTCGTAAAATTTTACGCGTATTTTTACACTCTTCGTTGGTACACCCCATGTACTTACCAAAACGCCCCATTTTCAGGTGCATTTCCGAACCACACTTGTCACATTCAATGACTGGGCCATCGTAACCCTTAATACGGAATTCGCCTTCTTCGATTTCATAGCCTTCACATGCCGGGTTATTACCACAGACATGTAATTTACGGCCATTATCAATCAAATAGCTGTCCATCGCGGTGCCACATTTTGGACAACGACGTTTTGCTCTTAACGCATTAGTTTCCGCATCATCCCCTTCAAGCACATTTAAGACTTCATCTTCAGGGATAAGGTTGATTGTTTTTTTACAACGTTCTTTTGGTGGTAAAGCGTAACCAGAACAACCTAAAAATACCCCGGTTGACGCGGTACGAATACCCATATGGCGTTCACAATCAGGGCAAATGATTGAAGTGATCACCATTGGATTGGTGCGCATTCCACCTTCTTCCGGTTCTTTTTCAGCAACGTTTAGCTGCTTACTGAAGTCAGAGAAGAATTCATCTAACACCGCTTTCCATTCGGCATCATGATTAGCAACGTGGTCAAGTTGGTCTTCCATACGCGCAGTAAAATCGTAGTTCATCAGGTCGTTAAAGTTTTCCTCTAATCGATCGGTTACGATTTCACCCATTTTCTCTGCATAGAAACGACGATTTTCAACTTTGACATAACCTCTATCTTGGATCGTCGAAATAATCGCTGCATACGTTGAAGGACGACCAATACCGCGTTTTTCTAGCTCTTTAACCAAAGATGCTTCACTAAAACGTGCTGGCGGCTTGGTAAAGTGCTGGCTAGGCAATAACTCAGTTAATGACAATTCCACACCAACTTGTATTGGCGGTAATGTTTTATCTTCATCATTTTTACGCAATGCAGGCATGACTTTCGTCCAACCATCAAAGCGCAGAGTACGCCCTTTGGCTTTTAGTTCAAAATCCCCTGCTTTGACCGTTAAGGTTGTTGAATCATATTTCGCAGGTGTCATTTGACACGCCACAAATTGATTCCAAATCAATTGATACAACCTTTTCGCGTCGTTCTCCATGTCTTTTAGTGATTCAGGTAAAACATCGACACTCGAAGGACGAATGGCTTCGTGCGCCTCTTGCGAATTATCTTTACTACTATAAACATTCGCGTCTTTTGGCAGGTATTTCGCGCCAAAATTATCATTAATATAACCACGAACCATGTCGAGTGCATCTTGGCTCAAGTTTGTTGAGTCAGTACGCATATAGGTGATGTACCCAGCTTCATAAAGGCGCTGAGCCATCATCATGGTTTTTTTCACGCCAAAACCTAAACGGGTGCTGGCGGCTTGTTGTAGCGTTGACGTGATATACGGTGCGCTCGGCTTGCTTGACGTCGGCCTATCTTCACGGTCAACAACCGAAAAACGCGCTTTCTCAAGGAGCTTAACCGCTGCTTCTGTTTGCGCTTTATTGACCGGTTTAAATGCCTTACCACCTTGTGAAGTGACTTCCATACGCAAGTTAGCGACATCTTTATCCGCTAAATCGGCATGCAGTTCCCAATATTCTTCAGGAACGAAGGCTTTAATTTCCCTTTCACGTTCAACAATGAGTTTCACTGCAACGGATTGGACACGACCAGCAGATAAGCCTCGAGCCACTTTTTTCCACAACAGTGGAGAAACCATGTAACCCACAACTCGGTCCATAAAACGACGCGCTTGTTGTGCGTTAACTCTATCTATGTTTAATTCCCCAGGACTATCAAATGCCTGAGTGATCGCATTCTTCGTAATTTCATTAAATACAACTCGACTAAAACGAGTATCATCTCCACCTATCACTTCGCGTAAATGCCACGCAATGGCTTCCCCTTCGCGGTCCAAGTCCGTTGCGAGGTAGATGTGATCAGCATCCTCCGCCAGTGATTTAAGTTCAGAAACTACTTTTTCTTTACCAGGTAGAATTTGATAATTCGCTTTCCAACCCTGGTAAGGGTCAATCCCCATACGCTTAACTAATGCGTCACGCGGATCTTTTTTTACTTTCTTTGTTTTGTCGGTAGATGAGCCTGTACTCTTTTGTGAGCCGGTTTGTGAACCAGAGCCGCTTTTCGGCAGATCACGAATGTGGCCAACGCTGCTTTTTACAACGTAGCCACTGCCAAGATACTTATTAATCGTTTTGGCCTTTGCCGGGGACTCCACTATAACAAGAGCTTTACCCATATTTACCTTTACCTAAATATCAATAATGGCGCATTTCTACATTAAAATGCGCAAAATGAGGATCTCTTTTTTATATTGCGACACAATCACAATATATCAATATATTTTTAAACAATTATTTGTGTTGAAACAAAACTTATAAATTCAATCACGTTATTCTAAAAAGCACAAAGTGTCTTCTAGTCGACTGATTTTAACCATATAAAGATGTTTAGCCATAATTGAAAACCACACACTCTACCTGATAAAATGCTAGAAGCAACCAATTATTTTTTCAAGGAAGCCAACTTATGCAAGACAGTTTACCATTCATCACAAAGAAAGAGTTACTTGAAAAAGCTAATGATATCATAAAGAAACATGATGATTACATTCATGGTATGTTTGTTGATACCGTTGAGCAACATCGAGGTACTCTGGTATTTAAAGGGGAGTTCTTCTTGGATGAGAACAATATTCCTACTTTAAAGAGTACAGCTGCTTTTAATATGTACAAGCACCTCGCTCATGTACTATCAGAACAATACCAATTGAGTGATAATAACTAGTTAACACGTTTGCTTTTTGTATAAAATTTACCGGCTAACAAGCCGGTAAATTAATAGTAGATTTAAAAACGCTTATTCGCTAGGCGAAATTCAAAATTACAAGAGTGGTTTTTGTCCGCGTTGCCACCAGCGCAATAATAAGTTATCCACGCTCTTTGCCGCGCTTCCCATAAACTTATCCATCATTTTTTTACTTAATACATAACGAATACTAACTATTTCCTTAGTATCAATTGCATTAATAATAAAATCATCACTAACACCGATATTATCCACTAACCCTTTATCAAGCGCCTGTGAACCATACCAATACTCCCCCGTTGCAACGGCGGAAATATCTAAAGATGGGCGGTTTTGATGCACAAATTGTTTAAATAATTCATGTGTTGAATTTAAATCTTCGACAAACTTCTTACGGCCTTGCTCCGTATTCTCACCTAACATGGTCAATGTGCGTTTGTATTCACCCGCAGTATGAAGTTCTACATCAACATCATGTTTTTTTAGTAACCGATGGATATTCGGAATTTGAGCGACAACACCGATCGAACCAATAATGGCAAATGGCGCTGCAATGATTTTATCTGCAATGCAAGCCATCATGTATCCGCCACTCGCCGCAACTTTATCAACCGCAATAGTCAGCGGGATATTTTTTTCTTTGATCCTTAATAATTGCGAGGCTGCTAAACCATAACCATGAACCATCCCTCCTGGGCTTTCAAGTCTTAGTAAAACCTCGTCTTGTTGATCAGCAACTGCAAGAATAGCGCTGATCTCTTCACGTAAAGAAGCGACTTCACGGGCATCCATGCTACCCTTGAAGTCTAATACATATAAACAAGGCTTTTTAACCCCTGTTTGGCCTAACTTAGCCCCTGTTTTCTCACTTTTTGATTTTGCTTTCTGCTGTTTTTTAAATGCTTTTAGCCACGCTTTATGTTCTGACTCATTCATTTTTATCTGTTGCATTTGGCGCTGACGCTCACGATAGCTCTCACCTAAATCTGTGATTTTCAAAGCACCTTTTGCCCCTTGTCGACGCATGCCTACGCCAAACACAAAAACAGCTAGCAAAACCACCGCCACCAAAATTGTGACGATTTTTGCTAAAAATAGCCCATATAATGAGAAATACTCCACAATCTGATCCTTTTGATGTTTATCTTCAATACAAAAAATAATCTCACGATTACGCGCAAACAACCAGAAAAAAACAGAGTTAGCACGACAAACTTCGTTAATAACTATGTTAGATTAGCCAATTATCGCAATCAGTGCGATGATAACCATACATGCTAATCACTATAGTAGGAAAGAATATGCTCCAATATCAGCCTAGACAAGACCTATTGAAAGGTAAAACAATCCTTGTGACTGGTGCCGGTGATGGCATTGGCCGTGAAGCGGCACTCACTTATGCTCGCTATGGTGCATCCCTTATCCTTGTTGGTCGAACGCAGCATAAATTACAAGCCGTTAGTGATGAAATAGCGGCATTAGGTGGAAAGAATTCGCCGTGCTTTACGTTAGATTTATTAACAGCAACGATTGATGACTGCCATTCACTCGCCTCGCAAGTTGCCTCCATTGCACCTTATTTAGATGGCGTTTTGCACAATGCTGGAATACTTGGTGTGGTTGCCCCTATCACTGAGCAACCAAGCGACCTCTGGCATGATGTTATGCAAATAAATGTTAATGCCACATTTATGCTAACCCAAGCTTTGCTCCCTCTATTGCTCAAAGCACCTAATGCCTCATTGATTTTTACCAGTTCAAGTGTAGGTAAACAGGGTCGCGCGGGTTGGGGAGCCTACGCTGTCTCCAAATTTGCAACTGAAGGTTTGATGCAAGTGTTATCCGAAGAATATAAGCAGAGCAATCTCCGAGTAAACTGTATTAATCCAGGCGGTACTCGAACCGCAATGCGAGCAAGTGCATTCCCTGACGAAGATCCACTTAAATTAAAAACCCCTACCGATATCATGCCTATTTATATCTATTTGATGGGTGATGATAGCCTGCGTAAAACAGGGGGAAGCTATGATGCTCAACCAGGGCGAAAACCGGGTGCTGCGGAGTAAAAACAATGTCTCAAAGCCGACACGAAGAACGCCAACAACGTTTAAAAGAAAAAGTGGATGCCCGAATCGAAGCTGCACAAATTGAACGGGGTATCGTGATTGTCTTTACTGGAAATGGGAAAGGCAAAACAACTGCTGCTTTTGGTACTGTCTGCCGTGCGGTAGGTCATGGTAAAAAAGCGGCCGTTGTTCAGTTTATTAAAGGCGGCTGGGATAATGGTGAACGTGAATTACTAGAGCCTCAAGGGGTTCCCTTCTATGTTATGTCAACCGGGTTCACATGGGAAACTCAAAACAAAGAGACAGACACCCTTGCCTGTATGGAAACATGGCAGTACGCTAAGCAATTGTTAAGCGACCCACAGTACGATTTAGTTATTTTAGATGAGCTAACCTACATGGTGAGTTATCATTACCTCCCATTAGCAGAAGTGATCCAGGCATTGCAAAGCCGTCCTGCCAATCAATCTGTCGTGATCACTGGTAGAGGTTGCCACCGAGACTTAATTGAGTTAGCCGATACAGTAACAGAAATGCGCCCTGTGAAACATGCGTTTGATGTTGGAATTAAAGCTCAAAAAGGGATTGATTGGTAATAATCCGATAATAAAGTGCAATAATACGATGTTTTTTACAGTTATTGCACTTTTAATCTAAAGTTATTTAACTGCTCCATCAATCAATCTATAAAAAATTATTTATTCTTATTCATTTATAACGCCAATTTGGTGTAAATATTAAATGAATAAATGTTTTAGATAATTTAAATTACTTTCAATAAATTTAGAAAATAAAATATCACAATTAATGTATAGCAAGAAAAACAAAACATAAAAATAATTAATGATATTCATTGTTATTTATCATTTTCATTAAACTGGATACGTATAACCACATCAGTAAAACTCCCTCATTAGACCAAAAGCCCCTAAACACAACCATATGATAAAAAAGAAATTATTTTAAAGATAGCAAAATCAGTGCGCAGTCCGCAATTGATAACACATCAAATAGCAAAATTATTGCACAACGCCATGCAGACATCAGTACGATGTATTTAACGCAAACTAATTCTGAAATAAATGCTATTAATGGCCAAATGAATTTAGATGCGTCGGTATCACTCACTAATACGGGAACGTCAACCATTCATAGTGGTCGTTTGATGAATATCAATGCGAACCAACTCAATAACACCGGCGCGATTGTTTCAAATAATGGCAAATCAGTCATTAATACTAATTCAATGAACAACCGTTCTGGTTATATTAAAGGACAAAACCTTGCAATTAAAGCCTATAGTATTGATAACCAAGCAGGGCTAATTAATGCAGAAAATAATCTCGACATTGAAACCAGTTATTTAAATAACAGCAACAGTAATGACTTTAAACTTGTTAATACCAAATTTGGGCTAACAGACCAAAATGGCGGCCTACAAACCAATAATGGTATCATTAAAGTTAAAGGTGATACGTTACATAATATCAATGGCTCTATTGTTGCAAATGTAAAAAATAATTCTGCAGTACGCAATGATGTTGATATTAATCTCAAAGCAGCACTCAATAATGATTATGGGAAAATTACAGCGGCTAATAACCAAAAGCTTGATATAGGTTCATTAGAAAACTACTCTGGAGAAGTGAAAGCCGGTAAAAACCTAACTATTGATTCAAAAAACCGCATTAATAACCAATATGGGACTTTACGTTCTACTAATACCACTAAAGTTACCAGCCCTATCGTCACGAATGGAACAACAGGAAATATTTCAGGTAATCGAGTGATTATTGATTCTGCATTAACTAACTAAAATAGTTCACGCTTAAAAGGGAGGTCATTTGACCTCCTCTCCATTCTACTCATAACAGAACTAATATTCTGAGTTAATCACAACTTCTTCACCAAAGCGCCCTGCTTTTGGCAATGGTTGGTAAGATGAGTTTGCTGCGCGTAAAATACGCACACCGCGAATACCTAACTCATGCGCTGCTGCGATATCGGCATCAGCGTCACCATAATATATAGTAAGTTTGTGATCACGCATCCAGCTTACTTTATTATTTTGGCCTGGCTCATCACCCGCAAAAATGACAGGTTGCATTTTATCTGCCGGTATTGCTAAACCTTCCTGAACGTATTTAGTTACTGTTTCTGTTTTGGTTTTCGTACGGCCAGTAATGAAATAAACAGTGTCACCGCGCTCTAAGTGCATTTTGACTAAATCAATACCCACTTGTTTTGGCATACTGAATTTGTCCCACTCATTATTCATTTTTTCCCAAAATTGCTGATTTTTGAGATAGCTAAAATCGTTAGGTGAGAACTCTAATTTACCACGGTAAAAACCTGGGCTCGAAAATAACACTGTATCATCGATATCAAACCCAACAGCCATCGGGGCTTTTCCTTCTAGGCTTTGTTTAATTTGCTCGATGGAAACCCAATGGACAGGCTGTTGTTGAGCAAGTTCAACAACGGTAACGCCAGGGCTTACGGTTTCTGGCATTGGAATTTTTGCTTGAGACGTCGCGGTAAAACTTAATGCCAATGCAATCGCACTCAAAGTCAGTGTTATTTTTTTCATGTTTCGTCCTTATTCAGGTTTATCCACTTAAACCATTCTTTATTTATCTGGATAAACTGGGTAAGTAATAGGTTTATCTGTAATTTTGCCTTTATTATCAGTTAATAAACCAATGTTTGTGAGTCATATCTCACAAGAGAGGTCATACTAAGACTTTTAGTTACATTAAAATGAGACAAATGTCTCATAAATATTATCTATTATTGATAGGTTTCATAATAATGTGAACTAGACCATTAATTTTCTTATTATTAATAAGGTTATGTTCAATTCAATCATTACCCTAAGATAGGTAATTTCTCTCATATAAAAGCTAATATATTTTAATAGACAATAAATTAGACAAAAACACGCTGAGGGGATGGCCCCAGCGTGTTTAATATTCGATATGCAATCAGTCTAGATGCGAGTACGACGTTTCGCTGTTGGTCTTGATGATTGACGTTTTGATGCAGGACGTGATGCGACTTGTGTATGGCGTTTTACCGCACGGCGAATTTGGTTCGCTTTAATACGACGTTGGTCACGCTCAACAGCAACCTTACTTTCCGTTTCTACTGGCAATTCCACCAGCTCACGAAGATAGTTAGTTTGCTCTAAACCAAGCTCCGTCCATCCTCCACGAGGCAAGCCTTTTGGTAAATCAATATCACCATAACGCACACGGATTAAACGGCTGACTTGGACACCAACAGATTCCCAAAGGCGACGGACTTCGCGGTTACGCCCTTCAGTCAAGGTGACGTTAAACCACTGGTTCATTCCTTCTCCTCCACGGTAAGAAACCGTTTTAAAAGAAGCTGGACCATCTTCCAGTTGTACACCATTGATTAACTGGCGAATTTTTGCATCATTAATTTCGCCAAATACGCGTACTGCATATTCACGTTCAACTTCACGACTAGGGTGCATTAAACGATTAGCTAACTCACCATCTGTCGTGAATAGCAATAAGCCGCTTGTGTTAACATCTAAACGGCCAACAGCAATCCAGCGAGCTCCCGTTAACCGTGGTAAACGGTTAAAAACGGTTGGGCGCCCTTCAGGATCATGACGTGTGCATAATTCGCCCTCTGGCTTGTAGTAAGCCATTACACGGCAGATTTCCTTTTCAGCTTCTTTGATCGCTAATAAACGGCCATCTAAACGAATTTTTGTTGCGGGTGTGACTTCAACACGGTCTCCTAGTGTAGCAATTTTGCCATCAACACTAATACGACCCGCTTGCAGGAATGTTTCGATTTCTCGACGAGAACCATGCCCAGAACGAGCAAGGATTTTCTGTAATTTTTCAGTTTTTTGCGGTTTTACGCTCATGTAACCCTCTGCTGTCGCCTTCACAGGCGTCAAATACCTTTTTGGCACGTTATTTTTGCCGCACCAAAAAGCAATGAATTTGAAAACCCGCGCATTATACACAGGTTTGTCCTGAACCCCTATTACTTATCTGTATATCGCACTTTCAATACTATTTTATTTAATTCAGTACTGAACCTTAGACTTTCCAATAGTGATATTTACTCAAAAGGCGTTGGATCGCCAGTTCCGACTCGTGCTACAACCGGTGTATCATCAGTAAAGTCAATCACCGTTGTGGGTTTTTGCCCAATATAGCCACCGTGGATCACTAAATCGACTTGTTTATCAAGTAAATCGCGAATTTCTTCAGGGTCTGATTGCGTGAAATCATCACCGGGCATAATCAAACTCGTTGACATCAACGGTTCACCAACCGCTTCGAGTAAATCTCGCGCAATCGGGTTCGACGGCACACGCAAGCCTATGGTTTTACGTTTTTCATTCATTAAACGCCGCGGAACCTCTTTCGTTGCCCGTAAAATAAAGGTGTAATTACCCGGCGTATTATTTTTAATTAAACGAAAAACGGTATTATCAACATGTGCGTAATTCGATAGCTCAGAGAGATCCCGACACATTAATGTAAAATTATGGTTAGCATCCAGCTGACGGATACGACAGATGCGCTGTAGAGCATCTTTTTCTTCTAAACGACATCCAATGGCGTACCCTGAGTCGGTAGGGTAAACAATCACACCACCTTTATTTAAAATTTCAACACTCTGGCTAATAAGTCTTGCCTGAGGGTTGTCCGGATGGATATAAAAAAACTGGCTCATACATACCTCTAATTTTTGGGTATCGACAGCATCACCCGGCAAAAATACCTATAAATGCTACTATCTCTTAATTCCATGAGATGACCTACTCAGAATAAATCATCACTTATAATAATTATTTTACACCGCATTATTAATACATCAATTGATTAGCTGCTTTTTACTGCATTCCAAAGCGTCCAAACTGCATTATCATCATTAGGTAGCCATAAGTTTCGGCCAAGTTCTATCCAAGAACATGGTCGATGAAAATCTGAACCAACAGATGTATGTAAATTAGCATTGTTGGCTAATTCAGCTAAATATTGCTTTTCATTTGGTGGTTGCTGGCAATGAGAAACTTCCATGGCATCCCCTTCACACTGTTTAAAATGCGCAACCAACCGTTTTAACCATTTATTGGATAGTTGATATTTAGCAGGATGAGCCAATACCGCAACACCGCCTGCCGCATGGATTGCGTCAATGGAGGCTTGAATTGTGCACCACTTCGCAGGGACATATCCTGTTTTCCCTTTTGATAAATAGCGCTTAAACACGTTATTAATCGTTTTTTCTTTACCTATTTGCACTATATATTGTGCAAAATGTGCCCGCGTTACCTGCCCACCACCAGAAATGCGCTGTGCGTTCTCCCACGCATCATCAATGCCTGCTTTTTGTAATCGCCTGCCCATCTCAATACCGCGTTCGAAACGACGCTCAGATTGCTCTTCTAACAATTCAACCATAGCAGGGTGTGACGGAGAAAAATTTAACCCCACAATATGTATTTCAATATTTTCCCAAAGTGTCGAAATTTCAACACCATTGACTAGCTCAATTGGCCTTTCGTTTTCAGTAAGATAGCGGCGAGCCTCAAATACCCCCTCACAAGTGTCGTGATCGGTAATTGCTAAAATATTAACCCCTTTTTCTATCGCACGTTCGATTAACGCGGCAGGAGTGAGTTCACCATCCGAGGCAGTCGTATGGCTATGCAAATCATAGCGAGTCACTAATGGCGTCGAGGCTGTCGACATATTGATATCTTCTCCAATTTCCATGAAAAACTATTTTTCCTAATAAATTAACAAAGCCCTTGACACAAACAATGCGATCTAGTTAACTAGTACGCAAGACAACCAAGACCAAAAATAATCAGTTTATCCAGTGAGGCATACAATGACTTTATTTAACTTATCAAATCGTTGGTGGCGTGACTTCCCAAATTGGGCGGAAGCCGCACGCGCATAGTTATTGTATGTTTCAGTGCCAAACCCGCCCTTCCTCGGCGGGTTTTTTAATGTCAAAAATTAATGTAAGGCAACAAAATGAACGAACAAAGCACCACATTAGCACATTTTACGTATCTGGATAGCCCAATTAATTATCAGCCTGATCCAACATTATTATTTAATCATCTGTGTCATCAAGTTCCATCAACAATGCTGTTGGAATCCGCTGAAATTAATAATAAAGCTAACTTACAAAGCTTGCTTGTTGTCAACAGCGCACTACGTATCCGCGCTTTTGGTCAAAAAGTTGAAATCGAAGCGTTAACGCCAAATGGCCAGGCTTTATTACCCAAACTATTAGCGCAATTAACAGATTTAATCATGCATCATAGCATGCAAGAAAATAGTTTAACGGTGACGTTCAGCCTACCGGCACAAGATTTAGACGAAGACAGCCGTCTAAAGGCGGCATCTTGTTTAGACGTTTTACGTGCGCTACCCGCTCTCGCGCAAACTTATTCGACAAAGCCTGAAAATCTGTTTGTTGGTGGGTTATTTGCTTATGATTTAGTCGCAAGTTTTGAAGATTTACCCAACGTTAATACCGTTAATCACTGCCCTGACTATTGTTTTTTTGTTGCTGAGCATTATTTAGTGATTGACCATCAAAATCAGGCTGCTCGGCTAAAAAGCAGCTTATTTAGCCAAAATGAGCAAGATGTCGAAACTGTTAAGCAGCGTCACGCACAAATTATTGCTTCGTGTCGGCCATTCTTACCTGCGCTTCCTTTAGCAACTGCGCCCGATTTTGCCGTATCGATAAACAAAAATGACCAAGAATATGGGGATGTTGTTACTTCATTAAAAGAAGCCATATACCGTGGTGATATTTTTCAGGTTGTGCCTTCACGTAAATTTACGATGCCGTGCTCGCATCCGTTGATTGCATACCAAAAGCTCAAAGCACAAAACCCAAGCCCTTATATGTTCTACATGCAAGATGACGCATTCACACTTTTTGGCGCTTCGCCTGAAAGCGCACTCAAATATGCGACAGAAAATCGCAAGGTCGAAATTTACCCAATCGCTGGAACTCGCCCTCGAGGCCGTAACACACAAGGTGAATTAGACCTTGATTTAGATAGCCGAATTGAGCTTTCCATGCGTTCAGATGAAAAAGAGCTTGCTGAACACATTATGTTAGTTGACCTAGCGCGCAACGATTTAGCACGTATCTGTGAAGCGGGTAGCCGCTATGTTGCCAACCTAACTAAAGTTGATCGCTACTCTTTCGTAATGCATTTAGTTTCTCATGTCGTGGGAACATTACGCCAAGATTTAGATGTTTTTCATGCATATCAAGCCTGTATGAATATGGGGACTTTAACGGGGGCACCAAAGGTAAAAGCAATGCAGCTGATTGCGCAATATGAACAAGAGCGCCGCGGGTCATACGGCGGAGCCGTAGGATATTTTCAAGGAAATGGTGATTTTGATACCTGCATCGTTATTCGCTCTGCGTACGTAGAAAATGGCATTGCCACTGTACAAGCTGGAGGTGGCGTCGTTCTAGACTCCATCCCTCAAGCCGAAGCCGATGAGACCCGAAATAAAGCACGTGCTGTGATCCGCGCAATTGCCCAAGCACACCAAGTTAAGGAGTTATTCTAATGGCGAATATTTTACTGCTCGATAACGTTGACTCCTTTACTTATAACCTAGTAGACCAACTGCGTGCAGGTGGCCATAACGTGGTTATTTACCGCAACACCGTCAATGTAGAACATATTTTATCTGTATTAGAACAAATGATTTCACCAATTTTAGTCTTATCGCCTGGTCCAGGAAAACCTAGCGAAGCAGGTTCAATGCCAGAAGTTTTAATGCGAGTAAAAGGCAAAATTCCTGTTATCGGTATTTGTTTAGGCCACCAAGCTATCGTAGAAGCCTATGGTGGGACCGTCTCTGCCGCAGGTGAAATTTTGCATGGTAAGTCATCAATAGCCACACATGATGGTTTAGCCATGTTTAATCATCTTGAAAACCCAATATCAGTGGCTCGTTACCACTCTCTTGTTGGTAGCCAAATTCCTGAAAGCTTGACCATTTGTGCCCAGTCAAATGGCATGGTCATGGCTGTACGTAATGATAGCGATAGAGTTTGTGGATTCCAGTTTCATCCTGAATCCATTTTAACAACGCAAGGCAAACAGTTGTTAGAAAATACCGTGGCATGGGCTCTTTCTACTCCCAATGCAATCGAATCCTCTCATTCGCACTAACGGAATACTAAAGAGCCAATTATGCAAAATATTTATGATAAATTATTTAAAGCGCAACCGCTGACTCAACAAGAAAGCCAGTTCTTGTTTAATGCCATCATTCAAGGTGAATTGACAGAGCCTCAGTTAGCCGCTGTATTAATCAGCATGAAAATGCGTGGTGAACAACCACAAGAAATTGCTGGAGCCGCTCTAGCTTGTTTAGAAAATGCACAACCCTTTCCTCGTCCTGACTACTCATTCAGTGATATTGTTGGCACGGGTGGAGATGGCGCAAATAGTATCAATATTTCAACAGCGAGCGCATTCGTTGCTGCTGAATGTGGTATTAAAGTTGCCAAACACGGTAATCGTAGTGTTTCGAGCCGTTCAGGATCTTCAGATTTACTTGCGGCTTTTGGTATCGCTCTAGATCTCAGTGCACAAAGTGCTCGTGACGCATTAGATGATCTTGGAGTTTGCTTTTTATTTGCACCGCAATATCACAGTGGGTTTCGCCATGCTGCACCTGTACGCACTCAGTTGAAAACCCGAACGTTATTCAATGTATTGGGCCCATTAATTAACCCTGCTCGTCCGCCAATTGCCCTTATCGGTGTTTACCAAGCGTCATTGGTAAAACCGGTGTCTGAAACATTACAGATGCTTGGTTTCACCCGTGCAGCTGTGGTACACAGTGGAGGAATGGATGAGGTTTCATTACATGCAGTCACTCAAGTCGCTGAACTAAAAGATGGTAAAGTACAACATTACCAATTAACTGCAGATGATTTTGGGTTAAAACCGTATCAATTACGTGACTTAGAAGGTGGTACACCAGATGAAAACCGCGTATTGCTTAGTCATTTACTTCAAGGCCATGGGCAAGCCGCTCACGAAGCGGCTGTAGCGGCCAATGTTGCCATGTTGATGCGTATTAATGGCCATGAAGACTTAAAACAGAACAGCGAACACGCACTCGCAATTATTCGTAGCGGTAAAGCATTTGACCGCGTTACAGCACTCGCGGCAAGGAAACAATAAAATGAAAGCGACAGTCTTACAAAAAATTGTTGATGATAAAGTTGACTATTTAATCGAACGCAAAGGCAAACAACCGTTAGAGAGCTTTATTGCTGATATTCAGCCTAGTCAGCGTAGTTTTTATCTCGCACTAAGCGCAAAACGCCCTGTTTTTATTTTAGAGTGCAAAAAAGCCTCTCCTTCAAAAGGGTTGATTCGTGCTGACTTCGACCCTGCAATGATAGCTAAAACTTATGCGCCCTACGCATCTGCGATTTCTGTTCTTACTGATGAAAAATATTTTCAAGGGAAAATGGATTACTTAACGATTGTCAGTAATACCGTAAAGCAACCTGTGTTATGCAAAGATTTTATCATTGACCCATACCAAATCTACCTTGCACGTTACTACCAAGCGGATGCTATCTTACTGATGTTATCTGTCTTAAATGATGATGAATATATAGCATTAGCTGAAGTTGCTCATCAACTTAGTATGGGAATATTAACGGAAGTCAGTAATGAGGAAGAATTAGAGAGAGCTATTCAGTTAAAAGCAAAGGTTGTTGGCATCAATAACCGCGATTTACGTGATCTTTCTATTGATTTAAATCGAACTCGTGAACTCGCCCCCCGCTTAGCGGAGGGTACCATTGTGATCAGTGAGTCAGGTATTCATCAGCATCAACATATTCAGTCGCTAAGACAATTTGCGAATGGTTTTTTAATTGGTAGCGCATTAATGGAACAAGCTGACCTAGATAAAGCCATTCGAAGCTTGTTAGTAGGAGAACATAAAGTCTGTGGTTTAACCCGCGAGCAAGATGCAAAAGCCGCATTTGAAGCAGGAGCACACTACGGCGGGTTGATTTTTGCTGAAACCTCCCCCCGAAAAGTGACGTTGTCACAGGCGCAAAATATCATCCATGCCGCACCGTTAAAATATGTCGGTGTTTTTCGCAATCAATCTGCCGATTTTGTTGCCCATATCGCCAAACAGCTTGCTTTATCTGCTGTGCAATTACATGGTGAAGAAGATGCTTCTTATATCAATACGTTAAGAACATTTCTACCAAACTACTGTGAAGTTTGGAAAGCACTCGATATGTCACGAACGACTTTAAATGACTACGACACACAAGGTATTGATGTGTTACTGCTGGATAATGGCTCCGGTGGAACTGGCAAAACCTTCGATTGGTCAGCAGCCCCCTCGTCCACAACACAGAAATTAATGATAGCGGGCGGGCTTACCCCTGATAATTGCCTAGACGCGGCAAAGTTACTGTGCAACGGATTAGACTTTAATTCAGGGGTTGAAATTGAACCTGGCATAAAAAGCGAACAAAAAATAAATTTGGTGTTGTCAGCGTTGTTAGCCGAATCAACGGCTCACTAATACACAACGAAAGATAAAACTCCAACACCAATTAATGTAACTGATAAAATGGACAATCGATAATGAGCAAATTAGATCCGTATTTTGGCGAGTTTGGTGGACAATATGTCCCAGAAATTCTTATTCCCGCATTAAACCAATTAGAAGATGCGTTTATCGACGCACAAAATGATGCTGAATTTATTCGTGAGTTTCACGACTTGCTAAAAAACTATGCAGGTCGCCCGACTGCACTCACGTTGTGCCAAAATTTAACGGCAGGTACAAAAACAAAACTCTATTTAAAACGTGAAGATTTATTACATGGCGGCGCCCATAAGACAAACCAAGTATTAGGCCAAGCACTACTGGCTAAGCGAATGGGGAAAAGCGAAATTATTGCAGAAACTGGCGCTGGGCAACATGGGGTTGCAACAGCGCTTGCTTGTGCATTATTGAACATGAAATGCCGTATCTATATGGGCGCAAAAGATGTTGAACGCCAATCTCCCAACGTATTTCGTATGAAATTGATGGGCGCTGAAGTCATACCTGTTCACAGTGGCTCAGCAACCTTGAAAGATGCCTGTAATGAAGCATTGAGGGACTGGTCTGGCAGCTATGATAAAGCACACTATTTATTAGGGACAGCGGCGGGGCCTCACCCATATCCAACAATTGTACGTGAATTCCAACGCATGATTGGTGACGAAGCAAAACAACAGATTCTCGAAAAAGAAGGCCGTCTACCCGATGCGGTAGTTGCATGCATCGGTGGCGGTTCAAACGCAATAGGCTTATTTGCCTCTTTTATTCCAGAAGAAAATGTGAAATTAATTGGTGTTGAACCTGCAGGATTAGGGATTGAATCTGGGCAGCATGGCGCTCCATTAAAACATGGTCGTGTCGGAATTTATTTTGGTATGAAATCACCGATGATGCAAACCAGTGAAGGTCAAATTGAAGAGTCGTATTCCATCTCTGCAGGATTAGATTTTCCTTCCGTTGGGCCTCAGCATGCCCATTTAAACAGTATTGGTCGCGCAGAATATGTTTCCATAACCGATGATGAAGCCTTAAATGCGTTTAAATTATTATCACGTAAGGAAGGGATTATTCCTGCGCTAGAATCATCTCATGCTCTCGCTTATGCATTAAAAATGGCGGAGAAAGAACCGAATAAAGAACAGTTATTAATCGTCAATTTGTCTGGCCGTGGTGATAAAGATATTTTTACAGTACATGATATTTTAGCCAGCAAAGGAGAAATCTAATGGAACGCTACACCCAACTTTTTGAACGTTTAGCTCAGAACCACCAAGGCGCATTTGTTCCATTTGTCACTTTAGGTGACCCGGATGCTGAATTATCATTAAAAATTGTCGATGCCTTGATTGCTGGTGGTGCTGATGCATTAGAGATTGGTATTCCTTTTTCCGATCCACTGGCAGATGGCCCAACTATCCAAAATGCGAATTTACGTGCATTTAAAAGTGAAATCACCCCGACAATTTGTTTCGAATTACTCAGCCGCATTAGAGAAAAACACCCTACTATTCCTATCGGGTTATTAGTATATGCAAATCTAGTATTTACCAATGGCATCGAAAATTTTTATATTCGCTGCGAAAAAGCAGGCGTTGACTCGGTATTAGTTGCAGATGTTCCTATGTCTGAATCACAGCCATTTCGTGAAGCTGCACGAGCTCACAACATTGCGCCTATTTTTATTTGCCCACCAAATGCTAGTGATGAGCTACTTCAACAAATTGGAAAATATAGCCAAGGTTATACATATTTAGTATCACGTGCAGGTGTGACCGGCACAGAAAAACGTGCTGAAACGCCATTGACCCATTTATTGAGTGAATTAAACCAATATAGCGCAGCTCCCGCCCTACAAGGCTTTGGAATATCAGAGCCTGAACAGGTAAAAGAGGCGATTAAAAATGGTGCAGCTGGTGCAATATCAGGTTCTGCGGTAGTTAAAATTATTGAAAATAATCTTAGTCGCCCTGACATCATGCTTAATTTATTAACTGAGTTTGTTGTAAAAATGAAAGCAGCAACACAAAAATAGATAAAGAATAAATAGTAATCAAGCCATATTTAAAATTAATGGCTTGATTGCTTCAAAACATTTTTATAAAGAGATAAAATGACAAGTTCATTTTTCACACAATCACTTCTTAACTTAAATTCCCTTACATATATTTACATACTCTAAATAACCGTAATTTATTTTTCATTATAATTACTAGCTCACTCAATCATAAAAAAAACTTACCAAATCAAGCTTTATTCAAAGTAGTGGCTACGCATTACCACTTTGATAATTACCCTTACCAAAACCATAGCAGAGTAAATATTACCCATTGATATCATTTATTATTTTATAATCAAACGTATAAATAGCTATATATATAGCAATATAGGTGCTTTACTCTTATTTTATACAGATAGAGCAACCTTAACAACGGGCATTCCTATTGTTGCAGCTGGTGATATTCTTGGCTACAACGTTTCAAATGGCCAAATCACGATTAACAACCGTCTACAGTCAGACTCACCAACAGATATCATCGCTCGTTCGGCAGTTATTCGTGGAAATATTACAGCTAAAGAAATTAATGTTATTACTGGTAATAACTTTGTTGATGCAGATGCAACTAACTTTATTATCTTTTCCATTATACGTATCAGGTAATACTGCACAAATCATTGATCAACAGATCAATAATCAAGCAACACAAGATAGATCTCGTCAGCAACAAACACAATTAGAAACTAAAGACGTTTTAGGTAAAAACAGAGAACAAGCAAACAATATTTTAGTTTTTGATGATGAGAAAGACTGCTTTGAAATGAAACGAGTTATTTTGCTTTCCGAGCCAAAGCTCCCATCAATGCGACCTTTAGAGACATATGCAAATCAAGTCGTTGGTGTTTGTATTGGTATTAACGGTGTAGAAACACTCGCTAAAGGCCTACAGGATAAAATAATTAAGTCAGGCTATGTAACAACTCGGGTTAATATTCCTGAACAAAACATTAGCGATGGTACGTTAACTTTGCAAATAATCCCTGGCAAGGTCGCTAACGTGAAATTAACGGAAGGCAGTGATACCTATATTACTTTAGGAGCAATCATACCTGCTAGAGAAGGCGATATCCTAAACATTCGCGATATTGAACAAGGTTTAGAAAACCTTGAGCGTATACCTGGAGCCAAAGTCAATATCGAGCTAGCGCCAGGTAAAGAATTCTCAACTTCAGATATTTCAATCCAAAGGGAAAAGTCACCTCACTTTAACGCTAGTGGTTACTATAATAACTCAGGCAGCCGGCAAACGGGTAAAGACCAAGTTGGCGTTACCCTTTATGGAAACAACCTTACAAGCTTAAATGATACTATATATGTATCAGCGGGTAAAAATTTAAAGAACCAAGCTCGCAATAGTAGTAGTAATGCTGCGATTTATTATTCAGTTCCTTATAACTATTGGCTTTTCTCTCTCTATGCTAGCAAAAGTGAATATAAACAAACAATTAATGATACTATTGCTAGTTATAAGTACTATGGTGATAGTAAATATTATAATGCGACAGCAAGTAATGTATTTTTACGTGGACAAACTTATAAAGATACCGCATCTATTCAACTAATTAAGCGTAAATCAAAATATAAATTAGAAGATATCACCTTACTTTCACAACAACGCGACTTAACCAGTCTGAAGCTTGGCGTTAGCCACCGACAGAATATTGATAACTCAACTGTTGACGCTTCAATTTACTATCAACGTAACGTACCTTGGTTTGGAGCCGATGAAAGCTGGGATATGAAATATGGTGATGTCAGCACCATGGGGCGACTATTCACTCTCGATGTTTCAGGAATGATCCCTTTTGCGTTCAATGATTTTGTGATGAGTTATAACCCACAATTATTTGTACAATATTCACGAGACCGTTTAACCATCCAAGATCAATTCTCGTTAGGTAACCGTTGGACTGTACGTGGTTTTGATGAAGAGTTTTCACTAATCGGAGATAAGGGGTTTTATTTACGAAATGAATTTAACTTTTATATCCCTGGCTTCTCCTTTTATCCCTACTACGCACTTGACTATGGCAGAATATTTGGAGGTGTTTATCCTCTAGGCCTCTATTCTGATGACCAATTATTAGGTACGGCTATAGGCATGAGAGGTAATGTTAATATATTCAGTTATGACTTATTTCTAGGTGTACCACTTTATAAGCCGGATGAATATGAAACTAGCAGTGTCAATGCTGGATTAAACGTGCAGTGGTTTTGGTAATTTAATATTGCAAATTTGAATAATATCTTAAAGCTGAATATGCTCCTGTATTCAGCTTTTTTATTTCAAGGTAGTTAGTCTCAATATTTTATTTAATCTTTATTAATCGCCCTAAATAGTGAAAACCAATAAGTACCTTTACTTTATTATCACTCTATAACACTAATTAATATATTATAAATATCATCATCATGATTTGTTATTATTATGATTATCACTTGTTAAATATATGTTCGATTTTAATAGTAATTGAAAAATCCGAGAATACGAATATTCTCGGATTTCCTACTTCTCTCTAATCCTTCAGAATTCAGGTAGTACCTGTATTGCGTCCAATCAAATTCTTAGAAACGGTAACCCGCACCAAACATAAATACAAATGGGTCTAAACGAGTATCAATTTTGTGTGTGTCATTACCCGCTTTAAATTTCACATCTGTTTCAATATTCATCCACCACACTGAAGCATTCAGCATCCAGTTATCAGTCAGCATGTAGTCCATACCTGCTTGTGCTGCAAAGCCCCAAGAGCTTGATAAATCAAGATCTGATAAACCGTTAGCTTTCCCTGTTGAGTTAAATTTCTCATCAAAGAAGAAGGTATAGTTAACACCGGCACCTAAATAAGGGCGTAATTTATCTTCTTTACTACCAAAATAATACTGCGCCATTAAAGTTGGTGGTAAATGTTTAACAGTTGCAATTGTACCTAACGGTCCTACGCCAACTTTGTGTTCAAACGGAGTTGCTGCTAATAATTCCACACCGATATTATCAGTAATCATATACCCAAATGTTAAACCTAATTGAGTATTGTTATTAACATCAAATGAACCTAAACCTAATACATTTTCAGAACCCGCATTTGGACGTACCGTTGCAGTACCTGTACGGAAAATAAAGTCGCCAGCTTCATGAGCAATAGAAACTGCTGGAGCTAAAGTTGCAGCAGCTAATACAAGCGCAGTGAGTTTTTTCATTATCAATCCCATTCCTATGTTTTTATTTTAGGAAAATATACCGTATTATTTAAATTGATGTTCAAATCAAGATCACATCTTTTACTAATTTATAGGTAAACCAATAAATATGGATTTATTATTCCATTTATTGTTTTTTTATTTTTGATTTAAATCAATTTTTATAAAGTAACTAACAAAATAAAAATTTGATTTCTAAATATAAATATTTATTTCAATATTTAAACATGCATAAAAAATACAATTTATATAAGCTCATTTTTTTAGTTAATTAAATTCGAGCATCATGAACAATATATTTTTCTTAACCTCCCGATTTTTATTATCTTTCTCTACCTCTAGGCGAGATACTCAGTTACAATTAGATTAAAATTTTGATCACGTTAGTAGATAGGAGCAGTGTCATGTCCATTTCGGCCAACTCACTCATTAGTGATAGTATCAATTTCTTTAAAAATCAATTGAGTGGCCTCCTCACCATTGTGCTCTTAGCCACCGTGGTAAGCCTTGTCATTTATGCGATGATGATCCCCAATGAACAGATGATAGGTGTTCTTGCACAAGCACAGAGTAAGATGATTGAGTCTGGTAATACGGGCTTACAAGACTGGATCCTAAGTCTATCTGAAGAAGATAAAAGCAGTATTTTGCGTGTTTCTTTTGGTTTGATTCTTTCCGTTACTCTTGGCAGCTTGCTCCTTATTTGTGGCACATTATCCTATATCTCAGGGATGTCACGTGGCGAAGATATGACAGGTCTTCAAGCGATAACATCATCACTGAACAAAGCACCTTCTATGTTTCTTCTGTTGGTCGTGTGCTCACTGCTGATCCAATTAGGCATCACAATTATGGTTCTACCCGGCATTGTACTCGCCATTGGTTTTTCCTTAGCGCCAGCAATTTTAATAACAGAAAGTACCAACTCCTTCAGTGCGATGGGAAAAAGCTGGAAATTGGCCTATGCAAACTGGCGTGTTGTCTTACCGATGATTTTAATTTGGATGGCAGCTCAAATGCTTATCAGTGTGCTATTGGGTAACCTTAATATGAATCATATCCTTATTAATGGCATCTCTTTTTTACTCAATAATGTTGTAGCTGCATTCGCTTTAATTTACTTTTATCGTTTATATATGTTGATCACTAAAAATTAATATAATTAAATAAAATAGAAAGGTATCAAAAGATGCCTTTCTATTTACATTATTTTTAAGAGTTATCTGAGTAAGTATCCGTTGGTGTAATTCGATCCTCACAATCATGCTCTAATATACCTGAATCCCTTTGGCTCTCTTGTGCTTTTCTTTCTTCAACACATTTCATTTGGATCTGTTGCTTACTTTGAATTAAACGAATTGCAAAATAAATATCAGGTACCACTAATAGGTCATCATCTGAACGATTAATTTTATTTTGTTCTAACCAACGATTAAGCGAGGTTCTCCGACCCGCTAATACCAAAGTTACCCCTTTCGCCTTCAAAGATGTCACAATGTCATTCAATGTGGAAAATACGCTCACATCATTATGCGTAAAGCTGACGGCAGCATCCACAATCACCCAAGCTGGCCTCTTCCGTTGATTATCTAAATGTTTATTTAACCGCTCTTTAAAGTAATTCACATTGAAATAGGTGAGTGGAGAATTGAAACGATAAATAAGGACTCCATCAACTTCTTGAATATCATTTTCTGATGTCATCGAATGCAACATACCGTGTTCATCTACGCCTAATAGTTGGTCTGTCGGCCTAAATATGACCCGGACAAACTGCAATAAACCCAATAGAACCGCTAAGCCTACACCACTGATCAAGCCAACCACCAGCACTGCACATAATGTGAAAACACATAAGAAAAAAGCTTCTCTATTGCGTTTACGCATCGAAAAAATACTACGGAAACTGAGTAAGGAATAAGTAGATATAATTAAAACCATCCCTAAAGCAGGCATAGGGATATATTCCAATAAATTTATGGAGAAAAGTAAAACAGCTAAGATAGTTACCGCAGCAACGAGGGAAACTAATTGCGTTTTCCCCCCCATCATGTCATTAACCGCAGTGCGGCTACTCGCAGCACTAACCGCGAACCCCTGGCCAAAAGCAGAAGCAATATTTGCCATCCCTAACGCTCTTAATTCTTGATCTGCATCGACGGTATAACCATTTTTGCTCGCAAAACTGCGAGCCGTCATCATAAAACTGACAAAACTAATCACGGCTAAGTTTAATGATGGAATAACAAGGTCTCGGAGTAAACTTGGTGGAAAATCAGGCAGTGGTATATGCGGGAGCCCTTCACCTAAATCCCCAACGGTGCTAATACCATATTGCTCAAGATTAAATAAAATACTCGCTGCTGTTGCCAAAACCATTGCAATTAATAAAGATGGCCACTTACTGCGCACTCGCTTAATCACTAAGGTAATTACCAATGTTACAATAGCAACTAATAATGTCGGAATATGTGTTTCCACTAACGCTAATGGAAAAGCTATTAATCGCTCAATAAACCCTGAAGGCAAGGTCGTAATACCAAATACTTTACTAATTTGACTAACGATGATCGTGAGGGCGACCCCATTTAGTAAGCCTTGCAATATTGGTCTAGATAAAAAATCTGCGAAAGTCCCCAAACGAAATCTTGCTGCAATCAAACACCAAACCCCGGTCATAAAGCTCATGACGATAATCAGCTGCCAACGAACAGTTTCATCCCCCATTGCGAGTGGAGCGACAGCGGCTGCAATCACCGCGCATGTTGCAGCATCAGGCCCAATAATTAATTGTTTCGACGTGCCAAATAACGCATAGAACAACATGGGTAAAATACATGAATACAATCCAACAATTGCATTCACCCCCATTAATTCGGCATAGGCAATAGCAACAGGTAAAGCAACCGCAGCGACAGACAACCCTGCTTTAACATCAGGGCCTAAGTCAGCACGTTGATAGTTAAACAGTGTTTTTAAACCTGGCATCCAGACAAATAGCCTTGCCTTTATCATGGGGGAAAAGTACCTATAAATTAGTAAGTTAAATTATTTTCTATACTATATATATCCGAACTAATAAAGTTTATCTAGAAGTAAGTCAAATTATCGTAAAATAGTGCAAATATGATTGGTAACAAAGCATGTTTATTGGTAAAAAGGTGCAAACTTTTAACAATTGATGCCAAAATCGGTTAAACTAGGCTATTACCTTTACGTTGAGGCGCTGCATTCACTGTTATGAAACAACTTATTGATTTTATTCCTTTGGTAATCTTCTTTATTGTCTATAAAAGATACGATATTTTCTATGCGAGTGGTGCATTAATGGTGACCACCCCTTTAGCATTATTAGCAACTTATCTTATCTATAAGAAAGTTGAAAAAGTTGCAAAAATTACCTGTGCAATCGTGATGGGCTTTGCTGCCTTAACGCTTATTTTCCATAGTGATGCATTTATTAAGTGGAAAGTCACTATTATCTATGGTGCATTCGCTGGCGCACTACTCTTCAGCCAATGGTTTACTGAGAAGCCTTTAATTCAGCGAATGTTAGGCAGTAACCAAGAAATAAAATTAGCCGATAGTTATTGGACCAAACTCAATAGTGCATGGGCTATTTTCTTTATTTTCTGCGCATTGCTGAATATTTACGTTGCTTTTTGGATGGCTCAAGATATCTGGGTCAATTTCAAAGTCTTTGGTCTGACAGCAGGAACACTAATATTTACAGTATTGAGTGTGGTCTATATTTTTAAAAATATGGTTAAAGAGCCTGCAGAAAATCATGAAGAATAATTTAAAATAGCGTCAAAAACCTGCTAATTGCATATCCATTAGCAGGTTTTTTTATATGTTAATAGCGTTTGTCACCAAATGCTTTTTCAATCTTTTTATCTGTATTGTACTGTGATAGCGCATATACCGACCAAATAGCGGCAGGTAACCAACCAATAAGCGTAATTTGTAAGATTAAGCAAATGATCCCAGCAAAAGGACGCCCTATCGTAAAAAATTGCAACCAAGGTAATAATATTGCCAATAACAATCTCATTTCATACCTCTAAGTAAATAAATAAATTTCATACTATTGAGTATAGCCAATTCAATCAATTGACTAAATATAAAAAACACTTCTTGCTGTTTCTTTGCAAAAATTGATTTTCTTTCCAAATTTAGACGTCGTTTATTAATAATGAGTATCATATTTATCTTATTTTTGCAGCAATTCAATTAAATAGCTATTATCAATCAATAACTGAGTGGTTCCAGTTTACTATTGCATATGTAATTTGTTATAAATGCAAAATCAAAAGTAATAACCCTTTTAATACGAGTCAGATATGCAATTGCCGAACGGTGAGTTAGTTTTACGTACATTAGCCATGCCTGCAGATACTAATGCAAATGGTGATATTTTTGGCGGCTGGTTGATGTCACAAATGGATATAGGTGGCGCTATCTTAGCAAAAGAAATTGCTCTAGGGCGTGTGGTCACTGTGGCGGTAAACGGCATTAAATTTCAAAAACCCGTTGCCGTAGGCGATGTTGTTTGTTGTTATGCACGCTGTCTAAAAACAGGGAAAAGCTCAATTACCATTAATATTGAGGTTTGGGTAAAAAAAGTCGCAACGGAGCCTGTTGGCCAACGTTATCGTGCAACTGATGCAGTATTCACCTATGTTGCCGTTAATGACGATAGCACCCCACGTTCATTACCCAAAGAAAAACAACATTTTCAGTTAGCAAGTTCAGATCAAAAAACTAACGAAGCATAAGTTTTCTACTCCACTCATTATGTAAAAAACAAAAAGCACCATCATCGCTGTGGTGCTTTTTTGTACAGCCCAATAATATCCATTAGACTTGACTAACAGTGCCATCCAATTTGAAATAAATTTCAGTCACGTAGCCTTTTGCGGGTTGCTTTTCAAAAGTCCAACGGTTCATTGCGCGTTTTACGTCTCGCTCAAATAGCCCTTTAGGTGTAGCTTCAACAAATTCAATATTTGTCACTCGGCCATCATCATTGATATCATAGCGAACTTTCACATACCCTTCTTTACCTAAACGACGCGCACGTTCTGAATAAGCAGGAGCTTGTTTATGCAGAGCCCTAGGGCCACCTTTCTTAGTCGATTGACTATTACTTGCCCCTGTATTGTTTGCAGTCTTTATTGGGCTATTATTCGTTTTCGGTGCAATGACGTCTGATTTAAGATTATTCATCGCCAATTGCTTCTCAACTGGCTTAACATCTTCTTTAATTTTTTTCTTTTCTTCCTGTTTTGGCTTAGGCTTTTTCTTCACCTCAGGCTTTTTCTTAGGTAATGCAATGACGGGTTCAACTACCGGTTCGGGTTCGGGCTCTATAACGGGCTCTGGTTCGGGCTCTACCGGTGTTTCAACCTGCTCAACGGGCTCAGGGGCGGCAAAAGCAACCATAGCAATCGTCAATGGTTCAGGGTCTCTGACCAAGTTAGGTTGATTAAAAATCCATGCCATTGCAAGACCCGCATGAATAGATAATGAAACGACGATAATTAAAGTCCAACGCATCCAACGCATATGCAATTTCTACCCTACACCTGTCAACCAAAAAGAATATGACTGATAGTTTAAATGCAAATAGCAATCATATTCAATAAGGTTTGTCATACAAAGTGAAAAATGTGAGTGTACGCTGTAATAACCTTACTCAATCCATTGGGTAAAAAGCAGGGAATGTCGACGATGGTAAATGTCAATTTTACGCATTGCATAGATGCGCATGTTCCGCCTTGAGTGCCCTTCTAACCAGCGTCTACGGCGACGTAGGGATTGTCTTAACATACGCCAACGCCCTACTTCATGCCTACTACGTCTCATTTAATTGTGTCCTTTTATCGTCTAAAAATTATTAGAAAAAAATATTATATTCCTTTGAAAAAAAGAACCAAGAGGAACTTTTTATGTCATTTCAGTGCACCATTTTTAATTTCATAATGATAAAATAAACTATTAAAACTATTTTTCCTAACGAATTACGCTATTTCACGAAGCTTTTACTGCAGAATTTTGCTAAATTCTATTAAGTTGATATTTTGCTAACAGTTTTTTAGCTAAACTATCTTTTTTTGAACCTTTTTCTTATCAGTGAGGCATCTGACCCGTTATGGCAACCGTCTATACACTTATGAGTTGGCTTCTGTTCTTCCTATATTGGCTAATTATTGCAGCAATTACAGTTCGCATTTTAGTCAAAAGAAGGCCAGTCACCTCAGCCATGACATGGCTCCTGATTATTTATATCCTGCCATTAGTCGGAATTATTGCATATGTCGCCTTCGGTGAGCTTCACCTTGGTAAACGTCGAGTCGATAAAGCTCATGACATGTGGCCATCTGTAGCCACATGGTTAGAAAATCTGCGAAATTCAAAACATATCTTTGCCACTGATAACAGCCCTGTTGCTGAACCATTATTTCAGTTAATTGAGAAACGCCAAGGTATCGCGGGGGTTAAAGGTAACAGGATTCAACTTCTGACCACTTGTGAAGATTCATTGAAAGCAATTGTCAATGATATCAATAATGCTCAGCACTCAATTGAAATGGTATTCTATATTTGGCAGCCTGGTGGTTTAGTCGATGGGGTTACCGAAGCCTTACTTAATGCCGCTAAACGCGGTGTTAAGTGCCGAATTATGGTGGACTCCGCGGGAAGTTGGCATTTTTTCCGTAACGATTACCCTGAAAAAATGCGTGCTGCTGGTATTGAGTTTGTAGAGTCATTAAAAGTTAATTTGATGCGTTTCTTCTTGCGTCGTATGGATTTACGTCAACACCGTAAAATAGTCGTTATCGATAACTATATTTCATATACTGGCAGTATGAATATGGTTGACCCCCGTTATTTTAAGCAAGATTCAGGGGTTGGCGAATGGGTTGATATTTTAGTGCGTATGGAAGGCCCTGTGAGTACCACATTAGGCATTGTGTATGCTTTTGACTGGGAAATGGAAACTGGCCAACGCGTACTTCCACCACCGCCTGATAGTAATATTATGCCTTTTGAACAGGCTAATGGGCATACAACACAAATTATCGCCTCAGGCCCAGGTTTCCCTGATGAGTTGATTCAACAGTCGCTGATGACCGCGATGTTCTCTGCACGCAAACAACTGATCATGACTACCCCTTATTTTGTGCCTAGCGATGACCTTTTGCATGCAATTTGTACAGCAGCAATGCGGGGTGTAGATGTCAGCATTATTATGCCAAGGCAGAATGACTCATTCCTTGTCCGCTGGGCAAGTCGTTCATTTTACAGTGAATTATTAGCTGCTGGCGTTAAGATTTACCAATTTGAAGATGGCTTATTGCACACCAAGAGCGTATTAGTGGATGGCGAGCTCAGCCTTGTCGGTTCAGTCAATCTTGACATGCGCAGTTTATGGCTCAATTTTGAAATCACCGTGGTCATTGATGATAAAAGTTTTGGTAGCGATCTCACGCTAGTTCAGTATGATTATATTGCACGTTCAACGCGTTTAGAAATCGAAGAGTGGGAACAACGCCCGTTCTGGAACCGTGTCGTTGAGCGCATTTGTTATTTCTTTAGTCCATTGTTATAAATTAAGTTTATTAGGAAAGGTCATGACCAAAATACAAAATACACCTTTAATCGATGAAGACGAGATCATTGAAATAGCTTATGACCTTTTTCTTGACGGGGCAATGGAGAATCTAGAGCCCGCTGACCAATTAATTTTTGCTTTGCAGTTTGAAGAGCTAGGCGCCGCAGAAATTGTGCCTTTTAGTCATAACTGGCAAGATATTATTAATGATAACATTGAATTAGAGCAACTAAGTGAAGTCGTTATCGGCTTAGCTCAAAGCCCGGATGCCGAATTAGACGATATTTTTGCTCGCGTATTGATTAGCCGCCACCCTTCCAAACCGTTTCACCATATTTTGTGGAAGAAATAATCGATTAAAAGGGACATTTTGTCCCTTTTAGATTAATTAAAGTAAAAGCCCTCTTTTGACCATCATGAGAAAACCATTACAGTGGATCAATTTTCAAACAAGACACCGCATGTTTGAAACTCCCTTCTAATAATGGCCTTGTTTTTGCACACTCTTCATCTGCTAATGGGCAACGGGTTCTAAATACGCAACCTGAAGGCGGGTTAATTGGCGATGGCAATTCACCTTCTAAAAGCTCTATCACCTTATTTTTTTCTTTATCGGGATCAGGAACTGGAACCGCAGACATCAATGCACGCGTATAAGGATGTAAGGGATTATTGTATACCTCATCATAGGTACCAAGCTCCACCGCATGCCCCAAATACATCACTAAGACACGGTCAGAAATATGCTTAACCACCGCCAAATCATGTGCGATAAATATCAGTGATAGCTTCATTTCACGTTGTAATTCTTGGAGTAAATTAACAACTTGCGCTTGAATTGACACGTCTAATGCAGAAACTGGCTCATCGCAAATCACAAGTTTTGGTTCTAAAATCAATGCTCTTGCGATACCAATGCGCTGGCATTGCCCTCCCGAAAACTCGTGGGGATAGCGGTTAATCAAGTTTGGTAATAACCCAACCCGCATCATCATTTTTTTCACTTTTTCTGTGATTTGTGATGGTGACATTTTAGGATGATAGGTTTTCAATGGCTCGGCAATAATATCGCCGATGGTCATTCGCGGGTTAAGTGAAGCCAAAGGATCTTGGAAAATCATTTGGATATCACTGCGAATGCTACGCCATTCTTTGTCAGTTTTACCTAACAAGTTCTGCCCAAGCCAACTTACTGTGCCATCTGTCGCTTTGACTAACCCAATGAGTGCACGAGCAAAAGTGGATTTACCACACCCGGATTCCCCGACTACCCCTAATGTTTCGCCTTCATATAAACGCAGTGTTACGCCATCTACCGCTTTAAGACTTTTGTTTGGTTGCCAAAACCACTGTTTTTTATCTCGGATCTCAAAGTGGACTTTAAGGTCATTCACTTCGAGTAAAACTGGCCTATTTTCATGGGTACTCATACCAATTCCTCCAGTGGCTTAAAGCAGGCACGTAACCGCGTTTGACCAAATGTGGTTAATGCAGGTTCTTGGTCAACACATTGCTGAACTGCATATTGGCAACGAGGTGAAAATGGGCAGCCTTTGGGTAAACGTAATAAATTAGGCGGATTGCCGGGAATGGTTGCTAAACTCTCGTCATCACCATCAAGGCGTGGAACCGCAGCTAATAAGCCAAGTGAATATGGGTGAGATGGATGATAAAAGATATCCTTCGCAGTACCGTACTCCATCGTACGTCCTGCATACATCACTAGGACTTTATCACATACCCCTGCGACGACCCCAAGGTCGTGGGTGATCAAAATAATTGCAGTATCAAACTCTTGTTTTAACTCATTGAGCAACGTCATAATTTGCGCTTGTACTGTCACATCAAGTGCGGTTGTGGGTTCGTCAGCAATTAACAGCTTTGGTTGGCATAACAGTGCCATTGCAATCATGACTCGTTGTCTCATTCCTCCTGAAAATTCATGTGGATACATATTCATCCGCTTACGTGCTTCCGGCATTTTAACGGCATCTAACATCCGAACGGATTCTTCGAAAGCCTCCCTTTTACTCATACCTTTATGTAGCATGAGAACTTCCGACAATTGAGTACCAATTTTCAAATAAGGATTCAATGATGTCATTGGGTCTTGGAAAATCATGGAAATCTCTTCCGCCCGCATACGGTTTAATTCTTTTTCTCTTAAATTCAAAATCTCACGGTCATTAAACATGGCAGAGCCATTAATTTTGCCATTTTTGGCAAGCAAGCCCATTAGTGCGAAAGCGGTTTGTGATTTTCCTGAACCTGATTCGCCTACTATTCCAAGCGTTTCCCCCGCACTTAATTCAAAGTTCAATTTATTTACAGCGGTAACATCACCATCTTGGGTCGCGAATGTCACACTGAGATCTTTCACGGATAACAGAGGGCTTTTCATTGGGTTATTTAACATATTATTCCCTCTAGCGATCTTTCGGGTCGAGCGCATCACGCAGCCCGTCACCGATAAAGTTAAAACAAAATAGCGTGATGACTAAAAAACCAGCTGGGATCAGTAGTAACCAAGGCGTCACTTCCATTGAGTTCGCCCCATCACTTAATAACGCCCCCCAACTACTTAACGGTTCTTGTGTCCCTAAACCTAAAAAGCTTAAGAATGATTCAAACAAAATCATACTTGGAACTAATAATGAGGCGTAAACGACTACTACACCTAAAACGTTAGGAACAATATGTCGTAGAATAATCTGCCGTGTACTCACACCACAAACAAGCGCTGCTTCAATAAATTCTTTACGTTTTAATCCAAGTGTTTGCCCGCGAACAATACGCGCCATATCCAACCATGACACCATTCCTATCGCCACAAAAATCAATAAGATATTGGTACCAAACAAGGTGACTAACAAGATCACAAAAAACATAAATGGAAAGGAGTTTAAAATTTCTAATATACGCATCATGATGGAATCCACTTTTCCACCTACGTAACCAGCTAATGAGCCGTACAGTGTGCCTACCACAACTGCGACTAACGCAGCGGCAACCCCCACCATTAAGGAAATTCGCCCACCGATCGCAACACGCACTAATAGATCTCGGCCTGAAGCATCTGTACCAAAATAATGTCCAGTTGCCATATCAGGTGGCATTGACATCATTTCCCAATCGGTATCGTCGTACAAAAAAGGCGACAACATGGGCGCAAAAATGACAAATAAAGTAATTAAGAACAACACACATAAGCTAAAAATTGCTGCACGGTTGTGCATAAAACGGCGCCTAGCATCTTGCCATAAACTGCGCCCTTCAATATCGAGCTGCTCTGAAAAGTTCGCCAGAGCTTCACTATTTTTTTGGTTCGATAGCATCGTGTTTCTCCGACTTAGTAACGAATTTTAGGGTCAATAACGGCATACAAAACATCGACAATCGCATTAAATGCAATTGTCAGTACCCCAACTAAAATTGTTAAGCTCAATACCAGCGAATAATCACGATTAAGTGCACCGTTAACAAAGAGTTGACCGATCCCCGGTAACCCAAAAATGGTTTCAATGACCATTGACCCAGTAATAATCCCTACAAAAGCAGGCCCCATATAGGAAAGCACAGGAAGCAACGCAGGTTTAAGGGCATGGCGTAAAATGATAGTTCTTAGTGGTAATCCTTTTGCACGGGCAGTACGAATGAAGTTTGAATGCATAATTTCAATCATCGAGCCACGTGTAATACGGGAAATACTCGCGATATACGCTAATGAAAGCGCAACCATGGGCAGAACCATATGTTTTAGGTTCCCGCCATCCCAGCCACCACCAGGGAACCATTTCAAGTGAATGGCAAAAATTAGCACCAATAACGGCGCTACAACAAAGCTTGGGATAACAACCCCCGTCATGGCAAACCCCATGACTGTAAAGTCCCATTTGGTATTTTGGTTGAGTGCGGCTATCACCCCTGCGGATACCCCAAATAACACAGCAACAATAAATGCAGTAGCCCCTAATTTTGCAGAGACAGGGAATGCTTTAGCCACTAAATCATTAACACTGTAGTCCTTGTATTTAAATGATGGGCCAAAGTCACCCTTGGAAAGCTGAATTAAATAATTAAAATACTGCTTATACATAGGGTCATTTAAATGGTATTTCGCTTCAATATTTGCCATTACTTCCGGTGGCAATTTCCGCTCGCCAGTGAATGGGCTCCCTGGAGCTAATCGCATCATAAAAAATGAAATGGTAATCAGAACCAAAAGAGTCGGAATGGCTTCTAACAACCGACGAAAAATAAATTTCAACATCGCTCTTTCCTACTTCTATTGCCTAAATAGGCGAATATCTGGCTCCAATAAATGGAGCCAGAGCAACTATATTAGTGTTTAATAATATATAAATCTTTAGTATGCAGATTATCTAATGGGTCTTTGCCACTATAGCCACCCACATAAGGTTTCACTAAACGCGTATTAACATAGTAGTAAAGCGGAACAACCCCTGAGTCTTTATCGAGTAATTTTTCAGCTTGTTGATAGAGTTCTGCTCGTTCTTCATCTGTTTTGGCTTGCAATGTTTTCTTCATCACCGCATCAAAATCTGTATTTTTATAGTGAACGGTATTATTACTGCTGTAGGAAAGTAACATATTGAGGAAGGATGAAGGCTCGTTATAGTCCGCACACCACCCCGCGCGTGCAACATCATAGTTGCCTTGATGTCGGCTATCTAAGAATGTTTTCCACTCTTGGTTTTCTAATTTCACTTCCGCACCAATGTTTTTCTTCCACATAGAAGACGCTGCAATCGCAATACGCTTATGTAAGTCTGAGGTGTTATATAATAAATTGAATTTTAGAGGATTCCCTTTGTTATATCCCGCTTCTTCTAGCAACTGTTTCGCTTTTTCATTACGCTGCTCTTGGGTCATATTCGCGTACCAATCTGGTTTTTCTGTTTTCATTCCGCTGGTAAATGGTGGAGTGAAACCATACGCAGGAATATCCCCTTGAGCTTTAACTTTATACGTAATTGTGTCTCTATCCATAGATAGCTTTAACGCTTCACGTACACGAGGGTCGTTAAATGGGGGTTTTTCATTATTAATCTCATAATAATAAGTACACAAGTATGGACTTACCCGTAACTCATTCGGCATATTTTTCTGCAAACTTTTGAACTGTTCGATAGGTAAGTTACTGTATGTCATATCAATTTCACCACTACGGTAGCGGTTAACATCTGTAACTTCTGAGGAAATCGGTAAAAAAGTCACTTGGTCAATAATGGTATTCGCATTATCCCAATAGCTTGGGCTTCGCTCTAATACAATGCGCTCATTAACTGTCCAATCCTTCAATTTATATGCCCCATTACCCACAAAATTCTGTGGCTGCGTCCACTTAGCACCATGTTGTTCAATAGTTTTTTTATTTACTGGGGACATAGATGAGTGAGCTAATAATTTAGGGATATAAGGAACAGCTTCACTCAGTGTAATAACTAGGGTTTTGTCATCGAGAGCTTTAATACCAAGTTCTTCAGGTTTTTTCTTTCCAGAGATAACATCGTCAATATTATTGATATGGGCATATTGTAAATAACTCGCATAAGGTGATGCAGTATCAGGATCAGCCAATCGTCGCCAGCTATACACAAAATCTTCGGCTGTGACAGGGTCACCATTAGACCATTTAGCACCTTCGCGAATTTTAAATGTCCATTCTGTAAAATCTTTATTTTCCCAGCTTGTTGCTGAACCAGGTAAAATTTCACCATCAGGCCCCACAATTGTGATCCCTTCAAAAAGGTCTCTCGCTAAAGCAGATTCCGGCACCCCTTCAATTTTATGTGGATCTAATGACTGAGGTTCTGAGCCATTATTACGAACCATTAACTGTTTTTCAGCCAGTTCAACACCTGCGGGAACCGTTGCTGCAAAACTTGTTGCTATAGAGCCCATTGCTAACCCAGCCGTTACGCTAAGCGCAATAATCGATTTATTGATTAATTTACTCATCTTATCGGTTACTCCCATACATAATTATTATGATTGTGTGTTGATATATGTTCACCCAGTAGATGAACACTTTTTATAATTATTTAGATATTATTAATTAGGTTCACTTATATATAACCGTTTAATATCCGTATAATCAAGGGGGTCATTACCTTTAAATCCGCGAACACTCGGTTTTATCATTCGAGCACTAACGCGATAATAAACAGGAACAATAGCCGAATCCTTGTCTAGCAAGGTTTCCGCTTGTTGATAAATTGCATGGCGAGATGAAGGATCTGGAGCTGTCAGCGCTTGCTCAAGCAAGGCATCAAAGTCCGAATTATTATAAAAAGCGGTATTATTACTATTTTGAGACAACATCATATTCAAAAATGCAGTTGGTTCATTGTAATCTGCGCACCACGTTGCCCTAGCAACATCGTAATGACCTTCATGACGACTTTGTAATGATGTTTTCCATTCTTGGTTTTGCAACGTCACTTGCGCACCAATATTTTTCTGCCACATCGATGCTGCAACAATAGCTTGCTGTTTGTTTTGATCTGAAGTGTTATACAATAAGTCAAATTTCAATGGGTTTTCTTTGTTATAACCCGCTTGTGAAAGTAAATCTTTAGCGCGCTGATAACGTTGTTCTGCCGATAAATTAGCCCATTCAGGTAATGCAAAGTCACCATTATTGATAAAGCTTGGCGTAAAACCATAAGCGACTTTTTGCCCTTGAGCGATAATTTTATTGGTAATTATTTCTCTATCTAAACCCAATTTTATTGCTTCACGTACTCTTGGGTCATTAAACGGCGCTTTTTGATTATTTATTTCATAATAGAACGTACACAAATATGGCCGAACATATAATTCATTGGGCCTTTCTTGCTGCATTTTTTTATATAAAACAGGTGGGATTGCAGAATTTGAAATATCAATTTCACCACTACGGTAACGGTTAATATCACTCACTTCGGAGCTAATCGCTAGAAAGGTCGCTTGCTCAATACGACTATTGGGATTATCCCAGTAAAATGGGTTTCGTTTGATAACAATACGTTCATTTACCACCCACTTATCCAATATGTATGCCCCATTTCCAATAAAATTTTGGGGTTGAGTCCATTTATCACCATGCCGTTGAATTGCAGACTTATTCACAGGCTTCATAGACGTATGAGAAAGCATATCGACAAAATAAGGTACTGGGTGGCTTAGCGTAACCTGTAGATGTTGCGGATCAAGTGCCTTCACCCCCAGCGCTGTTGCAGGCATTTTCCCTGCTAAAATCGCATCTGCATTTAAAATATACGCATTTTGTAGATAACTTGAGTAAGGAGAGCCTGTATTAGGGTCAGATAAACGTTGCCAACTATACACAAAATCTTCAGCGGTTACAGGTGAGCCATCACTCCACTTTGCATCTTCCCGCAAAGTAAAAACCCAAGAGGTGTAATTTTCATTGGTCCAATTTTTAGCAACGCCAGGAACTGCCTTACCGTCTATATCGGTATACACGAGGCCTTCTAATAAGTTTAATATCACATTGCTTTCTGGCACCCCTTCCACTTTATGGGGATCAAGAGATGTTACTTCTGAGCCATTATTAATTGTGATTACCTGTTTTACTTTTTCCGTGCCATTTGCTTGTAACGCAACAAATAATAACGAGAGCACACCATAACCAAGTGTTGATTTGAACATCCTATCCCTCACGATTCATTGATGGCGCTATAACCTCATTAGCAACCTTATTTACGCTGATATTTAAGCCCTAAGACTGTTATTTCCTTATGGGCAATCCACTTTATGACTCCAATATTCAAAACAATTAATTAACATTCGCTAGTTAAAAACTTTTGATAACTTTTAAAAATAACAGCTAAACATTATGTTTATCTTTAAATTACAATGCATTACAAAAGTATAATCATACAATACAAGATAGACCTCAAATTCGAATCCAAACATATCATTAACAAACGCCAATTAGAATAGTGAATAAATTTACGTAGCTCACAATTCCTTACTTTTTATCCCTGTTTTAGCAAAAAATGCCACATATAATTACAGGGAACATTTTTTTCATACGTGATTATTGATGACTAAAATTTTAATAAGCCAATTAAAACTACCTGAAGAGCAAAATTGATGTATGTAATACGATAGGAACTAACGATAGATATGGCTGCAAATAGGTTTAGTTTGCAGCCATAAAAAGAGAAGAAATTAGATTATAATAAGCCTGGGAATATGGCTTTAACCCCGGTCACAATAAACTCTATCCCCAGCGACATCAGTAATAGGCCCATGATACGCGTCACCACGTTGATCCCTGTTTGACCTAAGTAACGAACCAATAAAGACGCTGAACGAAATAATAACCAACAACAAAAAGCAAATGCGATACTCGTCAAGGCTAAACCTAAAAAGTTTTGCCAACCATGCCAACGAGATGACCAAACGATACAAGAACTGATTGCCCCAGGCCCTGCCATTAAGGGTAAAGCCAAAGGTACAACACCAATGCTATCCCTAACCGCAGTTTCTGTTTTTTCTTGCTTATTCTGTTTGTCTTCACCAATTTTACCGCTAATCATTGACATCGCTATTGTGACGATCAAGATCCCACCAGCAATACGGAAAGAATCAATTGAAATACCAAATAATTGCAGAATTGAGTCACCAATTAATAATGATGTACATAAAATGATAGCAACTGATGTATTTGCAATAGTATTAGTTTTATTTCTCCCTGCATTACTTTGATAGTTTGTCATACTAATAAACACAGGCAATATGCCAACTGGGTTCACAAGTGCAAACAAGCCAATAAAGAATTTTATATAACCCGATAAATCAAGTAATGCGCTACTCACCCATTCATTTCCTTAAGCAGTTCTCTTTAGAGATTCATTGATATCTTTTATGATTTTACCACCGATGTTATTAATTTCCTTGAGCAAAACAATATTTTCTTCAACTTGCTAAATTTGCTTAGCATTTAGTTAGGTATACATAAATTATCTGCACAAATTGTTTTGATAATATTAAATTAAGTAATAGATGAACAACATTTATTCAACTTGTGCATATATACACGTGCTGAAAGGAGTCAGCTTGGCGTTTTCGTGATATAGATCACTTTATTTAATTACCGTTTTGTTAATCTACTCTTAACTGATAGGCAGAGCTAATGAGGATATTAACTCAAAACTGAATAAGGTTTTTAAGCCAATAAGCGATCATGAGCAGCGTTATTATAGATAACATCTATACTTTCATCTTTAAGCATTTCCTAGTTCTATAGATGCATTTTGCTCATTGGCTTAAAAAGTTTAACATTTATCAGGAGTAATCTATATGTCCGTAACTAACGTTACCGAACTCAATGAACTCGTTGCTCGTGTCAAAAAAGCTCAACGCGAATTCGCAACTTTCTCCCAAGAGCAAGTTGATGAAATCTTTAGAGCCGCCGCCCTCGCTGCTGCTGACGCACGTATCCCCCTAGCAAAACTCGCTGTCGAAGAATCTGGAATGGGTATTATTGAAGATAAAGTGATCAAAAACCACTTTGCTTCAGAGTATATCTATAATGCGTATAAAGACGAAAAAACCTGCGGCACGCTATCTGAAGACCCAACATTTGGAACAATTACTATCGCTGAGCCGATTGGTATTATCTGTGGTATTGTTCCAACAACAAACCCAACTTCAACCGCGATTTTTAAATCACTGATTAGCTTAAAAACGCGCAACGCTATTATCTTTTCTCCGCACCCTCGCGCTAAAAATGCAACTAACCGCGCAGCACAAATCGTGCTTGATGCTGCCATTGCAGCGGGGGCACCAAAAGACATTATTGGCTGGATTGATTCCCCTTCTGTTGAGCTATCCAACGCTTTAATGCACCACCCTGATATTAACCTGATCCTAGCGACAGGTGGGCCAGGCATGGTCAAAGCAGCTTATAGCTCAGGTAAACCTGCAATTGGTGTTGGTGCTGGTAATACCCCTGTCGTTATTGATGAAACAGCGGACATTAAACGTGCCGTTGCGTCCATTTTGATGTCAAAAACATTCGACAACGGAGTTATTTGTGCTTCTGAACAATCCGTTGTGGTTGTGGATGAAATCTACAATCAAGTTCGCGAACGTTTTTCAAGCCATGGGGGCTACCTGCTACAAGGAAAAGAGCTTAAAGCGGTTCAAGATATCATCTTAAAAAATGGCAACCTAAACGCTGCTATTGTTGGTCAGCCTGCCTATAAAATTGCAGAAATGGCCGGCATTACCGTTCCAAAAACAACTAAAATCTTAATCGGTGAAGTCAAAACCATCGATGAGTCAGAACCGTTCGCACATGAAAAACTTTCACCATTATTAGCGATGTATCGTGGTAAGAATTTTGAAGATGCAGTTGCAAAAGCAGAACAATTAGTTGAAATGGGGGGGATTGGCCATACCTCTTGCTTATATACTGACCAAGATAACCAACATGATCGTGTTAACTATTTTGGCCAAAAAATGAAAACAGCGCGTATTTTAATCAATACGCCAGCGTCACAAGGTGGTATCGGTGACCTGTACAACTTTAAATTAGCCCCTTCTCTGACTCTAGGTTGTGGTTCTTGGGGTGGTAACTCCATCTCTGAAAACGTAGGTCCAAAACACCTAATCAATACCAAAACTGTGGCGAAGAGAGCTGAAAATATGTTGTGGCATAAACTTCCGAACTCAATCTACTTCCGCCGTGGTTGCCTCCCTATCGCCCTTGAAGAGATTGCAACTGACGGTGCTAAACGCGCTTTCATCGTAACTGATGGTTATCTATTCAATAATGGTTATGTTGATGAAGTGGTTAGCGTTCTCAAAAAACATCACATTGAAACAGACGTTTTCTTTGAAGTTGAGGCAGACCCAACATTAACGGTGGTTCGTAAAGGTGCAGCCCAAATGCAAGCATTCCAACCTGATGTGATCATTGCATTAGGGGGTGGTTCACCAATGGATGCGGCTAAAATCATGTGGGTTATGTACGAACACCCGGAAACTCATTTTGAAGAATTAGCATTACGTTTTATGGATATACGTAAACGTATCCACCGTTTCCCTAAAATGGGCGTTAAGGCTAAATTAGTTGCTATCACAACGACTTCGGGAACAGGTTCTGAAGTCACGCCATTTGCGGTAGTGACTGATGATAAAACAGGCCAAAAATATCCATTAGCAGACTATGCATTAACGCCAAATATGGCAATTGTTGATGCGAACTTAGTCATGAATATGCCTAAATCTTTAACGGCTTTTGGTGGTTTAGATGCGGTCACCCATGCGTTAGAAGCTTATGTTTCTGTTTTAGCTAACGAGTTTACTGATGGCCAAGCACTTAAGGCCCTGAGTCTATTAAAAGATTATTTACCAGCCAGTTACCATGAAGGGGCTAAAAACCCTGTAGCAAGAGAACGTGTCCATAACGGGGCGACACTTGCAGGTATTGCTTTTGCAAACGCATTCCTTGGTGTATGTCACTCTATGGCACATAAGCTTGGCTCAGAGTTCCACATCCCTCATGGGCTTGCTAATGCTTTGCTGATTTGTAACGTTATCCGTTTTAATGCGAATGATAACCCAACAAAACAAACTGCATTTAGCCAATACGACCGCCCTCATGCACGCCGCCAATACGCAGAAATTGCGGATCACTTAGGGCTCACTAAAGTTGGTGATCGTACTGCTGAGAAAATTGAAAAATTACTCGCATGGTTGGAGGAAATAAAAGCCGATTTAGGTATTCCTAAATCTATCCGTGAGACTGGTGTTACTGAAGCTGACTTCTTAGCTCGCGTGGATAAACTTTCTGAAGATGCATTTGATGACCAATGTACAGGTGCTAACCCTCGTTATCCTTTAATCTCTGAAATTAAACAATTATTACTGGATTCTTATTATGGTCGCGAGTTCGTTGAGCATCAAGACGCACCCGTGATTGAAAAAGAGGAAAAAAAAGCGCCTCAGAAAAAAACAGCCGTAAAAAAAGAAGCTGAAAAGAAAAGCACTAAGAAATAATGTATTAAACATTATTTAAAATAAAGGCACTGCAATAATTGCAGTGCCTTTTGTTTAGCTATTAAAAATGAGTTACTGTAAAAATACATAAAATCGATATTATATAAAACGATTCAACTCGCTGAGTTTATCTCACAGTTGGTCATAATAGGTTGATATCAGAGAGCTATTTTATTTCCTACACCAAACGATTTCCATTCATCTAAAGTGGAGTGCCTGTTTAGGTATAACACCCTCATTCATCAACTGAGCTTGTTTTATTGCTTCTGAATAGTGTTTACGACAAACAGAAATATACTTTTCATTGCCGCCTATATCGACTTGTAAGCCTTTATATACAGGTATCCCATCACTTCCTATACGTAAAACCTTACTTGCCTTACGGCCACAATAGCAGACTGTTTTTAGCTCGACTAATTTATCAGCCCAAGCAAGCAAATATTGGCTACCTTCAAATAATTGCCCCGCAAAATCAGTACGCAACCCATAACATAAAACTGGAATATCCTCGTTATCGACTATGTCACATAATTCTTCGACTTGTTTTTTTGTTAGGAACTGACACTCATCAATAAGAACACAATGCACTTTTTGTGTGCTATTTTCTTTTTTTATCAGCTCGGCCATATTTGTTGTCGCTGAGTAGAGTAACGCCTCTGCTGATAAACCGATGCGCGATGAGACTTTTCCTTGTTCAAAACGGTTATCTATCTCTGCAGTAAAAATAACCGTACGCATCCCTCTTTCATTATAGTTATACGATGATTGCAATAATGACGTTGATTTTCCCGCATTCATAGCTGAATAATAAAAGTAAAGCTGAGCCATTTGGCTGTTCCCTCAAAATTAATATACGTAATAATTTTACCATAAAACAGACTTTATGATTAACAATAATGGTCTGTATGTCCTTTACTTATTGAAAATTTAACTTTTTTTTCGACTATACTCGTTCCTTATTGCAAATATTGCTTAGCTTGTATGCAATAAAAACCAATTTGATATTAACTATAAACAGTTTCAATTAAAGCACATTCCGCTAAAAATCATCATCAAAAAAAGAAAATTTAAGGAATCCATCCCTTCAATTCATTCTGCGTAAAAGTAAAATGAGACTCTCCTCTTCTTTTTCGAATAATTTAATCACTACGATTTTAGCTTATTCCTATTTTTCGTTTAGTTCAGTTATTGATAATAGCTATATATATATCTACGAAAAGTTTATTTTTCTTTTGTAAAAAAATTGCAATCGCTAAAGATTACTTTTAAACTAAGGAAGTAATTTAGCTATTGCAGAATTTAAAATAGCATTCTATTATTACTGTACACATGCCAACTAATAATTTGAGACCAGGAAAATGAGCGAATCATTAAAAGCGTTAAATAACATCCGTACTCTTCGAGCTCAAGCTCGCGAAGTAACTTTAGAATCTTTAGAAGAAATGCTGGAAAAATTAACCGTCGTTGTTGAAGAACGTCGTGATGAAGAGAGCCAAGCTCGCGCGGAATTAGAAGAACGTAACCGTAAATTGGAAAAAGTTCGTGAAATGATCCTTGAGCAAGGCGTCGATTTAAATGACCTTCTGCAAACAATGGACTCAGGTAAAAGCACTAGCACCCGTGCTAAACGTGCTGCACGTCCAGCTAAATACAAATATGTTGATGAAAATGGCGAAACTAAAACTTGGACAGGCCAAGGCCGTACTCCAGCTGTAATCAAAGTTGCCATTGAAGAACAAGGCAAATCTTTAGATGATTTCTTAATCTAATCGCCTCAACATGTATTCTAAACACCCTTTTATAAGGGTGTTTTTATTTTAAAGCTTTATATATTATTTTATATTAACCTGTAATAAGAAAAGGTGCTTAGCTATTATAACTCTCCCCTTCAGCACGAAAGCCTCATAACTACTGCCCTCTGCTTCAATTAACTGCCCTGTTTAAGCTTTTGCGGCGTATTACGCTATCGACAAATAATCATGATAAATAAAAATATGCAGTAAAGATATGTAAGCTTAATTAGATAAATTTAAATATTGTTCAGTGATTTTATTTATGTAATGAGGTTGTTTGTTAATTTTTACACCCTATACACTTATAGGATGTACAGGCTAAAACAGCCGAAATCAGAGCGATACCCCTTAATATTTGATATCTATTGTTAGTAATTATTTTTTCACGCATAAAAAAGGCTAACAAATTAAGTTAGCCTTTAATAAAAATTCATTGTGGAATTTTATTTTGCTGAATTCAATGATACTGATAATTCTTTCAACCACTGGGTAAAATCATCTCCCAGCGCATCATGTTGCATTCCATATTCAACAAACGCTTTCATATAACCTAGCTTATTTCCGCAGTCATGACTTTTACCACATAAGTGGTAGGCTTCTACTGGTTCATTATTTTCCATCATTAATGCAATGGCATCAGTTAATTGTATTTCATCTCCAGCACCTGGTGCTGTTTTGGCTAATGCATCCCAAATCTTTTCAGATAAAACATAACGACCAACAATAGATAAATTAGATGGAGCCTCTTCACGTTTTGGTTTTTCAACCATACGGATAATTCTTTTACTATCCCCTGGCGCTAACATTTCACCATTACAATCCACAATACCATAGCTAGAGACATCTTCTTCTGGTACTGGCTCAACTAAAATCTGACTTGCTCCTGTAGACTCATATTGCTCTAGCATTTCACGCAAATTAAATTTGGTTAAGTCTGTACTGTAACGGTCTAAAATGACATCGGGTAAAATAACCGCAAAAGGTTCTTCACCGACTAACGGCTTAGCACACAAAATAGCATGCCCTAACCCTTTCGCTATTCCTTGGCGTGTTTGCATAATCGTTACGTGGCTTGGACAAATAGATTGAACCTCATCCAATAGCTGGCGTTTAACACGCGCTTCCAAAATAGCTTCTAATTCAAAGCTTGTGTCAAAGTGGTTTTCAATGGAATTTTTCGATGAATGGGTCACTAAAACAATTTCATTGATCCCAGCCGCAATACATTCGTTAACAACATATTGAATCAGAGGCTTATCGACTATTGGCAACATTTCTTTTGGAATAGCTTTTGTTGCAGGAAGCATACGAGTTCCTAAACCTGCAACAGGGATTACCGCTTTACGCACCTTGCGCTGTGTCATTTTTATCACTCCAGATATCATCTTAGCCTCTCTAATTTCACTAAAGTACCAAGAGGCATTTTAAGTGCGCAGAAGTATATCAGGAAATATTCATGAATAAATAGCGACGAGTCCGAATAGGGGTATTTAGATTACAGGAGTATGCATTTTAGGCATTAATTATGTTTCGGGATTAAACATAAGTTTTATTTTCTGACTATTATTACGAATTAAACACTGCCAAGCATTTCCTTTTACCTCTAAGTGATTAGATTGATAAAATTTTAGCGTGCCTAAAGGAAGGCTTCTAGGTAACTTAACATGTGTATTTTCTGTCGTTATTTCCGCTTCTAAGCCCGCACTCGCCATAATAATCGATTTATTCTGTGTATTAAAATACCCTAATAATAGAGGAAATTGCCCACTAAACCCCGAATCCTCCAGTAAATAATTTATTTGATTAATGATCCTGTCAATATTCGGTAGTTTTTTTTCTGGGTAGCTTACCGCACTTTTTAAAAGGTCATTAAACACAACTCGAATCAAAAAAGCCGCCATAATACCTTCTTGGGGAGAACGTTCAGTGTCAATGCAGTAGAACCCTATTTGGCTATCTGAAATAGGCGCTAGGTCTAATAATAACCCAAATCGGCTAGCCTCATTAAGTTGACGATAGTTAATTCGATAATTATTTATAATTTGGTGTACTGGTGGTTGTAACTGTTTCAATACCGCTAACATATCTTGGGTATGATCTTGCATTAATGTAGAAATTTGATGAATTTCCTCGTCAATCAACTCTGTTAGGTTACTTTGCTCGGGGTACAGTGCAGAAAGGAGTGTCACTTTGACTTCATCTAAATTTTTTATTGGCTTTAATAAAGCATCCTTAGCCCCTAAACGAAACATTCTATCTAACTGAGTAAAATCTGTTGTTGCTGTGATCACAATGACAGGAATATCGATATTGCGAGAAACGAGCTCTCTCATGAATGCTTCACCATTCATGACCGGCATGCTTAAGTCACATAGAATGATATCAGGGTTGATACGGTCTATTGTTAACATCTCTATTGCTAATTGACCATTATCTGCGGTATAGATCTCAATACCCAGTGTTTCTAGGTAGTTTTTTAAAATTGTACAGAAGGTGATTTCGTCTTCTATTATGAGTACTTTTCTATTTTTCATAAGATACCTACTGCAAAAGCCTGGTTTAATTAACAATACAATTATTCATACGATAAAATCATTTATTCACCATCATTTAAGTATAGTGATTTTTCAATCTTATACTTATTTTTATAGGGAGTGTTATGAAATCTCAAGCAGAAGATAAGTGTTACTGTGGTAACGAAGCACAATTTGAACAATGTTGTGCCCCTTTTTTGCAAGAAAAATCGATCCCACAGACGCCAGAGCAGCTTATGCGCTCAAGATATAGCGCTTATGTACAGCAAAATGCCGATTATCTGATTAAAACATGGCACCCTGATTGCCATGCCCAAGAGTGGTATCAAGAAATTGTAAATAGTTTCTCGAAGACACAGTGGCTTGGCCTTCGTGTTATTAGTTCTTCTTATGCCAAAAATCCTAATGAAGCTTATGTCGAATTTTCGGCTTGCTTTATTGATGAAAAAGCTGATCATAAGCAGCTTATTCATGAACGTTCGCGTTTTATTAAGATGGATTCGTGTTGGTTTTATATAGACGGCATTACTCCCAAAGTTGGTCGTAATGATTTGTGCCCTTGTGGCTCTGGTCAAAAATATAAAAAGTGTGGGCATCCAAACTAATCACCCTTTATTTGATATCTGTCTAATAAGACACATGCAATACTCAATCCGTCATTTTCTTTTTTATATCGCTTTGTTAGTTAAGGATTAGGCTGTTTCATGCAACACAAAATTGTACAGAAGAAAATTCTCAGGACAATTTGCCCTGACGCGAAAGGATTAATCGCGAAAATCACCAATATTTGCTATAAGCACCAACTCAATATCGTACAAAATAATGAGTTTGTTGATCACCACACCGGCCGTTTCTTCATGAGAACTGAGCTAGAGGGTATTTTCAACGATGAGACATTATTAGCTGACCTTGATGATGCATTACCGGTTGGATCTCAACGCGAATTAAATACAGCAGGTCGACGTCGTATTGTCGTTATGGTGACAAAAGAAGCTCATTGTCTGGGCGATCTACTCATGAAAAGTGCTTATGATGGTTTGGATGTTGAAATTGCAGCGGTTATTGGAAACCACGACACCCTAAAAAACTTAGTCGAACAATTTGATATCCCATTCCACCATATTAGCCATGAAGGCCTAACTCGCGAACAACATGACGAAAAAATGACAGCGCAGATTGACCAATATCAGCCTGACTATGTTGTGTTAGCTAAATATATGCGCGTATTAACGCCTGCATTTGTGCAGCATTATCCAAACCAAATTATCAATATTCATCACTCATTTTTACCCGCGTTTATTGGTGCCCGCCCTTACCACCAAGCTTATGAGCGTGGCGTAAAAATTATTGGAGCGACCGCGCACTTTGTCAATGACAACCTCGATGAAGGACCAATCATTACGCAGAATGTAATTAATATAGACCATACATTCACAGCGGATGATATGATGCGTGCAGGGCGTGATGTCGAAAAAAATGTCCTCAGCCATGCACTCTATTGGGTTTTAGCTCAACGTGTATTTGTCTATGGTAATCGCACCATTATTTTATAAGCCAACGTAGTGGCTTATTTAACAACACTTTGTTGATTTAACACGCATTAAGAATAAAAAAACAGCAAACAACCATTTTATTGAAAATTAATGCTTTACAGCGGCGCGTCATTTGATATGATGCCGCCCGCTGTCAACGATTACAGCAATTCAAAATCTGGTGGGATACCCAAGCGGCCAAAGGGAGCAGACTGTAAATCTGCCGTCACAGACTTCGAAGGTTCGAATCCTTCTCCCACCACCATCTAATTAATTTCACCTCCTAGTTTGTCAACAACCCCCATAAAACGATTTAACACACTTGAGTGTGATTTTGATTTATAGATATAACACACACTTTCCCCCAAAATTTTGTTCAATGATATATAAATCAATGACTTATCAATCAACTCTTCTTCTGGATAATGGTCTATAATGCCAATAAAATCACCCTCTTGAATGAAACTTTGGCAACAGCCGATATTATCCATTTGTCTTACACTTGTTTTATTATCAACCGTTTCAATTTTTGCCAATAAATCACTCATCAATGAACTTTTATAAAATGCAGGATCACATAGCCATGTACTTTTTTGTAATAATGTAACCAGGTCATAATGAAATTTTTCATACAGTTCTTTTCTGCAATAAATACCTAATGGTGAGTTTTCTATTATTTTTTGTAATGAAAATCGCTCACTAACTACCTGTTCTGAACTAAGTATAAGAGTATTCCCATCATAATCGACAATTTCATCTACTTCGTCATAATTAAACCTTAATATATTTACTTGTACATTATTTTGATGTGCTGATTGATATAAATTAATTAAATGATTTTCCTTTCCCCAGTCATAATAAATATTAGCCTCATTGATTATATAACCTGAAAAATGTTTTTTTGTTATTTCCTTCTCCTGTAAATAAAGATCTCTTAGATCGTTATAAAGTTCTTGGCCATCCTTAGTTAATGTCATTCCAAATTTTTCTCGTTTAAAAAGCCGTTTACCTAGGCTTGTCTCAAAGTCTTTGATTGACTTTGCGATGGGAGGTGTCGTACGGTTCATCACTCTTGCAGCCTTACTTAACGAGCCATTCTCAACAACCGCCATAAACGCCTCTAATTTTCTTGAAAAGAACATATCTATGACCCCATTCCGTTTATTAAAATGTTAATCAACATACTTAGTTTTCTCATTAATAATTATATTGATCACCCCAGAAATTAACTCATAAAATGAAAAATCAAACTTGATTTTTTATTGAATGATTAACAATATTTCATAAAAGTATTTTTATAATTTCCATCATTACAAAGCAATATATTATACTGTTTAGATTGATTATTTTTTATGCCTCCACTATTAAATCACATTAAAATATAAATAACCAATTGACTTTAAATGAAATTAAAACTAGTTAATATTGAAATTATTAATTTAATTTCAATATTAAATTATACCCTAGCATTCATAATAAATTTAATTAACAATAATATTTTTTGATTAACTAAAATTATTATTATATTTATATTGAGCGCTGAATTTTGATATTGTTCTAAGAGTGAGTTATGCCATGACCGTTTTTATCATAGCCATTACTAACTATAAAACAACCTAATCATTGAAACATGTTACGCGGGGTTACAGTACAGCTACCATCTGGTAGAATAAGCATAATAATCATAAAACTAGGTGATAAAAAACCATGAAATTCATATCGTTCAATATCAATGGCCTTCGAGCTCGCCCTCACCAACTCGCTGCAATCATCGAAAAACATCAACCTGAGGTTATTGGCTTACAAGAAACAAAAGTCCATGATGATATGTTTCCTTATGAAGAAGTTAGTCAGCTCGGCTATCATGTTTTTTATCACGGCCAAAAAGCGCATTATGGTGTCGCTCTTTTAACTAAAAATGAGCCTCTTGCTGTCCGTAAAGGCTTTCCAACTGATGATGATGACGCACAGCGTCGTATTATCATGGCTGACATCCAAACGGAGCGTGGCCCATTAACTGTTGTGAATGGTTATTTTCCTCAAGGGGAAAGCCGTGACCACCCAACAAAATTTCCAGCAAAAGAAAAATTTTATCAAGATTTACAAAATTATATTACATCAACACAAACTGCTGAGTCCCAATTGCTCATTATGGGTGACATGAATATCAGCCCAACAGATCTTGATATCGGTATTGGCGAGGTAAATCGCAAACGTTGGTTAAAAACCGGAAAATGTTCTTTTTTACCCGAGGAGCGTGAATGGTTAGCCAAATTATTAGGCTGGGGCTTAGTTGATACATACCGTGCGAAAAACCCTGATGTTGCTGATTGCTACTCATGGTTTGACTACCGTTCTAAAGGTTTTGATGATAATAGAGGCTTACGTATCGACTTACTGCTTGCATCAAATAAGTTAGCAGAGCGCTGTATAGCAACGGGTATTGATTATGATATTAGAGGAATGGAAAAACCGTCAGACCACGCACCTGTATGGTCTGAATTTGACCTAACAAAATAATTTTTATCTCGGGTTCTAATGCAAAAAGGCGCTCTAAGCGCCTTTTATTGTTTTACCAGACTCAACTAGTCTTCTTTCTTTTTCGTTTTTTCACCCGTTTTTGTTGGTTTTTTCCCCGTTTTTACTGATGGGGCCGGCAGCTCTCGAAATGCCCTCAAATTTGTAAACTGGCGCGCATGGTGAATTAATTGCATCAAAGTTTGACTTAGTGGATGCATAAAATCATCATAACGTGATTGTTTCTCACTAATTTGAGTTAACACTGATTCCCAATGGGCAGTCATGTCCGGTAAAGTCGCCATGTCAGGTAGAACATGAATTAGAGCCCTTCCCGCAGGCGAGGAATGAATATAACGCCCTTTCTTATAGAGGAATTGGCGCTTGAATAGTAAATCAATGATGCCCGCCCTTGTCGCTTCGGTGCCAAGCCCATCCGTTTCTCGCAATACTTTTTTTAATGCTTTATCCTGCACAAAACGCGCGATCCCTGTCATTGCGGATAGCAACGTCGCATCCGTAAAAGGGCGCGGGGGCTGTGTTTGCCGTTCAACCACTTCCCCTTTTTCACATAGCAACTCATCATTTTTACTCACAACGGGTAGCGGCATACCATCATTCTCAGCATCGCGCTCTTTATTACCCAATACGACTCGCCAACCTGCTTCAGCAAGAAATCGAGCTTTTGCAATAAATTTACCCTTTTCAATTTCAAGATCAATCGTGCACTTACGGTAAACTGCATCAGGCATAAACTGGATAATATATTGACGTGCAATCAGTTGGTAAATTTTACTTTCATTTTCAGTTAGCTTTGCTGCTGCCGTTTTTGCTGTTGGAATTATTGCATGGTGGGCATCCACTTTTTTGTCGTCCCAACACCGGTTTTTTTTATCCAACTCTGTCAATTCAAATTCAGTAAGGTCTGGTTGATGTACCGCAATTGCATTCAATACACTGTGCCGCCCTGCAAAATGTTCATCAGGTAAATAGCGGCTATCTGAACGCGGGTACGTAATTAACTTGTGCGTTTCATATAAACGTTGGCAAATGTCCAATACTTCTTGCGCACTCAACGCATACTTTTTAGCAGCTTCAATTTGCAAAGACGATAAAGAAAAAGGCAACGGTGCAATTTCAGATTCGCGTTTGTCTTGATATTGCGTCACTATGGCAGGTTTGCCCTCGATACGCGATACCACATGTTCTGCAAGCGGTCGGTGAAACAAACGCCCTTCTTCGTCTTGGTAATCAATACAGGAGTCACTTGGTTGCCATATCGCCACAAAACGCTCATCCTTTGGCGTAACAATATGGGCTTTAACCTCGAAATAGTCTTTAGGAACAAAGTTCTCTATTTCTTCGTCACGCCTAACGACTAGCCCCAAAACTGGCGTTTGTACCCGCCCAACAGAAAGAACACCTTGATACCCACCCCGTTGTCCTAATAACGTATAAGCACGAGTCATATTGATGCCATACAACCAATCTGCTCGTGCTCTTGCTAAAGCAGAGACACAAAGAGGAATAAATTCGCGATTTTCTCTTAAACGGTCAATTGCCCGCTCAACCGCTTGAGGGTTAAGGTCATTAATTAAACAACGCTTTACTTCTTTGCGTTTTTCAGGGTCGAGCTTTAAAAAATCAAGCACTTCGTCCACCAGCAATTGACCTTCTCTATCAGGGTCTCCTGCATGAACGACAATTGAGGCTTGCTTCAGCAATGTTTCAATAGTTTTTAATTGTTTAGTTACTGCGGGACGGGGCTTCAACTGCCACTTATCAGGGATAATTGGCAGATCCTGAAGATTCCAGCGTGCGTACCGAGGCTCATAAGCATCCGGCTCAGCCTGCTCTAAAAGGTGGCCAATACACCATGTTACGGTTTGGCCATCACCACATTGAATAAAACCATCACCTCGTTTATGAGGTTTGGGTAATACATCTGCAATGGCCCTTGCAAGGCTCGGTTTTTCCGCAATAAACAAACGCATAAATTAATCTATCACTTCAACTAAAGGAACATTATCCTGATGGGGTAATAATTTGCCGATAGACTGTAACAAAACACCTTGCTGCTGTGCAATCTCTTTAATTTTAGAGACTTCGGAAGGTTTTACTGCAATGAGTAGGCCACCAGAGGTTTGCGGGTCACACAGTAGCTGGCGCTGCATATCATTCATAGGGCCAATAAGATGACCATAACTGTCGAAGTTACGAGTTGTTCCACCGGGAACACAGCCTGCTTCAATATACTTTTCGACATCCGCTAATTTAGGAACTTTACTAAAGGAAATTTCAGCGCGAACGTTAGAGCCTTCACAAATCTCACTTAAATGACCTAATAAACCGAAACCGGTCACGTCAGTCATCGCCGTCACACCATCTAAAGGCGCAATGACAGCTCCTAGTTTATTCATTTGGCACATGGTTTCTGCCGCTAAGTGTTGATGTTCAGGTGCAAGTACCCCTTTTTTCTCTGCCGTTGTCAAAACGCCAATACCGAGCGGTTTAGTTAAGAACAGTTCGCAACCCGCTGTTGCAGCACTATTTTTCTTCACATATGCCGTATTGACAACACCAGTAACCGCCAGCCCAAAAATAGGCTCAGGTGCATCAATGGAATGCCCTCCTGCCAATGAAATACCTGCATCAGCACAAGCTGCACGGCCACCTTCAATCACTTCTCGAGCCACTTCAGGTGGTAGCTTAGCGATTGGCCAGCCTAAAATTGCGATTGCCATGATGGGCTTTCCGCCCATCGCAAAAATATCGCTAATCGCATTCGTCGCGGCAATACGGCCGAATTCAAACGGGGAGTCAACAATCGGCATGAAAAAGTCGGTTGTGCTGATGATGCCAATTCCATTACCTAAATCATAAACAGCGGCATCATCTTTCGTCTCATTACCAACTAACAAATGTGGATCATGGAATTTTGCTTGTTCTGTGTGTAAGATTTGCTCTAATACTTTCGGTGCAATTTTACAGCCACAGCCTGCGCCATGACTATATTGCGTTAATCTAATTTTTTCAGTCATTATTATTCTCTTTAGAAGTGAGACACAAAACCTGTCATGTCGGGCGCTTGTACTTTTGTTGGTGCTTTAAGCTCTGGTGTTCCTAAATAAAGAAATCCAACAATACGGTCGTTATCTCCACAACCTAGTCCAGCACGAACCACGGCATCTTCTGTCCATGCCCCTGAACGCCATATACCGCCAAAACCCTGAGCTACAGCGGCCATTTGCATCGCCTGCACAGTACAACTCGCAGCAACTAATTGCTCCCATTCTGGTACTTTCGGGTGGTCTTTTAATTTCGCAATCACAGTAATAATTAATGGGGCACGAAAAGGTGCATTGCGTGCTTTTTCTTCTACCTCAGCACCTAACTGTCCTTCAATTGCCGCTTTTTCTAATAACTGACTGAAGCGTTTAATCCCCTCATTTTGCATAACAACAAAATGCCACGGTTTTAACGCACCGTGATCAGGTGCTCTCATCCCTGCTGCAAGTATGTTATTAAGTTCTTCGCCTTGCGGTGCTGGTGTTGTGAGTCTAGAAGCTGAACGGCGGTTCAACAAAAGGGTTAGAGCATCCATAATTGTCTCCGTTTAAGAGTAAACTGATGTAATAATCATTCAATTAGATAATTATACCCACGTTATCTATTGTTTAAGCTTAAAGGAAAATCGCTTACACTAATACAACAATAACAATGATTCGCTAGGTAAAATTACGTTATAAATTCATTGAATTGTATCATTTGTCATACGTGAAAAATATCATTGAAACATTGTACCTTGCGTATCTTAATTTTGTTATGCATAAAAATAGCCCGCAATTGCAACTAATTGTATTGATATAACTTTAATATCAAACATTCGAAGTGATGATCGGGTAACAGATTTGCTTTTGAGCATATTATTGTTAATTCGTGCTACAGACGGAAATAGCCCAGCTGTAGAAAGAAATATTTATGTGATATCCAAAAATAGTTTGTACCAGAAGCCAACACCCGTGTGGTGCAAAATATACAGGATAGGAGAAAACATGCGTCAACTATGGGACATCATCGCTACCATCTTTAGAATTAGCTGGCGAGCACTCAACTTTATTAGGGAATTCGTTTTCAACGCCATTTTCTTAGTATTATTTTTTGTCGTTATTGGGTCGATTGCCCTTTACCAAACAGATACTCAACCTGAAAAAAATTATTTTGGTGCTTTATATGTTGATTTGCAGGGCGTTATTGTAGACCAAGTTTCTGCTCCAGACCCATTTGGTCGTATGAGCCGTGAACTACTCGGTACTTCAAATAGCCGTATGCAAGAGAATTCACTATTCGACATCGTTGACACCATTCGCACCGCCGCAAATGATGACCGCATTACAGGAATGGTATTACGCCTAGATGATTTAGTTGGCGCTGATCAACCCTCTTTAGCTTATATCGGTAAAGCAATCAACGAATTTAAAAGCTCAGGGAAACAAGTTTACGCCATCGGTAACAGTTATAACCAGTCACAATACTATCTTGCTAGTTACGCTGATGATATCTACCTCACTCCTCAAGGGGCTGTTGGGGTGTATGGTTTTGCAACTAATGGTCTGTATTACAAGACACTATTAGAAAAACTCAAAGTCAGTAGCCATATTTTCCGTGTCGGTACTTATAAATCTGCAGTTGAGCCGTTAATGCGTGATGATATGTCCCCAGAGGCTCGTTTAGCCAATAAACAGTGGTTAGATGCCCTTTGGAACAATTACCTCGCAGAAATCGCCAAAAACCGTAATACGACCAGTACACAAATTTTCCCTGGGGCTGATACTATTTTAGAACAATTACGATCAGTCAAAGGCGATAGCGCACAGTATGCTTTAAAACAAAAGTTGGTTGATAAACTTTATACAAACGAACAAGTTGAAGATTTACTCAGTAAACACTTTGGTTGGAATAAAGAAGATAAACAGTTTAATAATATTAGTATCTATGATTATTCTGCCAAAATAGCAGATATCAACACGGATCAAGGCGGCAATATCGCTGTGATTGTTGTTCAAGGTGCCATCATGGATGGCCCGCAAACAGCAGGAATTGCCGGGGGCGATACTATTGCAGCACAAATCCGCGATGCTCGCCTTGATGATAATATTAAAGCGATCGTCTTACGGGTTAACAGCCCGGGGGGAAGCGTCAGTGCTTCTGATTTGATCCGCAGTGAACTGGCTTCTGCCCATGCAGCGGGCAAACCTGTTGTGGTTTCTATGGGAGGCATGGCAGCATCGGGGGGTTATTGGGTATCAACTCCCGCGGACTATATTATTGCTAGTCCAAACACACTGACTGGCTCAATTGGTATATTTGGTGTGATCAATACCTTTGAAAAATCCTTAGATTCTATTGGGGTATATACTGATGGTGTATCAACATCACCATTAGCTGATATTTCTTTGACAAAAGGGATCAGCCCACAATTTGCTGACATGATGCAAATCACTATTGAAAATGGCTATGAAACATTTATTGGCTTAGTTGCTAAAGCTCGCCATAAAACGCCAGCAGAAATAGATAAAATTGCACAAGGCCGTGTGTGGATCGGGCAAGATGCACTTAAAAATGGCCTTGTCGACCAGCTAGGTGATTTTGATAATGCGGTAGATAAAGCCGCTGAGCTCGCTAAACTCACTGATGTTAAGTTAGATTGGATGAAGCCTGAGTTGACCTTTATGGATCAATTGCTACTTGAATTAACAACTAGCGTCCAAGCCGTAATGCCCGATGTACTACACGTATTTTTACCCCCAGCTGTCGCGACGGACATCCGCCAGCAAGCTCAATTTTTCTTAAAAATGAATGACCCGCAAAACCGTTATGCATTTTGCTTAAATTGCGCAGAAATTAACTGATTGCTAAATCCCCTTCAGAACCGGTGAAGGGGATTTCTCTCATAACCCCATCAATAACCTCATATCAATCTAATTATTCGTAAGTTAACGATAGTAATACGCTAACAAATACGTCAAAATCCTGATAATCACTCTCCTTCGATAAGTTGGATAAATTAGGTAATCAGATGCAGAAGAAATCAATTTATGTTGTCTACACGGGCGGAACAATCGGCATGCGCCATTCACCACAGGGATATGTGCCTGTTTCCGGTCACTTACAAGCTCAATTAGCTCAAATGCCTGAGTTTCACCGTCCTGAAATGCCTGAGTTTACGATCCGAGAGCATCAGCCGTTGATTGATTCATCTGATATTACCCCTGAAGATTGGCAGCTTATCGCTGATGACATTTGTGAAAACTACCCACTTTATGATGGGTTTGTCATCTTACATGGCACTGATACCATGGCTTTTACTGCTTCTGCGTTATCTTTCATGTTTGAAAACTTGAAAAAACCGGTAATAGTGACAGGGTCACAAATACCTTTAGAAGCATTGCGTTCTGATGGGCAGACGAATCTATTAAATGCATTATATTTAGCGGCAAACTACCCCGTTAATGAAGTCGGCCTATTTTTCAATAATAAATTATATCGCGGTAACCGCACCGTTAAAGCCCATGCTGATGGCTTTGATGCTTTTAGCTCGCCTAACTGCTCACCACTAATGGAAGCTGGCATCAATATTCGCACATTTAATACATGTCCTGCTCCTATTGGTATCGGTGAATTTAAAAGCCACCAAATTACACCTCAACCTATCGGTGTGGTTACACTTTACCCTGGGCTCTCAATTGAGATTGTTCGCAATATTCTTCAGCAACCCGTTAAGGCACTAATATTACGCTCTTACGGTGTCGGTAATGCCCCTCAGCAACCTGAATTACTCCGTATACTTCGCGAAGCAACGAGCCGAGGAATTATTGTGGTGAACCTGACACAATGTATTTCTGGTCGTGTTAATATGGAAGGCTATGCCACGGGACACGCCCTTGCTGAAGCTGGTGTGATCAGTGGATATGACATGACTTTTGAAGCCGCCTTAAGTAAGTTGCACTACTTACTTAGCCAAAATTATACCCCTGCGTTGATCCGTGAATTAATGCAGAATAATTTACGCGGTGAGTTGAGCTATGCTGATGAATAACAGATAAAATACTGAGGACATAATGAAAACAGCTTTACTGTTAGTCGATTTACAAAACGATTTTTGCACTGGTGGGACATTGGCAGTAAATGAAAGCGAACATGTTATTGATGTTGCGAATAAAGCAATGGCTATTTGCCAACAAAAACGGATAGATATCATTGCAAGTCAAGATTGGCATCCCGCGACACACCTTAGCTTCGCTGCTAATTCAAACACTCAAATTGGTGAAGTCGGTGAATTAAACGGCATTACACAAGTTTGGTGGCCAATTCATTGCGTACAAGGTGAACACGGCGCTCAGTTACACTCGAATTTAAACCAATCGCTTATTCGTGAAACTTTCACCAAAGGGGAAAACCCTCAAGTTGATAGTTATAGTGCCTTTTTCGATAACGATAAAATTAGCCAAACTCGTTTGCACGCATGGTTACAAGAACAGCATATCTCACATTTAATTATTATGGGAATTGCGACAGATTATTGTGTCAAATTTACTGTATTAGATGCGTTAAAACTAGGCTATTCCGTGGATGTTCTCGCCGATGGGTGTAGAGGTGTTAACCTAGCGGCCAATGATAGCCAAGAAGCCTTAGCTGAAATGCAAAAGCAAGGCGCAAGGTTAATCACTTTAGCTGACCTTCATTAGCTCATACTTTGCTGACAAGTTTTCTCATATCAGTTGAGAAAACTTGTTTTAGTGACCCTGTCACCCTTTAGCATCATATTGAATAACCAAACTTTTTGTAAAGCAGCTGTTATTCATCATTGTTTTGTGGTTTTAAGGTCGCTAACATTTCACCTTGAAACAACATTTTCAGCTCTTGTTTGCTCTTCATCGTAATTTCACCATTAGTCCCTACCGTCATATGTTCCGGGTCATGGTTATTCCGAGACTGCCACAATAGCACCATTTGTAAGCTATGTTCTTTCTGTTCCGGTGTTAACATCACCCCATCAGGCCATTTACCGAGTTCAACTGCTGTCACTAGGCGCTCATAAATTTCGGGGGTCATCACTGCCAACAATTGTTCAAGCTGCTCTGGATTAACTTCAACGCTCACGGTAAGGCTCCTTCAAATACACAATTAGCACATTATTTTATTTTTCTCGATTTCAGCTAAAAGCTGAATCGTTTTTGTTATTATCATAGAATAGCTTCAGCAACCTTCAGCTCTTTATCCACGTGTCTTTTCACCGCTATCATCATCAATAAAGCTTAATGATGCTGAATTAATGCAGTAACGCTGACCGGTAGGCTGAGGACCGTCTGGAAATACATGCCCTAAGTGCGCATTACAGTGTTGACAACGAACCTCAATACGATGCATTCCATGAGAGAAATCCTCAATGTATTTGATGGCCTCTTCATTAACCGGTTGATAAAAGCTTGGCCAACCACAACCTGCATCAAATTTGGTCTCAGACATAAATAAAGGTGTACCACAACATAAGCATTCGTACACACCGTCTTTACGGTTATGCAATAATTGACCACTAAAGGGTGGCTCGGTACCGGCTTGTTGTGTAACATAACGCTGCATCTCATTTAACTTTGAGATATCAATAGGTTGGTTATCTTTATTTGACATGTCATCCCTAAATATTTAAATGACTAAACGGTTTAATGGTTATCATACATCAATTTCAATCAACAAAAAATTAACAACATTTTCTGTAAAACTATTCTAAACTAAGAAGCATCTTACTTTCCGTTTTGATTTGTGAACCGTATCACATATATCACTGATAGATGGTTTCATTATGCCGTACAATCCCGATAATACGTGCGGCTGTATTTGCCGCTGAAGTGGCTGACAAATAAGCAATTGGTGGTATCAGAATTGATTTTTTTCAATAATTGACACGATTCCGCTTGACGGCTGGCAAGGTTTTGGTAACTTTAACTACAACTTAATTCACGAATAAATAGCTGGTGGAAATACTATGACTATCAAAGTAGGTATTAATGGTTTTGGTCGTATTGGCCGTATCGTTTTCCGTGCTGCACAAGAGCGTTCTGACATCGAAATCGTTGCTATCAACGACCTGCTCGATGCAGAATATATGGCGTACATGCTGAAATACGACTCAACTCATGGTCGTTTCAACGGTACTGTTGAAGTTAAAGATGGTCACCTAGTTGTAAACGGCAAAAAAATCCGTGTAACAGCAGAAAAAGATCCTGCAAACCTGAAATGGAACGAAGTCGGTGTTGACGTCGTTGCTGAAGCAACAGGTATCTTCTTAACTGATGAAACTGCACGTAAACACATCCAAGCAGGCGCTAAGAAAGTTGTTCTAACTGGCCCTTCTAAAGATGATACTCCTATGTTCGTTATGGGCGTTAACCACAAAGCTTACGCAGGTCAAGAAATCGTTTCTAACGCATCTTGTACAACTAACTGCTTAGCTCCACTGGCTAAAGTTATCAACGACAAATTCGGTATCGTTGAAGGCTTAATGACAACTGTTCACGCAACAACTGCAACTCAAAAAACAGTTGATGGTCCTTCTCATAAAGACTGGCGTGGTGGTCGTGGTGCTGCTCAAAACATCATCCCTTCATCAACCGGTGCTGCTAAAGCTGTAGGTAAAGTTATCCCTGAACTGAATGGCAAACTGACTGGTATGTCTTTCCGTGTACCTACGCCTAACGTTTCTGTTGTTGACTTAACTGTTCGTTTAGAAAAACCAGCAACTTATACTCAAATCTGTGATGCTATCAAAGAAGCAGCAGCAGGCGAGCTGAAAGGCGTTCTGGGTTACACTGAAGATGACGTTGTATCAACTGACTTCAACGGTGAAAAACTGACTTCAGTATTTGATGCTAAAGCAGGTATCGCACTGAACGACAACTTTGTTAAATTAGTTTCTTGGTATGACAACGAAACAGGTTACTCTAACAAAGTATTAGACCTGATCGCTCACATCTCTAAATAAGAGCTGTCGTGTAATCTGTCTAACTGAGCCGCCAATTGGCGGCTCTTTTGTACCGTATCCAATAACAAATTAACACTTCATATTTTCTGCTATATCGCTTATGGTTGATCTCTCATTGGATACGCTATAAACACAACTTATTTTAGAATGAATACTATTCACTGCGGCTTTAAGTATGCCGGACAGATACTCTAAATAATTCAAGTGAATGAACACCGTCAACAATGCTGCAGTTTAATGTATGACGAGTATTCACTCTGTTTCATTAACACAGGCCTAATACCATGCACGATAAACTTTTTGCATTACCGGTCATCAAACAAGTCTCCGCTTACATCACTCAACGCCAACTTGGTGAGCTTCCACTCATTGTTATCTCGCATCCTAAGGTGCGTGGGGCCGTCAGTTTACAAGGCGCCCAACTTATTGATTGGCAACCTGCGGGGCAAAAACCTTGCTTGTGGCTAAGTTCAGAGAGTGCTTTTAAAGAAGGCGTTGCTATCCGCGGTGGTATTCCTATTTGTTGGCCTTGGTTTGGTCCTGTAGCTAGTCCTAGTCATGGTTTTGCACGAATTCTACCTTGGCAATTCACTGCACATAATGAACATGAAGATGGTGTTATTTTAACCTTCACATTAACAGATACAGAATATACCCGTAAATTATGGCCCCATGAGTTCACCCTGATCCTACGAATGAAACTAGGTGAAACATGTGAGCTTGAACTAGAAAGTTATGGGGACTTCGAAACGACTGCTGCATTACACAGTTATTTCAATATCAGCGATATTCAAAAAGCCACTGTATATGGATTAGGTGGCCACTATTTCGATAAAGTCGCAGATAAAGAAGCTTATGTAAATGAACCACTGAAATTTAATAAACATACCGACCGTATTTATTCAGAACCAGAGGAATACAGCCTCTTACGTGATGACGGATGGGCCCGTACAATAGAAATTCACCATTACCATAATAGTGATGTTGTCTGTTGGAACCCTTGGGCAGAATTATCATGCAGTATGGGCGATATGCCAAATAATGGGTACAAACAGATGGTTTGTGTAGAAACAGCAAGGATCAACGTCCCAATGAAAAGTGATGCGCAGCACCCTGCTCGCCTTTCATTAGTGATGGTCAGCCGTGATAATAAGCCGCAAGATTAATTATCCATTCTGAGCATATAAGATCTAAGCACATCAAATTTCTCGATAGATAAAATTAGCCCCTGATAATCATCATGATATCAGGGGCTAAATAATTTAATATTCTATAACGAACTTAGAATGTGTAAGTGACGCCCGTCCACATAATGGCAGAAACATCTTTATTTACCATTGGGCTATCTTTCACTTCACTTGGCAGGCGGTCAACACGGCCCATTGCGAATACCGTCCAATTTTCATCAAAGCGGTAATTCCCTGTCACCTCAACGTATGGTGTCCAACTTGAACCTGGGTTATAGCGTTTTAAACCGCTATTACGTGATTCTTTTGAAGACACGCCATATTCATAACGGTTTTGGTTCTTACTATCCCATTTAATACCCAGACCTGGAGTGATTGACCATTTGTCACCTTCAAAGCCATACAGGTAGGCAAACTCACCACGAATACCATTACTGATACCTAAAATATCACCAGAAATATTCGTTCTCAGTGTACCCCAATCAGCTTTATGACGATAAGTCAGCCCCGTCATCACCGTATCACGGCGGCGGTCTAACTCGCGCATCGCTTTATCATCATTGTCTTTAGGTTTAAAAAATTGTGGGTAATAATAAGCATCCAATGATAACTGGTCTTGTGTATCATTCCATAAATAATAACCCGCAGCTAATGTATGAAAATAGAAATTCTCACTGTCATAATTAACAATAGGCACTGGCGTGACATAATCACGGCTCTTAATTCCTTTATAAGGTGTTGACTGCGCTAATACCGAACCACCAACAGACCAAGTTCCTGCAAATGCGGCCCCAGATAACACACTCAGAGCCATCGCAAGTGTCGTTAATTTAATTGCTTTTGACATATTATATTTAACCTAAAAATAATGAGAAATAGATCACACTCTATATGTTATATCAATATAGTTGCAATCCAAACATTCTTAACCAAAATCACACGTAAAGCTAAATTTTTACTATTTTCAGTATGATTGGTTAATATTTATTCTACTTTATTTTCATAAGAAATAGGAACTCTTTTCGCAAGCGCACAAAGTAGCTCATAACCAATTGTCCCCGCTGCTTGTGCAACCTCATCAACCGGTAAATTTTGCCCCCATAACTCCACTCGCTCACCAAGTTTAACATCGTCACAATCACTAATATCAATAGTCAGCATATCCATCGAAACAGCCCCCAGTAGTGCACAGCGCTTTCCTTTGCACCATACCGGCGTTCCATTTGCAGCATGCCGAGGGTATCCATCTGCATAACCACAAGCGACTGTTGCAATACGCATAGGTTTAGTTGATGTAAACCGGCTACCATAACCAATTGATTGCCCAGCTGGGATTTCATGGATAGCAATCACTTCTGATTGCAATGTCATCGCTGCTTTCAAACCCAACCCAAATATATCTGCAGATTTTCCACTTGGGGAAGCGCCATACAACAAAATGCCAGTACGAACCCAATCATATTGGGTTTGTTTATGCCACAATGTCGCTCCTGAATTTGCAATACAGGTTTCTAACGATAAGTGTTCGAATTGTTGAATTTGTCGGAACGGTTCTACAACACCTGTTTTGGTATCTGAATTCGCAAAATGACTCATTAACGTTAAATGGCGTATATTCGGCATTTTAAATAACCGTTGTACTACACTTTCGTATTCGCTCGGTGAAAAACCTAAGCGATTCATTCCGCTATTTAGTTTGATATAGACTGAAATCGGTGATGATAATTGAGCATTCTCAATGGCAAATAATTGCCACTCACTATGCACGCTTGTCGTTAAATTATATTGATCAATCAATTGCAAGTCTTGAGGCTGGAAAAAGCCTTCTAGCAATAGAATTGGCCCCTTCCACCCTTCTTTTCGTAACAAAATTGCTTCGTCAAAATCCAACACCCCAAAACCATCAGTTTCTTTCAGCGCTGACCAAATCTGCTTGATACCGTGACCATAACCGTCTGCTTTCATAACTGACCAAATTTTCGATTTTCCAACATGTTGCCGTACGATAGACAAATTGTGTTGTAAATTTTGTAGATGAATAACAGCACTTATTGGGCGCGGCATTTAAATTCCCTTAATACATTTAATTAATTCTAAAATTACAATGATGCCAAAACATCAAATACTTAGCGTGCCGGCGTTAAATCACCATGCGTAACCAACTTGGTATTAAAACCATCAAGATATCTAAATACCGATAAATCATCAGACGCTATCTCTGGTGTATTCCCTGAAATTATATCTGCCAGTAGTTTCCCTGCACCACAAGCCATTGTCCAACCCAATGTCCCATGCCCTGTATTTAAATATAAATTACTGTATGCAGTCGGCCCAACTATCGGAGTACCATCCGGTGTCATTGGACGCAACCCTGTCCAAAATTGTGCTTGTTCGATGTCACCACCGCCTTGATACAAATCTTGTACCACCATTTTCAATGTTTCGCAGCGTTTTTTCAGTATATTCAAATTAAACCCAACAACTTCAGCCATTCCACCGACGCGAATACGCTCATCAAACCGCGTTACTGCAATTTTGTATGTCTCATCCAAAATGGTGGAGGTTGGCGAACGCTGCTCGTCAATAATTGGCATGGTTAATGAATAGCCTTTGAGTGGATAGACTGGGATTTGAACCAAACTTTGTAGTATTGAAGTAGAGTAAGAGCCCATTGCAACAACATAGCGGTCTGCTTGCAAAATTTCACCATCAATTTTGACGCCACTCACCTTATTACCTTCAGTTAAGATTTGCTCAACATGGCCACCAAATTTGAATTTAACGCCTGAGTTTTGTGCCATTTTGGCTAATTTTTTAGTAAATTGCTGGCAATCCCCCGTTTCATCATTCGGTAACCGCAACCCGCCGGTAAGCTTATGCTTAACAAATTCTAACGCAGGTTCGGCTTTAACTAGTTCATTTGATGTCAGTAATTCGTATGGAACACCTTCTTGCTGTAAGACCGCAATGTCATTGGCTGCATTATCAAACTGCTCAGCAGTACGGAAAATCTGTAAAGTACCACCTTGGCGGGCTTCATATTCAATACCTGTATCCGCTCTTAATTGACGAATACAATCACGGCTGTATTCTGCAATGCGCACCATACGGCTTTTATTCATTGCATAATGTTGAATGTCGCAATTCTTTAACATCTGCCACATCCAGCGCAGCTGAAATAACGTGCCATCTGGACGTATCGCCAAGGGGGCGTGTTTTTCAAACATCCATTTCACCGCTTTAAGAGGGATCCCAGGTGCACCCCATGGGGTCGCATATCCAGGGGATACTTGCCCTGCATTGGCGGCACTTGTTTCTTCTGCCACATCATGTTGCCTATCCACCACTAGCACTTCGTGCCCTTCTTGTGCTAAATACCACGCGGTTGTCACACCGATAACGCCTGCGCCTAACACTAGAATTTTCATCGCTTCCCCACAAAATAAAAGTCTGCACCATTTCTTTTAGGATAATATTCTAGGAAATATTTGCCAATGTGGTGAATTAACACTTTTAACAATACAGTTAAAAAATTTAAATTTGGTCACATTTTCTTTACATGTCGATATTAAATTCCAGCTTAAAATTCAAACAAAAAATAAATTAACTTAAATTCAATAGGATAAAAAAAATGAATTCTTAGTTATTTTTTAATTTAGAATTTTCTATCGATTCACGTGAGGCGCCCAATAAAATCAATTTATTTTATTAAACTAAGAAGAGGACGTTTGATGGTATTAAATACCAATAAACAAACAAAGATTGGTTTTTCACTTCATTCAAGTGAATGATGGCTATTTGGCTAAAATCTGTCAATGATTAATGATAAAAAAACCAGCATACTGATACAACACAACATGCTGGCCTTATGGGATTAATGTCAGTTAACTAGCGGCTTTGTGCTAAATCTGAAGGCATATTACTTTGCATACTATGCCAGATCATTCCGCTTTCTTTTCCATAAGTACGCACACAATCCATAATACGGTCATAGGCTTGCTCACGACAAAGATGGCTTAATTGTTGGTAGAAGTTCAACGCTAAGCGCCTCGCTTCAGGGTTCGAAAAATAATAGCGGCCAACACGGGTATACAGCCCTCTTAACCCGTTAATAATCAGACCATAAATTGGGTTACCAGATGCAAATGCAAGCCCACGGAAAATGTTATAATCCAAATCACTGAATGCATCTGAATTATCTTCCACTTTTTCCCGCCCAGCTAACACTTCTATTGATTTCTCTGGGTTATTTCGAAAGGCTGTGCGAATAAAGATTGCCGCAATATTGGTACGTACTGCCAATAAATTATCAATGAGTTGCGGCACTCTATCGTGATCAAGCCTAGCCAGTGTCTCCAAAATATTTAGACCTGACGTTTCCCAATAGTTATTCACTTTCGTTGGTTTACCATGCTGAATGGTTAACCAACCGTCACGAGCCAAACGCTGTAACACTTCTCGTAAGGTTGTTCTGGTCACACCAATTAATTCCGAAAGCTCACGCTCAGCGGGTAAAATTGAACCTGGTGGAAAGCGGTTGTTCCATATGCTCTCAATAATATACTCTTCCGCGAAACCGGCCGGACTTTGAGCTTTAATAACCATATTTTTATTATTCCAAACATTTAGACGGATATTGAGCAAATCATACCAGATTGTCATCACCTGATATAGTTAGACTAAAAATAAAGGGTGAAGCAAATCATATAATTTCCATATAATTCATACGCTCTCAATTAGCAAATATGCTTAAAATCTGTAAGAGATAAGAGTAGTATGTATAACACAGTACACGACATCCGCATAAAAGAGGATAACGAACCATAATGGATTTTAGTTTAAAAACAGCTTTTTTGAAAAATTTTCTGGGAAATTCGCCTGATTGGTACAAATTAGCAATTATTATATTCCTAATAATTAACCCTATTGTCTTTTTCTTTATCAGCCCCTTCGTTGCAGGCTGGCTATTAGTTGCTGAATTTATATTCACATTAGCAATGGCACTTAAATGTTACCCATTGCAGCCCGGCGGTCTTTTAGCCATAGAGGCCGTTCTCATTGGCATGACGACCCCTGCTCAAATTTCACATGAAATTAGCAATAACCTTGAAGTTATCTTGTTACTGATTTTTATGGTAGCGGGTATCTATTTCATGAAGCAATTGCTTTTGTTTGTTTTTACCAAGCTGTTGATAAATGTGCGTTCTAAACGAATTCTTTCCCTTGCTTTTTGTATAGCGAGTGCATTTTTATCTGCATTTTTAGATGCATTAACCGTTATTGCTGTGGTCATTAGCGTTTCAATTGGTTTTTATTCTATCTATCACCAGTATGCCTCTAACCAGCCCAACAACACTGACCTACAAAACGATGGTTTTATTAACAATGCAGAGCAAAAACAAACCCTCGAGCAGTTTAGGGCTTTTTTACGAAGCTTGATGATGCATGCAGGTATTGGTACGGCACTTGGTGGTGTCATGACCATGGTGGGTGAACCACAGAACCTTATCATTGCAAAACATGTCAATTGGGACTTCATTACCTTCTATATCCGTATGGCTCCTGTAACCATACCCGTTTTTGTTTGTGGCTTAGTCGTCTGTTTTGTCGTTGAAAAATTTAAACTATTTGGCTACGGTGCTGAGCTTCCAGACTCTGTACGCCAAATTTTAACTGAGCACGATAAAAAACAGACGGCTAAACGTACCAAAAGAGATCTTGCACAGTTAGTTGTTCAAGGATTAATTGGTATTTGGTTGATAGTCGCCCTTGCTTTCCATTTAGCTGAAGTTGGTCTGATTGGTCTATCCGTTATCGTACTTGCTACCGCATTTTGTGGCATCACAGAAGAGCATGCATTGGGTAAAGCCTTCGAGGAAGCGTTACCTTTTACCGCTTTATTAACTGTCTTCTTTAGTATTGTTGCTGTTATTATTGACCAGCAATTATTCACCCCATTTATTCAGTTTGTATTGCAATCCTCTGAATCATCGCAACTCTCCTTATTTTATCTCTTTAATGGCCTGCTTTCTGCTGTATCAGATAACGTTTTCGTAGGGACAGTTTATATTACTGAGGCTTTAAAAGCGGCAAATGACGGTTTGGTGTCAACGGAACAATACCAGTTTTTAGCCGTGGCAATTAATACAGGGACTAACTTGCCTTCAGTTGCAACACCTAATGGCCAAGCTGCCTTCTTGTTTTTATTAACATCCGCGTTATCACCGCTGATCCGCTTATCTTATGGCCGTATGGTTTGGATGGCGCTGCCATATACCATCGTAATGACAATTGTTGGGCTATTAGGGGTAGAGTTCTGGCTAGTACCAATCACGCATTGGATGGAAAGTATTGGGTTGATAACATTCGCTCAATAACTATACTTTAAAACAATTAGCCGTACACCAATACGGCTAATTGTAATATTAGGTAAAGCCCTATCTAAAATTGCATTATTTCACTTTAATTACTTTTTTTATCGGTCTGATAGAGGCAAAATGGGCGCATCACTCAATTAGGATACTAAGTATGTTCAGATTTTTTAACTACTGCTCACAAGGAAGAGGCGCTTGGCTACTTATGGCCTTTATTGCCTTTATACTCGAGTGTGCTGCTTTATATTTTCAGCATGTTATGAAGCTACAACCATGCGTTATGTGTATCTATGAGCGCGTTGCATTACTTGGGATTATGGTTGCTGGCATAATTGGCGCAGTGGCACCGCGAAACATGGTGATACGCTGGGTTGCCATGCTTATTTGGGTTTACTCTGCTTGGCGCGGTTTAGATCTTGCATGGGAACATACCATGCTACAGCTTTATCCTTCCCCATTTGCCTCTTGTGATTTTTTCGTTAATTTCCCTGATTGGTTACCATTACAAGAATGGGTACCTGCAGTGTTTGAAGCGACAGGTGACTGTGCTGTTAGGCAGTGGGCATTCTTAGGGCTGGATATGCCACAATGGTTAATTGGCATCTTCGCGGCTTATCTCTTAGTTGCCATCATTGTTATCATCAGCCAGTTCTTCCCAGCCAAAAAATAATCTTTAAGACCCCAAATGTTACGTTCAACATTTGGGGTTTCTAAAACTTAAATCTGTTTATTGAATAACTCGTTCTAATTTCACGGGAATATTTTTATACGCAGGAATACCACATTGCGGGTCGAAATTATCTAACGAAATTAGATTATTAGCTTCAGGAAAATAAGTAGCAACGCTGCGGTCTGCCATATCATAAATCACGACAGTGAGGTTATCTAAACGGCGTTTTGTCGGTTTCTGCTCACGATCTAATGCAATGAGATTAACTTTATCCCCCGCCTCTAACTTCTGTTTTTGGGCTTCTGCACCACTGATGAAAACAACATCTCGCTGCCCAAACACACCACGGTATCGGTCATTTAACCCATAAATTGTTGTATTGTACTGATCATGGCTACGCAATGTCGCCAAAATCAATTCGCTATTTACCGCTGAATTCGGGTCTTCAATAACGCCCTCTGTCGGTACAAAGTTAGCTTTACCTGATTGCGTTAACCAACGACGCTCAGAAGCAGCGTTAGTCAGATGGAACCCTCCAGGTATTTTAATACGTGCGTTATAATCATCAAAACCAGGCAGTACCGCTTCCATCGCATCGCGGATCAAGTCGTAATTACCGATAAAATCATCCCATTCAACTTTACTCTGCGGTATTGCCGCTTTCGCTATCCCTGCAACAATCGCACACTCGGATTTAAGATAAGGGCTACAAGGTTTAAGTAAACCTTTTGATGCGTGAACCATCGACATGGAGTCTTCTACCGTAACGCATTGCACACCACTGCTTTGTCTGTCTATCTCACTACGCCCTAATACAGGTAATATGAATGTCTGCTTAGCGGTTAATAAATGAGAACGATTTAGTTTCGTTGCTGTATGGACGGCTAAATCAAGCTTTTTCATACCTGAAAAACAAGCGTCTCTATCTGGCATTGCAACTGCTAAGTTTCCACCCATACAAATTAACGCATTGGCTTTTCCTTCAGAAATTGCTTGCATACTAGCCACTGCTGCATGGCCAAATTCACTTGGTGGTTTAAAACCAAATCGTTGTTCAATTTTGTCTAAAAAGCTTTTTGACGGTTTCTCTGTAATGCCAACCGTTCTGTCACCCTGAACATTCGAATGGCCGCGCAATGGGCAAATACCCGCACCTTCGCGGCCAATATTACCTTTTAGTAGCAGTAAATTAACGAGTTGCTGCACATTTTGCGTACCATGTTCGTGCTGAGTGATCCCCATGCCATAACAAATAATAGTGCTTTTTGCCTCAATATAAAGGTCGGCAATCTCTTCAATAGACTCACGAGGTAAACCAGAAACCCTCAAGATATCTTTCCAGCTTGTTGTCTCTAAGTCATTTTTTAAAGCTTCATAACCCTGTGTATGAGTTGATATGAACTCAGTATCGAGAATAGGTTCTTTTCCTGCGTCCACAGCGGCTTGGTGCTTTTCAATCAACAACTTCATGACACCTTTAAGTAAAGCTGTGTCTCCACCGATACGAACCTTATAATAGTGCCCTGCTAAAGGTGTAGACTCTAGCGTTAGCATTTCTACCACGTCTTGCGGGTAGGCAAAACGCTCAAGACCGCGTTCTCTCAAAGGATTTATTGCAATGATTTTTGCGCCGCGTTTAGAAACTTCGCGCAATGAACTCAACATCCTTGGATGGTTAGTCCCTGGGTTATGGCCTATACAAATAACTAAGTCCGCTTTATCAAAATCGTCTAACAATACTGTCGCTTTACCGACACCAATGGAATCAGCAAGACCAACACTCGTTGGCTCATGGCACATATTTGAACAATCAGGGAAATTATTTGTTCCATATTCACGAGCCAGCAATTGATATAAGAATGCGGCTTCATTTGAAGTTCGACCGGAGGTATAAAATTCAACAGTATTTGGGTCTGAATAACTTTGTAAACGCGTACCTATTTGCTGAAAGGCCTCTTCCCATTCGATAGGTTCATATTTATCGGTTTGTGAATTATATTTCATAGGGTGAGTTAGACGGCCTTCATCCTCTAAATGGAAGTCATCCCACTCAAGTAATTCTGTAACAGTGTATTTAGAAAAAAATTCCGGGGTTGTTTTTTTAGATGTCGCTTCCCAAGCAATTGCTTTTGCCCCATTCTCACAAATATCAAATGACGCTGTGTGTACAGGATCAGGCCACGCGCAGCCAGGGCAGTCAAAACCGTCCACCTTATTCATTTCAAACATCGCAATGATATCGTGCCCGACTTTCATTTGGCCGCGTAGCGCTTCTGCAACTGCTTTTACAGCCCCCCAACCTGCAGCGGGGCCATCATACTCTTCAATTTTCTTTTTCATTAGGCATTACTCTTTAATAAATGTAAACGTCTTTATATGTGCTTTTATAATTATCTAAAATATTCTTTATTATTTAATATTAGTAATTTCGTCGTTAAATATCAATAATTAAAATAAACACCTAAATAGATGCTCATAATTAGATGACCTATATATGATTAATAAAAAACATAATTAATAAAATGAAATATAGGAATATTAAAATAGAATAGATTAGAATGGGAATATAGCGTTAATTAACCTCTTATTAATAATTAATAGGAGGTTAATTAACTTCATAAAAAGAAGAGTTATATGCAAGAGCCCGATTGTATAATGTCAACAGCACAACGTTTACCATTCGCAAATTGACATACGGCAGTTTGTGAACCATTTAATTCTAATGTCAATGCAGGTAAGCCCCCCGCTGACACACAAGCTTCTTGCGCACCAGGCCCTAAATTGACCACTTGCTGGGCATACTGACTCGCGGAATGTTCCACAGACTTATCTACGTTTGAGCTACCACACGCAGATAGCATGACAGATATCACCCCAGCAAGTGACATTGCTATTACTGGTTTTAAAAATTGACTAACCCGATGCCTCATTTTTGTTTCCCCAATCATGCTGCCTGAATATCCTGCACCAACGGTTTAGTGCCCACCACTTTTTGAAAATAAATTAATGACTAAGACACCAATAATAATTAATAGCATACCAATAATTGCAGGTAAATCGAGTTTTTGGTTGTAAATATAAATTGCAGCGATGGAAACCAACACAATTCCCAAACCTGACCAAATTGCATAAGCAATACCTAATGGCATGGTTTTCACCACCTGTGAAAGCCCCCAAAAAGAGACTGCATAACCGATAATAACAATCAAAGACGGCCAAAAACGACTAAAACCATCAGATGCTTTTAATGTTGTCGTTGCAATGACTTCAGCAATAATAGACATCAATAAGAAACCTAGACCCTTCATTGTCTTTCCTTATTATTAGAATGAGTTACTCAGGTAACAACAAAAAAGCTCTGTTTATCATTAAAATAACACAGAGCTTTCATCTTTACGTCATAATGAAATGCGAGTTAGTGATTTGCAGCAGCGCCTATTCTATCGCTAAGGGTGTCACTATAGCGCCTGAATAAATAGACACATAATGCGAAAGCTATAAGACCAATCACACCACCAATGTAACCAATCTGAGTCATCCCCATATGGACAATAACTTGATTACCTAGCAGCGCCCCTGCACCAATACCGATGTTGAAAATTCCAGAGAAAATTGACATTGCCAAATCGGTGGCATCTGGAGATAAATCAATCACCTTAACTTGCATCCCTAAACCAATGCACATCATTGCCATTCCCCAGAACACCGATAACATCACCAAAGACCAAACATCTCTGCCTAATGGCATCAGCAATAATAAACAAATCGTCATAAATGCGATTGCTGCGGGTAAGAATGATAATGAAAACTTGCTGCTGTAGCGACTGAATATGACGCTGCCAACAATACCAGCTCCACCAAAAATCAGCAGGAGTAAAGTTGCAAAATTTTGGCTTTGTAATGCAACTTCTCGAACAAAAGGCTCAATATAACTGTAAGCCGTAAAATGTGCGGTTACTGCTAACACCGTTAATGCAAACATTCCAACGAGTGCCGGCCGTTGAAATAGCATAGGCACACTTTTTAACGAACCGGAATGTTCACTTGGTAACCGAGGTAAATAACGGATCAAGACAACCATAGTAAACAATGCAATAACACCGATACCTAAGAATGTCGCTCGCCAACCTAAGAATTGCCCAACCACTCGGCCAAGGGGAAGACCTAATACTGTCGCTAATGCAGTCCCCGTCGCTAATAATCCAAGTGCTTGAGCTTTTTTACCTGCGGGGGCAACCCGAATAGCCAACGATGCCGTAATTGACCAAAATACAGCATGAGATAAAGCCACACCAATACGTCCTGCAATTAAAATATCAAAACTCCATGCAAAACCAGAAATAATATGGCTAATAATAAAGATAACAAATAAGAAGCCTAATAATTTACGGCGCTCTATTTTACTGGTTAATAACATTAAAGGTAGCGACATCAAAGCCACAACCCACGCATAGATTGTTATCATCAAACCAGTATGTGCGACCGTCATATCAAAGCTTTTTGCAATATCACTGAGTAATGCAACAGGTACAAACTCTGTTGTATTAAAAACAAATGCAGCAACCGCTAATGCTATTACACGGATCCAAGCTGTTTTTCTAGAAACTTGCGTCATATTTCTTTTAGCCTTCACTTTCCCACAAATAACAGATACCAACAGCTTAATTGGATGTAAAAATTGCTGCAAAAAGACATTGGTATTTAGTACAGGATTGAGTCGTTACTGAGCAACCTCTGTTGCCAATAACTCTTTTTGTGAATTGTATCACAATTTTTTATTGTTCATAAAGACTCCTTCCTACCTACTGGCAAGAAAAACAGCGGGCCTAGTAATTATTAGCGCCTCCTACATCCTATTTAATCGTTCGTTCAAATTTAACGCATTAATCTGAATATTTATAACATTCAGTTATCTGAAAACACATAGTATTACTTTCTATGCTACAATCTTGCTATTATTTTTTATGCTTAAAGGACCTTTTTAATGAAAAACCATTTTCCTACTGAACCTAACGTTAATACTTTAGCGGATGAAGTTACTTGTCTAAAAAATTTACTGACGCATATGTTAAAAGCTATCGGCCAAGCTGATGCAGGTAAAATTTTAATCAAGATGCAACGTGAAATTGCACAAATGGAAGACGAAAAACAGGCAGAAACCTATAAAAACACGTTAGAACAAATAAAAACAGGGTATCGCCAATAGATTATTTAGCGATAAATGCTATTTTAAGGATATATATACTATTGAGTGGTTTAAACTGCACAAATAACTAAGTTTTAATCATGAAAATCATCTATCTTTGTTCATGAATTAAACCATTCTTTATTCATTTAGCTCCCCCTTCAGAACCCTATGAAGGGGGCTTTTTTTTTCTACAACTTATGCATTATTCCGCTTATAAATATCTTGGCAATGCTGAATATATTCATCAACTGTCGTATCAGCGGTTTGTTTATCCCAGCTTTTCTGCTCTTCAAAAGCCCACACTTGAAATGTTTGCCCTAAGTTAGCCCCTGACATGCCAACTTGCTTATAGACTCGATGGTAAAAACCTTGCTCAGAATGATAGATCTCAAATTTAAATGGAACTAACCTAGCGGGGTTTGTCGTTGTCAAAAATTCATTACCAAACAATAACGTTTTCTCCAGAATATCCATTCTATCCCCTTGTTTAATTTATAAAATACGCATGGTTTACAACTTCTCTTCTAAGCATAGCGCATTTAACGCCATTCCGTAATTTTACCGATAAAAATAGATGATTTATATATTACCCATCGATAAGCTTTATGAATAAGAGGGGGATATTGAAGAAATAATAAGCTTCATCATTAAAATGAAGCTTATTATCAATCGATTATGATTTATTGTCGTACAACTGTTTTGCCATATCAATGCTATCTGCGTTCACATCTTTTATATGGTCTCGTGTTAACCGATAAACAACAGGGCTTAAAAGTAACAGAGCAATTAAATTAGGGATCGCCATCATAGCATTTAGTGTATCCGCTAATAACCAAACAAAATCAAGTGATTGCGTTGCACCAATTGGTAAAGCTATCAACCATAAAACTCGGTACGGTTTTATTGCTCGCAACCCGAATAAATATTGCACACATTTTTCGCCATAGAAACTCCAACCCAAAATGGTGGTGAATGCAAATATGGCTAATGCAATAGCAACAATGTAATTTCCACCTGGAATGGCTGTTTGGAATGATGATGCGGTTAGTGTCGCTCCGGTTTCACTGGTCAGCCAGCCACCAGTAATAATGATGGTTAATCCTGTAACAGAACACACAATGATAGTGTCAATGAATGTCCCTAACATCGCAATAAGCCCTTGGCGAATAGGATTTTGTGTTTTTGCAGCAGCGTGGGCGATAGGTGCACTTCCCAAACCCGCTTCATTGGAAAACACGCCTCGTGCAACCCCAAAACGTATTGCAGCCCATACCGCCGCACCTGCAAACCCACCTTGAGCAGCGACAGGGTTAAAAGCTGAGGTCACGACCAAAGAGAGCGCACCTGGGATCTCCTTAAAATAGATACCAAGCACAATGACACCTGCGCCAAAATAAGCCACAGTCATAAATGGGACAAGTTTTCCTGCAACATCAGAGATACGTCGTAATCCACCAATCAATACCGCACCGACTAATAAAACTAATACCCCCGCCGTCAACCATTTATGCACACCAAAGTTACTTTCTAGTACATCTGCAACAGAGTTAGCTTGTACCGTATTTCCGATACCAAAGCTAGCACATGCACCGAAAAAGGCAAACAGCGTTCCTAACCAAATCCATTTAGGGCCTAACCCATTTTTAATGTAGTACATTGGGCCACCAATATACTGGCCATATTTATCCACTTCACGAAAACGAACTGCTAACACGGCTTCGGAGTACTTAGTTGCCATTCCGACCAAAGCCGTCATCCACATCCAAAATAACGCGCCAGGCCCTCCCATGACGACCGCAGTTGCGACCCCAGCTATATTCCCCGTGCCAATAGTGGCCGATAACGCTGTCATTAATGCGTTAAAAGGTGATATTTGCCCCTCACCTCGTGACTCATTCTTTTGAAACAATAGCTTAAAGCCTGTTCCAATTTTTCTTATCGGTAGGAATGCAAGCCGAATTTGCATATAAATGCCAACGCCTAAGATCCCAACAAGCATTGGTACTCCCCACACCACACCATTTAGTTCACTTAACCACGTCGTTATCAAATCCATCCTACCCCCAATTAATTCATATCAATTAACATATCAATAAAATTCATAACATTTCCTTATCAATCTAATAAAGATTAAAAGTAGAATAAAAGCGAACAAAATTTCTAAAATTCATCATTTAAAATAAAAGATTGTGAGTAAGCTCACTTGTGATTTATCAATTGCAGTTATAAATACAATTAATTGCGAGTCGTCATTAAAATTGAGTTAATTGAATATGGGTTGATATTTTTGAGGGGATATGTGTCACATACTGTTTCAATAAAAAAGCCCAGTAATTAAACAATTACTGGGCAGATACTAAAATTATTGTCTACTTAAAGCTAACTTTAGACGATTATTTAGGCTACTTTAAATATTCACCTGAACGTAATGCTTCGATACGTTTGTCTAATGGTGGGTGCGATAAAAATAATTCACTGAATGCTTTACCACGACCATTGATACAAAATGCCATCAAACGACCTTCTTCTTGTGGTTCATAGCTCGTTTTCAACCGTTGCAATGCCGCTATCATCTTTTCACGCCCCACTAATTTTGCCGAGCCAGCATCCGCGTGGAACTCACGGTAACGAGAGAACCACATAGTAATGATGCTCGCCAAAATACCAAAGACGATTTCAAGTACCATGGAAACCGCAAAATAGACCATTGGGTTACCATTGCTACTTTCACTTTCGTTATCACTGTTGGACATAAAACCTGCCGCAACCTGTGCAATAATACGTGAAATAAAGATAACGAACGTGTTCACCACACCTTGCAATAAGGTCATCGTTACCATGTCGCCATTTGCGATATGGCTAATTTCATGAGCAATTACAGCTTCAGCTTCATCACGGCTCATATTTTCTAATAACCCGGTACTCACCGCGACAAGCGAAGCATCACGTCGCGCGCCCGTAGCAAACGCATTGATATCTGGTGCATGATAAATAGCCACTTGTGGCATCTGAATACCAACTTGTTGTGCTTGGCGCTCAACGGTTGATACTAACCACTGTTCCATTTGGTTACGTGGCGTTTCGATAACCTCACCGCCCACTGATTTCAGAGCCATCCATTTGGACATTAATAGTGATATGAAAGCACCACCAAAACCAAACAGACCAGCCATGATCATAAGACCTTGGACACTACTCCCTCTGATCCCAGTTAAACTTAGGATTATCCCAAACACAAACATAACTGCTAAGTTTGTGAGTAAGAATAAAGCAATTCTCATCATTTTTTATGTATTCCTTGGTAAAAACAAATATACGTAGAATTTACTTTATAAATAAGGTTTTTTCACACTTTTTCAAGTGCATTAACGCGAAAACCCTAAAAAATAACATAACTTTACATAGCTACATGCAAAACTCATTGGTATATGCTAATTAAATGATAACTTTTGATGGTGAAATTTTTAACCATTTGTTTTTTAAGGTTCATTTTATAACCATTTAAATTTAAAGTTATTTTTCATTGAAACGATAAAGCTAGTTTGTCAATCACCAAAAACAATTTAGTGTATTTATCTATCTTATCATCCACTTTGCTTGTCAAATGAATGAATATTCAATTTTACTTTTATTTTATTAAAAAATAATGCCACATTAAGTGGCACTATTATGTTTTATTGTAATTTGCAGTTTTATTTTCGAACTAATTAGTTTTCTCTTTAGTCGATTTTGTTGCTTTCTCTTTTACGGCTTTTGCAGATTCTTTGTCTGCAGCTTTAGATGCTTTCTCTTTTACGGCTTTTGCCGATTCTTTGTCTGTCCCTTTACTAACTTTATCTTTTACGTCTTTAACTTCTTTATCCGCAGCTTTGCTGGCCTTCTCTTTTACTGTCTTAGCTGTGCCAGATGCTTTATCACTTGCCTTGTCTGCTTTATCAGAAACGGTTTTACTGGCTTTGTCACTACTGTTTTTTATTGAGTCAGAAACCGATGATTTACTTGATTGCTTGACAACGCCTGTGCCAATCACCGCTCCAGCCGCTTTCGCTTTACTGTTAATATCGTTTTTTAATTCTATCGTACACACTTGCTCTGAACGGCTTGTTGACCCGTCATTACAGATAAACTTCTCCCCGTCACAACGGTCAATTCCTCCTTTACTTCCAGAACAAGGGTAATTTCTTGCATTCGCTGTATTAATAGATGCAACCATCATCACACTAACAGCCATTAATCCTATAAATAATTTACGCATGGTAATGCCTCATTGATAAGGAAACTATACCAAAAGTTTAGGATAAATTAAGTAAAGGTAAAGAAACCTATAGTTAATTATTAATTTCAGTTAGTCATTTTAAAAAATAAAGTAAACAAAGCATAAAACTGCATTAATTTGGGGACTATTTACTAAAAATATCAAATTAACAATACACTAATGTTTAGCTTATATTTTGCGATAGCTATTAAGATGGTACAGGAAAACTTAAAAAATTAAGCCAGCTTAGGCGCTGGCTTAATTTGACAAATAATAAGAGGAAATTATTTATTATTTGATAATAACTTAGTATGTTGATTCGCTAAATCGACCGCCATTTTAACCGTTTCATCGAGGTATGGATCTGGCCCTTCGTAATCTTTAGGTAAATCATCAATTGATTTCAATAATGGTTTACCTTCTCGAGTATTACGTTCATTTATACGTTTCAATTTTGTCGCTTCAATTTCTGAATCTTCTTTTTGTCTCTCAGCATAGTTGAGTGAAATACGATTCTTACTCTCTTTGTTAACTTTATAGCGCGCAATATCTTCATCAATATAGTTGAACTCAGGGTCTTTGCTAATACGCGCCAAATGCTGCGTTTTTATTGGCGATAAATCAGAAGAAACATCACCAACAGGCGTATATTTTGCCGGTGGAATGCTATCCCATGGCAATGCGTTGTCCTCAAAACTTTCACCTGTTTCAGCTGGATCCTGGCCTGTAGGCATGACCACATCAGGAGTCACCCCTTCACGCTGTGTACTACCACCATTAACTCGGTAAAATTTCTGAATAGTATACTGAACGGAACCTAATGAAGGCCATTCTGGTTTTAGCATTTGATCGTAAACACGACTTAAACCACGGTGTTGCTGAACGGTTCCCTTACCAAAAGTCGGTTCACCGACAATCATCGCCCTACCGTAATCTTGCATTGCCGCAGCAAAGATCTCTGATGCGGATGCACTAAAGCGGTCGACTAAAACAACAAGAGGACCTTTATAGTAAACAACGTCATCATCATCGATATCTTGGCGAACTTGGCCGTTATTATCACGAACTTGCACAATTGGCCCTTTCGGAATGAACAAGCCAGATAAAGAGACCGCTTCGGTTAATGCGCCACCACCATTACCGCGTAAATCGATAACCAATGCGGAAACATTATCTTTTGCCAAGTTTTGTAATTGGGTTTTAACATCATTTGTTAAGCCGACATAAAAACCAGGAATATCTAAAACAGCAACTTTATCTTTACCTTGCTGTTTGATTGTCAGCTTGACCGCTCGGTCTTCTAGCCGGATCTGCTCCCGAACTATGGTGACAATATGTGGCTTCGCCCCTTTAGTATCAGAAACGACTTCTAACCGAACTTTGCTTCCTTTCGGGCCTTTGATTAAAGCAACCACATCATCAAGGCGCCAGCCAACCACATCAACAATCGGTTTACCCGTTTGACCTACACCGATAATTTTATCACCAACTTTTAGCTCTTTACTTTTAGCCGCAGGGCCTCCAGCAACTAACGAGTTGATAACTGTATTTTCGTCATCTTGCTGTAATACCGCACCAATTCCTTCTAATGATAAACTCATTTCTGAATTGAATTGTTCTGTATTACGAGGCGATAAATAACTTGTGTGCGGATCGATTTCACGAGCGAAAGAGTTAACGATCAATTGAAACACATCTTCACTTTGCGCTTGCGTTAAACGCCTCAACGCAAAGTTATAACGCTTTGTCAGTTTCTCTTTGATTTCTTTGTCATCTTTCCCTGATAGTTTTAAATTCAACCAGTCATAACGCACTTTTTGGTCCCAAAGACGATCAAGCTCTTGCTTGTCTTTGGGCCATGGTGATTTAGAACGGTCAACTTCAATTGAATCAGTCGCATTTAAATCGATGGGTTGCTCTAAACGAGCTAGTGCATATTTAAAACGCTCGAAACGTCTTTCCTGAGACAGGTTATACAGGTCATAAAACGGATCTAATTTGCCATCCTCAAGCCATTGACCGACTTTGCCTTTATCTTTGGCGTATTGGTCAATATCGGATTGAAGTAAAACATTATGACCGAAATCTAACATATTAAGATAACGGTCAAATATCTTCCCAGAAAACGCATTGTCTAAATCAAATTGACGATAATGTGAGCGAGTAAACCGAGATGTGACTCTTTCACTCACTGTACCGTGTTGTACATTCTGTTTTAAGACAGGTAACTGAGCCGCAGTGACCGGAGCCACTGCTTGAGTATTAGCGACTGCACTGCCGAAAGTCGCTAGACTAACCACCAGTGCAATTTTAAGAAGTTTGTTCATGACCTGATTGACCTCCGTATCAGAACTTTAAATGTTCCGCGCGTACAATCATTGCCAGCCCTGTTGGCAATTGAACCCTAACACCGTCTTTTGCAATTTCCAGCACAGAGGCGTCCATCACACTAGTGCCCACTTTCACTTTCAAAGTTTGGCCAATCTGTAGTGCGTTGATATCAGTCACTGATTTCAGTTTTTGCTCTGGAGCTGGTGTATTACGACGAGAGTTCTTAGATGATGTATTTTGCGGACGTTCTTTATTCTCTGTTGGACGGCGGCGAGGTGCTCTTTCTTTAGTTGCATCTTGAGTACGCGGTGTTTTTTCACCCGTTTTTTGTGCAACTGGGCGTTTTTGTGCTTTCTGTTCAGCACGTTGTGCTTGAACGCGAGCTTTAGCCTCAGATAATTGTTGGCGCGCATGAGCAATATGTTCTGCGTCTAATTCGCCACAATCTTCACCGTTTAGGTCAACGCGTTTAGCGCCCTCTTTAACACCGTAAAGATAACGCCAGCTAGAAGTATACATGCGTAATGCAGAACGCAGTTGCGTTTTGCTAATACCATCTTCTTCTTTTAAGCACCCTACGATGTCTTGAAAAATTCCGACTTTTAACGGACGTGCTTCGCCTTCAGCGATAAAACAGCGAGGAAAACGCTCTGCTAGAAATGCGATAACTTCTTTACTACTATTCAACTTAGGTTGATTTTCCATGAAATTTCCTGATAACAACGATTTTGCCAACCTCACGGGCATGAACAAGCCGACATTATAATCGTGTTGCTGACAATTGCCACGTTACTATTAATTTAACTGACCATTATTTAATGATATTTAGGCATAGAACACATTGCCAAGTGTTGACACAACTGGCTTACAAGGTGTTGTAACCCTTTTTCGTCTTCCTGGTCGAACTGGCTAATATTTGGGCTATCGATATCTAAAACCCCGATAGTTTGCCCATTAACTACCAAAGGAAAGACAATTTCTGCGTTACTTGCTGCATCACAAGCAATATGACCTGGGAATGCATGTACATCTTCTATACGCTGAACTTGGTTATTGCTAAAGGCTGTTCCACAAACGCCTTTACCAAAAGGGATCCGAACACATGCAACTTTACCTTGGAAAGGACCCAACACTAATTCTTGCCCATTACTGAGATAAAAACCAGCCCAGTTAACACCTTCTAAACATTCATATAATAATGCGCTGGTATTTGCTAAGGTTGCAATTAAATCATACTCACCTGCAAGTAGAGCAGAGAGATTGTCTGAAAGTTCAAGATAATACTTCTTTTTATCCATAATTATTTCTTGTAATAATCAAGCAATTAATCAAATATTTGTAAGCGTAGCCCTAAGATTACCAATTTGTCACTTTGAGGTAAATTCTTTTACACTAGATTACATCTAGGTAACCACCTAAAATGAGTCAATATGAGCCACACTAATCACACTGATTTGCTTTTTCAACGCTGTAATCATTGCAATCAGAAGCTATTAACGCCTCAATTCAGCATACGGCAAGTCGTTGTTTGCCCTCGCTGTTTTAGCCAACTTAATGATGGGCGATCTTGGTCACTTAATCGTTTATCAATACTGGCTATCACATTATTGATGCTTGCCCCCATTGCATTTTGGCAACCTCTCATTTCTATTCATTTATTAGGAAGCCAAATCAACGCAAATGTCATTGAAGGTATTCGCTTAATTAATCAACAAGGGGACCCATTTACCGCCAGTATAGTGGCTTTTTGTGCTATTGCCGCCCCCTTATTATTACCAATTTTAATTTTATTGTTACCTATTGGTCAGCGCATCAATTTGAATCTCCGGCCGATCCTTTTAGTGCTTGGACATATCAAAGAGTGGGTTATGTTAGATGTTTACCTGATAGCATTGGGTATTGCCGCCATTAAAATGCAAGATTACGCGAGTGTATTTATTGGCCATGGCTTAGTCGCTTTTATTACCATGTCTATTCTCAGCTTATTAATTCTCATCCATATGAACCTAGATGAGTTATGGCACAAATTTTATCCCACTAATAATAAAGAAGCGCAAGATAGCACACTAGCCTGCACTGCCTGTCATTACACTGGGCCTGCGAATTGGAATGGGAAATGCAGACGATGCCATCGTCCTCTACATTTTCGGGAGCCTCATAGCTTACAAAAAACCTGGGCCGCACTAATTGCAGCCATGGTGTTATTATTTCCTGCTAATTTAATGCCAATTTCTATTTTTTATCTCAATGGACAGCGCTTAGAGGACACCATTTATTCTGGAGTCGTTTCATTAATTGATACAGGCAACTGGCCAATAGCAATTATTGTATTCATCGCCAGTATACTCGTTCCATTTATTAAGATTATTATCATGATATTGCTACTGTTTTCTGTCCATTTCAAAAGCAATACTGACCCTATTCTACGTATGAAATTACTTAAGTTTGTTTCATGGATTGGTCGTTGGTCCATGCTTGATTTATTTGTCATTGCTTTAATGATGACACTCGTTAATCGAGATCAGCTGATGTCTTTTACTATGGGGCCTGCTGCTCTGTATTTTGGTTCAGCCGTTATTTTAACTATTTTGGCTGTTGAGTGGTTAGATAGCCGTTTAATTTGGGATTCTTATGGAAAATCAAACCCCGCAAAATGAACCTTCTGAAGAAATATCAGAAGCCATATTACGTAAACGCAAGCAAATTTCGCCTTTCTGGCTGCTGCCTTTAGTCGCTATTTTCATTGCGGGCTGGCTTTTGTTTCAGCATTGGGTTGAACGAGGAACAGATATCACGATTGAGTTTACCTCTGCACCTGGTGTTGTCGCCAATCGAACGCCTATCCGATACCAAGGTGTTGAAGTTGGTTTAGTGCAATCTGTTGCTATCAGTAAAAATATGAAAACCATTATTGTGACCGCTAGTGTGAATAAAGACATGCGACCGGCTTTGAACTCAGGCACTAAATTTTGGTTAGTCACCCCCAAAGCATCATTGGCTGGCGTTTCTGGCCTTGATGCTCTGGTTGGTGGAAATTACATTGGCATGTTACCCAGCACAGGAACAGAGCAGTTCTCTTTTGTTGCACAAGATACGCCCCCACAACTCAATATTGATAAAGGTGAGTTACTTATTCACCTTACAGCTCCAGATCTAGGCTCATTGAATGAAAACTCCCCTATTTATTACCGGAAAGTGCCTGTTGGTTATATTTCGGACTACACTATTTTGCCTGATAACAAGGGTGTTTCCATTTCTGCGGTAGTAAAAAAGCCTTATGTTAACTTAGTCCGCAAAGAGAGCCAGTTTTGGAATGTATCAGGGCTTCAAGGCAATTTTGACCTTAAGTCTGGTGCCAGTCTAAAAATGGAAAGCCTTTCTGCAGTTATCAATGGCGCTATTGCCTTTGATTCACCGCAAAACGGCCCACAAGCAGAAGAAGGGCAACAATTTGTCCTACAAAGTAGCAAAAAGATAATCAAAACCGAAGAGGAAGACGGTAAATCCCCCCTTACGGTAGCACTTTGGGCACATGACACTTACGGTGTCGATAAAGGTCAACCGATTGTTTATAAAGGCATTCAAATTGGCGAGGTGTTACAGCGTCACTTGGCTACTGAGAAAGTCAATTTTAGTATCTTGATATATGATGAGTTCAAACACCTTGTGCGTGAAGATAGTAAATTTGTTGCTAATAGCCGGGTGGATATCCAATTAGGTCTTAATGGAGTGCAATTCCAAGGTGCTACTCCTCAAGAATGGTTAGATGGCGGCATCCATCTAATTGCAGGACAAAGTAAAGAGAAACTCCCCGAAACGTTTCCTTTATATCGTAGTGATGATAATGCAAAAGCGGGTATTTTAGGGGCTTTACCTCCCACCACTATCACCCTCAACACGACTACATTACCAGACATTCAAGCTGGCTCTGTTGTTCTTTATCGCCAATTTGCCGTCGGCAAAATCATTGCAATTAAACCGACCAAAGTCGGGTTTGCGATCAATGTAAATATCTCAAATGAATATCTTCATTTACTCACTGAGAACAGTGTGTTTTGGGCTGAAGGTGGCGCAAAAGTTCAACTTAATAGTAACGGTTTAACCGTTCAAGCGGCCCCTCTGAGCCGAGCCATTAGCGGTGCAATTAGCTTTGATAACCTTGATGGTAGCGTCGCCAATACTGCTCGACAGCATACACTTTATCCAAATGAGACCTCTGCGAAAGCAATAGGAAGCATCATTACTCTGACAACATTTGATGCATCAAAACTCTCCGAAGGTATGCCAATCCGTTACTTAGGTATAAATATTGGCCAAATTGAATCATTAAAATTGTCATCTGATAAACGTGAAGTGCAAGCAAAGGCGATCCTATACCCTGAATATGTCAGTACTTTTACTAAACTAGGAAGTCGCTTCGCTGTTGTAACCCCTGAACTATCTCCCGCTGGTTTAAATAATTTAGATAGTATATTGCAACCATATATTAGCGCAGAACCGGGACGGAATAATAAAACCCGTTATCAGTTTGAATTACAAACCGCCAATATTACAGACTCGCGCTATCTCGACGGTTTAACTATTTACCTTGATGCTAGTGATGTCGGGGCCATTCAGGTTGGCACGCCTATTTTGTTTAGAGGATTAGAAGTCGGTGTCGTTACAGGTCTATATTTGGGAGAGCTTTCCGATCGCGTATATGTTGCAACACGTATTGGGAAGGAATACCAATATCTTATTCGCAGCAATACCGAGTTTTGGCAATCCTCCGGTTTTAATTTTTCCTTTGGCTTAACGGGTGGCGTTGCCAAAAGCGGAACGTTCAAACAGTTTGTGCGTGGTGGTATCTCCCTTGCAACACCGCCATCAGTGCCTTTAGCCCCACAAGCTAAACCTGAACAGCATTTCATCCTAAAATTAGAGCCCCCTAAAGATTACATGGCGTGGGGAACGTCTATCCCTAAAAAATAACCACTATTAGGGTGCATATTAACCACATATTGCACCCTTCCCTAACACACACCATAAAAATTATTTTGGAAATTAATTCCATTTATACTATGCTTAACTTCGTTGGGCTGATTATATATGGTTAAAATGGATAAAATGAGGTGCAGTTATGTGTATTGTGAAATTGAAAATATCTTCCTATGAAATTAATGATGCGATTATGGCTTCCCACAAAAGCGATACCGTCAGTATTCCATGTGATTCTGATACTGACTTCTGCATGCAACTTGATGGGTGGGACGAACATACAAGTATTCCGGCAACTTTAGATGAGAAACCAGTCTTACTCTACCGTGATCGCTATGACAAAGAAAATCATCATTGGGTGATGAAACTGGCTTAATCGTTTTGTTACTATGCTTAGGTGAGTGACTAAAGCTTAGGCGAGTGGCTAAGCATATAAATGAGCAGGAACTAATAAGCTGATATGAAATGAGAACGAACAAAATAATAGGCAAAAAAAGAGGCCTGGTAGATTCCGATTACCGGGCCTTGGGAAATGGCTCTGGCAGAGCCGTGCGCTAAAATTGCCATTGAGACGTAACAAAGTACACTCTAATACTAGCTTTCAATGCACGTTCTTACCATGTTTATTATCAATAATTTCACATATTATTAACACAATTTATTTCTTAATTTTCTAAAGTTGAACTATTTGTTTAATAGGTTGAACCTATGCATGCAATAACTCAAACCTTTCAATCAATCAACATATTGAATAATATTGATAATTTTCTAATTCCCCACTTTCCTATAGGCTGATAATTTTAATTGGCAATATACTTAATTGACCACACACAATTTTTCAGCGGCTTCTTTTATCGGCAAGATTCTTTCCTCTACTGACTTGGCGCTATCAATAGGCTTAAGTAGTACATCAATAGGCTGCGCTTTTATCTCTTTCTTATTCATCAGTTCAGTCGCTATTTCATTGAGTGGATATTGCATTAATGTGGCAGGGTTAATGACGACCAAAGCCCCATTATGGCGGCACTCTAACATGACCTCCTCACGAGTAAATGGCCAATCAGCACCAAATTGTTTTTTACTCACGGATGTTAACGGTGCAGAAAAAGCTGTACTCACAGTTCCACCCAATAATAGAGAGCAAATAATGAGTTTAAGTTTCATGGTAGTGACCTTATTAAACATTGAAGATATCGTTGCATATTATCAATTAAATATAAAAGTTTAGCTAGATTGGTTGGTAGCTTGCAAAAATCGCCACAGAAAGGATCGCCATAGTGCCTAACAGTAACTCAACCCAACTGTTAATGATTAGGTAATTTACCCGCCCTTTTTGCCTAATGATCGGAACAATGTAGTAGCGATTGATAATAGCTAACAAAAGCATTCCCCCCACTAAAATGATCTTAAACCAAAGTAGTGATTGGTATTCTGACCCAGAGTAGTTTAATGGCCAGCCTGGCAAGAGAGTTACTGCGCTGATGATCCCCGTTATAATAACCAGTGCAACGGCGATATGGCCAAAACGCGAAAAACGCATCATGGTATTCACAATTTGTTTATCCATCCCTTCAGCCATCTCTTTTTTATTGCGTAAAAATTGAATGCAAATTAAAAAAGGCCACAAACCACCAAACCAATAGGCAGAACTAATAAGATGAACAAACTGATTAATACGATGAAGCATTCCGATTGCGCCATCATGCATCGCCGAGTGCCCAATAAAAGCATGCAGACCGAGTAGGATTAGCGAAAAGAGCAATATTAACTTTAATCGTAATTTGATAGGTTTTACAAATAAAACCAAAAGTAATGAAACGGATGACAAAAGTTCCCAACGCCATATTTGACCAAATGACGTCCCTAATACCCCTTGCCATATCTCCCAGTCGATACTATCTTCCCAACCATCACCCATCAAACCTGCTTGCGCAAGCATCCAGCTAAAGGCCGTTAACACTGTAACGATGGCGCAGAAGAAAATGCCTTTATTCAGATAGCGGCTTAGTAAATAATTAAATGACCCGCGACTAAGCACCACTGCAAATATTGACATTCCGCACATCAATATTGCAGCGATAAAATGAACAAAGCGAATAAGTGTGTAAAAAGCTTCTAGTGACATATTATTTCACTGTAAAGCTATACGTTCCTTTTGTTTTGTGTCCATCGACAGAAACAACGCTCCAATTAACATCATATTTCCCAGCAATGAGCTTGTCTTCAACAGGAACGATCACTTTTGTATCGTTACTTGGGTCTAATATTGCTTTACCCGTTTTCACAATTTTATTTTCAGGCCCAATAATACTGACTTTAGTGAAATTAACTTCGATACCTTCAGAAAAGCTTAATGAGATAGACTCTGGCGCTTGTTCTACTGCTGTACCTTCAGCAGGAAGCTGGTCTTTTAAATGCGCATGTGCAAATGCTTGCTGGAAAGACATTCCTAAAAAAAGAACGGCAACTGCGCTGAGTTTGCGCCATGAAGATTTAATAGGGTTAATTGGCATAGTAACCTCTTAATTTGCAGGTGAATTTAGAATAATTGCCAATCATTATACGGAAAACAAACCATTTTACCGCTTAAAAATGGGTTTTATCGCCCTATCCTGTGAGTTTTCACACAAAATGAAAAGAAAAAGACTTATGAACATTGAATTACCGTATTCATGTCCATAAGTCTAGGGAGCTTTATATCAAGTTGAAATAAAAACGATGTTTCTATTTACTGGTGTTTCGATTAAACATGTGTTGCTGCTGACAGGTTTTTTAAGTCTTTATCTAGCAAGAAGAGTGCTTTACCAGACTCACCCACCATATCCAGTTTATCCAGAACTGATTTAAATAATTTCTCTTCTTCATGTTGCTCTGCAACATACCATTGTAAGAAGTTAAATGTAGAATAATCTTGTGTTGTCATTGCTAAATGAGCCAATTTATTAATTTCACGGGTGATTAATTGCTCATGTTCGTACGTTTGGTTGAATACATCGCTAATTGATTTGAAATCAACTGGTGGCGCTGCAATTTGCCCTAACAGTGGCAATGCACCTGTGTCACTAAGATAATCAAATAAACGCTGCATATGTTCCATTTCTTCTTGAGAGTGTGCTTTTAAGAACGCAGCAGCGCCTTCATAGCCTTTGTCACTACACCAAGCACTCATTTGCAAATAAAGGTTTGCAGAGTAAAATTCAAGGTTTAATTGCTCGTTTAATTTTTTGACCATATCTGTAGTTAACATATTTATGCCTTATCGGTTAATCATTGATGAGTATATTATGCACAGTATTACAATAATTAAAACCCTAAAACAATCTTAAAACAAAAAAATCCAATTTACTGATAATTAATAACTTTTGTTAAAAACAATAATAATCAATCTCATTATCTTTTCCTGTTTTTTCTTAATAACTAAATATATAAATGGATAAATTTAACCCTTATTTTTCATTATTCCAATTAATGTATTGAGATTTTTTCTCATTATCCAGTTACAATAATAAGGGATGAATTTAACCGTAGAGATCAAATATGAGTCACAATCTTGCTTTATTGCCTAAAGATGAAATGGATAAGGTCAATGTCGACCTTTTGGCTTCCGGTGTTGCATTTAAAGAGCGCTATAATATTGCCATCATCGCTGAAGCTGTCGAGCGAGAACAACCTGAACACTTAAGGGAATACTTCAGGGAGCGACTCGTATACTACCGCCAGCTATCACAGAATTTTGCACGTATGCCTTATGAGCCGCGAAATCGCTAGCCCCACGAGCACACAAAAAAATGATGCAAAAAAGGGATAACCTGAATGGTTACCCCTTGATTCTTAAGATTAAAAAATTTATTTCGTCGTATTATATGTCACGGTGTTATTTTGGCAGTCTACCGCAACTGAATAATGTAAGTCAGATTTTGCACCACGAACAACTAGCGGTACCCTGTAACCTGTTTCGGTTTTAGTGACTTCACTATCATTGACCCATGCAACCGCTTTCTTGCCTAAAGCCGCTTTTTCGTCCGTCCAGCGAGGTAAACGATTATGCATAAAATCGCTTTTCACTTGCGCTGCAATTTGTGGCTCAGTTAACGTACCACAACTGACGAAAGGTGCAGCTTTACCTTCTTCACTATTTGCGCTTAACGCAAAAGAGCTAAAAACCAGCGCACAAGCACCTAAAACTACAGCAATTTTTTGATTCGCTTCCATACCATCCTCCGATACCTATTAATAGGTAAAGACTTTTGATTAGTTTAGCGGCTTATTTCAGCCTATTAGATACCAGTTATCTTCTGGTTATTACCTAGTCTTCATTGATAAATAGAATGACTTAACTAATATTAATCTATCAGGTTTATGTATGGATGTTAATAGTATGTTTACGGATTATTAATTTTCATCATCAAAACGAACATGGATCTGCTCTTTACCTTGGTGCTTTTCTCTAATTTCTTGAGCAACTAATGCAATTGCCTCACCACTACTCATCCCTTCCGCCATCAATTGATGAATTTTTTCAACTGCTTCTTGCTGTTCTTGGTGATTAAGTGCTGGCATACCAGAAAACATGGTTTAAACCTCATGTATAAAAGACTAAAATCAATGATTAAGATTTTAACATCTCTTCGACTATTAAGATAAGAATATATGTTAATCTGTATTGATTCACTTGCGGAAATTTAGACTCATCATTATGGTTATCAAAAAAATCCAATTACCTTATAGCCCAAACACAGCCATTGATTATTTTACCCCTCTGGCACACCAGCCATGGGCGATGTTACTGCATTCAGGTAATGCAAAACACGCCCATAATCGGTATGACATTATTGTTGCTGACCCCATTGCAACACTGACGACTTATCAGCTTGAAACAACCATCTCAGAGCCAAATCAGGCTCCTATCGTTTCTGAATCAGATCCTTTTGAGCTTCTTCAAGGATTGCTTGATAAATACCAACCGAAACATCAGGAAGAGACTGAATGTCCCTTCAACGGCGGTGCCCTCGGTCTTTGGAGCTACGATTTAGGTCGACGCATTGAAAAATTACCTGAAATTGCAACAACAGAATTGCAATTTCCAGATATGGCAGTTGGCATCTACTTGTGGGCACTCATTGTTGACCATCATGATAAAACCACCACACTCATTAGTTATGATGATGTTGAAGCTCGGCTTGCTTGGCTACAAGCCCAAAAGAAGCCCCGTAAAAACAAATTCCAATTAACGACCTCATGGCAATCAAATATGTCAGAAGAGGCATATCATCATAATATTGCCCGTATCCATGACTATTTACATAATGGTGATTGCTATCAAATCAACTTAGCGCAAAGATTCAAGGCCAAATATAAGGGCGATGAATGGAATGCATTTTTAGCGCTACTTGAGCGTAATGGAGCTCCTTTTTCTTCATTTATACGCCTCCCAGAAAATGTAATTATCAGTATTTCGCCTGAGCGTTTTATCAGTTTACAAGATGGGAATATTCAAACCCGCCCAATAAAAGGTACGCTACCTCGCCTAGATAATGAACAAGATGACCTTGCACAAGCAGAAAAACTGGCGAACTCAGTAAAAGACCGCGCAGAGAACTTGATGATTGTCGACCTACTACGTAATGATATTGGCCGCGTTGCAAAACCAGGCACGGTCAGTGTTCCTGAATTATTCGCTGTTGAAGCTTTTCCTGCAGTGCATCACTTAGTCAGTACCGTCACGGCAAAACTCGATAGCCCATACCGTGCAACTGATTTGTTACGTGCGTGCTTTCCTGGTGGTTCAATAACCGGAGCACCTAAAGTGCGCGCAATGGAAATTATCGAAGAGTTAGAACCCCATCGTCGACATGGCTATTGTGGCGCAATCGGCTATATTAGTTTCAGTGGTAATATGGATAGCAATATCACTATCCGTACTTTACTGACGTATAAAAAGCAGGTTTATTGCTGGGCTGGCGGCGGTATCGTTGCAGATAGCCAAGCAGACAAAGAGTATCAAGAAACTTTTGATAAATTAAGCCTGATCTTACCGTTATTAGGAGCGCTCAATACCGATGACTGAACTGAATAACTTTATCAGTCGTTTTCAGTTTACTTTACCGGCTACCCGCCAGTCTGAACGCAAGGCGGGTAAATCGGCGGCTGTTCTTTTACCTATTATCAATAAACCAAATCCGACGCTACTTCTCACGCAACGCTCTCCTTTTTTACGCTCCCATGCAGGCCAAGTCGCCTTTCCGGGAGGCGCTAGTGACCCAGAAGATGGCACGCTCGTCAATACCGCCTTGCGTGAAGCTTATGAAGAAGTGGCCATCCCCCCTGAAAAAGTCACAGTACTGGGTCAGTTAAGCCCCTTACAAAGTTACGGTGGCTATGAAGTCACGCCAATCGTTGGCTTAGTGCCAAATAACATTCAATACCAAGCCAACCCGAGTGAAGTCGCCGCTATCTTTGAAGTTCCCTTATTTGATGCGCTTTCATTACAACGTCATAAGTATGTCGATATTAAGCGTTCAGGGCGACATAATCGCATCTTTTTTTATTGGTATAATGGCCATTTAGTGTGGGGACTAACCGCCTCTATTATTCACCAACTAGCTTTGCAATTGGATTAACGCTTAACACAACTTTTCACCATACGATGCCAGTATTGCAGTAAAATCTATTTAAGATAACAAGATATGACGTCATATATGACAAAATATACCTCTACCACCTGTTGATTTTTTGAGCACATCACAGACATTTTGTGCTATTTACAATCAATTACCCTTCAGCAACTACCTTATTTCAAAAAATACTTTAAACTTACTGGTTAACACTACTAAATAACAGTAAAGTAGCGCCTTTTAAAATAATGCACTACATTTTCATCTTTTTTTTAAGGAGTCCTGCGTGATAAGCGTTTTCGACATGTTTAAAGTGGGCATAGGCCCTTCAAGCTCTCATACCGTTGGTCCAATGAAGGCTGGGAAAGAATTTGTCGATGATTTAGTAAGCAAAAATCTATTACCTAATGTCACTCGTATTTCAGTGGATGTTTATGGGTCATTATCGCTTACTGGAAAAGGGCACCATACTGATATTGCCATTATTATGGGGCTAGCAGGTAATTTACCTGCCACTGTCGACATTGAATCCATCCCAACTTTTATCAAAAATGTAGAAGAAACAGAAAAGTTATCATTAGCGAATGGTCTTCAGGTCGTAGACTTCCCTAATGAAGGTGGCATGAATTTTCGTCAAGACAACCTGCCATTGCATGAAAATGGCATGACAATCCATGCTTTTGCAGGTAATGATGAAATTTACACCAAAACCTATTATTCCATTGGTGGTGGTTTCATTGTAGATGCAGAGCATTTTGGCGAGTCAGCGCTTGATAGTAAACCAGTCTCTTATCCATTTAACTCTGCGGAAGAGCTGCTGCTAAATTGTAAAAAATCAGGTCTTTCAATTTCTAGCTTAATGATGAAAAATGAGTTAGACCTTCATACCAAAGAAGAGATTGAAGCCTATTTCGCTGATGTATGGCAGACGATGCAAGCCTGTATTGAACGCGGTTTAAGCACCGAAGGTGTTTTACCGGGCCCATTGCGTGTGCCCCGTCGTGCGCCGGCACTTAACCGAATGGTCACTTCATCAAGTAAGCTATCTAATGACCCGATGAATGTGGTTGATCTGATCAATATGTATGCCTTAGCCGTGAATGAGGAAAATGCAGCTGGCGGCCGTGTCGTAACTGCCCCAACTAACGGTGCCTGCGGCATCGTACCAGCGGTATTAGCTTATTATAATCATTGCATTGAACCTGTAACGCCAGAGTTATATATGCGCTATTTCTTAGCTTCAGGCGCTATTGGTATTTTATACAAAATGAATGCGTCAATTTCAGGTGCTGAAGTAGGCTGCCAAGGTGAAGTCGGTGTGGCATGTTCTATGGCCGCAGCTGGTCTGGCCGAATTATTTGGTGGCAGCCCTGAGCAAGTGTGTATTGCTGCAGAAATCGGTATGGAGCACAATTTAGGTTTAACTTGTGACCCTGTCGCAGGCCAAGTGCAAGTTCCGTGTATTGAGCGTAATGCCATCGCATCCGTTAAAGCGGTGAATGCCACACGTATGGCCCTACGCAGAACAAGTGAGCCGCGGGTTTCACTCGATAAAGTCATTGAAACTATGTACGAAACAGGGAAAGACATGAATGCGAAATATCGTGAGACATCCCGAGGCGGGTTAGCCATCAAAGTACAATGTGACTAATTTTATTCTCAATTAATTTAAGCCTTAAGCACCCTTTTCTATTCTGTTATCACTTTAAACAGTATTTTGAGGGTGCTTTTTTAATATGCATTAAAAAGTTTTTGTTATTCTTTAGTCACCTTTATCTTCCTAAATGATCCAATTCACCTAATCAATTACCCATAATTTTTCCATTGAATTAACTCAGTTTTCTTATATTCAACAAGTTACATCAAAACGAAATTAATACTATTTTGTGCTAAAGATTGTTTTGAGCTGAACAAGAGATAGCTAATCACTACTGAAATTTGGTTGTTTTTTACTCTAAAAATCAATATCGCACTATTTTATTTGCTTTTTTTGTTACCGATAACACAGCAAGAAACTAACAAAAACAAAATACTCAGATTATTAATTTTATTGAATTGAAATAAACAGCAGCAAAATGCAATTCAATATCAATTTTTAGGTATATTCTTATTTTTCTGACGCGAAACAAGTTTTTAGGATAATGCAAGATGATATGCTAATAATGTAATTGATACTAACAACACCATGAGCTAGTTAATGAATATTATGAGATGTTTGTAATTATTCAGCTAAAATTATTATACAGGGGAAACTGATAAAAAGGCGCCTAACTTAAGTGTCCATTTTATCGACAGATAATGTTTTGTTTTATCTATCTATGAGGGAAAAATAGTGAGTATAGCTATTATGATTGGTACACACGGAGTCGCTGCAGAGCAGCTTCTTCGAACAACCGAAATGTTAATAGGCGAACAAGATAATGTGTCGTTTATTGACTTTATCCCTGGGGAAAACGCAGACACCCTATTTGATAAGTACACCCAAAAGCTAACTGATTTAGATACATCAAAGGGTGTCTTATTCCTTGTTGATACATGGGGAGGCAGTCCATTTAACGCGGCTAGTCGCATTGTTAATGAGCATGATAATTATGACATTATCACTGGTGTGAATGTTCCAATGTTAGTTGAAACCTTCATGTGCCGTGATGATGACCCATCAATGAATGAACTTATCTCTGTTGCACTCGAAACGGGTCGCGGTGGTGTTCGTTCATTTAAATTCAAAGAAGCTGAAACAGAAGTAGAACCGACTCCTGTCGCATCAAGCACCCCCGCCCCAGCACCAGTGAAAGCCGGCCCCGGTGGACATATGGTGATCGCACTTGCTCGTGTTGATGACCGCTTAATTCACGGACAAGTCGCAACACGCTGGACGAAAGAAACCCAAGTTAAGCGCATTATCGTAGTCAGTGATGACGTAGCTAAAGACCAAGTTCGTTCAACATTGCTGAAGCAAGTCGCACCACCCGGTGTCACCGCGCATGTTGTCGATGTGGCTAAATGTATTCGCGTCTACAATAACCCGAAATACGCTGGTGAGCGCGTTATGTTGCTTTTCACTAATCCAACTGATGTTAAACGTATCGTCGAAGAAGGTGTTGATATTAAGTCCGTTAATATTGGTGGTATGGCATACCATGATGGCAAAACCATGGTCACAAATGCCGTATCTATCAACCAAGAAGACATTGATGCATTTAATTATTTGAACGACAAAAATATTGAACTTGAAGTTAGGAAAGTCTCATCAGATAGCAAAGTTTATATGATGGACTTGATCAATAAGCTCAAAAAATAATTTTTATATTAATTTTAATCCATTACTCAAAACAGATTTTAAAACTTTTGGTTACAGGAGATTAAACAATGGAACTTACCGTTGTTCAAATAGTAATGGTCTTCATCGTCGCGTGTATCGCGGGGATGGGATCAATCCTTGATGAATTCCAATTTCACCGTCCTCTCATTGCCTGTACGCTTATAGGTATCGTTCTGGGAGATATGAAAACAGGTATCATCATCGGTGGTACATTAGAAATGATCGCACTTGGGTGGATGAATATCGGTGCTGCCGTTGCACCAGATGCCGCTTTAGCATCCATCATTTCAACGATTCTCGTTATTGCTGGTGGGCAAAGCATTGGTGCAGGTATTGCCATCGCCATCCCACTCGCAGCAGCAGGACAGGTATTAACCATTATTGTTCGTACTGTAACGGTTGCATTCCAACATGCTGCTGATAAAGCCGCCCTCAATGGTAATCTAACTGCTATTGGCTTTATCCATATTTCAGCTTTATTACTGCAAGCAATGCGTATCGCAATACCTGCGTTAATTGTCGCCATTTCTGTTGGTACATCAGAAGTACAACAAATGTTGGATTCTATCCCACAAGTTGTTACCGACGGCCTTAATATTGCGGGTGGTATGATTGTCGTTGTCGGTTATGCGATGGTCATCAATATGATGCGTGCAGGCTACTTAATGCCATTCTTCTACTTAGGTTTTGTTACCGCGGCATTTACTGACTTCAACCTAGTTGCACTTGGGGTGATCGGTACTGTTATGGCTATTTTGTATATCCAACTCAGTCCAAAATACAATAAATCACAAACTGTTGTTACCCAAGGGAATAGTAGTAATAACAACCTTGATAATGAGTTAGACTAGGAGGAACGTATAATGGTAGATATCACAAAACCGACAGCTAAAAAGCTTACACAAAGCGATATTCGCGGCGTATTCTTACGGTCTAACCTGTTGCAAGGTTCTTGGAACTTTGAACGTATGCAAGCCCTAGGCTTCTGCTACTCAATGGTTCCAGTTATTCGTCGTCTTTACCCAGAAAATAATGATGATAGAAAACAAGCCATTAAGCGCCATCTTGAATTCTTCAATACTCACCCGTATGTTGCAGCGCCTGTTCTGGGTGTCACAATGGCAATGGAAGAGCAGCGTGCCAATGGTGCCGACATTGATGACGGTGCAATAAATGGTATCAAAGTTGGTCTAATGGGGCCATTAGCTGGTGTGGGTGACCCAATTTTCTGGGGAACTGTTCGCCCTGTATTTGCGGCTCTCGGTGCAGGTATCGCAATGACAGGTAGCTTACTTGGCCCTCTCCTGTTCTTTGTTTTGTTTAACCTTGTACGTTTATTAACCCTTTACTATGGTGTGTCATACGGCTACAAAAAAGGGATTGATATTGTTCAAGACATTGGTGGTGGTTTCCTACAAAAACTAACCGAAGGAGCATCAATCCTTGGTTTATTTGTTATGGGGGCTTTGGTAAACAAATGGACACATGTCAATATTCCACTTGAAGTGTCACGGATCAAAAACCCTACAACGGGTACTGAAGATATTACCACCGTTCAAATGATCCTTGATCAACTCATGCCAGGCTTAGTGCCTCTATTGCTGACTTTCGCCTGTATGTGGTTGTTACGTCGTAAAGTTAACGCGTTGTGGATTATTATCGGCTTCTTTGGCTTGGGTATCCTAGGTGCTTGGCTGAACTTCTTAGCGCCATAATTTTCCATCATTATTTGAATTGGGAGGTTGCAGCCTCCCTTTTTTAATTTTAAGCTCTGCATTATGTCTACTTATCCAAGGGCTCACAAATGACCTTCAATGATGCCATTCTTGCTATAATCATTTTGATCATGCTTGTTTATGCAATTTATGATGAATTCATTCAGCATTTGCTAAAGGGTAAAACCTTATTAAAAATTAATCTAAAAAGAAAACATCGGGCTGATGCTATTATTTTTATTGTTCTAATTTGTATCGTTATTTATACAAATATTGTACGTCATGGTAATTTATTAACCACTTACTTATTATTGATTACTATTTTTATGTCAATCTATTTGGCATTTATAAGAACACCTAAGCTATTCTTCAAACAAACTGGTTTTTATTTTGCTAATGCATTTATTTTGTATGACAGAATAAAAACAATGAATTTATCCGAAGACGGTGTATTAATAATAGGTTTAGAAAAAAAGAAAATTAATATTCAAGTATCACATCTTGATGATTTACAACGAATTTATGAATTCCTCATTAATCATAAGTAAGCGCTTTTTATATTGGCATTAAAAATAGGGTTAATTATCAATTTAATTAACCCTATTTTTACCAATAACCTTGTTGATAATAATTCTCACTAACATTTAATATCCACAATTAATTAAGTGTTGCCTTTAATATAAAATATGGTATCTTTCTTTCCACGTCATTGGGGAGTAGCCTGTTCTGGTTTTATATATAATACCAGAAAGTCCGTATCAACATACTCGTTTGGTTTCAAGCGTGGTGCGGACACCAAAGTTCGGTTGGCAAGACCATAGACACATAAATAAGCCTTTTGGTTGGGGGTAATTTATGTGTATATGGAATCACCCAACCGAGGTTCTATTATGAGTTTCTATGCTACCCTTATCTTAGCCCTTGCCCTGTCAATGGATGCCTTCGCTGTCGCTATTTGTAAAGGTGCAGTACTTCATAAACCCCGCTTTAGAGAAATCCTCCGTACCGGTTTTATTTTTGGTTTTATTGAAGCCATAACCCCCATTATTGGTTGGGGTATCGGGATCCTAGCTAGTCAATATGTTATCCGCTGGGATCACTGGATTGCATTTGGTTTATTGTTTGTTTTAGGTGCTAGAATGATCTGGCAGAGCATTAAAACAAAAGATGAAGAATGCTGTTCTAAACCCACTAGTCATAGCTCAACAAACCTTATTTTTTCTGCGATAGCCACCAGCCTTGATGCAATGGCTATTGGTCTCGGTTTAGCTTTCTTACAAGTAGATATTGTTCATACTGCCATGACTATCGGCTTAATGACGATGATTATGGCAACTATCGGTATGATGATTGGCCGCTATGTTGGCCCATTACTCGGAAAAAAAGCAGAAATTATTGGTGGGTTGGTACTAATAGGTATTGGTTTTAATATTTTATTTGAGCATCTTGAGTTATTTATGTACGCCCATTAGTTTTTGTGCCCCCTTATATGGGGGCAATAACCTTACTCTGCATCAGATTGATAAACACGAATTAAAAAATCAGCCGTATACTCTTTCACTTCAGCTTGTTGCAAATTCTCTTTGACCTGTTCTGATGCACGCCAAGCAAATGGTGTCATCATCAACAATTCATAAGCTTCTTGCCCTGTCAGTGCCATTTTATAATTTAATTGGCAGCTATCTATTAGCGAAAGATTGGGTAAATCTTCGTCTTTAGTTGGATGTAACTTAACCTCATCGTAAATTAACGCTTTTAATTCTTGCAGATGCTCTGCCGCAGGTGTAACGGTAATTAACATACCTTTAGAAACTAATACACGACTTAATTCTTGTGCTTTGCAGGGCGCGTAAATTCGGACAACTCCACCTAAGCTGTTATTTGAGAATGGCAAGCGATGACTTGTACCGACGCAAAAACGAACGGATTTATACCGCTTCGCCGCATAACGAATCGCTGCTTTCGAAACATCTAGGCCTAAAACTGTATATTTTTCAAAATATTTTTCTAGTTCTCGAGAGAAATAGTCTGTGTAATACCCTTCCCCACACCCTATGTCTAACAAACTAGTATTAGATGATGGAATAAACTGAATAATTTTTTCTGCCACCTTTTCACGCATCGGGTGGTAATGCCCTGCATCGAGAAATTGCCTACGCGCTTGCATCATTTCAGCATTATCACCGGGGTCTTTAGATCGTTTATGTTGCACCGGCAACAAATTAACGTAACCTTCTTTCGCACAATCGAATTGGTGGTTTTCTGCGCAGCGATAGCTGTTATGCATCAAGTTTAGCGGTGTAAAGCAAAGGGGGCATTGATAATTCATAAAAGTCACTGATTTAAAAATAAGGGTGAGTATACCATATTCAAATTAGTTTTCTTTCTGTTATATATCTTGCTTTTTAACTGTATTTTTTGTTCTATAAAAGTAATCAAAAAAACATTAGCGATGTGTCTCATGATGAAAATTAGGTTAGCAACAGCCGATGAAGCAGAACATCTTTGGTCTATACGTAACCAAGCCATTCGACATGGATGCACAACGAGTTTTGATGCAAAAACGATCAGTGCCTGGACACCTGATGAAATGCCAGTAAGTTATATATGTATTGTGAAGAATAACCCATTCTTTGTCGCGGTAAATAAGAATGATGACCCCATTGCAACTGGCTATCTTAATTTAGAGGCTGACAGTGTTGAAGCAATATTTACTCTACCACAATACACTGGCTGCGGAGCTGCTGGCTTAATATTAGATGCCATTAAAGCTGAAGCCAAAAAGAGAAACATTAAAAAATTAGTATTATATTCATCACCGAATGCGGAACGCTTTTATCAGAAACATGGATTTATTTCGATTAAAAATGGTAGCTATTACTCTTCTCTTGCACAAGCCGAGTTAAATTGTGTTCGAATGGAAATTGAATTATAACTTTCAGTATAGCTGGAGTTAAAAGCCACTAACCTATTTAGTGGCTTTATTTCTATTCAAGACTGACTATATTTGTGATCAACAGTACCTGTGACTACAGTTTTATATAACAGTTAAAAATCAGCAAATTCAGGGATAGGCTTACGTCCATGGGACTCTAAAAAGTCCAATACACGGCGAGGGGAAACATTTAAAATTTGCGATTGCGGAAAATCAATTGATTCCAACATTTCAACCACGCGATCAAAACGGCCGAGATACCCCGCAAAATGGGAGTCTGAACCTAATGCTACCCACCCGCCTGTCTCTTTAACTGCCTTAGCAATTTCTAAGCAATTCTTTTGGCTACCCGCTCTTGAATGCAAAAATGAGGAATTATTCATTTCCAAAGCAACATTACACTCTTTAGCGGCTTGTGCTACTGCTTTGATATCAATAGGGTATTTAGGGTTACCTGGGTGAGTAATTATTTGTACTTTGCCGCTGCGGATCGTGGCAATCATGGCTTCGGTATTATCAGCTAAACTTTGAGGCTCAAGAACTGGTTCATGGAAACCCGCTAAAATAATATCTAAATGGCGAGAGATCTTTTCATTGCAGTCTGTCTCACCCAACTTGTTCTTTATATTCGCCTCAATACCGTACAATAAACCGACACCATCCACAATTCTGGGTAAGATAGGCATATTACCAAAATGCCACTCATGTGGAGCATCTTGCATTTCAGGACCGTGATCGGTAATTGCAAAGAGTTTGACACCACGACTAGCTGCTTCAGCAAAATATTCATTAACAGTGCTATATGCATGGGTGCTGGCAATGGTATGAGCATGTAAATCAACTTGATACATAAATGATATCCTTCTAATTCTTTTATTTCCCTTCTGAGTCAATCCGCTCAAAAAAGACTCTATCAACCTAACATATCAGCCTAAAAGTTTCGATAGTCATTCAGCTCAACAGCATTTTATCAACATATTGCGATATATTGGATAAAATCCGAAGAGGCTTTTAGGATAAAAAAACCCGCGTTCATTGCGGGTTAAAACATACTGAGTTAAAAATCAGTTTAGTCAACTAAGATACGTTTATTGGTCGCTCCCCATAAGATTGACATTTCAGTAAATAATGCACCGCTGATATCTTCAACCTCTTCGGCAGTAATTTCAGCATTGCCTTGTTTACCAAAAAATACAACCTCATCTCCTGGGCTAACGTTTTTTAAATCAGTAACATCAACCATAACCGTATTCATTGATGTTTTTCCTAGAACAGGAACTGTCTGACCATTAATCAATGCATGTCCTGCATTGCTAAATACACGGCGATAGCCATCCGCATAACCGACAGGAATATTTGCCAATACTGAGTCACGCTTTAAGATATAGGTTCTGTCATAACCTACCGTATTACCTTTCGGGTAATGATTGACAGAAGCAATACTCGATTTCAGCGTCATTACACGTTTATAATCATTAGTCGCAACTGTATCACCATAGAAAATGCCGCCTACACGTACCATATCCAACCATGATTCTGGTACAGTAATGGTTGCATAAGTATTCGCCACATGTAATGTAATGTCTTCACGTTTTAACCCTGTAACATCCAATACTTGTTGAGACTCTTTTTTGAATTTCGCAAGGTCTTTACGGATCTGAGCTTCATCCTCTTCTGGATAATGAGACATAATGCCCACAATTTTTAATTGTGATAACGCCGCAATCTGTTTTGCTTCATCTAAGCCAGAGACATTACTGACGTCTAGCCCATTACGGGACATACCTGCCGAGTTCAGTGCTAGATGGATAGGGATCACTTTATTTTGCTTTTTCGCAATCGCATTCAAGCGCTGCGCCATTTCTAAATTACCGATTAACTCTTCCGTCTCATATTGTGTTGCTTGAGCCATTTCTTGCTCTGTCGCACTTCTCACTCGCATTAAGCGACCTTTAAAGCCTAAGTCTCTCACAGTTTTAAGCTCTTGATTATTTGTTACCCCAATACATTGCACGTTATTTTCAATCATTATTGGTGTAACTAAAGAAAGGTCATGCCCATATGCATCCCCTTTCAAAACTGCGCACAGAGAAGAGTTATCCCCTAATAGGTTTTGTACTTTTTTGATATTAAAATTCAATGCACCGCGAGATATTTCAATCCATGCGTTATTAACCACCGCAGGTTGGCTTTGTGATGCATAGGTTTCTACTGGTGTTTTAATATTATTTGGTTGCTGGCAAGCTGTCGCAGCAACGAATAAAGGGAGTAATGCCAGATACTTCAAACGAAAAGCCACGTGTCATTCCTTATTTCTAATGATTTTTACCAAAATCATTTTGATGTTTCTGAGTTATATAAAAAAAATATATATCGGTATTCAAATAATACCAACCTTAGCACTTCAAACAAGTAATAATTCATATTTTATGCATAAAAAACCACTTAAGTATAAACATAGCTCTTACATCATATTGATTTTAATTTTCTAAAAATAAAACATTTGGTTGAAATCACCATAAATTAAATTATTTTTATTATTTAATAAGTTAGCCATAATATTTCACTAATATTTAATTTTGTTACATTTTTTATTTGGCGAATTAAAATGCTTAAATGATAATAACTATCAATTAGGACCGGTTGCTAAATATCACTCAATCCATAAGGCTATATTATGAAGTACAAATTACTCGCACTCATTATTCCAACACTACTTACTACTAATGTTGCTAACTCCGCTGAAATGTACAATAAAGATGGTAATAAGCTTGATGTGTATGGGCAAATCGATGTTCGCCATCATATTGCTAAAAGCCGTAGTGGCGAAGATGGTGATGACTCACGTGTCAGATTGGGGCTAAAAGGTGACACACAAATCACCGACCAGCTCATTGGCTTTGGGCGTTTTGAATGGGAAACTAAAACTAACCAATCAGAATCAACTGAAGAAAATAGCAATCGTTTAGCTTATGCAGGCTTAAAATTTGCAGATTACGGCTCCCTTGATTATGGCCGCAATTATGGAGTTATCTATGATACCAATGCTTGGACAGACGTATTACCTCTCTGGGGAGCGGATACGATGGATCAAGAAGATAACTACATGCTAAGCCGTAACCGCAATTTACTCACTTATCGCAATAATAATGCCTTTGGTTACATTGATGGTTTAAGCTTTGCACTACAATATCAGGGTAAAAATGGCGAACAAAACCTATCATCCGGCGATGAATTAACCGATAACGGAGATGGTTTTGGTTTATCTACAGCTTATGAATTAGGTTATGGTATTTCCCTTGGCGGTGGTTATTCCTCATCTTCCCGTACACCAAAACAAAAAGATACCACAACTAGCAGTGCGACTGGTAAACGCGCTGAAGCTTGGAACGTCGGGGGAAAATTTGAATACGAAGACCTGTATCTCGCAGTCATGTATGGCCAAACGCTTAATATGAGCCGTTTTGGTAATGATAATATGGAGTCAGTAGCAAATAAAACTCAGAACCTTGAAGTGGTTGCTTTGTATTCTTTTGACTTCGGTTTAACCCCATCAATTGGCTATAACTATTCCAAAGGTAAAAACTTGGGCAGCTTTGGTGATAAAGAACTAGTAAATTATATCGCTGTCGGATCTGCATATGATTTCAATAAAAATCTAAGTGCTGTCATCGACTATAAAATCAATTTATTAAATGATAATGATTTTACCGACCATTACAAAGTCAATACCGATAATGTCCTTGGCTTAGGGTTAGTGTATCAGTTCTAATTTTAGAATTGAGTGAAAAGCAAAAGCGTCTGTAAATTACAGGCGCTTTTTTACGGGTGAGCTTTGACAATAAAAATATCTCTCATCATCTTCATGGCTTATTCCCTCAGAACGGGAAGTTTTGTTGCTTTACCCTCGATAAAACAGTTGCAAGATACAAAAGTATCTAATCCCATACATAGAGGCCCCCTTTTCCTAAATAAATTCCTATAATGGTATACCTATTTTTTCTAACGTCTTTGGTACAGCCAGTATGTTGTTTTTACCTTTAGAATTTGCCAATATAACCGGCTCAAGATTTCAGGCCTACCACACAATCAGCGGCTATATTGGCTTATGTCGATTGGCTCTACTCTAAGGATCCTACTATGACCCCCTTTCATCAATTAGCAGCGACGAGTCTCGGCGGGCAACTTATCTCTATGAAAGACTACGCTGGTAAGGTTGTTCTCGTCGTTAATACCGCCAGTCATTGTGGTTTTACACCACAATACAACGGCTTAGAATCACTCTACAAGAAATATGCTCCTCAGGGCTTTGTGGTGCTGGGATTCCCCTGTAATCAGTTTGGCAAACAAGAACCCGGTGGCGCTGAGGAAATCGCGCAGACCTGCTTTATTAACTACGAAGTGAGCTTTCCAATGTTCGAAAAAGTCGACGTTAATGGAAGCTCAGCTCACCCGATATTCCGTTACCTGAAAAACGAGCTACCAGGTCTAATGGGTGGGCGAATCAAGTGGAACTTTACTAAATTCTTGATCGGGCGTGATGGTAAACCGCTCAAACGCTTCGCGCCATTCACTACCCCTGAAAAAATGGAAGCAATAATCCTTTCGGCACTTCAAATTTAAGTGTTCACTAATTTGCTTAATTAAATCGAATGCTATTAAAGACTAAAAAAAAAGCCCATTTTTACATGGACTTAAGTCGTTATTTTGCTAGTCAGTGCCAGCTGGTTCTTATTGGGGGATTATTCCCACTCGAATATCAATGAGAAAAAAATACATCCAAATAACAGCTAGTTAGAAATGCTACCTTTCTCGATACCATCATCTGTACCATGCGCAGATTTTTTTTGATTTTTTGCAACTCGTCGACGTTTTAGTTCGGCTTTGGCCCATGCTGAGGATTCTTGCATATCACGACGAAGCTCTTGTTTCTCTTCGGTAGTAAGCATTCGCGGTCCCGATGTAACTCTAGCCACCTTGTTTCTCCAACTTGTCGCTGTGTATTTTAGAATAATTTTTTAGACAACCGTTTAGGACTTTTCATGTTGGAGTGGTTAACCATTTAAAACTGTTCGTTATGTACCCACAAATGTTCTAATGCCGTTGAATGCTGAACTGCTTTAATTCTTTCTAATGCTTCAGATAACTCCGTTTCCAAAAGTTCAGTTAGCTCATCGTTATCATCATTAACCAACATCTCCCAATAACTATCTGCCAAACTTTTTTCTCCCGCAATAGCCGCTTTTCGAGAGTTTTCTAGTGTACTATCACCATCAAGATTGAAAACAGCAATGGTGTTATCAGCAATCTCTTTTTTTTCCGGTGTTAGAGTTGTTTTAGCTCTAACCTTTCCAGAATTAAGGAACAGTATTAGTTCACTAGGATCCATTACATCAGGTTTGCATACCTTAGTAAGATCTATCTTTTTAGCTTCTGGATCCTCATCTTTGAACTTCCCGCAACGATTCGGATTTTTACATGAACCAAATAAATTATCCCAGTCAAATGTCATACTCGGATTTTGATCCTTTTGAATAAAATGCTCAATATGTCTTTTGGTATTATCTTCTTGTAACTGACATTCACAATACGCACAAAAACCACGCTGCATGATGTGGAGCTTTGCCCAAATTTCGTTAGTTAAGCCATTGTTTGAAATAACAGACCAATTATCTCGACCATGCATAAATTGAGCTAAACACAAGGGAGCATCACCACGAACTAATTTCTTCATCAGAATCACTTTCCTTTTAGTGCCCTGGCCTTTAATTTGAACTCTTGAGTTCTAATATTTCCTTTAATTTTCACAACCTCAGGATGATCAATGCCGAAATGCTTAACTATTTTATCGAATAACTTTATGCCATCCTCCGACTTCCAAAGGTTCTCTGCTACCAAACTCGAATAGTCAGAAATCCAATTGGCTTCACACACTGGGGGTACAGAAAATGTTCGCATAATTTGTTCTAAGACATCAGAGCTGCACACACCTTTGGTCTGAAATCTTGGTTTGTCTACAAAAGCAACTCCACTATCATCAAATCGAAGTATACGAATGCAATCTTTATCTACAGTAGATAGCACTTGGGGACTATGAGTAGTCACAATGAACTGTAGGTTAGGGAACGTCTCTTGAAGACCTATTAGAATTTCTTGTTGCCATTTTGGGTGAAGGTGTAATTCAATTTCATCTATGACTACAATTCCATGGCTATGTAAAGGGGCGTCAGAGTCGGGATTTAGTTTAACTAAACGCCTTGCCAAGTCTCCGGAGAGAGCTACCAACATTTTCTGACCTTGTGATAGCTGGGCTATATTCACTCTATTCCCAAAGTTATCGACCATTAGTCTGGCTTTTCCTGAACTGCGGTCGACCTCAAGATTCTTCACATCTGGAACAAGTGCTTCTATTGCTTGGTTGACTAGCTCTAAATGTCGCTGATATTTTAATGAAGATTTAGTTTTTACTAAGTTTTCTAACTCTTGCTTTTTAGCATTTAACTTGGCATTGAATACATCATTTTCTGGAGGCGCTTGATCTGCGTATACATCATCAATAGTGGCTTGCAACGTTGCGATCTGCACCTTGAGTTCTTGAACTTCCTTATTCTCTTCACCTTTTGCCCTATTAACGAGCTCGATATAAAGCTTAGAAAAATCCTCCAGTTTTCCGCTTCCATCCAAAGCGGTCTTAAGGTCAGAAAACCTATTGCTGACACTGTCTCCTGAAGCTGTTTCCGTAATCGTTGAAGATAATGGAAAGTCTGAACGTTCAACTGAATAGAATACCAAAAGTGGGATATGTATTGATGGGTTTTTGGCAGTGCTTTTATACATATGAGCAACTTGTCTTATATCGACCACATCAGTAGGAGAACTCCCCTCATACCCCAAAACAGTACTACCAATACTTACATCAAACGTATTCTGATCATCAAATTTAAATTTAGTCGTTACTTCACTGAATTCTTTAGAGTCAACATGGATATCACTTTCTGTAACAGGTCTACCAACTACGTCTGTTTTTTCCAGATTATTATTCAACCATGACAATGTCTTCGCAATAGCATCAGCAACACTCGTTTTGCCAGCGCCGTTGGCGCCTATAAGAACAGTAACTTTTTCATCAAATGAGATATCAAGATCTGTAAACCTTCTAAAATCAGTTAGGTGCATTGAAGATAAAACAAGTTTCTTTTCAAGAAGCGCAGATTCTACTTTATTAAAATATTGATAAGCTAAGTCCTCATTTTTATGCTCTACATTCTTACCTTCAAAGTAGTTTCGATACAACTGATACGAAGATTGAAAATTACCTTTATCTGAGTTTTGAATGAGGTGTTTAACCGTTCTGCTTCTATTTTTTTGTGACTTAGCCATTTGATTCCTCAATAATTTGAGTAATTAACTTAGAAGTATATTTTCGCTTCAATGATTGAACAAACATAGGCTCTACATGATTTGCAAAAGCAATAAGCCCTCTAAGGTGTTGTCTATCCTCAGTATCAAGTTTACTTAATTGAACTTGGTGCACTAAATGTTTGATATATCTTTTGCGCTCTCTTCCTAGGGAAAGAGAGCCATCATTAGTAATGGTTATACCTGTAACATGTCTATTATGGGCTCTAGATGAAAACCTAGTTTTCTTCCTATTGATTCTTATCGCCCCACCAAATAACTCAGCCAGCTTTTCTTTTACAAGCTTAGGAACGACAAAAAGAGAATCCTTGTGCTTGGTCGAGAATGTCAAGTCATCAGCATACCGCGTATAAATAATTTCTTTTTCAGCGCACATATTGCTGACAACACAATCAAATTGATACATGAAGAAATTAGATATTAGTGGAGAGCTTGGTGCTCCTATACTAAGAACTAGGGCACCTCCTGTTGTTTTACTTGGGGACCAGAAAAGTAAATTGTCTAAAGTTTGCATGTCTTGGTTAGTGGGAAGAGGCAATATTGACTTCCAAACCTCCCAAAAGAGCTTAGTAGAGATAGAATTAAAAAAATTTTCGAGATCAAGCTTAAGTAGGTAAGGATTATTTTTATGAGCAATTGCATTTTGCTTGATACCCAGACCTTTCCTATAAGCCATAGCTGAACCATGGATAGGTAACTGTTGTATTTCCAGAAACTTACGCTGATACTCTTTCAACTCTTTAGAAGGCTGAGCTATAACACGGTGCCCAGAAGTACGCTTTGGAATAGTATAGACTTTATACCTTTTAGGCGCACTCTGGAGAAAGCGACCGACTTCGTCTTCACTCTTTTTCAGCTCTAATGCTAACTGCTCTATCAAAGTCATACCTAATCCCATAAAAAAGCCCAAAAGCAACACTCTTGGGCTTTGGGCTCAACTCTTTACTAGAGGAAGCGATAGGTTCGCAACCTGATTGACGAACGGAGTGAGGAGATCAGGTTGCGAACCTATCGCAACCATAAAACCGTTCAATAAATTAGAGTCTGGCTAAACACCCGACTAGACGGATTCGTCCTAAGCTAAAGAGCTCTATAACTATATCATAACTATATGAGGTTATTCAATTTCATGTTCTTGATGCTTTACTTCTAATAACGTGTTGCCAGCAGAAATGGGGCTTTGTGCCTCACACCAGCTCGCCTTTGGCTACACCTCAATTAATTTCTTTCCTCGGACAGGCAGTACACCTTGATAGATGTACTGCTTTTCCTCGTATTCGTTTTGCCTTATCGTTCATCAGCTTTTGCCTCAGTTACTTGTCACCAGCCGGATAGTGTCCAACGCCTGCTCGAAGTCCTCCGGCGTCGCTCGGCCAGTTTCAGCCTGGTAGTAAAGGATCGTAAACATATTGGCGACCGCTTCTGCGACAGACGAAATCTGCTGAGCGGTTTCCTGATCAATGAATTCTAGGGAGGCCAGCTTGATTGCTGCCTGATGAATTGCGTGCTGAACTTCGATATTATGTGTGATTGCCATGCGTCACCTCTCTGACAGGTGGTATGTGAAAATTCGTGCCGGTGCACCATCACCGGCCCGTGTACTTTCGTTCTACTTGCGTCGGCCAAACGGCCAGCGTCTCATTTTGTCGATTTGATCGACCGATCTCGTCATGTCCTTGTAAGCACGTCCGGCCAACCTGTTTTGGAATACCTCCATTTTGTCGGCAATGTCTTTCATCTTCGGGCCGTGTCCGGTGCTGTGCAGCCACTGCCCCAAAAAATAGAAGGCCAGCATCACAATGAACATCCCTGCGAAGAAACCAAATACCTCCGCAAGGTTTTGAGGTGGAAAGCTAAACTCCATAATCAGTAATCCTTATCTAGTTAGGCCATACGACTCTTTTTAACAAAACTGGCAACCTCTTCGTTGCGCTCCTGCTGGCGTTCCTGGGCATACGACACGTAGTCCTCAACATCGAAGGTGTGCTTTTCCGGGTCACGCTCTTGCCATTCTGCGTGCGCTTGGCGGGCTTCTTTTTGGTCCTCACTGGATAGGCCATCAAAGCCGCCTGTTTGATTCATCCAGCCAGTACCCACACCGCCCAAGCTATCGTTGTCAAATGCAGGGGAAGCGTCGTCAGTCGCCCTCCTGGTCATCGCTATCCCCGTCATCTTTCGTGCTGTTTCGGATCGAGCTAGCTAGACGGCCTCCAGCAGTGCCGCTGATTCTATCCCCGGCCATATCCCCCATTCCCTTCATCAAATTCGCACCGGTATCCGCTGCAATACGCCCCGCTTTTACAGCGCTACCTTTAAAACCACCAGAGGATTGGCCACCGCTAGAAGATTGGCCGGAAGCTTGGGAGAAGGAGCCAGCCTCATCAGAATCGCCACTGCCACTGATTGCTCCGCCAAGGCTCGACATAACGTCAGTATTGTTCGCTACGTTCTCACCTGCTTTTGCAAATGCAGCCTGAATAGCAGACGCACCGCCGGCAGTAGCCATTGCTGCACCGGCAGCCATACCGCCAGTGGCAACAGCCGCTCCGGCCATCGCTCCGGCACTGATACTGCCAGCACCTGCCGCCGCGCCGCCTCCAGGAACCAGGCTGGCGACCACATTGGGAACCGAGTGAATGAGCATCACAAGAACCAGTGAAACGACAAAGATCACCAGCAGTTCACGCATAGGGGCATCATTAGATAGATCGGCATAGAAACCGTCCATGATCGACATGGCAATACCAATGAGCAACGTCATTGTCATCAACTTCAAAGCAACGCCCAATACGCTTTTGAAGTAGTTGATTGCTATATCTGAAGTCCAACGCGAACCACCAAACCCCAGCACGAAGACACCGGCATAGATCAATATCCAAGCCGTCACCAAGGCCAACAACACATTGGCCGCCACTACCGCCATACAGGCCAAAATTGCCAGCGTGATTAAGAAGATAGACAAGTTATCTATCGGGCTTGTGATGCTGTAGGACTCACCAGCTTTCACAATAATGTCGAACGCAATACTAATAGGCTCTGACGGGGTTAGGTCTCTCGAAAGGCCACCGGCTTGAGCACCGATCATTCTCAATGAGTCGATGATTGACGTCGCAAAGTCTGGGCCGTTTCTGAGCAACCAAAGAAAGAAACCAAACGTCAGGATGAAGCGGACGAACTCGGCAAAAAACTCCCTTATATCCGCTTGTTTAAGGATTAAGGTCCCGCCAGTCCAAACAAGGGATATCGTACCCAGCGTCCAGAATAGCCAGGCGGCATAGTTTGTAATTACCGTGCCCCAAGTAGCACTGGCCGTCATGAAACGCACGGCCACTTCATCCAAGACACCATTAGGATCAATGGCCGCTGACGCAGTTTGCGAAGTCAGTAAAACTGCCAGGAGCATCACAAGTCGAATGAATATCTTGTTCATGGTTAGAACCCCTTGTTCTTGGAGCGATCAGTGGGTTCGCCCATATCCCAAAGACAGTTCCCTTCTTCCCTCTGCTCTTTCGTCAGGTTTGGGTTGTCACAGTCGATCGTTGCAGGCTTGGGCCCGTCATCTTCACCGCATCCCACCAGAACGAAGGAGACCAACGCACTAACGATAAAAGTTCGTGTGATATTTTTCATAATTAAAACCCCTTGTTTTCCGAACGGTCGGTTGGCTCGCCCATATCAAACAACCTTTCACGGGACGCTTGATATTGAGCTTCGCGGTCAGCATCCGCCTGCATTCGAGTGCCAACAGCATTCTGCTGAGCGATCAGCAGGCTGCGGATTTGCAGGAGCTGGTTGGCCTGGTTGCTAGCAAGCTGGTTAGCGTAGCCAATGGCCGCCAATTGGCCGTCCGCGCTCTGAGCACCAGATTGCAGGCGATTAAGCTGACGGGCATCGGCTTCCAAGTTATCTTGCTGCTGTTCCAGACTCCTAAACAGTGCGTCGTTGGCCTTTTTCTGCGATTCAGACGCAAGGCGTCGGTTCTCGGTCATTGCGGCCCGTTCTGCATCGCTGCACCCCGCCGCCGAGAAACAAGGAGAGCTGCGGTAATAGGCCACGTCCTGGAACTTGCCTAAGTAAGCATCGAGGCTGCCAAGCTGGTTCTGGTAATAGGCGAGCGTGTTGGTCGCCTGGTTCAGATCGTTGATGGTGCGCTGCGCCTGGTCCCAAATATAAGAAGCCGGGGCCATCGAGTTTTGCAGCATATTTTCGTACTGCTGCAACTGGGTTTGATACTGCTGAATTTGTTTAGCAGTCTGTGTAACAGCTTCCATTGCCGACATGATGTTCTGAACTAGATTCGTACCATCAGCAACCGGAATCCCCGCATATACAGGATTAGAAAGGTTTAACGCCAAGGAGATGGCAAGCACGGGAATTTTAGCCGCTAAAATTTTTCGTTTTAGCATGGTTAATTACTCTTAGTGGTTATGACTAAAAGTTGCATTCACCAACCTGTATGCCAGCGGTGAATGTGGGCCTTTTCAGAGATAGCTCGCCACTTACTATCCCGGCGCCCGACCTGCGCGACACCGTAAACGCGCGGCCAAATAGGGTTAAACATCGGTGTTATTACCAACCGAAGCGGTTAGGGCTTCCGTCGATTCCTTTGCCATCACATCAACGTGATCGGCTCTTATGTTGTCGTTTCGCCTTTTTAGCTGCCTGCTCAGCTTGGAGCTTAGCTTTACGCTGCTCTAGTACTGGCATGACCGCCGCTTTTTCAGTTACAGGGCCTGACTGTATAGCTAAGACTTCTAGCTGAGAGAGATTCTGCAACCAGCCACGGCGTGAAGGTGGCACTTTGCCAATCGGTAACACGCCAGGCTTATCAGACCGCTTGGCCCTTTTATTCTGGGTCATTAATGCCTGACGACGGCGTTCTAGTCCTTGATCGGCAAATTTGATAGACAGATTGCCATCTACCGTCGCCTTGATTACTCGCGCCTTGAACTCAGGCGAACCAGTCACGGTAATACGATTACCGTAACGCTCCATTGCTACCTTTAGCGCAGCTAAGACACTGGTTTGGTTGGAAGCCGTCGACACTTGTAGACGCTCACCGTCATCACGCACAGCGCTGTTACCTACTCGATAAATAATGGTGCCTTTTTTCGTAATCGTATCGACCGTTGCTTTGAGCTCGGCCTGAACGGCATCTCCTTTGAGGGTATTGCCTTTAAGCTTTTGTGCAGCCTCTCGGCTACGTAGCGCTTTGAGGGCTTCACCATCTCCCTGCAATGCCTGGCTCTTTAACCAATCCGCCCAGGCTTGGCGTTTATTGCTTTGATATATCGTTTGCCGTTGCTCTTGGTAACGCTTGTGAATGCTCTCAAGATCGCTTTTCAATGCATCGCTGGCCTGTTTGTACAAAAGCTTCTTAGTAAGCTTATTACTACCGGTTAACTTAATCGCTGCGCGACGGCCACGCCCTTTCCTCTTGGCGTTTTCAATCTGTCGATCTTTATCACGGCGGGCCTGTTCGAGGGCTTGCGACTTACTCGCTGCAGCACGTTTCTGCTCTGATTGATAACGGGCATATAGCTCGGTGGTATCCACCTTCAATCGAACAGGTCGGTGTGTATATTGGCGGCTCGGCTTAACAGAATCCGATGCAGTCGCTTCAAAGGGACCAAGGCGCGCTTCGAGTTTGGATTTAGAAAACTCACGTCCCAAGGTGCTCGCTTTGATGATCGCTTCACCGTCAGCAACGATCACTAGACCATTTCCTCTGGTTCTTAACTGCAAACCATTGTCCTGCATGACTTGGTGCAACGCCTGCCAGCTATTGGCTGATTTAATCTCGTCCATACATTCGCGCTTCACCCACCCCACTAAGCTTTCAATACCCGAATGTCGCTCCATATCCATCGCACGTGATTCCGCCCCACGCTTGCGCGGTATGTGATTATCCGGCTGCAAACCAAAATCCTGCTCGATGGCCTCGCACATTTCCGCTAGCTTTTTATGTGGGTAATAAGGCTCATGGATTGTATTTCGCGTGGGATGGATTTTATTGATCGCGATATGGATATGTTGATTGTCCGTATCGTTGTGCACAGCGCTGACACTCTGATGTTCTCCATAACCTAAGCCTTGGCAAATGCGCTCTTCTATCGCGGCCAAGGTATTTGCTTCTAACTGTTCGCCACTTGGGAAGCTCACGATTAGATGATAGGTTTTATCACTCTTCGCTCGGGTGTTCGCGAATTGAGTTGCTAACACTTCGCTGATCGCATCGCGCACGGTTTTCGCTTCACAGTTATTTAAACGAACGTTACCAAGTCGATGCTCTTTGCTCTGGTGATCGGTGATGTAATTCACCAAGCCCGCAAAGTCAGATTTACCTTGCGAACGCATCGGTACGTGCTTGACTATCATTGATCGACCCTCGGGCGAAGAATGGATTCCATAAGCGAGCTCATTTGATCTTGTGTCGCTTCAATACGATTAAGCACCGCTAAGATTGTATTGACTCCCACATTCGCTACCTTGGCATCATTACTAAGCCATAACTTAAGCAAACCACCCAAACGCCCTAAGTCACCATTCACTCTTACCAGTTCGCGTACCTGTTCTACATCGGTAATACCTTGAATGCGATAACCTTGGCCGACTTCACGTAGATAAGTAGAAGTACTAAGACCTGCTTGCACAGACAGCGATTCGATCAACTCACGCTCCTCTGGCAAACAGTAAACCTTAATCGGTGGGCTATTTTTTCGAGTGATCTTGTTCGTGCTGTTCCCCATGCTTTGCCTCCTATCTCTGGCCCCGCAGGGCAGGATTAACGTTGAGCTCCGAAGGTGCGAATAAGTCCAAAGTGAAGAGGCTTCGCCATGCTTGCATGGTGTGCCTACTTCACACATCCTGCCCGCATTTCAACTTTGGTTTTATCACGGAAAGTTATGCATGCCCTTGTGCATTTCTCTGCATTTAACTGTTTATTCCTGTGTAAACCATGTTTACCTGATAAGTCAGACACTTATAGCGGTATGACAGCGTACTTATAGCGACTGAATAGCGCTAAAATAGCGGCCTTACAGCAATTTATGTGTATTGGCTTTACTCAATATCACGACACAGAAAAACACAGCTTTCCTAGCACTTTCCGCTCTAGGCTAAATTCAAAGTCTTCGTACTTAACTGCCCCTCAAGTGTCAATGAATGTTTAGACGCCAAGGAGAAAAAATAAAAACATTTTATTTTCATAAAGTTAAAAACACATAACTTCCAAAAAAATGATTTCATTGACAGTTTTGATCACGACACAGACAAACATCGCTTTCTTAACACTGTCCGCCCTAGAGTAAATTCAAAGCCTTCGTGTTTGACTGCCCCTCAAGTGTCAATAAATGTTTAAACGCCAAGGAGAAAAAAATAAAAACATTTTATTTTCATAAAGTTAAAAATACATAACTTCCCCAAAAATGATTTCATTGACACTTTTGAGCAACTTATTGATCAAAGTTATCCACAATATTTGTTTGGTCAACTACAGGTTTATTTTTTTATATAGGTATACCTACAGGAAAGACTATAGGGGGTTCTGCAACCACATGTTATTAAAAAGCTTTTTAGCCTTTCTAGAAACAGAACATGCGCACTCAGAAACAAAACATGCGCAGCCAGAAACAGAACATGCGCAAAATCCCCCCTTTAAAGGGAAACAGAACATGCGTGGATAACTTTCTAAACACCCAGGCTTACTAACATCAAGAATGGTGCGTACATACTGTTTCATCACACTTCAATATCCCGTGAAACCTGTCGCTTTGTCTGACGAGGTACTTGAGGAGCACTAGGCTTCAAAAGCAACCCTTTTTCGGTTGGAATAGCATCTAGCTCTGGCCATGCCTGCTGTACCTTTTTCAGTCCATCCTTAAACCGCTGCTTAAAGCTTTTTACATTGGCATAATTAGACCCCATTTGCTCCATCAAACCTGACCACGGAATAATTGTGGCTCGCTTTAAGTAACTCACCCGATAAGTCGCCCAACAATATATGTCTAAAGCCATCGGAGAACGCTTAATCAACCGCAACACTCTCATATCCAGAGGGACCGGTTTATCAGTAATCAATTGAAAAAATTTAGGCGACAGTTCCACCCAAGATTCCCATAGTGAATCTTGATCAGGTTGCTTCGTACTCCACCAAATATGGGAAATATCAGCAACTCTGGCTCCAGTTTCATCTTCACAAATATATCCACTTTCATCATTTAGCTCTGTATAGCTAACACTGATCGTCGTTTTAAATAATCGCCGCATTTGTTCTCGAAAAGGACCAATGGTTCCATTTTCGCCTCCAGTTGAACCTAGCCCTAGCTCTTCCATAAAACGTCTTTGAGAATGTCCCAGATCAAGCTTGCGTGCTTCCTGTTCAGTGATAAAACCACTGTCCAGTCTTGACTTATTTCTCACTGCTTGTGTACTGACCCAAACCAACAACAAACGTGCATAGCAACCGTAAGGCAAACCTACAGATGAGGGGGCCATCATGTGCATTGTGAAATGACCATTCTTGCGGCTCCACTCATTCGATTTGGGCTTACTATGCGGTATAGTTGCTTGAATCAGAAGCCGAGCGATAAAACCGAGTTCATTCGCCTCCTGAGCACTGCGCTCCTGGATTGCTATGATGTTGTCGATATATTTCGTGCTGATCTCTAGCTTACCGCTGGTAACCGAGGCACTTTTTCGCCGAGTGGTTCCCTTAGCCTGAACATCCGTTACATCTTTAATCGTCATGTGGACTCAGACTTACCAAATAAAACCAGGTCTTGCGGCTTTTAACGCAGACCTACGTTTTTCTTCTATCCAGTTCTCAACCTCAGCTAGGTCCCAAGCAACACTTCGGCTGGTCAGAACAATACGGCGAGGGAACTCCCCACGCTGTTCCAGGTTATAGATGGTTCGATCAGATAGCGGAACCATACGCAGTAATGTTTTTCTATTAATCAGTGTCTTATGTGCTAGTTCATGCATGGTAATACCTCTACTTGCTGTAAGAGGTTTAATCATGCCAAACACGATAAAAGTTTAATCTTAGATTCAGGACAGAAAGGTGGAATATGAATGCTAGCCTTAGCATGCCATTACAAGACATTTCCTTTTATTGCCAATTAACAGATAAATTCTTATAGTGAAACTTTATAAAAATCGCATGTTGAGACTGGATAATGATATGGATAGTATTGAGTCAGAAAAAGATGCAGCAAAGCGCTTAGGCTTATACAATTTTTTAATCATAGATAAAGGCTGTGATGAGTTTGTATCTCAGGCTATCAAAAGATTCCGGGGGGAATGGGGGCCATATTCTCAGTACTCTACGCGTAGGAATATTATTAACTTAATTCACAAATCATTAGACAATAGCATTTCAAGGTTTATTAATAATCTTCCTGAGAAGTATCAATATTTCTTTCCAAAACAAGACAAAAAGATATCTTTAAGCTTATTGATTAAAGAGTTAGGTTTTCAAGAAGCCCATAAGGAAATAAAAAGACATCTAGCATTTTTCATCGAATACAATAGTTCTGGCACTGAAACAGATAGACGATTCATCGCCACTTTAGAAGCAATAATAAATCTAGTTTGGATGTGTTATCTAAGACGGCCGAAATTCCAAGAGTACTCAACTGATGTAAAAATTAATACTACTAGAAAGCAGACTTTATGTGAGTTCTGCGGCGAAAAAACAGAATTAACGTCATTTATAGAATCATTAGATAAGAATATCATTCAATATAAAGATCTAGACGATATAAAATTAATGGCTCTAAGCCATAATTTTTGCTCACTCCATAAACAAAAGAAAAATAATACTTCGGCTTATAAACGAGCAAAACGCTCTCAAAATCAGTTTGAAACCGAAGTATTAAGATTACGCCGACAAGTAGCCAAACCAGATAAGCGTAATGCTATGTCAGGTGATGAACTCATAGACGAATATTTCTATCTCTACCTTCAGGGGAAAATGGTCACGTCAGAACAAGCTGAAGCTTATATGAACTATGTACGCAAAACATTTGGCAATCAAATAAAAGTCGATACAACTATGCTCCATCGCTTACATGAGATTTCGGATTCTCTGACTAATGAAGGAACTATGATTTCTTCCGGTGATATTGACAAAATTCGAAACATAGCTCGAAGAATGGTCGATTCGAGGATCACTGATAACAAGAAAAGAATGCTAGTTTTGAAACAAAGAAAGCTTAGTCAAAAAGAGATAGCTCAAGAACTTTCAGAGTACACTGGTCAGCACATAATTCACCAAACCGTATCTAAGGCGCTTTCATCTGTTCGAGATGAATTTTTTCTATGAGTTAATTTAGCCGCTAAAATTTGACTCAAAAGTAGCGGGGTTTCATCTGACAGGCAGGTATGAACGTTCAAGGAAGGGATCATTACGATAACTTGGCGCAATTATTAGTTCAACTGAGCAGAGCAGACGTTCGCCTAACTTGTTTCTGCCCCTTTATTGGTTAGATCAAATACTCCAACTAATAAATCAACACCCATCGTTGATAAATACACAACTGCATACCCATGCAATCTCACACTTCCACTCTCCAACTAAAATTAATAAGGCCACTTCTAAAGTTAGATTGGAGGTCAATTATGTGGACAAAGAAAAGTCATTTAACAGGGCAGAAAAAGCCATTTAAGCTAGAAGATATCTGGCGTATTCGAACTCGACTAGAAATTGAGGGCAACATCAAAGAGCTGGCGTTACTGAATATCGCCATCGATTGTAAATTACGGTCATGTGATCTGTTGAGAATGAAAGTTCGAGATATTTCTTCAGGTGGTGTCATTCAGAACAGAGTTCTTTACCAACAAAGTAAAACGGAACGTGAGGTTCAATTCGAAATAACTTCGCGTACTGCGCAATCATTAACACAATGGTTGATGCAAAGTGGTTTATCTGCGTCTGATTATATCTTCCCTAGCCCTCGTAAGGAGGGTAAGCCTATGAGCTATAGCTGCTATTCAACCATCATTCACCGCTGGGCGTCTCAACTCGGTTATGATCCTTATCTATATGGAACTCATTCAATGCGAAGAACTAAGGCGACTTTAATCTATGCTCGAACAAAAAACATTCGTGCCGTTCAGTTACTGCTTGGACACGCTAAGTTAGACAATACAATTCGTTATCTGGGCGTCGAAATGGAAGATGCGCTTAATATATCTGAGGATATCGAAATTTAACATAGGTGACTAGTTCAAAAGATAAAGCGTTCCAGACGCTATGTTTTTGAGCGGAAAGACTTTGATGGTTTTGCTAGCTACGATCAAATTGGTCGAGCGCTTAGGTATTTGGTCAAACAAGGTGAGCTAATAAAGCTTGGCTATGGCTTGTATACCAAGGCAAGGATTAACAGCTTAACAGGCAGACCCATGCCTACTAACCCAGGGGGAAGCGATGCCCTGATGCGTGAGATATTAAAGATGAAAGGGGTCGATTTTGAGATGGACAACCTATCTCTGCAAAGCCTCTCAGGTGAAAGCACTCAAATACCATCATCCGTTCATTATTCATGGAATCCTAAGCAGTTTAATCGCAAGCTGGTAGTCGGCAATCGAGTACTGGGGACGTCTCAGAAAACGGAAAATAAAGCACGTTAAGCCCATTGCAGACTCTAGATATTGACGAGTACGTCGGGTTTTCTCTTGTTTGAGTTGCCTCTTGTGGTAAGATAGTAATCAATTACTATCTTACAAGGAGTGCTCGTGGACACCCATCCAAAGCATCTGCCGGCCGATGAACGTCGTGCCGTAACTGTCGAGTCCGTCGTGGCGCTTGCCGGTTCACAAAACCCAAGCGAGATAACCACTGCGGCTATCGCTAAACACATGAACTTGACCCAGGGTGCGCTGTTTCGGCACTTCCCGAACAAGGAAGCCATTTGGCAGGCGGTCATGGAGTGGGTAGCAGAGCGCCTATTAGCCAGAATCGATCGATCCGCACAAGGAATCGAGTCGCCCTTGGCAGCCATGGAGGCGATGTTCATGAGTCACATCGAATTCGTAGCTGAGCACCCAGGCGTGCCAAGAATGATGTTTGGTGAGCTTCAGCGTGCCGAATCGACACCGGCCAAGCGCATGGTGCAAACCTTGATTCAGCGCTACGGCGAACGTTTGCATCGTCTCATCGAGAAAGGCAAGGCCAGCGGCGAGTTGTCTCCCTCGCTTGACAACGAGGCGGCGGCAACGCTGTTCATTGGCACGATCCAGGGCTTGGTCATGCAATCGCTGTTGGCGGGTGATGTGGGACGTATGCACCGCGATGCGCCGCGCGTCTTTGCAATTTATCGACGTGGCATAAGGAGTGCGCAATGAAAAAGTTACCCTTGCAAGGCCGCACCCTGGCACTGCTTGCCGTCATCATTCCTTTGCTGGTGCTTTTTATTTATGTCGGTCTGCGATCAGGGCCGCTCGCCCCGGTCGCTGTGACGGTGGCAAGCGTGGAATCACGGGCTATCACACCGGCGCTGTTCGGCATCGGCACGGTGGAGGCGCGCTACACCTACAAGATCGGGCCGACGTTTGCCGGGCGCGTCAAACGCCTGGAGGTGCATGTAGGCGACCAGGTCAAGGCCGGACAGGTGCTCGGCGAGATGGAGCCGGTCGACCTTGATGATCGGGTGCGCTCACAGGAGTCTGTATTCAAGCGGGCGGAAGCGGCTTTGCGTGAGGCAGAAGCCCGGCAAGCCTACGCGCAAACCCAGGCGCGCCGCTATGAGCAATTGTTTGCGGTGCGCTCGACCAGCGAGGAAATCGTCACCACCAAGCGGCAGGAACTGCAGATCGCCGATGCCGCCCTATCCGCCGCTCGGGAAGATATTGCCCGGGCACGCTCCGACCACGAAGCACTCGTCGCGCAGCGGAGCAATCTGCGCCTGATCGCGCCGGTCGACGGTGTAGTCGCCGTGCGCGATGCCAATCCCGGCACGACCATCGTCGCGGGCCAGGCCGTGGTGGAAGTGATCGACCCCAAGAGTTTGTGGATCAATGTGCGCTTCGACCAGATCAGCGCATCGGGGCTGGCTGGGGGGCTGCCGGCTCATATCGTCCTGCGTTCGCGTGGTGGCCAGACCTTGAAAGGTCGCGTGCTGCGGGTGGAACCCAAGGCCGACGCGGTAACCGAGGAAACGCTTGCCAAGGTGACATTCGATAACAAACCAGAACCTTTGCCACCAGTGGGTGAACTGGCCGAAGTCACGGTTGACTTGCCGGCGCTCCCGGCCGCTCCACTGATCCCCAACGCTGCCGTCCAGCGTGAAGGCGATAAAGTTGGTGTCTGGCAAATCGTGGATGGTGATCTGCATTTCTCCCCGGTCAAGCTCGGCACTTCCGACCTCAATGGTTACGTGCAGGTGCGCGAAGGGCTCAAGAATGGGGACCAGGTTGTGACCTATAGCGAAAAGGCACTGACGGCGCGCAGCCGCATCCATGTGGTCGAGCATATCCCGGGAGTTTCACGATGATCAGCCTGGCCGGCCGCGACATTCTCCATGCCTGGGGGAAATTCGTCTTCACCGGCATCGGTCTGGGTCTGCTGATCGGCGTCACCCTAGTCATGGCTGGGGTGTACCGAGGCATGGTGGACGACGGCAAGGCGTTGCTCGACAACAGTGGCGCTGACCTTTGGGTGGTGCAAAAGGATACTCTGGGTCCTTATGCGGAGTCGTCCAGCCTCAACGATGACGTGTATCGCGCCATTCTCGCCATGCCGGGAGTCTCACAGGCAGCGAACGCGACCTACCTGACCATGCAGGTACGCAAGGGCGAGAGTGATGTACGCACCATGGTGGTCGGCATCGCGCCCGGTGCGTTGGGGGCTACACCCGGATGGCCTCCTTATCTCGTCGCTGGACGCCAGATCACGCGCGGTCACTACGAGGCTGTGGCCGACATCGCCACCGGCTTCAAACTGGGAGATCGTCTTGCCATTCGCCGCAATCATTACACCGTCGTGGGGCTGACACGGCGCATGGTGTCGTCCAGCGGCGACCCGATGGTATTCATTCCGCTCAAAGATGCCCAGGAGGCCCAGTTCCTCAAGGACAACGATGCCATCTGGCAAAGCCGGCGTCGCACCGAAGCCAACCCGGTCTTCAATCGACCCGGTGATCCAGGTTTGCTGGATGCCGTGATTGCTTCACAGAGCAGCAACGCGTTCGTCAATACCGTGCTGGTCACTCTGAAACCTGGTCATGCGCCGGACGAGGTTGCCGAATCCATCCAGCGCTGGAAGCGTTTGACGGTCTACACCCGGGCACAGATGGAAGACATCCTCGTCGGCAAGCTGATCGCCACCTCGGCCAAGCAGATCGGCATGTTCCTTGTGATTCTGGCCATCGTTAGCGCGGCCATCGTTGCCTTCATCATCTATTCGCTGACGATGGACAAAATCCGTGAGATCGCGGTGTTGAAGCTCATCGGCACACGCAACCGAACCATCGCCGCGATGATCATGCAGCAGGCGCTCGCCCTGGGCGTGATTGGCTTCGTGGTCGGCAAGATCACAGCCACCTTTTCAGCACCGGCTTTTCCAAAATATGTCCTGCTCACGCCAATGGATTCTGTCGCCGGTTTTTTTGCTGTGCTCGTGATCTGCGTTCTAGCTAGCCTCGTCGCCATTAGCATGGCACTCAAGGTCGATCCGGCCGAAGCCATTGGAGGTTGAGATGAGTGGCAAAGGGATACACATCGAAAGTTTAAGCAAGCGGTATGGCGATGGTGACACCGCTGTCTTTGCCTTGAGAGACGTGAATATGCATGTTGCGCCTGGTGAAGTGGTGGGACTGATCGGCCCTTCCGGGTCCGGCAAGAGCACGCTGCTCAAGTGTCTGGGTGCGGTGATCGAACCGACCGCCGGTCGCATGACGCTGGGCGATGAAGTGATCTACGCCGATGGCTGGAAAGTCCGCGACCTGCGCGCCTTACGGCGTGACAAGATCGGTTTCGTTTTCCAGGCGCCGTACCTGATTCCGTTTCTCGATGTCACCGACAACGTGGCGCTGCTGCCGATGCTTGCAGGCGTCGCGAATGGAGAGTCGCGCGCGAAGGCACTGGAATTGCTCACAGCGCTTGATGTGCAACACCGAGCTCGCGCAATGCCCTCGCAACTCTCCGGTGGCGAGCAGCAACGGGTCGCCATCGCGCGCGGACTGGTCAATCGTCCGCCGGTGATCCTGGCCGATGAACCTACTGCGCCGCTGGATTCCGAGCGCGCCATGGCTGTAATCCGCATCCTCAACGACATGGCCCGGAAGTTAGAGACCGCCATCATCGTCGTCACCCATGACGAAAAGATCATCCCCACATTCAAGCGCATCTACCACATCCGCGACGGCGTGACCCATGAGGAAGCTGGCGAAGGGCGGGAGTTCGAATGAGAGAACGATTGAATTACAGGAGAATTTCATGACCCACCGCAAACACAGCCACGCATTTGGAACTATCACCCTGACCGTTACGGCCTGCCTGCTTTTATGGGGTTTTCAGTTGCCAGCTTGGGCTGGTGACGCTACCCAGGTTGAGCCACTGGCGCTACGCAAGATCATGCAGGAACTCGGGCGCAACATGTAGGCTATTACCGGTGCGATTTCGCAGGAGGAATGGGTTCAGGTCGTTCAGCTCGCCCCAAAAGTTGCTGCACACCCCGAGCCACCGCTTACTGAAAAAATGCGCATCCTTGCTTACCTCGGCGCTGATGCGACCAAGTTCAGAAACTTTGACGCGCAGACTCACGAGGCGGCGCTGGCCATGAAGCTGGCTGCTGCGAGCAGCGACGGCAAAGCGGTGTCCAATCATTTGGCGGTGCACTGTCTGAAAAAGATCGTAAAACAGCCATGGTAACCACAGGCCGCCGCTTAGCGGAGCAAATCGGCAAAGGCAACGAGCGCATCATCTTCTCCATCATCAACAAGTTTGGCACCGCGATTGAACTGCCAGAGTGTTATAACGACAGCCCTGACATGATTGTCCTAGTTGATGAAGGCCACCGCAGCCAAAACGGTGAAAACAACATTCGAATGCAACAGGCGCTGCCAAAAGCCGCTTACATTGGCTTTACGGGGACACCACTGCTGCAAGATGACAAGACCGAAAACAAATTCGGTAAAATCATTCACTCGTACACCATGCAACAGGCGGTGGAAGATAAAACCGTTACCCCCTTACTATATGAAGAGCGTGTTCCCGAGTTAAGCACCAACGACAAAGCGCTTGATGCTTGGTTCGACCGCATCACCGATAAGCTGACCGAAAAACAACGTACCGATTTGAAGAAGAAGTTCGCTCAGAAAGGTCAAATCTATCAAACCGAGGGTCGTATTGAACTTATCGCTCATGATATTTCTGACCATTTCCAAAACTTCAAACGCCAAGGTTTAAAGGGTCAGCTTGCTTGTGACTCAAAAGCGTCTGCCATCCAATACAAAAAGCTTCTTGACCAAATTGGCAAGGTGACTTCGGTTGTCGCTATGTCACCGCCAGACACCCGTGAAGGACACGATACGGTCGATGGTGAAAGCAAAGACATGGTGCAAAATTGGTGGAAGGATAATGTCGGCAACGAAGATGAAAAAGCCTACACCAAACGCATCATTGAAGAGTTCGCCAAAGACGATGGCCCTGATTTGATGATCGTGGTGGATAAGCTTCTAACAGGCTTTGATGAGCCGAAAAACACGGTGCTGTACATCGATAAGCCGCTGAAACAACATAACCTTATCCAAGCCATCGCTCGTGTGAACCGCCTGCATCAGAAGAAAGAGTTTGGTTACCTCATCGATTACCGTGGCATCTTAAAAGAGCTCGATGCGACCATTGCGGACTACCAGGACTTGGCCGAGCACACCCAAGGTGGTTTTGATATCGATGACCTTAAAGGCTTGTACAGCCGCATGGTACTGAATATAAGAAGCTGCCAGGTCTTTATAGTGAGCTGTGGGCATTTTTTATTGATGTAAAAAACACACAAGATCCGCAAGCAATGGCACGGGTATTTGCGCCGAACATAGAATACGTAGATGGTCAGCCCACCGATTTAAACCTAAAGAAACGCCAAGATTTTTATAGCACGCTCACTGCGTTTGCTAATTGCTTAAAAGTCGCCCTGCAATCAGCCACCTACTTTGAAGACAAGAGCTTTGATGATAAACGTCAGATTTATAAAGACACGCTAAAAAGCATGACATCACTGCGTAAAGTTGTCCGTGAGCAAGCAGAAGAGACCATTGATTACGACGAGTACGCTGAGAGCATTCGCACTATGTTAGACAAGCACATCGGCGGCGTTGAGATCCAAGAGTCTAAAGGCGCTTATCTGGTTGGCAATATGGGTAAGGATATAAAACCAGAAGAGCTAAGTGACGATGAGGCTCGTAATAAGAAAGATGCGATCACAGGGCGTGTCACTAAGATGATTGAGCAAGACCTTGCCGACGACCCTTACGCTCAAGAGTATTTCTCGAAGCTACTTAAACAAGCGATTCAGCAAGCAAAAGAGATGTTTGATGCGCCTGTTAAGCAATATCTCCTATTTGCTGATTTTGAACAGTAAGTGAAGGAGCGCAAAGTCGAAGGAATGCCAACCGATCGCTTCGCAGAGCTAGACCCCAAAATTAAGCGTCATGTACAAGCTTACTTTGGATTGTTCTTAAAACATGGCGCTGAAGGTCAAGGTCTTACTGAAGAACAATGCCTCAACTATGCAGTAGAGATTGACGAGAAAGTGCGCAAAGCGGTGGCAGAGTTTTCAATCAATCCATCAGAGATTGAAAACCAGATCACTCTAGAGGTGCTGCCTTTACTGTTTGCCGATTTAGGGGTCGATAAAGCGCAAGTCATTGCCGAAGAAGTGGTGCAAATCACTCGCTTAGGTTTAGCTGGTCACCATTAATGGCATCAACACTCTCTGACGAACGTAACAAAGAGGAATACAGCTTCATCTATGGAGATGAGGCTGTGAGCTATGAGGTGCTGCGTAAGCCTATCAAACAAGGAAAAAAGCGAAGTATTACCATCAAGGTGCAACCCAACTGTGATGTCACAGTTAGTACCCCAGAAGACGCTGAGCTTGAGGACATTCACCAAGCGGTAATGAAACGTGCCAAGTGGATTTATGATGCCCTGAAAGAGTTTCGAGGTCATTTGGAGTACGTGCAGCCCAAACACTACGTTAGTGGTGAGATGCAGTTCTATCTTGGGCGTCGTTATGTATTGAAGATCGTGGAAGATTCAGAAGCCTTACCAACGGTAAAAATGACTCGCGGTAAGTTACTTGTCACCTTGACGAGGTTTAACGATGACAAAACTTCCATGGTTAAAGCTTTGGTGCGCAACTGGTACAAGGTTCGTGCTGAACGTATTTTCCATGAGCGCCTATCTGAGTTACTACCTCAAGCGACATGGGTTGATGGTATCCCCAGCTTTCGTGTACTGCCCATGACAAAGCAATGGGGAAGCTGTTCAGCCAAAGGGAACCTGATGCTCAACCCTCATCTAATTAAAGCGCCTAAAGAGTGTATTGATTACGTGATTCTGCACGAGCTTTGTCATATCGCTGAGTACAACCACAGTGAGAAATTCTGGCGCTTATTAACAAGCGTGATGCCCAATTGGAAAGCAGTAAAAGCCCGTTTAGATGGAATGGCGGAGCTGTATTTGAATGAGTAAGGATTGTTGAATGACATGCCCAACTTGTGAAAAGCATATTGGCTGGGATTGGCTCGAAGATGAGTGCATCGAGCCAAACGAAGCCTTTGACTGCCCACACTGTGATGAAACCTTGCGCTATGAAGTGGATGAAGGTACTTACCTTGGTGCTCAGCATGTAACGATTGAAGTTGTGGATGATTAGGTAAATTATTTATATCCGAGTGCCTATTCATTTAAGGTGAATAAGTATTTTCATTGTTCCATGAAGGTTTCGATGCATCGAATCTTTACTCTAACCAATAAATGTCCAAAAATCAGTTACGTTGAATGTCAGTTACCTTAATAAGCTTAAAATGAGACGAGTCAAAAATGATACTTAGATGGCTGTCAGATATGATTAATTTCTCATCAAATCTGACAGATCAAGTTAAGACTTACTCGTATAATTGATAGCAAGATACTAAGTGGTCCACTCATCAATCATGTCAGCCCAGTCCTGCAACATGGCCGCGCGCTGCTCTCGGTACTCGGCTTTATTGTAAACTGCCCTCACCCCTTTCTGTTCGTGTGCCAGGCACTTTTCTATCCAATCCGTGTTGTATCCAGCCTCATGCAGCAAAGTGCTCGCTGTTCTACGCAGGTCATGCGGCCCAAACTTACTTAGTGACTGCCCATCCTTCTGCGCAGCCTTGTACGTTAAAGCCAATACACGATTCATTGTCGCACTGCTCATTGGGGCATCGGAGTCATAACGGGAAGGAAGAATATAATCAGACCCACCGGCAAATGTCTTCAAGGCAATAAGAATGTCCATCGCCTGGCGTGACAAAAACACCAAGTGAGGCTTTCGCCGTTTCATTCTTTCTTTCGGAATCGTCCACAGCGCTTCGCTAAAGTTAATTTCACTCCAAGTCGCATTGGTTAATTCGCTTTTGCGCACCATAGTTAGCAATAGCAATTTTACCGCAGTACGAATCGAAGGCGTGGTTCCAACTTTTTCCATATAACGATACATCAAACCGATTTCAGCCGGTGTTAACGTTCGGTCTCTTGGCTCAAATCGAGCGATACTTGCGGGCCTCACCAAGTCTGCCGGGTTGTCAACTTTCTGGCCCCGTTCAATTGCCCACCGATACACCTGAAGTACAATATCACGCGTGTGTACAGCCGTTGCGGGCGCACCACGCTCTACTATCGAGTCAGTCAGTGCTCGCAGATCTTCATGGGTAATTTCTGTGAGCTTCCAGTTACCAAATTTATCTTTGAGTTCTCGGGCATAGACTGAGCGACGCATATCCCGGGTAGAATCGGCCATCTGATAACCTCGTAGCCATTTTATAGCCCAAGCACCAAAGGTTTCAGCATCTTTCGTTCTCGCCTTCGCACGGGCTTTCTCTTTGGCCGGTGACTTTCCATCAGTAACCATTCTCTTCGCTTCATTGAGACGCTCACGTGCTTCTGCTAACGTGATGCCTCCTATTCCATAGCGGCCAAAGGTAATGGTTTCTTGTCTGCCATTGATCGAGTAGTTGTAGCGAAAGGAGATAGACCCCGCTTTGGTGACAGCAACATAGAGGCCATCACGATCATTGACTTTGTAAAGTTTATCTTTGGGTTTGAGATTGCGTAGCTTGGTATCAGTCAGCATGTTTCGACCTATTATTTTTGTTTGATACCATGCTGAAACACCCCTAAAAAACTAGACGTTAATCTTTATAAAACAAATAGATATAAAAAATTAATACCATGCCCCATCAAAAACACTCAGCATGGTATCGGGCGTAATCCATGGCATTACCAATGAATCATACCCATCAAAATACCACGGTCAAACCGTGCTTGGCGTTGCCAGACATTGCCAAAATTGACTAAGCTAAAAACAAAAAAAGTCCGCAATTACGCGGACTTAAGGTTGATTTAGTGCCTGTTAATGCCAGAGCATTCTTAAAGGAGGATTATTCCCACTCAATGGTCGCAGGCGGTTTGCCGCTGATATCATATACAACCCTTGAAATGCCTTCGACCTCATTAATGATGCGGTTTGAAACGCGGCCTAGGAAGTCATAAGGTAAATGAGCCCAATGCGCGGTCATAAAGTCGATGGTTTCAACTGCACGTAATGAAACAACCCAGTCGTATTTACGGCCATCACCCATAACACCGACAGAGCGGACAGGTAAAAATACAGTAAATGCTTGGCTAACTTTATGATATAAATCCGCTTTATGCAGTTCTTCGATAAAGATAGCGTCTGCGCGGCGTAGTAAGTCACAGTACTCTTTCTTCACTTCACCTAGCACGCGAACCCCTAAGCCTGGGCCTGGGAATGGGTGGCGATATAACATATCGTACGGCAGACCTAACTCTAAACCAATCTTACGCACTTCATCTTTAAACAGCTCTTTTAATGGCTCAACTAAACCAAGCTTCATGTCATCCGGTAGGCCACCTACGTTATGGTGAGACTTGATAACGTGCGCTTTGCCAGTTGCTGATGCCGCTGATTCGATAACGTCTGGGTAAATCGTCCCTTGAGCTAACCATTTGATATTAGGCAGCTTAGATGACTCTTCATCGAATACTTCGATAAACACATGGCCAATTTTCTTACGTTTAGCTTCTGGATCGCTGATCCCCGCTAATACATTTAAGAAGCGATCTTCGGCTTTTGCATGGATGATGTTTAGGTCAAATTTACCTGCGAACATTTCCATTACTTGGTCTGCTTCGTTTAAACGCAATAAACCGTTATCAACGAACACACAGGTTAAACGTTTACCAATTGCGCGGTTTAATAGCAATGCCGTAACCGATGAGTCAACACCACCCGATAATGCAAGCAGTACGTGGTCATCACCAATTTGCTCTTTTAAACGCGCTACTGTGTCTTCGATAATTGCAGCTGGTGTCCACAGGGCTTCACATTGGCAAATATCTTTCACAAAACGCGTTAAAATATTTAGGCCTTGGTGAGTGTGAGTCACTTCTGGGTGGAATTGAACACCGTAGAATTTTTTCTCTTCATTTGCCATGATGGCATATGGGCAGCTTGGTGTGCTGGCAATGGTTTTAAAGTCCGCTGGAATTGCAGTCACTTTATCACCATGGCTCATCCAGACATCTAGTACTGGTTTGCCCGCTTCGTTCAGAGAGTCATGAATATCACGGAATAATTCACATTGCTCAGTGATTTCAACATTAGCATAGCCAAATTCACGTTCACCAGAGACTTCAACTGCACCACCCAACTGCATTGACATGGTTTGCATGCCATAACAAATACCTAATACAGGAACGCCTGCATTAAATACGTAATCAGGGGCACGTGGGCTATCTGATTCAGTCGTACTTTCTGGTCCACCAGAAAGAATAATACCGTTTGGATTAAATCCTCGAATTTGTTCTTCTGTAACGTCCCACGCCCAGAGTTCACAGTAAACGCCAATTTCACGGATGCGACGAGCGATCAGCTGTGTATATTGCGAGCCGAAATCAAGAATAAGAATGCGATGTTTATGGATATTTGTTGTCATTTGAGGAGAATTCCAAAAATTCAAGTCAAAAATAAGAATCGGTGACGCAAACAAACGCATGCGCCACCCTGAGAAACTTTATCGATTATTGCCCCAAACGGTAGTTTGGAGACTCTTTCGTGATAGTAACATCATGGACGTGGCTTTCTTGGATACCCGCACCACTAATGCGAACAAATTCTGCTTTTGTTCTTAATGCATCAATAGTACCACAGCCGGTCAGCCCCATACAGGAGCGTAAACCACCCATTTGTTGATGAATAATTTCTTTTAAACGGCCTTTATACGCGACACGGCCTTCAATCCCTTCTGGCACTAATTTGTCTGCTGCATTATCCGATTGGAAGTAGCGGTCTGACGAACCTTTAGACATCGCACCAAGTGAGCCCATACCACGGTATGCTTTGTAAGTACGGCCTTGGAATAAAATGGTTTCTCCCGGAGACTCTTCAGTTCCTGCGAACATTGAGCCGACCATCACACAGGCTGCGCCTGCCGCGATAGCTTTAGAAATGTCGCCTGAGAAACGAATACCACCATCCGCAATAACAGGAATACCAGTACCTTCAAGCGCTTCTGCCGCTTCTGCAATCGCTGTGATTTGTGGTACACCAACGCCTGTCACGATACGTGTGGTACAAATAGAACCCGGACCAATACCCACTTTAACTGCGCTAACACCGGCATCTGCTAAGGCTTTAGCCCCTTCAGCTGTTGCAACGTTACCACCAATAATTTGCAAATCAGGGTATTTTTGGCGAGTTTCACGGATACGTTGTAGTACACCTTCGGAATGACCATGTGATGAGTCAATTAATAAAACATCAACGCCAGCGGCCACCAGCGCATCAACACGTTCTTCATTTCCTGCGCCAGCACCAACTGCAGCGCCAACACGTAAACGGCCTTGCTCGTCTTTACACGCGTTTGGTTTACGTTCTGCTTTTTGGAAATCTTTAACGGTGATCATCCCTAACAAATGAAAGTTATCATCGATCACTAAGGCTTTTTCTACACGTTTTTCATGCATTTTTTGCAAAACGACTTCGCGTGCTTCGCCTTCTTTTACGGTCACTAAACGCTCTTTTGGCGTCATCACTGCGGTAACAGGTTGGTCTAAATCTGTCACGAAACGGACGTCACGGCCTGTAATGATACCGACTAGTGAATTGTCTTTAGCAACAACAGGATAACCCGCGAACCCATTACGCTCAGCCATTTCTTGCACTTCACGAATGGTCGTATCTGGCGTTACGGTGACAGGATCAGTAACCACACCACTTTCATGCTTTTTCACGCGGCGAACTTCTTCCGCTTGGCGCTCAATAGTCATGTTTTTATGGATGAAGCCAATGCCACCTTCTTGTGCTAATGCGATAGCAAGGTCAGATTCAGTGACAGTATCCATGGCTGCAGAAAGCATAGGAATGTTCAGGCGGATGTTTGCAGTCAGTTGAGTTGATAAATCTGCAGTATTTGGTAATACCGTTGAGTGTGCAGGAACGAGTAAAACGTCGTCGAAAGTTAGTGCTTCTTTTTTAATGCGTAACATAGGCAATATCCCACCAGGCAGCGTTATGGAAAGGTATAAAATATTGCCGCGGCATTATACACACCGAAAACGGTTGCTTCCAGCGTTTTTTTGAAAAAAAACTTGATAACTCTTATGGCTAGGTTAGTATCTAACGATTAAGTCATTGTTTTAAAATTTGATCTGGCTCACATGTCGACATCACAAAATAGCGCAATTTACTCTGTTAGCAAGCTTAACCAGACGGTTCGAGAACTTCTTGATAACCAAATGGGTCGTATTTGGTTAACCGCAGAAATTTCTAATTTTTCGCAGCCCAGCTCCGGTCATTGGTATCTAACCTTAAAAGATGATCGGGCTCAGGTTCGTGCAGCAATGTTCCGTGGGCAAAATGCGCGTGTCACTTTCCGCCCCCAGAATGGTCAACAGGTGTTAGTCAGAGCGACTGTCACCTTGTATGAGCCACGAGGCGACTACCAATTAATCCTTGAAAGCATGCAGCCCGCCGGTGAAGGGTTACTGCAACAGCGTTTTGAGCTATTAAAACAAACGCTAAGCGCACAAGGCTTATTTGATATTATTCATAAAAAACCGCTCCCTAGCCCTGCTAAGTCTGTCGGTATCATTACCTCGGCAACGGGTGCAGCCCTACATGATATTTTAAATATTTTACGTCGTCGTGACCCTTCCCTGCCTATCATCATCTACCCAACGGCCGTTCAAGGTGAGATGGCGCCAGCACAAATTGCTCGAATGATTGAGCTAGCAAACCTACGTCAAGAATGCGATGTGTTGATCGTCGGTCGCGGAGGCGGTTCACTTGAAGATTTATGGGCATTTAATGAAGAAATCGTTGCTAGAGCCATTTTTGCCAGCCAACTGCCAATAATTAGCGCTGTTGGCCATGAAACCGATGTGACAATTGCCGACTATGTGGCGGACGTAAGAGCACCAACCCCGTCAGCCGCTGCTGAGCTTGTTAGCCGTAATCAATTGGAAATGCTCCGCCAGCTAAAATCAGCACAGCAACACCTTGAAATGGCGATGGATTATTACGTGGCAGGTCAACAACAAAGATTCGCACGCTTGCATCACCGCCTACAGCAGCAGCACCCGCAATTGCGGTTGGCAAGGCAACATAACCAGCTCAATTTATTGCAGCAAAAGCTGGCGCAGTCGATGACGCGGCAACTACAAAGTTCAACGGCTAAATTCGAGAAAGTTAATCATCGTTTACTGCAAAATGATTTGCGCCCACATCTGCAAAAACAACAACGCCAGCTGCAACAGACGCAATATCATTTGCAAAATATGGTTACCCATTTGGTCAATAGCTATCGCCAGCGATTCGCAGTGGCTTGTTCGAAAATGGAAGCGGTTAGCCCATTAGCCACCCTAGCTCGCGGGTTTAGTATCAGTGAAACCGCTAAAGGCACTGTGTTGAAAAAAACCAGCCAAGTGAAAGTCGGCCAACCGTTGAAAACACGCCTTAATGATGGCTGGGTTGAAAGCCAAGTCACCCACATTGAGAAGGTTAAAGTCAAAAGAGTATCGAAATAATTATTTTATCCACTTATCTCGATAAAAATAACGAGATAAGTGGTGTTAAATTTATATGTTGATTAGAAACGCACCTGCCCACCTATCATATAGGTACGCCCTCTACCCGTTTCGTTATTTCGCCCTCGTTCTTCCATAATTGCACCCGAATTTGCGCGATTTAATGCATCGGTATAGTTTTTATTTGTCACATTGTTAATGGTCATCATCAACTTAACGTTTTTATTAATTTCATAATCTGCATATACATCAATAATGGTTGGCTGTTTTTCGTATTTTTCCGTCATAGCGTCACCATTTTGGTCGGCATCAAGAACTGGGCTAATTCGCTTAGACGGCCCTGTCCACGTTATCGTTGACCCCAGTGTCAGCTTTTCATCCAGCAAACGCACACCTGAATCTAATGTTAGGTAATAGTCGGGTAATTGCGTAAAGTCCCCAGCACTAAATGCAGAGGTACTATTAATAGAAACCGGTTGTTTCCCTGACTCTTTGGTATAGGAAATGTGGGGAGGTGATCAATCTTGCACTATTTGAAAAGGGATTGGGATAGGCTGGACGCCTTGATGTTACTGACTTGGCGAGGATTTATTGATTCTGCACTAAAGAATACAATTTGATTTAATTTGTTATTTTTTGCATTCTATTCTGCATACTAATGATCATATTTTAGGAGCGTTTAAACGGCATTTAAAGGACAATTGAAAGTTCTTCCAATCATCCTACCTTACTGTGGTTTCCATCCTGGTTTAACTCACCAGATACATTGGTATTTTCCTGTTCTTCAATACGGTGCAAAATCTCTCTATCTATCGATTCATCACCAGCAATAGCTAGCCTGATAACTTGTTGCAACGTAGGTCGTATCTTTAGAATATCTAACGCTTGATCCAAATTGTATTCACTAATGCCATTGTTTGATTCTAATATTCCATCAATGCCCTTTGTGGTTATGATCCTAATGAGTTGATTAACTTGCTCTGTCGTCATTATATTGAATAGCATATGCCAAACGGATGACAACTCACTCTTACTATCATTTTCAGTATTAGTTGATAGCGCTCCATCTTCCTGAGTCTGCCCATTCACAAGCCAGTCTAGGCTAACATTTTCCTGTGTTGCGATGGACTGTATAGTACTCAACGCTGGGTCAGTATCCTTTGTTAAGTAGTTATTTAATGTTGAAAATGATAACCCCCAATCCTTAGCTGCTGTTCTTATGCTTCTACTACCTATTAATATTTTTAGCCTTTCTTTAAATGCACTCTTTGTCGCTAGTGGGCTTTCTTTTGCTTTATCTTGAAAAGAAACTTCTAATGCTTTTTTTCTATTCATTTTCTTTTACACCTAACCTATTGAAAAACAACGATTGATCAAAATAAAAATCAATCGATTTAAATAAAGAGCAAAGAAAGTGATTTTCTTTCTTTACATGAACATAATTTGGATCAATACTATATCCGTACAGATAACCCTAGCGGATTATCCGCGAGGGTAATTTTTAAGGGTAAACGAAATATGGATAGAAATGAAGTGAGTTATTCAGATTGGCATCGTATCGATATTGTTGCCGCTCTCCATAAGGAAGGGTTAACGATGAGAGACTTGTCAACGCGAGCAGGTTTAAGGCCTGACACACTCAAGAATGCACTGGCGCGTTCTTATCCAAAAGGTGAACGAATTATCGCTGATGCTCTTGGTGTTTTACCTCAAGATATTTGGCCTAGTCGTTATAACAATAGAGTGAACCATTATGTACCTAACTGCGAATGAATTGATTGGATTACCTGAATTGCCAGGAACAGTTCAGGGTATACGCCTGGCACTGAAAAAGCGTACAGGTAAACACCCTGAATTTGTTCGTAAACGCGAAGGCACAAAGGCTTTCGAATACCACATTGATTGCTTGCCAGAAGCGGCGCAGGAAGTTGTTAAGCAACGTCATTTTAATGCGGTTCTTGAGCAGAAAAAAACGGATAACGCGCTCGAAAAAACGGTATCAAATCCCAGTGTTAAACCCGTTGATGAGTTGGCTTTAATGCGCCAGTGCCCTGCATTGTTAGAGCGTGAGGTTTCATCGTTAACAGCAGATCAAAAAAGCATTGCTGACGCGAGAGCAACATTAGCCTTAGAAGTGCTTTCTTTGATTTATGCAGGCGATACACGCATTGGGGCGGTGACACGTATCTCTGAACAGTCCCGAAAAGGTGTTTTGCCTCAGACGTTACAGCAAGCTGCGGATAATGCGAATGCGCGTAAAGGGACAACCCGCCGAGGTGTGAGCATCCGCTCTTTACAGGAATGGGTCACGTTGTATCAAAGCACCAATAATGGTGATGAGCGATTGGCGTTACTGGCACCCGGTCACCATAAAGAGACACGTCCTGAGCAAGTCTCATGGCTACCGATGTTCTTATCACATCATCGTAATGTGAATGGCCCATCGTTGATGGCAGCGTACCGCACATTCACTGAAGAGTGGCAGGAGCACTACGCAGACCAGCCTACTATGTTGGATGTTATGCCCTCTTATTATGCCGTTCGCCGCGTCATGGATAAATTACCAAAACGTGAGCGTGCTCGCGGGCGTGTAACTGGCTCGGCAGCTCGTGCATTAGAAACTTATCAAAAGCGTGACTGGTCACAGATGCCAGTAAATGGTTGTTGGATATCAGATGGTAAGTCCATGAATATGAAAGTGGCACATCCTATTCACGGACGCCCATTTACACCTGAATTGACGCTGGTTTTAGATGGTCGGACACGTTTTCTTGTGGGTTGGAGCTTGGACTTATCGGAGAACGTGATCGCCGTTGCATCAGCTTATCGACACGGTATGAAATATCACGGCAAGCCATTATTTACCTATTCAGATAATGGTGGTGGTGAGAAAAACAAAACGTTAGATGCTGATATCACAGGTATTTTTCCACGGTTAGGTATTAAACATATGACGGGGATACCTGGTAATCCTCAAGCGCGTGGGATTATCGAGCGTCTCAATGCGGTTATTCCTCATAACGTGGCTGAACAATTCAAGACGTATAACGGAAGAGGTGCAGATAAAGAGCATGTACGCATAACCAGTCGACGTATTGAATCTGCGGTTAAAGCGATTGAAAACAATAAAGAACTTAACTCTATACAAAAAGGTGCATTAGCTAAATTACCCAGTTGGCAGCAGCTATTAGATGCCATTGAAGTTGAGGTACAGCGTTACAACTATGAGCATCAGCACAGCGAATTACCTAAACGCAACGGTCGCCATTTAACCCCTGCGGCTTACCGCGAAGAAGTGTTAGCTGCCGAAGGTGATGAAATCGAATATCTCACTGAAATTGAATTACGCGAGATGTTTATGCCTGAAGTTATTAGAAAGGCACAGCGCGGTTGGATTGAATTTAATAACAACGAGTATTTTGCCGAAGACTTGATCCTCGTTGATGGTGACGAAGTTCGTGTGGCTTATGACATCCATGATGCAAAGGAAGTCATTATTCGCAAACTGGATGGAACCTATGTCTGCACTGCAATATGGAACGGTAACAAAGTGGCCGCAGTACCAACCACACAAATGGATAAAGCCATTGAAGACCGTCGTAAACGCCGTATGACTCGTGTAGAAGACAAGATACGTGAGATTGAGGCTGAGGCTCGCCCACTAATTGATACGAAGCCTACGCCTGATTTTGGTGGCTTTATTCCAGCAGATGAACCTATCACGACACCAAGAAAACCGATTACGTTTTTACAATCTGAATATGAATACTTATCTGCGAAAGCAGGTAACCAATAATGGAGGTTTACGATGTCTATCGTTAATGAACTTACCACGATGATGAATAACAAAGGCTGGTCACAAGCTCAAGCGGCTCGCGGCATAGGTGTCAGCACGGCGGTAATTAATCAGTTTTTGCAAAATAAGTACAACGGCGATGTCAATGCGGTTGAAGAAAAAGTCCGTCAGTTCATATCCCGTGAGCAAGAGCGTGATAAATCACGTCGTATTAAGCCTGTCTATGTAGCCACGTTAATGGCACGTAAAGGGCGTGATGTTATCCGTATGGCGCACATGGATGGTGATATTAACGTTATCTATGGTGATGCAGGGATGGGTAAAACCATGATCATGCGCCAATATGCCAAGGAACATTTAGATGCAGTATTAATTGAGGCAGACCCAGGCTACACCGCTCGTGTTGTTTTAGAGGAGCTATGCAACAAATTGGGTTTAAGTAAGCGTGGCAACATGCACGAACTGAGCGAAGCCATTATTCAAACACTGCGGGATTCAGGGCGCATTATCTTAGTTGATGAAGCCGAAAACTTACCGTACCGAGCATTAGAAACCTTACGTCGTATCCATGATAAATCAGGGGTTGGCATTGTATTGGCGGGTATGCCTCGTCTGATTCTAAATCTTAAAGGTAAGCGCGGTGAATATAAGCAGTTGTATAGCCGTGTAGGCTTTGCGTTACGTATGGGAGAAGCATTACCCGAGGATGATATCACCAACATGATCACCATGATGTTACCCGAAGCGTCCGAACCAGAAGTATTAAATGCCCTTTATAAAGCGTGTAAAGGTAATGCTCGACGTCTGTTTAAGTTCTTACGCGGGATATCCAATGGTAGCCAAATTAGTGGTCAACCTATTGATGTTCAAATGGTTCATGAGTTCTCGGAAATGTTGATTAATTAGGTGGCTACATGACTAAATCTATTACTCAAAGGTTAGACAGTGCAATAAGCAGCATTAGCCACTTTAGAGGGCAAGCAAGTTGCACAGCTGAAGAGCGAACCAGTTTTCACGTTTCACATTTAGATGAATTAATTGATTTATTTACCGAAGCTAAAACCGAAATTGAAAAGCTTCAATCAGTTAAAAAGCAATGAGGTACTGCATGGATATCACTATTACGGCTGAAAACCAATCCATTGTCTCTGACTTGCTACGTGCAGGCTCAGTGGCGCAGAACTTAGAACAGCAAGGCGTCACCATATTGAGTGTGATCACCCGTCAAGGTAAGCCTTGCATTCACGTAGCCCGAAACAGCTATTGTGATGCACTCATTCAGGAAGGTAAGGCGTCTTACCAATATTTTAATGGTCATAAGGGTAAACAAGGCGTGTTCGATACCGAAGGTTGCCGTGTTTACTGGTCTGAATCAATACATTAGGAGGGATTATGGCTGTACAAATTACAATCAACATTACAGAGAATAACAATGGCACAATGAATTATGAAATTATCGGCAGCCATACAGGGCGTGGCGCAACAGACAATGAAATCGACATTGCAAAAAGAATGTCTCTTGGTATCAAAAAAGCAATCGAAGCAATGAAACTAACAAATAAGGGGAAAAGCAATGCACACTAATCCAAAACAATTTACACAATATGAAGTAATCGAGAACTACTGGCGCGATGCGAAAGGCATTTTAACCCCTATTGATTTAATTAAGCCCATCGATATGCAGCGTGACGCATTGGTTGGTGAATTAGTCACTCAAGCTCAACAAATCAGTGAGTTATTACGTCAATTTAAAATTGCTGCTTTCGGTGATATTGAAGCATTCATCGCACTGTCGGCAGAACAATTCGGCGTTAATGTAGGGGGTAAAAAAGGCAATGTCACACTGTATTCATTCGATGGCCGTTACAAAATCCAACGCGCAATACAAGACCGTATTGCCTTTGATGAACGTTTACAAGCGGCTAAAGCGTTGATTGATGAATGCTTAAAGGACTGGGTACAGGGTGCAAAACCAGAAATCCATTCTATTATTGACCAAGCCTTTGCCGTTGATAAAGAAGGTAATATTAATACAGGTGCTGTGCTTTCATTACGCCGCTTAGATATTAAAGATACGCGCTGGATAAACGCTATGGAAGCGATTGGCGAAGCGATTCAAGTCGTTGGTAGCCGTCAGTATGTCCGTATTTATGAGCGCATTGGTGATAGTGATCAGTATGCCCCTATTTCACTTGATATTGCGGGAGTGTGATATGTCATTTATTCATTATGCAACAAGTGCAGCGATTGCAGAACGTAAAGAATTATTTGCTGAAGCACATAAAAATTGGGTTGATGCCGCCCGCCTAGCACGTAAAGAAGTGAATCGCAGATGGGCGGAATGTCGTGCTGATTACTGTCTCAAATCGTCTGTAGGTCATCGTGTCCAAGCTAACAGCCAAACAATTTAATGAAAAATACCTTGTTGGTCATACCTTCATTTATCAACGTAGTCGTTTTTTGCGTGGAGGCCCTACGGTGAGAACATTAGGTAGAGCTAAAGATGAAGGCGAAAGAACCATTGTAGAAATCGATATTGAACCTTATTACATCGATATTGATACATTAAACTGCTAAATAATGTAACTCACTAAAAAACTTAACCTTTTAATTAATGGCGTAAACCCGCAGGGGCTGGCTTACGCCTAAATCCAGATAACGAGGTATTTACTATGGTCGATAAAATGGACTTAGTATTATTAAAACAAGAGATTGTTGATTGGCATGGTCGGGCGAATGAAGCTTGTGATTTATTAAGGAACCATGCTGACGCAACAATTAAATTGCCGAATTGCCTGCCTGATATTGAGTTTAAAACTAAGGAAGAACAGAAAGCCTTTAAGATTGGTGTTGTTCTAGCTTGCTCTCAATTTAACTCATTACCTTTCGAAGTTGAATCTGACGAGGCCGCTACTGATGAGCAAAATTAAACAACTTGGTTTAGTGAGTGCAATTTCATTTGAAATTGGTAATCAAAACCCAAACCAGACCATCAATAGCATTCAACTAAGCGCTATTACACAAGCTGCAAATATGATTTGTGCCGCATTTGAAGAAAAAAATTTGTGTGATAGCTGCAACGATTGGCCTCGTGGTGGCTGTTCTTCAATATGTTCAGGTTATGGAAAGGAGAATAATCATGCGTAAAGGTTGGTGTCCTACCTGTGAAAAAGTGCTTCCAAAGTCATTATTCCTTATCAGTATTGGTGACAAAGTCGATTTCACTGTTCAACGTTACAGAGCAAACTCTCGTGGTGTAGCTGTAAAAGCATCATCACGAACTGGAAAAGTTATTGATATTCAAGATGATATTGCAATTGTGTTGTATCGGAAGCAAGAATCAAAAATACACATCAATAACTTATCGTTATCTGATATCCCAAATGACCTAACACGCATGATTGCTGGTGAGTGCGAGTGTGAGTCTGTGGAGGTGTCAGATGAGCATAAGTAAAGAGCAATGGGCGAAAATTGAAGGAGATCTAAAAGGTTATTTCGCTTCAGTTGATTTTCAGTACAGAGATACCGAAGTAAGTATAAGGCGTGTTAGTGCTGGGGAAGGAAAAACAGTGTTAGCGGTCTATCTGGATAGCCAAATTTATACTGGATGGGGGCGGCTTAATGGTGAGGATTTTAATCCATTGGTCGAGTTGTTTTGGTCTAAACGTCAAAAATCACTTTATAGCCCTACAAAAGTTAAAAAGTTGGAAAAAATTTGGGGTAAAAGGCGTGCTAAAAAAGAGATCCCTAATCTACATAACAAATTTACATGGTATTGGCCTTATTTCAGCAAAGCCTCTGTGCTTGTCCGTCAGTTTAAGCGTGTTAAAGAGTTAACTTTGAAGGTAGATAATGAGGGTGACTTACTATGACTAACTTAAGAGCACCTTCACAAGCAGCGGCGCGTAAGCGTCGCCAGCGTGCCAATCAGCGCAAAGATGGTTTGCACCGAATGGAATTCACTTTTACTGACTTAGAAAAAGAGGCGCTTGATTATCTTTGCGTAAATCGTAACCCAGGCCGTGAACCTTATGACCGCAACGAATTGGTTTCATTGCTCTTACTGTGCAACCTTGAGCACCTCAAGCGTCAGCAAGCCAAGTTAGGTATGTGTCCGCATTGTAAAGAGCAAATGCCTAACCATTGCAAAGGGTTATTTATCGGTCAATCCAATTGTTGGTTAACCCGTGATGCCCGTCAGCTCAACTTAACCAACGTGACAGGTCACGCAAACTTAGAGGAGACAAATTAATGACATCCCCTAATGCAAAGATATTAATTGGTATCATCAAGGCGGCTCAACAGTACCTTAAATTAGATGATGAAACCTATCGCAGTATCCTTGTTCGCATGACAGGCAAGGATTCCGCTAAAAAGTTAACGTTAGATGAATTGAGCCAAGTCCGCGATTATCTCCATGACCAAGGTTATCCGCGCAAAAGTAAGCGTAATTACGGGCGTCGCCCTAATGTCCCCGCAACAAGGGAAGCTATTTTGAGTAAAATTGAGGCGTTACTTTCTGAAGCAAAACGCCCCTGGTCATATGCAGAAGCAATGGCTAAGCGCATGTTTGACCGTGAAAAAATTGAGTGGCTAACGTTTGATGAGTTATCTAACTTAATGAAAGCATTAATCATTGATGCTAAACGGAGGGCGAAAAATGGATCTCAAAGCAGTTGAGCATTTACTTCCTGAAACATTACGGCATATTGCGGGGTTAATTGGGTATTCAGATACATTAAAATTAATCGAAGTTTTTGGTGGGACAACGTTTGTTTTCACAAAGACAACGGATACAGAACGCTTTAAGCAACTATTACATGTCATTGGTGAGCATAATTCAGTCACGCTTCAATCTCATTTTTGTGGTACTGAAATTTATATTCCTAATGCTTCAGCCGCCATGCGTGAATGGCGTAATCAACGATTTATCAGTGAATATAACACCCTTTTAAAGGGCGGTTTATCAGGTGTTAAAGCCGTTATAAAACTGTGCCCTAAGTTTGGTTTTAGCGATCGCCATGCGTGGGACTTATTATCACGCTATAAACAATCTGCTATCCTAACCGCAAAACAACCGAATTTATTTTAGGAGTTAATCTTTATGAGTAACGGAAGCAATATCGACACATCTAAACTTGGCTATAATTCTAGTCAAAGAAAAAGAGCTATATTGATTGTGATTGTTATTCTTACGTTCTTTGGGGTTGGTTTTTATTATAATTCAACAGTTGATTCATTACCTAAATGTAATTCCACTAAAGTAATGAATGCGTTAGAAGATATGTTAATACCTGGAACAACTGTTAAAAATCCTGAGCAATATGATTTAGATACTGACAGTTTAACTAGATTTTGTCGAGTTACACTAAATGACCAAATTTATAGTTATAAAGTAAATTGGTATAGTGAAAACAAAGATAAAATCATTGTTAGTTTTCAATAACCACTGAACCCCTTCAACACGTCAAGCCCCAAGAAAAATGAAATACTGAACACCTTCCTTTTGGAGGGTGTTTTCATTTTAGGGGGTAACATGCAAACCACGATTGACGAAGCCGAACTTGCACGGCTCGAAACGCTCTTACCAGATTCAGCTAAACAGCTTATTGATGTTATTGGTTATAACGCCACATCACGACTCATTAGCCGCTTTGGTGGTGTTACATTAGCAGGTATCAGTGGTGAGGCCGCAGAGCGCACGGGGGGCGTGCATCGCCTATTACGCGAAGTGTTAAACGAAGACGAATGCAAGCAGCTCTTGCACTACATTGGTAAAACGGCGTTTTATATCCCACGGTGCGAAGAAGCTTTTCGCCAAATTCGCAATCAACGCTTTATCAAAGAGTTGTTAACGTTGGGCGAACAAGGCCGTTCACGCCGCCAAGCCATGGCGCTGTTATGCCCTAAATACGGTTTTAGTGATCGCATTGGGTGGAAGCTATTGCGTGACCTTGATGCAGAAGAAGCCGCACAAGACCGTTTATTTGATTGATATTCGAGTGTGATTTATGACACACTAAAAACCCCCTTTCGGGTTTGGTAGCTAACTGCTGAACCCCTTCAAACACTCTCTATTTTCCCATCTCCTTATACTCAAACTCTCTTATTTTTGATTGGGTTTTTCGTCCATTTCCCTCGGTTTTTGGGAGGCTGTTATGTGAGCGTGAGGAGGTTGCCATGAACCCGATCTCTTTCCTTGAAAAGGACAGATGCATGGATGAAAAGATAACCCAGTTCATCACTCAAATATCGTATTGGTTCGCTGGATTGGGTTTGTTTTTTAGTGGCTTGTCATTGTATGAGTGGGGATTCCTCATTGGTGTGTTTGCCAGTGTGCTGCTTGGGACATTGACCTACCTATTGAATCGCCGAGAGCAAAAACGCCGAACGCGTATTTTAGAGAACTATTTCTCGAATAAACCCGTTTCTCATGAGGATGCCGAAAAGCTGATTGAAGCATCCATCAAATCCCCCAAGGATTTATAACATGGATATGAAGCAGCGTTACCTGACTGCCGCCGTTGTTGCATTGATTGTGGGTGGAGCCAGTGAAAGCCAGATATTTGACCAGTTTATCAAAGAAAAAGAAGGTAACTTCACCACCGCTTATCAAGATGCAGGCGGAATTTGGACAGTATGCCAAGGCGTCACCCGTATTGATGGCCGTGCTGTCAAGCCCCGTGAAAAGCTGACTAAGGCACAATGCGAACGCTTAAATGCTATTGAGCGTGATAAAGCCATTGCCTGGGTGAAAAAGCATGTTCCTGTGTCACTCACACCGCCTCAAATCGCGGGTATCGCTTCATTTTGCCCTTATAACATCGGTGCGGGTAAATGCTTTTCATCCACGTTCTACCGCAAATTACAGGCAGGTGACATCGAGGGAGCCTGTAAAGAGATCCCCCGTTGGGTCTTTGATGGTGGGAAAGACTGTCGTAAAACTCAAGGTCAGCCTGGTGGTTGCTACGGCCAAGTTATCCGCCGTAACCAAGAAGCTGAACTGTTGTGTTGGGAGTTAATGCAGATGAATACCACTTGGACAACGCCATGAACTCAATCACAGAAAACACATTAACTCGCTCATTGAAAATTGCACTCATTGTGGGCGCGTGGTTGTTATTTGCGGCGGGTGCATTTGCGGGTGTCATGCTGGCACGTTATCACTACAACACCATTATTCAGACTAACCAAGCGACGCATGCCAGCCAGTTAAAGGCTATCTCGGATGAGGCATCCGTCGCAACACGTCAAGCCATACTGCGCATGGAAGACGCCCAGCGCGAAAAAGCCCGATTAGATACGTATTACACACAGGAGCTAGCCCGTGAAAAAGCCCAATCTCAAGCCTTGCGTGATGATTTGTCTACTGGCCGTCGTCGGTTGCAGTTCGCCCGCGCCGACCTTGCAACCTGTCAGCTCACCGCAAGCCACCATTCCAGCGCCAGCACCGTGGGCGATGGAGTCGAAATCCAATTCTCTGTTGAAGCTGGACTCCTTGTTGAAGATATCCGAGCCGATATTAAACGAGATCAGGACAAGCTCGACTACTTACAAGGCTATGTAAAAGACGTCGTTAAAGAGTGCCGCAGAGAGGTCACCCCATGAAGATGACACCGTTATTACGACGCTGCATGCCCGTGTTAGTCGTTATCGCTATCCTGGTGTATTTGGTTATTTTCCTGAGTACAGGGTTTTGGTTACGTGTCGTCAGTACCTGTGACCGCGCGCAAGACTTCAGCAATCGAACTACTTATTTAGACGGCCTTGTTTGCCGTTATCACGATACCCATGAGGCCATCAAGCCACCATCAACAAGGAGTTTGCGATGAAAAAACGCCCACAAAAAGGACGTAAAAAAGACGTTTTACTGTCCATTAACAGCCAGTTAAATCGGATTGAACATCGAATTGAACGTCAAATGGAAAACATGGATGAGCAAATTGACCTCATTCGTGAAGAGGCAACCAACGGGGCTATTCGCCGTGGTTATGTGGCAGGCGCTATTTCAGGTGGTGTCACCGCTTGTGTGGTCAGTACGGCGGTGATTTTAATCCGCGCGAAAATGGGCTTGTAATTATGGCGTATCCGCAAGAGACACGCGATAAGTTACGTCGAGCCTATATCTTTAGTCAGTTATCCCTTGAGGTGGCGGCGAGTCAAATTGGCGTGGCCTTTGTGACAGCACGGCGCTGGAAGAAGGAAGCCCAAGATAAAAATGACGATTGGGACAAAATGCGTGCCGCGCACATGTTAGCAGGTGGTGGTGTCGAAGATGCAGGCCGTGCGGTATTGATGAGCCTTGTTGTGCAGTGTCAAGCCGTGACAGAGCAAATCAATACAAACCCTGATATTCCTGCCGAGAAGCGTGTTGAGCTGTTAGCAAGCCTTGCGGATGCCTTTAATAAAGCCACGTCCGCCAGTAAAAAAATACTGCCTGAAACGGATAAATTGGCCACGGCCATCGATGTGATCCAACGGTTCGGGCAGTTTATCAGTGATAAGTACCCACAACACAACGTGGTGTTTGTGGAAATTTTAGAAGCCTTTGCCGAAGAATTGGAGCGTGCATATGGATGAAATTAAACAACAAATAAAAAACTATCAATATCAAATACGTGGTTTTGTTGCGACGGAAGCAACTGAAGAGGAAAAGCACTTGTTAGCGGAAGCAGAAAAAGAAACACAAGTGTTCATTACTCAGTTACAGGAGCGCTACCCTAATTATTTAGGTTTAATGGGCGGTGCTATTGCGGTTCTTGATACGATGATGAGTTGGGAATAAGCGTAATGGCAAAAAAGGTTTCCTTAAAAGCGTTTAAAGCCTCACTCCAGAACTACATCACCGAACTGCGCCAAACCATTGAGGCGGAATGCTTAGGTTTTGATGCTGACCCCGAGTCGGCTGAGACTCGACGAGCACAAGTGGCGGATGTCGAGAGCGGCTACAGCTTCTTTGTGGAAACCTATTTCCCGCATTATGTGCGCCACCACTCTCGCAGCCAGTTGCATGATTATCTTTTTAGTCGTTTACCTGCGATTGTGGCCAGTTCAGATGCCGAAAGTGACGCCATCGCCGCACCGCGTGGTGAGGCTAAATCAACGCTGGTGAGTCAACTCTTCACGCTGTGGTGCATTATTCGTGAGTTGAAAAAATACCCTGTCATCATTATGGACAGTATTGACCAAGCGTATCCCATGCTCGAAGCCATTAAAGCCGAACTGGAATATAACCCACGACTGAAAAATGATTACCCTGATATTTGCGGTCAAGGGCGTACCTGGCAGATGGGGACTATCGTCACACGCAATAATATCAAAGTGACCGTTGCGGGTAGCGGTAAAAAACTGCGGGGGTTGCGACATGGTCCATATCGCCCTGACTTAGTGGTGCTTGATGATATCGAAAATGATGAGATGGTGCGTAACCCTGAGCAGCGCGAGAAGCTGCATAACTGGTTAAAAAAGACGGTGATGCCACTCGGTGAAGCAGGCGGAAAAACCGACATTGTTTACATCGGGACTATCTTGCACTATGACTCGGTACTCTCTCGCACACTCAATAATGCCATGTGGCGGACGGCACGGTTTAAAGCCATTCTCCAGATGCCTGCCAATATGAAGTTGTGGGATGAATGGGAAACCTTGATCCACAATAAACAAATTGAGGAGGCCGAGCGCTTCTACCATGAGAATGAACCTTTAATGTTAGAAGGTTCGATAGTCTCTTGGGCGGCACGTCCACTGTTAACCCTCATGAAAATTCGTGCGCGTGATGGTCATGATACGTTTGACTCCGAATACCAGAATGACCCCGTGAGCGGTGAAGATGCGATTTTTGCCAGTTGCATTACCTTTTGGTCTAACCATCTCTCCGATTGGATTTTTTACGGTGCGTGTGACCCAAGCCTGGGTAAGCAGAATAAAACCCGTGACCCGTCGGCCTTGCTCGTGGGCGGATTCAACCGCATGACAGGTATCCTTGATGTGGTTGAGGCAGATATCAAACGCCGTTTACCTGACCGTATTATCTCCGATGTGATTGACTATCAGCGCGAATATGGCTGTTTAACGTGGGCGTTTGAGTCCATCGCTTTCCAAGAGTTTTTACGTACCGAATTAGTGAAGCGTTCTGCGATGTTAGGGATACCCGTTCCTGCTATCCCTGTCATTCCAAACAGTGATAAAGCCCTGCGCATTGAGTCCTTACAACCTCATATGGTCAATGGACTTATTCGTTTACATGCGACACAACACACGCTAATTGACCAACTGCGCCACTTTCCCAAGGCTGACCATGATGATGGCCCTGATGCCTTGCATATGCTTTGGTCATTGGCGGTTTCTCGTGCAGGTAACACCGATATTCAAACTCGCCCCCGCCGACCGGAAGGTCGACGCTTTGGGTCGGGTGCTTGGTAGGAATTTATTATGTCAAAAATTGTGGATATACACGGTAACCCGTTACAACGTGAAGTTTTAAAAACATCACAAACCGTAAAATTAGCACGGATGAATCGCATTTATCCTGATCATCCCTCACGCGGACTCACTATCCGTAAGCTTCCGCGTATCTTACAAGCGGCTGAACGGGGTGACTTGAGTGCGCAGGCCTGCCTATTTGGGGATATGGTCGAGCGTGACGGCCATATCTTTGCCGAAATGGAAAAGCGCAAGAATGCGTTATTAACGTTGGATTGGTCGATTGAGCCGCCGAAAAATGCCACCAAAGCCGAGCTGGACATGACCGCGAACGTACAAGCCTGGTTTGATGCGATGCCCGAAATTGAAGACATTATCCTCAATGGGATGGAAGCAGTGGGGCATGGGTTTAGTTGCCAAGAATTGGAATGGGATCGCCTTGATAACACGTGGTTACCCAAAGCCTTGCACCTGCGTCCCCATTATTGGTTCCGCACCTTACCTGAGCAACGCGACGAAATTCGCCTCAACACCGATGAAATGAACGGCTCGGAGTTATGGCCGTTTGGTTGGCTGGTTCATCGCCACAATGCCCGCAGTGGGTTTATTGCCACCAGTGGATTATTCCGCGTTCTCGTCTGGCCGTATCTGTTTAAAAACTTTTCGTTGCGTGATTTTGCCGAATTCTTAGAGATTTATGGTTTGCCTGCACGAATTGCAAAGTACCCCGCAGGCACGTCCGATGAGGACAAGGATAAACTGTTAGATGCACTGGTTAACCTGGGGCACGATGCGGTTGCGACGGTTCAACAAGGGACAGAAATCAACTTTGAAAGTGCCGCAGGGGGTGGCTCTGACCCGTTCATGGAAATGATTGCCTGGGCTGAACGGACACAATCCAAAGTGATTTTAGGGGGGACGTTGACCTCACAGGCGGACGGGAAAAGCTCTACCAATGCCCTCGGTAATGTGCATAACGAAGTGCGTCACGATTTAAAAACTGCCGATGCACGCCAGCTTGAGGGCATGTTTAGGCAAATGATCCAGATGCTGTTAGCGATTAATGGTTATCAAGAGGTAAACCCGCGTCGTTTACCGCGTTTTGTGTTTGATACCCGTGAAGCCGTTGATTTACCGCAGTTTGCTGACGCGGTGGGTAAGTTGGTGGCCGCAGGTGTGGAGAGTATCCCTGTTTCTTGGGTGCATAAGAAAGCCGCTATTCCGCAAGCCCAAAAGGATGAACCTGTATTGCAGCCGCGCCAAACCCTGCCGTTGTTACCCACACCATTAAGCTATGGTCATTCACGTCACGGTTTGGGCGTGCTGAGTCAAACAGTAGAAGCAGACGGAATAGACCCTGCACAAATTACCCTCGATAATGCACCGCCGCAGTCTGACACGATTGGGGCGGCTATGAGCCAACTCTTAACGCCAATGGTCGCCGCACTCAAGCAAGGTCAAAGTGTGGATGAGGCCATGAATATTATTGCGCAAAGTTACCCGCTGTTGGATGACAGCACACTTCAAACGTTATTGAGCCAGGCTATCTTTGTGGCGGATGTATGGGGACGTCTCCATGCCGACAGCTAAACAAGCGGTAGATTTGCGCTATGCCATGAGCCTCCCCCCTGCGGAGGCGATTGCTTACTTTGAAAGTAAAGGCTATGCCGTTGGTTTCCATTGGTATGATATTGAAGCACAAGCCCACGCCAAAGCGTTTACCGTGGCGGGTGTACTCAAATTGGATATCTTGCACGATATTCGCCAAGCGTTAAACGAAGCCCTTGAAAAGGGGGAGACCTATGCCGACTTTGAACGACGCCTCATCCCCATTCTTGAACAAAAAGGCTGGCTCGGGAAAGGTTTGGTTGCGGATATGGATACGGGCGAGCTGCACGGCAAGCGTTTAACGCCACGTCGATTAGACACGATATTTCAAACCAATCTGCAATCGTCGTACATGGCAGGACGTTACAAGCAGCAAATGGCAACCGTCGAGGAGCGCCCTTATTGGGAGCGTGTGGGGATTATGGATAATCGTATTCGTCCTTCTCATGCGGCACTCAATGGGTTTATTGCCCGCTATGACGATCCGATTTGGCAAACCATTTACCCGCCCGATGGTTATCGCTGTCGCTGCCGTGTGCGCACGCGCAGTGCTGAAGATGTTGAGCGTTTGGGGTTGATGGTGCAATCCTCTGAGGGGCGCTTGGTAGACGTTGAACAAGAGTATGGCGTGCCAGGTGAAACCCGAACCGTCACAGGCTTTAAAAATCCGAAAGACGGTCAAGTGTATACGCCTGACCCTGGTTTTGGTTTTAATCCTGGACAAGTCAGCTATCAACCTGAATTAGATAAATATCATCCGACGGCAGCAAGCCAATACATCACAGGATCACTCACAGGCGCGGACTTTCGTTTAGGGTATCAAGAAGCAGTGCAATCCCCTACGCCAAACCCTGCGCAACGTTATCCCATTGCTGCACGTCCTCAATCTTCCGCACCCAATACAGAGGCATATTATGTTGATGCGCCCACCATTAAGGCACTCGCCCAACAGGATATCACGCAAGCCGATTACTTATTTGTGCAGCAAATTATTGAATCACCTCAAAAAATGCGGTCGGGTGAGGATGGGGTTCAATACTATGCAACGCAACACGAAAAGCGTTGGTGGGTCGTTGAAGTCAAAGATAATCAATTGCAGCGTGTCACCACGCAAACCGACTTTTGAGGTTAATATGATCACCGTCAAAATTGATACACGCGAATACGAAGCCGCACTGCAAAAACTGGTCGAAGGTATCGAAAGTCGCGCGCCATTGATGCGCAAATTAGCCGGAATGATGGCGGATGCGGTAGAGGAAAACTTCGCACAAGAAGGTCGCCCCGCGTGGTTGGGTTGGAGTCCCGCTTATGCTCGCCGTCGAGCAGGCGGGAGAATATTGCAAGACAGTGGGCGATTGGCCAGCAGCATCGGTCAATACAGTGATAATGACAGTGCCGTCGTGGGCACCAATGTAAAGTATGCGCGTATCCACCAAGAAGGTGGTGAGATTAATATCCCTGCTCGTAGCCAGCAAGCCTATTATCGGCAGCGTAAAGACGGCACCGTGGGTAATCGTTTTGTCCGTAAGTCGCGCAGCAACTTCAGTCAATACCACACGTTACCCGCCTATAAAATCAAAATCCCAGCGCGACCTTTCTTGCAATTGGACGAGTGGGATCAATACCGTATGGCGTTAACGGTGGAAGATTATTTAAGCCGACTGATTGAGTAAGATAAAATAACGCCTGTAAGACGCTGTGAGCCGTTTTAATTGTTTAGAGTGTCATTGTTCGTGGTTGGATGTTTAAAACGTTTTTAAACGGGGTTTAAATGCGTTATCGTAGAGATTGCATTGCAAGCCCTCAGTCGTTTTACTTTTCCCGCTTTATCACCGAGTGCTGAACCTCTTCACACACTCCCCATTATTGGCAGTTGTTATGCTGCCCGCATGAAAAAATACATTGCTGCTTGTGTCGCTGAAATTCTCAGCCAAAACCTTAACGAAATCCAGCTCTTCCCCGCTGGCGAGTTCCGTGCTGTCGATGGCCGCCCGTTTGAATGTGACCACTGGCTCATGACCCGTGAACTCGCTGACGTTTTAATTGCGCACGTCGCTGCACGTCAGACACCGTATGTGATTGATTATGAGCACCAGACGTTGCGTGCCGCAACCAATGGACAGCCTGCGCCCGCAGCGGGTTGGTTTACGGCGTTGGAATGGCGCGAAGGCGATGGACTGTATGCTGTAAATGTAGAATGGACGGACGCGGCAGCAGCGGCCATTACCGCCAAAGAGTACCGCTTTATTTCCCCTGTCTTTAATTACGACAAAAACGGTCATGTGACAGTGCTGCTACATGCTGCCCTGACCAACACCCCCGCAGTAGATGGTATGGATGAAGTGATGCTTGCCGCTGCTTCTCAGTTTGCTGCACTTTCTCAACCCACCGAAGAGGATCTCACTGTGGATGAAGAACTCATCAAAGAGCTACTCAGTAATCTGCGTTGGATGCTGAATTTGCCTGCCACCGCCACGGCAGAAGATATCAAAACGGAACTGCAAAAAGCGATTGACTTGATTTCAAATGGTCAAGGCACGACCGTCGCCGCCAATCAAAGCCTCGTGGATTTACTCAAAGGCAAAGAAACCTTGATTGCTGACCTGTCCAGTAAAGCCTACGACCCAACCAAACATGTACCACTTGCAGGCTATCTTGAACTGCAAGCGAAGTACAACGAAGCGTTGAACGCAGGTCAACAACAGGAAGTGAGTGGTCTGATCCAGGCCGCGCTCAGTGATGGGCGTCTCAACACGGCCATGAAAGATTGGGCGGAAGACTTAGGGCGTAAAGACCCTGACGCCCTTAAAGGTTATCTCGAAAAAGCCACCCCGATTGCGGCATTAACACAACTGCAATCCAAGGGTAAAGCGCCCGCAGGTGCAGAGCAAAGTACCTCTGTGACCACGGAGCTGACCGAAGACCAGTTGGCGATTTGCAGCCAATTCGGGCTTGACCCCGAAGAATTTAAAAAACAGTTGGGAGAGTAACTCATGACCCAAGATAGAAATACCCCTCACCGTGACGGTGAATTGTTTGCGGTACGTTGTGCTGCTGCCGTGCGTATCTATGGCGGGCACATTGTGTGCGCCAATGCCGACGGGTTTGCTGTCCCTGGTGCACCCGGTTTAACTGTGCTGGGTGTCTCGGATGATTTTGCCGATAACCGCGACGGTGAACAAGGCGATATCAGTGTGATGGTGCGTCGTCAAAAAGCCTTTTATTTAGGCAACGATACGGCTAAGCCTGTCACGCAAGCCCATGTAGGCAAACTGTGTGATGTGAAAGACTCCGTGACGGTGTGTGAGGCTGGAGAAGCCACGACTACCCCTGCGGGTCTTGTGTTGGAAGTCACCGAAGATGGTATCTGGGTCATGATGGGTTAATTAGGAAAATACCATGATTGTGAATAAAGCCAATATCAGCGCGTTATTTGTCAGTATTAATATGACATTTAACAATGCATTAAAGGATGCGCCTTCAACCTGGCAAAAAATCGCCATGAAAGTGCCGTCGACGGGGAAATCTGAAGATTACAGCTGGTTATCCAACTTCCCTGCGATGAAACGTTGGGTCGGTGAAAAAGTGATTAAATCACTCTCCGCCCATAAATACACCATCGAAAATGACGACTGGGAAGCCACTATTGAGGTCGACCGTAACGACATTGAAGATGACAGCACAGGTAAATACGCGGTTCAAGCCAAAGGTGCGGGTCGCTCTGCGGGCATGTTGGCTGACGAAATTGTCTATGAAGTGCTTAACCTCGGTTTTGAACGTCCGTGTTATGACGGCCAATACTTCTTTGATACTGACCACCCTGTAGGTAAAAACTCGGTTTCCAATAAAGGGACGAAAAAACTGTCCATTGCAACACAGGCAGCCGCCATGGCGTCTTACGGTGCAGCGCGAACGGCTTTGCGTAACATGAAAGACGACGAAGGTCGCCCGCTGGATGTGAACCCGAATATTTTACTGGTTCCCCCTGCGCTTGAAGATATCGCAAATGCCCTCATGACAGCTGATCGTTTAGAAGATGGCAAGGTCAATATCTACAAAGGTACTGCTGAAGTTGTCGTCTCGGCGCGTATCACCTCAGATACGGCGTGGTTCTTACTGGATACCACCCAAGCCGTTTTACCGATTATCTACCAAGAGCGCAAAGCGCCTGTGCTGGTTGAGCAAACCGACATGAACAGTGACGGCGTCTTTAAGCGTAAAAAATTCCTGTTCGGTGCCGAAGCACGTGCCGCAGGGGGCTATGGTTTCTGGCAGTTAGCCTATGGCTCAACAGGGAGTGATGCGTAATGCCGATTATTATTACTGCAAAAGTGAATGGGTTTCGTCGCTGTGGGATTGCGCACAGTGACACCGCGACGGAGTACCCAGACGACCACTTCACCAAAGACCAGTTAAACGTGCTGCAATCTGAGCCGATGCTTGTGGTCTCTGTGGGTGACGCGGGTACAGAAAAAACACAGCCTGATGCGGGTGCAGAGAAGCAAATTGCGGCACTGAAAGCGGAAGTGAAGCGCCTGACTGAGGAAAATCAAGCCTTACACGCAGAGCTTGCTCTCTTAAAAACGCCTAATGCGTCCGCAGAGCCATCCGAAAATAAAAAATCGGATGATAAACCCGCACCGAAAGGCAAGTAAGGGAGCCTGCTATGTACGCCACACAAGATGACATGCTTAAAGCGTTTGGTGAGCGTGAATGCGTGAGCCTCACTGATGAAGCCATGACAGGACAAATCAATGCTGAGGTAATGATTTATGCGCTGGAACGCGCGAGCAGTGAAATTGATGGTTATCTTGTGGGGCGTTATGCGCTCCCCTTTGCAGATGGTGCTCGGATATTAACAGGGCGATGCTGTGACATTGCCCGTTACCATCTGGCAACAACGTATAAGATGTCCACGCCTGAAATCCAGACACGCTATGACGATGCTATTCGTTTTTTTGAGCGCGTGGCCGAAGGCAAAATTAGTCTGGGACGTTCCGATAACGGTCAAGTGATTAAGTCGTCTTCACAAATGAAGTTTGGGAGCAGTCAACGTCAGTTTGGCCGTGACTCAACGCGCGGAGGTGCATTTTGATCACCCAAATTGAAAACAGCATCATTCAACGTCTAACGCTGGGTATGGGGCGTATGTTACGTGAAGTTGCCAGCTACAGCGGTGAACTCGATGTGGATATTGGCAATATCATCCGTGCGTTTCCGGCGGCTTGGGTGACGTTCGGCGGGATCACAAACAGCAAATACACAAGTACCAGCCGCCAGAAAGTGATTGTGACAGGTAAATTTGTGGTCATGGTGGGTGATTATAACACGCGCAGTGACGCTGCAAGCCGTACAGGTGGTGCTAATCTCAATGAGGTTGGCACGTATCGACATATACACGGTGTTCGCCGCTTGTTAACAGGGCAGGATTTAGGGCTGACCATCGACCCATTGATGCCTGGTGTTGTCAGGACGCTTTACAACACACAAGTCAATGAGCGGGCACTGTCAATTTTTGCCTGTGAATTTGAAACCCGTTGGCATGAGCAGGTTCTCGCGAATGGCGCTTGGCCTGAATTTACCAGCAACCCTGACGAAGCCGATAACCTTTTTAATCTTTATCGCGGCAAGCTTCAACAGCCCGACCCTGATTTATTGCGTGTCGGATTGCACTATGACCCACCTGGCGTTGGCAGTGCTGAAGCGCCTGCGGACTTAGTGCCGACAAGGAAACCCACACCATGAATACACTGTTAGTGAAAGCCGCACCCACGTTACGGGTGTCATTTGAATATCAGCACCGTCGCTATATTACCGATGGTGAGGCGGTCTCTGTGCCAGACACCGCTTATTATCGCCGCCTATTGACTAACGGTGATTTAGTCTTGGTGAGCAAGAAAGCCACAAATAAAGGACAAAAATCATGACGGTAACCTTTGATACCATTCCTGGCAGTATTCGCAAGCCAGGGAAATATTTTGAATTTAATACGCGTATGGCAACGCGCACGCTGCCAGGCAACCCCCAAACACTTTTAATTATTGCGTCAATGTTATCGACGGCGCAGGCGTCGCCATTAATGCCCCTTGATATCTATGATGATGACGCAGCCGCCGTTGCCTTTGGTGCGGGTTCGTTAGCGCATATCATGGCGAAAGCTGCGATTGATGCAAACCCCTATTTACAATTGCAGGTCATTGGTATTGAAGAGGCGGCCGCAGGTAAAAAAGCCAGTGCCACCTTGACTATCACCGCGCCTGCCACACGGGGTGGCACGCTCTCACTGTTCGTGTGTGGTGAACGCCTCGATATCCCTGTTGAAACAGCAGATACGGTATCTGTGCTTAATCAGGCGGTTGTAGATATTGTCAATGCGAATACTCACTTGCCTGTGGTCGCTGCGCTGACAGGTGAAGCCAATGGCACCGTGACGCTCACTGCGCGTCAATCCGGTGACTGGGGTAATGATATTGTTATTGATGTGCAATCGACGGCCAAAGGGGTTACAGCAACAGTGACCGCGATGGTCGGCGGTGAAAATAATGCCGATATTCAACCTGCGCTTGATGCCGTATTTGCGGCAGGTCATAACATTATTTCTATTCCATTTAGTGATAAAGCCTCGCTGTTAAAATTACGTACCCATTTAGAAAAAGTCAGTGGTGCTATGGAGCAACGCGGCGCAATTGGTACGGCTGGCTGGACAGGCACGCTCAGTACAGGAACCACTCTCGCCAGTGATATTAATGATGGTCGGACATCAGTCGCATGGTATCCAGGCTCGGTAAAATTACCGTGTCAAATCAGTGCGGCGTATGGTGCTGTCATTGCTTCGGAAGAAGACCCTGCGCGTCCACTCAACACCCTTGAACTGAAAGGGTTAGATATTGCCCCTGTGACCAAACGCGCGGGACGCAATGAGCAAGAAAACGCCTTACATAACGGCTTAACCCCACTTGAAGTGGGCGCAGGTAACCGTGTGCAGATTGTGCGCGCCATTACTACGTATACCCGCAATGTGGAAGGCGTTGAAGATACCGCGCTACTGGATTTAACCACCATTCGCACCTTGGATTATACCCGTAAGGCGTGCCGTGAGCGCATTTCGCAACGTTTTCCACGCGATAAACTCAATGAACGCACGCGCGTGAAAGTCCGCTCTGAGCTGTTGGATGTGCTGATTAAACTCGAAGAGGAAGAAATCCTCGAAAACGTGGAAGAAAACAAAGGGCTATTGTTGGTTGAGCGTGACGGTAAAGACCCTAACCGCCTAAATGCCGCTATCCCTGCCGATGTTGTCAATGGCTTGCATGTGTTTGCGGGTCGCATTGACCTGTTCGTCTAAGGAGAACACTGATGTTAGAAGAATATGCAGGTGCGATTGTTTTAGAAATTGACGGCCGCGAAGTGGAAGTTACCGACATGGATGTGCAAGAAGTCACAGGCCGTAAGCTTGTCAAAACCATGAACAAAACAGGACGTGCCAAGGGATTCATGCGCGGCATTGCTACTTATGAGTTGTCTATTTCTGTTGTGATCCCTTTAAACGGTGATATGGATTGGGGCGCGATTGAAGGCTCGAAGCTGACCCAATACCCGATTAGTGGCTCAGGGGGTAAGCGTATCTCATACCTTGACTGTTTTGTGACTGAGGTCGGGGAAAAATATTCCACCGATAATGAAGCAAAACGTGACTTAAAACTGAATGCGTTACGTAAGGTGATTGAATAATGGCAGAGGTAAAACCGCTGATGTTACTGGATGGGATTGACCACAACGGCAAACGTCACTTGAACTTTGCCGTCAAAATCCCTGTTATGCGTGACGTTTATGATGCGCTTGATGAAACTGAAGAGGCCTGTGGTTCAACAGAAACCAAAGGCGCTGACCTCTATTATCGCATGGCACTCACTAAACGCGCACTCACCCAACTGGGCGATATCTCATTGGAGGATATCACCACGGATTTCCTACTGGATAACCTCACCAGTATGGATTATGACGTGATTGACAGTGCGATTGATGACGCAAAAAAAAAGCGGAGAGCCGAGAACAACGACGAGACAGCTTCCGAACCGTCGTCTTAGCCCTCGGTAAGTACGGTTTCACTGAGCAACAATGCCTTTCTATGAGCCGTCCTGCCTTGGACGGCTATCTCAATGCTTTAAACCGCCTGCATGGTGGCAAGTCAACATCAACAAAATCGAAAACGACACGCGTCAAGTCCCGCCGTCAACGTAAGCAAAAATCCAAACGAGGTTAATCATGGCGAAAGAATTTAAGTTATCAATGGTGTTGTCTGCGCGTGATGCGGCATCCAAAGTGATCACAAAATTGATGCGCGATAGCACCAAAGAGAGCCAGAACGCTGAAAAAGCGCAAGAAAAACTCGGTAAGCGCCAACGCACCACCGCCGAAGAAGGCATACGCCAAAATCGGGCATTAGGGGAAGAAGTCAGACGTCAAAACCGTGCCCGTGAAACGCTAGGGGTTAGAGCTGAACGCGCCATACAGCGCGAAATTCAACAAACAGTCGCAGCTTATAACCGCCTTGCCCGTAGTGGCACACTCTCCATTGATGAGCAATCCCGTGCTTATTCACGTATGCGACAACGTGTAGGTGAGCTAAAAACCGAAATGCAAGGTATGAATAAACTGGCTCGCTTATCTGATATTGGTGGTAGCTTGACTCAAATCGGTGGAGCGATGATTGCGGGGGGTATGGCTTATGCTGAGCCAGTTAAAAAGCAGATGAGCTATGAGCAACGATTAGCCTATATGAGTAATACCGCATTCAGTGACCGTGATGCTGCTGGTAGACAAGAAGGAATGAAAAACCTTGATGCGCTTATCCGAAAATCTGTCGCTGAAGGCGGAGGCTCAATTGATGAGGCTGCGGAGGTATTAAGTAAATTGCTATCAGAAGGGATTTTTACTGATAAGGAAATCAATGGACTTCTTCCATTAATTCAAAAATATAGCACTGCATCAGGTGTTCAAAGTTTAGATTTAGCCGCCGTTTCTGCTGCATTAAAAAAGAACTTTGGTATTAGTGATCCAAAAGATATTAAAACTGCTTTAGATATGGCGCTTAAAGGTGGCCAAGAAGGTGCTTTTGAATTACCTGATATGGCTAAATGGTTAGCACAGCAACTATCGGCTGCAAATAGTGTAGGTATGAATGGACTCGATGACTTTGCATCAATTGTCGCTGCTAACCAAGCCGTAGTTTCAACAGCTGGCACAAATGACCAAGCAGGTAATAACTTAATGAACTTTCTGCTCAAATTAAATAGTCGAGAATTAGGCACTGCGGCTGAGAGAATTAAAGTAGATGGTTATGGTATTGACCTGTCAGGAACACTTATTAATGCGAGAGAAAAAGGTATTGATCCAATTGATGCTTTTATTGGTCTTACTGACAAAATAGCTGCTAATAATCCCAAATATAAAGCACTGCAAGATAAATTAAATAAAACAGATCAGAATGACCCTGAACACCAAAGGACATTAGCTGCAATGGCTAAAATAGCTGAAGGTTCCGCTATTGGTCAATTAATAGGAGATCAGGGCACACTGATGGCTGTTATCGGCTTAAAAGGCCAAAGTGAGTATAGAAATGAAGTAAAACAAAAAGTATTAGAACAAAAAAATAAAGGCGAAGGTCAAGGTGAAGGTGATATTCAATTTGCGGTAATCTCTGCGGGTAATCAATTTAAAACAGATCAAGCTGGCAATGCTAAACAATTTGCAGAAATGGATTCAGCCAAACCAGTATCTGATGCACTTGGTACATTAGCGGATAAGTTTACTGATTTTAGCAAAGAATTTCCTACCTTAACGACCGCAGCTATGGGAGCTAAAACGGCTATTGAAGCCATGACGCAAGCCGCTGTTGCTTTTGCTGCATTGAAATTTTTATTTGGTGGAGGGTCAGGCTTGGGCGGGGTTTTAGGTGGCAAAGGAACACCTAAGCCTGGCATGTTTAATCCTATTGGTGGCGCGGGAACAGGTGGGCTTCCTGTGCATGTTACCAACTGGCGAGAGAGTGGTTTTAATTCTCAAGATAAAAGCTTATTGGCTAAATTTGGAACTTATGCAACTGCAATAATTGATATAGAAAATAGTGATATTGTTAAAGAAAATTTAAAATCACTGCAAGATAAACATGCAAAGCAGTTCGCAGATGAAGGTTTAGAGGGTTCGAAATATCCTTATTTACCTGCGGGTATCGATATTTGGCTACAAAAACGTGATCAACGTTTAGAAGATAATCCAATCAAAGTTAGCCCATACTTAACGGGGGAATCCGCGTCACCTTTTATTAAGAATGAGCGAGCCATCGATAAAGATGTGATCACCTTTGACACCCTTGAAAAATCTGGTGTGCTTCAACCTTTACTCGATTTAACACAAGCTCTTAAAAACCCACCGCCACCCCCCGTTATTGAAGTACGCAGCGTGGTTGAACTCGACGGCCAGCAAGTGGCTGAGTCGGTCAACCGTGTTAATGGTCAAGATGCGGGTCGCACCACGGGAGGCATGTTCCCATGAGTTGGCAAACTGATTTACAAAACGCCTCATTTCGAGGGGTGACCTTTGATGTGTATAACACCAAAGACAGCATATCCCGTGAGGTTGCAACCCATGAATACCCCTTTATTGATGGCGGTGATGTCATGGATTTGGGGCGCAAACCGCGTAATTTTCGCATCAGTGCCGTATTTTGGGGTGACAATTATAAACGTGATATGGATAACCTCATTGCGGTGCTTGATGAGCCAGGTAAAGGCGAGTTAATTCATCCTGTCCACGGCTCTATTCCGCAGGCTCAATGCATTGAGTACAGTATCGGTCATGAGGCTGAAAATGTGGATAGCTGTAGCCTAGAGTTGGTTTTCCTAGAAGCGAACACAGGTACACAACTCGCACAGGCGCACCCTGAGCAGCTTGGTGATGATATTTTTGACAAAATTAATCAGCTTTCCGAGCGCATGAGTGACCTGTTTGAACAGGTTATGGCTCCTGTAAATAAGGGTGTTCGGTATCTCGCAAAAGGTAAAGCGGCGTTATCAGGCATGATGAATACGTTAATTATCATGCGCGGTGATTTTAATGGCGCATTCAGTGACGGCGTGAATTATCTCAGTTATCCGCGTGCCTTTATTAATGATTTGCAATCAGTTTTAGACGTTCGCACCAGTGCCGTAGGCGATTTGCTTAATTTAAAATTCCCTGGAGTGATTAATACAAAGCAATCCAATAGCTATAAAGGCTACAGTTCGCCGTTTATGGCTTCAAATACGCCCCAAAATGGCTATCTTCCCAACGCTTCACAAACCGTCAACGTAGAGCAAGGGGTAAATGCGACCACGTTATTATCGGCGTGGAGTGATAGTGTTGCAGTGGTTGATGAATTGGTCAGTTTACCTGTTGCATTAGTGCAAGAGGAACGCGCGGCCACCGTCCCCATGCCAAGCAATGCGCAGCCTGCTGATGTGCAGGATTTGGTGGTGCTGTATCAAGTGATGGCCGTAGCTGAAATTGCAGCAATTACCACGCAAGTGCTTGCTGACACTGTACAGCCTAACCAAATGTCACCCGCTGATATTGAGTTGATGGTCAATGAGGTAAGGACGTTAGCATTACAGGCTATCATTACGTTACGCACGGATTACCAACCTCGCACACAATCGGTCAGCTCTGATGCTGAGCCTATCGGTTTATTGTGGCAAGGCGTCGTGTCATCCCTCAAAGAAGTTGCACTAGGCGTACAAACTTTGGGATTACGTGTTATTGAGAAACGCCCACCATTGACCCGTAAGACCCTCACTGCGCCTGCTAACTTTCATTTACTCGCGCACACTTGGTATGGCGATTATCGTCGTGCTACCGAACTGCACCGTTTAAATCCACAGGTTCGCAATCCAAACTTTCTACAAGTCGGAGATATCATCAATGCCTACGCCCGATAATACCGAGTTAAAAGATAAAATCACCCTGTTAATTGGGGGCACATCACACAGTGATTGGCAAACTTACCGTATTGACAGTGATTTTTTAAAAGCGGCCGATGCCTGGCAATTATCCCTTGGGTTACCCGAGGGTAATTTTCCTGCGGATGCGGTAAGAGGTGCGCCCGTTAAAGTGAAAATTAATGATGATGTGGTGTTATCAGGCCGTGTTGATACTGTGGCGCGTGATGTTTCCCGTCGTGGTGTGACATTAAGCCTATCGGGTCGTGATGATTCCGCGATTTTAGTCGATTGCGCTGCACCTATCTTTAGCGCTCGTCAATTGAGTCTCGATGAGGTGATTGCCAGCATTGTACGGCCATTAGGGATTAAAAAAATCCGTATTCAAGCCGATGGAGTCACCCGTAACGACCGCGTGCATATTGAGCCTGGCGAACGTGCGTGGGATTCACTCATGAAAGCGGCGGCAGGTCGCGGTTTACACCCGTGGTTCGATCCAGATGGAACCTTGGTTATAGGTGGGCCTGATTATAATCAACCGCCTGTTGCAGACCTCATTATGCGCCGTGACGGGCAAGGTAATAACCTGATATCACTGTCCGATAGCCGCAATATTCAAGGCTGTTTTTCAGAGTTAATGGTATTGGCTCAAAGCCATGCAACCACGACCAGCAATAAAAAATTACCGATTAAACCTGTGCCATTACCTGACCCCAATGATAAAACACCCAAGGCATATACAGTCACATATGATGCGGCAGAAGATGACACGGCGGCCGTTTCGAGTGCATCTGGTCAGCATAGTTTAAAAATAAAAGTGACCGACCCAACTGTACCGTATTATCGCCCGCAAATTCTGACCTCGGGCGATGTTGATAATCAAGAGCAGCTCCAATACCGTGCCAAAAAAGCCATGGCCGATGCCCGCTTATCAGGTCTTGATATTGTAGCGGAGGTGTATGGTCACCGCACCCCGAATGGTGAGCTATGGACACCAGGGCAACGAGTCCACATTCAAAGTGAGTTACACGGTATTGATGATATTTTCTTTTTAATGGGGCGCACGTTTATCGGTGGTCGCCCAGGCGGTGCAGTAACGCAATTGCGCTTTAAAGAAGATGCTGTCTGGATACCCGATGCTTTCCCGAAACAGAAAAAAGGTAAAAAAGGCAGTAAAAAGAAAGGAAAAGACCAGATTAAACCTGTTGACCTACCCGCACAAGCAGGTCAGTAAGGGGGGGGTTATGTGGAACCAAATTAATCAACGCATTAACCAAGCATTAAACGGCATTCGAATGGCGTTTAGGGCGGTATTAAATGCCACGGATAGTGAAGGTAAAGTCCAAACCATGCAAGGTGAAGGTTTATCGGGTGAATCATTACAAGGGCAGGAAATCTTTCAACATTATGGGTTTACTTCTCGCCCTCTACCAGGCACAGAAGCGATTATACTGCCATTAGGTGGTCGTTCCTCTCACGGTATTGTCATTGCTACTGAACATGGCGCTTATCGCCTTGCAGGGCTGGAATCGGGCGAAGTAGCCTTGTACACCGACGAAGGGGCTAAAATTGTGTTAAAGCGCGGACGTATTATTGATGTTGAATGCGACCTTTATCGGGTTAATTGCAAACAGTATGAAGTGAATGCGGAAGAAAAAGCCGATTTTAACACCCCCATGGTCACCACCAGTGAGCAGCTAACCGCCATGAAACAAATCACGGGCAATGGCGGTATGGCAATTAAAGGTGGTAAAGGCGCTAACTTTGAGGGTAATATCACGCAGACGTCTGGGAACTATCAAACTGACGGTGATGTTCAAGCAGGTGACATTTCTCTGACAGGCCATAAACATCCAAATGGTAATAATGGCGCTGATACTGGCACCGCAAAACCCTAACTCCCCTCATATAAAGTGCTGAACCTCTTCACACACTAATCATTTACCCATGCTGCGATACTGCGCAGCATGGACAGAGCACTCGATACATCAACTGGCGATTACGCTGGAACCCGAACCAATACCCTCTCTAATGCCGTTTACTTGCGTCTAATGACTCCGCTCGGCAGTTGGTGGGCTGACCGTTCCTTGGGTTCCCGATTACATGAATTGACGCGTGAAAAAGATGTTTCTCGCGTGTATGTGCTCGCTCGTCAATATGCTGAGCAAGCGTTGCAGCCCTTACTTGATGATGGCCGTGCGCTTTCAATTCAGGTGACCGTCCATCGTGATGGCCTAAAACGGGCAGTATTGTGGATTGAGATCATCGATGCAGGTAACCAAACTCAAAACTTTAAACATACCGTGAGGATTGCCTAATGTTTATTACGCCTACATTTGAGCAAATCCGCGATACCTTACTCAATGACCTCAAAAATCAGCTTCCCGATGCGGATATTGGCACGGATAGCGATTATTTTGTGCGTGCTTCTTCCGTTGCTAGCGTTGTTGAAGGAATTTATCAGCATCAAAGCTGGATTGTGCGCCAAATCTTTCCTGATACAGCGGATAGCGACTATTTAGAACTTCATGCTCGGACACGGAATTTAACCCGTAAACCTGCAACAACAGCAAAAGGGATCGCCGTGATCACAGGCTCAAAAGGCGCGGTATTGCCTGCGGGGAGTCAAATTAGAGGCGATAATGTTTCTTGTTTTACAACCGCTGAGGTCACTCTACCTGAAAATGCGCAGGCCACCGTCACTATCCAAGCCAGCCAATCAGGCACAATCAGTAATTTATCCAAGCCCACCACGGGCGAACTGGTCAATGCCCCAATGGGCGTTAACAGTTTAGTCGCAATTAATCAGCTTTCAGGTGGTACAGATATCGAGACTGACGCGAGTCTATTAGCCCGTTTACTCGATATTATTCGACGCCCACCCGCAGGGGGCAATAAATACGACTATCGCCGCTGGGCACTAGAAGTGCCTGGCGTGACGAATGCGTTTGTTTATCCGTTGCGTCGTGGCTTGGGAACGGTTGATATTGCGATCACCTCTGCTGATGGCCTGCCTTCTCGTGACATTATCGAAGCCGCTCAAGCGCATATTGATGATGTTCGACCCGTCACGGCCAAAAATTCCTATGTGCTCGCACCGACACTACGAAACGTTGATTTTGAGGTTGAGGTCACCCTCGAAGGCATCAGCTTAGAAGCAGCTATTGCGCAAGTTGATAGCGAAATTCAAGCCGTAATGAGCCGCATTGCGCCTGGTCAGCGTTTAATTCGGAGTGAGGTAGAAACGGCTATTTCATTAATACCAGGCATTACTGACCGTGTCATTATCAAGCCTACGGGTAATGTGATCGCACTGGTCGATGAAACGCACCTTGAATGGTTACGACCAGGCAATATTGTGGTGAGGTTACCGCAATGAAATCGTTATTAATGCAGCTCTTACCCCCTGTTAGTTATTCACTGGATGCGCCTAGACTGGATGCTGAGCTCGACGCTGAAACAAAACGGTTTGATCTCACCCTAGAAAGTGCTGACCGTGCCCGAAATGGTGTTACGCCATATTTTGCTGAAAGCCTGCTTCCTGATTGGGAACGGGTTTTAGACTTAACGCCCGATGCCAAATTAAGTTATCAGCAGCGCCTTGAGTTGGTTCTCGTCAAGCTCGCTGAAACAGGCGGCCTATCCATCCCTTATTTTGTTCAACTGGCGAAAAAGCTCGGTTATGACATTACCATTGATGAATTAGATCCCTTTCAAGCAGGGGTAAGCCGCGCAGGTGATAGGTTAACGCATCCTGGTATTTTATGGGTATGGGTCGTCAATATTTTTGGTTCAAAAGCACAATTTTACCGCTTTCGTGCAGGTGGCTCCATTGCAGGAGAGCGCCTTTCATTTTGGGCGGATTCAGTCATTGAAACGGTCTTTAATGACTTAAAACCCGCGCATACATTCTGTTATTTTACTTATCAGGAGTCTTGATATGCAGGACTTAATGCCCCCCATTAATACCCCAGACAGCGCCTTTCATGATGGTGACCCTACCACGGGGCAATTAGGTACAATTGTCACCGCACTGTGGCTCAATAACGTACAGGCAGCCACGCGTGATACTCAATTAGAACTCAAAAATGTACTAGCTAAAGCAGGCATTCAACCCGACCCTAAAAAGACTAATCAGCTTGCAGAAGCAATCAGTCAAATCATTGGTAGCGGTAATTATGCCTCGACCGCTTATGTTGATAATGGCCTTAATAAGAAAATTGACAAAGCGAGTATTTCAGGTGTTCTAGGCAATGATAATGACAAAGTTCCTAGTTTGAATTTACTGGCTACTGAGTTAGGCAAGAAACAACCAACCGGAAATTATGCGGATGGAAATAGATTTACCATAAGCGGCACAGATGTTTCCATTAAAACGCCAAATAATAATTCTTCATTCGACTTAGGTAATACTGGATGGATTTCAGTAAAAAACCTCAACACAAATAAAATAACATTTTCTGTTGATAGCACAGGTCGAATCGGTAACTGCTTGATACCTGTTGAGTGTGGCGGAACGGGAGCAAAAAACGCCAGTGATGCAAGGAATAATTTAAGCTTATACAGCAAGGATGAAGTCAATGCCTCGTTGGCAGGAAAAATCAGTAAGGGTGAAAATGGTTTATTTGCCGATATCGGCAGCACTCCATCCTTAACAGTCACTAAAGCACAGTACGATATTGGTTTTCGTGGTTCAGTGCAGATGAGTAAATCTGAGTCGCCTTATTCTTCACTGATTGATGGCACTGTAATTATTACAAGAATAAATGATTATAGCGCTAAGCGTGGGTTTGAGCTTGCTTATAAAGTCAGAGGAAAAGACCTGTGTGTTGGTTTTTCAACATCAGGGAATGGTACGACTGAAAACTGGGAATACGCAAAAGTATACACTGGATTCAATGTGACCGAGGATCACAATGGGGGTTTAAAAACGTTAGGGACAGTAGGATTAAGCGACTATCCCGTGGGTGCACCTATTCCATGGACTCAAGCTACCGCTCCGTCAGGTTTTTTAGTTTGCAATGGACAATCATTCAATAAAACAACCTATCCACTTTTAGCAAAAGCATACCCAACAGGGGTTTTACCTGATTTACGAGGAGAATTCCTTCGTGGTCTTGATGCTGGTCGGAATATTGACGCTGGTCGAAACATATTATCAAGTCAAGGTGATGCGATCAGAGATATTACAGGTTCATTAGGTAAATCCTTCAAATCAAACTCAAACCAAAACACAGGTACTGGGGCAATTCGTTCTTCATATCAAGAAGAGAATGGTGTAACACCAAGTGGTGCGGGTTCGCATGCAATAATGGATTTCGCCGCATCAAGGGTTGTACCAACAGCAAATGAAAACCGTCCACGCAACATTGCATTTTTATATATCGTGAGAGCAGCATAATGAAAAACTATAATTTAGAGGTTGAACAAGCCGAAATTGGCGACAATGGTTTAGCAACAAAAGCGGGTTGGATTAAAGTTTATATTGCAGACCCACACACGCGCGAATATTTAAACGCGAGCATGGAAAATATTTATTTTGATGTGAGCGTGTCCGCTGGTGCTTATATCGACGCGCCCGAATTACCGACAAAAGCGGGTTTCGCAGTTGTGCGTAGTGAAGATGGAGCAAAATGGGAAATCGTAACAGATAACCGAGGTAAAACAGCGTACAGCACAGAAACCCGCCAACCGATTGAAATTGATTTCATTGGCGATTTGCCCGATACACTGACTCTTTTAGAGCCGAAAACTGAATTTGATAAGTGGAATGGCAAAAAATGGGTTACTGATACCGAAGCCCAAAAAGCGGCATTGGTTGCACAGGCCGAGCAGGAAAAGGCACAACGCTTAGAAGAGGTAGAGCAAAATATCTTAATGCTTGAGCGTAAAGTGCGCTTAGAAATGGTGACAGATGAGGAGAGAGAGCTACTAAAACAATGGGAAATTTATAGCATCAATGTTGCTGATATCGATACTTCACTTGCACCAGATATCGATTGGCCAGAAAAACCATAATATCCACGGCAAGCCTTGCGGCTTGCCAAGTTTTTAATTTTGTTTATTTCTATCAATTCCGCACAGTGCAAAACCTAGCAATTATATATCTATCCTTTAATGCAAAATTGCTCGCCAATTAGTGCAAATGATTTCGCCGCGCTACAGAAATCATTGAGTAAAATACACCTGCATCATAATTGGCTTGCAGTTCATACCCTCGTAGATTCACATTTCGGTGGTCATTCACATACATTTCTGCTCGCTGAAACATGGGTGGATTCTCTTTATCCCATACATCATCATTGACTAAACACCAATCAAATTCATCCCGTGGATTGGAACGACAAAGAATGAAAGCTTTACTCGTGATGTAGTCTTTAACCTGAGTATGAAACCACAATGCTTTCAGGTTAAATTGGTCACCCTCCACCACTAAATCAGGTTTTAAGCTATTAAAGCCAACCTGCCAAGTTTTCGATTTTTCCCCCTTAAGAAATGGATTCATAGTCTGGCCACCATTTGAGGAGAAAAAAGCTTCTTGTGAATTTGGTGCTCGCATTGAATGAGCATAGCTAACAAAGGGTTGGAATTCAGGAATGAGTTGTGCGGATAATAATATTCCAGGGTTAATTCCGCTATCTTTAATATTCAGATTACTGGCTTCTTGAGGAAAACATTTCTCTGTTGCATCACACTCAGGTTTATAGCCTTTCACACTATAATTGAGGTAATTAAGGTCAAATATCGCTGTGTAGATATCGTATTTCGCTTCAAACTGAGTATATACACTGGCAATATCTTGTGTTCCGCTTGGTGCAAATGGATTATTTTTCTGGGTGTTTGGGTCTTCAACAGATTGAGCTTCCTTACTGTACTTGGTTTTCATTAATTTCGAACCAACTTGCCATTTATAATCCACGTCGCCATAAGAAAAATGGCTAGTATTGGATAAATTTATACTATCTGATTTATTTTTAGATATGGCATCTCTGTACGCGCCACCAACGGGATCACCTTGGAGTTTCTGCTGATTATTTCCATGGCTTGCCAATATTTCCACATCAATTAATTCATTTAATGGGGTGTATTTATATTTAAGGTAATAGTCATCACTATTAATCTTTCTGCTAGTTAACTTATTTTGTAAGAAACGGCCACTAAATTCTAATTCATGACTGTCATTAGGTTTATATTTCAGTTTGGCTAATTGGGATTGTGGTTTTTGTTTAAATGATGGGTCTGTGGCAAATTCATCACTATCAAACCCATCACCATTCTTATAACTACCAGGAATATTATGGCCACTAACCGCAATTAAACCGCCAAAATAGCCATCATCTTGTAATAATGTCTTTCCTGCAACTGCAACCATGCCATTATAACCGAGACCATTATCTCCCCAACTGGCCTTACTACGTAGGCCATATAAGTTGTTATTGAAAATGACATCATCAATACCGATAGTGCGGAAATTTGCACTCCCCGCTAAGGCGTTGACACTATTACTGCCATTTAGCTGTCCTTTTTCTACTTCTACCGACACTATAAAGTTAGGATCTATTAATGAGCCAAAATCATTACTTGGCTGCATCCCGTGTGTGTACTTACTTGGGGAATTACCATAATAACTTTGAGTGATACCATCAACCATCATATTCACGCGACCAAAACCACTTAACCCGCGAATATTCACGTTAACCGTTCCTTGGCTAGCATCCATTTGCGTATAAGTCCCTGGCATGGTGCGGATTATTTTATCCATCGACTGCAATTTATTTTCTGTACCCACCGCACTGTAAGCCCCCGGTTTTTCCAATGCCTTGACTAATGGTGTTTGTTTTTGTGCACCTGAAACTTTTAATTGGCTAAAATTAACCACACCCTCTTTCTGCTTATTTTGCTGCTGTGTATTTTCAGCCAAAGCAATCCCTTGGTAGCCAGTGGCAATAAAGCCAGCTACCATAATTATTGTTTTATTATTCATTAAACCATTCCTGTAAACGTACTGTGTGTCATACGCTCACACTGCTAACACAGGGCAAATAAAGCCTGTGAAAAGGCTCAGCAACAATGTCATTAATATTGTTGCTGACCTGAAATAACCTCAATTTTATAGGCTAATTATTATTTTAAATAAGGAAAATATTTATCTTTATTTTCAAGCATAAGAATAAAACTATATTCTTGAGCAATATCATCTAACGCATTAAAGCGGCCCGATTTACCACCATGCCCTGCATTCATATTCGTTTCTAATAATAATAATGAATTGCCTTGTTTAATATCCCGCAATTTAGCCACCCATTTTGCAGGTTCCCAATATTGAACTTGTGAGTCATGTAGCCCTGTCGTCACTAATATGTGCGGATAATGCTGTGCTTTGATATTGTCATAAGGGCTATACGCTTTAATTCGCCAGTAGTCCTCTTCATTCTCAGGGTTACCCCACTCATCATACTCCCCAGTGGTCAATGGGATTGACGGGTCTAACATTGTGGTCACCACATCAACAAATGGAACAGCGGAAACAACACCCTCGTATAAATCAGGTGCCATGTTCACTACAGCGCCCATTAATAGCCCACCAGCACTTCCGCCCATGGCATACACATGCCCTGCTTTACCATAACCTTCTGATAATAACCCTTTGGTTGCATCAATAAAGTCAGTAAAAGTATTCATCTTGTGGATTGTTTTGCCTTGTATGTACCAATTTTTACCTAAGTCACCACCACCACGAATATGAGCAATCGCGTAAACAAAGCCACGATCCAGTAAAGACAAACGAGATGAGCTAAATGAAGGGTCAATACCATATCCATAAGCGCCATAACCATAGACTAACAATGGGTTTTGGCCATTTTTGAAAAGATCTTTACGATAAACCAAGGAAACCGGAACTTTTACTCCATCTTGTGCAGTAACCCAAATACGCTCACTTTGGTAGTTTTGCTTATTAAAATCTTTAACTTCTTCTTGTTTTAAAAGCTGTTTTTCTTGAGTCAGCATATTAATTTCATATACTGAAGACGGTGTGGTCATTGATGAATAGCCGTAGCGTAATATGTCTGTATCAGGCTCAGGGTTATTACTAATCCATGCCATATACGTTGGGTCATCAAAGCTTACTTGATTTTCTTTATGCGTTAACCAGCTGATTTGGCGAATATTTACTAAGCCATTTTGGCGCTCTTCTATCACTAGCCAATTATTAAATAAAGCAAAACCTTCAAGGTCAACCCCATCACGTGCTGCTATAAAACTTGCCCACGGAGCTGAAATATTGTCTGCAATATATAAACCAAATAATGGGTGCTGGTGATTAGAACGAATATAGAATTTACCGTTGAAATGATCAGGATAGTACTCAACACCTGTTTGACGAGGTTTTAAGATTTTAGCGTCATTTTGTGGCTTGTTTGCATCAATTAACCGATATTCAGAGGTTTCAGTACTCGTGATACCAATTAAAATAAAATCTTTTGAAGTTGATTTCGATAAACTAACGTAAAAAGTATCATCCTTTTCTTCGTACACCAGTTTGTCTTGAGTTTGCTGTGTGCCATATTGGTGCCTAACGACTTGATAAGGAAGCAATGTTTGCTTGTCCTTATTCACATAGAATAGCGTTTGGTTGTCATTGGCCCAAACAATATTACCTGATGTATTGGTTAACACATTTTCTTGCCACTCGCTCTCATCAATTTTGCGAAATGACACGACAAATTCATTACGCCCTTGGCGATCTTCAGCGATGGCAAGCGTGGTATTATCTGGCGAAATCGCTAATGCGCCCATACGATAATATTCAGTGCCTTCTGCACGTTCATTACCATCAACTAATACAGCCCATTCACCCTGGCTATTTACCGGGCGTCTTTCATATATAGAGTAGTTTTTACCTGCAACCACTCGTGAGCGGTAAGTATAACCATTATAATTATAAGGAACTGATTCATCATCCTGCTTCATACGCGAAAATAGTTCATCGTAAATTTCTTTTTTTAACGGCTCACCTTTTTCAAGTTGTTGCTGCGTATAATTATTTTCTTGCGTTAAATATTCGATAACTTCGGGAGACTCACGCTGGTCATCTCTTAACCAGTAATAGTTGTCAACACGGACATCTCCGTGAGTGGTAATGGTATGAGGTTGCTTTTGTGCTATTGGTGCTGACATTCTTTCCTCCGCAGCACTAGTGGCTGCATATAAACCAAGTAATGTAATAAGACAAAACTCAGTGAGTTTATTACGCATAATTAATCCAATCTATTTTTCATTAAGAGTAAAATCAATAGGGATCCTGACCGTTACCCGCCCATTAATTAAAATTTCGGCCGGTGGTTCAGGTAACGGTGCTGCCCTTGAGAGCACCTGCAACGCTTCTCTGTCCAAAGATCGCGTTCCAGATGAACTCACCAAGTCGCTACCAAGTAAAAAACCTTGTGGGTCAACCGTGAATGTCACGGTTGATTGACCAACTCGCCCTCGCCTTACGGCATCTTCAGGGAACCGCTTGTATTTATTTAGTTTTCCCAATACTTGAGCTTCCCACAGCCTTTTCGCGTTCTCTATCGATTGTGACTGGCTATTAAATTCTGCAGCAATTTTCTGCGTCTGTAATGGTGCTGCTGCATCACTGGTGACAGGAGCATCATTGGCTTTTGAATCAGTCGCTTGTTTTTGTTCAACCACCTGCTTTTCATGTTTTTGTTTTTTGACTTCAACTGTTCGCTGTTTACTCACCGCCTTAGCCACTTGCACTTCTGCCTGCTCATTGACTGCTAGGGGTGGGATAATTTTATCTTCAGACGGTGCCTCATGAACTTGACTCGCCACAGACAACTCTTGTAACTGACCAATGTTAGCTTCTGTCAATTGCACCGCTTGCGACTCAATCGAAATTTCCATGACCACGGATGGCGGTGGCAATAACTCTTCCCATTGTTGATTGTGAGTTACCCATAAATACATGCCAACAACCACAACATGAAGAGCGATTGCCAATGCGAGCCAACCACTCATCTTTGTCGTTCGCTTTAAATACTCATTTTCAAATGTTGTTATACTCATTTTTATCTTTCATACTTACGTATTCTCACATAAACGCAAATGATAATTAATAACAAATGAAAATGGAAATCATTTCTTAATGAAAATAAAGATTACTTCACAAAATTAACTTTTTTGAAATCATTAGGTTGCTATTATTTAGTCATCATTTAGGTGTGTACCACACAAAATCCGCATGTAAGTGGTCTATTTCTTCCCCTCTTTCCGAAATAATTAACACTTTCATTGGTTCATCAGGGGCGAGATCTTGCACATGCAAGGGGACACCAATAGCTCTTGTTGCATGGTAGCCACCTGCGAACAGAAGCGCTGGTGTAGGCGCATTTAATAACGACTCTGCCATACGACGGTCACGCAGCTGCTGTACGAACGTCATTTTTATAACTTGTTCCGCTGTAAGCTCCCCACCATGAGAACTTTCAATCGTTTTGCTGATAAGTTCTTGAACAATAGGCTGAGTAGAATACTGCCCCGCTATCGATGACGGGTTAGCATAGGCGGCAAGCACCTCTTCTTTGTCTAAATTTGCAGACAATAGTGGATAAGGTGAGCTCAGCAAATGGCGGATTAAAGACCCATATTGTTCCCAAGGCCAGCCGCTATTCCAATTTAAGGCAGACTGTAACTTTTCATCACGAATATAGGGGTTACTTTGCATCTGTGCCTGTACACGGCTCACGCCCTTTTGCTGTGAAGGTGTCAGCATTTCGAGTAGAACCGCGCCTTGAGGACGTATTTTTGGCATTTCTTGTACAAGCCACTGCTCAATTTGGTGGTGATAGTGGTTATCATGCTTTTCTCCCACGATCACACGTGGAGATTGAGCAAGCTGCTCAATTAATTGTTGAGGAGTTAAAGACTTACCTGTTGCTAAGTCAATAATTTGGTTACTAACTGTTAGTTGATTATCTAATTGTACGGTTGTCGGTTCAACTTTTTGTGTACAACCAGTAAGAAAGAATAACCCAACCATCAAAGTGGCTATTCGAGAGGTCAATCTAATTGAAATCATTATGCTTTCCGTCTTGTGTAGTCAAACCCACAAGATACAGATAATGAGAATCATTTTCAATAAAAAAGGCCACTATGAAACCATAGAAGCCTTTAAAAGGGATTAACTAATATTAACCGTTAGAGAGGATTTGTTTGAGCCTCAACAACCGCTAAAGCAACCATATTCACGATACGGCGTACCGACGCAATTGGTGTCAAAATATGCACAGGTTTCGCAACCCCCATCAACACCGGCCCGACAGTCACACCATCAGAGCTAGTCACACGCAGTAAGTTATAACTAATACGTGCCGCTTCCATATTTGGCATTATTAATAAATTTGCTGAACCTTTTAATGGGCTATCTGGCATCACATCTTTACGGATAGACTCAATTAATGCGGCATCCGCATGCATTTCGCCGTCAATTTCAAGATGTGGGTCACGTGCTTTAATCATCGATAACGTATCACGCATTTTTTGTGCTGATGAGCAATCTGAAGAGCCAAAGCTAGAACGCGATAACAGCGCGACTTTCGGTTCAATACCAAAGCGTCTTACCGTATCCGCTGCCATTAACGTGATTTCAGTTAGCTCTTCCGGTGAAGGGTCTTCATTGACATAAGTGTCTGCAATGAATGTATTCCCCGTTGGCAGTAATAATGCGTTCATTGCACCAGCGGTGTGAACACCTTCGCGGAAACCAAACAGTTCTTTAACCACTTCGTAGTGTTCGCCATAACTTCCGACAGTACCACAAATCATCCCGTCAGCTTCGCCACGTAACACCATGATCCCACCAATTAAGGTTGGGTTATTAATCACTGCACGGCGCGCCATTTCTTGGGAAACACCACGACGTTTCATGATTTGGTAATATTCTTGCCAATACTCTTTATAACGCGGGTCATTTTCATTATTGACCACTTCAAAATCTTTACCTAACTCAATATGTAGGCCAAGTTTTTGAATACGCATTTCAATCACACTTGGACGCCCAACTAAGACTGGGAAAGCTAAACCTAAAGAAACCAGCTCTTGAGTGGCATGTAATACACGTTCTTCTTCCCCTTCGGCTAAAACAATGCGTTTTTTCGCAGTCTTCGCTTGGGAGAAAATAGGCTTCATAAATAAGTTTGTTTTATAAACAAATTGGTTCAATTTTTCGATATAAGCATCGAAATCTTCAATTGGACGTGTTGCTACCCCTGAGTCCATTGCCGCTTTTGCCACAGCCGGTGCAATTTTAACAATCAAACGTGGGTCAAATGGTTTCGGAATAATATACTCAGGGCCAAAGAATAGATCTTGATTGCCATACGCTGAAGCCACTTCTTCGCTTTGTTCTGCCAATGCCAAATCTGCAATGGCGTACACACAAGCCAGTTTCATCTCTTCATTTATCGTTGTTGCACCGACATCTAACGCACCACGGAAAATGAATGGGAAACATAACACGTTATTAACCTGATTTGGGTAATCAGAGCGACCGGTACAAATGATGGCATCAGGACGAACTTCTTTCGCTAACGGTGGCAATATTTCAGGTTCAGGGTTAGCCAATGCTAAGATCAGTGGATCTTTTGCCATGGTTTTCACCATTTCTGGCGTTAAAAGGCGAGGACCTGAACAACCTAAGAAAATATCTGCATTAGGAATAGCATCCGCTAAAGTACGTTGACCGTTATCTTCAATTGCATACGCGGCTTTAGTCACATCCATGCGCTCGTCACGGCCTTTATAAATCACCCCTTTGGAATCACAGACGGTGATATGTTCGCGTTTCAACCCTAACGCGACTAATAGATTCATACAAGCGATTGATGCTGCCCCTGCGCCAGAAACGACTAGGCGAACATCACCAATCTCTTTTTTAACAATCCGTAACCCATTAATGACAGCGGCAGTACAGATGATCGCCGTTCCGTGTTGGTCATCATGGAATACAGGAATTTTCATCCGCTCACGGAGTTTTTGTTCAATATAAAAGCATTCTGGTGCTTTGATATCTTCTAAGTTAATACCGCCAAAAGTCGGCTCAAGGGATGCTATGATATCCACGAGCTTGTCTGGATCGGTTTCATCAACTTCAATATCAAAGACATCAACACCAGAAAACTTTTTAAATAGTACACCTTTCCCTTCCATGACGGGCTTACCAGCCAAAGCACCGATATTACCTAACCCAAGAACAGCAGTACCATTAGACACCACCCCGACAAGGTTACCTTTAGCCGTGTAACGATAAGCTTTAAGTGGGTCATCTGCAATTTCAAGACATGGCACTGCAACACCTGGTGAGTATGCTAATGCGAGATCTCTCTGGGTTGTTAGGGGTTTAGTTGGGGTAACCGTAATTTTCCCAGGATGTGGAAACTCATGAAAATCAAGAGCACTTTGTTTTAATTTATCATCCATCGTCAAGTCCTTTCAAAATAAGTAAGGTAAGAGCGATAACAGTATAAACACATCTCACTAGCAAATCATGATCATACCTGCAATTTCCAGAAAAATCTTTCAGTTACAGCCTTTCAGTGACAATAGAGTTAGGCCACTATTAGAGTAAAACGTAATCGCTTTGATTATATCGCAACACCGTTTTAATTATTAAAAATAAAACTAAAATAATTTATAGTTAATTTCATGATGGTAATATATATAAATAATTAATTACCTAACAACACTGTGTAATTCCGTTTCAAAATCACTTATTTTTAATTTTAATTTAAATATTAGATATGAATTTTCTGATTTTAATGTATTATCGATAAACACCTTATTTTATTAGCATAGCTATTCAAATTAATTAAAGAAGTAACATTAATAATATACCAAACTAGTTTTATAATTATTAATATACTTATTAAATATAATAAACATATTGAAATCAGATTGTCTATTTTATGGGGAATACTTAACTAGACTTTGACGTTTGAGACATAAAAAAGGAACCCTCTATGTCTAAATATACAGTAATGATTATTGATGAGCACCCTATTATACGCTTGGGATTGCGTCAGCTCATAAATACAGATACACACTTTAGTGTCACAGCAGAGTGCTCTTGTTGTTACGAAGCCTTAAGTATCGCAAGGCACCTACAGCCTAATCTCATTATCATCGATACCAATATTCAAGGTATTAAAACATTTGAAACTATGCGATTACTTCGTAAACACTGCAATGACAGTTACTTACTAGTGTTATCTGCATCAACAATTAAAACAGATATATATGGTGCTATTGATGCAGGTGCACAAGGTTATTTATTGAAAAGCAGTGAACTTGACATGCTATTTTATAGCATGAAGAAGGCCTCTAGAGGGCAATTAGTTTTTAGTGAAAAAATATATCAACATCTTATTTCACGTCATAATTATAATGATCCGCTATCAGTACTGACGAAACGAGAATCTGAAATTTTACATGAACTGGCTGTCGGCTTGAAAAATCGTGAAATATCTAATTTGCTTTTTATTTCTGAGGAAACCGTTAAAGTTCACATTCGAAATATTCTTAAAAAGTTACGCGTTCGCTCTCGTCTAGAAGCTAGTTTAATTTATATGCGCTCAAGATGATTTTTTTAATATATTAATTATCGAGGCTAAGTCACATAGTTTTTAATTATAAGGTTATTATATATTTCTCAAGTTTGGGCTAGATCCCAAGTGATTTTTGCCTCATTATGTAAGGATTATCGCTAGTTTTTTTGAGGAAAATCATATGCCAAATACATCTAACTCTCCTTATATCATGTACGGAATTAAAAACTGTGACACCATTAAAAAAGCACGCCGTTACTTAGAAGATAATGGCGTTAACTATCAGTTTCATGATTATCGTGTTGATGGTATTAGCGATGAATTACTTTCTACCTTTATGGAACATATTGATTGGGAAGTGTTAGTCAATAAACGGGGAACAACGTGGCGTAAACTGACTGACGATGAAAAAAATGCAGTTGTTGACGCAGACAGTGCAAAAAAAGTACTACTTGCAGAGCCTGCCATGATCAAAAGGCCCGTACTTGTTTCTCCAGATAACCAATACTTAGTTGGGTTTAACGCTAATGACTACCAAAACTTCATTCGATAATCAGGTGGATATAATGGATTGCCCCGTTATTCAGCTTGCCAAAGAATTAATTACTCGCCCTTCTATCAGCCCCGATGACCAAGGCTGCCAAGCAATACTTACCGAGCGCTTAAACCAACTTAGTTTTACTGTTGAACCCATGCATTTTGGTGACACATTGAATTTTTGGGCACACCGAGGTGCTCAGGGGCCAACCCTTGCATTCGCAGGTCATACCGATGTTGTACCGGCAGGCAATAGCGAAAATTGGCAGACTCCGCCGTTTAACCCAACAATTATAAATCAACATCTATATGGCCGTGGTGCTGCTGATATGAAAGGTTCAGTCGCAGCAATGGTTGTCGCAGCAGAGCGTTTTGTCAAAAAACACCCTCATCATCCGGGACGCTTGGCCTTTTTAATCACATCTGATGAAGAAGCTGCTGCGTTGGATGGCACGGTTAAAGTTGTTGAAACATTAATAGCACGTAATGAGCGCGTTGATTACTGTTTAGTCGGTGAGCCGTCAAGCCAATCACAATTAGGCGACATCATAAAGAATGGACGTAGAGGCTCTATTACAGCGAACTTAACTATTTTGGGTACACAGGGACACGTTGCCTATCCCCATTTAGCGGACAACCCGGTGCACCGCTCAACCGCTTTTTTGCAAGAGCTCACCTCAACTATCTGGGATAACGGCAATGAGTTCTTCCCTGCCACTACCATGCAAATTGCCAATATCCATGCAGGTACTGGGGCAAGTAATGTGATCCCCGGAGAGTTATTTATTCAATTTAATTTTCGTTTCAGCACAGAATTGACTGACACACAGATACGTGACAGGGTCACCAATATGTTAGACCGCCATGGCCTTACATATAAAATGGAATGGTCATTATCTGGGCAGCCATTTTTGACTGAAAAACAAGAACTTGTCACTGCAACTCTGCAAGCAATTCATGAACTGACAGGTCTTAACGCAGAGCTATCGACAAGTGGTGGAACATCGGATGGTCGTTTTATCGCCCAAATGGGAACTCAAGTGATTGAGCTCGGCCCATTGAACGCCACCATACATAAAGTTGATGAATGCGTGAGTGTCAAAGACTTGCAACAATTGGCCTTAATTTATGAGCGAGTCATGGAGCTATTGTTATTATGATCACCATCGCAATGCTAACAGGCCGTTCCACGGACCATCTAGTGACACTTGGCGGCTCTCATCGCCTACAGTTTAATGCCACCAAAGCATTTTTAGCCATGCAACAAGCAGCGGTAAAAGCAGGCTTCAAGTTACAATCAGCAAGTGCATTTCGTGATTTTTCACGTCAACAGTTAATTTGGAATGAAAAATTCACTGGCCTCCGCCCTGTTCTTGATGCACAGAGCCAACCTCTAGATATTACAGCCCTTTCTGAAGGTGAGCTTTGTGAGGCGATTTTGCATTGGTCTGCATTACCCGGTGCAAGCCGTCATCATTGGGGAACCGAAATAGACGTGTATGACCCATTACGTATCCCAGCAGGGCAAACATTGCAGTTAGAACCTTGGGAGTATGAAACTGGCGGCTACCTTGCTGAACTAAATCACTGGCTCACGGATAATATGGCGACATTTGATTTTTATCGCCCTTTTACTGCCAAAAATGCAGGGGTTGCCTATGAACCTTGGCATATTAGCTACTGGCCGTTATCCCATGAAGCTGAACAGCTATTAACGCCAGAAGTGATTAAGCAAGTTCTAGAACAAGAGGATATTTGCGGGAAAAACTGGTTAAACAGTAACTTAGATTATGTATTCGAACGCTATATTAGAGCTCCTGAATAACCCCTAAGTCAGCAAAGCAACTTCTATCACGCCTCATAAATTACATTACATAATTTATGAGGCTTTTTTATTTTTCGTGGAAATTTGTTCATCAACAACTGGAAGTCGATACATAAAAATAAGCAGCCAACACAACAGTGCCAATAAGCCAATTTTCAACCATACATAACTAACAACCCAGATTGATAATGAAAAAGTAAGTATTATCAATATAATTGCTTTGGGTTTTGCCCCTTTAGGTAGCCCTCTGTGCTTTTGCCAATGACGGATATACCCCCCAAACCAAGAGCGATATAATAACCAATGATGAAAGCGTGGAGATGAACGAGAAAAGCACCATGCCGCCAGCAATAAGAAAGGCGTAGTCGGCAAAACAGGAAGAACGACGCCAGCAAAAGCCAGCGCAACAGCTAACCATCCAATAACAATGAGGAACAATTTTTTCAAAATTACTCCTCCTCTCTAATAAATAAATTAAATGGTAAAAACCGCATAAATTTTGTGGTAACTCATAATAATATCAATGGTATACTCTAATGGTAAACAAGCTTAATGAAAAGTCGCTTTTGCCTGTTGGAATGATTATTACTAGCAGTGACTAGAGTAACTGAGCGATATCAACGCACAAACAGCTCAAAGAATGGCTCTCTCAACCCATTCTAAATTATTTGAGTTGTATGAAGGCGATGAGTGAAGGCATCCCTAGGAGCATACAAAAGTATGTGACTAGGGTAACTGAGCGATATCAACGCACAGACAGCTCAAAGAATGACGAATGGAAGGTAATGTATGCAATGGTTAGCCGACTACTGGTGGATAATTTTACTCTTATTGGTAGGTATTATCTGGAATTCAGTCAAAGAAATGATGAATTGGACCCCAAAAAATTTTTAGATGACAAGCCAGAAATTCCCCCACATCAAGATAATAACCACCTTTGGGATGATGAAGACGATTGGCCTAAAGACAAGAAGAAATAACCTTTTGCTTTATCTCCGCTAACAGCGTGGGTTGGTATTGTTTTACCTGTATACCAACCACTTCTCTTACTCGTTGTAGCCATTGCTTTTGCCCTGTTATACCAACATCTGCGCAAATCTGTGCGATGGGCTCACATGACACCAAATGCCGTCTGAGAAGCGAAAGCCCGTTTTTTTCTTCCTTCAATAAACGCAGAATCGCACTTTCACTCGCAGAAATGGGCCGTTTAAACTCACTAAACCCGATGAGTTCAACCCAATCATCTGTCGTTAATTGCTGTTGTGAGTCTGTTGTGAAAGCAAACTCTTGTAAATCACTGCGCCAATATAGGTCACGTTTTAGCCGTAACTCCCCCTGTTCACAGAGTTGGTATGCACGGTTTGATATCGGTAGAATAGCCATTGCGGTAAAACAGCCACTGCTTGCTTCTTTATGAGTGCCAATGCGTATCAGCCTAAAACCGGCTTTTTGCCAAAAAGCCGTTAAATCAGGTGTTAGCCCAAAACTAACAGATAAAAAATCCAACCCTTGCTCTGTAGCAACTGTTTTTTGTTTTTCTAACAGCGTTAAACCAATTTGGCGCCTACGGTGGTGCGCATCAACCGCAATACGCATTACACGGCGAGATTGCCACTGTGCCGCATTAGGAAAAGCACTGTGAGCTGCCAATGACTGGACAACTAAATTTCCTCTTGGTCGACGAAGCCCAGCCCATATTTGCCAACTCAATGATTCGGTCAACTGTCCTTCATCTACCATCCATAATGCACCTAAATAAGCACAATTATGAGACTCGGTTTTTGCCACCATAAAATGTTGTTGCTGAGCATCCAATAGTCGTCGTAAATCTAATGGTGACGTTCGATAGTGTGCGCTCATCAATAGGCCATAAAATGCGCTTAGTTTTTCATTATTTTCTACTAATGACGCCTGAGTTAACGCTTTATATTCAACAGTTTCAGTAATAACCGTTTGAGAGGTGGGCTCTTGCAGTAATAGAGCGCTATTAACCCATGATTCTAAGGCGTCATTAGCCGCATAGCGCATAGGGCTATCAAGTTGCAATAACCTGAAATGCGTTAGGCTTGCGCAAAATTTCAACATGAAACCACGCCCTGTTCCCTCATAGCCATCGACGGTTGTGGTCAATAAAACACGGGGAAAATACTCAACCAGCTCTCGTAAAATATAATTAGGAATAGCGGAAGCTTCATCGATGATCAGCCAATCTGCTGTTATTTTTTCATTGCTGCGGCAGTAGGCTAATAAGTTATCAGGTGACCAAAAGTTAATCGGTTGGCCTGCATGTCGGCTTAATACTTCCGTCGCCACTTTGGCGGGTGCACAACACCAACACTCTCCCCCAAATTGTTGTATTAACATGCCTGCTATTGCCGATTTTCCGCGCCCTCTTGGCGCTATTAAGCCCCAAACTCCATGTTCTGCGTTTAATAATTGGCTAATTATTTGTTGCTGTTGTTTTGTTGGCTGTCCTGTAGGTGCTTGCCATAACGGTTTGTTTTTTAGCAATGGAAAATCAGGTTTATCCCCTTGTTTATAAAATAAAATATCAGAGGGTGCTTCAAAAGTCCGTTGCAGATGGTGAACAAAATTCGGTGTCGAAATAACCCCAGATTGTTCATTCCAACGAAGGCTGTCGATATCATTATTTGTCGCCCACTCAGATTGCGGTGCGGTGCATAATATTAACAAGCTCCCTGCTTTTAACGTGCCAGCAAGCATGGCTAGCGCTTCGCTATGAAAGCCTTCACGCACATCAAAGATGCCATGCAAAAATTCACGGCCCAATAATAGATGGGCATTTTCAGGGGAAACACCGTGAGGCAAGTTTGATGAAATTGTTAACCAGTCGCCATCAATAGTTGTTTGAATTTCGTTGAGTTGCTGTTCCACCCACACATTGTCGCCAGAAAGAACCATAAGACGACGCATGCCAACCAGATGCAGCTGCTCGATAATAACAGGAAGTAATTTCAACATCGTAATGCTATGATTTACCAATTAATAATGACAATATCCCTGCCGCGATTAAAGGCCCCACAGGCACACCACGGAATAAGGCTACACCAATCACGGTTCCAACAAGTAAGCCTGCAACAGTAGACGGTTGATGGGTCATTAATGTGACGCCTCGGCTACCCAGCCAAGAAACGGCGATCCCAATAACAATTGCCAGAATCGATTTCCAATTCAAAAATGAGCCCAATACCTCACTAGCGGTTATTTTGCCGCTCGCAATTGGTGTCATAACGCCGATAGTTAAGATAAGTATGCCAATGGTTAAACCATATTTTTCAATCCATGGAAAATAATTATTCAATGGTGTTATTCTGACTACCAATAAAAATAGCATCGCAAGGGTGACTGTCATATTATGACTGATAATACCTAACCCAGCTAATACCAAGAGAATGATTAGTGTTGGATCAACATGACTCATAGATTTGTCCCTGTAAAACGCACAATTATAATTTATTTGCAGTCAATCGACTGACTTAAAAACATGTTATTGGCTCATCATCAAAGAAGCAAATATTAACGCCAACTCTTTTTATTTTTATAACGATATTTTTAATTAATAATAAGCCACTATCTCTGCACAGTTAATTAACCAAAATGTGACATTTGAGCTATTTTTTATTCGCTATTTAATGCTTCTAGAAAAATAGTCACTCAGAATATCTGACGGCGCCTCCCTTAATTGAACAAAAATTAACATGGTAATACGGATAATCCTGACCATCGATAAAACTTAAGCTAAATATTCGGAATATTCATCACTGTTTATTTTTTTACTTCTCGCTTTTTTTTATATTTATCATTATAAAAACCAACTTATGGTGCCTTTTGCTGAAGATAGACCGAAATACCTTTACCGCCAGACAATCCATCTCAATTGCGTATAATAATCACGACCAATTAATACTGAAAAATCATAACTTCACATTATTTATAATTTTAGTGATTTCAATGGTTGTGCGACGCTCAGCGCAAGCACAATTATTAGGATTAATAATATGAATCAACTTTTATCACCCTATTCAAACGCTCGTTTTATTGCCATCCGCTTAGTCCCTGGCGAAGATGTGATCTTAACATTAAGACAAAAAATTGAGCAGCATGGCCTAAAAGCTGCATTTATTGTCAGTAGTGTCGGCAGCTTAACTGACGTTGCACTGCGTTTTGCAGGCCAAGAGAATACCTTTCAAACAACCGGTAAGTTTGAAATTGTTTCATTCATTGGCACGTTAGATGCCCAGGGTGAACACCTGCATTTATCTGTCTCCGATGAACACGGAAAAGTCCTCGGTGGTCATATGATGCCGGGTTGTACTGTTAGAACCACATTAGAGCTGGTTATTGGGGAACTTGAGAAAGTTAATTTCACTCGTGAGCCTTGCCCGTTGTCTGGTTATGAAGAGCTGATTATCACGTCTCGTTAATTTTATTATTTTATTACTGTAAGGAATGACTTTGTCATGGGTAAAATGTCGATTATCTCTAGTCGCACTCTGACCTTAATTGTGTTTTCTATTGCCATTAATATGGTCATTGGCCAATTAAGTTCGATGCTAAAATTGCCTATATTTTTAGATTCTATCGGAACGCTAATTTGTGCATTATTAGCTGGCCCTTGGGTTGCATTATTGAGTGGCTTATTAACGAATTTATTATGGGGTTTACTCAGTGGCCCAATTGCAGCGGCTTTTGCCCCTGTAGCAATGATGATTGGCCTGAGTGCTGGGTTATTAGCCCGTGCAGGTGGTTTTCGCACCTTACCAAGAGTGATCTTATCCGGTGTTGTGATTACTTTTGCGTTAATGATCGTTGCAGTTCCCATTCGCACTTACTTATTCGCAGGAACAACTGGTAGTGGAGCTGACTTTTTTGTCGCGTATTTTCATGCAGTTGGCGATAACTTATTAGAGTCAGTGGCAATTACGGTATTAGGCGCCAATATTACAGATAAAGTCGCATCAGCCATTATTGCTTGGTTACTGGTTCGACAATTACCAGAACGCGTTCAACGTAATTACCCAAATATGGCTAAGGTCCGTTAGATGCATCCATTTACCTCGCTGACAATTTGGTTTTGGCTCAGTATAACTTCGCTTTTTTTACCATTGGGTTGGCCATTAATTCTGCTAGGTTGCAGCACTTTCGCTGCTTTAATATTTTGGCGGCCAGCCCGCCACCGTTGGAAGATTGTTGCATGGATTATGCTTCCCATGGCTGCAGGGCTTTGGTTAATTCATGGTGGATGGCTAGCTCAGCTATTAACTGGAGCCACTTTAAAAAATAGCCGCCCTGAATTTGCGTTGGCATTGTGGTTTAAGTTATTAACGATTATTAGTGCTTCTCAACTTTGGCTGCAGTATGTACCGACTGAACGCTTTATTCGGGCTTTATTTGCTAGCCGTTTACCTGCGAGTTTCGCTTACCTACTCGCTGGCCCATTACTACTTGCCGAACAACTTCGTCAACAATTAGGCACCATCCGTGAAGCACAAATAGCCAGAGGCGTTCCTCTTGATGGTCGCTTTTGGCAACGTATTACATCGTTACCTGCCCTATTGTTTCCACTTGCCAGTAATACCTTGAGTGAACTGAGTATTCGTGGCGCTGCATTAGATATGCGTGGCTTTCGTTATTGTACTAAACGCACGACATTGAACCCACCGGTGGATAGCACCCACCAAGCCTTGCTCAGGTATGGGTTAGTTTTGTTAATTGTTATTGAAGGCGGTCTTTCTCTGTGGTGGTGAATTTACAACAAATGCGCTTCATTCCACAAGGCGCGGAACAGTCCCTATTAGGGCCAATTGACCTTCAGCTCAATGCAGGCCAATGGCTATGTGTATTGGGTGGTAACGGTAGTGGAAAAAGTACGTTAGCACAAATACTTGCAGGTTGGCACAATGACCTCATTCAGGGGGAAATTGAAGGAGCCGCAGAGGTATTGCAAGCCCCCTTAGCTGACAGCTCTGTGGTTCAGGCGTCTATCTCACGCCAACTTGTTCAGCAATCCCCCCAATTACAACTTTCAGGCTGCGCGTTTACCGTTGAACAGGAAATTGCGTTCGGGCCTGAGAACCTTGGTTTAACACCCGACGAAATTAGTGAGCGAGTTGAAGTTGCCATTGAACTCACATTTTGTGAGGCACTGCGTACGCGCCACCCTGCCACCTTATCCGGCGGTGAAGCACAACGCGTTGTGTTAGCAAGTGCATTAGCGATGCAGCCTAAACTCCTGTTACTTGATGAAGCTTTTAGTCGGCTAACACCCAGTGCAACACAGCGCATATTAGCCCAGTTACAACGCTATACAGAACAAACGGGCTGCAGCATTATTTTTTTTGAACGTAACTTACTACCGGCTATCAGTTTCTGTGGCCTATTTCTTTTGCTAAGTACGGGGCAAGCCTTTCAAGAAGCAGGAAAAATGGTCTCAACAGGCGGTTTAAATGATGTTTTTCTTGATGCTCTTGAAACAATCAATATGCCAGATGCATGGCGGGTGATAGGTGAGCTGGTCAAATTAGAGCATTGGCAAGAAAATATTCCCCACGATGAAGCGCAATTGCTACAGATGTTTAAGGAGCAATATGTTACAGCTTAACAATCTGAGTTATCGTTGGCCAAGTTCAACTATTGATAATATACAATCTTTATCTCTATCTATTCACCCTGGTGAATGGGTTGCTTTGGTTGGGGATAATGGTGCAGGAAAATCAACATTGTTGCGCCTTTTAGCGGGGTTATTACACCCCACACAAGGCGACATTCTGCTTGATAGCCAGCCGCTTCACCTTCTCTCTTCACCACAAAGAGCCAACCATATCGGCATTTTATTCCAAGAAGCTGAGAAACAAATTTTTCATAGTTGTGTGCGTGATGAAATTGCGTTTGGCTTAAAACGCCAGAAATATCATAAACGTGATATTCAAGACCGAGTACATCAGGCACTTGAAATTTGCCATCTATCCGACGTAGCGGATAAACACCCTTTAGATTTGCATGCAGGCCAACGTAGGATGGTTGCTGTTGCTTGTTTAGAGGCTGTTTCCCCTAAGCTATTGCTACTTGATGAACCAAGCCGTGACTTTGATGCCTTTTGGATGCGAAAATTTGAAGATTGGCTGACATTACAACGCGAAAAAGGGGTAACTGTCGTTTCGATTAGCCACGACCTTGATTTTGTTGCCCGCCATTTTCAGCGTGTATTGCATCTATCAAAGGGGAATCTAATCGCTGATGGTCAGCCACTGGAAGTATTAGGTCATCCAGAGTTACAAGTTGAAAGCCCACTTCCCGCACCGACATTGATGTCACTTAGTCAGCAACTACAAATAAATACCACGGATACCACTCTCTCTTCATGGGTCACTCATTTGATTCGCCAATAGCCGCCTTGGGTTAATGGCTAAAAAAATAGCCTGCAATGCAGGCTAAAATATCATTCAAATTATAGGAAATTGATTAATCTAACTGCACGCCAATACGACGTGCGACTTCTTCGTAAGCCTCAATTAAGCCGCCAAGGCTCTGACGAAAACGGTCTTTATCCATTTTATTGAGCGTTTCTTTGTCCCATAAACGGCTACCGTCTGGAGAAAACTCATCGCCTAAGACGACTTGGCCTTTATACAAGCCAAACTCCAGTTTAAAATCGACTAAAATTAGCCCTGCATCAGCAAAAATTTTACTGAGCACTTCATTGGCTTTGTAGCTTAGCTCACGCATTTTTGCCAAGTTTTCTTTACTCACCCAGCCAAATGTCTCACAGTACGATTCATTCACCATCGGGTCGTGCTTGGCATCGTCCTTTAAGAATAAATCAAATAAAGGCGGGTTTAACTCCATGCCTTCTTCAACACCTAAGCGTTTTACCAGTGAACCTGCTGCACGGTTGCGGATCACACACTCAACAGGCACCATATCTAACTTTTTCACCAGAGCTTCTGTGTCAGACAATAATGCTTCCATTTGCGTTGGAATACCGGCGGCTTCTAATTTGCTCATAATGAAATGGTTAAATTTGTTATTTACCATACCTTTACGGTCAAACTGCTCGATACGTTCACCATCGAGTGCTGATGTATCATTACGGAACTCCAGAACCAGTAGATCAGGATCCTCTGTGGTATAGACTGTTTTTGCCTTACCACGATACAACTCAGCTTTCTTTTGCATCTTACACACTCCAGAGATGTGATTAAACTAAACAAAATCAACCTGCACAGCAGATTCAGATAAGTAACAGAAGAACAAAAACCAACCAAATGGCCTATTCATTGTTAATTTTCTGCTCTGTTTCAGTCAGTTACTGAAATTCACCATGCGAAACGCTAACTAGCTGATATTCAATATTTTATAATTCACTGCTAATCATGATAATAAAATTCCCGAGCAGACGCAAACGATTACTTAACCATAAACACTGATTTTTTGTCCATTTGTTTTAGGTGAAAATATGAAAAATAAAATTAGCGTTGCAGAGAGGAAAAAATTAAAACTAACGAAAGGCCAATTAATAATTAGCTAAGCATATAAATTACGATAGAAATAACATGAACCAAATACAGAGAATAAATCATTAGAGAGGTTATTCTATTTAGATTAAGGGCGTTTTACTGATGGCCACCAACCTATATGTATGAATATCAATATCTTTCCCCCAATACAACTCCATCCAATTTAAGTAAAAATCATCCATATCTTTAATCGGGATCAATAGGCGGTTTTCTTCTTCACCATTTGAGGCGTAAACATAATATTTTTTATCAAATGCCCAATTGATCATCGTTTCCCAAAAACGTTGACCTGCATCTGTTTGCTCTTCATCGGTTACCATAATGCAATATGTATTAAGAAGGTAAGCAAAAAACTGACGAGGTAAATCTTTGATAATTTTAATATATTGATGAGCAGTGCTTCGCCAAACTTTAATTTGTGTGCACGTTATCTTCCCGATCACAATGTCTTTGCGAAATTTTAGTTCAACGAGATAAAGAGTTTCCGGCTTTTCCCCATTAGCAATCAAGCGATATTGTTGTTTCCTGAGTGATTTTACGAGTCGGTAACCTTCCGGTATATCAAACCCCTGCAAACTAAAGTCTATTACCCCTTTAGTTAGAAAACACTGTGTATTTTCTATATTACTGGCTGTTATTCTCAATTTTTGGTTAAACTCAGCCCCTGATATTTTCCTTGGCATACAATCACGACTATTTTTGATGGGTTTCATCGCGTGATTATCCATCCCTCTTCTCCTTGATGTTAGCGATTTTCGTTGAAGTATATCCGAAAATAGTGGGATGACAAATCCATCAAACTTAATTTAGCCCTATCAATAATTGATGTTTATAACGCCACTACGCGATTAAAATTACCCATAAAAAAACCGCAGCTTGCATTTAAGCTACGGTTTAATTAACAATCTCAAAATGTTGAATTATGACTTTTTAGCGGGTGCTTTACTAAACGCTGCTTTCAGCGCGGCAACCATTTCATCATTTTGTTTTTGTGTTAAAGGCACACCTTTAGTGGTGATAAATTGCAGTGTACTACGGTTATTTAAGTCACCGACCTGCACTTTATAGTCTGCTTCTGGCACAGTTGGGTCATCAATGCCCAAAGCCTGCCATTCTGAGCTGCTTAAACCTTTGTAAGTCACCATTACAGAACCACTTGAACGTGTACGGTCACCCACTTTCATACCAACACTTTCTAAGGTGTGAGGTAAACGCTCCCATACTGCGTCAAATGGTGCACGAACGACAATTAAAGGTAAGCCAGTATCATCACTACCCGTTTGAACATCTATAATGCCATACGCGTTTTGAATGCTACCTTTGTTTGAGGTATCACGTAACGTATATAAGTTATCGGTTAATTCATTCAATAACAGCTTGTTATATCGTTGAGTTTCGACAACATCGGTAATTGTCTCTCCACCTTGACGTAAACCTAAGCTTGTTACCGTCAATGCCATCATACCGTTTTCGGGTTGTACCGTGACTTTATGGCGGCTTTCAATTGGAACGTTTTCATCTGCACGGTCCCATTTCACCCAATCGGTTTCAATTGAGCGAGAACCATCATCTTTAGAGGACACTGGAATATTTCTTTGCTCTAAGATCATTGTAACTTGTGACCAAAGCGCACTATTTTCAGGTGTATTTTCTAGCAACAAACGGCTTGCTTGAGCGCTATCCTCTGTACGAGAACCCGCTAATTGCGAAATTGTCAGTACTGGTGGACGAATGTCTAACGCTTTTCCTATTGCCCCTGTTGATGTGGCTTTAGGGATATCATACTCACCATTTTGTTCTGGTAATGTCAGCCCTTGTGGCACATTCAACACTTTCAATGGCGCAGCATTGAGATATTCCTCATCACCACTGACCTGACGTTTATAGCGCTGATCGCTGGAGCAGGCTGCCAGTAACACGACAAGTGACAGGCCAGCAACCTTCATAACCTTCGATTTTTGCAATAATGTTGCCATTAAAATTCCCTAAATTTTACAGTAACCCAGCGAGCTTCAAGGCTTCCTCAACTTTTTGCTGGCCTGAGGTGGTTAACGGTGTCATTGGCAACCGTAATGTACCATCTGCAATCAGACCTAAGCGATGACAGCCCCACTTCGCTGGAATTGGATTTGGTTCAACAAATAACTGAAGATGAAGCCCCATCAGTTTTTTATTTAATTCACGCGCCTCAGTATATTTGCCTGCAAGCGCTAAGTCACACATTTTTACCATCTGCGGTGCAGCAACGTTGGATGTGACTGAAATAACGCCTTGACCACCCAGTTGCATGAAATCAAGTGCTGTTGCGTCATCACCTGTTAACAGTACAAAATTATCATCAACCAGTTCTTTGATTTGATGAACCCTAGCTAAGTTCCCTGTTGCTTCTTTAATTGCAACAATATTCGCCAGTTTTGCTAAACGCCCCACGGTTTCAGGCAACATATCACAGCCCGTCCGTGATGGTACATTATAAAGAATTTGTGGCAAGCTGGTGTTTTCTGATATTGCTTTAAAATGCTGATATAACCCTTCCTGAGAAGGCCTATTATAATAAGGTGTTACTGTCAGGCAAGCAACTACACCGCTGTTTTCAAAATCATTTGTCAGAGAAATAGCTTCCGCTGTCGCATTTGCACCCGCACCTGCAATAATAGGAATACGGCCATCTGCTAACTCGAGTGTCGCTTTTACGACATCGACATGCTCTTTATGCGTTAAGGTTGCTGACTCGCCAGTTGTACCAACAGAAACAATAGCAGTTGTTCCACTTTCAACATGGTAATCCACCAATTTTTTTAGGCTGGCTTTATCTAAACGCCCTGCCGAATCCATTGGTGTGATAACTGCAACAATGCTTCCCGTTAAAAAATCTTTATAATTTGCGTTTCCATTAGCCATAGCGATACCCCCTCAATAATTGAACCCCCATGTTACTTTTTCATTTCAAAGAAGAAAACCACCCAACAGCAAGAATTTAATGAATTTTGTTAATGCCGAGGACATTAACTTAAATAGAAGTAATAATTCACTGATATTTCTCGCAAGAGTCTATTTCCCCTCTTGGCAGATTCCCTTTTTTATGGTTTCCTTACCTTCATAGTCAGTCAGTTTTTAATGCCCGAATTTTACGGCGATATTCTAATCAAATATTTAACTGACATAATTACAATACTAAGGAATAGACTTTGCCTAAGACTGAACAGCAATTTCTTGTCATTACTGCGCTGGGAACAGATCGTCCGGGCATTGTGAATACCATTACACGCCTCGTCAGCGAGTGTGACTGTAATATTGAAGATAGTCGCTTAGCGATGTTTGGCAAGGAATTCACCTTTATTATGATGTTATCCGGCAGCTGGAATGCGATCACCCTTTTAGAGGCAACATTACCACCTAAAGGCGCTGAGCTTGATTTGCTCATCGTAATGAAAAGAACCCAGAGTGTCCAAACAACCTATTACCCATCAACCGTAACCGTGAATATTGTTGTCGACGATGCACCTCGTATTGTCGAGCAATTCACAAATTTATTCACAACTTCGCAGTGTAATATCGCAGAGCTTGTTTCTAAAACACAACCAGCCAATAATGATATGCCCGCTCAACTGGAGATTCAGATTACTGCACACGACCCGTTGGACGATAATGGCATAATTATAAAAAATAAATTTCAACAACTGTGTACAATGCTAAATGCCAAAGGCAACATAAGTATTGTTAACAACCCCAATATGCAAAGTTAACGGAGATATATGTAATGAACCCATTGAAAGCCGGTGATAAGGCGCCTCAATTTAGCCTTCCTGACCAAGATGGTGAGCTCATCAATCTTTCTGATTATCAGGGTCAACGCGTATTAGTTTACTTTTATCCTAAAGCGATGACGCCTGGCTGTACTGTTCAAGCGTGTGGTCTACGTGATGAAATGGATACACTTAAAGCGAAAGGTGTCGAGGTATTAGGTATTAGCACAGACAAGCCAGAAAAACTGTCTCGTTTCGCTGAAAAAGAGATGTTGAACTTCACTTTATTATCAGATGAAGACCACCAAGTATGTGAGCAATTTGGAGTTTGGGGTGAAAAACAATTCATGGGGAAAACCTATGATGGAATTCATCGTATTAGCTTCCTCGTTGACCCTACTGGGAAAATAGAGCACGTCTTTGACAATTTTAAAACCAGTAACCACCACGAAATCGTGCTTGATTACATAAATACACACGCTTAATCGTCACTGCATAGTGCTGTATGCCCCCATACAGCACTATTCCTAACCTAGTTTGTTGGTTCCGTTGTTTCTTCCGGCCATACATGAATAACCGCTTTAATCAGTGTTGCTAACGGTATTGCAAAAAACACCCCCCAAAAGCCCCATAACCCACCGAAAATCACAACAGATAAAATAATCACAAGTGGATGTAAATTCACCGCTTCAGAGAACAATAAAGGCACAACAACGTTGCTATCCAAACCTTGGATCACTAAATATGCCAACATTAAGTACCAAAACTCGCTGCCAACACCATACTGAAAGAGCGCAACAATAACCACTGGGATCGTAGCCGCTACCGCACCAATATAAGGGATTAATACCGCCACCCCGACTAGAACCGATAACAATACAGAATAGCGCAGGTCAAAATATGCAAAGCATAAATAGGTTGCCACCCCAACAATCACCATTTCTGTGACTTTTCCGCGTAAGTAGTTGGTGATCTGTTCATTCATTTCAACCCAAACTTTCCCCACTAACAAACGGTTTTTGGGTAACAACTTGAGAAAACTTTTGCTAATGCGTTCTTTATCTTTCAAAAGGAAAAATGTCATCAATGGCACGAGAACTAAGTAAACCGCTAAAGTAAAAATACCAATTAACGAAGCAACTGACGCTTTAACTACTGAGTCTGCAATACCTGACATACGGCTACGGAGGTTATCTGCCATCATATCGATGATGCCAACATCCACCAATGCGGGATATTGTTCTGGCAGTTTCTGTGCAAATTCATTGAACCGGTTAACCATATTTGGTAGATCGGCCATCAAATTAATCCCTTGCTGCCATGCCGTTGGCGCAATAATTAAAATAACCATGGCACTTATTCCAGCAAATAAGGTCAAAATGATACCAACAGCAACTGAACGGGATAGCCCTATGCGTTGTAATAAATTTGTTGGCCATTCAAGCAAATAAGCTAAAGCAATTGCCGCCAGCAACGGAGCCAGTATACTGCTGAAAAAGAAGATGATCACAAACCCTGATACGAGTAATGTAAAGAGGGCTATGGCTTGTGGGTCAGCAAAACGCCGACGATACCACTGTAAAAACAATTCCAGCATTTATTGCTCCTGGGGAATAACACAAAGGACAGTTCCTAAAGTAACGAAAATTATACCGAAGAACAGATTTTACGATAGCTTTTGCTATCATGTGTTTTAAACTTTTCGCGTTTTTAGGTGCCTTACTTAAATATACCCGAAATAAAGTCGGTACTTACCCTAAATTAAAATGTTGTATGGGATACTCACGTTTCATGAAGAAAACTTTAAAATATCCATTATTGGCTTTCATGATCGCTGCGCTAATGAACGGTGCAGTTTTACCTGCTTATAGCGCAATTGAAGATACCTTACCCGATATAGGAACGACGGCGGGAGGCACTCTTAGTATCAACCAAGAAATTATTATGGGAGATGCAATCACACGCCAAATTCGCGCCAGCACCCCTCTTATTTATGACCCATTGTTAACCCAATATGTTAACAAACTTGGCATGCGGTTAGTGAAAAATGCAGACTCAGTTAAAACACCGTTTAAGTTCTACTTAGTCAACAACCCCAATATTAACGCATACGCCTATTTTGGGGGGAATGTCGTGCTGCACTCTGCATTATTTCGGTACAGCCAAAATGAAAGCCAGTTAGCCTCCGTCATGGCGCACGAAATATCTCACGTCACGCAAAGGCATCTCGCGCGAATGATGGAAGATCAGAAAAGCACCACGCCTCTCGCGATTGCTGGGACTATTGGTTCTTTACTGTTAGTCATGGCAAACCCTCAAGCTGGTTTTGCAGCATTAACCAGCACGATGGCTGGGGTGCAGCAAGGCATGATAAGCTTTACCCAAGCCAATGAGCAAGAAGCAGACCGCATTGGCCTACAAACGTTACGACGCTCAGGTTTTGACCCACACGCCATGGCTGATTTCATGCAAACCATGTCAGACCAAACCCGCTATATGTCTAAGCCCCCTGAAATCCTGCTAACGCACCCCTTACCGGATAGCCGTTTAGCGGATGCCAGAAACCGCTCGAACCAATACCCTAAAGTGAGTGTGCCTTCATCACTGGATTTTATGTTAGCTCGGGTTCGTATTTTGGCCATGTATAGCACAGATCAACACCATGCTTTAGACCAAATCATTGATAATTATGGTAAAGGTTCTGCACAAGAACAGATTGCGGCTCAGTATGGTAAAGCATTACTCCTTTCCCAAGACAAAAAGTACGCAGAAGCTGGGAAAATCCTGACAGAACTATTAGCGAAACAACCCGATAACCCTTGGTTTATCGATAGTATGACGGATGTCGATATTGAACAACATCAAGTATCTAGAGCGGTCTCTCGTTTACAAAATGCATTGAAAAAAGCACCGAAAAACACCGTATTTATAGTCAACTTAGCCAATGCGTTGATTAACAATCATCAGTATAAAGAAGCAACAACCTTGTTGAATAAATATACGTTTGATTACCCTGATGACCCAATTGGCTGGGATTTACTGGCCGAGGCATCCGCAAAACAAGGTAAACGTACTGAAGAACTTGCTGCTTACGCAGAAGGAATGGCATTACGAGGGAATTATGACATTGCGATTAATTATCTCAGCGATGCTAGCCGCCAAAGCCGTTTAGGCAGTTACGAACAACAGCGCTATGACGCTCGCATTGATGCGCTTCGAAAACTACAATTACGCGATCAAAATGCAAAACCGTAAGGAATTAAAATAATGACGGATCCAATTAAGATTTACCACAACCCACGTTGCTCTAAAAGCCGTGAAACCTTAGCCCTTTTAACAGATAAAGGCATCACGCCAACCGTGGTTGAATATTTAAATACTCCTCCAAGCGCGGCTGAAATCAAAAAACTGCTTAAAATGCTAGGGTTCAAAGACGCACGCCAATTAATGCGTACCAAAGAAGAGTTATATAAAGAGTTAAAATTAGCCGATGACTCTTTAACTCAAGATCAACTCATCAAAGCGATGCATGAAAACCCTAAGTTGATTGAGCGCCCTATCGTTGTTAATGGGGATAAAGCACGTTTAGGCCGTCCACCTGAGCAGGTGTGTGAAATTTTATAATCTCTGTTTTGGCAGCTATATAGCTGCCAACTCATTTAATCGGTTAGAGTTTTAAAATATCTTTTACGAAAGGGATCGTTAATTTGCGCTGAGCAACGATGGATGCATGGTCAAGTTTGTTTAAAATATCAAACAAAGTTCCCATTTTCCTATCTAGGCGTTTTAACACGAAACGGCACACATCTTCTGGTAATTCGAAACCACGAATACGAGCGCGTAATTGAAGAGCCCAAATCTTATCTTCATCACTGAGTGGATGCAGTTTATAAATTTGCCCCCAATCAAGGCGAGAGGCTAAATCGGGTAATTTCAGTTCAATTTGCCGCGGAGGCCTATCCCCAGTAATTAACAAACAAGTGCGGCCGATTTCTAAAATACGATTATATAGATTGAAAATCGCCATTTCCCACTCTTCATCACCCGCAATACACTGAATGTTATCAATACAAACGAGTGATAAATGCTCCATACCGTCTAGCACTTCAGGAACAAAATACGCACGCTTATCTAGAGGGACATAACCGACTGCAATACCTTGTTCAGACAGTTCTGCGCAAGCCGCATGTAATAAATGGCTTTTCCCACCACCTTCTCGCGACCAATAATAGATATAACTACCATGCGGTTGATTAATAGCAGACTGAATAGCAGACAGCAACGCCCCATTTTCCCCTGCATAAAAGCTTGCAAAGGTTTCATCATCTGGCAGATATAGTGGTAATGAAAGCTGTGATGGTGTGTTCAGAAGCGCCTCTGGCTGTATAAATCAATTTTCATCTCGCAGTTTACCATAAAAAATACGGATAGATGAATAACAACGGTCACCAAATGCCGCTCGAACAATCGAACGGCAATATGGAAGTTACTGTGGCTTATTTTTTATTGCTATCAAGCTCTTGCACTTCAGATGTCACAAACTGCTTTTCAGGCCTAACAAACGTAATAAAGCGGAACAATAATGCCATAAAGATCCCGACTATCGTTGCCAGTGCCATACCTTTAAGTTCAGCTTGCCCAATATGGATAACCGCGCCACTGACACCAATAATTAAAATCACTGAGGTTAAAATCAAATTCTGTGGCTTGTTATAATCTACTTTTGAATCAATTAGCACGCGAATACCTGATGCACCAATCACCCCGTATAATAAGAGTGAAACCCCGCCCATTACAGGAACCGGCACTAACTGAATAGCCGCTGCTAACTTACCGACACAAGATAATAAAATGGCGATAATTGCAGCGCCACCAATCACCCAAGTACTGTATACCTTGGTAATGGCCATTACCCCAATGTTTTCACCATAAGTCGTATTCGGTGTTGAGCCAAAGAAACCTGAAATCACTGTAGAGAACCCATTGGCAAACATTGAGCGATGTAAACCTGGCGATTTCATTAAGTCACGTTCAACAATATTCGCAGTGACAACTAAGTGCCCTACGTGCTCAGCAATTACCACTAGAGCCGCAGGTAAAATAGTTAAAATGGCAAACCATTCGAAGCGTGGTGTATAAAATGTTGGGATAGCAAACCACGGCGCTTCAATAACAGGCGTGAAGTCTACAATACCCATAAAATAGGACAAAGCATAACCCGATAAAAAACCAATCAAAATCGGGATTATGGCTAGAAACCCACGGAAAACGACAGCACAGAGGATAGTGACTGATAACGTCGTCAGGGAGATAATTAACGTATTTGAATCAACCACTGCGCCATCTTTAGGCAACAGCCCTGCCATGCCTGCAGCCGTTTGAGCTAACTCTAAACCGATCACGGCCACGATTGCCCCCATTGCCGCTGGAGGGAACATCACGTTAATCCACCCTCTTCCTGCAACTTTAACAATCAATGCAACGATACAGAACAACACACCGCAAATAATAAAGCCGCCAAGTGCCAGTTCATAACCTAATGGTAGCAAAATCAGTACAGGGGAAATGAATGCAAAACTTGAACCTAAATAAGCTGGGATCTGCCCTTTACAAATAAATAGATACAGCAGCGTTCCTATCCCATTAAACAGCAAAATTGTCGCGGGGTTTACACCAAACAGAATGGGTACGATAACGGTTGCGCCAAACATAGCAAACAGATGTTGAAGGCTCAGTGGAATAGTTTGTAATAATGGTGGTCTTTCTTCAACACTGATGGTGCGACGAGTCATGTGACTTTATCCTCTTTTAGCGAAATGGCTAATCACTGAATAAGCAGTGAGTCTCTACAATTAATCAAAAAAAAGCCGACTTCTCAGTCGGCTTATCATTATTTAGTACCAAATATCTTGTCGCCGGCGTCACCGAGACCCGGAACGATATACCCCTCTTCATTTAAATACTCATCAATTGAAGCAGTGTATAATTCAACATCTGGATGCGCAGCTTCCAAAGCTTTTAAACCTTCTGGCGCGGCAACAAGGACTAAGATTTTAATTGAGGTACAACCCGCATTTTTTAATAAATCAATGGTGGCAATCATTGAGCCACCCGTTGCTAACATTGGGTCAACGACTAATGCCATACGTTCTTCAATGTTAGATGCGAGTTTTTGGAAATAAGGGACAGGCTGCAGTGTTTCTTCATCACGATAAACACCTACCACACTGATACGTGCACTTGGAATACTATCTAATACACCATTCATCATACCAATACCAGCACGGAGAATTGGTACTACAGTGATTTTCTTACCTTTAATTTGTTCTATTTCTACAGGACCACACCAACCATCGATAGTCACTTTTTCAGTTTCAAGGTCAGCAGTTGCTTCATAAGTCAGTAGGCTACCAACCTCTGAGGCCAGTTCACGAAAGCGTTTAGTGCTTATATCATGATCTCGCATCAGGCCGAGTTTATGTTTAACGAGAGGGTGTTTTACCTCAACGATCTTCATGGGTTTCTCCTACTATTTAAGACGGCGGCGGACAAAAAAATCGCCGGATTATACCTCTTTTAGCTTTAGTTGCCACTAGATAACGCTTGATTTTGGTCAAAACAACAACGATTAACACAATTTTTTTTAAAATTATACCTCATATCAGTTAAGTTGAAATTGGCCAAACCGCAAATTTGATTTAAATAAAACTATTTATTATTTCTCTGTACTGCTTTTTAGCTTTCATATCCTTTGATTATGAGTACCCAAAAATTTCCAACACAAAGCTATCGCAAACGTTTGCCTAGCCTGTTAGAATAATGTCAGTGATGTTATTTTTCTCAAAAATGTAATTGCCTTGGGGGCCGTAGTGACTGATAAAACCTCTCTCAGCTATAAAGATGCCGGTGTTGATATTGATGCGGGTAACGCCTTGGTTGAACGTATTAAAGGTGTCGTAAAAGAAACCCGCCGCCCTGAAGTGATGGGCGGGCTTGGGGGATTCGGTGCATTATGTTCCCTACCGCAAAAATACCGTGAGCCTGTTTTAGTTTCAGGCACTGACGGTGTCGGTACCAAATTACGCTTAGCAATGGATTTAAAACGTCATGACTCTATTGGGATTGACCTTGTCGCTATGTGTGTCAATGATTTGATCGTTCAAGGCGCAGAGCCTCTGTTTTTCCTTGATTATTACGCGACCGGTAAACTGGACGTTGATACCGCTGCGAGTGTGATCACTGGTATCGCTGAAGGCTGTAAACAATCGGGTTGCGCGTTAGTTGGTGGTGAAACCGCAGAAATGCCGGGGATGTACCATGGTGAAGACTACGATGTGGCTGGTTTCTGTGTTGGCGTAGTTGAACGCTCAGAAATCATCGATGGCAGCAAAGTGAGTGCTGGGGATGCTTTAATTGCTTTAGCGTCTAGCGGCCCTCATTCAAATGGCTATTCGTTAGTTCGCAAAATCCTTGAAGTCAGTCAAACTAACCCAGAAGAAACACAATTAGATGGGAAACCTTTAGCTGATCACTTATTAGAGCCAACACGCATTTACGTTAAAAATGTATTAGAACTGATCGCAAATAGTGATATCCACGCCATTGCACACATAACAGGTGGGGGTTTCTGGGAAAATATTCCTCGCGTACTCCCTGACAACACACAAGCAATTATTGACGGTAGCAGCTGGCAATGGCCTGCTGTCTTCAACTGGCTACAGCAAGCTGGTGATGTTAGCACTCACGAAATGTACCGTACGTTCAACTGTGGTGTCGGTATTATTATTGCCCTGCCACAACAGGAAGTCGCAAATGCGCTTGCTCTGCTGAACAAACTTGGTGAAAACGCATGGCAAATCGGTACCATTGGCGCATTACCCGCAAGTGAAGAGCAGGTTGTGATCCGCTAATGAAAAAAATTGTTGTCCTCATTTCTGGCAGTGGCAGTAATTTACAATCATTGATTGATAGCTGCCACTCTGGGGCAATTGGCGCTCAAATTGTTGCTGTTATCAGCAATCAAGAGAATGCTTATGGTCTTGTTCGAGCACAACAGGCTGAGATCCCAGCCTGTTATTTAGATGCGAAACAGTATACTGACCGCCAAGCCTATGATGCTGCCTTACTCGCACAAGTTGACCAATTTCAGCCTGATTTAGTCGTGTTAGCCGGTTTTATGCGCATTTTATCAGCCCAATTCGTCAACCATTTTGCGGGTAAATTACTCAATATCCATCCCTCTTTATTGCCTAAATACCCCGGTTTACACACACATCGTAAAGCGTTGGAAAATGGGGATAAAGAGCATGGTACATCCGTTCATTTCGTTACTGAAGAGCTGGATGGCGGGCCGGTTATTTTACAGGCCAAAGTGCCTATCTTTGAGCAAGATAGCGAAGACGATATTATCGAGCGGATAAAAACCCAAGAACATGCGATTTATCCTTTAGTCGTTGAGTGGTTCATCAGTGGCCGATTAACGATGCAAAAAGGCAAAGCCGTGTTAGATAACAAAATTTTACCGCAGCAAGGTTATACTAACGAGTAACTTTCGTAACCGCGAAAAATATAGATTTAAGGGTGGATATCCACCCTTTTTTCGTCGTATTTCACATGGAATAACATAAAACAGTATTGAGTTAAACTGCGTCCCCCTAAGTAAAATGAATTATTTTTCAACAAGGTGATAATCTCTCTGTGCTGTGTCATTATTTTATCGTAAATAAATGTTATCCTTATAATCGAAAAACAAAACATTTTTCCTAACTAAATAGAGGTATTTTTATGACTACCGGGCAAGTTCATCCGTTTAGGTTGCGCCCACTTGAACGTGAAGATTTAGCATTTATTCACCAGCTTGATAATAATGCCAGTGTTATGCGTTATTGGTTTGAAGAACCTTACGAAGCTTTTGTTGAATTAAGCGATCTTTACGATAAACATATTCATGACCAGTCGGAACGCCGCTTTATTGTAGAAAATGATAGCGAGAAAGTTGGCCTAGTCGAATTGGTAGAAATTGATTATATTCACCGACGCTCTGAATTTCAGATTATCATTGCACCAAGCCATCAAGGTCATGGCTATGCGAGTCGCGCTGCAAAATTAGCAATGGACTACGCGTTTTCCGTACTAAACTTATACAAACTTTATCTTATTGTTGATAAAGAAAATGTCAAAGCTATCCATATTTATAATAAACTAGGCTTCCATACTGAAGGCGAACTGATCGACGAATTCTTTGTTAATGGTCGTTATCATACTGCTATCCGTATGTGTATTTTTCAGCAGCAGTATTTTACGATGAAACAACAACTTGCAAACCCAGAAAGTGTTATTACCCAAGATAAAGCAATTAAACAACACATTTAGCTAACTGACTGGTATCATAGCCATAAAGTAACAAGAGTCTAATACGGAGTTAGAATGTCCCAAGAACGTCTCTATCATGAAAAAGAGTTAAGCTGGCTGTCTTTTAACGAACGTGTTTTACAAGAAGCAGCCGATAAGCGTAACCCTCTTATTGAACGAATGCGTTTTTTGGGAATTTATTCCAATAACCTAGACGAATTTTATAAAGTCCGCTTCGCCGACGTCAAACGCCGTATTTTAATTAATGAAGAACGGGGTTCGGCAAGCGGTGCTCGCCACTTGCTAAAGAGAATTCAGTCAAGAGTCGCCAAACAAGAACAAGAGTTCGACATTCTCTATAATGACTTACTATTGGAAATGGCGCGTAATCAAATATTCTTGATTAACGAACGCCAAATTTCTCCACGCCAGCAGATTTGGTTACGTCAATATTTCCGGCAGAATCTGCGTCAGCATATTACGCCAATATTAATTAATCCTGATACCAATCTCGTTGAATTTCTAAAAGATGACTACACTTATCTTGCCGTTGAAATCATCAATGGTAACCAAATTCAATATGCACTATTGGAAATTCCATCCGATAAAGTACCTCGGTTTGTTAACCTACCGCCTGAAATGCCAAAGCGTCGCAAATCAATGATTTTAATTGACAATATCCTTCGTTATACACTGGATGAAATTTTCAAAGGCTTCTTTGATTACGATAAGCTCAATGCCTATTCGATGAAAATGACGCGTGATGCAGAGTACGACATCGCAACAGAGATGGAATCGAGCTTACTTGAGATAATGTCATCCACATTAAAACAGCGTTTAACCGCAGAGCCTGTCCGTTTTGTCTATCAACGTGATATGCCTGACGAAATGGTTGCTCTTTTACGTGAAAAACTGGGGTTATCCAGTGATGACTCCGTGATTGCTGGTGGTCGCTATCACAATTTTAAAGATTTTATTAACTTCCCGAACGAGGGAAATAAAAACTTATTAAACAAGCCATTGCCAAGGCTGCGTCATCGTTGGTTTGATAATTTTCGTAACGGTTTCGATGCCATTCGTGAACGTGATGTGCTGTTGTATTATCCCTACTATACCTTTGAACATACTTTAGAATTATTACGCCAAGCGTCTTTTGACCCGAATGTATTGTCGATTAAAATTAATATTTACCGTGTCGCGAAAGACTCACGTATTATCGATTCTGTCATTCATGCCGCCCATAATGGAAAAAAAGTCACGGTAGTCGTTGAGTTACAAGCACGGTTTGATGAAGCCGCCAATATTCATTGGGCTAAACGGTTAACTGAGGCGGGCGTGCATGTTATTTTTTCTGCGCCTGGGCTTAAAATCCATGCGAAATTGTTTATTATCTCACGCATGGAAGAAGGCCAAATCGTTCGCTATGCCCATATTGGTACGGGTAATTTTAACGAAAAAACTGCTCGGCTTTATACCGATTACTCCCTACTTACTGCAAATGAGCTGATCACCAACGAAGTTCGTCGGGTATTTAGCTTTATTGAGAACCCTTACCGCCCAGTGACTTTCGATAATTTAATGGTGTCTCCACAAAATACACGGATCCGTTTAATGGCCTTAATTGACCAAGAAATCGAGAATGCGCTCGCTGAACGGCCCAGTGGCATTACATTAAAAATCAATAATTTAGTCGACAAAGAGTTAACTGACAAACTGTATGATGCCTCCAATGCGGGTGTCAAAATTCGTTTGTTAGTCAGGGGGATGTGCTCTTTAGTGGCGGGTCAAGCTGGCTACAGTGAAAATATTCAAGTAACTAGTATTGTTGACCGCTTCCTTGAGCATGACCGTGTCTATGTTTTCACCAATGCGGGTGACGAAAAAGTCTTTATTTCCTCCGCTGACTGGATGACGCGCAATATTGACTACCGCATTGAAGTTGCCGTTAGCTTAGTCGACCCACATTTGAAACAGCGGGTGTTGGATATTTTAGAGCTGCAATTTAGCGATACCGTAAAAGCACGTTATGTTGACAAAGATTTAAGTAATCATTATGTTCCACGCGGAAACAAACGAAAAATCCAAGCCCAGCTTGCTGTGTATGATTATTTAAAATCAATCGAAACACCTGATACAAGAGCTTAAAAATATGCCAATAACCGACGCCTCAACACCGAGACCACAAGAAATTGCGGCTATAGATTTGGGCTCCAACAGTTTTCATATGGTCATTGCCCGTATTGTTAACGGTGCATTGCAAGTTCTCACCCGTTTAAAAAAACGTGTTCACCTAGCGGATGGTCTGAGTGACACGAATGAATTAAGTGAAGAAGCCATGGAGCGTGGGCTTGCCTGCCTTGCGTTGTTTGCCGAACGGTTGCAAGGTTTTTCCCCTGAAAATGTGTGTATTGTTGGCACCCATTCATTACGTGTCGCAACCAATGTAAAACTGTTTTTACAACGCGCTAAAGAAATCATGCCCTATCCTATTGAAATCATTTCAGGCCAAGAAGAAGCTCGATTGATTTTTATGGGCGTTGAACATACCCAACCCGAGAAAGGTCGCAAATTAGTACTTGATATCGGTGGCGGTTCAACTGAGTTAGTCATTGGTGAAAAGTTTGAACCGCTTTTGATTGAAAGCCGCCGAATGGGCTGTGTGAGCTTTGCTCGCACTTACTTCCCAAATGAAGAAATTAACCCTGAGTTTTTTAATCGAGCCTACCTAGGGGCTTGCTTAAAGCTAGAAAGCACCGCGATTTTATTTAAGAAACAAACTTGGGATGTGGCGATGGGCGCCTCTGGCACCATCAAAGCTGCCCATAGTGTCATACAAGAATTAGGCTATAAAGACGGTATTATCACCCGTGAACGCCTTATCGAAATCAAGCAAATGGCGTTGAAATATAAGTCATTTAGCGCACTAAATATACTCGGTCTCTCTAATGAACGTAAACACGTATTTGTTCCAGGTTTAGCTATTTTACTTGCCGTATTTGATTCCTTAGAAATTAAAGAGTTACGTTTATCTGATGGTGCATTGCGTGAAGGTGTTTTATATGAAATGGAAGGCCGCTTTCGCCACCAAGATATCCGTCAGCGTACTGCATTAAGCCTTGCTGAGCACTATAATATCGATAGGGAGCAAGCTAAACGCGTATTAAAAACGATGGAAGAGCTCTATTTCCAGTGGGGGCAACAAAACCCTAAGCAGCTCAATCCACAATTGGAATCCATTTTAATATGGGCGGTTATGCTTCATGAAGTCGGGTTAAGTATTAATCATAGTGGCATGCACCGCCATTCTGCTTATATATTGCAAAATACCAACTTACCGGGTTTTAACCAAGAACAGCAGTTATTACTGGCAACATTGGTACGAAACCATCGAAGGGCTATCAAGTATGACGATATCCCTAAATTTAATTTATTTAAAAGAAAACAATTTATGCCGCTTATTCAAATTTTGCGGCTAGCCATTTTGTTAAATAATCAACGCCAATCTACAACAATCCCTTCTTCGTTACGGATAGAAACGGATGATGGGCACTGGACTCTCTATTTACCATCTGAATATCTCGTGCAAAATGCATTGATGTTATTAGATTTAGAAAAGGAAAGTGGCTATTGGGAAGATGTTCCCGGTTGGTCGTTAACTATTTGTGCAGAAAATGAGTAATTTGCGGCCATTATTGTAGTGATTTGTTCTTATTATTCATCTTTGATGACTTGAAAATCACCGCTTATTTGACTCAACTATTTGATATATTATTTAAATAGGCGACAATAATGATAATAAATTTCGTCCGCTCGCAGGCGAATTCATAAAAAGCGCTTTTGCGCTGCTATTGCTTTAAGGATTAAAATGTCACAATCTGCTTTCTCAACCGATGCGTTGCCAACAGTCAACCCGCATTCACAAAAACTGGCACATATTCGCCAGCAAATTCTGACGCTATTTTTAGACGACGAAGAGTTCGTCCATGCGCTTGTTGAAAATGACCAACACGTCAGTATTGATGACAAAGCAATTAGTGAAAAAATTAGTCTTGTAAAAGAATTGCTACTTGATTTACACACTGCGGATATCGCCGATATCTTAGAAATGCTCCCTTATGATGAGCGTCTTGCGTTATGGCGTCTTGTTGATAACAACGAACGTGGTGAAGTGTTAGTTGAGGCTTCCGTTTCTGTTTGGGATAGCCTAATCAAGGATATGTCTGACAGAGAGCTATTGCGCGCAGTTGCTAGCTTACATGTCGACGAACAAGCCTATATTGCTGAGCATTTACCCCGTGACACCATGCGTCGGCTCCTTACCTACTTAGAACCTAGCCTACGTAGCCGCATTCGCGAAGTTTTACAATATGCGAAAGATAGCGTCGGCCAAATGATGGATTTTGAATTCGTCACCGTACGCCCAAATGTAACGTTAAAGACAGTTCAACGTTATTTACGCCAACGTGGCAAGGTTCCAGAAGCGACCGATAAAATTTTCGTTGTCGATAACAATAATTATCTACAAGGTGAATTGCCACTAACCACTATTTTAACGCAATCCCCTGAAAAAATAGTCGCTGACGTTATGAAAACCGACACTGTGACCTTCTTACCGGATGAAAAAGGCGAAGATGCAGCGAGTGCGTTCGAACGTTATGACTTAATTTCTGCGGCTGTTGTTGATAACAGCGGCCTACTAATGGGCCGCCTGACGGTTGAAGATATCGTTGATAATATTAGTGAAGAAAACGATAACAGCATTCGTCGTATGGGGGGGTTAAGCCCTGAAGAAGACGTTTTCGCCCCTGTCGGCCAAGCCGTTAAAACCCGTTGGACATGGTTAGCCATTAACTTATGTACCGCCTTTGTCGCTTCACGTGTGATTGGCGTTTTTGAAGATACGATTTCCCAATTAGTTGCCCTTGCCACATTAATGCCTATTGTTGCAGGAATTGGCGGTAATACGGGGAACCAGACCATTACCATGATTGTTCGTGCCATTGCCCTGCACCAAATACAAAACAACAGTTTCTCTTTCTTAATGTTAAGGGAGCTTGGTGTCGCCTTTATTAATGGGGTTGTTTGGGGAGGAATAATGGGTGTGGTCACCTATTTCCTGTATGGCGATATCGCTATGGGTGCAGTCATGACATTAGCGATGATCTTAAACTTGTTAATGGCCGCGATTATGGGGGTGCTGATCCCACTCATTATGCTGAAAATGGGCAAGGACCCTGCTATCGGTTCTAGCGTGATGATCACCGCTATCACAGATACAGGCGGTTTCTTTATTTTCCTTGGTTTAGCCACTCTTTTCCTCGTTTAAATTTGCTTTGCACGCGTCCTGTGTCCCTGCTGGGCGCGTGCGATTTACAAAACACTCCCTCCAACAATAAAACCCAGCTAAAAAACCAAAATTCCACAAACAGCCATTTCATTTATCTGCTAATTAAATGCTTTTATAGTTATTTAGTTTATCTTGATTAATAAAATTAATTATAATAGAAAATAATTAGGTAATATTTACTTACTATAATTCAGTAAGAATTTATTAAATTAAATATTATTAACACTATAACTGGCTAATTTAAATATACGATATTCTGCAAAATTAATATTATTAACATCATATAAGGTTATTTATCGTCACACCAAATCAATAACCTAACAAAAGCAAACTAACTGGAATGTTGAGCTTGTTTTTGGGGTTGAGGTTTACAGAATATAGAATTTCCTGCTATAAATATACACATGCAAAAAAGATACTGTGTATTAAACTAAGTTATACCCACCCAACGTTTTATACCTCTTATCTGCACCAATAAAAATGATTAGCTCATTATTATGAGCCAATGCTTATTATTTTGAATTTATGCAATTTAGTATTTCAGGTAGTTAGAAGGAAACTATAATGACACCGCAAACCGCCAGCCAGCCCTCTGCGAGGCCTTTGGGCAAAGAAGACTATAAAACATTAGGCTTATCCTCTTTAGGGGGAACTCTTGAGTTTTACGACTTCGTTATCTTTGTTTTTTACGCAAAAATTATTTCCCAGCTATTTTTCCCAGGGGATAACGAATTTCTCGCACTAATGGCAACACTGGGTCTATTTGCAGCAGGTTACCTTGCCCGCCCTCTTGGTGGCATTATTATGGCTCACTTCGGGGATAAAATTGGCCGCAAGAAAATGTTTACCCTCAGTATTTTCTTAATGGCATTTCCAACATTTGTTATTGGTTTCTTACCTACTTTTGAAACCATTGGTGCTGCCGCGCCATTATTACTGCTGTTAATGCGTATTATGCAAGGTGCCGCGATTGGTGGTGAAATGCCAGGTGCCTGGGTATTCATTGCAGAACATACACCAAAACAACGCTATGGCTTAGGGGTTGGTACACTGACTTCTGGGATCACTGGTGGTATTTTATTAGGCTCTATCGTCGCCATTATTATTGAGCGTTCTTATAGCACAACTGAAATTCATGATTTTGCATGGCGTATTCCATTTATTCTTGGTGGTATTTTTGGGTTTATTTCTGTGTATTTACGTCGCTTTTTACAAGAAACTCCGATATTCAAAGAACTGGCAGCCAAAAAAGCCTTATCACAAGAGTTACCAGTCAAAACCGTCATTAAATCTCATAAACAAGCTTGTATGATCACCGCTGCACTGACGTGGTCATTATCAACCGCCATCGTTGTGACCATTTTGATGACACCTGATGTTGTGTTAAAAGGGATCTATAACATTGACCGTAATATTGCATTGCAAGCCAACTGTGCAGCGACTTTAACCTTAACATTAGGCTGTATCTTCTGGGGTTGGTTAGGCGATAAAACTGGCACACGTACCTCAATGACTTTATCGTGGGGTGGATTAGCCGTAACCGCAATTTACTTCTATTCGTCATTATCCACTGATATTGCTGCAAGTACGTTGATTTTCAACTATGGTTTGATGGGCTTCTTTGTTGGTGCGATTGCAACCACACCGATTATCAGTACCCGCGCATTTCCACCTGAAATTCGCTACTCTGGCCTGTCATTCGCTTACAATGTGGCTTATGCAATTTTTGGTGGTTTAACACCAATATTGACCGGAGCTTGGTTGCAGCAGTCTCACATGGCACCGGCTTATTATGTCGCTGGCGTCTCATTATTAGCGGTTGCTGTGGCCTTTATCCCATTATCTTGGAAGGGGTGGACAGTCAATTCTGAGCCTTCTAACGAAAAATCTGCAGTCCTAAACACTTCTAGTCTATAAAATCTATTGCACCCTATTTATTAGGGTGCAAATCTATTTCATAAAAAAGTTAATTTCGCCTACTCCCACCTTTACAAGCGCAGAAGCCGATAAGTACAGAAATTGACACTTATTCATATTTCCTCCATTTTTCTTTGTACCTATCACGTTAAACTACTAATATGTCTAACTGACTCTTTTTTGTTAGTTTTTTAGTATACAGCCTGACGGATCTCATCCACTTTTTTGAGTTAAGCGAATTACCCAAAATGAATAAACAAAAACAACGTAAACCTTTTATTCGCTCTGCCATTTTTATTGCCATTATTGCGGCAGCTGGCGCTTCTTGGTATTTTTATCATCAAGAAAAACAATCAGATACACAATCTACTGATGCGGTAGCAAAACCGAATTCACAGCGAAGCGCAATGGGCCGCCCACCACGTGTTTTAGCTCCTGTGCAGTTTGCCGTGGCTGAACAAAAAGTTGTTCCTCGCTTTTTATCAGGTTTAGGCACAGTACAGGCTGCAAATGTTGTCACAGTAACCAGCCGTGTTGAAGGCCAGTTAATGCAGCTGTATTTTACCGAGGGGCAACACGTCAATAAGGGAGATTTATTAGCACAAATTGACCCTCGCCCATTTGAAGTTCAGCTATCACAAGCGGAAGGCCAATTGGCTAAAGACAAAGCAACATTAGCGAATGCACAATTAGATTTAGTTCGTTATCAAAAGCTTGCTGGTACTAAAGTGATTTCGCAACAAGAGCTAGATAACCAAAAAGCGGCGGTCTTACAGGCTCAAGGCAGTATTAAAGTCGACCAAGCAGCCGTCGACAACGCCAAACTTCAGTTAACCTACAGTAAAATTACCGCTCCAATTTCAGGGCGTGTTGGTTTAAAACAAGTGGATGTCGGAAACTTTATCTCTGCGGGAACCTCAACCCCTCTTGTTGTTATCACGCAAACTCAACCTGCAGATGTCCTTTTTGCGTTACCTGAAGGCGATATTCCCGCTATCCAACAGGCCCAATCCTCTGGTGAGAAAGTGTTGATTGAAGCTTGGGACAGAAACAATATCGCGCTAATCGCAAGTGGTGAGCTACTCAGTACTGATAACCAAATTGATGCCGCGACAGGCACGCTGAAAATAAAAGCGCGCTTTACTAATGAAGAAGAAAAACTTTTTCCAAATCAATTTGTTAACGTAAAAATGCAAGTTGAAACGCTACAAAATGCTGTGGTGATCCCAACAGCAGCACTGCAAATGGGTAATGAAGGCCATTATGTCTGGATATTAAGTGATGATAATAAAGTCAGCAAACACAATGTAACCGTGGGTATGCAAGACAGCCAACAAGTGGTTATTGAAAGCGGACTTGCTGCAAATACCAAAGTCATCACCGATGGTGTTGATAAACTCACCGATGGCACAACGGTTGAAGTCGTTACCCCTGAAAGCATTGCCAAAAAAGAGCCTCGCAAAGGTAAACCGAATAGCGCGGAGAAAGCGTAATGCAGTCTGAAATGTTAAAAGGCGGTGGGCCTTCTCGTTTATTTATTTTGCGCCCTGTTGCTACCACATTATTCATGGTGGCTATATTACTTGCAGGGATCATCGGCTATCGCTTCTTACCTGTTTCAGCCCTGCCCGAAGTCGATTACCCGACAATTCAAGTTGTTACCCTTTACCCGGGAGCCAGCCCCGATGTGATGACCTCTGCGGTGACTGCGCCATTGGAAACACAGTTTGGGCAAATGTCGGGTCTTAAACAGATGTCATCGCAAAGTTCAGGGGGAGCATCAGTTATCACGTTAATGTTCCAATTAACGTTACCTCTAGAGGTTGCGGAACAAGAAGTTCAAGCTGCGATTAACTCCGCCAGTAGCTTACTGCCTTCTGATTTACCTTATCCTCCGATTTATAATAAGGTTAACCCTGCTGACCCGCCTGTTCTCACCTTAGCGGTTACCTCTGATGCAATGCCGTTAACGCAGGTACAGGATATTATTGAAACGCGAATTGCCCAGAAAATATCCCAAGTTAATGGGGTAGGCTTAGTCACCTTAGCGGGTGGCCAGCGACCTGCTGTTCGCGTGAATTTAAACCCACAAGCCATGGCAGCCAAAGGGCTGGATAGCGAAACGATCCGCCTTGCCATTAACAATGCAAACGTCAACTCCGCCAAAGGGAGCTTCGATGGCCCTACGCGGGCGGTTACACTTTCTGCTAACGACCAAATGAAGTCACTTGACGACTATCGTCAACTTATTGTGGCCTTCCAAAATGGTGCGCCAGTGCGTTTAGGTGATATCGCAACGATTGCACAAGGGGCTGAAAATGCCTATTTAGGGGCATGGGCGAATAATGAACAAGCGATTGTGATCAATGTTCAGCGGCAGCCCGGCGCTAACGTGATTGAAACCACCGATACCATTCGTTCGCTGTTACCTGAATTAATTGAAAGTTTACCTAAATCGGTTAATGTCGATATTTTAACTGATAGAACCAGTACCATTCGAGCGTCCGTTAATGATGTACAGTTTGAGTTAATGTTAGCTATTGCCCTCGTGGTGATGGTGATTTACTTGTTTTTACGCAATGGAATTGCCACCTTAATACCAGGCATTGCCGTACCACTGTCGCTCGTTGGTACTTTTGCTGTGATGTACTTTTGTGGTTTTTCTGTCAACAACCTCACGCTAATGGCTTTAACCATCGCCACTGGTTTTGTAGTCGATGATGCGATTGTGGTGATTGAAAATATTTCTCGCTATTTAGAAAAAGGCGATAAACCACTGGTCGCTGCACTCAAAGGGGCAGGTGAAATCGGGTTTACCATTATCTCCCTCACCTTTTCTTTGGTTGCGGTGTTAATTCCTCTGTTATTTATGGGGGATATTGTCGGTCGGTTATTCCGCGAATTTGCCATTACCTTGGCTGTGGCTATTTTGATCTCCGCTGTCGTCTCTTTGACGTTAACCCCAATGATGTGCGCCCGTTTATTAAAACCGGAGTCACAACATAAACATAACCGTTTTGAACTAGCGTGTGAGCGCTTTTTTGACCGTATGGTTGCTGGATACGCTATTTGGTTAAAGCGTATTCTTAATCACCAATGGTTAACCCTTTCTGTGGCGCTTGGCACCATGGTACTGACTGTTTTGCTGTATATGTGGATCCCAAAAGGGTTTTTCCCGTTGCAAGACAGTGGAATTATTCAAGGCTCAATTGAAAGCCGTCAATCCATTTCTTTTGATGCCATGGCTCAGAAGCAGCAAGAAGTCGCGTCAAAGCTATTAGCAGATCCTGCGGTCGACAATGTCACCACCTATGTGGGGGTTGATGGGAATAACCCAACATTAAACAATGCACGCTTGCAAATTACCTTAAAGCCCCTTGATCAACGTGAAGATAGAGTGGTGGCGATTATTGATCGTCTACAACAATCCGTGGATAACATTGCAGGGGTGAATTTATATCTGCAACCCATGCAAGATCTCACCATCGATACGCAAGTTGCACGGACGCAGTATCAATTCACTTTACAAGCCGGTTCACTAGAGGAATTAACCACTTGGGTTCCACGCTTGTTAGACGCCCTAGAACAACAACCTGAACTCACTGATGTCAGTAGTGATTGGCAAAATAAAGGGCTAGTTGCTTATGTGAATGTGAACCGCGATACAGCAAGTCGTTTTGGTATCACGATGTCAGCCATTGATAACGCTTTATATAATGCATTTGGGCAGCGAATGATTTCGACTATCTATACGCAGTCAAATCAATATCGTGTGATATTAGAACATGACACACAAACCCGTGATGGTATGGATGCACTGAATGATATCCGTCTAAAAGGGACTGATGGAGCCATTGTGCCACTGAGCACTTTAGTGAATATTCAAGAAGGTAATGGGCCATTAGCCATTAATCACCTCGACCAATTCCCCGCTGTGACATTCTCGTTTAATGTGGCGGATGGCGCTTCGCTTGAGTCAGCCGTCAATGCCGTCAAATTGGCCGAATCACAAATTGCTATGCCAAAATCCATTACCACACAATTCCAAGGGGCGACTTTAGCCTTTGAAGCGGCATTAAGCAGCACTATTTGGTTAATTGCAGCTGCGATTGTGGCGATGTATATCGTATTGGGCATTTTATATGAAAGTTTCATTCACCCGATTACTATTTTGTCTACCCTACCGACAGCCGGGGTTGGCGCACTACTCGCTTTAATGATGGCAGGGAAAGATCTTGATGTTATTGCGGTCATCGGCATCATCTTATTAATTGGTATCGTGAAAAAGAATGCCATTATGATGATTGACTTTGCCCTTGCGGCAGAGCGTGAACAGGGAATGTCCCCTTATGATGCCATCTACCAAGCATGCTTGCTGCGTTTTCGCCCAATTTTAATGACCACCATGGCGGCCTTGCTGGGTGCTTTACCATTAATGCTAAGTACCGGTGTCGGTGCAGAATTACGCCAACCATTAGGAATTTGTATGGTTGGCGGCTTAATTATGAGCCAAATCCTCACTTTATTTACCACACCGGTTATTTACTTATTGTTCGACCGTCTTTCTCATTACTTTAAAGACCGTCGCCAAGCGAAGAAGGCACAGGTGTCATAATGAAGCGCTTCTTTGCTCTGTTTATTAGCCGCCCGGTAGCAACCACGCTTATTAGCGTCGCGATTACCTTGTGTGGTGCCCTGAGTTTTCTGTTTTTACCGGTTTCTCCGTTGCCTCAAGTGGATTACCCTGTGATTAACGTGACAGCGTCACTTCCTGGGGCATCACCCGAAACCATGGCCTCCTCCGTAGCGACGCCGCTTGAACGCTCTTTAGGCAGTATTGCAGGTATTAGTGAAATGACCTCAAGCAGTGCGCTTGGTCGAACCACCATTACCCTTGAATTTAATCTCGACAAAGACATTAATAACGCGGCTAGGGAAGTGCAAGCTGCGATTAATGCCGCACAAAACCTGCTGCCCAGCGGAATGCCAAGCCGCCCACGTTATTACAAGTCAAACCCGTCTGATGCGCCAATTATGATTTTGACCATGACCTCAGACACCCTGAATACTGGCGAGATTTATGATATTGCTTCAACGCGCTTAGCCCAACGAATTGCCCAAATTGAAGGGGTTAGTGAAGTTTCAGTTGGTGGCGGCTCGCTCCCTGCCGTGCGGGTTGAACTCAACCCAACTGCCCTATTTAATCAAGGGGTTTCCCTTGATGCCGTGCGTTCAGCCATCAGTAGTGCTAACGTTCGCCAACCGCAAGGCTATATCAATGATGACGAAAAACGTTATCAAGTACAGACTAATGATGAGTTAAAAAAAGCGGCAGATTATCGGCCAATTATTGTTCATTATAGTCAAGGCAATGCTGTAAAGCTCAGCGATGTCGCCAATGTTAAAGATTCCATTGAAAACGTACGCGCTGCCGGTATGGCAGACGGTAAACCGGCTATTTTGATTGTTATTCGCCGCGAAGCGGGTGCCAATATCATTGAAACAGTGAATCGAATTCGTGCTGAGTTACCTGAATTCAATGACATGATCCCTGCCGCTATTGATTTAAAAGTGGCACAAGACAGAACACCGACCATCCGCGCGTCTCTAGCCGAAGTGGAACGTGCTCTACTAATTGCCGTTGCCTTGGTGATCCTCGTGGTACTGCTGTTCTTACGTTCAGGTCGCGCTACTTTGATCCCTGCCGTTGCTGTCCCTGTCTCATTGATTGGGACTTTTACGGCCATGTATTTATGTGGCTTTAGTTTAAATAACTTGTCATTGATGGCATTAACGGTTGCGACGGGTTTTGTGGTTGATGATGCCATTGTCGTATTAGAAAATATCTCGCGTCATATCGAAAATGGTAAAAAACCGTTTATTGCGGCGGTTAAAGGCGTGCATGAAGTCGGCTTTACCGTCGTTTCCATGAGTATTTCCTTAGTGGCTGTTTTTATTCCGCTACTGCTTATGGATGGACTGGTCGGCCGTTTATTCCGCGAATTTGCCATTACCCTTGCAACCGCTATCGGTATTTCTTTGGTGATCTCATTAACGCTCACCCCTATGATGTGTGCTTACTTACTGAAGAAACGCCCTCACAACGTCAAAGCCAAGCATCGTGGGTTTGGCCGTGTGTTATTGCGTTTGCAAGAAAGTTATGGCGTTGCTTTAAAATGGGTGCTTGGACATCGCCGTAGTGTTCTCGCGGTGCTATTTGCCACAATCGGCTTAAACGTTTACCTGTATGTCACCGTTCCAAAAACGTTCTTCCCTGAACAAGACACTGGCCGAGTGCTGGGCTTTGTTCGCGCAGACCAAAGCATTTCATTCCAGTCGATGAAAGAGAAAATGACCCGTTTTATGCAGCAAGTTAAAGCCGACCCAGCGACAGATAATGTCACCGGCTTTACTGGCGGTAGTCGGGTAAATAGCGGTTTTATGTATATTTCATTAAAGCCACTGAGTGAACGCACGGAAAGCTCAGCTGAAGTCATTAATCGATTACGCGCGAAATTAGCCAATGAACCGGGGGCTAACCTGTTTATGATGCCAGTGCAAGATATTCGAGTTGGTGGCCGACAAGCCAATGCCAGCTACCAGTTTACCCTGCTTGCAGATGAGCTTTCTGCATTACGTGACTGGGAACCTGCTATCCGTAAAGCACTTGGCGAATTACCACAGCTGACCGATGTGAACTCCGATAAGGAAGACAAAGGCGCAGAAATGGCGATCACCTACGACAGGGACTTAATGGCTCAATTAGGTATTGATGTTCGTGAAGCCAACAGCTTGCTCAACAATGCATTTGGTCAGCGCCAAGTTTCCACTATTTATGAAGCAATGAACCAATATAAAGTGGTGATGGAAGTTGCCCCTGAATATACGCAAGATGTCAGCTCCCTCAATAAGATGTTTGTTATCAATAAAGATGGTGAAGCGATCCCTCTGTCTTATTTTGCGCGTTGGCAGCCTGCCAATGCCCCATTAAGCGTGAATCACCAAGGGCTATCAGCGTCATCCACTATTGCGTTTAATGTCGCAGACGGTTATACCTTAAATGATGCCATTGTCGAAATTGAAAAAACCATGACCGCACTTGGCGTGCCATCAACAGTAAGAGGCTCTTTTGCAGGAACGGCACAGATATTCCAAGAAACCTTACAATCACAATTGTTTTTAATCTTAGCCGCCATCGTGACTGTTTATTTAGTACTGGGCATATTGTATGAAAGTTATATTCATCCACTGACTATTTTATCAACCCTCCCTTCTGCAGGAGTCGGTGCATTACTAGCCCTTGAACTATTCGACACTCCATTTAGTTTAATCGCCTTAATTGGCATCATGCTATTAATTGGGATCGTCAAGAAGAACGCCATTATTATGGTGGATTTCGCTATTCAAGCACAAAGAACGGCGGGTTTAACGGCCCAAGAAGCCATTTTCCGTGCCTGTTTATTACGTTTTCGTCCGATTGTAATGACGACACTCGCTGCCATTTTTGGTGCGCTACCGTTAATGCTAGGTAGTGGTGATGGTGCGGAATTACGCCAGCCCCTCGGGATCACGATTGTCGGTGGCTTAATAATGAGCCAATTACTGACCTTATTTACCACTCCTGTTGTGTATTTAAGTTTTGATAGCTTGAGACAACGTTGGCTGCGAAAAAAATCATTAACGCAGAGAATCGCGGAGAATAACCATGAAGCTTAGGTTGAATAGTGTAAGCACTCGGCTTTTTTTGGCTATTTTTGCAACATGCTTATTGCTAGTGCTGATTATGCACCAGGGCGTACGCATGAGCTTTCAACACGGCTTTATTGATTATATAAAGGAAAATGACCAACAGCGTGTTGAGCTGGTTTCTTCCGCCCTTGCGGAACAGTATGAAGAGATGGGCAATTGGGGTTTTCTAATTGGTAATGAACGCATTTTCTTTCGTATTTTGCGCTCAGTAGAGCACCAACAACACCGTGGCCCTATGCGCCAGCGTTGGCGAACAATTTTTTGGGTTTATGATACACAGGACAAGCTGATTTTCGGACAAGACACGCCTTTACCTAGCAAAGTACTCCGTGAACCTATTATTACCAGCAAGGGAGATACCGTCGGCTGGCTTGTTGCCAGTTATGAAACGGGGATTAGCAGCGCCCTTGACCGCCGTTTTGATACCAAACAGATGTACACTAGCTGGATCATCGCTGGGCTGTCTTTATTTGTGGCTCTGGTTGCCACATTGTTCCTTGCCCGTAGTTTTTTAAAACCCATCAAGCGGTTACTCGAAGGCACTAACCGGCTCGCCAATGGTGACTTTGCTACGCGGGTTCCTGAATCTGGCCGCGATGAGCTTGGGCAACTGGCTAAAGATTTTAACCATCTGGCCTCGACCCTTGAAAAAAACGAACAAATGCGGCGTGATTATATGGCGGATATTTCCCATGAGCTCCGCACGCCGTTGTCAGTTCTACGAGGCGAATTAGAAGCGGTGCAAGATGGCGTTCGGCAAGCCACTCCCGAAACAATTAATTCCCTACTCAATGAAACCCAAACTTTAATTAAGCTGGTTAATGACCTCCACCAGCTCTCGTTATCGGATAGAGGCTCATTGGTCTACCGCATGCAACTTACCGATATCATTCCTTTAATTGAAATGGCAATAGGCCAAGCTCGCTGGCGGTTAGAAGACCAACAACTTTCGGTTGAACGGCAATTTATTGCGCAAGGCTACGTATTTGCAGACCCTGACCGCATCACCCAGTTGTTCTATAATTTAATGGAAAACAGCTTACGCTATACCGATCCACACGGTAAAATTGCCATCCAAGTCACACAAGACCAACACCAGCTCAATATAATTTGGCAAGATAGCGCCCCAGGGCTTACTGCTGAGCAATGCCAACATTTATTTGAGCGTTTTTACCGCGCTGAAGGCTCTCGTAATCGTGCCAGTGGCGGCTCCGGTTTAGGTCTGGCCATTTGCTATAATATTGTTGAGGCTCATCATGGTACAATTTCCGCGACACCGTCATCATTAGGTGGTGTCAAAATTACCATTAATTTACCGATTCAATTAAAAGATAAAGGGTTATGATCATGGCTGAACAGAGCAATATCCCTATTTTGGTTGTGGAAGATGAACCCAAATTAGGCCAACTGCTGTTTGACTATTTACACGCTGCAAACTATCAACCCGCATTAATTGCGCGTGGTGATGAAGTTATCGACTATGTTAAACAACATCAACCCGCACTTATTTTATTAGATTTAATGTTACCCGGTATGGACGGCATATCCGTGTGCCGTGAACTGCGAAAATTTAGTGATGTTCCCATTATTATGGTGACAGCAAAAACTGAAGAAATTGATCGCTTATTAGGGTTAGAAATTGGGGCTGATGACTATATTTGTAAACCCTTTAGCCCGCGAGAAGTTGTGGCTCGTGTCAAAACCATTTTACGTCGTTGCCAGCCAAACATGGCAGCGCACAACAGCCAAACGAATAACGATAACCAAACCAAACTGATTATTGATGAAAATGCTTTTCAAGTACGCTATGGCTCACAGTTACTTGAACTGACACCCGCTGAATTTCGGTTACTCAAATTTATGTCTGACAATGCGGGTATGGTGTTTTCCCGTGACCAGTTACTGGATATCTTATATGACGACCACCGCGTAGTCACTGACCGTACCATTGATAGCCACGTCAAAAATTTACGCCGTAAATTAGAATCTCTCGATAACGAAAAAACCTTTATTCGCTCAATATATGGTCTTGGCTACCGTTGGGATGAATATTAACTAACCAATAGACATACTATTTTTGTGGGATATTTGGTTTTTTTATCAAATAGGCGTAAAATCCACATCCCTTAAAAACACTCTCTCATAAGAGTGAGTGCTGACTTGATATCAGATAGAGAATAACCATGTTTACACCAGAGCTTTTGTCCCCTGCCGGTTCTTTAAAAAACATGCGCTACGCTTTTGCGTATGGCGCAGATGCCGTTTATGCAGGCCAACCCCGTTACAGCTTACGCGTACGCAATAACGAATTTAATCACGAAAACTTAGCTAAAGGCATTCAAGAAGCCCATGAGCTGGGTAAAAAGTTTTATGTGGTCGTGAATATTGCTCCCCATAATGCGAAATTAAAAACCTTCATTCGTGATTTAACCCCCGTCATTGAAATGGGCCCAGATGCACTGATTATGTCTGATCCTGGCCTTATTATGATGGTTCGTGAAGCGTTTCCTGAGATGGATATTCATTTATCTGTACAGGCGAATGCCGTTAACTGGGCATCCGTGAAGTTCTGGAAACAAATGGGCTTAACACGGGTGATTTTATCCCGCGAATTATCCCTCGAAGAAATTGCTGAAATTCGCCAACAAGTTCCTGAAATTGAACTTGAAGTCTTTGTCCATGGCGCCCTTTGTATGGCCTATTCAGGCCGTTGTTTACTTTCTGGTTACATTAATAAACGCGACCCAAATCAAGGGACTTGCACCAATGCTTGCCGCTGGGAATACAACGTACAAGAAGGTAAAGAAGACGATGTGGGTAACATTGTCCATGTGCATGAACCTATCCCTGTACAAAATGTGGCGCCAACCCTAGGTGCGGGTGCGCCAACAGATAAAGTCTTTATGATAGAAGAAGCCAAACGTCCAGGTGAATATATGACTGCCTTTGAAGATGAACACGGCACGTATATCATGAATTCGAAGGATTTACGCGCAATTGAGCACGTTGAAAACCTAACAAAAATGGGCGTTCACTCATTAAAAATTGAAGGCCGTACAAAATCGTTTTATTACTGTGCACGTACTGCACAAGTCTATAGACGTGCAATTGACGATGCTGTTGCAGGAAAACCCTTTGACCCAACGTTGCTATCCACCTTAGAAGGTTTAGCACACCGCGGTTACACTGAAGGTTTCTTACGTCGCCACACCCATGATGCCTACCAAACTTATGAATATGGCTATTCGGTTTCTGAGACTCAACAATTTGTGGGTGAATTTACAGGGAAACGTGTTAATGGTATGGCTGAAGTTGATGTAAAAAACAAATTTAGCGTTGGTGACAGCCTAGAAATGATGACCCCTGCAGGGAATATTGTCTTTACCTTAGACGCCTTAACAAACCGCAAAGGCGAAGCAATTGATGTTGCACCTGGTAACGGCTATGTGGTTTATCTCCCTATCCCTGAAGATGTCGATGTTAACTTTGGTTTGTTGATCCGTAACCTAGCAGGCACAACGACCCGAGCTCCTCATCAAACTCAGGCAGAAAAACAAATTGCTGGCTAGTCACCACGCCTTTATTGTTAAATAATCTGCTAACTAAAAGCCAAAACTTCATCGTTTAATACTTTGATATTTTGGCTTTTTTTTACCTATAAAATGATATTATTTTTACTTTATATGCTTTTTCTTATATGAGAATTATTCGCGTTATTGACATTTTCATTAAAAAATGCACCGAATATCCAATTTTATGCAACAGATCACATCAATTGGTTATTCAATATCGTATAGTCACTCTCGAAAATGAAGAACTAGAAAGTCATAAAATAAGACTAGGAACCACCTCCTTGGCTGGCTCAATCTCCCTTGAGCTAGCCATTTCTTTTATCTGCGATTTGCATTTCATTTCTCTTACCAACGCTTTTTCTGCAAAAAAACAAAAAAAGCGCATCCCTATTTTGTTAATCCATTTATACTCATTTTAACGAATATTGACGTGCGTTAAGCCGAATGGATGGGTATTTATGAATCAATATAAGTCAGCTATGATTATCCTTAATGGTAAGCAAGCAAATCACGTTGAGCTGCGAAAAGCCATTACTCACTTGCGTAAAGAAGGCCATCAAATTCAAGTCCGTATTCCTTGGGAGATGGATGATACGTATTATTTTATTTCTCAGGCGATAAAACACGGTATTGATACCATCATTGCGGCTGGAGGTGACGGTACTGTAAATGCCGTTGCCAGTACTTTAATGAAGTTCCCTAGCGAGTCTCGCCCTATTTTAGGTATTCTTCCGATGGGCACGGCAAATGACTTCGCCACCAGCGCAAATATTCCAATAGATATTGAAGCGGCCTTAGCACTCTCATTAAAAGGGAAATCCGTCCCCATTGATATTGCACAAGTCAATGAACAGTATTACTTCCTCAATATGGCCACTGGCGGCTTTGGGACGCGTATTACCACTGAAACACCTGAAGCACTAAAATCGGCATTAGGCGGTGCAGCTTATGTGATAAACGGCTTACTGCGCCCTGACACGCTGAAAACAGATATTTGCCATATTGAGGGGGAAAACTTTAGTTGGGAGGGTGAAACGTTAGTCATCGCGGTTGGAAATGGCCGCCAAGCGGGCGGAGGGCAACAACTGACACCGCAAGCACTCATTAATGATGGCACACTAAACTTACTGATTATTCCTGCAAGGGATGTCATACCGGCATTTTTATCGAATTTATTTTCAACCGATAAAAACGAGCACTTGGTCGAAAAGCCATTATCATGGATAAAAATTTCATCACCTCACGATATGATCTTAAACCTAGATGGCGAGCCATTATCGGGAGACACCTTTACCTTCACTGTGCAGCCAAATGCCATTCAGTGTCGGTTACCTCCCCAATGTAACTTATTGGCTTAAAACACGTCGTGAAAGCCCTTGTATCAGGGCTTTCAGTCTTTAAAGGCTACCACCATGCGTGGAAGTGATGAACCGGGCCAATCCCCTTCCCGACTTCTAAGCTATCCGCTTGTTCCAAAGCAGCTTGTAAATAAGCTTTCGCCTGTGTTACAGCGTCTTGCCAATCTGCACAACGAGGGCGCAATGCAGCCAAAGCCGCTGACAAAGTACACCCTGTCCCATGAGTGTTTTTAGTCTTTATGCGAATAGAGGTAAAGCGCCATTCACCCTCTGGCGTGATTAGCCAATCGGGGCTTTCAGCATCACTTAGGTGCCCGCCTTTCATCAATACTGCTTGGCAACCTTTTTCAAGTAATTTATACCCCTGGCTCAACATTTGGCTTTCCGTTTGTGCGACTTTTTCATCTAACAATACCGCTGCCTCAGGTAGGTTCGGTGTAATAATCGAAACAAGGGGTAATAGTTGTTGGCGTAGCGCATCAACTGCATCCGGTAATAATAATGGGTCACCACTTTTAGCCACCATTACCGTATCCAATACCACATACGGAATTGGATACTGTTTCAACGCATTCGCCACTACCGCGATATTACTTTGGTTGAATAACATGCCGATTTTTGCGCTATCAATTCGCACATCACTGAGGACTGAGTCTAATTGTGCCGCCACAAATTCAGGGGGTAAGTCTTGGACAGATTGCACGCCTTGGGTATTTTGAGCCACCAATGCCGTCATCACACTCGTACCATAAGCCTCTAATGCAGAGAAAGTTTTTAAATCCGCCTGAATACCCGCCCCACCCGATGGGTCTGTTCCGGCGATAGTTAACGCATTGATCCTCATGAGTGACTCCCCTTTTCAGCTAAAGCAATTGAATGGATTGATAAGCGAGGTTTACTGAAATCATTTTAAATCAAACAATAAAACCGCATTGATTGTCTCATAACATTTAACAAATACCAGCGGTTAGTGAATGAATTTTAATGACTTAGATAAAAAGAGGGAATATCTCACATAGGAAAAATTAGCATGACTTATAAGTACACATTAGGCAAATGAATGTTACCCACACCTCGCGATTGTAACTGTTGAGCAAATGCCTCCACTTCCGTTTGGGTTGCCGCAGGCCAGTTAGCGGCTTCATTTTTAACCCCATGTTGCTGGAAGGCGTTAATTTTTATCCGTGTGTTTTCAGGGAGTTTATTTAAAAAATCAGCAAGTTTATCAATATGTTCTTGGTAATCTGTTTGCTGAGGAATATACAATAAACGCAATTCATATAATTTCCCCGCTTGGGCCAGAAATTGAACCGATTGAAAAACACGTTGGTTATCTTTTCCTGTTAATCTTAATGCGCACTCATCACCCCATGATTTTAAGTCAATCATCACGCCATCCGTATACTCAATCACTTTATTCCACCCTGCAGAAGCAAGGTGTCCATTACTGTCAATAAAGCAGGTTAAATGCTTGAGTTCCGGTGCCGCTTTAATCGCTTTAAACAATTCAATAATAAAGGGTAATTGTGTTGTTGCCTCTCCGCCACTGACGGTTACACCATTCAGGAAAGCAACATTTTTCTTTAAGTCATTGAGGGCATCATTAACACTTAATGATACGGTCATCGGGCTTGAATTCTTAGTGCACGTCTGCAAACAAGTATCGCAGAGCTGGCAAGCATCGCTATCCCATACCACCTTGCCGTTAACAAACGATAACCCATTGTGAGGACAGGTTAAAACACAGTCCCCACAATGGTCGCAGAGCGACATGGTATATGGATTATGGCAATTCAGACAACGTAAGTTGCAACCTTGCAAAAAAATAACATGTCGATTACCCGGCCCATCTACGCAGGAAAAAGGAATAACCTTATTCAGCGTAGCGCATCGATTGCTCATTGCTGATGACTCGCTGCTGACGGGCTGTAATTTTACAGTTCTTAGTCGCCTCTTCACCTAACCAGGTAGTATTGCTTCTAGAACCTTGCTCTTTATATTTCTCTATATCTGATAAACGCACCATATAGCCCGTAACGCGAACTAAATCATTACTTGCCACATTTGCAGTAAACTCACGCATTCCACAACTAAACGCCCCTTTACACAATTGCATTAGAGCTTGCGGGTTCTGCTTAATCGTCTCGTCGATGGTTAAAATGTCACTGATCCCAGACAAATAGTGTTTGTGATGGGGAGCTACCGCTTGAATGTGTGACACCGGGTCTGGCTCTTCACCGTATGGAATACGAGCCCCCGGTGTTGTCCCGATATCCGAGCTGATCCCTGATTGAGCATGGAGCATCGCTCTGCCTTTATAGCCATACTTAACGGGGGTCGTTTCAACAAAGTCAGCTAGCTGCTCGCTGATTTGATAAGACAATGGCAAGGCCGGTGAATTTGCCTGATACTGGCCTTTCATTCCGTCTTTTTCCATCAGGATGTTCACAGCTTCTGCTAAACCGTAAATACCAAACATAGGGGCAAAACGTTCAGGCTCAATTAACCCTTCTTGCACAAGAAAGCTGGTTTGGAAGAAATTAGACTCCTCAAATAAAAATGCGCTACGTGTTTCAATGAGTTCCATTTGTAACTCACAATATTTTTTCAATTGCACATTTAAAAAATCAGCTGAATTTTGACTACGTAATGCAACTTCACGTAAATTAATACGAACTAAAGTACTTCCCCCACCCGCAACGGGCAACGCATTATAACAACTGACAATACCGTAACCTTGTTCATCAAATGCCGCACTATGAATGATATCATTTGCAATATGCGGTTTACTGCATTCACAAATGCTTTCAATCGCTTGTAAGAAAAGTGACTCCGGTGTGCGCTGTGGATGATAAACAAATGTCAGATTAGGTGCGACTTGTTTCAGTTCTGCATCAATGCGTAAAATCAAGCGGCAAATAACGTTGTCATCCGGGCCAATATTGGCATGCATAAAGGCATCGGGCAGTGTTCGGTCTAACTGTATCCAAAACCTTTTTAACTTTGGATACAGCTGTTCTTCTGTCAACTCCCCCACATATGGCATGAGAAGTTTATCTAAATACCCTAAAAATACTGGGAAATTGGTTACCGACGGCACATGATGATACAAAATCATCAGATGATTAAGTGCGTCATCAAAATCCTCTGCGGGGGCTAATTCTAAGTATGCCGAACCTTGTTTGAGGTATTTTACGTAGTCAGGCAATACATAACGTGGCTTATACGGAGCATTTCCTTCATACATATCACAAATAACACGTTCATCTAACGCATCAGCAAGAGGCTGGCTCATTGCAAGATATGGAATATGGCTATCTGCCTCTGCCGCTAAAAAATTGGCTTTTTGTTTTGGTGATAATATTTTGTCTGTGGCGATAGCCAAGCATTTAGCTTGGTACTCAGTCAGTGGTTCTTGGCGTTTCATCATGGTGACGTTCCTTTTTTAGTTAGAAGCCAAGGTAATTCACAGCAATATATATGCCATAAACCTTTAAAGACTAGCTCCTAGCCGTGTTGACATACCGCAGCTTATACCTGCCGCCTATGTGATCCATTTCATCTCATTGAGACAAGTCATTATTTGATGTGCGTCATACTTTTTGGATTTGTTTGCACGCTATTTTTCATAAATGTCTGCTCTATCAACATGACTAGTCGCAATCACCTAGATAATAAAAAATATCTTTCTATTACATAACGTTAACTACAAAAATAATGAATGGCACTTTATTTTTCTTATTCTTTTAAAAATCCCTCTCGTCTTATCCAACCTGAAAATGAAGCACCTCGTCTATTATCAGCTACTTTAGGAGTATTAGCCTATTCAACAACTAATTTGATACGTTATTATTTAATCAGATAATCGGTTATCCCACATAAAAACAGGCAAAATTAAACGGTTCTAATATGACCAGCCAGTTATTATCCTTAATTATGTAATAAATACTGTTATATTATATGTATCTTAATTAAAATAATTCCGCTCAAAATTATAATAATAATGCTAATCTGATAATCATTAGCGAGCTAATCATCATTTTTATATCTGCGATACAGAACTGGATTTACAATGAGAGTTTATAAAAACATACAGTTGGCCGTAGGTGCATCGTTACTCATGAGCACCTCAATCTGCATATCATCGCCTGCCATTGCTCAAGAGCAATCGGAAAATTTATGGGATAAATTTAAAGGCAATGTCAGTACCACGTGGGACTCAGACAAATATGAGCTATACATTCCCGCGGTGACTTGGCACAACCGTGCAATGTACGACAAGAAAAAAACGGATGAATATAATGAGCGCCCTTGGGGTCTGGGCTTTGGTAAATATCGTTATGATGAAGATAATGACTGGCATGCTATCTATGCAATGGCATTCAAAGATTCACATAATGATTGGGAGCCAATTGCTGGTTATGCATTCCAAAAAATGTGGATCCCGGGAGATATTGATGGTTTCCGTATGGGAGCAGGCTTCACTCTGAGCGTCACTGCCCGTAAGGATATGTATTATATTCCGATCCCTGCACCACTCCCTCTGGTATCAGTGGAATATGATAGACTTTCACTGCAAGCCACTTACATTCCGGGGACTTATAATAACGGCAACGTATTATTCGCTTGGTTACGTTGGCAATGGTGACCTAGCCATCTCATGGCTATATAAAATTTCATGGCTGTATAAAAAGGCCGGTGGGAATACCCTACCGGCCTTTTTTATAAGAAAAAAATAAATTTAACTTAGTTGTTGGCTTTTAGCTAAATCTTGCTTTTTAGCCCCTGAGAATTGATACCCAACCCACAGAACAGCTACCCACAATGGCATAATTAATACCGAGATACGCAAACCGTCCATTGTCAGGATAATCCCTAAAATCAACAGTAAGAACGCTAAACACAAATAGTTTCCAAATGGATACCAAATGCTCTTAAATTTCGTTTCGACACCTTGTTTGTTCATTGCCGCTCTGAACTTCAAATTTGAAACACAAATCATAATCCAGTTTAAAACTAACGTCGTCACAACTAATGACATTAACAATTCGAAAGCTTTACCTTCCATCAAAAAGTTAATTAAAATACCACCAGACGTCGCAACACCTGAAACAAATAATGCCATGACTGGTACGCCACCTTTATTCACTTTTGCAAGAAATTTAGGTGCATTACTTTGTTGTGCCAAGCCATACAGCATGCGACTTGTCGCATAAGCTCCGCTGTTATACACAGACAATGCAGCGATTAAAATGACAACGTTCAACGAATTAGCAACCAGTAAGTCCCCTAATTCATGGAAAATTAAGACAAATGGGCTTGTTTCGCCGTCAAGATCAACCCATGGATACAAAGCTAACAGTACCGCTAACGAGCCAATATAAAAAATTAAGATACGGTATACAACTTGGTTAATCGCTTTTGGAATGCTTTTATCTGGGTCTTCTGCCTCTGCAGCTGTAATACCGACCAGCTCTAACCCCCCAAATGAAAACATAATAATTGCTAACGCCATTATTAGCCCATTAAAGCCATTAGCAAAGAAACCGCCGTGCTCCCATAAGTTACTCACTTTCGCTTGTGGGCCACCATGGCCGCTGAGTAATAAGTAGCAACCAAAAATAATCATCGCAACGACTGCAATAACTTTAATTAATGCAAACCAGAACTCAGTCTCACCATAAGAGCGTACATTAATCAAATTAACTGCATTTACCGCAATAAAAAACACCGCGGCAGAAACCCATATAGGGAGCTCAGGCCACCAATGTTGCATATATTTGCCTGCAGCGGTCAGTTCGGTCATCCCAACGAGAATAAACATGAACCAATAGTTCCACCCCGAAAGGAACCCTGCAAAACCACCCCAATACTTAAATGCAAAATGGCTAAACGAACCCGCCACAGGTTCCTGAACAATCATTTCGCCCAACTGACGCATAATCAGGAAAGCAATAAACCCACACAGCGCATAACCCAGTAAAACTGACGGCCCTGCCATTTGTATGGTTGTTGCTATTCCGAGGAATAACCCTGTACCAACAGCACCTCCCAATGCAATCAATTGGATATGCCTGTTTTTTAATCCCCGCTTTAGCGTCTGTTGCTGTTGCGCCATAACTTTACCCTTTTGTCCCCTTACTTGTTTTTTATCTTCCAAAATAATGATAATGACACAAGTTTATTTGAATTTTCTTATTAACACTACATTCTTCTGGTGCCGTTTTCAGCATTTTGTACGACCCCAAAACAGATGCTATTAATTATTTTTTTCATCACATAGCAAAATGATACCGCAGGATGGTTACCCCGATTCAATATCATGGATTGAGCATTAAAAAGCAAATTCAAAATGGTAACAAGTCAGTCACACGACAAATACCAAAAATAAAGTTTTCACCACCCTGATCACACAGGTTATCCATCGCTAAAAGATAGAAAAAAATACAAGCCAAAACTGCACTTACAGCAATAATTAATTTACGACCAAACACAGACAATTCCTTCATATTTCTATGATGATTTTATTTTTCAAATGATTACAATATTAAGATACTGCCATTTTATGATTGGTATCACTTATGGCATTGCATATAATGCGTTTATAAAAGAAATGGTACTCTAATTTAGAGCATCAAATTTGAGGAAAATATGCAATTGACCTCTTTTTACAAAAATTTGCTCATTTTAGGTGCTATTGGTTACTAACTTATTCTGATTGTGCTTTTTTTACCCTAAAAATGGGAAATACCGCACAAGCAGCCTTTGTCATGATGAAATGAAGTTGTGTATACTTCTGCTACCGTAAAACTAGAAAACATTTGAGATGCCACAAGATAACCACTTAGCACTTGTTTATGCTTTGAGTAAATGGATAGAAGAACACTTAGGGCGCGTGATCCACTTAGAAGAGCTCGCGGCTTATTCAGGCTATTCACTTTGGCATATGCAAAAAATCTTTAAAGAAGTCACAGGGATTTCACTGGGTAAATACATCCGTCAACGCCGCCTTGCAGGTGCGGTCAACTTACTCCGTAATAGTAACCAGTCCATTTTCGATATTGCACTGGATTTTGGTTTTGGGTCTCAGTCCCACTTTACCTATATGTTCCGCAAAGAATATGGTATCACGCCATTTGATTTTAGACAGAATGACCAAATCCAATTAGATGTTAAGCAACCGCTCCATCTAATTCATAATTATGAGTGAGAATATTTTAGCCGCATTAACCTATTGATTAACATAATAATGCTATAAAACATTGTCATTTCAACTTTTGACTATTGAACAGAGTTCCTGCTTTACATTCTGTTCAATTTCACATCAAACACGCATTATTCTAATGCAACTAAAGTTATAACTATTTGTATAATTTACATTCTGAATAATTAGAGTAAGGTATTGGCAGAAAGCACGAACTTTAGGAGGCATTGGATGTCAATCAAACTGGTCGCCATTGATTTAGATGGCACATTACTTAACTCCCAACACCAAATATCTCCCGTAGTAAAAGAGACTATCACGCAGGCTAAGCAAAAAGGTGTCCATATTATTTTAGCCTCGGGCCGACCATTTTCTGGTATATCTCCTTACCTACGAGAATTAGATTTAAATACAACGGATAACTATTGTATTAGTAATAATGGTAGCGTCATTCACCAAGCCAATGATGGCAGCCATCTCGCAGAGAATTTGTTAGATTTCGCTGACTTCCAATATTTTGAGGAACTCGCAAGAAATGTCGGGGTTCACATGCATGCTCTCGCAGATAATTGCATGTTCACGGCTAACCGCCATATTAGTCACTATACGGTCGCAGACGCCTATTTAACTCACACACCACTCATCTATTGCCCTGTTAATGAGATGGACTCTTCTCTAGAATTTACTAAGTTTATGATAATTGACCACCCAGAAAAATTAGATATTGGTATCAGCTATATTCCAGAGAATGTCTTCGATAATTACGCTTTAACCCGAACAAGTCCGTATTTCCTTGAGGTCTCAAATAAAACGGCGAATAAAGGGACTGCGTTACAATGTATTTGTGAAAAGTTGGGTATTACACCTGACAAAGTCATGAGTATTGGTGACCAAAATAATGATATCCAAATGCTGCAATACGCCAGTGTTTCTGTCGCAATGGGCAATGCGTTAGAACCCATTCGCCAAATGGTGAAATTTGTCACTACGACTAATGATGAAGATGGCGTAGCCGTCGCCATCAATAAATTTATTAATGTGTAGCCACAGAAAAATTTGCTATCAACATGATGTCCATGGCAGCGCCTACACTCGTTCACGCTGCCACTTTTAGCCGCTTACTGTTTTTTGCCTAGTCGCTAAAAAGCAAATGACCGACCCCATGGTCACCATTAATACACCTTGCCAAAAACTTAACGTTAATGTAGTGCTTAACAATATTGATGCGAATGCTGTCGAAATAACGGGGGTAAAATAAGAAAGCGTTCCTAAAAAAGCCACATTTCCCTTGATAACCGCAAATGTCCACAATGCATTCGCTCCACCAGTCGCTATTGAGGCAATGAGTAATAATAACAGGCTTTGGCTATTGATAATAAACGGTGTCGGTGTACTGAAAAAATACAGTATCCATAACCCAATAGAGGTCATGATAAAGAATAATACCATCCCATTATGGCCACCAGAAATACGCTTAGTCACATTGCTGTAGAATGACCAAACAATAGCCCCGATAAAAGCTAAAAAATAACACAGTGGATTACTTTGAATATTTGCCAAAATAGTTTGTACCGATAATGGCTGATTTCCTGAAATTACCCAAATCAGTCCCATAAAAGCTAAAACTAACCCTGCCCCCAATAATAAAGTGAAACGCTGACGGTTAAAAAACACAGCAAGTGCGATAGTAAAACTTGGCCACAAATAATTCACCATACCCAGTTCAATCGCTTGTTGCCGACTATTAGCTAAACCTAACGCTAGTACAAAACAAATTTCATAGCTAACAAACAGTATTGTTCCCCAAAGTAAATAGCGTTTAGGATATTTCGTTATTTTTGGTACTCCCATGGCAAGTACCAATACCAGTGAACCAACCGTATAGACTAATGCGGCGCCACCTACTGGTCCAAAGTTTTCACTTACACTGCGGATCAGCCCTACCATTGTGCTCCACAACAAGATCGAAATAACCCCATACAGCGTTGCGGCATACTGATTCAATTTCATAACTCTCTCAGCTATTTAGTTTCGAAAATGATATTCATTGTAATAATACATTCATTTTACCATCTAAAAAAACCTTATAGCTCAAACAATTATAATGCAAGCGTTTATTTTTAGTAAATATTGATAATATGTCATAAAAAAATTCTCAGGCTATCACCTAAGAATTTTATGATTTAAAACTTTTGTATTAGCGAGATGTTTCTTTCTCAACCCACTTATCAACTTCTTCTTTTTCCCATATCCCTTCTTCAAATTGTTTCTTTAATTCAGGATGCTGATTGATATCAAAAGTTGGTATTTTACCTGCGACTAACTGCTGGTTATAATCTTTAGCAAGTTTAAAAGCGATACCTGATAATAGAAGGATCGCGATTAAATTAGTTATCGCCATTAGACCCATCGATAAGTCTGCAAGTTTCCAAATAAATGGCATTTCTGCAAGCGCACCAAACATCACCATACCTAATGCAGCTAAACGGAAAATAAATAAACCCGCCGTATGATTATTCTCTAAAAAAATCATATTGCTTTCGGCATAAGCATAATTAGCAATAATTGACGTAAATGCAAAAAAGAAGATAGCTATCGCAATAAATGTACTTCCCCAACTACCGACGGCAGAAGAAAGAGCAAGTTGTGTCAATTCAATACCATTGATGTTGTCCATTCCACTTTCTAATACACCAGATGATAAAATAATAATTGCTGTCGCACTGCAAATAACGATGGTATCCATAAAAACACCAAGCATCTGTACATACCCTTGTGATGCAGGATGTGGAGGATAAGGTGCTGCCGATGCCGCTGCATTTGGTGCAGACCCCATTCCAGCCTCATTAGAGAACAATCCCCGCTGAATTCCTTGTGTCATCGCCTGAGCAACACCATAACCAACAGCCCCGCCAGCCGCCTCTTGCAAACCAAATGCATTTCGGATTATCAGCATAAAAACTTCAGGTAATCGTTCGATATGGTGCCCAACAACCCAAAACGCCAATAGTAAATAGGCTAACGCCATAACAGGAACAACTAATTCAGCAACCTTCGCAATGGATTTCAATCCACCAAAAATAATGACTCCGCTTAATAAAACTAAGCCAATGCCAACATAAATTGGATTGAAATCAAAGGCGACTGCGGTTGCTTGAGCAATAGAGTTAGCTTGTACTGCATTAAATACTAAACCAAAAGCAATAATCAGAAAAATTGAAAATAACACGCCCATCCAGCGTTGGTTTAAGCCTTTTTGCATATAATATGACGGCCCACCTCGATAATTTCCTTTATCATCTTTGGTTTTGTATAACTGTGCTAAAGTACATTCAATAAAAGAGGTTGCCATTCCCAATAAAGCAACAACCCACATCCAAAAAATAGCCCCAGGCCCGCCTGCTGTTAGGGCAATAGCTACCCCAGTTAAATTTCCTGTACCGACCCTAGCGGCTAAACTTGTACATAATGCCTGAAAAGATGAAATACCTGCGCTATCAGACTGTTTACTGTTTTTTAAGACACTAAACATATGGCCAAAATGCCTAATTTGAATAAAACCAGATCGAAGGGTAAAATATAGACCAGCTCCCAGTAATAAATAAATAAGTAAAGAACCCCAAATGAAATTAGTTATTGAGTTTATAAATTCTATCAAATTACACTCCTTTTTTATTAAAACGATTAATAAAAAACTAATCGAAAATTAAATCCTCACATTTAAATCAAAACTCCAGAAAAGGAGTTTAGCTAGCAAGAGCCAACTCATCTTAATATGATTAGCAGAAATTATATTTTTTTATCTTTAATGTAAATTAATTTTCGATTCATTAATCATTGACTACATTCAATTTTAATAGAAACACGTTACACGTCCATAAAAAAGAACCTATAACCCTTTGAAAAAACTAGTCATGAAAAATCCCCTTATCATTTCACCGAAAGTAAATCAAATGATTGATTCATCGTGCTTATTTTAACCAACAAGTTAATTGAATAAATAAAAACTCATCATTCATTTCATATATCCACTTTGAATTAGCTTATTCCTTAACGAAAAACTTTATAATATTTCTTTTATTTAATTCATTATTTGGAATGTATCATCGATGTGTAACACTAATGTACAATAAAAAAGCAAATCCAATTACAATCATCTTAATTAGATGGTTGCTTATGTTGTCACTTAACAATAAACTGAGCCTAATAAATTTATAGACAAGAGGTTAACACATGGAAATTAATATCAAGTTATCTGATGACCCACTTTCTCAGCTCTCTGAAAAATCATATGACGCCTTCATTGCTGAGCTGAAAGCACGTGTTTTAGAAGTCTATCCTGGCAGCTATCTATTGATCACTCATGATAACGGCCCAACGACTTTTCAAACTAAAGGCTTTCATGATGATAACGAAGCACATATTGTTTTACATGAACTTGTCGAAGATGTCTTAAAGCATGGCCATTGGTTAAAACAGTAATTTCCTTGCCAGATTACACCAATAAAACCAGCTGTGAGCCTACATGGGCTCTAGCTGGTTATTTTTAATATCCTCTCGTATTTCGATAACGTTTCCCCTCAATATTTATTCAAAGTCTGATCAAGATCATACTTAGTCTTATCTATTATCAAAACAAGTTAAATTTGCTTTACCTTTAACCGTTATATGTTAATGTATATAACGTAATTTTCATTTACATTGCTTTTGCTAATTATAGCGGCCAGTATTTATACTGGCTCTTTTTTATGAAATCATGCTAAAAATCCATTCGACGTCCCCGTTTTAGGTCTAATCTGCTATAGTATTTCTCTAATACTAGATAGAGTTATTATTCATTGAGTGCAAAATAGAGGTATGACTATGAAGCGTTTATTACTGGCTTTTTGCCTGACCCCAGTCCTTGTTATGGCTGATAATGCCCCATTAAATATTAGTGAGATAGCCAACGATTATTGCGAAATCACAGGTCAAGCACTAAGTGAAGCGTACAGCACTGACAAAACTAGCAGTGAGTTAACTCAAGCAACCATTGCTAAACTGAAAAGTGAAAATGTCGACCTCAAGCAATTAGCCACTGTTGAGTCAGACCTACGCGAAAATCTAACTTCAGCGATTGATGCCATACGCAGCAATAAATCTAAGTTTGCTAATGAAGCTGATTTCAATAAATCATTAAATGATTCTGTTTCAGCTTGTAAAATTCAAACTGAACTTCTTTTGAATAAATCTTAATCATTTAATTTTCTAGTAAAAAAGCGCTCAAACTAAAATTTGAGCGTTTTTTTATCAATTAGTTTGTTTTTTAACACACAACTGTTCAATCGAGAATTGTAATTCCGGTGTCTCACTTATAATCAGTTGCCCGTGTTCAGAGAAACGCCCATCTTTAATACTTACATTCGCAACAAATGGCAGAGAGTTTTCTTGAGAAGGTAAACGGTATAAACCACAAACTCGATAACTTTCGCCTTCCTTGAACTCACTTTTTTGTGCTATTTCCACATCACTAAACTCAACCACTGATGAGTTGCCGAGTTTTTTTTCCACCATGCTTTGGGCTTCATTTTTGACATCTGAATCACCAATACTCGTATAAGAATGGTATGCAAATACTCCTAAAGCCAATAGCAATACTATCAATAATTTTGTTTTTATACGCTTCAACGCATCACCCTTCCTACTTTATGATTAATTAGCTTAGTATAAATGTATTATACCCATTTGAGTAAACAATTTGAGCTTTTAACTCCATTGTTTAATGTTTACCCTAACCAATTGATAACAAGATATAAAAAATACTTTCCAACCCTGACAATTGGCTAGAAAATATCTATCAACATTGATTCAATTTATATTTATTAACTTAGCATTAATAAAAAAAACATTTTTTATTTTCTTAGCTAGTTTTATACTAGTCTCCATACTATTAGACTGATTTAATATATTTTTATGAAAGAAAAAATCGTTAAAAATCTTGTTAGCTTAACTCATGGAAACAATAATGATGTTAAAATAGCGGCGATAAATGCATTAGGCGATTATATTTGTTCAATTGAACAAGAAGCCGCTATCGATAGGCTACTTGTTTTATGTGATGATTATAATAAAGACATTGCCGTTGCATCAATTATATCAATCAGTAAACTTGCTAAGTTCTTCAATGAAAAACAATAAAATAAAATCAATAAAAAACCATGAGTTAACGTTAAGTTTATTTTATTAACAAACTATTTTCATTGTGAGGAAATAATGAAATAAAAGTGGCTGAATTATGGTTTATTCATTTAGATAAGTAAATGCAATTGAATTAATTAATTACAATGGCAAAATGATAATTAATAAATATCTAAAGGAGATATCATATGAATATATTAAAGCCATTAATTCTTAGTGCGAGTTTAATCGCTATTAGCTTTTCGACACTCGCTTACCCAGGGGATGGTAATGGTTCATGGCACCGTGGCGGATACCAAAACCAACACCAATATAATGATAGGCCTTGCGATAATTATCGTCACTCTAATTATGCAAATCGTCACCGTGGAATGATGCAGTATTCAACATCTATTCAAACTGCTCAACCAGATGAAACACTGAAAAAAATCGCTGCAGATGCACCTAAAGGAGAAAATGGTAAACAGTATATGGTTAAAGTTGCAGTTGTAGAAATTACACCTAATACCCCTGTGCAAGGCCAATAATCTTTACCAAGGGTAGAAAAATACTACCCTTTTTTATATATCCTCAATAATGCTATAACCCGATTGGTTGCCCTTCACCACCGTAGTATGACAAGCCTTCCCTTTATACTTCCAATAAATTTTCAACAGATAAATCCCCTACACCACTGATACGAATAATTAGTCATAAAAAGTAAATAATTATTTACTTTGAGTCAATTTTAAGTAATCTAATGTACTCAAAAAATAATAACTTCAGGGAATAGCTATGGATCGTCGTTCATTTCTTAAATCCAGCTCATTAGTGGCTGGCGGGCTTGCGCTTAATTCATTGTTTAATCATGCGGTTGCACAAAATAGTAATATTGTATTGCCGAGTGAAAAGCACCCATTACTATTGAATTTCAATGAAAATTCATTAGGGATGTCCGAAAATGCTAAAGAAGCTATCATCAAGGCATTACCTAATGCATTCCGCTACCCTGATGATGCTCGTGCTGAATTACAGCAGAATATTGGCGAGCTCTACAGTTTATCTGATAAGCACATTACTATAGGCAATGGTTCATCTGAAACCATTCAAGCCGCTGTTGCCATGTTGGCTGCTAAAGCAAATAAACTCGGTAAAAAAATTCAATTAGTCACCCCAGATCCAACATTCAATTATACAGAACTCTATTCTCTTCCATTGAATATAGCGATAACGAAAGTTCCTTTAAAAACCGATTTATCATTTGATTTAGAAAAAATGAAACAAGCCGCTGATAATTTTGACGGTTTATCCATGGTCTATATTTGTAATCCGAATAATCCGACGGCAATGATCACACCTTATAGCCAGCTTGATAAGTGGATGAGTAAAGAGTCTGACAACACATTTTTTATCGTTGATGAGGCTTATGCTGAATTTGTTGAAGACTCGGACTTTACAAGTGCTATTGAGTTAGTCAAAAAAGGCCAAAATAACTTGATTGTCACACGCACCTTCTCAAAAATTTTCGCCTTAGCAGGCTTAAGAGTCGGCTATGGGGTCGCAACTCCCGAAGTTATTGCTGCTGTAGATACGTTTTTATCTATTGATAATACTAATACAGCAGGTGCGGTTGCTGCGATTGCATCACTGAAGGATAAATCATTTATTCAATACAGCCTAAAATCCAACAATATATCGAGAAAAATCGTAGAAAAAGCATTAAACGAAATCGGGCTAGAATATACTCCATCACAAGCTAACTTTATTTTCCATAAGGTTAAAGGGGACGTAAAAACCTATCAACAACGTATGGCTGATGCGCATGTCATGGTAGGTCGTGAATTTCCACCCGCGGTTGGCTGGAATAGATTAACGCTAGGAACCCCCGAGGAAATGCAGCAATTTGTTGTGATACTAAAACAATTCCATGAAAAAGGATGGGTATAAATTAAGTTCAATCCAAAAAGAGCAGCTCAAGCCGCTCTTTTTGTTAAAATGGCCCCTTAAATATAAAAAAGGCCCCCGCAAAAATAAGAATAAAACCTATCAAATGGTTAATTGTAAAACTTTCACCTAAATACAATACGGAGAAAAGAACAAAAACACAGAGTGTTATCACCTCTTGCATTGTTTTCAATTCAGCTGCACTGTAGTACTGATGCCCTAACCGGTTAGCTGGCACTGCAAAACAGTATTCAACCAATGCAATTAACCAGCTAAAGAAAATAACAATATACAGTGGCTTTGTTGTGAATTTTAAATGCCCATACCAAGCAAACATCATAAATACATTTGAAACAACAAGTAATAATACTGGGTAGAATTTAGTTAACATACTGATTTAATAGATAAATAATAAGTAATCGATATTATGGAATTAAAGGTAACACATTCCAATGTGCTCCGGCAAATCCCGTCACTTTTCATATCATAAATTTAAACGTATTTAGCAATCATTACGAGGTAATAATGAATATTAAATATGAATTAATGACACAATCAGATTGTCATGCTGTAGCTCAATTATTGCAATCTAATTCTGAATCCCAGCAAGGTGGGTTACTCGGTGAATATCCTCAAGCCAAAGTTAACGCAATGTTTGCAGGAAGCCTAACCACCATTATTGGTCGGGATGGAAATAAAATTGTCGCGGTCGTATTTAGCTTTGACTCTCACTCTTTATCTTTACCACCTATAGCTCATTTTATTATTAAACAACATACAAACATTATACAAGGTAACTGGCTTTATGGCCCTGTTTGTATTGATAATGCTCATAGGGGAAAAAATATTCTCAAGACTCTTTTTGATGAAATTTGTTCTTACAATCAAGGAAAGCCCGTTGCTTTTATCAATGCAGATAATCTTAGGTCTCTTTTCGCACATAAAAAAATAGGCATGAGTAATGTCACTGATTTTGAATTTGATGGCACAACATATCATCTAATGGTCGGAAACTAAAAGTGTACCAATAAGTACATTTTTAGTTTCAACTTGCTTATTTTTTGCTACACTGTGACAAATTATTGTATACAGAGGTACATTTATGACCGATTACACGAGTGCAAATCAAAAGGCATGGGATAAACAAGCAGAATCCCAACTTGCTTGGTCAAAACCTGTTGATTCCAAAACTATCCATGATGCCAAGCAAGGTAAATGGCAGGTTCATTTAACGCCAACACCTGTTGACGCAGCTTGGCTAGGCGATATAAAAGATAAAAAAATTCTCTGCTTAGCGTCAGCGGGTGGGCAACAAGCCCCGGTACTCGCAGCTGCGGGCGCAAATGTGACTGTGTTTGATTTTTCTCAGAAACAACTTGAGCAAGACAAAATGGTAGCAGAAAGGGATGATTTAACATTAGAGATTGTTCAAGGTGACATGCGCTCATTACACATGTTTGCGGATGCAACCTTTGACATTATATTCCACCCTATTTCTAATTTATATATTCCAGATGTTAACCCTGTCTGGCAAGAATGCCACCGTGTGTTAAAAACCAATGGGCGCCTATTATCCAGCTTTTATAACCCAATTCTTTTTATTGGCAAACGAGATAAACACTATGACGAGCAAGGCATAATAAAACCAAGTTATACTATGCCATACTCCGAGCTATCCACTTTATCAGCAGAGCAAATAGCACAGAAACAGGAAAGACAAGAAGCTTTTGTATTTGGTCACTCACTGACAGACTTAATAGGTGGGCAAATAAAAGCAGGCTTTTCTATCACAGGTTTTAAAGAAGATTGGCAACCTAATCCACGGTTCGTTATTGATAATTATCTACCAACATTCCTAACGACAATGGCAATTAAAACCAATTAATTATTAACGCTCGTTGTGTTAACCACTCAACGAGCGATCATTAACTTAGCTTCTTTTACAGTACCTATCCCATACAGCTTCAAATTGTTCTGCGGGGATAATATCATCAGTTTTTTCCACAAAAGGAATGGATATCATTACCTTACCAGCTCTATTTTTGTGAAGCCTAATGATAAATCTTTTATAGCCATGAGGTAATTCATTTTCAAAGCCAAAGACTTCACCGCAATAATAGCCCGTTTCATCCCCTTCTTCACTTTTCGTCAATACATAATATTGAACATTTTTATAATTAGCTGCTGATGGGTAAGCAAGAAAATCTTCAACAGAGCTTTTAACCCGACTCTCTGTATCTAATTCAGGATCAAGTGAAACTTCAGTCATAATTCCTGCAATATATGCGCACCCAGCTACTAACAGTAACACCAAGGCTCTTAATAACATTTTAATGATACAGCTCAATAGAAAACACTGGTTATCATTATAGTTAATAATTAATTTTTTGCGACTCTACCCAAGTGTACTTAAGCCGTCAGCTTATCGCACTTCTTTAGTTTTCATTATAGTTTGCAGTTAATTATGTCTCCCAATGTTATCTATTGAGTGAGTTGCCATATATAAACTAATATTGCCGCTGTTATTATCCAAATAACAGTTGCAACACTTAAACTTCCCCAAACTGTGATTTTTGTTGCTAATAAATATACTGTTAATAAATACATTGCATAAGGAATGAGAGACCACAACCCAAACAGTGCAGTTTTTCTTAGAGCTTCCGCTCCTTGCTCTTGTACAACAATAACATGTGCAATTAATGCGAATGTAGGAAAAAGAGGAACTAATCCTGCAATGTAGTAAATTTTACTACGCGAAAATAGTGCAATAACCAACACAGCTAAAGCACCTAAAAGGCATTTAAAGAGTAAAGAAAACATACCGCACTCAATAATTAAATTTTAAACATGGACTATTATTATCACAAATAATCCGTAAGTTAACTGTATTGTCGCTGTCAATGTACAACTACAGTGTCCTTTTCCCACCTTGAATCAGTAAAAACACCTAATTAACTTCAATTTTATGAGCTAAGTCAAATTGTTGGATATAAAGTATCCAGAAATAGTGCCGATACATTTATTCAGTCCCTACGCCTGATGCTTTCGCGTGACTACATATAACTTTTTAGCTATCGGACAGCTTCGATTTGCTCATGGTTAATCACGTTATGTTTAGAAGTCGTATTTAGTATGTGTGAAACATACTATTCGATGGTATGAAAGGAAATAATCAATGATGTCTGGTAATTTAAAAAAAATTAATTTTAGTTCAACTAAGTTCTCTTTTTCTGGTTTTAAGACAACAACTCTAGTCTGGTTTATTTCAGGCCTACTTATCGCCCTTCTTCTTTCAACTTGTTGGTTTTTCTTTAGTTCTTTAAAACAATATCAAGAGACATTAACCAAACTCGATACTATCTATAACGAACAAACTCAACTAAACAATACATGGCAGTCTTTATTACAAGCAAGAAATACATTAAATCGTGCTAGCTCTCGCCATTTATTAGTTATCAATAAGATGAAAACATCAAATACTGACATAGATAGTCTCATCGCGTTTTATCATAAAAAAATAGCTGAAACGGGTAATTATTGGGATGCATTTACAACCGTTTCCATCTACAAAAATAGTGACCAATTTGCTGAGTTAGAAAAATCATATAACGCGTTATACGCTGCATTAAATGAGCTTTCCGTATTTTTAGTTCAAGGAAAAACATATGACTTTTTAAACCAGCCGACTCAAGGATTTCAGGACACATTTGAGAAAAACTACGTAAAATATCATCAACAATTAAATAGTAGCTATCATGATATTGCTCTCGCAAGTGAGCAACTGTATAAACAAAGTTTGATTGGCTTAATCGTTACTATCTCAATCGTTATCCTCGTAACTCTGTTCATTCGCTTTATTCTACAGCTTTTCTTTATTCGCCCACTAAACCAAGTTATTGATGGTATTGAAAAAGTTAGCCATGGCGTTTTATACCATAGCTTTGATAACAAAGGTTTATATGAAATCAAATTACTTAAACAACATGTATCTAATATGCAAAGTAAATTGATTGATATCGTCAAAAATATTTATGACAACACTCACCATATAAAAGTTGAGCTGAGTGATATCACTCAGATGAATCACGACCTTTCTATTCGAGCAGATCAACAAGCCGCCGCCATTGTTGAAACAGCAGCCAGCGTCGAAGAACTCGATTCATCTTTTAAATTGAATACCGCTCACACTAATCAATCGTGCAAATTGATGTCAGAGACGAGTATAACAATTGATAAGAGTAATGAACTTATCTCTGATGTTGTTGAAAATATGGATGATATTGTCGATTTTTCGAAAGAAATTAGCAAAATTACTTCAACCATTGATAATATTGCGTTTCAAACTAATTTATTAGCATTGAATGCCGCTGTAGAGGCAGCTAGAGTGGGTGAACATGGCAAAGGGTTTGCAGTCGTCGCAAATGAAGTCCGCGAATTATCAATTAGTTGCACTCAAGCATCCAAAGAAATCAAGCTATTAATTAATAATTCAAATGATAAAATTAATCACTGTTTCCAGTTAGCCGCTGATGCAAATGACAATATTGTTTCAATTGCACAGGATACATCTAATATCAATGAGATGATCCAAAGTGTTGCGCTTGCCTCAAATGAACAAACCCATGGTGTTAGCCAAATACACCTAGCAATCAATGAATTAGACAACACTACACAAGCGAATGCAACCATGACTCGTGAATTGCAATCGTCTTTAAGAGCTTTGGAGTCCCAATCAGATTTATTAGAGGCTATTATTTCTATTTTTCACATTGAACCCAAAAGTGAACATGAAATAGATAGTGATACTCCCCAAGAGGCTAAAACTAAAAAAGTAAAACAATCTATCTAGCAAAGTATAACATTTCATTTAGGGGGTTGACTTTCTTTGGTCACCTCCAACATTTTTATCTTTTCTCTATTACTCCCTCCACGTTATCAATTTTTATTACTATGTTTTATAGCCATTTAATACTTTTTAGCGTTTATCTGATATAACAGATTACAATTACTTCTATGAAATCTGAGTTCATGATGACAATAAAAATTACTGTTCTTGTCGATAATAATACCCTGATTGATAGTTATTTCTGCGGTGAACCTGGAGTCTGCTACTATATCGAGGCCGATGATAAAAAAATATTATTCGATACCGGCTATTCAGATATATTTATTGATAATGCACACATTTTACATATTGACCTTGCAAATATCACTGACTTGGTTCTTTCTCACGGTCACAACGACCATACATGGGGCTTAAGTCACTTAATCCAATATTTTGACCGTCGTAACATTGAAACACCTGAAGCGAAGCATCTGGTATACCACCCGGATGCCTTAATTCCTAAAAAATTTCAATCTAAAGTCATCGGAACAAATACATCTAAAGATATTTTAGCGTCCTACTTCAATTTAATAGAAGCGACTAAGCCTTATTATCTTTCTGAAAACATCGTATTTTTAGGCCAAATTCCTAGAATTAATAGCTTTGAAGGAAAAGAGCCAATTGGTACGACCCTGGACTTCAATCATAATATCGTTGACGACTATGTATTTGATGATTCAGCACTTGCAATTAAAACGACGGAAGGCCTAATTGTCGTAACTGGTTGCTCTCATTCTGGAATTTGCAATATCACTGAATATGCAAAACATGTAACTGGAATAAATAACATTGTCACCGTGATAGGCGGGTTTCATTTACAACAAGCTTCAAAAGAGGTTTTGGAACAGACGGGGAATTACTTTCACCAACAGGATTTAAAATTTATACACCCATGTCATTGTACAGATCTCAACGCAAAAATACATTTAGCAAAATATGCGCCCGTACAAGAAGTCGGTACTGGATTACAACTAATTTACCCAAGTTAAACACTGTATGTAATCAAGGTAAAATCTTGTTTCTTATTAGACTTTACCTAAATTAGTAATATTAAATACCTTACAAATAATGAAGGTTTAAGTTCTTGAGCCTAAATCTTCATCCTGACTACTGCCTTTAATCATTCTTGTCATTTCTTCGCAACGGATAATTTTCCCATCTTCTATTTGAAAACAGGCAAATACCTCAAATTCACTTATTGAGCCATCTTTTTTAGTTGCTTTTGCCAAATGTTGAGTATGAACACACCCATCTCCCTCAGCGATAGATTTAATAGTAATAACAATCGACTCAGTGGCCTGCTTCAATACCTGTAAGTGTGCAATAAACTCATTAAAATCAATTTGCTTTCCATCAACAACTTGGATGTATTTATCTGAAAAATATTGTCTAGCCACAGACAATGAACCTATGTCCTCACCCAATACTGCGTTTAGTGCTTGTGTAACCCTCTGTGAATTAGTCATATTTTATCCCTTATCATAAAAATATCATTTTTAATTGTTATGGGTGTATTATTTTGTATTTCAAGTCAAAATTGAATTTATTATCTTTTAAACTTCACATTTATATTATCTTTCGATGATTTATCATTTGTCCGTGATTTAATCTGAAAGATAGTGCTTAATTTTATGCATTTTATCCCTTTTTTATATCACGATAACTTTTTGGGTAAACAATCAAAACTTATTTCTTATTCATCAACTTTAGTTTAGTTTTATTGGTGTTTTCAATTAATTACTCATTAACTCACTTTATGCGTAATTGAATCCCCTATAAAAAATTTCACTTTTATGCTTACTCCGATTTGGATTAAGGCTTAAGAACTGGTATTATTTAGTGGTCTATCTAAGCAATAGGCGCCTTATAACAATAACTATAAATATACATTTCCATTAGATACCCCTGCTTGCAGGGGCTTTTTTTGTTACGCAATGATATATAACGAAAAAGTCACTGCCAATAACCTATCCTAATTGCCAACCTTATATATCAATAAAGAATAACATCATATTTACTTTATTACACAATGGGTTATGCTAATGCCTTATTTGTACTGCTCATTAAATTTAAACCGATGAGTAAGGTACACTCGGAAAATTTAAAATATCTATTCAGAACTCGGAAAAACAAATGCCAATTAAAAATACCGGCTCAATTGAGCAAGATATTCTGGTATATCTTGTCAATTCTTTCACACAAAATAACACTGGTGGTAACCCTGCTGGTGTTGTTCTCAACCCGCCGGTGCTCAGCACTTCACAAAAAATTGCTATTGCGCAACAAGTTGGTTTTTCAGAAACAGCATTTGTCTATAATGGTGAAGAGACTGATTTTAAAGTGGAGTTCTATACCACTGAAGGTGAAGTCGATTTCTGTGGTCATGCAACATTAGCGGTGTTTTTCACTTTAGCTTCACTTAAGCTAATTTCTTCTGGGTGTTACACCCAAAAAACCAAAGCCGGTATTCTAAGTGTATCTGTTAGCCCAAACAATATCGTTATGGAGCAGGCGCTACCAACCTTAAGAAATGGGCCTAATATCAATGAAGTTGCAACAGCTCTTGGCATAACGAGTGAAATTATTACTGAAACAGGCTTACCTATTATGATAGTTTCAACTGGGTTACCTGACATTATTATTCCAGTGAATACAGGCTATTTAGATTTACTGCAGCCTAATTATGAAGCAATAACGGAAATCAGCAGAGAATCAAATGCTATCGGCTTCCATGTGTTTGAGTTAAGTCATGCTCGCTCAACCACAGCGCATTGTCGAAATTTTGCACCGCTCTATGGGATCAATGAGGAATCGGCAACGGGCAGCGCTAGTGGAGCGCTTGGCTGCTATTTGGTCAATTATGTCTTACCGAATGAAACGCAATTTCTATTTGAGCAAGGCCGTGCGATGGGATGCCCCTCCTCGATTCATGTAACCATTAACTCACAAGCAAAAAATATCACTCAAGTGAAAGTTGGTGGCCAAGCAGCCATGATCGATACGCAAATGATACACATTTAACAAAGAATACAATATGTTCAGCTACATAAGTTATGATTTATTTAATAAAAAATAAGGCTAGCAAATGCAATATAATAGCCATGTTTTAATACCATTCCCTCGATTATTTATCATCGCTAAAAAGCTTAACTAACTAGTATAGAAACTTTTCCCAAGGATGGGATAGCCCTGCATATAATAAATGACTATGCCGTTAACCTATAACTATCTTCAATTAGTCCCTTAATTTCATCATCGGTAAGACTCCCTGGTATCTTTATCGTAATCCAATGCTCTTTATTCATATGATAAGCTGGATAAATATCATCCTTTAATCTCAATGAACCAATGAGCTCCGGTGGGGCTTTAAGGTTGACAATATTAACTATCTCTTCATTCTTATTTGGATCTAATTTACGAGATGAAATACGCATAATAACTGCAAACCATTTTGTATTGTTTTTTCGCCTAAAAACAAGATAATCAGGGTACTTTGCCCACGGACTATCAGGATCCACACCATAATTATTCTGAATATAATCAATCAATTCACTACGGTTCATTTGATCATCCCATTTCAATAATAAACTTCAGTAATATCACCTAACCTCATTATTGTATGCCGTCTCATCGACCTTGTAACTCTTCTTCTAAAACTTTATTAGGCCATAAGAGTCAAGCGATGACCGATAAATATCATGATGATCGTAGGAAAAATTGGCAGGTTTAAGCTATAAAATAACAATTGTTTTGTAGAAGAGTTTTGCAGAAGAATTTTTCTAGACAATAAATATCCTCCGGCATAGCCGGAGGTTTTTAATATGCGCCTATAAGGCTTTGTTACCAGCCGCGCCCTAACAGGCGCATAACGGCTCTGACATTTGCATCTATGGATTACTTACGGCCCGTAAACGGGCTGCCCGGATAGGGGAGCGACAATTGCTCTCCCAATTTATCCTGTTCTAACTGATGTTTTATATATTCTTGTATTCGTTTCGTATTCTTTCCTACCGTATCAACATAGTACCCTCTGCACCAAAACTCTCTATTTCGATATTTAAACTTTAAATCCCCAAATTGCTCATAAAGCATTAGACTGCTTTTTCCTTTTAAATACCCCATAAAGCTCGAAACACTCATCTTGGGTGGGATTTCTAGAAGCATGTGTATGTGGTCAACACAACATTCTGCCTCCACTATCCTGACATTTTTCCACTCACACAATTTCCTTAAAATACTACCTATCGCCCTACGTTTTTCACCGTAGAAAACTTGCCTTCTATACTTTGGGGCAAAAACAATGTGATATTTACAATTCCATCGTGTATGCGCTAAGCTCTTTTCGTCCCCCATTGGGACCCCCTTTTGATTTTTTGTTTGACTCTTGCAGTTGCCAGACCGCAAGGTGTTTTAACAAATCAAAAGGGGTTTTAATATCTTATTCAAAGCTGAAAGCTTTACGGAACCCCCAGCCTAGCTGGGGGTTTTCTATACACAATAAAAAACGGGAACTATTAAGCTCCCGTTATTAATCACACCACGTAATAAATTACATGTGTTTAATGATTGCGTCACCGAACTCGCTACATTTCAGTAACTTAGCGCCTTCTAATTGACGTTCGAAGTCATAAGTTACTGTCTTAGCTTCGATTGCGCCTTCCATACCTTTAACGATTAGGTCAGCCGCTTCAGTCCAGCCCATGTGGCGTAGCACCACAATAAGATAAATAAACTAACATGCTGATAATTAACAATATACATCAAATAAAACGGCCTATAATGCTGATTATTATCAATTTATAAACCCCTTAAAGATCAATATATAACAAATAGTTTTGCAGATAGGTTTTTGGATCTTATTAGGTGATGTATTATCTAATCTTTGCTATGTTGCCAAGCAATAATTTACTCACCATAATATGGTTTGCTTAGATTTCTGGAGAAAATGGAATGGATTTTATTTTTGATCAAACTTTTTGGACTGCTATTACTGGATTAGCAGCATTCGCTAGTTTATTTATTACTATAACTCCTCGATTATGCTCATGGATAAGCAAAAAAAAACCAAATGTTTCTATTCCAACTATTTGTACTGTTGGTCATTTCTTTGGTAATCCTGATTTTTTCTTGTTTGTGGATATAGAGAACGATTCTCAAAGAGATTTAAAGATTGAATCAATATCTATTAGTATTACCAACCCAAGTAGAGAGGTCATAACAAAAAAAGCTTATGCTTATTTTGGCAACACTCAACAAGACCAAAATTTTAAAGCCTTTGTTCCATTAACCATTAAAAAAGGAACTACATGGTCGAATAACATTCGTTTTTATACCCCTGTGCTAGGTAGTAACGAAAAAACACTAAAAATAATTACTAAAAAGTTCAAGGAAGCAATAGTTCGCGCAAGGGAAGAAAACAATACAAACGGGTTGATTAATTGTTTTGATTATGATCTAGAACTTGAACCTATAGCATCAAAATTATATGAAAACTCTAAATACTGGATGGAAGGTCAATATCTAGTAACTCTGGATATAAAAACAGGAAACCCTAAGACTAACATCCAAAGAAAACTCAATTTTAATTTACTACAAATAGATATTTTAACACTAGAAGATCTATTTATGGCTGACATGAAATTTGGCACTGGAATTTTAATGAATCCAACAAATCATTATATTTACCCTATACTCAATATTGATGAGTAATTTTTAAATCCAACAATGTGGTCCAGGGAGGAGCGAGTTAAAATCTTTTCATACTGACCAAAATTACCTAAAAATTATGACGAATAAAGCTACAACAAAATTAAATCTAGATTTATTAAATATAACATATTAGGCTCAATACGTTTACAGTGTGTTGAGTCATTGTTTCAATAGCATGTACATTCACGCACAGTCTATTAAAATCAATAAGTAACAAGGTTTCTTAAAAATAGCACCTCGCACATACATGCACTAATTAGCAATTCCATGCCCCATTTATGCCCCATGAATCTTTACTGTTTTTACGCCAACTACGCGAGTTGGCGCATTAGTTTTTATTGTTGCTCTACCTGTTCCGCTGCTTCCTGCTCTGTCCTTTTCGCTTATTCTAGCTTAAAATTAGAGAGTAAGTTAGATGATACTTAGGCGTACATAGATTTAGAGGCTTTCTAATATTTAAGTATATTTTAATACATAATATCTATGGTGTAATTATCATTGATTAGAGTCAAGCGTCTCAGCCCTGACTTTTTAGCCTGTTGATATTGCGTGCTCATGCGCCCATGCAATCCCATGTCTTTATAATTTTTATATCCACAAATTTCCCATAAAATATCTATAACCGCATAATTTGGAGGGCTGTATGTTAATTGTATTTGTATTTCTTCTTCATCGATAATCTTCTTTCCCTGTACTGTGACAGTAACTATTCCATCAAATATCGCGAAAGTAGCCTCACCTGTTAAATCCCTAATAACACTAAGAATAACTGCCGTTGATTCTCCGCGCTTAATTAAATCTAGCATAAAACCGTCCTTTTTATAGATTTCTATTAAATTTAGAGCAATTGACAAATAATTTTAACCGAACTAGTCACTTATTATTAGTGAGATAGCTTAGTTCTAGACTTATTGCAATAACCTAAACACAGACAAATATATTACCTTGCCTGTGTTTATTCATAAACATAATTAAGGTTTTTCAGGCCAATTAATATCCGGTGATAGCGAAGTATCAATATTAGATACTTTGATGCTGTAGATTTCCCATTGCTGTAATCGTTCTTTTCCCTCTTCCGTTGCCATGTCCAGCTTCTTCTTCCGCTAATCGCTCTGCTTCTAGCTTAGCAAGTCTCTCAGCTTCAGCTTGCTTTTGATTGTAGATAGAGTTGCTAGGCATGTTTACACGAACATCAACCCAGTGGCCCACAGGAATATCACATGGCTCACCCGGTGTTAATTCTACCTTTTCCCCGTCCACTTCTTTCAAGAACTCAGGGTAAAGCTTGAATCGCTCATATTGAATGTTCTGAGGTAAATCATGCTTACGGTAAGTCGTGTATAGGACAATGTCACCATCTTCGTCAGGCTCAACAATACGACCATCGAATGGATGCGGTTTGCCTTTTTCAAGTACATCATAAAGCGCATATACCAATGGGAGCTGGTTAATACCGCATGGAATCGTAATACCACCATTTACACCACCCCAGCTAGCATCCGAGTGCAGGCCAAGAACGCCATGTAATTGATAAATTCCCGTGTGCAATTTTTTGAGTGTTACACCTTCGGCTTCTTCATTTGGATCGACATGGTCAGCAAAAACTTTAACAATCGGCGATGCGGCTTTTAAGTTACCATTTGCGTCTTTTGTCGTATTCCCTGTTGTATAGAACTCATACCACCCTGACATCGCTGATGCACCAATCGGTGTTCTAAAATAAACCTTTGAAGACCAATCAGGGGAATATAAAATATTAGATGAAACTGCTGGGTCTCTTCCAAAATACACGCCACCACCATATTCGCTCCTTCCTGAAGGGGTTCCAACTGCATCGGGATTAATATAAAAAAAGCCTAGTGCTCTCGCTTTGTTGGCATTAAGATCCAACTCCTTTGGTACATTATTTATACTTAACGCTCCAACTCCAAAATCACCAACTTTCATTAACGTGCCACCAGTTTCAGGTAGTGCATAAATTCGCCATGCTCCACCTTCTGTACGCGATTCAATTCGTGGGCCAGCATCGATAGGATTTAGTTGTATGCGACTTTCTTTTGGTGTTTTAGCCACTAACTGACTTGCTACAACGACAGATGCTACATCCAGTCGACCATTAACATCTCCACCTGCCTTATCAAGCTTCCCATCTAGCAATCTATCCCTTTCTTTCTCCGTTCTCAGTTGCATTTCAGTGCCGTCAGGTAACACAACTTTAATCACACCGGATTCGGTCATGAGTCGGTTCAATATCATCATCAGTTGATAGCTTTCAGTGATCATTGCTGTTGCTTTGTTAACGCCGTCTGATACCGAACCAATCATCGTGATTGAGATAACGTATTTCACATCTGTGAGTGTTGCCGGGACAGGAAAGCTCAACGTCATTTGTATATCACTTTCCACCGAGCGAATGCTGTTTTGATATATCGTATCTCCAGACTGTATAAGAATAATTTGACCTACAGAGACTTTCGTCACACTGTTTTTCCATAACGTGTTTTTACCTGTTATTTTTGGGTCGCTAGCCTTTGTTGAGATAGTGCCAATTTCATAAATCATGGTGTTTCCTTGAATTTTGAACGTAAAAAAACCGCAATTAAGCGGCCTGTAGGTGTTCAGTTGTTTATTTCATACAGTGGTGTTGTTTAAACTCACTTGCATCAGATTGCGTGATAACAAATAGTCCTTCACAGACCTCGTGCGTGACTGTTACAGGGGATTTACACGCGGCAATAAGCACGACGATTCCTGCGAATATCGCATATTTAATTTTTTTCATATGGTTACCTATGGAAAAGGAAAATAATCTGCAGCGTCTAAAAAAATAGCGGGTGTTGCGGTTCGGGCTATCGTTTGATTGCCATGATAACCACGCTGTTGAGATGTACTGGTTTGAAATAAACTGATTTGAGACTCACTTAAATTCCCTATATTCAGGTCTCGCCACCAGCCTAAACCGCCATCACTACTGAATATCTCCCCGACCTTTGTCGGTGTGTACATGGGCCGACGAATGGAATCAACGTTAATACCCGAGCCTAGTGGGATTTGATTGCCGGGAACGGTAATAGGCCGAGTCATTACGCCCATTTGAGAGTTAAATGTGACCCTCCCTTCTAGGTTGCGAATTTTCAAACCAAAGCCGGGTGTATCCAGTTGAGCGGGTTGCACATTCGTAAAAGCAACAACCCAATACCACGCAGGCGAATATGCTGTGATGTTGGTGCTATTTCGGTTTCTACTGACATAACGCCACCACTTTAACTTTTCCCAGCTTTGTACATTCGATGGCTCCAAACGAATAAAGGATTTATTGTCATCGGTATAAAAGAAAAATACCGCATTCTCAATCGTTAGCCCGGGGAAAGTCTCTCCAATGTTAAACCCTTCTGTAATATAGACCTTTGCTTTGTGAGTTGCATAGGCATAACCCAACGGGGGTGTATTTTCCAGAAAGACAGAACTTCCCATCACTTTTAACCCAAAACCGCTCGCCGTTTTCTGGGATCCGATTGTCGGGAATGCAATGATTTTTACATAGTTCAGGTCATAATCCATCATCCCCATCACAGTGACTTTTCTACCGTTGGAGCTATAAGCGATTTTATCCTTTGTCCCTGATACGTAACGCCTATCGCCACTTTGTGTAAACGTCACTTCTGCTGCACTCAAAGAAACCACTTGAAAGCCATAACCCTCTGGGATTTCATTGGGGCAATTCCATTTGTATGTTAGCCAGCCGCCGTCTGGGGATAGGCCGTCACTTCTTTTGACATAACGAGTCCATAGGTTTGTCGCTGGAGCGGTGTGCTCATTGAAAATAAACTCACTGCCGTCTAAATTTCGAATTTTCACGCCATATAAGCTATCAATCATAAGAACCACCCCAATTCAATAATGTAGGTGTTTTTATACTTAAAGTAGTCGCCTTTACTGTTTCGAATAACGGAGTAGTCCCCCTCATTGCTGTTTGTTTCGAACACACTATTTTGCATATCAATACGCATTCCAGATTTACCCGGCACATAGTTAGGTGAGCGCATGTCAGTTTGGACAACAATACTGCCAATGACTGCCTTGTTAATAAACGCTTCATTGATAAATACTTGACCATTTTCAACAAAGAAAACAGGCTCCAACTTGCCACTGGAAGGATTGAAAATACCGAATGTATCTGCACTGAAGCCAATCTGCGTAACTACCTTTCCATTTGCCACCGTAGCGCCCATAAGAAACTTGGCGTCATAGTATTGGCCATTCCAATTAATACCGGTCTTAATTGTGTAAATCGCAGAACCATTCCCTTTGTGATCGAAAATAGTTTGCCCACGCAATTCAATTGCTGCCTTATTCTCACCCACTTCTGATTTAATGAGCTCGTTAACTTCCGCTTGTGCTTCCTCATTGTCAGACACCGTTTTCTTAAGTGTTGTGATGGTTGCATTCACATCATTAAACTGCGTTTCTAGCTTTTCAATAGACTGTGCAAATGATTGGAATTTGTTAGCTGTAACAGTATCGAGTCGAGTAATAGACGCTTTTATTCTCAATTGCTCAACTGCTTGATTGCCATATTCCGCAGTCAGCTGCATCCCCATTTCCGCTAGTGAGCTTTCAGCATTGGCAATTGTGCGTGCTAGTTGATTGATTAGCGCTTCATTATCATTAAATCGGGATCCTGCTGTTTCAATATGCTTCGTTTGCGTCTCATCGATTTTAGCAATAGCCTCTTTTTGCTCTGTTACACGAGCGTCAATTGGTGCAAGCTTGTCATCAACTTGTTTAATCTCAGCTTTCACTTGTGAGATGTCTTTAGCTGTCGATTCTTCAAGTGTTGAAATAGATTCTTCCACTTTTAGAACTGCGGATGAGGTTTGCTCGTAGTCTGTTTTAACTTGCTGCTGCCAGCGTGCTAGCGCCTCCTGGTCTGATACTCTCACTTGTTCAAGTCGGAATATTTCAGATTTACGCGTGCCCTCTTCTTCGAATAAACGCCATGAAACTTGATTTAACATCATTGTGTTGTTAAGTGTCGCTTCAGCCGCTTGCTCAAGTTGCAGTTGAACATTTCCTTGATTGAAGTCGATTTGCTCTTGCATTTGCTGGCCAGCTTCAGTGCTGAGGAATTTATCGCCGACAACCTCCAATATTTCATCAGCCCGATCCTCTGGCTTACCATTGGCTTCAACAAACTGCGATTTTCCTACTGGGTTCACGGTTCTGACATAAATAAAATATGTCTGGCCAGCTTTAAGCTTTCTCCCCTGAATAACCCACATCGTGCCATTACCAAGGTATTCAGCTAGCAACTCAACTTCATTGATATTCGCAATCTGTTTTTCGGAAAACCAAAACTCATACTGCAGGCGCAGCGCATTTTGCCCTCCCACATGAGGAATAATCCCTAAACTGAAAAAGCCCGGCTCAACATCGATGTAAGACGGCGGTGGCGGTGGGTTAATATCAAATGAGACCGAGGCTTGTTCGCCCTTTTGCCCATCTTTATTTTGTGGTGCGACAGAGAGCAGGTAATTCCCTTGCGGTAAATTACCAATGCGATAACGGTTTTCTTGGGTTTTCGCGGTACCAACAATACGCCCCGCTTGAGTTAGTTTGAGGACAAAATCAACACCTCGAACCGCCGTTGCGGTTGTCCAGTTGGCTTCCACTTGCCAGTTGTCACTATCTGCACTGACTTCAACAGAGAGGTTTTCAACTGGAGGAATGTAGCCGCCCAATGGCGTGTCAGGCAACGGTTCAAATTTCACCCCCTGGTCAACCATGGCCTCTTTTTCGGGAACATGCTGAACTGCAATAACACCGTAAGTGCCATCACCCTTATCAGAAATCGTAATCGCCCTAAATAAACGACGAGCCAAATCGGGCTGGTTAATACCCCATACCGATTTTGTGGCGACACCTTTTGGTACCGATTCAACTTTAATTTGATTGTTGCCTAAGTACCCTGTCACTTTTACGTGCTCATAACGGCCAGTGGCATTCATTAACGAAATAAAAGCGGTACCAGATTTAGGTTTTGTGACTTCTCTATCAAGCGTTAAAATCTTTTGAGTGGCATCGATGGCAATGAGCCTACCGCCAATAGGGTCCTCGCCACCCACCCAGTCATTATCCATAATTTCGATAATGTCACCGGGAGTATGGCGTAGCCCTTCCGCGCCTACTTCAAACTCAACAGTTTGGGTCTCTAATTTTTCTGTCAATAATATCCACAGACCATAACGCCGAGCTTGTCCACGGCTTGTGCAGCCAAATGCATCAACTCGAAGCACGTTAAGACCAAACTGAGCAACCAATGCATCATCAGAGACTTGCTCAACACTGGTTTTCCAGCCGTTTTGCGGATCAATAAAGCGTACTTCAATAACGGTATGACGAGCCTTTAATGGGCTAAAGCTGTAGTGGAAACGACCATTAACCACGTTTGCATTTGTGTAAGGCCAAACGACATCACTAGGGCGGTCTTGAACAAATGTCATTTGCAGCCCATTCCACACAGGCATGATGCGCATTATTGAGCACAGGTCACTGAAGTAATCATAAGCTTTGCGAATATCAGTAATATAAGCATTGCAGGTGACTCGAGGCTCTTTATTACCGAAGCCATCAGGTACCAGTTGATCGCAATATTGACCAATAACGTAAAGCGCAAACTTATCAACCTCAGCTATTTTCAGTCTTTTACCTAGCCCAAATCGCTTCGTTGTTAATAAGCTATACAGCACCCACGCAGGATTATTGGTATACGCAGGCTTAAACGTTCCATCCCAAATGCCACTGTATACGCGAGTTTCAGGATTATAATTGTTCGGCACTTGAACAATCAGCCCCCGAACTAAATAGTTACGTGTAGGATATTGATTACCAAACTGTTCACTTTCAAACGTTAGACCCGCGACTGCTGAGCCTGGATAGGTTTGATTAATATCGGTAATTTCGGTGTAACTTGACCAAATAGTATTATTTTGTAATTTATCGCTGTTGCTATCTGGCGTTAGACGAACCATGCGAATGCTAAAAGGTGGCGGTGGCAACTTATCGATAATCACAGCCATTAGGTATGGGGAATTACTCCTTTTACCACGAATAGTGATATTTTTTTCAGTTACCCACGAACCATTACGTTGTACCTGAATTTGTAACTCAACTGATGTGCCAACACGATCCCCATTATCTTTCACTTCAACCAACGCTTGGGTGCCAAACGTTAACCGTAAGCGGTCAATATTTCGTGAAGTTATTGTGCGAGTTACAGGTGTGCTTTTTTTGATTTCAATACTGACAGGAGTTTCGCTTGATGATGATGAAAACCCCTCTAAGGCTGGTTGCTCTAAAGTGCCTGACACCCACTGAGCGGTCATGCCGTTTACATTGCTGTTACCAGAGGAGTCAATAACGGGAGTATTATTAAGATAAACCCCCTTTAAATCACCAACTGGTCCCTCAATTGGACCCTCACTCACTAAATCAATAATTGATAATTTCTGCCGTGATGTTAAATCGTTTGGCGCCTCATAAGGAGTATGTTGTTTACCGCCGCCTTTACCCATGATTACGTCTCCCCACTACCACCGTGTTTACCCACATCAATATCTTTTGCGTCACCGTCATCCATGATTTCAATTGCTTGTGAAATCACCCTTGAGCCGCACATAATTTCACCGTAAGCAACCGGTACCGCCATCCCCTGCGCCACTGCGTTTTCGAGGTTGCTGAAGTACGTGTTCCCTTTTTCTTCTTCAGAACGTGACAAGTTGGCAGGTTTAGGCATCGGCGTTAACATCTGCGCGACACCACCAATCATCATTGCACCACCTGCCAGCATCATCGACGCGCCAAAACTCCAGCCAGCTGGGTTCCACCATCCGATCGCCAAAACGGCAGCGCCAGCAATAAACTGAAATGCGCCACCTGTTTTTGCACCCTCGATACGCGGAACAATATGAATTACCGCATTTGCCATCAATGGCTCATGGACACGCTGATGTAATTCGCTTGGATCAACATCGGAGCCGCTAATGCGGATTTGGTACCAGCCATCACGGAATTGTTGTTTTAGATTGGGAATTTGAAGAAATAAGGCATGAAGCCCTTCAGCTGCGGTTTTAATATTTAAATCGAATCGACGGCCAAATCGTTGCAGATCCCCATAAAAGCGGATGGTTGCCAGTCGCGGTAGCGCCAAATCGAGTGAGTCATTCGTTGCCATCTTTCGTTATAAACCTCACGTTTGCTCAGTTGATTAGGGACGTGGTGTAGGATTGTTTGATCACCAAGGTAGATTGCGGCATGATTTGCGCGGGAACTGGCGTAACAACACAAAATAATATCGCCGGGCTGGATGTCTTTTTTAACTTGCTTAAAGCCATTTTTCGCTAAGTTATCTAAATAGAGTTCCTTCCCTTGTCGCCACCAATTGTCTTCGCGCTCAAAATCTGGCAACGAGCAGCCTGCCAAATGGTAAGCGTCACGGAATAGGCCATAACAATCTGTAGAGCCATGAATAAACTCACGGCCTAATAACTTAGGTACGCACTCAAATTTGATAATTTTTTCATCGCAAACCAGCCGCCATGGGAGGTTTGTTTTTAACTGGTGCGCTCTATCTGCTGTACTTAAATAGGGATTGCCACTGGGGTGACTATGAACAATAGCGATGACTTCGCCGATCTGGCTAGCTTGAATATAGTCCTCGGCCGCAATTGAAAAATGATTTTCAGGGTCGATATGTTGGTTTTCACAAGGAATATAAATCTCGGTACCGTCTTGAATAATCACAAGGCCACACGATTCCTGTGGCGTCATGCGTTTTGCATGTTCCAAAATAGTTTGTTCTAACATGGGGATCCTTATTGACTGAGGCGAGACGAAGAGAGGAAGCAGCCTATTCGGTGTGCGTTATTCCTTAATTTACAATCAGATAAGCGCTTACCGCATTTATCTTTACTGGGGTCTTGAGTTGGGTTGCCGAGCTCATCAGCAACCGGCTCTCCTTTATACCCGCACTCTTCAGAGCGATAGCCAAAATTACACACATCAGAAAGAATGACTCGAGCTGGAAAAGTGGCACCATCTGTTTCCGTTGGGGCAGCAAGTTCCCATGTTGCTGTTTCAGCATTAAGGCTGGTTAGTTGCTCAATGACCCATCGGCTAACTTGCTCTTGCGTTGGATCCGCATTGTCATTGCCACCAGCAAAATTAGCTGCATCAAGGAATTGCGCTGTCGTTTTACGACGAATAACAATACCCCCTAACCCTGAGTTTAGGCGGCTAGCGATACCAAAAATTAGGCCGAACAAATTAGACAGTGAAATGGTTGGGCGTGTAGATGGGCCTTTGCCATTTAAATCAAAACCATCCCCCATGATGGGATAAGGCTCATATTCTTGGCCTTGCCAAATAACCGGCCCTGATGATTCATTGGTACCGTTGTGGAATCGATACCGAATTCCACCTATATTTGTTAGGTCTATTTCATAGAGTATAATTTCTGCTTCTGCTTCAAGTTTCGTTGTCGCGATAAGCAACTCTGGTGGGATGTTATGCATTTATTTTGCCCATAAAAAAACCACCCGAGGGTGGTTTATAAAGTATCTAGCTATTACTCCGATTTGATTTCAGCCATGTTCTTATCATATTGACCTTGAATATAATCAAACATTTCTACGGAGTCGTCACATTCCTTTCCTTTTTCACTGTTAAGTTTACATCTGTAGTATGTCAGCGTGCTGATGCTAGTCATAGCACTTAGATTTTCTATTTGCCACTTACAGAATTTAGGATCTTTATGGTCAGAGCAAGCCTCTTTCACCATTTTAATAAAAAAATCCTTTCCTGATTCATTATCTGATGCAATTGCAATAAACGGCAATAACATTATTAGAAATACAAATCTATTCATTACCCAACAGCTCCTTTGTTATTTTTTTATAAATTAGCTCATGATTTTAACTCGTTAGATTGCAGTGTAATCACTAACTGTCAATGGTAGCTTATGAGTTATGATATTTAAAGAATGCAAATAAATCACAAAGTGATCATCTCAACTATCAGAGCACTTCTTCAAATTCGGCACTTATTGTTTTGCGGATATTGCCGCTGTCTGAAGACCATTTTTTACAAACCACTACAACTGCAGGCTTATTTTTAGTCGGTTGAAATAAAAATGATTTTACCCCTCCATGGCGCTTTAAAAAATCTAACGCCTGATTAGCCTTTTCTGGTGTGAGAGATAGGTTCACATTGAATTTTTCAAGCTGTGAGTTTAGCCCATCAGGTTTACGTTGTTCATACCCATCACCAAAACTAACAGTTCTGACTCGGGGAGAGGATTCTGTTCCCATCCCCGGTTTAATAGGCCAGTTAAATGCTTCCATTAACCCTCCATTATTCAGCCCTCAAAGGAGGGCTTTATGCTATGGTTACGCTGAAAATGAACCACCATCACGGCGCTGAGATCTCAAATAATCCTCAGCTCCTTTTTTACCCACTTCATAAACTGCTTTAAGTGCTTGAGGTCCAATCTCACCATTTGATCCGTCATTCTGAATGGTGACATGATTGGTTTGATAAAAATCACCAGAATTCGACTTAGCATTCCCAGCAATAACTCCTAGCTTCCCATCGATTCCCCTACGTAAAGGTAATATCGCCTCTGGTCCTGCTTCACCCATTAATCCAGCGCCCCGAGCAAACGGGAATAAAGTTGGCTGTGATACAATTTGTCCACTGTACGCACTAAGACCAGGAGAGTTGTATACGCCCCCTTTTGCGTTAGCAGTAACACCACCAAAGCCAAAGGCTTCAAATCCTTTAACAATACTCATTTTGATAGCAATTTCCGCTAGCATTTTCAAAATTGATTTAGTGAAGTCTTTAAAGTTGGCTTGTCCATCCACTAGCACGCTAGACAGTGTGGAACTAAATCCATTTAATGTCGCTGATGTAACGCTTTGAATTTGCGCATTAGCATCTAAGGCTGCATCCCGATAATCACCCCAAGCTGTTTTCATGCCAGCCATCCAATCTTGCTTTGCAGCATCTTCTTGGGCAAACGTGGATAGTTTTGCACCCTCAACTTTCCCCCACTGCGGAGTATTGCCATAGGTTGAGCGTAACTGCTCTATTTCGAGTGCCCGTTGAAGTTCTAAGGATGATTTACCTAGTGAATCAGCAATAGCTTTTTGTCGTGCTTCTTGCTGTTTGACGTATTTATCAGCCTGATCTTGCAATTTATTAAGATGTTCTTGCTTGGAAATTTGGTCGCCCAAATCAGCTAATTTCATCTTATTGGCTAAAATACTTTCTTTATTTTTTAATAAAGATTGTTCATCAAGGGATAATTTACGAGTTTTGCTTGCCTCCTCTAAAACATTAAATTTGGCTTGTTCTAGCTGTAAATTTTTACGCTGCTGACTAATAAAGTCAGTGGTCGAGGAGTGCTGTTCAAGCAGCTTTAACTGAGCCTGAAGAGAGGTAACTTCAGCTTGTGCTGATTCATCGTTACGCGTTCCCATATCAGGGCGAAATACCTTACCTTTCGGTGTATTCGGCACTTTTCGATCTGCATACTTTCGCTCAATGTCTGCCTTGTATTCCTGATATTTTTCCTCTCCCAACGCTTTTCTGTCAAACTCTAATTTTTCTAACTCTTTCTTCCTTTGGGTTTCTCTTGAAGAAAATTTGTTTGCATATTCATTTTGAATTTGGATCTTGCGCTTTTGGCTCTCTTCCTCTCTTCTTTCTGACAGCTTTCTTGCATTTTCCATGTCTTGCTGATATTTTTTTTCCTTCAGCTCAAGAAGCTCATATCTTAGATCATCAGCTGTTTGCCCTGTTTTGTTGAAGTGAAGACCTTTGGATACAGGATTTATTTGGAAATCAACAAGCTTTTCTTCATATTCCCTTATTTGTTGGTCAAGCGTTTTGGCTCTTCCTAAGTCAAGCATTGCATCCCATGCGCCTACAACCATATCTTTAACGCCAGCCCAAGCAGATTCTAAGAAACCTAAGTTTTCAACAATTTGAGACGTTCTGTCTCTCATTGAATTAGCATAAGATTCCATCGCAATCTTAGCTGCATCAGATGTTCGCCCTTGTTCTTCAAGCGTGGTTATTTGCTCAAGTTGCGTTGCCGTTAAAAAGTGGAGAGACTTATCCAATTCCATAACAGCTTGAACCGGCTGATCTTTGAGTCGCTGAAATTGCTTGATAGTTTCATCGATAGATTGCCCTGTGGCCTTTTCCATTTTTGCCGCAACGCCAGCAACCATGCCTACCTGTGAGCCAGTGAACGAACCCGAACCAACGACTTGTGCCAGCGCATCAGCCATTTTGTACTGCGTGATACCGTCACCCGAAAGTGACCTTGCTAATTCATTAAGTTGGCCTTTGGTTTTAGCGGCATAGTTGCCCGTTAAAATAAGCTGTTTATTGTACTCGCTGAGCTCTTTAGACCCTTGATAAGCAGCAACACCAAATGCCGTTAATGCGCCGGCACCACCAAACATGGCCACTTTCCATGGTGTAATTAAAGATGTGATCGCTTTAAGTGAATTACCAAACCCACCAAAAGAGTCTTTAATTTGACCTCCCTGCTGAACTGCGACTAACCACGGCGGCATACCAGAAGCCAAAGAAGTGACAATATCGGTCATTTGCATCGGTAGCTGTCGCATTGCTTGCCGATACTGGCCAGAGCTAATCGTTACACCTTTTAACGCTACGTTTTGTTTTTCAAGTTTGCGAATGTAAACATCTGCTGAGCTTGAAACGCCAAGCTGTGCCGCTTGGATACGTAACATTTCAGTGCGAGACAAGTTCTGTTGAGTCACCTGTTCTTTTAGCTTGTTAATAAAACGCTGCTTGGCCTGCGTTTGCTCCTCTTCGGCTCTTGTGGTTGTTTTAATTATCCCACCGATTCGATTTTGAAGTGTCGCATACTCTTTACCAACTAGGAGCCCGTTTTGTAAGTCTCTGTTAAGACGCTGGCGTATTGCTTGGGCTTCTTCAAGTCCTTTGTTGTACTTTTGCAATGCATCCATTTGCGCATCATACTGTGCAACAAGTCCAGTATTTGATTCGGGACGCTTTCCTTTACGCATCTCTTCTTCAAAAATGCGCTTCACATCTCGATGGTTCTTTTCAACGGCGCGTGCTTCTGCTTCAAGCTCTGAAATTTTTTGTTGATGCGCCGCTGCGGACGCGTCACTAAACTGTTTGAGTTGGGATTGTCGCTTTCTCTGCCTTTCACTTTCCTTTGCTGCAATTCGGTCTAATGCATCTTGGCGCATTTTCGCAAATCGCTGGTCATCACGCTCCTGTTTTTCCAGCATACGCTGAACTCGACCAGGGGTTTCACGAACCTCCGTGTCATTGACTCCAATCTTAATCTCAAGATCCGCTATTTGGTTGCTCATATCGCACCCCTCCGACAATTCCCTCGCCGATTGTCTGCAGTGTTTCGTCTGACATTTCTGTATCACTCGCCTCTACATCGGTCAGTAACATAAAATCGATTAACTCAGTATCACCACCAAACATGGTCTGAAATACGGTTTTCTGTAATGCAGCAAATTCGGTATCAATAAGCTGAGGCGTGAACGGTACTTTGCTGAAATGGTCGGTCCAATCGCTATACTCGGTTGCACTGATTTCATCTAGCATTCGTCGCCAGTCAGGTCGCCCAAATTCACGCGCCAGTCGCAAAGCAAACACACGTTCACGCGCGACTACTTTTCCAGTGATTCAGGCTCCTGCGCTTCTTGCCCTTCTTTTTCACTAGGGTCGCTGTCATTGTTCATGCCGCTTAGTTTAGAGGCGGTATCAAATGCGGCTTTTAAGGCTGAATCACCCCAGTTATCGAGTATTTCCTGATAGATGGTTTCAATGTCGCGATTTCTATCAGTGTTCCAAATCGAGCGAGAGACAATCCATGTAAGTTGCTCAACGCCATGTCGATTTACTTTAGCTCCCAGCGCGTGACCTTTGAGGTTTTCAAGTTCACTCTCTTGATGGACTAATAATTCAAAATACTCAGCACGCTGCAGGGCAGTTAATTCAGAAAGAATGATAACTTCTTCACCAATTTTGATTTCTTTTTTCTTTAAAAACATATCGATACCTTTTCGTTAATAATAAAAAAGGCCGCTTAGCGACCTATTTATAATCCAGTGCAATTTGCAGTTTATTTTCTGCTTCTTGTTTATTGTGTAGCAAGTGAGCTTTTCTACCCCCTCTACCCCAATAATTCATTGTTCGACCACAATCACTAACTATTGCAGCCTCTTGGTTGTAAACATATGCAGCCATATTCGCTTCAGCCATAAAGCTAGCAACTGAAATTAACTCACCTGAAAAATATTTATCTAGGACGGTGTAAACACCAACTTTAAATGCAGGGTCGATATATCCTGCATATTCATAGGCCAAAAACTTAGTTGCAAATGTTCCACCATTACGGCCTTTAGAGATTATAAAAGGTGTAGAATTTCCACCTTTTACTAACTCATTGATAAATGACTGAGTTACTGAGCTTCTTAGGAAGTCAACTGGCCGTAAGTTATCTACTTTCATGCCTGATGCTTTTGCAGCCTTCCAAATATCAGTGATTGATATATATCCATCATCACCCACTCTTACTGGTGTATTAAAAACTGATAATTCTTTCATGGTGCTTACCTTATTTAGTAATGAACCCTTGCCGAAATAGGAAACCAGCCCATCGAAGCGACACCAGCTATAACTGATCCCCTCAAAGGCTCATTACCTAAATTTTGGCTCGATGTTTAACATGTGAATGTGCTTTCGGTGCACAGGGTGAAATGCATATAAAAAGCCACATTTCTGTGGCTATTTGATTGATTTAAATATTTATTACTCTTTTGGTTGAGTAACTGTTTTACCCGCTGGTTTTGGGGGGATTTCTTCTGCCATGGTTGGGCGGCCGGTATTTTTAATTTTTACCGTGCGCGTCATGGTTTCTTTAATCGGAATGGATTTACCTAGGCTGCTAATCCAACCCTTAAATAAGTCCAGAGTACCATTTGGGTACAAGATTTTGTAAAAGCGTGGCACTCCCTCATCAAACCATTTAACAAGGTCTTTTTGCCCTTCTTCGCCCGGCAACCATGCAAGGGTCACACTGGTTTCACCCGAGGATTTTTCGCCCTGAGTGGTGTTTTCCCAGTCGCCATTGGGATCGTCTAGATAGCTATCGTCTTCACTTGCCGCCGTAATTTCACCCGGTTCTAGTGATTTAATTCTAGCTAATCGAGTAAAACCTGTATCAAGATACGGATCCTTTGTGGGGTCATCCGTTCCGGTATATACCCAAAGTGTGGTGCCAGCCCCTTTTGTGGGCTCCAGTGGATTTGGTACTTTTGCCATCGTAAAATTCCTTACATTTCATATTCAATTTGGTAAGTGATATCAACCGAAGCCCATAGCGCCATTTCATCATCGCGATCGTAATCAAACCCCCTTGGCGTCATATCGGTTAATACGTCACCTAAATTGGTTATGTTTTTGATTGCTGGATACAGTTTTTCTTCTACCCATTTATCTAAATCAGAATCGGTTTTGGCCGCTTTTAAAAACAGCTCAATATGAAGAATGGCTGTCCATTGATTGCTATCAAGGTACTTTGGGTCTGGGCGAGGCTCAGTTAAATAAACAGCAACAACAGGCAGTTCATTTTCATCGAAGTTGACGGGTCGCCCGTCATAAGTTGATAATTTTGGAATGCTAGCTTTGAGGCCCTCAATCACTAGCTCGCGGATCTTGGTGTGCTTAATCACTACCCCCCCTTAAAATACAGCCGTAATTGGTTATTTAAGGCATCACGCATTTCTTTACTCATGTCCTCCTCACGGACTTTAACTGCATGCTCTTCAAAGGCTTCCGTTAGCGGTTTAGAAACGGGTATTTTAACAACATCAATCGGGTAACGACTTAAACTGAGTCGTTGCATGACGTGCCATTTACCATTTTTTAACTGTTGAATAAATGCGCCTTTAAAGGTGAATTTACCCACTTTTAAAACACTGCCATGTCGTCGCTCAATCCCTCGACTTCGGGATAATTGAACGCGCGCTGTACCAAGTACAATAGCGGGCAAATTCCCCCTGTTCACAGTGATCCGCGCTTTAGGGGTGCCATGCTTTGCACTGGCCTTTTTGAGCCTTACGCGCTTGCGGATGATCTTCTGTTGGATTTTGACTTCTTTAGAAACTTGCTTAACACTGCGACTTACTGCTCGAGCAGCAATACGATTTATCGCTTGAGCTGTTGCAACGGGAGTGACTTTCTCAACAATAATGTTAAGGTTTCGAATCGCTTCATCCTTCCCCTTCATCGTCATCATCCTCTAAAAAAATCATCCACTTGCCATTAAATCGCTGAAAACGAGTCACTAAATAATGGCAACCACCAGCAGCCACTTTGTCGTTTTTTCTGGGTTGATAACCCGTCGAAAAAATGACATAAGAAAGCCCATCTCCTGTTACGGGGCCGAATTCAGGTAAAAAGTGAGAATCCACCCCGATGTGGTCTATACCGTTAATAGATATAGGCTTTCCCATTCGTTTAGTGGTGAGTGCGTCCAGTCGATCTGTTAACCTCTCAAACGCACTCATAAATTAGCCACCTGCTACCGCTGCCGCTGGGAAAATATTAAGTTTTACGGGTACTAATTCCGCGCCAGCTTCAGCCGCCTCCCATGTAATACCAACAGGAACGCCGCCTTTATCTGCAACACCCCCTTTATCACCTGTCACCGCTTGACCTGCCGTTAATGCAACGCCCGCCTTTTTCTTTAGTAAAAAGACACCTTCAGCAAATCCATCACCAGTTTCCCCTGGTTCAATATTTGTTGCAGCGATACAAGCTAATGCACCCACCATGACCAAATCGCCACTGATAATAGCGGTTGCACCTGTATTTTTAATTTCAACAGTTAACCCTTGTTGTTGATAATTCTTAGCCATAACTTCTCCTTCTGGCCCCGAGGAGCCAGATTTTAGGTATAAAAAAAGCCCGTTAGGGCGAGGGTTTTAACCTGTAATAAGGTTATTTCGTATCAACACGAACCATGCCGCGATAATCTACTGGGGCAACCCCTGCATCGATACGAACTTTAGTGGTTACACCGTCAGAGCTGAATCCTTCTTCTTGGTCAATGTAAGGCGTATCAACACCATCAAGGTAAGCAACTTCAATGGTATCTGTACCTTGTGCCGAGGTCAGGAACCACGTTGGTTTATCTTTACTCGCGCCACGAGATAAACGAGATTCACGGATAACTTCAACAATATCTTTGATTGGGTTAATGATCCCCGCGTTGATATCCGCACCTTTAACACTGCTAGAACCAATAACTTGTTTGGCAGAAGTTGCTAAGGCCGTTGGAACCAGCATAAATGCAGGTTCAATATTTAACTCACGCTCACCTTCTTTTTGCTCTTGCATTAACGCACAAGCAGCCGCAATCGTATCAACATCCATGCCGCCACTGGTTAAGTTTGCGTGTTTTGCATCAAACATTTTAATGTTATCACCGCTGAAAATTACGTTATCCATAAGAATGGCGTAAACCAAGTCACCAATGGTCGCTTTGGCTGCACGACCTAGTTTCATCGGAATATCAGTGAGCATCGACATATCATCGTTAATGATAGCTTGGCGAGTAATGCTGAATAACTCACCGTAAGTTGCCAGTGCGATAGTTGCCTTTTTGTCACCCGTAGTCACGTATTTGTATTCTGCTCCTTCGCGAACTTCACGGATGGAGTTAAACCCGCCCATTCCAACACGGGTAGCCGGTTTAAAGTCGCCCAAGTGTCCTTTTTTCGTCCATTTTTCAAACGTTTCTGGCGCTTCATTCCAACCTTGCAAAATAGATTTATTTGCTACATCTAACAAAATATTACCAAAGTCAGATGTGCCGTGAGTAAAGGCCATGCCAACCATTTGCATTGAGTTACGAGTCGCAATACCAACGCCACGATCCGTTAATGACATGCGAGCCAATTCACGTAATGTCATGCAGTTATAAGGGTTATCAGCATGCGCTTCATCATATCCTGCACGCGCCATTAATGATGCTCGGACGCTATCACCCACGATATTGCCGTTATTTGCATAAATATGAGCACCGTAATTGTTTTTATTTGTTGGTGTCGCCTCCTTAGCAACCAAATCTAAAATTTGATCTTTTGCCTGATCAACGGTGCAGTTGATATCTGTCAGGCACTCAACCATGATGCTGTCATGCTTACCACCAAACATCGCAAATAGATCTTTAATGTCATTCATGCGCGTTTGCTCGGCTTGTCGTGCTTGCGCTTGAATGCCTGCAGTATCAGGTTGTTGTGTATTGGTTGGGTTTTGTGATTGTGGTGCAGGCTCTGTCGCCGGTGCGTTTGATGTTATTGTGTTTCGTGGGTTAGCTAAGCTATTTTTCAAGGTGTTTTGTAATGATTTCGGCATGGATTTAAATTCCTCGATGCGTTTAGATGAAAGACTGGCCATGGCTTTAACCGGCTCAATCACAGTATTAGCAAAACCGTGCTCCACGCACTCTTCTGCCGTTAACCATGTCTCTTCGCCGAGCATGGCTTCAATTTCTTCTTTGGTTTTCCCAGTTTTTTCCATGTAGGCGGGAATTAAGACGTTTTCGACCTTATCGAGCAGATCAGCATAATCTCGCATATCATTGGCATCACCCCACGACACACCCCAAGGTTTATGGATCATCATCATGGCATTTTTTGGCATTTTGACTTCGTCACCCACCATGGCAATAACGGACGCCATGGAAGCCGCTAACCCATCGATATAAACCGTAATGTTGGCATTGTGGTTTTTGAGCTGGTTATAAATGGCGATACCCTCAAAAACCTCACCGCCGGGTGAATGAATATGAAGGTTGATATGGTTGATATTGCCAAGGGAAATTAAATCTTCGGTAAATCGCTTTGCACTTATCCCCCACATCCCAATTTCGTCATAAATATAAATATCGGCTGAAGTCTCACTGGTTGCCTTCATTTGAAACCAGCTTTTCTCCGGTGCCGACATTAGCGGTTTACTCATCGTCGTGCTGTTTTTTGGTAGCATGAGATGTGTGTTTCTCGTCTGCATTGTCGTTACCTTTGTCGTTAGCGGGGTCAGTATCAAATTTCAGCCCCAGTCGTTCATTTTCATCAATTTCCGCTTTACGGCGGCGTTTAACTTCTGCTGGGTTACCACCTCTAGCGCGAACCCAATCACTTTCTGTCGCAGCACCACCGCGAATTTGTGCTTTCCATGCATTTGATTCTTTAAGCGGATCAATCCATGGCATGACAGGGCCATTGTATGTGGCGTTATAAAGTGAGTTGAGGTCAACATCAGGCGGAAGGATGATTACCCTAGATGCAATCGCCATTTGTAGCCATTGTCGATAAACAGGCCGACTAATTGAGCCGCAGAAGGTATCTTGTAGAATGTAATAACCCTCAAATGACTCCACCAGTTCTTGTCTTTGTGCGCTGTATGTTCCGTTGTAGTCACGAGCAATACTGGAATAGCTACCCCGGCTACCTGCAGCAACAGCTCTTAACTGACCGTTCCGAAAGTTTTCAAGGTTTGGGTTTGGCCTATCAGATTTGATCATGCCAACTTCTTCACCGGGCAATAAGTCATCGTAGATTATGCCCGGCTCAATGATGATATTTCGGTCTTCTTTATCTTCATCGGCATCATATAAACTGGCATCACCTTTTTTAATGTACATCCCTAATGAAGCTGCAATCCTTGCCGCTGTAAGCTCTGCGTCCTCATAATCCTTCAAAGAGCTTAGGCGCATTAAGATACCTGAAAATAAACTGACACCACGCACCTGATGTAACCGCCGTACATATTTTATATGCAGCATGTTTTCAGCGAGGATGGATTTGAGATTTCCCATTTGCTGTCCTGCGGTTAACAGGTTTTTGTAAACAGAATAGGATTGTGGGCGACCCCAGTTATTTAATTGGATCCCCTGTCGGATATTTTCCCCTGTATCATCAAGATGAATAGGAACAAAGTCAGGTTCAAGTGCTTCCAACCAAAACGGAATCCCCGCTTGTTTATCCAACCCCTTTTGGTTTCCTTTGACTAATTGAGCAAAGACCTCCCCATCGCGTATCCATGTTCGAACCAAGAGACGCTCAAGCATTGGACGCGTAAATTGCCCTGTCACTTCTGGACGAATTGACCATTCAGCCCAAGCGGACCTTATTTGTTTGGCTAGTTCTTCATGGATTTGCCCTGTTATTGATAGTGGCTGAGGTTCAACGATGATCCCCCTACTACCAACAACCCGCTCTTCCATTTTATCGAGGATACCAATCACAAGATCATGGTTGTTATCTAACCACCGCGCCTGCTCGCGCAATGATTTCCCCCCAGTTTGCGTTAATTGATTGGCATTGCGGGGCTCTCGCCTTGCTTTATGTTGCCGTGATGGCATTGCGGCTTCATAAGCGAGGATTTGGTTTCGTGAGCGCAAGCGACTACTGGCCCATCCTGGTGAAATCACCGATATGGCTTTATCAAGAAAATTCATTGGAACCTCGCTAATTTATAGCCGGGTGACTTGCGATTTGTTGCACTACTTTGTGAATATCGCCGCTCCCAATATTCTCGCCCCTTGCGGATCTCGCTGAGGTTTTCCATTGTCATGGATTGGCCATTGAATGTGACGCTCTTCCCCTGCAGTATTTCCATTTCTGCTTTTAAATACGCGTCCATCATTTCTTTAATTTCTTCTCGGGTCATACCCATCCCCCAGATGTTGAAGACACAGGAGTCCATGCCGAACTTACGCTAGGCTTGGTTTCTTGCGTTTCTGTTTGAGTTTGAATTGGTGTTGATTTTGGAGGAGGTTGATTAGAAGCCGGAGGCGATAGTTTAACTTCGCTGATATCCGGCAACTGAGCCCACCTAGGCGGGTTCTCCCATTTGATTTTTTCGTAACCGAGTAAAATAACTAACGCATGTGCATAGACCATCAAGTCAAAAGCTTCGTTAGCCCCTTTGCCCGGCTTTGACCATTTTCCGCTGCTATCGCGCTCTTCATACGTCAATTCATCGTAGAAAGAATCCTCAAGCCAATCAGGAAAATGGATGTAGTTATTACCCACCGTTTCCCGCCCCAAATGTGCAGAAATACGGTCTTTTAATTCATTTGTCTGCAACAAATAAATAGGCACATCACCACGCGCTCTTGCACGGCGGTCTGAACGTTCCGTATTATCAGGGTATGATTTGGTGATCAGTTTACTTTTGGCTTTACCATCCCCTTTAAACAGATAGACACGACGCGCTAGGCCGTCTTTTTTGCATTTACGCCAAAATTGATAAGCGTTATCCGTTACCCCTTCCTCACCACCGGTATCTATCGCCATAGCGTGGACTCCCATTTCTAAATCTTCACGATCTTGAAGTGGGTAGGTTTTATCAAGTACATCAGGAATTAATATATTCCAATCTTCCGCATAAGAAGATGGGTCTATTTTTCTAGCCTCACCATCTTCGCTATAACGTAAAGAGCGAGTGATGTCGAAACGGTCTATTATCCAACGTTCACCTCTGGCGCCATAACCTGTAACTTGAACGACAAATCGCCGTTTTTTACCACCCTGCACGTCAACGGTTGCAACGAGGAAGCGAACACCATCGGGTACCGTTCCATAATCCCAATACTCAGCACGAGCCTTGAGATCATCGCCGCTTCGCTGTTCTTGGCTGATTTTCGGTAAATACGGTTGCCCCCAGTCAGTGTTAATGACTGATTTTAACGTTTCCTCACTCCCTGTTCGCTCGTATTCCTGTTCCGCGTTGAGTAAGTTATAAACTAACTTTTCCCATGTTTGATAAGCCGCGGCTGGACCTTCCATCCAAAATGAAGCAATGCGTGACTCTCTTGGCTCACCTGTTATAACGCCATTTTGGTCAATAGACTGCCCCTCTCTAAGCCAAACACCTTTATTGTTTAGCTCTCTTTTCTGTTCTGGTTCGATTATTCCCATGCAGTGTGGACACTGTAATCGAGCGGCTTTGCTGCCCATTGCTGGGTCATCGCCCTCATTAAACCCCACCATATTTTCTCGAATAGGCAAGAAATATTCCGAACAATGCGGACATGGCCAATACCAGCGGCGGCGATCACCCCGATTATAAAGTGACAAAATCCCCGTTGTAGGTGGTGCCTCATGAGGTGTATTTCGTCGCCATTTACTGTCTGTTATTTCTCGACCAGGAGAGCTTTCAACAAGTGTTTTGCCTGCGGACATAAATGTCGTTGTACGCTTTGCGGCTAGTGTGTAGGCATCGCCCTCTCCGTCTACATCTTCAGGAAATCGGTCATAATCCGTTAATGCAACAAACCGATAATCCGAAGAGGACATAATATTGACGGATGGCCAGCCAATTTTTAAATAATTCCCTGCCCTGAATGTTTTGTCATGAACGTTATTATCATTGCGGTGGGGACTTAGTCTTTTGGCCACTTCTCGACTTGAACGAAAGGCTCTATCTAGTCGTTTTTTAGAGTGCTCCCTCGCCTTTTCTTCCGTCATTTGGATGAGAAGAAAATCTGCAGGGTCGCAGACAATGACATAGACTATCCAGCCATCAATCAACCCCAATGATTTTCCCGTTCGAGCCGGGCCAACAAATATCACTGAGTCATAGCGACGATCTGCAAGGCAATTCATGGGGTCAATAATATAAGGTGTTAATGAGTCATCCCACGGAATTGAAGAACCTTCACCCATGGGAACACGCATATATTTTTTTACAGCCTGAGCAATTGGCATTCTGCGGGGCGCTTTTAATAATGATGCGACATCCTTTCTTACCGTTGATGCTGAAGCGTAATTTACTGTCATTCGTCAAAATCCTCCGCATCCATCACGCGAGAAGCGAGAATATCCCGTAATTCATCAACAATGATTTGCACCTCTGTGAGCTGTTCTGCATTCCAGCCCTTATCTCGCTCTAATTTATCGGGCCATGTATCTAAAACTTGGGTTATTGCTTTAACTAATACCGCCATTTCCAAATGCACATCGGCAACAGGAACCAATTGTTTAAGTGTGGTTTCTAGTTTTATCCGTTCATTTTCAGACTGAAACCAATCCTTCCTATCTTTGGGTGGCATTAATGATGGATCTTGCAGACTGTTCGTATTGGCATCAGGGTCAGCGCCGAAAAGTATCGGGCCAATATCTCGTAAAGCGTAAACGGGATTCCCCCGAACCATATTTGCTATCGGGGTGTTTGCATCGAGCAATCGCTTTTTAACTGTTCCGCGATTCAAGCCGAATGCTTCAGCAATCTTAGCCACGCTCCAGTTGTAGGCGTCCCCCAGATTGCTGATGTTGGACATTGACACCTCACTCTGTCAGGTGAAAACTGATATTTTTATTTATTATCAGATAGATATAACACATTGAGGTGACAACTCATTTTGAAAATTGTCACCTCAATATTGATATTTACAAACTAAATCAAAAGGTTAGCCCACCTGCTGCTGACAGCATGAAAAATTGAAAATGAGCCGTTTCCCGCGTGGTCGCCGCCTCGTGGTAAGGGTACCCCCTCGGGAGTACCTTTTGAATTTTCCACGGAATTAATTGTTTTCATTGAGTTAAGGTTTCTTTGGTGGCGAGAGCGGTTTGGAATTGTTAGACCGCTTGGGTTGATACCCTTTAACATTTGTATCGCTATCATTTAACTGCTTGTCCAATTGCTCTCTGAATTGATTGGGGCTCTTAAAGCCTTGGCAAGCCATTGAAGCCTCCTGTAGTCGCTTGTTGTGGCGTGGCATTATCCAGCAATCTATCAACTATCATCTGCTGATCTTTAATATCAGAATCAATGGATGCTCTTTGCTTTTCCACTTCAGGTGGCAACTCTTTATCACCAAGCATTGTTATAGCCGTCTTTATTAAATGAAGAGTAATAAGCTTGAGTACTTCATTGAATCCCTTCGATTCACTGTTGCAAACCGGTTGTCTTGGCTGTGAATTGCTCATAATGACCACCCTGATTTAGCAGATTGCACATCTTGCGATAGTCGTTCGATTTGCTTTCCCATATTAAGTACGGTTTGTTCAAGCTGTCTGATTCGTTCAGCATCGCTTTCTGATACCGTATCGGATGGATTGTAAGAATTGTTAGCTAATGGGTATGAATCAGAAAGCCAATCAGTCGAACTACACTTAGTACAAATATGCTTAAACTTAGGTGGGGATGTGAGTTGAATATCATTACATCCCCTGTCTCTAGCCATTAAACCTTCTTTGCAGTTATCACACTGATATTCAGTAATAGTTGTTATTAGCCTTACTGATTTTGGCTCTAATTTCATTAAATTACTCCAAATAAAAAACCCGCACTAGGCGGGTCATTTGAATTAACGGTTAACTCTATTTAGATTTTTTAAACCTAATTTGTGATGGGGAAACCTCAACCACACGACCATCATCTAGTTCAACAATAGCTTGCTCAGCCACATACGGTTCGTTTGCATTATCTAGCATTTTTATAGGGGCATACTTGATGAAGTCTCCCTCTGGTTGATCGTGAATACCAACCACTTTACAGCGCCTTTTTTCCTCAGACATGCAGGTAATCTCCCAAAAAAACATAATTAATGAATCGGGCTAATTTACTATAAGTCTTCATTTATTACTGTGATGGCTGTCATCAAAGTAACATTACAATAACTTTACCACTTAATTAAATCTGTTTTTTATCATTAAAAACAACAATTTAAATATATAAACCAGTCCCGTAATACACTTTTAACTATACTTCAAAACTAACTAAATCTGTCTATCAACTGAAATTCTAAGATATTTATTCTTCACTCATAGCTAACTAGAGTATTTAAATTATGATACCTGTAGCCTTCCATATAAGTCACTAAGATCAAACAGTTTATCTTTTGGTAGTTTATACTCATCACAAATTTGGTTTCTAATTTCAATAGCTTCAATTGTAAGCTCAGCGTATAGATCATTGGAACGTTTTATGTAATCAAAATCATCTGGAAACACGTTTGAGTAGAATAATGACATATCACTTTCAATATATTTTATTCTGGTTGGAATTACTGAGATTCTAAACGAAAGATCTTTATTTAAAAAATTCAGGGTTTCATCATCACCTAAATTAAATGATGGCGTTACGCCATGTACTCTTATCCATCCTTGCTCATTATCAGAAATAATTTCTGATTTTATATACTCATAAGAATCATTTATAAAATTAGTTAGTTTAATTACAATATTAATAGCTAACTTGATATTTACTGATTTTTTATTTTTATTACTGTCTCTATTTGAAACATAAAACATAACCAATTGTGTAGATAATGGGATTGCAGCTCCAATAATAACAGATATTGCACTATTCAAATCTAACATAAGTGACCTATAGAAAAAGCGAGAATAATATTGAGTATAACTACTTCCATCTCTGCTCTTCAATTTTTTCTATCATTTCAAGCTTCCCATTCGCTATAGCAAGCGCGGATAACAGTGGCTCAACCCATAGAACAACCTGACAATAAGTTAAGGTGCTGGTGGTAGTGGTACTAGCACTGGTTCGGTTAGTGTTTTGGGGATCGGCATACATTGACCGTAATTCGTAGGTGTACTTGAGCAACCCATCAGCAATAGGCTGAGGCACAGGCAAATCACAAGTAAGCTCTTTTTTGAGTGTTTCTCGATATTCAATGACTTTCTCCTGTGATTTGGCTTCAGTCTGAATGCCATGGCGATAAGCTGTAGTAGCTATTTGATTAAACCGACTGAATTGAAGTGACTGACTAGCAATGATTTTGCTTTTATTACTGTTATCCACCTTTAGCAACGCATTATTTTCATGCTCTGAAACAGCCCACCAGCCCAAGAACACAATCATTACAAAGAGCCAGAATGAATTATCTATCTTCATAAGTTAACCTGCCGGGCTTTGTTGTGATTAACCGCACTTTGGCAGCGCTTTTCTAGGCTTACCTTGTCAGTGCCACCGCAGGTGTCGTCTCTGAGTGCATATACGCCAGTTGAAATAAAGAAGGCGTACCCGAGAAAGAAGAAGAATAAGCCGATTCGAACTTTCCAAGGCATACTGTATTTTCTATCTCTCTGCGTGTTATCAGGCCTTTCCACTCTCTACCCCCTGCATAAGTCCAGCGTTTTAACTCGTTGCAAGCGCCAGCAATATCACCTGCATTCAATTTCTTCAGCATCGTAGAACGCGCAAAAGCACCTGTGCCCACGTTGTAAGCAAAGGAATAAATAGCGGCTCGGGTGTTATCGTCAATATCGACTTTAATTAGAGGGTCTACGCCCTTTCTGACTTTGCTGAGGTCTTTTTCAAGCAAAGCTAAACATTCGGATTCTGTATAGGTTTTGGTGGGGATAATGTCAGCACCCGTGTGCCCAAAACAAACCGTGGTGACATTCACGACATCTTTATACGGTTTAGTTTCCATCCCCTCAAAATAAGCAATCATGCTTACAGTCAAAGCAATTAAGCCACCAGCGGCAGCCTTTTTGATTTTATTTGGTATCTTTGGCATGAGCCGCCTCTTTGCGTTTATCTTCTTTTCGTTTGAAATATAAATTTGTCAAAAATGTAGCTACACCTAAAAGTAGGCTTCCCAACACCCCAATCGCTGCCCACTGCTCAGATGAGAAACCATCTAACAATTGTTTTAGCCAATAGAATGTTGAACCCGTAGAGGCAGCATAGGAGGCGCCAGTTGTTAATTTATCCATACGCATATACCACCCCCTACGGAGTGCCCGAAATTAAAAGTTTGTGGGGATTTCTGTTTTTTCGCCCTCATTTGAGGGGATAAAATAAGAAGTGATGCCTGATTTAGCTCAGGCTGGCTGCTGTTAGCCACTACAGCTTTTGTCGCTCAGTATTCTGCTCTATTTCTAACTTGGTTTGTTCGAAACGGTCTGTTTCTAGCTCAACACCAATAACACGACGATTAAGTTTTAATGCTGCTTTTACTGTTGCCCCAGATCCCATAAAGAAATCAGCCACTACATCGCCTTCACGGCTACTACTATTGATAATGTGTTCCATCATCGCTGCAGGCTTTTCACATGGATGTTTGCCGGGGTAATACTGCACTGGAGGATATGTCCACACATCAGTATAAGGAACATCAACAGTCACGTAGAAAGGACGCCGTAATAATTGGTATTGCGCTGCTAATTCATGATATTCACGCCTTAACGTGATTTGTTCACTCGCTAGATCAGCATGTTTACGATCTAACGGGTTATGGCTTAACTTTTCCTCAGCAACGCGCTTAAACAATTCTTGAAGCTTCAAATAATCCGGTTCACTTGGTAGCTGCCACTGGCTATAACCAAACCAATGCGAAGCCATTTGCTTACCCGTATCTTTGTGGATTTCTTTTGCTGTTATCCCTAACAAATCACGGGCTTGCTTGAAATACTCAATCAACGGCTTAAGCACATTTTCTTTAAGTTCACGGCATTGTTGCAGATATTCACTACTTTTCCCTTTGTAAGGGCTTTGGTAATGTTCTGCAAATATAATGCGCTCTGTACTTGGGAAAAAACTACGCAGATCAGCTTTACACGCTCTTCGCCATGGTCCTGACGGTTTAGCCCAAATGATATGATTTAAAACATTGAACCGCTCACGAACTAATATTTCAGTATCTGCAGCCAGCTTTGAACCACAAAACATATATAAGCTACCATTTGGCTTCAGAACTCGCCAAAACTCCGCCAGCATTTCATCAAGCCAAGATAAGTATGCAGTAACATTTTCCCACTGATTATCCCAGCTACAGCTTTTAACTTGAAAATATGGCGGGTCGGTTGCGATTAGGTCAATACAATTATCTGGAAGTGTCTTTATATAGCGGAGTGAGTCATCATTGATTAAATTTATACTGTTTAAAGTTACAGTGTTTTTCATAGATCAGGAGAACCTTTTTTGATAAGCTCACCTAGCTTTACGCGTAAAAGCGGTGGGCCTTGGTTTGTCCGTGACCTCTTACAACGGGCAGATGGCTGGTGGAGTGCGTCAACACCCACCAGCCGCCCATTTTTCACAGTTGAATGCTTTGATATGTTCTTTCTTTGATGTTTTCTTTGATTAACCCAGCCATGACAAGTTGTGTCAGTATTAGTTGGCAGCATGAATCTGTTAACTTAGCATCCTGCGAAACCTCACCTGCTGTGGCTGGCACATCAGTAACCGCATTAAAAACAAGTCTTGCTTTTTCTGTCATATGTACATGTTTTAACATGATAATTTCAAACCTTTGGTTAGTTATTGTGCATAACTACACATGTAACTCTGACCAATCGTAACAGCAAGTCTTATGTTTATTTCAGGCATAAAAAAACCCCGCATTGCGAGGTTATAAACAATTTTGGCAACATACCAAATTAGTGTTAAATATGGCTTATTTTGTTCGGTTTTGCAAGTATTATGATGTTAAATTGCAAGAACGTGACTCATTTCTAATATTTGAAACCGACAACAAAACCTCGCGATCTATTCGTTCTACAATAGAAATTAACATAGTCCAATGATCCCGATATATCTCTGACCATGTTGACTTACTGACACCGACTAATTTTGCTAACGCTGTATCTGTATATTTATCAAGTGTTAGTATTTCCCCAAACCTTGAAGCGGTATCTTGTACTGCTAACCATACCAATTGCATTAATCTGGCCGTTACCTTTTTAGTGATCCGTTTCCCTGATAGTGAGGGTTTAAACTGCTCCCACACGTAATTACATATTTCTACTTGATGGTTATAATCCAAATCATATGCATAACAGTACAACAGCCATGCCTTATGAGCTTCATCTAACTTATTAACTGCACGACGCCATGAACTAAGACAAAATGTTGTTTCCAGTATCGGAGGCATCGGTGATTTACTTATTCGTGTTTCAGTACATTTAACAGGATCCGATTCACGCATTGCCCCTGTACTATCACGCATTCTATTTCTTTTGAATCTACTAGTTCTTACTAATGCTGCACCTTGAAACGCATCTAATTGCCCTTTAGTTCCTCCGTTAATATTGGCTAATGCTAAGGTCACATTTGCTCGAAGATACTCTAAATATTGATGATTCATTCTGTTATCTCCTGATGCCACATTAACCTAATACACCTAGGGCAAATGCCTTATTTACCAATTTAATAAAAAACTCTATTTGAGTTCCGTGCTCTTTTTCCCACCCTTTAGGGTCTCGATGTAACTCACTATGATCTACACGACATAAAGGAATTACAAAAAAGTCGTGTGGCTTTGTTCCCATACCACTAAGGCCATAATCAATAATATGATGAGCATCATCAGAGATAGCACCACAACCACAGCAAGGCTGTGATTTAACCCATTGTAGATATTTATCATTTGTCCAGCGCAGTAGTTTTGGGTTCTTCATAAAGCTAGCTGGTGGCTCAGGATCTACAGTTAGTTTTAATATCTGTTTTATATCTTCTACATCATTAAACTCGTCGCTGAGGAATGATGAAGAAAGAGCGATAGGCCCTACTGATTTATCACCTAATGATTCTGGTACCGGGATAATCAACATACGACAATTAAACTTATGCAGCTCACTTACTCCTGGTCTAAATATCACGGCGCTAAGTTCAGGAACAGGGATCGGGGTTAATATCCATTGATGACTCATGCTGCTTGCCCCACTACCATTAATTTGACGAGATCAGCACTTTTGCTTTCATAGAAATGAGGCTGGGTTTCTCTTGGATTATTGGGACTGGTGATATTTTTTCCGTAGATTAAGCCTTTAGTAGTGATTGACCAGAATTGCTTGGTTTTATCTGCTCCCCTAGTGCTTGGACGTGACTTTCTTTCCACCAAACCTAACTCAGCTAAACGCTTAAAAGCTGATTGAGCGGTTATATTAAGTCTATTTTTGCGAATAAATTCAGTTAATGAATGGGTAGATCTACTTGAACCATCTACGGCATCACTGGGGGCATCAATCGCATAACTAGGTGATAAATTAGGTAACCCAGCCATTTGCTGTAATTTTTGGTAGCCCCCCAATTTTGATGAATTAGATAGATTAAGGGTTTTAGCCATTGATTCTAGCAAGATAGTGCCCGCTTGAACCTTATCGGTTAGTTGGGCTTGGTTTCGTCGCTGAACTACAGCATCAAATGTACGAATGACTTTAAGGCTAAATAAAGGGCTGATCCACATAGCGTATGCATAAACGATTTCACGTAGAACATACGTGCCTTGTTCGGTACCCCCCTTAATTACCTCAACTGAAGCGATGCTCATATCTGAGCATCGGTCAATTTCCATACATAAATCTTTTGTTGTTTCAATTCTTAGGAAATTTGAAGGTTTATGTTTGTCTTCACCACCAGCTGCACGGTGTAAATCATTCAAACAAAAACGGCCGTTAAAATCTTGTCGTACACCAACACCATCAATGATTAACTGGTTCATATTACATCTCCACTTATTTACGCAACCGCATTTGCGCTTTTAGATACTGACAACTCGTTCATTCCATACTATTACTGCTGTAGGCTTATCATTTACCTCTGGCCCCTTTTCACCACAACTGTGGCACTGAATGTAAAACCATGTCCTATAACTGTGACTCTCGATAGTTATGTTTTCACTGCCGCAGTGGGGGCAAGGGTAAATTTCGGCTATTTTGCTTTTCATCCAACCTTCCCCTCATGCTGAAGCTTTTTATTTTCAATAAACGCTAAATCTGTTCTAGCACTACGTAATCTGGCTTTGGTGTTCTTTTCTTCTTTCAGTAAAGCATCAACTGATTTACGCAGATCATCACGCTGTTCGGTTAGGGTTGAGACTTGCCTAAAAAGATGCTCAGCATCATTAGCTCTCAGTAAAAAAACATCAAAAGCATCAACAATACACCCACAGTTTTTACACTTAACTGTCCTATGCTGCTCACTAACAATAACGGCATAGTGCTTACACTGAACCTGCCTAAAATCTCTTTTATCCTCTATCTGGGTTTCTAATACTGGTTTGGTATCGTCTGTGAAATTAACTTTGATAATATTGTCAGTCATCCTTCTGGCCCTCTACTATCAGGATTTCACGCTGATTATTGCTACACACATCATCACGCCCCTCAATCACACCAAACCAGCGCAAAAAGGCTTTACCGCTTAGGGTTGTAGCTTTCCACATTTTCCCCGGATAAACGCCAGATGGAATTGAACTCGAGTAATCAGCCAATAGATTAAAGTCTTTGGCGCTCATAAGAGCGTGCGTATCATCAATAAGGATATTTTTTCGACTTGGTTGGTCCCAGTACTTACCAAGAGAATCCGTCATAGGTGGAATTATGTTGTTCACGACCTCACCTCCGATAAAAGTTTATTAAACTGTAATATCAATGGGTTGTGCGTTTTCATTAACTCTTTAACATCACACTTAACATATGGCTTTGTTTTTACTCTATATTTCTTACTTTTATTATCTTGTACGACTACTTTTTCGTAAGCGTTCTGCTGAAGTACATAAACAATAAAAGTTCCTTCCTTTCTGTCGGTTTTCACTACGGCACCAGCTCTAAGTAAAAACGCTATAGTATGCTTTGTGTGATTATCAGATGATGCATATATGCTTCTGATTTTCTTAGTTGTTATTTCATTACCCGCTTTAAACTCGCCCGCAATTCTTAGATACAAAGGAGTCATACCGCCTCCCCTAAAATTGCCTTGCCTACTTTCATTAAGCGATTCTTTGAGACATGCGTACCTACTGCCTTTGGCTCTACAAATGGACGCCAAATAAGAAGAATTGAGCCCTTACTGTTGCCCTTTTTCTCTTTTCCTGTGTTGGGATCAATAAAATTAATACGGCCATCGATGATAGTTCTAACTTCATCAACGCTTTTTAGTGCCAGTGAGTACCAGGATGTTGATTTATCCGCTGGTAATAACATCACTATTGGCTGGTTTTGCTTTGTGCATTGCTCTGCGGCTTTAGCGATCCATGGTTTTATCTTGCTGTAAGGCGGGTTACACCATATCGCACCATTGCTTACCCAATCACTTTGTAATGCATTCTGTTCTAAGGTTAGGAAGTATGGGCATAGGGCGTTTTGTTCATTTGCGGCAGCATCTAACCAGAAACCAAACTCAAGCGTTAAAGCTTCAAATAACCATTGAGGCGTTTGCCAGCAATCTTTATCTTCTGGTGCGGTATTACTTGAATAAACAGCCATTAGATAACACCTCGCTGCTGGTGGTGTTTGGCAAATTTACTGACAAACTCATAGCGTTGCTGAACATTGAAGCTGTCAATATGGTGGTTTAAGTGCTTGAACTTTCGACACATGACTAAAAAGTATCTATCTTTTTTCCAGTAGTCGCGTAACCCGCGTATAACCCACCAGCGGCGAATTTCTTTTAGCATTGAAATGATGCCCAACACGTCAACACCATAAATTTCTTTAGATTCACTACGCATCACGCTGTCACCTCTTTCGCTGCTTGCTCTGCTGCCTGTTGCCAAATCCCCTTCCATGCCGAACGCCCTGCAAATTCATTTAGGCGACCTAGGCCACTTCTGCTAGCCATTTCTTTGGCAATTTCTTGGATCCTGTTAGCTGGCTTCCAACCTGTTGAGAAAATTTGAGTAAATACCGTGTCACGCTCAACCGTATCGATATGAACAACCACTTCCCCCGGCTTCAGCCATTTACCGTTAACGCACGCGGGGCGACCTGCTTCATGCCATTTTTGAGCCTTTTCAAAGTACTCCATGCAATTTTCAGGGCTAAATAATGTTTTAGGGCGCAGGTAGTCGCTCATTTTTGAATCATTCAGCCACTTGGCTGTGGTGTAGTCAGTCACCAGGATTAAATCATCAGCGATATAGTTTTCAGCTAGACGGGCTCTGATATGACCCATTGTTGTTTTTCCATCCCGGTAACTTGAGTTAGTGACCTTGTTGAAATGATTTAAAACAATTTGCGCATGGTCGGGCTCAGCATGAGCCTGACAAAAAGAGTTACTCTCTGTTGTAATCTCTTGAGTATTCTCTGTAGTACTCTCTGTAAGATCAGGGCAATTTGCCCCGTTCGATGGGGTCATTTTGGTATTATTCGAGCGTTTCATTTTGCGCTTATCGATGAGGTCATTTTGACCTGTTAGAACACGGTCGGATGAACTGTTCGATTGGGTCAATTTGACCTCATCGGATAACAACGCATGTTCATAATTTATTGAGTAATAATTTGTGCGGTCATGGGTGCGTTTATTGATCTGCTCAATATTTAATACGCCCAATTTTTTTAAATTGTTAAATGCACGCTTAATTGTGGATTCAGAAAAATATGGGAACTGTTCACGCCATTCTTCAATAGTGTTATAAATCCAGCGGTGCCCCTCATGGTCAATGCCCGAAGAGGTTTCAGATAGCCAGTATTGAACTTGCTGAAGCAATAAAGCCTCATTCAAGCCCAAGCGTACCGCCAGTTCAGGTATAACAATTTGTGGGCGTGTTTTAAGTAGTAACAAGCTGCTCATTCCATCACCCTTGTGAATTCGGCTTTAAATTTGTACAAAGGGGCGAAGCATTCATGTTCATAACCGTCACGCATGAAAATGACCCACTGTTTGACTCGGTCATAACGTATGACACGAACACGAATACCGCGCTTATCCAGATACACCCGATTAAGATTATTGCTATTTTCATTAGACATGCGCCTCGCCTTTGCTATTGAAATAAAAGTTAGCCCAATCGTTTCTCAACTCAGCGATATCTACCAATTGCTGCTCAGTCTGGTAGTTGCCCGAGGCATCTGCTGAAGTTATGATTTCTACATATTGAAACGGACCACTTTTAGAAGCTGGTAAGCAGCGGAATTGCTTTTTAGCTCTGATTTGGTTTAAACTGCTCATGCTAATTACTCCACAAATGTTTTTAGCGACCCCGACGCCCGGACCGCATATCTGGGCGTCACCCTTTCTGGCTATGCTCATCATTGTTTAATCCCATAAACGCTTTCTAAAGAACCCACGAAGCCCAACGCATAAGCAAAGACTTTCTCCATTTTTCTGTAGATAGCTGTAATTTCATCTGGTGTTAAAACGCCATCAGAAATACTGTCTTTGATTAAGACGCTTAGCGCCCCTTGCATTGCTCCCAAGCGCATTTGAATATCGAACAATTCAACCTTGTCTAAGCTTTCAGCTTCAATTTTTACTGACGGGGTAATCCCGTGGCGTTCCATGTGATAAGCCACCAGCAGATCAGTACCGGATAACTCTTCAATCGCTTCCAGCTCATCAATCTCAAAGAAACGACAGCCGTTTTTCTCATACAGCTTGTTGTTGAAAGTAGTTTCAGAAATACCCAAAGCACCCGCCATCGCTGAACGACCACCGGGGAATGCCTTACACATCTCTTTCACGACTTCTTTTAGTGTTTGTTTGCACATATCTACAATTCCGTTGTTTTGTTTGTAGTTAACACATCAGATTTCCTTTGATAAATTCCATAACAACTTTTAATTGTTATGGATATAAATCAGGACGTAATTTGCTTCTAGAAACCCCTGATGCCTGTTCAACAACAAGGACTTTGTCTGCTGGAACCCTTTTGTTTCTATTTAGCCAATTCCAGATTTGTTGCTGCTTGACTGGCTTATTCAGAAGCTCACTAATACGTTTTGCTAGTTGTGTTTGCCCACCAGCCGCAACAATTGCTGTTTGTAGTCCAGCAACGCATGATTCATCGGTTACATGCACCATAACTCCCCCAAAGTTGTAATTAACAACTTTATCTTAATCCATGACAACAACTTTGACAACTTTTAGATGTTGGAAGTATCAACACTTAAAGTTGTAAAATACAATTTCGAGGGAGGGAAATGTATGTCGATAGCTAAACGGTTGTTAGAAGCACGAGTTAAAGCAGGAATGAGCCAAGCAGACCTTGCAGAGAAAGTTGGCGTCAGTCAGCAGTCAATTCAAAAGATTGAGGCAGGACAAACAAATGCCCCAAGAAGGATTGCAGATATAGCCAAAGCAGTTAATGTTTCAGCCCATTGGTTGCAGTTTGGGGCTAGGGACGAAAATGGAAAAAAAACAGACTATGAAGTAAAGGAATGGGAAGAGGTTCCAACTTATAGTGATGCTGACTTTGTGGATATTCCCGTGCTTGATATTGAATTAGCCGCTGGTTGTGGCGCAAATGCAGAAGTTGTTGAATCTGAAGAATATACATATCCATTTCGTAGGGATGAACTACGTAAACATGGTGTCAGTGCAAGTAATGCGCGAATTGTAAAAATAGTTGGGAATAGCTTATTCCCTGTGTTGAATGGAGGCGACCTTGTCGCCATTGATGTTAGCAATAAAAAAATAAAAGATGGCGACCTTTACGCGATAAGGGATGGCGTGTTATTGCGCGTTAAAATCTTGATTTATCGGCCTGATGGAGGCTTGGTAATACGTAGCTTCAATAGGGATGAGTATCCCGATGAGCAACTACCAAGAAGTGAAGCTGTAACTAGAGTGCATGTTATTGGCCGGGTTTTCTGGTCTTCTAGAAGCTGGTAGAGCATCCAATAGTTTCTTCCCACCTGCCGATACCTAAGATTATCACCCGCCACCTTTTGTAACTAAATCACCTCCAGTTACAAAGGGTGGTCTTTTCTACTCTACTAAAACCCATTAAGCATGATTAGATAAGTTATTTACTCCTGCTTTATCTTTTCACCACGCAAACAAACAACATAAAGTTGTTGACAACTTCATTTAATACAACTAAATTACAACTTAAGGATGTTTGAGAAATAAACTGTTCACAACAACTTTAACAACTTAAGGGAGAGCCCATGCAAACTAATTCAACAAATCCAATCATTACTTTTAACAATCCAATGTCTACTGAGGAAATTCACGCGTGGATTTTGGAGAAGGCCGCTGCACTTAAAAAGCTTGAAGAACTTAATTCTTACTACGCTGAACTGAAAAGTAAGCTTGAAAAAACCGAAGATGATATTTACGAGCAAACTGAAATCTGCAATGCGGGCCTTGGCTTAGTTACTGCCAACTAATCAACTTATTGTGTGGAGTGCTTAGTATGGGAATGCTTATTTTAACCCGTAGAGTCAGTGAAGAAGTCATGATCGGCGATGATATTAAAATTAAAATCTTAGGGGTCAAAGGAAACCAAGTGCGGATTGGTGTCGCTGCCCCCGAAGATGTATCAGTACATCGTGAAGAAATTTATCAACGTGTTTTAGCTGAAAGAAATAATGCCAGTGCTAATAAGTAGTTATTGATAGTTTTGGTGGCGACCTGAATCTTCCACACTACGAGGTCGATGATAATGTTCTATTCAGTAGCCACCCTTTTTACATCACACATAAGACCGCTGATATTTAATCAGTCCATACTAGGTAATATGTTTTAATTATTATTAGCGGTCTTATTTGTGGAGTAATAACCTAATTATGAGGATCTACTCATGAGTGAAGATAGAAAAACAAATATACCTGAATTTTTAGGCGAATTAGATGCAGGAATATTTGAAAATAAAGTTGCAGCTGTATTAAATGATGTTGCACTAGGTGTTATAAATCACGCAGGGAAAGGAAAAGTTATTATTGAAATGGATATCTCTCGAATGAATAATTCAATCGAGGAAAAGCGAGTATTAATCCAACATAAACTTAAGTTTACTGCACCAACACCAAAGGGAAAAAGATCGGAGGAGGACACTACTGAAACGCCAATGTACGTAAATAAAGGCGGCAAGCTTTCGATTATGCAAGAAGATCAGGGACAGCTTTTTTCAATTAAAGGCGAACCTGACGGGAAATTAAAACAAGTTAATTAATTTCTTTTTTATTTAAAACTCAATCTTTAAAAATACTTTATTAAATAAGTAGGAGCTTTTATGTCTCAATTAAATGGTGATGCTATTTCTCAAATTACAGAACTAGCTATTTCCGGTGTTCGTTTAGGTGCTGTAGAAAATATGCCTTGCCCTGCTGTTGCTAAACCTGAAGGGCTTGAAATTGTAAATCTTGAAAAGTATCAAAATAATCGTTACCGCTTCCGTGGCTCATTAAAAACCACCAGCATTAGCGATTTTGTTAAATATTGTATTGGTTATTCTGATGCAGATGGTGTTCGTTGTTTTATCAATGCTGAAGATATGAGCGCAAAAACTATCTTTAATCTCGGTACTATTGCAGCTCCTGGTCACGCAGATAACTCTGCTGTAATTGGCCTGAAAAAAACATCCCCTTTTTCCGCTGTTCTATCCATTAATGGGCGTAAACAAGGACAAAAAGAACTTGCTGAGTGGTTGGAAGATTGGCGCGATTTCCTATTGGCTTTCGACGCTGAAGGTAATGTTCTCGATATTAAGCAGGCTATTGGTGCTGTTCGTCGAATTACTATTGAATCAAGCCGTTCATCCGATCATGAAGATAGCGATTTTTCGGCTAAGAAATCAATTATGGAAAACGTCGAAGCAAAAAGCAAAGACATTATGCCAGCTGCTTTTGAGTTCAAATGTACCCCCTATGAAGAATTGCAAGAACGCGCAATTAAACTTCGTTATAGCATTTTAACTTCACACGATACGCCAGCATTAGTTCTTCGTATTGTTCAACTTGAAAATTTAGAAGAACAAATGGCACAGGAATTTCGTGATCTGCTTGCTTCCAAATTTGAAGTCTCTCAGATCGAAACATTCATTGGGAATTTTTCAGCTTAACTAATTTATGCGCCGCTGAACTGGTGGCGCTATTTATTATAGTGAATCAATAAAATTAGAATGATAAACTAAAGCTTTATAATTTTAAAAAATTTAGAGGACTTATGAAACTACGTGAATATAGACAAGAGTTGCGGAGCAAACAACAAAAGAATGTATTTGGCAACACCCCAAAAAATGATGAGGATTTAAATAATTATATTCAAAATATGGTAAATGATGGTGTAATTGATACATTATTAATTTTAACATCCCTCTTGGCATCTTTGTCTTTCGCATTTTTTATTGGTTTGCTTAGTGTAAACTCAGCAGTGATTGAGAGTTCTACCTCAATCAAAATCGCTATATTTTTAATTTCAATCTCATTATCTCTAAACACATTATTTTCATTAATAATATTCCATTCAAAAAACAGAAGTGATTCACAAGGTATTCATGTCTTATGCATAACTTTAACTAAGAGTTATATCAGGATACTTTATGGAATTTCTATGTTTTCACTCCCATTAGGGTTCTTATTCCTCATATATTACTTTTCTCCTTTTATTTTTATCTTTTCCTTCATATTTATTTGCATACTATTATTTCTATGGAACAAAGCAGAAGAAGACTCTAGGCAAGTTTTTAAAAAGTTAAATTTATTAAATAATAAAACGCAAGAAAGCAATGATCAAAACTGATTATTAGCAACATAGTGTTAAGCTCAATAATATAAATCTGTATGCGGCAGATGTGTGGAGGTATTTACTGTGACACGTACAAAAACATTGAAATCTTGGGCTCAGGAAGAGTTTGAAGCGCCAGTGCCAAGTTATCAAACATTAATACGTTACGCAAAAAACGGCATGATATCACCCCAGCCATTTAAGGCTGGTCGTTGTTGGCGGGTCGACACAAATGCAAGATTTATTGGAATGAATAACAAACCGACAATCAAGCAAAATGACGATCCGCGATTACTGAGGATATTAGAGGATGGCTCGTCCACGTAAATACAATATCAACATACCGGGATTATCATGTTATATCGACGCCAGAACAAAGAAAGTGTACTGGCGTTATAAGCATCCTATAACTGGTAAATTCCACGGATTGGGCACGGATGAAAGTGCAGCCAAAGCAATCGCTATTGAGGCTAATTCCCGACTTGCTGAAGCAAAAATGAACCAGTTAATTAAAGCCAAGGATGAAATAAGCCGAAAGCTAAAAAAAGGAATAACAGTTCATACATGGCTAGATCAGTTTTTAAAAATACAAAAAGAACGCTTGGAATATGGCGAAATAAAACTCAATACATATAAGCAAAAAATATCGCCAGTTGAGGTTTTTCGGCAAGCGTGTGGTAACCAAATTATTTCTGAAATAGATGTTAGAGACATTGCCTCTATCGTTGATGAATACAAAGAGCGTGGGCAAACAAGAATGGCTCAAGTAGTAAGAATGGTTTTAGTCGATGTATTTAAAGAGGCTCAACATGCTGGTGAAGTTCCACCAGGATACAACCCCGCACAAGCAACAAAATTACCGATGAACAGAATTAAGCGCCAGCGATTAGACTTTGATGAATGGCTAGTGATCTTTAATGAGGCCGAAAAAACGCAACGTTATTTGCAAAATGCAATGCTACTAGCGGTCATAACTGGCCAGCGTTTGGGTGATATTGCGAAAATGCGATTTGACGATATTTGGGATGACCACTTACATGTTATACAGGAAAAAACAGGCTCTAAAATTGCAATCCCCCTTTCATTGCATTGTGAAAAATTAGGGTATTCATTAAGAGATGTAATTGCTCGATGTCGAGATCTAATAGTTAGCCCTTATATACTTCATTATCACCATACGACCTCACAAGCTAAACGTGGCGGACAAGTTTCAAGTAATGCAATCACAACATTATTTCAGCGAATTAGGGATCAGACTGATTTGAAGTGGGAAGATGGAACCCCGCCAAGTTTTCATGAACAACGTTCTTTATCGGAAAGGCTATATAGAGATCAAGGCATTGATACTAAAACATTATTGGGGCATAAGAGCCAAGCAATGACCGATAAGTATCATGATGATCGAGGAAAGAATTGGCAGGTCTTATCTGTAAAATGATATATTAATTTTTCTAAACAAAAAATTATCATTACAATTCTTTTTTGAAGGAGTGTGTTATGAAAGTAGTTTTTAATGTGGGTGGAAAAAAAGTCCCCCTTAAATCCTTGCAATATATAAGCAAAGCAAATCAACTTGAAGTTATGCGCAATTGGTTTTTTGAAAACTTCGAAGATCCAGTTCATTCATGTCCTTATAACGGCGGTGATGGCGGTTATGCATATATTTATGGTGGGCCATATGACGCAAGAGAAGAGCTACAAGCAATGTTTGAGAGTTACGTAAAACTTGATCTTATTGAAGAATTAGTAAGCGAACTCCAAGATCAGTGCTATGACTGGTCAGGTAACTCCAACAATATAGATGATTGGTATGATGATGACTTATACAACGCGGTAACTTCTTCTGAGGAGCCTTTTGTTAAGTTTAATGAAAATATAAACAAAATAAAATTACTCGCAGAAGCAGAACATAAAGATAAGCAAAGAGATCATTTGCTAGGTCTCTTATATACAAACATCATTACAGCTTTAGAAACTCTTTATGTTGAATTATTTATTCACTCTTTAGAAGAAAATGACTTATATATTTCTAATTTGATCGAAAAAGGTAAAACAGAATTCAAGGTGAGCAAAGAGATTCTAGCTTTGCCATTTAAAGGTGAGTCTATTGAAAAAATAAAACAAGAGCTAATCCGGTCTGTCAAAGAACATTTAATTAGCGCAAGCTGGCATAACACAGACAAAGTAGTTGGACGCTATAAGGCTACTTTTAACATTAAAACACAAAAAGACTGGCCAATAACCGAAATTGAGGCTGCAACTCTAACCCGCAATCATTTAGTCCATCGTGGCGGTAATGATAAAGAAGGTAACCCAGTAACAATTACCGAGCAAGATTTAGAGCAATTGCTTGATCATGCAATGCAGATTGGAACTAAACTAAACGATAGTCTCATAAGTGCCCTGCAAGAACAATCCAGCATGACTGACTGGGAATTCTAGATAAGAATGTGAAGAATATATAGCCCAATCCATACCAAGTTTTAATATATTTTTAGCACGTTTTGCAGAAGAGTTTTGCAGGAGTTTTGCAGAAGAATTTTTCTAGGCAAAATAAAACGGGAGTTTTTAGGCTCCCGTTATTAATCACACCACGTAATAAATTACATGTGTTTAATGATTGCGTCACCGAATTCGCTACATTTCAGTAATTTAGCGCCTTCTAATTGGCGTTCGAAGTCATAGGTTACCGTCTTAGCTTCGATTGCGCCTTCCATACCTTTAACGATTAGGTCAGCCGCTTCAGTCCAGCCCATATGGCGTAGCATCATCTCAGCAGAGAGAATGATAGAGCCTGGGTTTACCTTGTCTTGGCCCGCATATTTTGGTGCAGTACCGTGCGTTGCTTCGAATAATGCACACTCAGAACCAATATTCGCACCTGGAGCAATACCGATACCACCAACTTGTGCTGCTAATGCATCAGAAATGTAGTCACCATTTAGGTTCATACACGCGATAACATCGTATTCAGCTGGGCGCAGCAGGATTTGTTGTAAGAAAGCATCTGCAATAACATCTTTAACAATGATATCTTTGCCTGTTTTAGGGTTTTTAATTTTAACCCATGGGCCGCCATCTAATAATTCACCACCGAATTCCTCTTGTGCTAATTGGTATCCCCAATCTTTAAATGCACCTTCAGTGAATTTCATAATGTTACCTTTATGAACTAAAGTCACTGAATCACGGCCGTTATCAATAGCATATTCAATAGCTGCACGAACTAAACGCTTTGTACCTTCTTCAGAACAAGGCTTAATACCAATACCACAATCTTGTGGGAAACGGATTTTAGTCACACCCATTTCATCTTTCAGGAATTTAATAACTTTGTCTGCTTCTGCACTACCCGCTTTCCACTCAATACCTGCATAGATATCTTCAGAGTTTTCACGGAAAATAACCATATCCGTCAATTCAGGTTGTTTAACTGGGCTTGGAGTGCCTTTGTAGTAGCGAACAGGACGTAAACAGATATACAGGTCAAGTTGTTGACGTAGTGCAACGTTCAGGGAACGAATACCACCACCAACAGGAGTTGTTAAAGGACCTTTAATTGAAACACGGTAATCACGGATTAAATCGAGGGTTTCTTCTGGTAACCAAACATCTTTACCATAAATTTGTGTAGATTTTTCACCGGTGTAAACTTCCATCCAAGAAATTTTGCGCTCACCGTTGTAGGCTTTTTTAACTGCCGCATCAACCACTTTTAACATTGCTGGTGTAACATCGATACCAATGCCGTCACCTTCGATATAAGGGATAATTGGGTTGTTCGGAACGTTTAGTTTGCCTTTTGCATCAATGGTAATTTTAGCGCCTTCTGCCGGAACTACTACTTTGCTTTCCATTAACCTCTCCTTTCACTTGCGTATTTTGCTTGTTAATTTTTTGTAAGAGACGTGTCAATACTACTTCAATCTGCGTCGAACGCCAATGATTACTCATCTAAGCTTCAATGCCGATCGCATTTAACGTACTGTTTTATCTTGTAAGTTAATCGAATAACTCTTTATAAACACTTTTAAATCAATAAATTAATTTAAGTATTCTATTATTGAAAATAAATCAAACCGCGATGAAAAGTTGTCAAAGACTCATTTGAGCGAGTGACTTGATTTTGATTAAAGTACTTCCCTACAAAAAATAATATTAGCAAGTTAACTCAAATTAAAAATACGTTTTGCTCACACTATCACCATCCAAATAAACTCATATGTACTTATTTTTAAATAGAAAATTGTTTTTATTGATTTAAATGTTTTTAAAGTTGTTAATTAAATATTACATCGCCATGAAAAAATACCTCCTAGGATCCAACCGTTAAATCTCCTACACTAGATGCGGTAAATAACCACAAATTATAAATTCTTATTGAATGGCCATGAACAGACCGAACACGAAATCCGTTTCGAAGAAAAACCGCTACTCACCGAGGCCTACCGCTTTAAAACATAAAGCTAAACGGGTTTCGGTTAGTTCGCAAACATCAACTAAAATCATTTTATTTAACAAACCCTTTGATGTTTTACCTCAATTTACTGATGAACAAGGCCGCGATACATTAAAAAAATATATTCCAATCACCGATGTATACGCAGCAGGACGCCTTGATAGGGACAGTGAGGGGCTTTTAATTTTAACCAATGATGGAAAGCTACAGGCGCGTTTAACACAACCACAGAAAAAAACAGGGAAAATATACTATGCTCAAGTAGAAGGGCTCCCTGATGACGAGGCGCTGCTAAAATTTCGGCAAGGGCTGGTGTTAAATGATGGTCCAACGCTCCCCGCAGGCATCGAGTTAGTTGGCGAACCAGAATGGTTATGGCCAAGAAACCCACCTATACGGGAACGCAAAAATATCCCGACCAGTTGGTTAAAAATCACCTTATATGAAGGACGTAATCGGCAAGTCCGTCGTATGACGGCAAATATAGGTTTTCCAACACTTAGGCTAATTCGCTATCAAATTGGTGAATTTAATTTGGGAAATCTTTCAGTTGGCGAATGGAAGGAGGTAACTGTTGTTTAAACCTAATGTGACTGTAGCAACTGTCGTGCATGCTCAAGGCAAGTTTTTAGTCGTGGAAGAGTGGATAAATAACAAACCCACGTGGAATCAACCTGCTGGGCATTTAGAAGCGAATGAGACTATTTTGCAGGCCGCTGAACGTGAGCTGCTGGAAGAAACTGGAATAAAAGCCACACCAACGCAATTAATTAAAATTCATCAATGGATTGCCCCAGATAAAACCCAGTTTATCCGCTTTTTATTCGCCGTAGAACTTGGTTCCCTTTGTGAAACACAACCACAAGACAGTGATATTAGCGAATGCCACTGGCTAACGGCCGAAGAAATTTTACATAGCAGCTGCTTACGCTCGCCATTAGTTGCTGAAAGTTTGCGCTGTTTTCTCACAGGAAAGCATTATCCTTTAGATATCTTAACGGCTTACGGTGATCATTACCTTTAAGCCCTTAACTTCTGCTTGGTGAAATCTTCACCAAGCAATAATATTCCCCTCTAACTCTGGTGTAATGCGGGAACAACATGCTAAAGTATGGGGCTTGATTTTTCCGCAGTGAGATATTTCCATGTCAAATAATAGTACCATGTCAGATAACAGCCAAAAAAAAGTCATCGTCGGGATGTCCGGTGGTGTTGACTCCTCTGTATCCGCTTACTTGCTACAGCAACAAGGGTATCAGGTTGCTGGTCTGTTTATGAAGAACTGGGAAGAAGATGACGACACAGAATATTGCTCGGCTGCGGCTGATCTTGCTGATGCGCAAGCCGTGTGTGACAAACTGGGTATTGAACTTCATACCATTAATTTCGCTGCTGAGTACTGGGACAATGTTTTCGAACATTTTTTAACTGAATATAAAGCAGGTCGCACACCAAACCCAGATATCCTCTGCAACAAAGAAATCAAGTTTAAAGCTTTCTTAGAGTTTGCTGCTGAAGACTTAGGCGCAGATTACATCGCCACTGGTCACTATGTTCGCCGCCGCGATGTTGACGGAAAAAGCCAGTTATTACGCGGTTTAGATGGCAATAAAGACCAAAGCTATTTTTTATATACATTAAGCCATGAACAAGTTGCTAAAAGTCTGTTCCCTGTTGGCGAACTGGAAAAACCTGAAGTTCGTCGCATCGCTGAAGAAATTGGCCTGATTACAGCGAAGAAAAAAGATTCAACTGGCATCTGTTTTATTGGCGAGCGTAAATTTCGCGACTTTTTAGGCCGCTACTTACCCGCTCAACCCGGCCCTATTGTGACTGTCGATGGCGAAACCATTGGCCAACATGAAGGTTTGATGTACCACACTTTAGGTCAACGTAAAGGTTTAGGTATCGGCGGTACAAAAGAGGGGTCTGAAGAACCTTGGTATGTTGTCGATAAAGACGTTGAAAACAATATTCTTATCGTTGCGCAAGGCCATGAACACCCTCGTTTAATGTCTGTTGGGTTAATTGCCCAGCAGTTACATTGGGTTGACCGAAAAACAATGACTGAGCCGCTACGTTGCGTTGTAAAAACACGTTATCGCCAAGCGGATATTCCTTGTACTATTACCCCACTGAGTGATGAACGCATTGAAGTCGCTTTTGATTACCCAGTTGCGGCTGTCACTCCAGGTCAATCTGCTGTATTTTATATCGATGAAGTTTGTCTCGGTGGCGGTATTATTGAAGCCCGTATTCAGGAGTAAATGTGGCAAAAAACTATTATGACATTACGCTTGCTTTAGCGGGTATCTGCCAAGCAAGCGCAATGGTTCAAAAACTTGCACATGAAGGTGTTTGTCTTGAGAAAGACACTGAAACCATGGTCAATTGCCTCACCAATATGAATCCAAAATCCACTTTGGATGTCTTTGGTAATGATACCGAAAATTTAAAAACGGGACTCAGTGCCCTGTTAGGCATGTTAACAGGCGGCAACAGTGGTTTATCCGCTGAAATGACACGCTATATGTTAAGTATTATGGCACTCGAGCGTCGTCTCAATAAAAACCAAGAAGCGATGAACCAACTTGGCCAACGTATTGAGCAATTCGAACGCCAAGCTGATTATTTTGAGCCACTTTCTGAAGGTGTATTTAACGCGCTTGCGGGTATTTACGTGGACGTAGTCAGCCCTGCGGGACCTCGAATTCAAGTCACAGGTTCCCCTGATATTCTAAAGAATACGTTAGTTCAAGCAAAAGTTAGAGCCACTTTACTCGCAGGTATTCGCTGCGCGGTGCTTTGGCAACAAGTTGGCGGAAGTCGTATCCAACTCATGTTCTCTCGCAGTCGTCTGGCTAATCAGGCGAAAGATATTTTGTCTCACCTTTAAATCTGGAGTTGCTACCAATGGAATTATCCTCACTGACCGCTGTATCCCCGATTGACGGCCGTTACGGTGATAAAGTCAGCACTTTACGCACTATTTTTAGTGAGTTTGGTTTACTGAAATTTCGCGTGCAAGTTGAAGTTCGCTGGCTACAAAAACTGGCTGCAACCGCTCAAATCAAAGAAGTTCCTTCATTTGATGCTGACGCAATCGCTTACTTAGATGAAATTGTCGCGAACTTCGGTGAAAAAGATGCAATGCGTATCAAAGAAATTGAACGCACAACCAACCATGATGTGAAGGCCGTAGAATACTTCCTAAAAGAAAAAGTGGCAAACATCCCTGCTCTTCATGCCGTTTCTGAATTTATTCACTTCGCTTGTACTTCAGAAGATATCAATAACCTTTCGCATGCATTGATGCTGAAAACCGCTCGCGAAGAAGTATTACTGCCACAATGGCGTCAAATTATTGATAAAATCAAAACAATGGCTCATGAGTACCGCAATTTGCCGTTACTATCACGTACTCACGGCCAACCTGCAACGCCTTCCACCATTGGTAAAGAGTTTGCCAACGTTGCTTATCGTTTGGAACGCCAATTCCGCCAGCTACAACAAGTTGAAATTTTAGGTAAAATCAATGGTGCAGTTGGTAACTATAATGCACATATGGTCGCTTACCCTGAAGTGAATTGGCACGAATTTAGCGAAACCTTCGTTACGTCTTTAGGCATTCAATGGAACCCATTCACCACACAAATTGAACCTCATGACTATATTGCTGAGTTATTTGATTGTGTCGCTCGTTTTAACACAATCGTGTTAGATTTCGACCGTGATATTTGGGGCTATATCGCATTAAATCACTTCAAACAAAAAACAATCGCTGGTGAAATTGGCTCTTCCACTATGCCACACAAAGTAAACCCGATTGATTTTGAAAACTCTGAAGGTAACTTAGGGTTAGCAAATGCCGTCTTAGGCCATTTAGCAAGCAAACTTCCAGTTTCTCGCTGGCAGCGTGACTTAACGGACTCGACAGTATTACGTAATCTCGGTGTCGGCTTAGGTTATGCATTGATTGCTTATCAATCAACCATGAAAGGCCTAAACAAATTAGAAGTTAATGAACAGCATTTACTGGATGAATTAGACCAAAACTGGGAAGTACTAGCTGAGCCGATTCAAACCGTAATGCGCCGTTATGGCATTGAAAAACCATATGAAAAACTCAAAGAATTGACCCGTGGCAAACGCGTTACCGCTGAAGGGATGAAACAATTCATTGATAGTTTAGAATTGCCAGAGCATGAAAAAGCACGTTTGAAAGAGATGACACCAGCTAACTACATCGGTTACGCTGTCACTTTTATTGACGAGCTAAAATAGCCTCGATAGTGTCAAATTGGGCGGCTTCTAAGTCGCCTTTTTTAATTACCATTCTGAATTCCCCGTTCTATCCCTCATGCTAAATTATCTAGAGATAAATATAGATAAACTATTTTTTAGGTTCGTTTGATTTATATTTACTTAATCCCTTGTCGTTCTTCAGAACTCTTTTTACCATAGCGTATCTAGTGCTACTATCTGATAAATTGTAGCTATCTCTTTTCAATATGAGGGTTTCCGATGCGTATTCTTATTGTCGAAGATAATGCATTACTTCGTCACCATTTAACCGTACAGCTTAAAGAGCTTGGTCATCAGGTTGACTCCGCTGAAGATGCAAAAGAAGCTGACTACTTTTTACACGAAAGTTGCCCAGATATCGCAGTAGTTGATTTGGGCTTACCTGATGAAGACGGGCTTTCCATGATAAAACGCTGGCGTGGCGAGCACGTCAATATTCCACTTTTAGTACTGACGGCTCGGGAAAGTTGGCAAGAAAAAGTACAAGCGCTAAACAGTGGTGCAGATGACTACGTGACAAAACCTTTCCAACTAGAAGAGCTGGTCGCCCGTATGCAAGCTTTAATGCGCAGAAATAGCGGTCTCGCGTCACAAGTACTCGAATTAGGCAATTTCGTTATTGACCTCTCACGTAAAGAATTTACAGTTAACGGTGAAACCGCCAAATTAACTGCTTTTGAGTACACCATCATTGAAACACTGCTTCGCAACAATGGGAAAGTGGTTAGCAAAGACTCGTTAATGCGCCAGCTTTATCCAGATGCCGAACTTAGAGAAAGTCATACTATCGATGTTTTAATGGGCCGATTACGCAAAAAAATTCAACAATTCCATAGTGATGATGTGATTGTCACTGTACGTGGCCAAGGCTATCGTTTTGATGTGAATGGCTAATATGAAGCTACGTAAATTTAAGTTCAAGCCCCTTTCGCTACGAGCGCGTTTTCTCTGTGCAACATCAGCCGTGATCTTGGCGCTCTCTTTGTCTTACGGTATCGTAGCAATTTTGGGGTATCTAATTAGTTTCGATAAAACAACTTACACCCTATTACGTAGCCAAAGTAACTTAATTTACAGCCTAGCCCAATGGCAAAATAATAAAATTGATATTCGTGTTCCACCAAATTTCACGTTAAATAACCCTACTTTGGTTATTATTTATGATGAACAAGGTCTCGTATTGTGGCGCCAACGGGATGTACCTAGCGTTGAACGGCTGATCCGTAATGATTGGCTAAAAAAAGAGGGCTTATATGAAATTGATACGGACATTCGTGAAACTCGCCAACTCCTAGACGACAACCCCGAGTTCAACACAAAATTAGACGACATGGGTAATGACGACGAACCGCTTACTCACTCCGTGTCCGTTAACCAATATGCAGCAAGCGAAAACCTGCCGCCTCTCACCATTGTCGTTGTTGACACCCTACCACAAGACTTACAAAATACCGGGTTAGTTTGGGAGTGGTTTGGTTACGTTTTACTGGCTAACTTAATTTTAGTCATCCCTTTATTATGGTTGGCCGCTTATTGGAGCCTACGGCCAATTAAATCATTAGTATCACAACTCAGTAGCCTAGAAAAAGGTGAACGGGATGCACTGGACGAGAACCCACCGTATGAGCTTCGCGGCCTAGTACGCAACCTTAATATTTTGTTAACGAATGAACGAAAGCGCTACAGTAAATATCGCACCACACTTTCTGATTTAACACACAGTTTAAAAACGCCGTTAGCTGTTTTACAGTCGACATTACGCCTGCTTCGCTCAGGCAAACAAATGAATATTGAACAAGCTGAGCCTATCATGCTTGAACAAATTGGCCGTATTTCTCAGCAGGTTGGTTATTATTTACACCGTGCGTCAACGCAGGGTGATGAAAACATGATGCTACGTGAAATTTCATCTGTTCCATCAATATTAGACAGCCTTGCAAGTGCCCTACATAAAGTTTACCAGCACAAAGGGGTTTCTATTACGGTTAATGTTTCTCCTGAAATAACCTGGCTAGGTCAGCCTAATGACTTCATGGAAGTAATGGGCAATATTATGGAAAATGCGTGTAAATATTGCCTTGAATTTGTCGAGGTTAGCGCTATTACGGGAGCTGATAGCTTAACATTAATTGTTGATGATGATGGTCCTGGAGTACCTGAAAGCAAACGTAGCTTAATTTTTGTTCGAGGGCAACGTGCAGATACGCTTCGTCCAGGCCAAGGTTTAGGCTTATCCATTGCCGTGGATATTATCGACCAATATGACGGGGAGATCACAATTAGTGACAGCCCTCTTGGCGGTGCTCGTTTATCCGTCACATTTAGGCAGCAATCTATGATTGAAGATAGTTAATCTGTGATATGTGTCCGTTTGCCCCCTATTTTACAAACCATTTCCGGTATACTATTTGTGAAGTGTTTTATGAAAAGTCGTTTAGGGTGGCTAACTTGTTTATGCCCAAGATAAACCGTCACCCCATGTTTCTCATAAAGTTTATTTAGCATCATACCAGTGTATATAGGTCATTTTTCAGTATTAAGGCCGGGTATATTGCAATAAACAGATTAGCAATATTTAGCAGCTCCAAGGGACAATAAGATGGATTACAAACTAAATCTCGACTGGCAAAGTTTTCTCGACAGTCACTGGCAAAAGCGCCCATTGCTTATTAAAAAAGGGTTTGCGAATTTTATTGATCCTATCTCACCTGACGAACTTGCCGGTTTGGCAATGGAAGATGAGGTTGATAGCCGTTTGGTTAGCCATAAAGAAGGAATTTGGCAAGTTGGTCATGGCCCATTTGAAAACTATGAGCACCTCGGTGAAGAAAATTGGTCTATTTTAGTTCAGGCTGTTGACCATTGGCATCACCCAAGCTCTGCGTTGATGAAACCATTCCGTGTGCTTTCAGACTGGCGAATGGACGATTTAATGATCTCCTACTCGGTTCCCGGTGGTGGTGTAGGCCCTCACTTAGACCAATACGATGTGTTTATTATTCAAGGTGAAGGCCGCCGACATTGGCGAGTGGGCGAAAAAATCCCAATGAAACAACACTGCCCACATCCTGACTTACTGCAAGTGCAACCCTTTGATGCCATCATTGATGAAGAGATGGAACCTGGCGATATTCTCTATATCCCACCAGGGTTTCCACATGAAGGCTACGCCATTGAACCTTCATTAAATTACTCAGTTGGCTTTCGTGCACCAAATACTCGTGAATTAATCAGTAGCTTTGCTGACCACTTAATCTCTAACGATTTAGGTAGTTACCGTTATAGTGACCCCGATTTATCATTTCGTGATAACCCCGCAGAGATCTTGCAAGGTGAACAAATTAAGCTGCGTGAGATGATGGGATCACTCATTAATGACCCTGAACTATTTCGTAAATGGCTAGGTGAGTTTATCTCACAATCACGCCATGAATTAGACATTGCGCCACCTGAGCCGCCTTATGAGCAAGAAGAAATCTATGATTTACTTAAAACTCAGCAAGAAACCTTATACAAATTAAATGGTCTTAGGGCATTGCGTGTTGGCGACCAATTTTTTGTGAATGGAGAATGCTTAGAAACTGAGTGTTATGAAGCCGCTGATAGCTTATGTCGCTATGATGCTGTTAATAGCCAACTTTTAGCTGATGCCATTGATGACGTTAATTTTATCGCACTGCTTACCGCACTCGTCAATAATGGTTACTGGTATTTTGATGATTAATCGGTACCTATAATATTAAATTTGTATTTTATGAAAGGCTCATTAAATATGGGCCTTTTCTTCAAAATAATCTTATTAGTATTATATAACATCTCTCTCCTACCCATTAATAAAAACCGCTGACTGTAATTAAAATACCTTTATTAATAACTAAATTATTTATTTTAATATGTATTTCATTCCCCGTTCATATACTCCCATTATGAGTCTTACTTACCCATAAGCACGCAAAGATAAAGGACTTTATTTGATTCGATTCTAAACTCTTTTACTTCAATATCGCCAATTTTACACAGCATTAATTGCTTCTTTTAAAGATGATAACAACATGAACATAGAAACACTTTTGGCTTTATCATTGTTTTCCTTTGTGACATCCATAACGCCAGGACCCAATAATATTATGTTACTTGCTTCAGGCATTAATTTTGGATTTAGAAAAACATTGCCGCATTCATTTGGGGTATCAATCGGTTTTCTTATTATGCTCGTTGCAGTAGGGCTAGGTGTGGGCACATTGATCCAATCATCCCCTATGGTTTATTCGATATTAAAATATTTTGGAATTATTTATTTGTTCTGGCTTGCATGGAAAACGACTATTAGCCACTCAATTGCACAGACAAATAACCAAGAAATTAAACCACTAACTTTCTTAGAAGCGGCACTATTTCAATGGATAAATCCTAAAGCATGGATGATGGCGGTCTCTGGAATGGCTATGTATACCAATACAATTTCACCCTATTTATCAATGTTGCAGGTCGCTATAATATTTGCAGCTGTCAATTGGCCATGTGTTGCTATCTGGGCTATGTTTGGAAGTAAATTAAGAGAAAGGCTAAAACAGCCTAAGACATTAAAGCGATTTAACTTAGTCATGGGAGTTTTACTGGCACTCAGTGGTATTTCTGTATTATTTCAATAGCAATAGTAAGAGCGCTTATTGTTATAAGCACTCTTACTTCTCAAAAAATATCACGATTGCCGTGCGTGAATAGCCGTTAGCTCCGCAATACGCATGATCACACTAACAGCCTGCTCCATACCTTCTTGTGTTATAAATTCATGTTTACTATGGAAATTATAACCACCTGTGAAAATATTTGGGCACGGTAAGCCGCGATGTGAAAGCTGAGCACCGTCGGTACCACCACGAACAGGTTGAATAACGGGCTCAATGCCACAATCAAGCATTGCTTGTTTCGCTAATTCAATAACATGTGGGTACTTCATGACCTCTTTATGCATGTTATAATAGGTATCATCAAGCGTCAGTTCGATATAACAGCTTGGATGTAGCCCTTCGCCAACTTTTTCAGCAATTCGAATGATATTTTTCTTCCTAGCTTCAAAGCCTGCTAAGTCAAAATCACGAATAATATAATTCAACTCGGCCTTTTCTACTGTCCCTTTTAACGATGTCAAATGATAAAACCCTTCATATCCCTCTGTATTTTCAGGTATTTCATCAGGAGGTAACATCGAGTGAATACGATTCGCTAAACCTAATGCATTAACCATCACCCCTTTGGCTGTACCTGGATGGGTGTTATTACCGACAATTTTAATCGAAACATTGGCCGCATTAAAATTTTCATACTCTAATTCACCAACACCACCACCATCGACGGTATAGGCCCACAATGCATCAAATTGTTTAAAATCGATATGGCGAGCCCCGCGTCCTATCTCTTCATCAGGTGTAAATGCAAGACAGATTTTACCATGCGGAATATTCTTTTCCTTTAAGCGTACTAATGCTGTAATGATTTCTGCAATACCCGCTTTGTCATCGGCACCGAGTAAAGTTTTACCATCGGTCATGATCAGGGTTTTACCAATCATTTCATGGAGTACCGGAAACATCACAGGGGATAGCACTTCATCACCAATACCTAACGCAATATCCCCTCCTCGATAATTTTCGAGTATTTGTGGACTCACGTTTTTACCTGAGAAATCAGGCGCTGTGTCTAAATGTGAAATAAAACCAATCGTTGGAACATCCCAACTAACATTTGATGGCAAATAGGCCATCACGCAACCTTGGTCGCTTAGTGTTATTTTTTCAAAACCTAATTCGTTCAGCTCATTAACTAATGCACGGGCAAACTTTAACTGTCCCGCACTGCTCGGTACTGTTTTTGCGTTTAGTTTTGACTGTGTGTCGAAAGCGGTATATTCAAAAAACCGCTCTAAGAGTTTGTCCATACCCTTCCCCCTAAAATATTAATGCTCATATTATGGGAAAGATCACAGATTCAATTATTGTCTCAAATCAGCTTTCCTGTTAATGCTCACTATTTTTATGATAAATCTTTAATAAAATTTATTTTTCAGCCTATTTTTTTATTGATTAACTATTATAGTCACAATCAGCACATATAATTAATAAAGCTAATAATCAAATTATATTAATTAGTAGGTTGTTCGTTATTTGTTACCTAAAAACACTCCATTTGGTTAACTTTCACTCACCCACTACACAGATCATCAATTATTAAATTAAAATAGTGTGCTATATATGATGTCTAATTTTTTATTTATTAGCTAATTAATAAACAAAACGAAATTTTACTCGTTAATAGGAATGTTCATGTCAAAAACATGTTTAATTTATGGTGTCAGCAAAGGCTTAGGCAAGGCATTAGTCGAAGGATTTCCTGAAAAAGTAGACCATATTTATGGTGTTTCCCGCTCAAAACCCCCTTTTGAACAAACTAATTTTACGTGGATCCCTGCTGATTTAAATGACATTAATAGTGCAAATACCATTAAGCATGTTATTCAAAATCAACCTATTCATACTTTAATTTATAACGTTGGCATATGGGAAAAACTGGCGTTTAATGAGGAGTACCAATTTGAATCGACTGATGACATAGAGTTACTCAATATGGTTCAAACCAATATAAGCGCCTGTTTATTAAACTTAAAAGCGCTTTTACCTAATTTGCGCCTAGCAAAAAACAGTAAGATTATATTGATTGGTTCCACATGGGGTTTAGATAATCATAATGGCAAGGAAGTCACCTTTTCTGCCACCAAATATGCCCTCAGAGGAATAGCTCAGTCATTAAGAGAAACTCTGCGAGAAGATAAAATAGCAATATCAGTCATAAACTTAGGTTATCTAGCAACTGAGTTCCCATTAACTGTTTCTGTCGATGACGTCATTGAAAGAAGTGATGGGCAATTAATCCCATTACAAGATGTTGTCAATGCCGTACGCTTTATCGCCAATACCAGCAATGCAACTTGCGTCAAAGAGATTACAATGCCCGCTATGATGGATACGAATGTCTAATCTATAAGAGAAAACAATGCGTTTTCCCTTATATTGCCATATATTGAAAGCTTATTGCGTGGTATTCGTTGTCTGTAACTCAGTAATAAGCTTATTAATATATTCAACAACGACTTTGCTAGCTAAACCATAGTGTTTTTCATCGAACTCACTTTCCACTTGGCTAGGCTCTAAATTAAGTTCTACCGTATGGGCCCCATGTAATTTTGCCTCATGGACAAAACCTGCAGCAGGGTAAACATGGCCAGACGTCCCAATAGAAATAAAAATAGTCGCCGATTCAATGGATTGATAAATATAATCCATGCCAATTGGCATTTCACCAAACCAAACAATGTGAGGTCTTAGCGGTTGAGGAAATTGACAACAATGACAACGATCATCCGTGGATAAATCCCCTTTCCACTCCAATACTTGATTTGACCAATTACAGCGAACTTTTAATAGCTCTCCATGCATATGGATAACCCGCTGACTTCCTGCTCTTTCATGCAAATTATCTATATTTTGCGTAATTAACAAAAAGCGGTCACCAAAAAGTTCTTCAAGCTGTGCAAGTGCATAGTGAGCAGCATTAGGCTTAATATTTTCTTGCTGTAACTGCCGACGCCGCTCATTATAAAAACGTTGTACTAATTCAGGATCACGCTCGAAACCTTCAGGAGTAGCGACATCTTCAACGCGATGTTCCTCCCATAACCCATCCGCAGAACGGAATGTTTGGATCCCAGATTCAGCTGAAATTCCAGCCCCCGTCAAAACGACGATATTGACATTTTTCATGTTATCCAATCTATTATCTATATAAAAAGACCGGTTACGAAGTCGCTGGCGGCGTATACATTTATTCTTACGAGCTTTTTTTAACCTATAACGAAATCGCAACATCAAAGCTTCCTTTCATCCATATAACCAATAAATTTATACCGTATTAAATATTAATTGTTTTCTATCATGTCATTACGACATGAATTTATAAACCTTGATTGTTTGAAATTATTTAAAACAATCAAGCTCAAGTGTGTATTTTATTGGCATATTAACCATTTCCTTACCATAACTGATGACATTATCTAAATGTTAACATACTAAAACGCATCATCATGCTGAATGCAAATAAAAATATCGAAGGTATCGATTTTGTCACTTTTTGTTCATGAAAATAACATTATATCTTCATAAATACGCCATAAAACCGACACAATGGGAAAACAATAAAAAAACCTTTCTCGTTCACTCTGAGTGCAGTTAAAATACGCCTCGCAGATTTTACTGTGTTATTAACTCACCACTACAAGGGATTTCATGGAAAAGTTTTTTGAAAGAGCGATGTATGCTTCACGTTGGATTTTAGCGCCTATCTATTTTGGGCTTTCACTGACACTATTGGCTTTAACCATTAAGTTCTTTCAAGAGCTGTACCATATTTTGCCAAATATCTTTTCAATTCCTGAAGCGGACTTAATTTTGACGCTATTATCATTGATTGATATGGCATTAGTCGGTGGGTTATTGGTTATGGTGATGTTTTCAGGTTATGAGAACTTTGTTTCCCAAATGGATATTCCTGACAGCAGCGAAAAACTCGGCTGGCTTGGAAAAATGGACGCTTCATCATTAAAAAATAAAGTCGCGGCTTCCATTGTTGCAATTTCCTCAATTCACTTGTTAAAAATCTTCATGGACTTAAAAGGTGTCTCAAATGACAAACTAATGTGGTATGTCATTATCCATTTAACCTTTGTATTGTCTGCATTCGTTATGGGTTATCTAGATAAAATGACAAAAAAATAAACAGTAAAATTTATTTTCAAAGTGCCTAATCTCGACAGATAGGCACTTATCTGTTGGCTAATCTTATCTTTATTCCCCTCTTCATTTTCCGCGTTGTGTTACCATCACTGTCCTGAATACCAGTAGCAAGGATACTCAACATGAGCCAACATTTTGTCGGCAAATATGAAGCTGAGATTAAATTTCAATTACCAGACCCTGACACTTTTTTGTATAAAATAAGAGCCGACTTAGCTGAACCCTTTACGGAAAATAATACAGAAACAGATTATTTCTATGAAAACCCGCATTTACCACTGGCCGACAATAACGTCAGCATGTGTGTACGTGAAATGGTGCCATCAGGCATAAAATTATGGATAGTTAAAGGCCCAGGGGTTTCTGAATGCAAAGCCATTAATATTGATGACTGCCGCCATGTACAAAATATGTTGACGACACTGGGATACCATTGCTACTTAACCACGACAAAGGTAAGAAGTATTTATTTTCTGAATGACATACACATTACAATTGACCATCTTAGTGGGATCGGTTGGTTTGCTGAGTTTGCCATCATGACTGATGAGCAAGATTTACTTGATAGTTTATATAAAAGGTTGATGGCGACGGCCAAAAAGTATGGATTTACAGAAGAAATGGTCGAAACTCGCAGCTATAGACACATGTTTTTAACTGCACAGTCATCAAATAAAGAGCCAATAAATTTTTAGCGCCATCCCCTAAAAATAATTAGCTCTTTACCCCTAATAACTATTGGCCACTCAGGATCCGTGCTGGGTCTAACTTACTCGCTCGGCGAGCCGGATACCAGCTGGCTAGCAGGCTTAATATAATGGTTGTAATTAAAACATAAACCACATCCATAACATGCAATTCAGAAGGTAAAAAATCAATAAAATAGACATCGCCGGATAAAATTGGATGGCCAACAATAGCCTCTATGACCTTGATCATTGACGTTAAATTTAATGATATGGCGACCCCAAGTACTGCGCCAATCAAAGAACCAACAAGGCCACCCAACAAACCATACCATAAGAAAATAGCGCGGATTTGCCTATCTTTTGCCCCTAAGGTTCGCAATACAGCGATATCACTACTTTTATCTTTAACGGCCATAACAAGCGTAGAAACAATATTAAAACAGGCAACACCGATGACTAAGATCATAGCTAAGTACATGATACTTCTAACCATTTGAATATCATTGTACATGTAGCCATAATCACCAATCCAACTTTTTACAACAACATGATGCATAGTTTTCAAACCTGCATCATAAACGACTTGATCGGCAATAAATGGGTCTGTGGCTTTGATTTCAAACCCTGTCACACCATCCCCATAGTCGAGGTATTTCTGTGCATCGGCGAGTGGAACAAGAGCCAATTGGTGATCTAGCAGGCCACTAAGTTTAAAAACCCCTGTCACCTGCACACGAATACGCTTAGGTTGCTGAATTTTTAAGCTAGCATCCGTATTTGGGATCATGATTGTCACCCAATCCCCAACCTTCACATTCAATGCATCAGCCACACCTTGGCCTAAAATAATCGATTGTTTACCCGCTTCAAAATGCTGCCAAGCGTCATTGAGAATAAACTGTGGTAATGCGCTGACTTGTGGCTGAGTCTCTCGTGAAACTCCCATCACTTGGATTGCTTTTAAATTTGCGCCACGCTCAAGCAACCCAGTAAAATTGATGTAAGGGCTAACGCCTTCTACACCCGGTGTTTTCCGAATAACTTGCTCAGCAAATTCCAAATCTTTATAAGGAGGTTTAACTGCATATATTTGCCCATGGGGAACGACAGATAATACACGGTTATTTAATTCACGCTCAAAGCCGTTCATCGCGCTCAAACCGATAATGAGCACCGCAACCCCGAGAACAATACCCAACGTTGAAACTATCGAGACTAACGAGACCATCCCAGTTCGACGTCGGCCACGGCTGAAACGTAGCGCCGTGAGTAGTGAAAGAGGCAATTTAGACATTACCGAGCCCCCAAGGTAATTTCCTGCTGCAAATGCCCATCACGCATTTCCAATTGGCGAGATAACCGGCGAGCCAGTGTCATATCATGAGTGACCACTAAAAATGCGGTCCGCTGTGTTCGGTTTAATTCCCCCAGCAATTCAAAAATGGCGTCTGCATTACGTAAATCCAGATTACCTGTCGGCTCATCGGCTAAAACCAATGCTGGCTCATTCACTAACGCCCTTGCAATAGCAACACGCTGACGCTCTCCCCCTGATAATTCAGAAGGACGATGCCCTGCCCGATGTGCTAGCCCGACGGCTTCTAGCATTTCGGTCGCTTTCAAAAATGCTGTTTCTTTCGCAACCTTGCCAATTAATAAAGGCATCGCCACATTCTCTAGGGCGGTAAAATCCGGTAAAAGATGATGAAATTGGTAAATAAAACCTAAATCTTTATTACGAATAGCCGCACGTTCATCTGAGGATAATTGATTAATATGCTGCCCACGAAAAATGACATTCCCTTCTGATGGGGTATCTAGGCCACCCAGTAAATGTAATAAGGTACTTTTACCTGAACCAGAACTTCCCACAATGGCCATCATTTCCCCAAGCCCCATGGAGAAACTGACATTTTTCAACACTTGCGTCGACAATGTCCCTTCTTGATATGTTTTACTTAAATTTTCACAGACCAGAAGTGGTTGTTTATTCATAACGTAAAGCCTCAGCAGGTTGAACCGCTGCTGCACGCCAAGAAGGATAAAGCGTTGCCAGCAGAGAAATCAGCATTGCACTCAGTGCAATAATTAAAATACCAGAGTAATCAAGCACAATAGGTAAAGAGACACCTTTGGGTAATAAACCAATCAGCGGCATAATGATATTCAGTTGACTAGACAGTATTGTGCCTAATATTGTGCCGATGAGTGAGCCAATCACCCCCGCCCCTGCACCTTGGATCATAAATATCATTAAAATACGCCAACGTTTGAGACCAAGAGTTTTTAAAATAGCCACTTCACCTTGCTTTTCCATCACTAACAATGATAGCGAGGTAATAATGTTAAATGCCGCCACTGCGATAATTAAGCTGAGCAATAAGCCCATCATATTTTTTTCCATGCGAACGGCTTGGAAAAACTCCCCTTTACGTTCTCGCCAGTCTTTCCACACTAAGCCGTCTGGTAACGTTTGCTGACTCAGAACGTCAACCTTTAAAGGTTCATCCAAATACAAACGCCACCCAGTAATGTGCCCTGTTGGATAACGTAGCATACGTGCAGCATCTTGCTGTGCGACGACCAATTCGCTCGTATCCGCTTCCCCATTCGTTTGGAAAATGCCTGCAACGGTGAATAAGCGCTGACTTGGAATACGCCCCATCGGTGTTAACTGACTCACCCCAGGAATAATTAAGCGAACTTCATCACCACGTTTTACGCCAAGCGTTTCAGCCAGTTTGTTTCCCAGAAAAACATTATAACTGCCTTCTTTAAGGTCACTACGTTGCCCAACAACCAGTTTATCCAATAACAGCGAAGGTTCTTCGGGTTCAATCCCCCCCATGACACCAACGCCAACATTAGTTCGGCTTTGTAGTACCACATCAGATTGCACAATAGGTGCGACATGGCTAACACCGTTTAAATGCTGTAGATCGGTTATTGGATATTTTGCTGGGTCTATGTTTCCAGAGGCAGAGGTTAAAATTGCCTGCGGCATATAAGCAAGTATGCTATCTTGTAAAGATCGCTCGAACCCATTCATCACTGAAGTGACGGTTATCAATGCCGTCACCCCCAGTGTGATGCCAATAGCAGATAAACTGGAAACGAAACGCCCAAATTTATCTGCAGCGCGCCCACGTAAATAACGTAGGCCTATAAATAATGAGACAGATTGGTGCATGAAATCTATGATGCCCCTGTTGCCAAAGCGAAGTGTTCAGCGATAATAAAGGGTACGATTGATGAATGGAACCACTCGATGGTTTTTTTTCTGCTTTGGATGCCTTTTTGTCTGACTTTCAGACGAATTACGGGTTAAAACTGATTGTTTTGTTCCGAATTTTGTAGTTTAACTATTCATTGATTAACTTAACTATTTTTCGTACAAAATTTGGCTATGTTTGTGCTAACTCTTGTTTAACTGCTTACTAATCGCTGTGAGATACCGAAGATTTCTATGTTGTCAAAATTTCGTTATGAACTCCCTAGTCGTAGTGGCGATGTTCGCCATTTAGGTTGCCTTATCGGGGCGGCTGGTGCACTTGAATGTGGAGAAATAATACAACGTCATCAAGGGCCTGTTATCATCGTGACACGTGACATGCAAAATGCATTACGTTTAAAAGATGAAATTCAACAGTTTACACAACACCCTATAGAGACACTTTCTGATTGGGAAACATTGCCATATGACAATTTCTCCCCCCACCAGGAAATTATTTCTCATCGTTTATCGACCTTGTACCGCTTGTCCAGTTTACAAAAAGGCGCGTTAATTCTTCCCGTCAATACACTGATGCAAAAAGTCTGCCCTGCTGACTTTTTAACCAGTCATGCCTTGGTGATGGCAAAAGGTGATAAACTTTCCCGTGATAACTTACGCAATGAGCTCGATAACGCGGGTTACCGTCATGTAGAACAAGTTTTAGAACATGGCGAATATGCAACACGCGGAGCGCTGCTCGATTTATTTCCAATGGGAAGTTCATTACCGTTTCGTATTGATTTCTTTGATGATGAAATTGATAGCTTGCGAACTTTTGACGTTGACTCGCAAAGAACCCTCGAGGAAGTCGAGCAAATTAATTTACTCCCAGCGCATGAGTTCCCGACCGATAAAGACGCGATTGAACGTTTCCGCAGCCAATGGCGCGAGCGTTTTGAAGTTCGCCGTGACCCAGAACATATTTACCAACAAGTCAGTAAAAACACCTTACCAACGGGGATAGAGTATTGGCAGCCTTTATTCTTTGCACAGCCTCTGCCCTCTTTATTTGAGTATTTACCGCCATCAAGCTTAATTGTTTCGCAAAGCTTACAAGAGGCCGCTGAACGCTTTCAGGTTGACACCCAGCAGCGGTATGAAAGCCGCGGTGTCGACCCAATGCGCCCATTGCTCCCGCCATCTGAACTCTGGCTAACCGTTGAACAACTTAATCAATCGTTAAAAAACTGGCCACGTATTCAGTTATCTCCCGAGTCTCTGCCCAAAAAAGCGGCAAATACCAATTTAGATTATCTGCCATTGCCTGATATCAGCACACAAGGGCAAAGCAAAACGCCACTCGAAAAATTGCGGCAGTTTACTGAACAGTTCGATGGAACTATCGTCTTTTCTGTCGAAAGCGAAGGCCGACGTGAAACCGTTACCGAACTATTAGCTCGTTTAAAAATTCGCCCTGAAATTATTCAAAGCTATACTAGCCCTGCGGACAACCGGTTTGCCATCACCATTGGGGCCGCTGAACATGGCTTTATTCAGTCTGATATCCATAAAGCACTAATTTGTGAAAGCGATTTACTTGGGGAGCGTGTTGTTCGCCGTCGGTCAGACAATCGCCGCGCCATTAATACCGATACCCTCATTCGTAATTTAGCTGAGTTACGCACTGGGCAACCTGTTGTGCATATTGAGCATGGTGTGGGTCGTTACCAAGGGCTCATTACCTTAGAAGCGGGCGGAATTAAAGCTGAATATTTAATTTTAACCTATGCGGGTAATGATAAACTGTATGTTCCTGTTTCTTCACTCCATTTAATTAGTCGTTATGCCGGTGGTGCGGATGAAAATGCCCCATTGCATAAATTAGGCAGTGATAGCTGGGGACGCGCACGTCAGAAAGCCGCAGAAAAAGTACGTGATGTTGCGGCCGAACTTCTTGATATCTATGCACAACGAGCCGCTAAGGCTGGCTTTGCATTTAAGCATGATAAACAACAATACCAAGAGTTTTGTCAAGGTTTTCCATTCGAAACAACGCCTGATCAAGAAGCCGCCATCAATGCTGTTCTCAGTGACATGTGCCAGCCATTAGCGATGGATCGTCTCGTTTGTGGCGATGTGGGCTTTGGTAAAACCGAAGTGGCAATGCGAGCCGCATTCCTTGCGATTAATAATAACAAGCAAGTTGCCGTGTTAGTCCCCACGACACTACTTGCACAGCAGCACTATGATAACTTTAAAGATAGGTTTGCTAACTGGCCTGTTCGCATCGAAATGTTGTCACGCTTTAAAACAGCGAAAGAGCAACAACAAATTATTACCCAGACCGCTGAAGGCAAAGTGGATATTCTGATTGGTACCCACAAGTTGCTACAAAGTGACTTGGTATGGAAAGATTTAGGCTTACTTGTCGTCGATGAAGAGCACCGCTTTGGTGTCCGTCATAAAGAACGGATCAAAGCCATGCGTGCAGACGTTGATATCTTAACACTCACTGCCACACCTATCCCTCGTACGCTCAATATGGCCATGAGTGGTATGCGTGATTTATCTATCATCGCCACACCACCCGCGCGCCGCTTGGCCGTAAAAACCTTTGTACGCCAATATGATGACTTAGTTGTCCGTGAAGCAATTTTACGTGAAACCTTGCGTGGCGGCCAAGTTTATTACCTTTACAATGATGTTGAAAATATTGAAAAAGCAAAAGCACGCCTTGAAGAGTTAGTCCCTGAAGCGCGTTTTGTTGTTGGCCATGGTCAAATGCGTGAGCGTGAATTAGAACGCGTAATGACAGATTTCCATCATCAACGTTTTAATGTATTGATATGCACAACAATTATTGAAACGGGTATTGATATACCGACGGCTAATACCATTATTATTGAACGTGCTGACCATTTCGGGTTAGCGCAACTCCATCAACTACGTGGCCGAGTGGGTCGTTCTCACCATCAAGCCTATGCATACTTGCTCACCCCGCATCCAAAAGCCATGACCACCGATGCACATAAACGCCTTGAAGCCATTTCTTCACTGGAAGATTTAGGTGCTGGGTTTGCTTTGGCAACTCATGATTTAGAAATTCGTGGCGCTGGCGAATTACTCGGTGAAGATCAAAGTGGGCAAATGACCACAATTGGTTTTACCCTCTATATGGAGCTTTTAGAAAGTGCTGTTGATGCGCTAAAAGAAGGTCGTGAGCCTTCACTAGAAGATTTAACTAGCCAACAAACAGAGGTTGAGTTACGTATGCCTGTTCTGTTGCCTGACGACTATATTCACGATGTGAATATTCGCTTATCTTTCTATAAGCGAATAGCTAGTGCAAAAGACAGCCAAGAACTCGACGACTTACGTACAGAGCTAATCGATCGTTTTGGTAGCTTACCTGATGCAGGTAAATTCTTATTAACGAATGCAGCTATTCGATTACAAGCTCAAGCCCTTGGTATTAAACGGATTGAAGCCCATGAAAACGGTGGGTTTATTGAGTTTAGTGATAAAAATAAAGTCGACCCAAGTTTCTTAATAAGCTTATTACAAAACCAGCCACAAACTTATCGGTTAGATGGCCCTGTTCGACTAAAATTTTTCCATGATTTAACCGAAAGAGTCTATCGATTAGAGTTTATTAAGCAATTACTCACTGGGTTTGAAGAACATCAAATCATCTAGATTTAACACTGTAAAATGATAAAGGCGACACTCATGTCGCCTTTATCATTTTAATATTTATATAAAAAGGTTATTCCATAAAGCCAAATGTATTTTTGTTCGGTTGCAATTCTAAGACGACTGATGCGTTTCTTGTGACTGGTAATTCATTTTGCTGTAGACAATAAAATGGTAATAATCCTTTTATATCACTGCGAATGGTTTCACATACTGAATTAGATGATGTTAGCACTAAGCGCCCTTTATCATCTAAAGGAATAAACATTGATGGTTCATAGGATGTTCTAACTTTCCCAATGGTTTTACCAATTTGGTACACGACATCATATCCAACAACAACTAATTCCATTTTTTGTGTCTTAACACAAGTTTGATTTTGCATATCAAACAGAGATGGAAAGCCTTTCCCTTGTAGCGCTTCAATCATGAAAATCATTTTGCATTCGCTTTGCGCAGGATGAAAACGAGAAAGAGACTGTTGGTTAAAAGAGCCTAAAACCCCTGTTACTGTACAATTTTCATACTCAACAAGGCGATTGGATTGAATTGGTTCAACAGACAAAACCGTAGCCAATTTAGTTTCGGGGCCTCGGTTGAATAAAGTCACGAGCAAGACAATAAGGAGTGCCACTACAGTTGCTAATAACAACTTAAATTTTAGCTTCATCGTGTTAACCCTTATTAAAATATGCTGTATCTATTGTAACCACTACTCAGAATAATTCGATAATTACGTACTAATCGTATTGTTTTTTAGAATTATCTTAAGTCATCATCAAAAAACGGTTTATTATAACTGTTTTAGAAAGTAGAAACTTTACTATTAGTGTACTTTCTTACATCCATTTAATTAAGTCCATTCAATCATTAATAATCAAGTAGATACAAATAAAACTAATTCATTTTTAACTTTTCGTTATATAAACAAATTTATACCTTAATTATTTACACTTAAGGTATTCAATATTCTAATCACTCATTCAATATTAATTACTCGGTTTATGTTTCATTTGGATATAATATATGCATAAGTGATAATGACAATATAATCGATATTTAATATATTACTTTTGATCTAAATAGTTTTTCTAAGCAATATTTAATACAGATAAATCTTGACAGATTAAGTTAATATATTTTATTAAAAGAGTATTTATCATTATAAATATAAAAAATAATGCACCTGTTATACGAATATACAGGTGCATGTCGATAATAAAACCAGATTAAACAAGTGGTTATTAGCAGATTAGTGCAATTTCAACTTCGGTCGAATAATTCTGTTAATACTGCCAACAAGCATCATTAGCCCAGTTTTAATATAACCGTGCAATGCGATTTGGTGCATACGGTATAAAGAAATGTACACAAAACGCGCAATGCGCCCTTCTACCATCATATCCCCACGCATTAAGTTGCCCATCAAGCTACCAACAGTACTGAAGCGCGAGAGTGAAACTAATGAGCCATGGTCTTTATAAACATATTCTTTTAAAGGTTTATCTTTCATTAACGCGACAATATTGTCATAACATAGACTAGCCATTTGATGGGCTGACTGAGCCCTTGGCGGTACGAAGCCCCCTTCTGGCTTAGCGCAAGACGCACAATCGCCAATGGCAAAAATCATATCATCACGAGATGTTTGTAACGTTGGTTTTACCACCAATTGGTTGATACGATTTGTTTCTAACCCAGCGATATCTTTCATGAAATCAGGTGCTTTGATCCCAGCAGCCCAAACCATGAGATCCGCATGAATTTTACCATCCTCTTTCGTATTCAAACCATCTGCATCAGCGCTGGTTACCATGGTTTTCGTCAATACATTCACACCTAACTTATTAAGTTCTTGATGAGCTGCACTTGAAATTCGAGGGGGTAAAGCCGGCAGAATACGTTCCCCTGCTTCGACTAATGTGACATTCAATGCATCAGTATCTAACCCTTTGAAACCATAACTGGTCAGTTGCTCAACTGCGTTATAGAGTTCTGCTGATAACTCAACTCCCGTTGCACCGCCACCAACAATAGCAATATTAACGCTCTCTTCTGCGTTATCACGGACTGAATAACGTAAAAACAGATTTAGCATTTCATCGTGAAAACGGTGCGCTTGGTGTGGGTTATCTAAGAAAATACAGTGTTCTTTAACTCCAGGAGTACCGAAATCATTCGAAGTACTGCCTAATGCCATCACTAAAATATCGTACTCTAATTCACGCAAAGGGACTAATAATTCGCCATGCTTATCATAAAGTTCACCGAGAACCACTTTTTTATTTTCACGGTCAATATTGGTAAGCGAGCCTAATTGGAAATTAAACGCATTATGGCGGGCATGGGCCAAATAGCTTATCGCATCGACGCCATCATCTAACGAGCCTGTCGCAACTTCATGTAACAACGGTTTCCATAAATGACTAGGGTTGCGATCAACCAAGGTAATTTGTGCGCGTTTCTTACGGCCTAGCTTACGGCCTAAACGTGTTGCCAGTTCTAATCCACCAGCACCACCGCCTACAACAATGATTTTGGGTTGAGATAAGGTCATAAATCCCTCGAAACAAAATATATTAATGTTATTTAAGGTTTCTCATTTAGAAAAACCTTATATAACAATAATTAGCCACAGCTCCTTTCATTCCAATTAGAATATCATGAGTGGTCTATTGGTAATACCAAATATTGATTCATATCAATTTAGTTGATTATTATGACTACGATCACATTCGTCAAATCATTTTTTCTCCAGAACGAATCGAGTCAGCTTTTTAGCATTTATATCAATCAATTGTTTAAATCCGCAAACAGTGTAATGATAATGAGAATTATTATTCTATCATTCTTTAATTTGTGACGCACAATCAATTACCCCCCCCAATCACTTTCAATATGAACCTAAATAGAGCGCAAAAAAAAACTCTAAGGATGATAAACACCCTCAGAGTTTTTTATGAAACATTAAATTTTATTATTTAATTTTCTTGATACGCACATCAGTTGGAACTGAAACTGGTGAGTTATCTTTAAAGTATTGCATTAACGCTTCGTTATCTGGCAGGCTATAAACACGGTCTTTACCTTGATTGAAAGCAGAGAAACGGCTACCACCTGTTGCTAAGAATTCATTCGCAGCAACACGATAGCTTTTGTTCATGTCTAGCGGCTTACCATTTAATTTCATTGATTTTTGAATGACTTTGTCACCCACTGGGCGGCTGTCATCCCACTCGTAATAAAAACCTTTAGAAACAGGCATGACCTGTGGACGAGCACGATCCCATTGCTGTTCAAGCGCTTGCTTAATTTGCGCACCTGTTAGCGACTGTGTGACAACCACGTTAGAGAATGGTTGGACAGTGAAAATATCACCATACGTCAATTCACCTGCTTTCATGTCAGCACGAATACCGCCACTGTTCATAAATGCAATTTGAGCACCGCCCGCTTCTTTGCTAGAGGCCGCATATAATTGACCATCAGCAATAATCTTACCTAAAGTTGAATCACCCGCAGGGAGTAATTTTTTATCCACATTGGCCGTTAAAGACCCCATCACTTGTTGCGAAATAGGTAACGCAATTTTTTCGTATTTTTGTACGAACGTGGTTAACTCAGGGTTCTTCTCATAGCGACTCGTTTCAACAGGGATATTTTTTGCATTGATGCTAACGATATCTTTCGTGTTTTTATCAATCTCAATGTTTAATTGAGACAATAAAGTCCCATTAGATTGGGCAGAAATGACTGTCATCCCATTGATTTCGCAATTATAAGCTTGGTGTGTATGACCGCTAATAACAAAGTCTACATTCGCATCTAATTGTTTGACGATATCGACAATTGGGCCTTTGATATTATCACAACGGTTAATATCTTTAACTTTGGTATCAACTTGTTGTGTTGCGCCTTCATGGATCAGAACACCGATACTGTTAATACCTTGTGATTTTAATAATTTCACTTGGTTATTAATAGTTTCAACTTCATTTTTGAATTCTAAACCTGCGGTTCCACTTGGAGTTACGATAGCCGGCGTACCTTCTAACGTTAAACCAATAAATGCCATTGGAACACCATCAAACTCTTTAATAAAGTAAGATGGGAACAGTGTTTCACCTGTTTCTTTAACAATAACGTTGGCAGCTAAGTAGTTAAAGTCAGCCCCTGCAAAGGAATCTTTACCCACACAACCAGCCGTTGGGTGACAGCCACCATTTTGCTTTCTCAGCAGCTCTTCTTTACCTTTGTCGAACTCATGGTTACCCACTGCACTGGTTTCCATACCAATCGCACTTAGCGCTTCAATAGTGGGTTCATCGTAGAACATTGATGACAATAGCGGACTTGCTCCGACTAAGTCACCTGCGCCCACAACGATGGTTTTATCGTTTTGCGCTCTTAATTGATTAACTAGCGTCGCAATTGACTCAATGCCACCTAGTTTACCATCGCCCGGTGCTTGTAAAGCCCCATGAAAATCATTTATACCAATGACTTGTACTTTTACTGTATCCGTATTTTTGGAAGCACAACCCGCCAAAAGTGCACCGGAAATGAGCAGTGTGAGTAATCCAATTTTATGTTTCATTTATCTTACCTTTTTTAATCCTTTTCAACTATCGACTACATTTTGAAACGATAAGTTGTTGTCATTGAACCAGATAACGAGTGTGCGCGACGTGAGTGGCCATCATATAATTTTGGCGTCGTGTAATCGTTTTCCTGACGATGGTGCCAGCCCAGACCACCACTTAACGAAACAGAAAGATTTTCAGTTGGTTTCCAATAACTAAATAGACCAAATTGACCTTGTTTTAATCTTTCACCTTCATATTTAAATTCTGAATAGTTAGTGCGTGCGCCAACAGAAAGCTCTTTACTAATACGATACTCTGCGGCCATAGCGACCATGGTTTCTCCATCACGTACGTAGTCGATATCTGCATAAGCTGGGGAGTTAAAGCGACCACGGGTATTACCAATTGGGTTACGCGCAAACTGGCCGACACCATTTGCTTTTTTCGCTTGGGTATAAGTTAAACCTGTGCTTAACGTCCAAGGCGACTCAGGAATACGCCATTCTGCCGTTCCTGCATAGTGCCACGCACGTTTGTCAAAATTACGCTTCCCTTTTTGTTTATCGGTTTCAGTACGTTTACCATCACTACCGTATTCATGGTTATAGATTTGTGTACCAAGTGTCACATCTGAAGTCAGCTTATATTTTGCTTCTAAGCCTTGTTGACGGAATAAGTCATCCGCTTGCCCATAGAAATAATGCACTTTCAATGGCTTAGTATTGTAGTTAATTCCACCGGTGATGACATGATTGACATTGTGTCGAACGCCATTTGCATCAGTAAAATACATAGCATCAATGTTTGGACTATCACGACGCATGACTTTCTTATCGAGATATAATAAATCCAAACTCCAGTCACTGATCGCAGTATTAGTGTAGTAACCGCTATAGCTGTTCAATGATAAACGCTGTGAATTCGTGAAAATACCCGTATTTTTCAGCGTAAACCAACCTGCTTTCGCATTAAATTTTACTGGTTCAAGGTCCAGTTTTACTTTTGCATAACGTTGACCAATTTTGTTATACCCTTTCGCATGGCCATCATCGTTATATAAAATTGCACGGGAGGCGAAGTCTTTACTTGCCCCCAGTTTGATACCGCCGTAATAAGAGGCATCAAAACCAATGACATCCGCGAAATAACCTGATTTGAAATCTGCTTGGAAGTTTTGACCCCAAGCATTTGCGACTTGTTTTCTATAACGGTTTTCGTTTTTATCAAAACGGTTTTCTGTTTTTAAGTATTTCCACATGTTACGGGTTGACAGCTCTAGCTCCGAATCCGCAATGAATGAGTTTTCCTTGATAGAATCTTCCCAGTTGCTGGCATTTGCCATTGCTACCGCTAAATAGCAAGGAGAAAGCATTAATAACGCAATATTTTTAACTTTCATTGGAATAAACCTAGTTAATGATTATTTGAATTAATTTTATGCTGTGCCATGTTTCCATGAACAACAAAACACCATTTTTTATTTTTAGCTTAATAAAACAATTTCACTTAAAGACAAACGGACACATCCATTTCAAACACATAAGTCATTTTAAATATAAAATTCAATACAGTATTTCCCTGTATTTGTGTTTACTTATTACTATGAATAGAAATATTCCTTATAGGAATTCCAAAGTACATTATTGAATCAATAGCGATAAATACTCATATTTGGTGTTTGTTTGGCTTAAGCCTCACATTACGGTACTGTATTTACCGACACCGCATTAATTCATTAAGAAAAAATTTTCACTCTATTTTTTATGACAAAGTGTTCCCCTGAGAAATAATCATCTCAAATAAATTTGAATATTTAACTTAAAGTGCAACCATTAAATTGCTGTTTTTTTTAACTGATTACTTATCGCTCTAAATTGTCATAAATCTTTCATAATATGAATGCTATCGTAATTTTATGTCAATTAAAACGATCGCTGTCACAACGCGTTACATCAGTTGCATTAAACTACCTACCAACAGTGATCGCAGTCACACTTCATTTTAGGAGAATTTAAGGTATAAACCTTTATTTTGGATAGGGTTTCAGAATCAATTCATTTATAACCAGTTAAAACATAAATTTAAATGGATATCTGTAAACTGCTTTCTTTATAGATATAAAGAGTAATGAATAAAATATAACCTAATAAAAATTTTCACATGAATACATACTGTTTGTAGATATATATTCAATCCACAATTATTCTATATAGCACATCACAAGAGAAAGTACATTTCCCTACAGGCCAATTGCGATCAAGTAAATCTCGGATAAATGATAAGTATTATTTAGCTATCAAACGTTGTTTTACTTATCTTGTTTTTCATTTATTTAAATTTTCTTTAACTTTTGAAAGTAACCTATTTCATTATTAAATGGCTCAAAGTCATATTGAACACTTTTAATCGCATAAAAAGTAAGCTGTAATGCAAATTATTAGTTAATCATTTCATATAAACTAAAAATATAAATACCAATAAGTCAAACTATCAACAATTTCACTTTTTTATTTCAAACACTGAACCTTAAAATGATTAAATCAATAAAATACTCTCTAATTATTTTAGAGAGCAAAATAAATATTGATTGATTTTTATCTAATACGATTAGATATATTATTGTGATTAACTGTGCAATTATTGATAACGTTACGGGTAACTTTTAATATGAGCAATGATATCACCATCTTCTTTATGCAAAATAGTGTCCCTTTGCTATGCGTATTTATGCAAAAAAGCCAGTAAATAAAATACTGGCTTTTAGATATACTAAATGTAATCGAAATCATTAGCGGTGTTCTTGCCAACGCTCATGTAAATCAACCAGTTGCCGATGACTTTCTTTCCAACGCTCAACGGCTTGTAGTTCTGTCAAACTGTATTGTCGACCACTATGATATAGTTTAGAGGCTTGGCTATCATATTGCTTCGGTAAGTTATCTAAAACACTGACGGCACCTTCACGGTTATTACAGACTAAAATCATGTCACAGCCCGCATTCAGTGAGGCCTGTGCTCTCTCAGGGTAACTCCCCATCACTGCCGCGCCTTCCATAGACAAATCATCAGAAAAGATGACCCCCTGGAAACCAAGCTGCTCACGCAATACCGATTTTAACCAAAATGGTGAACCGCTCGCGGGACGATCATCCGCTTGGGTATAAATAACATGGGCAGGCATAACCGCATCGAGTAACTCTCGTTGGATAAAGTCTTTAAAAATTAACATATCTTTACCACGGATCTTCTCCAACGTGCGATCATCCCGTGGCGTTTCTTTATGCGAGTCGGCTTTCACTGCACCATGACCAGGAAAGTGTTTCCCTGTCGTTTTCATACCCGCACTGCGCATACCTTTAATGAAACGCTCCGCCATAACCATCGCAATCTCTGGGTCTTCATGGAATGAGCGTTCACCTATCGCAATACTTTGATGACCAAGATCCAAAACAGGTGCAAAGCTAATATCAATATCCATGGCTATCATCTCTGATGCCATTAACCAGCCAGCCTCTTCAGCAAGCTTAGCCCCATCCATTTCACTATTGATTGCAGCAAATGCCTGAGCAGAAGGCAATGCGGTGAAACCATCACGAAAACGTTGTACTCGACCACCTTCTTGGTCAACCGCTATCAGTAACCGGTGTCTTGATGCATCACGAATTTGGCGAACAAGTTCTCGTAATTGTGCTGCGTCATGAAAGTTACGGGTAAATAATATTAACCCTCCCACGGATGGGTGAGCTAATATTTCGCGCTCTTCATTGTCCAATTCATAACCCTGAACATCTAGCATTATAGGACCCATAACATGCCTCACTTATTAAACTAATTAACTTAATCCGATACTGTTTTCTGATAGCCCTTGGCCATCAACCTAATAAACCAAAATATTTTCGTAATGACTGTGAGTGTAACAAAAAGTCAGATGACTGGCTTTCATGCCACTGCACTTCATACCACATTAATGTCATATATTTTACCCAAGGTGCCCACAATTGACAGCTTTCGGCCAATTGCTGTTTGTCTCGATAAGCACCATGAATGCCACAATATTGCGTCAAGAAAAAATCTCGCTGAATATCACTCAGACCATTAAATTGAAAATAGGTTTCTAAAGAGAACGCGATATCTGTATTTGCCGCATATTCCCAATCCAATAGCAGTAATCGCCCTGTTGGTGTGCAAACAATATTTTTAGCATGAATATCCATATGGGCAGGGGCAAGTTTTAGCGTTTTAGGAAAATCAGCAGAGGTGAAATGATGATGTAATTTTTTCCAACGAGGTGAAAAACGTTTTTTATCAATTAAATAGCCATAATGCGATATTTCATCGTGCAGTTGTAAGTGATACCCCAACAGTGGCGCACGATGTAATTGTGTGACTATATTTGCAAGTTCGCACTGAAAGCTAGACTGCAAAAAAACATGATTGTCAGGGTGTTGCCCTTCACACCACCCTAATAATAACCATTGTGAATTTCGACCAATCACTTTCGGTGTAAAGGAAAAAGCACGTAATTGCTGTAATATCCGCGCTTCTTTCTTTCGGCTAACATACAACGCGGTTTGTGCATTTCCATCAGCACGTGCGATAAGCTTTACTTGGCTGCCAGGCAAAGAACATTGCAGCAAATAACTTCCACCTGACAGCCCTGCTAGCGGGGTCATTTCCCAATCTCGTACCGAGATTGTAGGAAAGCACGTCACTAACAGTTGAAAAAGTAACTGCGAGTTACTCAATATTGTGCTTTCCAGTCCAAATAATTTCACCTGTTTGCACTTCCATCAATTGCATTTCAAGGCTTCTTTCTTTGTTTGAACCTGACATCACACTGTAAATGACATAATCCGCTTGGACATAGCGACCTAATCCAATTGCTTTGCTACGGGTTACCAAGCTGTCTTCTTGAGATAAACCGAGAGTTTTACGCGCAGAACTCACCACACTGGCAGGAACAACTTTAAAGCGATTTGTATTCTCAACTGCGGTTGTCATGGCTGATGTCACCGCTTGCACAGGTAATGAACCGTTCGTATTATTTTTCACTGAATCAACTAACAGGACTTTGCCACTTTCAACGCCATCCTCAGTCACCATTTGGTTAACTAAAGGCGTAATAGACGCTGACCAATCTGTTGTTTGCTGTTTTGGTGGAGTTGGAACAACATCAATGGGTGGTGGCGTTACTTCAGGTTGCTTTTCCGGCTCTACGGGGACAATCGGTGGCTGAGTGCCAGGTTGTTGAGGTGGATATGAAGGGCACCCAGCCAAAATTAATGTAGCGGCAGCAACCATTAAGATGCGTTTCATTATTACTCTCCGGCCTTTGGCGATAAAAATACATGAACACGTACATTTGTTGCACGTGGAGAGGAAGTCACAGCACGAACTTTCGCAACGGAATTCGCTGCAATCGGCTGATACAAGGTATTTGAAGTTTCCACTTTTAACCCTTGCTTATCATACCAATATAAACGATAAGCAATAGTCACCACTTCAGATTGAGTATTACTCATATTAATCGTGGCAATGGTTTGATGGTTTTCACTACCTATAACTGGGTTTTCGACAATGACCCCTTGTGCGAGTACTGCTGGCTCCATAATGATGCGTTGTTGCTCATTAAAAACCAGCCCTTGTGTCTTTTTAAAGATGCAACCACTTAGCAACATTGTTACCAAAGCAAGTAATGCAATACGGTTCATTGTCGATCCCTTATCCCTTATTACTCATTACTTAGCCAATAATGGCCCTAATGGACGACCACCCACTAGATGCATGTGGATATGAAAGACTTCTTGCCCCGAGTGTTCATTACAGTTCATTATTAAACGGTAACCATCCTCTGCAATCCCTTCTTCTTTGGCAATTTTAGCCGCAACAGTAAACAAACGGCCTAACGCAAGCTCGTCATCCGCAGTGACATCATTGACAGTCGGAATTAATTTATTAGGAATGATAAGAATGTGTGATGGTGTTTGTGGCGAAATGTCACGAAATGCCGTGACAAGTTCATCTTGATAAACCACATCTGCGGGGATCTCGCGACGGATAATTTTACTGAAAATCGTTTCTTCTGCCATTTCAATTTCCTTAGTCATTTAATCGTTCTTGTAAACTCATTTATACGTTATCTGTACCAACATTTAAATGAAACAAACGATTGAAGTTTTGCGTCGTAATTTCAGCGAGCTGTTCAACACTCACTCCCTTCAGTACTGCCATATATTCAATGACATCCCGAACATACGCAGGTTGGTTTTCCCTACCACGGTGAGGAACAGGAGCCAAATAAGGTGAGTCGGTTTCAACTAAAATGCGATCTAAAGGGACAACACGAGCGGCTTCTCTAATTTGTTCTGCGTTACGAAATGTGACGATCCCTGAAAATGAGATATACATGCCTAAATCGAGTAGTTCCACTGCCGTATCTTTATCTTCAGTAAAGCAGTGTAATACCCCGCCACAATCCATCACGTTTTCTTCGCGCAAAATCGATAAGGTATCTTCTCGTGCCGCACGAGTATGCACAATGACTGGCTTATTAACTTCGCGACCAATGCGAATGTGCTGACGAAAAGACTCTTGCTGCAACGCGGCATTTTCTTGTTGGTAATAGTAATCCAGCCCGGTTTCCCCTAACGCAACGACCTCGTTTCCTGCGGCTAATTGTGCTAATCGAGCGAAATCATACCCTTCATCTAAATTAAGAGGATGGATACCACATGAAAAAGCGATATTGTCTCGCATGCCAATCATTTTCTTCATGCTTTCAAAACCATGCAACGTCGTTGCAACGGCTAACATAAAGTGAACATCACGAGCAGAGGCCTTTGCGATAACATCATCGACATTTGTGTGCAATTTTTCATAATCTAAACAGTCGAGATGACAGTGTGAATCAACAACAAACATATTTAACTCTTTTTAAAATGTAGGGACAGGCAATGAAGCTTCCCATTGTAATAATTGATTTATCAGGATCAGTTCCTGATTCAGTGCAGGAACTGTCATTAATTGATGACGGCAATATAACCACTTATCATACATATTTATTAACTGAGTGCGATTCATAGCACCAGCTAATTGCAGGACTTGAGCTTGCTTATCTTGGTTGATGCAAAAAGCCCCAGCCCCTTGTTGAATTTTAATCGCATCCGCAAATAAACTGAGTAACCAATTTAAGGCATCAGGCAGTTCATCGATATTCAAACTAGGCAGCAAACTCAGCATATCACCCGTTTGCAATGCGTGACTTAAACTATGGCATAGCGCATTACGTTTTTGCCAACGTTGTTCATCCAGTAAGGCTAGCGCAGAAATTGGCGCACCTTGGCATATTTTTAATGCCGTTATCGCATTTTCAGTCGCAATACCCGGTTTTTGCTTTTGAAGCCAATAGAGCGCAATTTGTGAGTCGGGTGCTGGCAAGAAATGACTTAAACAGCGGCTGCGAATGGTCGCTAGCAAATTCTCTTGTTTATCGCTTCCTAATAAAAAGTAAGTATCCTTTGCGGGCTCTTCCAATGTTTTTAATAAGGCATTCGCTGCTGCATCTGTCAATGCTTCAACCTGTGGGATATACACCACTTTGTTGCCACCTTGCTGAGCATGGCGACTTAAGGTTTCAATTAATTTCCTAACTGCATCAACACTAACAGTAGATTTTCCTTTTTCTACTTCAATAATATGATAATCAGGATGATGACCTGCGAGCATCAAACGGCAACTATGGCATTGCCCACAGCTTTTTAAGCCGTCTCTTTCTTGGCAAATAAGCCAACGACTCACGCCATAACACAGCGCTTGCGCCCCATTTCCCGGTATAGAATGAAGCAGTAACGCGTGGTGGCCTCGACCGCTTTGGTACGCAGTAATGATTTGTCGGTAAGGTTCATTTAACCAAGGATACCAATTCATGGGATTAATACCTTATGTGGTTTATCAGGCACGCGCGAGCCATTCTGTCAGCGTTTGCCGAATATCTTGCTGTACTTGCTCAATGTTTTGGCTTGCATCAATAGTGAGTATCGTTTTGTCGCCAGCAGCAAGTTCAAGATAACGGCTGCGTGTTCTTTCAAAAAAGGCTAACGATTCTTTTTCAATTCTATCTAATTCACCTCGTGACCTTGCACGCTGCAAACCTAATTCAGGTGGTAAATCAAGGTATAACGTTAATGAAGGTTTGAATTCACCTAGCACCAAGTCACGTAATGATTTCATTAAGTCGCGGTCAATCTCACGTCCGCCGCCCTGATAAGCTTGCGAAGATAAATCATGGCGATCACCCACCACCCATTTACCTGCTGCTAATGCAGGTTGGATCACTGTATCGACCAGTTGTACACGGGCAGCATATAGCATTAGCAACTCCGCCTTATCAGTAACTTTATCATCCGCAATACCTTGTTTTATCAGCTCGCGTAATTTCTCTGCTAATGGCGTGCCTCCCGGTTCACGGGTGAAAACAATATCCGTGATCCCTGCTTGGTTCAACGTTTCCACAACTGTATTGATTGCGGTCGTTTTACCAGCGCCTTCAAGTCCTTCAATAACAATAAATTGGTTTTTCATTTTTATCAGTTTTGCTGTTCAAATTGGCGGTAAACTTTAACGGCACGATTGTGGTCGTTTAAATTACGACTAAAAGTATGCCCACCTTTACCATCTGCGACAAAGAATATGTAATCCGTCTTAGCCGGATGCGCTGCTGCCTTCAGTGATGCAAGGCTTGGCATTGCAATCGGTGTTGGTGGCAAACCATCAATCTTATAGGTATTGTACGGTGTGTAATTATCTAAATCACTACGATAAATTTTACCACGATACTTTTCACCTAAACCATAGATGACTGTTGGGTCAGTTTGCAGACGCATATTTTTCTTTAGGCGATTAACAAACACCGAAGCGACTTGAGATCTTTCACTATCGATACCGGTTTCTTTCTCAATAATCGAAGCCATAATAAGCATTTCATAGGCATTTTTATAGGGTAAATCCCTATCACGCCCTTTCCACTCTTCATCAAGGCTATTTTGCATACGTTTATAGGCACGTTTCAAAATTTCAGCATCGGTTGTCCCTGCTGTGTATAAATAAGTGTCAGGATATAGCCACCCTTCTAAAGTGCCTTCCCCGTTAAAGCCAATGAGGGAATGCAGTTCAGTCGGGGTTAAGTTGGTAGTTTTAGGCTCTAAGTAAGGAGCGTCTCGTAAAATATTACCCCAATCACTTAAACGATTACCTTCGATAAAACGGATCGAAAACTGGGCTTCTTTTCCACTCACAATTAATTGTAATAGCTGTTCAACATTCATCCCCGGCTGCAAACGGTAAGTTCCCGCTTTTAGCTGAGCCAGTTCAGGTCGTAGTTTGAGTAACCATTGAAATTCATTCCCTTTTTCAAGAAGGTTATCTTCAATAAGTAGCCCTTCAAACGCAACACGTCCAGTCCCCGCAGGCACCGTGAAGATTTTTTCTTGTGTGATGTTGATAGGCGTTTTGGCATAGTCCAATACTTGACGGTATTGCCAATAGACCGCAGCTGCGACAATAGCAGCCAAGGTAACGGCGATTAGAATGATTTTTTTGGCTAATTTCATTTATTGACCATTTCAATGCGTGTGTTGGTAATAATTAATTCATTTATAAAAACTAAATTTTGCAACGCAAAAATAAATACTCAAACAACTCGCGGGACGCAAATTGCAATGGTGGACACTGTTTGTTCATTTGAATACTTTGTACCGGCAAAACAGGCATCAACGTATTACAAATGATCACTTCATCACAATGATTTAAAACATTAGCAAAGCGTTCGACCTGTTGAAGATGGTACTGGCTATCCTCTAACAGTGATATGATCTTTTGTCTCATTAATCCATTCACACCACTATGAGATAAAATTGGGGTATACACAGTTTGCCCAACTCGCCAGAAAACATTCGCACTACCGCATTCAATAATAATGCCGTCGGTATCTAGCACAATCGCTTCATCTGCACCAAGTTCATCAACCTCTTGTCTAATAAGAACTTGTTCTAGGCGGTTGAGATGTTTCATTCCAGCTAACAATGGGTTACGAGCTAATGGAATTTGGCTAAGAACTAAGCGCGCTCCTTTGCACTGCAGTTGAACATAGTTATTTGTAAAGGGAGAAACGCTCACTATCACCGTCGGTGAAGTAAAACCTTTAGCACTATATCCCCGGCCTCCGACACCACGGCTCAGGATCACTTTAATCACAAACTCGTCTTGAGTTTGTTCTGTACAAATCTGCTTTAAGTGCTCTGCCAAGCTTTCCCAATCTGGCTGTGCAATTCTCAACCTCTGGCTATCATGTTTCAACCGAGCAATATGCTCATCTAGCATTTTAGCTTGCTGATTAACACCGTGTATGGTCGTAAAGCAGCCGTCCCCAAAAGAGACTGCGCGATCGGTAACACTTATTTGCTGGCAAAGCTGCCCATTAACCCAATATGACATTGATATTACTTATAATAAAAGCTGATAAATCAGACAGTAATCAAGTGGGATCATCATAAACTAAAGCGAAGAACTGTGCAAAGAACTGAAAAAAATAAAGCCCTAGCCACAATTAAGTGACTAGGGCTAATTAATAACGGTAGTAGATTAATTACTCGCCGTGATAACGACGGAAAATTAATGAACCGTTGGTACCACCAAAACCAAATGAATTACACAGAGCAAACTCCATGTTGTCCACTTTACGGGCTTCACCTGGAACAAAATCCAGTTTGCACGCTTCATCTGGGTTATCCAGATTGATGGTTGGTGGAACAATTTGTTCGCGCAATGACAAAATGGTGAAGATTGACTCAATAGCACCCGCTGCACCAAGTAAGTGCCCCGTCATTGATTTAGTTGAGCTGACTAATACGTCAGTACCTTCACCAAATACATTAATAACCGCTTGCGCTTCTGCCAAATCACCAGCAGGGGTTGAAGTACCGTGAGCATTGATATACCCCACGTCACTCGCTTTAATTCCTGCGTCATTCAGTGCGTTTTCCATTGCAAGTGCTGCACCCGCACCATTTTCAGGTGGTGATGTCATATGATAAGCATCACTGCTCATCCCAAAACCTGCAATTTCTGCATAAATTTTTGCACCACGCGCTTTGGCATGTTCATATTCTTCAAGAATAATGATACCTGCGCCGTCTCCCAGAACAAAGCCATCACGGTCTTTATCCCATGGGCGACTTGCCGCTTGCGGGTCATCGTTACGTGTTGATAATGCTCTTGCTGCACCGAAACCAGCTACACCGAGTGGTGTTGTAGCTTTTTCAGCACCGCCTGCAACCATTACATCCGCGTCACCGTAAGCAATCATACGTGCAGCATGGCCAATATTATGCACACCTGATGTACAGGCGGTTGCAATTGAAATACTTGGGCCACGGAAACCGTACATAATACTTAAATGACCAGCCACCATATTAATGATGGTTGATGGTACGAAGAATGGGCTTACCTTACGAGGTCCACCGTGCAGTAATGACTCACAGTTGTCCTGAATTAAGCCTAACCCACCAATACCAGAACCAATCGCTGCACCAATTCGGGTAGCATTGGCTTCTGTTACTTCCAATCCAGCATCTTTGAAGGCTTGAAAGCCAGCCGCGATACCATATTGGATAAATGGATCCATTTTCTTTGCATCTTTACGGGAGATGCCAAATTCTTCGTAATTGAAATCTTTTACTAAGCCAGCAAATTTAGTTGCGTGGTTAGTAGTATCAAAATGATCGATTAGGCTGATACCACTCTGTCCGTCACAAACAGCTTTCCATGATGACTCAACTGTGTTGCCGACAGGAGATAACATGCCCAGTCCGGTTACGACTACACGACGCTTAGACACGTATTTCCTCCAAGGAGGGAAAAGTTACAAAAGAAACATAGGCGATCGAGTGATCGCCTAGATAAGTTTTCGTACAATTATTTAGATGCGTTCTCGACGTAGTCAATCGCAGCCTGTACTGTTGTGATCTTTTCAGCTTCTTCGTCAGGGATTTCGCAATCGAACTCTTCTTCCAGAGCCATAACCAGCTCAACTGTGTCAAGAGAATCAGCGCCCAAGTCATCAACAAATGAAGCTGTATTTACAACTTCTTCCTCTTTAACACCCAGTTGTTCAACGATGATTTTCTTAACGCGTTCTTCGATAGTGCTCATACTATTAAAATTCCTATCAAAACTCGCTTTCGCGATGGTTTTCGTAGTTTATGAAATACAGGAAAAGATACAACCCAATCCCGGCTGTTGGAACTATTATTTTGCATTATTTAGCGTTGGATAACATTAAAAATGCAAATAGTTCCATCATTTCTTTAGATCATGTACATGCCACCATTGACATGCAATGTTTCACCTGTGATGTAAGCAGCTTCATCAGAAGCTAAAAACGCTACAGCACTGGCAATTTCTTGTGCATCACCCAGTCTATCCGCAGGAACCTGAGATAAAATGCCTGCACGCTGTTCATCTGTCAATGCTTTAGTCATATCAGTTTCGATAAAACCAGGTGCAACGACGTTGACAGTAATACCACGAGAAGCGACTTCACGAGCCAATGATTTGCTAAAACCAATCAACCCTGCTTTCGCTGCTGCATAGTTAGTTTGCCCCGCATTTCCCATTACACCAACAACGGATGCAATTGAAATAATACGTCCACAACGTTTTTTCATCATGGCACGCAAAACGGATTTAGACAAACGGTAAACGGATGAAAGATTAGTGTCAATGATATCTTGCCATTCATCTTCTTTCATACGCATCAATAGGTTATCACGAGTGATACCTGCATTATTAATCAAAATATCAATTTCACCAAATTCTTCGCGGATTTTGGTCAAAGTTTCTTCGATTGATGCTGTATCAGTCACGTTTAACGCTAAACCTTTACCTTTACCATCAAGATAAGCGGTAATGGCTTCTGCGCCTTTTTCGCTGGTTGCTGTTCCGATAACAGTAGCACCACGAGCAATTAGAGTTAAAGCAATCGCTTTACCAATTCCACGACTCGCGCCTGTTACCAGTGCAATTTTTCCTTCAAAGCTCATGTCGTCCTCAGCTATTTTCTAAAGCAGTGCTTAATGATACAGGATCATTGACTGCAACGGCAGTTAATTTAGAGACAATTCGCTTGGTAAGACCAGTCAATACTTTCCCTGGGCCTACTTCAATTAGATGTTCAACACCTTGATCTGCCATCAATTCTACTGTTTCCGTCCAGCGTACTGGATTATACAGTTGACGGACTAAAGCATCACGAATATTTTGTGCCGATTTCTCAATTTTAACATCAACATTGTTAATAACTGGATAGCCTGGCTCACAAAAATCAATTTTTTCTAACGCTTCGGCTAATTTATCAGCAGCTGGCTTCATTAATGCACAATGTGAAGGTACGCTAACGGATAATGGCAATGCACGTTTTGCACCCGCTTCTTTACATGCGACACCCGCACGTTCAACGGCCGCTTTTTCACCCGCAATCACAACTTGGCCCGGTGAATTAAAATTAACCGGTGAAACCACTTGACCTTGAGAGGCTTCTTGGCAGGCTTTTTCAATTGATTCGTTATCTAAACCAATGATGGCATACATTGCACCAGTGCCTTCAGGAACCGCTTCTTGCATGAGTTTCCCGCGCAATTCGACCAATTTAATCGCTTGTTTAAAGTCGATAACACCGGCACAAACTAAAGCTGAATACTCCCCAAGGCTGTGGCCTGCCATGATTGTAGGCATTACGCCATTTTTTTCTTTCCAAACACGGAAAATCGCCACAGACGCTGCTAATAAAGCAGGCTGTGTTTGCCATGTTTTATTTAATTCTTCTTCTGGCCCATTTTGTACTAACGCCCAGAGATCGTAACCCAATGCTTCCGATGCTTCAGCGAATGTTTGCTCAACCAACTGATTTTCTTCAGCCAGTGCCGCTAACATACCTAAAGACTGAGAACCCTGCCCGGGAAATACCATAGCAAATTGTGTCATGTCTATTTTCTCAGTTAATTAAAAACGAACCAATGCAGAGCCCCAAGTGAAACCACCACCGAAGGCTTCTAAAAGCACAAGTTGACCACGCTGAATACGGCCATCGCGCACCGCTTCATCCAACGCTGTAGGAACTGATGCTGCAGAAGTATTACCGTGACGGTCTAATGTGACAACGACTTTATCCATTGTCATATCTAATTTTTTTGCCGTCGCAGAAATAATTCTTAAATTTGCTTGATGTGGGACTAGCCAATCAAGTTCTTCTTTCGCAATGCCGCTCTGTGCTAATGTCTCATCAACAATATGAGCTAATTCGCGCACTGCAACCTTAAAGACCTCGTTACCTGTCATGGTTAAATATGCAGGGTCTTCAGAACAACGGCTACGGTTAGGTAATGTGAGTAAATCCCCATAACGGCCATCGGCATGTAAATGTGTCGAAATAATACCCGGTTCTTCAGATTCACCAATAACAACAGCCCCTGCCGCATCACCAAATAAAATAATCGTGCCACGGTCTGCTGGGTCTAATGTTTTAGATAATGCATCGGCACCAATCACTAATGCTTTTTTGGTCATACCCGTTTTGACGAATTGATCAGCAATACTAATTGCATAGGTAAAACCTGCACATGCGGCTGCAACATCAAATGCGGCACAATCTTGAATGCCAAGCATTTGTTGGATTTGGCAAGCTGCACTAGGAAAAGCGTGAGTTGCTGATGTGGTTGCAACGATAATCAAGCCAATGTCAGTTGCATCAACTTGCGCCATGCTTAAAGCATTCTTCGCCGCATGAAACCCCATCACTGAGACACTTTCGTCTTCGTTGGCAATTCGTCTTTCATGTATGCCAGTGCGTGTCACAATCCATTCATCAGAAGTATCAACCATTTTTTCCAGATCAGCATTGGTACGTACTTGTGCTGGTAAGTAGCTGCCGGTTCCTAAGATTTTACTGTACATAGCCATAGGTTATTGATCACTCCTGGGCAAAACAATATTTAGTCGCGCTGTTATTCTTTCTGGGACTTGTTTTTCAACAGCTTGTACTGCGCGGTCAATAGCCGCTTTAAAAGCGCCTTCATTCGCTGCACCGTGACTCTTGATGACAATACCTTTTAATCCTAACAGAGTCGCACCGTTATACTGGTCGGGGTTCATGTCCCCAAAACGTTTCATTAAACGTTTTTTTAACCATTTTTTCGCTAGTTGCATAAACCAACTGCTTTTTTTATGTTGATCACCGGTCGATTTTATCAATGAAAGAATGACGCGTATTACGCCTTCCATCGTCTTCAATGAGACATTACCTGCGAAGCCGTCACACACTAACACATCGGTTTTACCTGTCAGTAACTCGTTACCTTCTACATAACCAATGTAGTTAATTGATGTCGTTTCTTTTAATACTGAGGCGGCTTCGCGGATATTATCCAACCCTTTACTCTCTTCTTCGCCAATATTCAGTAACGCAACTCTCGGTTTAGAAATGTTAACCACTTCCTCAGCCATCACGGAACCCATTACGGCAAATTGGACGAGCATATCACTACTACAGTTAACATTAGCGCCTAAATCTAGCACTACTGTTTGGCTTTTTTGCTGATTAGGTAAGATTGTCATTAGCGCTGGGCGCTCAATCCCCTCTATAGACTTTAGCATTAATTTCGCTAAGCCCATCAGCGCACCCGTATTCCCTGCACTCACGCACGCTTGTGCCTGCCCTGTCTTCACTAACTCTAAGGCCACTCGCATCGATGTTCCTTTACTTTGCCTTATCGCGTTTGATGGTTTTGCATCGTTTGCGATAATGCCGTCTGCAGGAATAATTTCGACACGCGAAATTTGCTCAGCACTTTGATGTGCAAGCAAAGGTTGAATGGCTTCGGGTTGACCGACAAGCAGTAATTTGAGTGCTGGATTAGATGCCAGTGCCTGCAATGCAGCAGGCACCGTGACGCGGGGACCAACATCCCCGCCCATAGCATCTAACGCAATGGTTAGATTAGCCAAGGTAACAACAAACTACTTGTTGATAACCTTACGGCCACGGTAGTAACCATCTGCAGTCACATGGTGACGCAGGTGAGTTTCACCGGAAGTTTTATCTACAGAAACTAGGGTTGCAGTCAGTGCATCATGTGAACGACGCATACCGCGTTTTGAACGAGTTGGTTTATTCTGTTGTACGGCCATTGACCTTACTCCTTAAGTACTTTTCTTTAAACTGGCTAATACGGCAAATGGGTTTGGTTTTTCTGCCTCAGGAGGCAGTTCACCATACACCATGTCCGCTACGGACACTTCACAGTGTTCAGAATCATGAACCGGAACCACTGGTAAGGATAGAATTATTTCATCTTCTATCATTCCCAGCAAATCTATTTCACCAAATTCATCAATTTGAATCGGTTCGTAGAGCTCCGGTAATGCTTCGGCCTTTTCGTCATTGACGACAGGACTAAAACAATACGATACGTAGGCATGATGCTTGAAATTTTTCCCGCAACGTTGGCATTGGAGGGTGAGATCCACATCGGATTTCCCTTCGATAACCGTGAGTCGTTGTTTATCAATATTAAATGATAATTCGGTTTCTACATCACTGTCTACACTGACTACTGATTCGGCAATTCGTGTAACTTGCTCAGATGTATAACTCCCAACATAGTCGAGGTTTTTCTGAGCTGCACGCTGCGCATCGATAGTCAGGGGTAATTTTACCTTTTGCATAAGGCGCGCATATTAACTTTGTAATGAGCTATAGTCAAAGAAAAAGGCGGGGTAAACTCGCCTTTTCACCAAAAAACCGTAGGTTTTACGTTTTATAGTTTAAAATGAGTTAACCCTTTTGGCTACGAGTTTCGAGAAAAATCATGAAATCGATTATTTTGGCGTCAACTTCGACATACCGACAAGCCCTATTAAAAAAGTTGGGATTACCTTTTTTAGCAGCGGCACCCAATATTGATGAGTCCCCTATATTAAATGAGTCAGCTCAAGCTTTAGTCATGCGTTTATCTCATGCAAAGGCTAGCGCACTCTCTGCTCAATACCCTCAGCATCTGGTAATTGGTTCTGATCAAGTTTGTGTTATTGATAATAAAATTATAGGAAAACCACATAATTTTGATAATGCGTTTCAACAACTTCAATCTGCGTCAGGGAATAAGGTTACTTTTTATACTGGCTTATGTTTGCTTGATACTGAAACAGGTAAGTTTAATGTTGAGTGTGAACTATTTCATGTTCATTTCAGGCAACTATCTGATGAGGAAATCACTAATTACTTACTCAAAGATGAGCCTTATCAATGTGCTGGAAGTTTTAAATCAGAGGGGTTAGGGATCAGTTTATTTGAACGTTTAGAAGGACGTGACCCTAATACATTAGTTGGGCTTCCACTTATCTTATTACTCGAGATGTTACGTCAACACCAAGTCAACCCATTACTTAGTCTCTAACTATTTAGTCTCTAACTATTTATACTGGCAGGAAAAACCTGCCAGTTAATTAAATGACTTACTTTTCTGCTTTACGGCTACGCAGTATTTTTAGGCAGTGATTCAACTGGCTATCTAATGGAGCGTGCAACCGCATCTCTTCACCCGTTTTAGGATGCGTAAATTTCAGTGCGCTCGCATGCAAAAATAAACGATTCAAACCTGTTCCTGTCAGTTGGCTATCAAATTGTTTGTCACCGTAACGGTCATCAAACGCAATTGGATGCCCTGCATAAAGGGTATGTACGCGAATTTGATGGGTACGTCCTGTGACGGGGCTCGCTTTTACTAAGGTTGCATTATCAAATCGTTCTTCCACTTTAAAGCGCGTCTCTGATGGTTTTCCTTCGCTACTCACTTTTACAACGCGCTCACCACTTTGTAGAATATTTTTGAGTAAAGGCGCTTGGACAACTTTCATATGTGACTGCCAGTTGCCTCTTACCAATGCTAAATAATCTTTTTGCATTTGTTTCAGACGTAATTGTTCATGTAGCGCCCGAAGTGCTGAGCGTTTTTTAGCCACCAACAAAATGCCTGAGGTGTCTCTATCAAGACGATGAACCAATTCAAGAAAACGCGCTTCTGGGCGTAATGCTCTTAAGCCTTCGATAACACCAAAGCTTAAACCGCTTCCCCCATGAACGGCTGTACCAGACGGTTTATTCAGCACTAAGAGAACGTCATCTTCAAATAAAATGCAATTCGCTAATGCTGCGACCTTATCCAGCTTGGCAGAAACCGGGGCTGTTTCACGCTCAGCAACCCGAACAGGTGGAACGCGGACTTGGTCCCCTTCTGCCAATTTATATTCAGGCTTTATCCGCCCCTTGTTAACACGCACTTCCCCTTTGCGGATAATGCGATAAATCATACTTTTTGGGACACCCTTTAGTTTAGTGAGCAAAAAGTTATCGATACGTTGCCCAGCTTCGTCATCGCTGATGTCAATAAATTGAACTTGATTTTGTGTATTCATTCGGGAATGCGTTAACTCTAATTGATTAAAATATGCTCTTATTCGCTTTCACTATCATACCGACTCCACAAAATTTTTTATCTTTTTTTTTAATTTGGTTATTTTCTGCATGATTTATCCTATTTCTAAATAAAATTTCCATATAACTTCCGTATCCACTTGCTATAATGGCTATGGCAATGGAATAATATGAAGTTGCTGAGATGTTTAAAAAACGAAAGTTAACGTTTTATAGGATTTCTTATTTGATGGCGTAACAATGCAGCAATGGCGTAAGACATTTAGCAACATCAAATAAATTAGCGAGCAACGAATTTTGGCTTATTGGGTTAGGAACTTCCGTTTTCTTTAATAACTTACGGCATCCTGATTAAGAACGCTGAATTTTTAATCTAAAAATCAGGTTCACCGAATACTGCGCGTCTCTATACGAACGACTGCCGCGAGGCAGACGGTTTTGTAAAAATCACGAGGCCATCGGTTTACAGTAGCTCTTTCTTTCGCTGCTCTTATTTAAAAGAAAATAATGAGTAAGTAATAACATGAAAAGAATGCTAATAAACGCAACTCAACAGGAAGAGTTGCGTGTTGCCCTTGTTGACGGGCAACGCCTCTATGATTTGGATATTGAAAGTCCCGGTCATGAGCAAAAAAAGGCCAATATCTACAAAGGTAAAATCACCCGTATTGAACCTAGTCTTGAAGCTGCTTTTGTTGATTACGGCGCTGAAAGACACGGTTTCCTTCCTATCAAAGAAATCGCTCGTGAATACTTCCCAAGTAACTATCACTCTCAAGGCCGTCCTAACATTAAAGATGTGTTAAAAGAAGGCCAAGAAGTTATTGTTCAAGTGGATAAAGAAGAGCGTGGTAATAAAGGTGCAGCGTTAACAACCTTCATTAGCTTGGCAGGAAGTTACCTCGTTTTAATGCCTAATAACCCGCGTGCGGGTGGTATTTCACGCCGTATCGAAGGGGAAGACCGAACGGAATTAAAAGAAGCGCTGTCTTCTTTAGAAATCCCTGATGGCATGGGGTTAATCGTTCGCACCGCAGGTGTAGGTAAATCGGCAGAATCACTGCAACAAGATTTACTCTACCGTTTACGTCATTGGGAAGCTATTCAAAAAGCGGCTGAAAATCGCCCTGCACCGTTCCTAATTCACCAAGAAAGTAACGTTATTGTTCGTGCATTCCGCGATTACCTACGTCCAGATATTGGTGAGATCCTGATCGACAACCCGAAAGTTGTCGAAATGGCTCGTAACCATATCGAAGCTATTGGTCGTGGTGATTTTGCAAGTAAAATCAAACACTACAGTGGTGATGTTCCACTCTTTAGTCACTACCAAATTGAATCGCAAATCGAATCTGCGTTCCAACGTGAAGTTCGCTTACCGTCTGGCGGTGCATTAGTCATTGATACCACGGAAGCGTTGACTGCTATCGATATCAACTCTTCACGCTCAACACGTGGTGGTGATATCGAAGAAACGGCGTTCAATACTAACTTAGAAGCAGCCGATGAAATTGCTCGTCAATTACGTCTACGTGACTTAGGTGGTTTGATTGTTATCGACTTTATCGATATGACGCCAGTTAGGCATCAACGTGAAGTTGAAAACCGCTTACGTGAAGCTGTGCGCCAAGACCGTGCTCGTATTCAAATTGCCCGTATCTCTCGTTTTGGTTTATTGGAGATGTCACGTCAACGCTTGAGCCCTTCTTTAGGTGAATCAAGCCACCACGTATGCCCTCGCTGTACAGGAACGGGAACCATTCGTGACAACGAATCACTTTCTCTGTCTGTTCTTCGCCTTATTGAAGAAGAAGCGCTGAAAGAAAATACCCATGAGGTACATGCGATTGTTCCCGTACAAATTGCATCTTACCTATTGAATGAAAAACGCAAAGCGGTCAGTGATATCGAACAACGCCAAAGCCATGTTCGTGTTGTAGTTGTTCCTAATGACCAAATGCAAACTCCTCACTTCCACGTGATCCGTATCCGTAAAGGTGAAGAGGTAAATACTCTAAGCTATAACTTAGCTCAATATCACGAGACAGAAACTTTAACGCAAAGTGATGAAACTGCTGCTGAGCGTAAAGTACCTGAGCAACCTGCAATTTCTGCTTTTGCACTGCAAGAGCCTGTTGATGCATCTACAACTGTTAAGTTAAAAGAAGCCTCTACAAAAGCGCCGGTTAAACCAGCAACAGCAGAACCAGCAAAACCAGGTTTATTTAGCAAAATTGCTGCTTTCTTCAAGAACCTATTCGGTGAAGAAGAAAAAGTGGTAGAGAAGCCTGCACCAAAAAATCGTCATAATAATGATCGTCGTCGGAACAATGATCGTCGCAATAATAATCGCCGTAATAATAATCGTCGTGACCGCGATGATAATGAAACACGCGACAATCGTGACAATCGTGACAATCGTGATAACCGCGACAATCGCAATAACCGCAATGCCTCATCGGATGATGCGAATAATCGTAATAAAGGCCGTAATAATAAGAATACGAGCCAACAAGACGAACAAACAACTGAGACTAACAATCGTGACAACCAGCAGCAACGTCGCGAGCAACGGACTGAGCGTCGCCGTCGCCAAGATGAAAAACGTCAACAGCAGGTGGCTAAAACCCAGCAAGATTCTCAGCAAAATAATGTTGAAGATGCAGTGGAAAAGGAAGAAGAACAACGTCCTGTTGCTCCTCGTCGTCAACGTCGTCAATTAGAGCAAAAAATTCGTGTTACTGATAACGAGCAGGTTATTGCTCCAGTTGAAACGACACCTGAAATAGCGCCTGCGCCAATTACTGCATTGCCTGCACCAATTGCCCCAGTGAGCCAAACTGAAGGTGAAGTACAAGCAGAAGAGCGTCAAAGCGCTGTGGCACAAACTGATGACGAAGAAAAGCAAGACACCATCATTCCACGTCGTTCACGTCGTTCACCACGTCATTTACGTGTCAGTGGGCAACGTCGTCGTCGCTACCGTGATGAACGTCATTTAACAAAATCACCAATGCCATTAGTTGCTGCAGTTGCCTCACCTGAGCTCGCATCTGGCAAAGTATTTATTCATTACCCGATTGCCCAGTCTCAACAAGAGAGCATGGCAATCATCACTAATGAAGAAATGCTTGAACAACAAAGTGTTAATGAAGCTTCTGTAACTGAAACTGCAAATGTTACCGCGTCACAAAGTCATGTGACTGTTGCCCCTGTCGTCGCTGAAGACGTTAAACTCGAGTCTCAGGACACGACTGTAGAAACTTCTTTAGTTAACGAACCAACCGCTGTCGAGCACATTGTTGAACCAGCTCCAGTTATTGTCGAAGAGAAAACTGGTGTTTCGCAAGAAGTTGAAACCGTCGAAGCTGTAAAAGAAACTGTAGCAATAGTGGCTGACGTTATTGAGCCACAGGTTGAAATAGCTCAAACAGAAGTGGCTGAAAGCGTTACTATCGCGGACGAACAAACGGCGCCCGTTATTGTTAATGAAAAGGTCAATGACGTGGTTGAAGAAGTACAGCATGCTGAAGTTGCTGTCACTACATCAGTTGAGGTTGCCCGTATCGAGGAAGTTATCGAACCTGTTGCAGCGGTTGAGCCTGCTGCGGTAGCAAGCAGCCCAGCGGTCAGCTTACACAAACGCCATGCTTATTCTCCAATGACAAAAGCGCCAGCACCTACAACTGCCGCTGCACCATTTGAGATAACAGAGTATCAGCGTGAAGCCTCTACCTTTGAAGGTAAAGGTGGCGCAGGTGGCCATGTTGCTTCAAACGTCGCAACCTCTGCAATGGCAAAACCATCTAGTCACTAAAACTTAATAGTTTTAAAACACCGAAGCCTTGATAGGAAACTATCAAGGCTTTTTTATTACAATATAATTTAAAAATTTCATCACCTCGTCGTTTTTTTACATTGTATTCTCACCCAATTCATGTTTATATTACTGTGTTTTTGTACAGTTTATTTATAAAGAAAAGGGAAATCCATGTTAAAAGTCATTGCGGAAGATTTTATTAAAACTGAGGCGATTGAAATAGTTATGCCACTATATCGTGAATTAGTCGCTGCAACCAAACAAGAACCATTGTGTATCAGTTACGACCTTTACGTTGACCAAAAAGATCCGGGGCACTTTATTTTTATCGAGGAGTGGCCGAATCAAGAAGCGCTAGATATTCACTGTGCCAGCGAACATTTTCAGCGCCTTGTTCCGCTCATAAATAGCTATAAGCGGTCGGACCCTATTATCAAACTGATGAATGGTGCGTTTGAATAAGCGCATTAGCTAAACGAGACCCTAGGAGCATACATAAGTATGTGACTAGGGTGAGTGCACGACGCCAACAACGCGATAGCCCTAAATAAATACAATTATATTAATCCCCTACTAATCCTAAATAAAATACAACTATATCAATCCTCTAAATAGTTCGCCCTGTCGCTAGGCGGCGAGCTAAACGAGACCCTAGGAGCATACATAAGTATGTGACTAGGGCGAGTGTGCGACGCCAACAACGCGATAACCCTAAATAAATACAATTATATTAATCCCCTACTAATCCTAAATAAAATACAACTATATCAATCCTCTAAATAGTTCAGCCTGTCGCTAGGCGGCGAGCTAAACGAGACCCTAGGAGCATACATAAGTATGTGACTAGGGCGAGTGTGCGACGCCAACAACGCGACGGGCAAAAATAGGAGAGGATATGTGCGCGATGATGGCAATACTAATAACCCTAAATAAATACAACTATATCAATCCTCTAAATAGTTCGGCCTGTCGCTAGGCGGCGAGCTAAACGAGACCCTAGGAGCATACATAAGTATGTGACTAGGGCGAGTGTGCGACGCCAACAACGCGACAGGCCGAAATATGACGAGGATTTTTAGAACCAAGGAGCTTGGATCATAACCGCTCCATAAAACAAGGCTCGGCCGGCTAACTCTCCGCTAAACATCGCCAACATTATCAATACAATTAAGACTACGGATGGTCGCTCCTTATATGCTTTCATCACCATAATACATGGCAATAGCATACTCATCACAACTTGCCACCACAGAAAATAACTTCCACCTTGGCTTGCGGGTAACTGTAAGCGAATAACCTGCGCGATTAATACCAATGCAACACCTATCAGCACACCTACTTTAATTGTCGATGGTAATGGTTTGCCTTGACTGATAACAAATAAGGCCACTAGACTAAAACCAAGGACAATTGCACTACCTAGAAACGCAATTTGTGTTGCTGGTGTATGCCATAATGGGTGAGCGACCATCTGGTAATAGACTTGTGCGGTGACAAGTATAGCGGCTAACCCACCGACCCCACTTAGCCAACCTAAAATCGTATTGCGTGTGTTTACCGTGGGTTGTAACCAGCAAGATAGCGCCCACAACGTAACAATTCCATTTAATAGTACAAATGTCACTGCCTCGCGACTTAGCCATGAATGGCCTAGCCCCAGAACGGATCGATAGGCTTCGAGAGGCACACCCAAGTGCCCCATTGACATCGTTGACCCGACAACTTCAATCAGCCATATCAATAACACTGCACGACGTAATACATAACCTGATAATAGGTATTCTTGACTGGCTTTCATTTGGTAAATGGTTAATGCGAGAACAGCACCGACTCCCCATTGGCTCATTACCGTGAAAAATACCAGAGGGAGCTCCATATGTTTAATATCCATGATCAGTCCTCCATCCCAATAATCACAATATTTGGATGACTAATTGTGTGATCGGGCATGTTATAACGTCGCTCCAGCACCGCACAGTTTGTCGTATGCTTTTTACGTAGTTCAGAAATATCACCAAACTCAATCGCGCCTGTCGGACAAGACTCCACACACCTTGGCAGTAGGCCTTCATCTAACCGCTCTGCGCACATATTACACTTACTGGTTTTTCCTTCTGCTGGGTCAAAGACAGGGGCATGATATGGGCAAGCCATGATACACATCTGGCAACCAATACATTTTTCATGGTCTTGAACGACGATGCCATCTGCCCGTTTGGTATAGGTGTCTGCAGGGCAAACTTTTAAACATTGTGGGTCATCACAATGATTACAAGACATCGTAATGAATGCTTGGGTATTCGGTGAGTCATCATTAAATTCGCGAACTCGGCGCCACAACACTCCCGGTGGAGTGACATTTTCAGATTTGCAGGCCATTGAACAAGTGCGGCAACCATAACAATCTTTTGTATTAATTAAAAAACCATATTGTTTAATCATGATTAAGCCTCCCTTCTGACATCAACCAATGTACTGTTACAGCAATGCCCAGTGCCTAAATGTTCAACTTGGTCATTCGTGACATGGCTGCTACTTCCCCCCTGCTGTTCCCACCAGCCGTTATCTAGCGAAATTACGCCTTTTTTAATATGCGTAGTTACCACCGCAATGGCTCTGTGTTCCCCTCGGTCATTAAATGTAACCGCCCATTCTCCATTCTTAATGCCTCTAGACTTAGCATCTTCTGGGTGAATTAAAACATTCGGCTGGTTTCGTTGTACTTCAAGGATCCATTCATTCATTCCATGACTTGAATGCACGCTACGCGCTAACTTGCGCTGAACCGCCATCAGCGGGTACTTTTTGGCTAATTCAGGTGAACCTTTAACAGACTCCGTCACTTGGTAGTAAGCGACAACAGGTGAAAAGTTTTTCTTTTGCCAATCTTCAATAAACAGGTGAGCTTTTTGGGTTGATGTCCTAAAAATACCGTCTTTGAATGGTATCCAATCCCCCTCGACTGGGCGCACAGGGCCCTTTTCTAACATTTGGCGCGTAATACCAGAGCCGACTAAACAGGCGTCAATATAGTGCTCTATTGGTTTATTGAATACCTCACCAAAACCAAAACGTTCCGCTAATTGGGCAAAAATCCAATAATCGGGTTTTGCTTCACCAGCTGGCTCAACCGCTTTTTCCATTAACTGAACATATTGGCTACGGACACCCGCCATCAAACTGGTATCTTCAAAAATAGTGGTCACCGGTAAGACTAAATCTGCATATAACGCCGTCGAACTCATTAAGTTATCAGCCACAACCACAAATGGCACTTTCTTCAGAGCCTCCCGAACCTTATTCGTGTTCGGTAATTGAGTCATAACCCCCATCGTCATAATCCACCAGAAATTAATTGGATGCGGTTTTTCATTGACGATAAAATCACCAACTTTCGCGACAGGAATAGGCGGAATATTTTTCACATTCGGTGCGGGGGGAACGATTGGACTAAATTTAGCCATTTGCCGAGCACCACCTGCATCACAAACGCCTGCGCCACGTTGACCAATATTTCCAGTGAGTAAAGCGAGGTAGAACTGGCTAGCGGCAACATAAGCCCCATGCTCGGTACGCTGAGCACCGGACATGTTTTGTACAATCATGGAAGGCGTAATGGATGAGTAATCACGAGCAAGGCGAACAATCGTTTCCACTGGTACGTCTGTTTCTTCACTGACGCGAGCCACATCCCAACCTTTAGCTTGCTGATAAATTTGCTCAAATACTGTGGTGTAACCCAAGTTATCGGGAAGTTCATGCTGGAAAAGTGCCGGTTTAATATCCGGTGAATCATGACGAACTAATTGTTTGCTTAATATATCGAAAACTAAATAGCTGTCTTTATCATCTTCATTTTGCCTAACTTGTTTTTGGTCTGTATCAACCAAATAGACAGCACCGGTATGAACCCTGAGAAAATTTTCATCTATCCGGTTTTCTTCAATAATAATTTTAATCATGCCTAGAGCAAGTGCGGTATCTGTCCCTGGAATAATCGGGATCCACTCATCGGCTTTTGCTGCGGTTTCATTAAAGCGCGGGTCAATAACCACTAACCGAGCGCCATTTTTTCTTGCTTGGTTATAATTTTTAAAATAGGCTTGCATCGTAACCGCTGGGTTATTACCCCAACACAGGATATAACGGCTATCTGCTATCGTATCGCGGGTATCAGCATACCTCAGGCCGAGCATCGGGATCATTGCGGCTGTTACAGCAGAACAACACAGTGAGCCTGCTTGTTTCGTTGCCCCACCTAAATAATCGAAAAACGCCTTCCCCATGTCATTTTTAATCGAATCCATATTTCCGGCATGAGTAGAAATGAACAACCCTTCATTTCCATATTTATCGATGGTCTCTCTAATATTTTTTTCAATAAGATCCAGTGCCTCATTCCAACTTATTGGTTTGAATTCGGCTTTACCTTTTTCACCTACTCGCAGTAATGGTGTTTTGACGCGTTGATCATGGTAGACCCATTTAGTTCGGCTCATACCTCTCAAGCAACATTTAACATTAAACCCTTCCGTTGCTTGAATTTTCATCAGCTTACCTTGGTAGGTATATGCGGTTAGGTTGCAATGCAAACACTCCATTGCACAAGTTGAACGAAATGTTTTGTAGTCCGACAGTTTTAGCCGCACTTTGGGTAAGGGTTGATTACTGTTACCCTGTGCATATGAACAGGGTGCAATACTTGCCAGCCCAACAACACCAAGCCCTTTGAGCAGGGTTCGGCGTTTTAAACGTAGTGAATTTATAGTTTTCATTATAGTAAACCTCGACATTGCCTCTATAGGTACACTATATATATACCCCATTCACCAAAGATGAACTTGAGTAGCATCAATAATTCTATCTATTTATAGGTAATAATGTGCTACCGCTTTAGGGTTATCTTTTTTGCTTTATCGGGTCGTTAGCAGCACAAGGCAACTCATGGTAAAATATAACGACTTGTTAAACTGAGGTTTATGTATGTCTACTTTGCAAGGTGTTAATTCTGTTGATATAGCTGTAAGCATTTTAAATTATATTGCTCAAAATGGGGGCATTGCGCGCGCAGCGGATATTTCAAAAGGTTGTGATATATCGAAAAGTCGTCTACATAAATATCTCGTTTCACTATGTCGTACACAAATGCTGTACCAAGATATTCAAACTAGTCGTTATGGATTAGGTCGAAATTTAGCCTTCCTAGCCAACTTTGTTGAATCTGAGGACTCTTATATCGACACCATTAACAATGGTTTGATTCAATTTCGCGATGAACAAAACGTCTCAACGGGCATTGCCACCCGCCTAGGGAAAGCACTTTCTTTAATTAAATATAATCGTAGCTTCAAAAATATTGAAATTGACTTTTTGCCTAACACCCCATTACCTGTCGTAAAAAGTGCGGCTGGGCTAGTGTATTCTGCATTTGATAGCCAATTTGGCTCGAACTCATATTCACAAGACGAGATTAGTAAAGTTATCCAACAAGGCTATGCTATCCGTTACCAACCGACAGAAGGTATTCCCGGTGCACAATCTATTGCTTGCCCTGTATTTAACAGCGAAGGCCAGCTTGTTGCAGCTGCAGTGACGATGGGATTTATTGCAGAAAATGAAATGGAAAGGTTGGCAACTTTATTAATCAAACAAGTTAGCCGGCTAAATTTATAATAACTACACCTGGCCGATACTATCGACCCAAGCTATAAACTATAGTTCAAATCAACGGTTCCAAATAAACCAAACAAATAAAGCCGAGGTTATCTCGGCTTTATGAATTCATTACTTCACATCGATACGAGGCAATTCGCCCATTTCTTTGAGTTTTTTAGATATTTCACGACGCTCTTTAGAAAGCTCTGCGTTCTTAATAATATAATCATCGACGCGATCATCATAATCGCTACGCATGTTCGCAATAATTGCCTGAATATCTTCAATCGACATGCCTGGTTTTATATATTCACTCAAGTTATCCAGCAGTAAAACACGCTTCTGGTTATCACGAATTTTTTTCTCATTGTCGGTAATTTCACGACGAATTTTATTTTTGCGACGAAACATACGCACAAATTCCAGAACATTTTGGAAAGACGGCTTGTTAGCGTTGTCCATGTTTAAAACCCTCTAGTCAATATTCAAAACGCATTATCTATTAACACAATACATTCTAATCCTATCGTGTTACAAGCCCGTTTCGCATATTTATCAAATTATTCCGCTGAAAATTGATTTCACTTTATACTTTTACGTCCAAATTTTCGGAGTGACCTTCATAAAATTTATTTATCTGATCTTGCCCTTTGATTTCTGGATCACCAGCGCCATCACCTCTGAGACAAAATGCAGATAATATTGTCGTAATAATCACAAATGTACCCATAACGAGATAGGTATGAGCAAAACCAATTTTATCATACCCCCAGCCTGCTAATGGGGAAAAAAGACTTGCAACGACAGAACTCATGCAACTAAAGCCAACTAAATAAAGTGTCGATGACAAACGCTTATCAAAATGAAGACTGTTATATTTAAAAATTGCGACTAAAAGAATTGGGAGTTCAACGGCATGCAGTAATTTCATTATCGATATCATAATTGCGCCATCAGCTAAGCCTGAACCAATAATCCGTAACGCCATGACTGAACTCGCAAATAATAACCCATTTTTAGCACCTATGCGGTTGACGATAAATGGCGCTATAAACATGCCTCCCGCCTCTAAGAAAACCTGCAATGAATTTAGATAACCGTACATCTCATTACCTTGTTGTTCACTTTGGAACTGATGAACAAAATACACCATAAATTGCTGGTCATAGACGCTGTATATGCAGGTTCCAAATACAAATAATATTAAAGCCCAAAATTGAGGCTGCACAAATAATTGTAAAGCATCTTTCACCGTTATGACGGAAGGCTTACCGTGTTCAAGACTATTATAAGCATCCGTATTTACTGTTTTTAATTTCAATAAAATAACTAAAAATAATAAGCCTGAAACGGTTGCCATAATAAAATTGTAGTCGGGGTTTACGTTAATATTACGTCCAGCAAAAAACGTTGCAGTCGCCCAACCCAATGAGCCCCACATCCTCGCTTTACCATATTCAAAATTGCATAATCGGCTGACCCGCTCAGTATAAGACTCAAGAACACCTATCCCTGCGTGAAATGTCATACCAATAAACAAACCGCCAATAACACTGCCTAAAAATACATTCCATTTTAGCAACGTACCGAAAACCATAAAAAATGGCCCAGATAAAATCAGCAGTACAGCAATAAATAGCAGTAAATTTTTTCGTAATCCTAATTTGTCCTGTATAAATCCATAAAGTGACTGAGCGCAAAGCGCCACAATTGAAATACAAGAGAAAATAAACCCCGTATCTGCACCATCTAAGCCAACATATTTACGCAGCCAAATTGCGACGACAGAAAATATTGATGACCACGTGAAAAAGAAAAAAAACAATAATGCACTCAAAGAGGCATAATACTGTTTTACTCCACGCTCCATATTTCATCACCTGCCAAAAATTATCCTGATTAAGCAGCTATCAATCTCACTCGCTCAATATCAGATAGCGTTGGTTTAGCTTTCACAGTAGATAAGGTATCATTAATCAACAATGTATAGTGATACCAATAAATTAACCACTATCAACCTATTATATAACCATCAAAATGGTGAAAACGTTGCAAGATAATAAAAAACAACCTTCATTCTTTATTCATGACTATGAAACCTTTGGTAAACGCCCTGCTCTCGATAGGCCTGCACAATTTGCCGGCGTTCGTACCGACCTTGATTTTAATATCATTGAAGAGCCTGAGGTTTTTTATTGCTCTCCGGCTGATGATTATTTACCACAGCCTGAAGCCGTCATGATCACAGGGATCACCCCACAGGTGGCATTATCTCAAGGTGTTAATGAAGCCGAGTTTGCTAAACGAATTCATGCAGCTTTTAGTGTCCCTAATACCTGTATTATGGGTTACAACAATATCCGTTTCGATGATGAAGTTACCCGTAATATTTTTTATCGAAATTTTTACGACCCATATGCTTATAGCTGGCAACAAGGAAATTCACGTTGGGATTTACTCGACACTCTGCGTGCCTGTTTTGCACTTCGCCCTGAAGGTATGCAATGGCCAGAAAATGAAGATGGCCTACCAAGTATGCGCTTAGAACATTTGACCAAAGCAAATGGGGTTGCTCATGAAAATGCTCACGATGCAATGTCTGACGTTTTAGCCACTATTAACATGGCAAAACTGTTGAAAGCTGCTCAACCGCGGATGTTCGACTATTTCTATCAGTTAAGAAATAAAAACAAAATAAGCCAACTTATTGATATTGTAGAAATAACGCCATTAGTTCATGTGTCTGGTATGTTTGGCGCATTGCGTTCTTATGTTAGTTTAGTTGCGCCTCTTGCTTGGCACCCTGACAACAAAAATGCCGTCATTATGTGTGATTTATCTGCCGATATCTCACCATTAATTGAGTTAGATGTTCAACAGTTACGTACTCGTTTATATACACCTAAAGCCGAACTGGCTGGCGAGTCCCCTGTTCCTGTAAAATTAGTGCATATTAATAAGTGCCCTATTTTAGCGCCAGAGAAAACTCTGCGGCCAGAAGATGCGCAGCGAACCGGTGTTGACCGTGACTTGTGTATGCGCAATTTGGAAACCTTACGCAAGGCTCCTGACATTCGTAACAAATTAATTGAGTTATTTAGCGAGCCTCAAGTATTCGCAGAGTCAGATGATGTCGATACACAAATTTATAATGGCTTTTTCAGTCCTTCTGACCGCTCAACTATGGATATTATTCGTGAGACATCCCCACAAAACTTGCCTGCATTGGAATTAAGTTTTGAAGATAAACGTATGAAAGAACTGTTCTTTCGCTATAAAGCACGTAATTATCCTGCGACGCTATCTTATGATGAGCAGCAACGCTGGTTACAGCACCGTAGGGATTACTTTAATGAAGAACGTTTAACAGACTATATGCAACAAATACAGCAACTACTTGTAGAACATCAACATGATGAAAAGCGTTGTCAGCAATTAAAAGCATTGATTAATTATGCGAGAGATCTCGCCAGTTAATTTATCAATAAAAAAGGCAGATATTGTACTATTCCCAATATCTGCCTTACTTCATTTATATAGCGAGTTTATTGCTGGTCATGAGTATGACCACAGCCACAATCTCCTTCCCAATTTTTCCGTTTAGTTGTTTTACCTAAACCTGGGTTCATTGTGTTTGTTGGGTCAGATTGCTTATAGAACGATTTCAGTTGTTCAGGGGCTTTATACAAATGCCCTACGTTATGCTCTGCAGGGTATTGAGCGCCTCTTTCATCTAATAACGCTAACATTTTTTCTTTTAGCTCTTTCGGATCTACACCTTTCTTCAATACATAATCCTGATGCATAACATGGCACATAAAGTGACCACAATATAATTTATGAACTAATAGCTTTTCAATTTCTGGTGGTAATGTTTCAAACCAGTTTCTATCATTACGACGTAATGCGATATCAAGGGGTAAAACATCTTCCACATCTTTGTTGTGAACAGCATGATAACGAACCGCAGAACCCGCAGCAGCAAAACGGTGTAAAAATGCTTTCGTACCCTCTTCTGGCGTACATTCAAAATAGCCACCATCTGCGTTTGAAAAATAAGATTTTAGCCAAACTTTAGCTTCATCAATGCCGTCTCCAGCCATTTTCAACATTAAATGGTGTTCATAACGATCACGGAACTCTTTCATACGAGGCGGTAAGTGGGAAGGCCATAATTTACTGAGAACCTGCATGGTACGGTCAATCAGATTTGATGGTAGGAATGGGACTTTATTTAATACTGCATCAATACGCCCTTTAATAGTGAAAAACATTGGCATTTTGTCAGTGCCGAATTTATCAATCATTAAAAAGGTGTCTTTACCATAAACCTCTGCAATATCGAAGCAACCACGATGCATATATTCCCCCGCTACTGGCAGGTTTTTAAACTCACTCAGAATATAGCGACGTATATCTTCCAAAACATCTGGATTGTTAGAACCAATATAAAATACTTGTGTTTTTTTATCTGCAGGGAAGGTATCTAAGCGAACAGCAAATACCGCTAATTTGCCAGCGCACCCTGACGCTTCAAATAGGCGCCGTTCATCCGCATTGAAACGTGACGGTGTGTCTGCATCAACATCACGAACGCGTTCTGCATATTCATGGTCAGACGCTAGTTTATCGCTCACTTGCACATCTTCGCTGCTATAACCACGATTTTGTAAATTCGTCAGTATCTCTTCTGGCGTATTCCCCAAATCAATACCGAGGTGATTGACAAGCTCTACTTTGCCATCATCATTCACTCGGCCATAGAGAGCAAGTTCAGTATAGGCAGGGCCTCTGCGCACCAATGAACCACCAGAACTGTTACAAATACCACCAACAACTGAGGCACCAATACATGAAGAGCCAATCAAAGAGTGCGGCTCGCGCCCTAATGGTTTTAGAATTTTTTCCAGATCGTACAAAGTACTTCCCGGCATCGCAACAACTTGATTAAACTCCGGTAAAACTTGAATTTGGTTTAGTTTCAAAGTGCTAATGATGACGATATCGCGATCATAATCATAACCACTCGGAGTTGACCCTTCGGTTAACCCTGTATTAGCCGCTTGCATCAGCACAATTTTGTCTGCTTCAACACACGCCTTGAAGACATACCACTGTTCGAGCAATGTTGTTGGAAATACAACTGCGATTGCATCGCCCATACCAGAGCGGAAGCCTTTACGATAACGTTCTGTTTTATGCGGCTCTGTTAAAATATTTTTTTTGCCAACAATATTCCTAAGCGTCAGTAATAACCGTTGATTCTCAGGTTTCTTTGCATCATTCATTTGCGTGCCTTATTAATCGAATACGTAATTATCATAGTTATACATTATGTGTTGTAACAACAATATCACATAATATTATGATGTTAATAGGCTACACGCTTTATCTTAAATAATTCTTAACGGGTAAAAAAATAGCACCTCAAGGGCGCTATTTTTAAATCTAATTCTGAACATATTCAAAGTCGAATTCTTCAGTATATTCAAAATAGTTCGTGTTGTAGCAAGGCGCCGAGCAAAACGCAGCTACGGCGCGAAATAGGAAGAATTATGAAGAACTATACGTCGCTCATCTGCGGCATAGGCCGCTTAAACATGCGTGTCAGCACCGCCATATAGACCAAACCAACTGCTGTCCAGATCAACCCATAAACCATTGAGTCTTCTTCAATATTCAGCCATAACACACACACTGTTAGCGTACCAATAACAGGCAGGATCAAGTAGTTTAGGATATTTTTGAAGCCTGTCATTCGACGTTCACGAATAAAGAATTGGCTAATGACAGAAATATTCACGAAGGTGAACGCAATTAGCGCACCAAAGTTAATTAATGCTGTCGCAAAATCCATTTCAAACCAGATAGCGCCTAATGCCAAGAAACCAACCAGTAATACGTTGTATGCCGGGGTGCGCCATGTTGGGCTTACGTAGCCAAAAACTTTTTCTGGGAATACCCCATCACGTCCCATTACATACATTAAACGCGCACTACCTGCATGAGCGGCCATGCCTGATGCTAATACGGTAACACATGAGAACACCAGAATGATTGACTGGAAGAATGTACCAGCGACAAAACGCATAATATCTGGTTGTGTTTCGTTTATATTCTTAAAGCGTGATACATCAGGGAAGTATTGCTGTAAGAAGAACGAAACAGTAATAAAGATAACCCCACCGATTAACGCAGTTAAGAAAATAGCACGAGGAATAACTTTACCGGCATTCGGTGTTTCTTCTGAGAGTGAACTTAACCCGTCAAAACCTAAGAATGAGAAACAGAGGATTGTTGCCCCAGCAATGAGTGGGATCATTTCCGTTTTTTCATTAGCAAATGGGTTAAAAGTCCAGATTTCTCCCGTTCCTTCACCGTTAGAAACACCGTGGATCACAAGCCCTGTAAATACCACCATGACACCCACTTGAATAATTGCAATAACGGTACTTAAGTTTGCAATTACGTTAATCCCACGTAAGTTGGCTGCAGTCATTAAAATAACCAGCCCAACAACGAAGATTGCAGGTTCTACATTAGGGAAAATATCTTGTAAATAGATTTTAGCCAATAAGATGTTGATCATTGGCATAAAAATATAGGACAACAATGATGTCCAGCCCACCAAGAAGCCAATGTGTGGGCTCATGGATTTTTGGGCATAAGTATACGCTGAACCGGCTGATGGGAAACGTTTCACCAATTTACCGTAGCTCAGTGCAGTAAACAGTATCGCAGCAAGTGCAATAATGTATGAAGTTGGAACATGTCCACCGGTTTTATCTGATACCATTCCGAAGGTATCAAATATCGTCATTGGCTGGATATATGCAATACCAATCATTACCACTTGCACCAATGTTAAGGTTTTTGCAAGTTGTACGCGGTTATTCGCACCCGTTTGATTGTGACCGATGTCTAATGGAATTGGCGTATTATTTTGCACGTCTAAGCCCTCCCATAACTTTCGATTGCATACTACTTCGGCTTAATCGACAGTTACTGGGAAGACTTTGCATCTGCCTATAGGCAGAGAAAAACGAAGAAAGGGAGAAAGGCGTGTGAGCGAAGCCACCGAGAGCCCCGTAGTCATCGATACGGCAGCCGCCAGCGCCTGGCCCTGCTGCGAATGCGAAAAAGTAAGCCATAAAAGCATTCCTCAAATCGGTAGCGAAAAATGTTTGCTACACGTAAATATTAAAATTATCTCTCCGGCTCTATGTCCGGCCCCGCTAGAATGAACGTTCCTAAAAACAAAAAAACCGATGCTTTATTTAATTAAGCATCAGTTATTTTTTAGTTCGCGCATTTTGCACGCCATAACTCGAAATAGCAAGCTAAATTGTTAACAAATCACCCTATTTCCCATGAGAAATTTTGATTATTTCTGACTTTTTGCCATATCTGCTTATAAGTTCTTTTTCTTATGATTTTTATCAGGTTTTAATCAACAAAAAACCCTCTGGTGAGAGCCAAAGGGTTTGGGTTAATCGAGATAGTATTTTCGATTAGAAGTTGTAGTTGATACCGATATTGTAACGACGGCCTTCTAATTCAGCACCGTAAGTCGCATTATCGATACGGCGATCTAAGACGTTATAGACACCACCAACAATGTTCGCATTCTTGTTAAGCTGATAACTCGCACCTAAATCAAATAAAGCATAAGATGCTGTACCACTTGACATTTTTTGTCCACGGCCTTGGTACTCAGAGGTTTTACCACGGAAATTCATACGCGTCCACGTTTCTAAATCTTCAGTGGTTTGCCATGTCAGTGTGGAATTAGCCATATGTTTAGGCTGTTTATTTAATGGCTTACCTTTATTTACACCACTTTTTTGTTCAGTATCGGTATAGGTGTAGTTAGCTGCGAAGCTTAAGTCATCCACAATACGCCAGTTGAAAGTTAGTTCAACACCGCGCATTCTTGCTTTATCAACGTTTGCTTTGTCACTAATAAAACGATATGGTTTTCCAGGTTTATCACCTTCACCATCTTGAGCTACTGTACATGCTCTTACTGTGCTACTATTTTCTTCACAACGCCTAACTTCAGTAATTTTATCTTTAAATTCAGTGTTATAGATAGTTATCCCTGCGGTAATATTATCTTGGTTATTCCAAATAACACCAATTTCTTCAGTAATACTTTTCTCTGGTTTCAAATCAGGATTACCATAAATAACGGCATTTCCTGCACCACCGCCTGTTGCTTGTCCCCAGTTTGCGGACGATTCGCGCAAGCTTGGTGCTTTATAACCTGTAGTTACCCCACCTTTAATCGTCCATTGTTCATCAGCATGCCATACACCATACAGACGCGGAGTCCAGTGTGAACCATAGTTTTCGTCTTTATCCATACGAAGGCCACCCGTTAATGCAAAATCATTAGTCATTAACCATTCATCTTCTGCAAATAACGCCCAGCTATATCGTTCAAGCTGATTATACTGTTTAAATTTATTACCTTCGTCTTTCAACTTCTCTTTACGATATTGACCGCCGATACTTAAACTATGATCACCCAGTAAAAAGACACTTTGATTACGGAAAACAAGGTCTTCAGCCGTCATTTTACGGCCTGGGTTTTTTGTCTCATCATATTGAACATAGGTATCTGTTGATGCAATATCATAAATACCCGTATGGGTTAATGCCATATGAGTCAATTCATATTTGCTAAAACCGCTACCATCACCTCTTTTGCTGGTATAACCTTCACGGTCATCACGGTGTTGGTTATCACGTTTGAACTCTGCATCGAAGGTATTTTTGTCATCTGGAGTTAACGATACCGTTGCTCCACCACTTGCCATGATTTGGCGGTTAAAACCATTAATGATTTTATCTTCACCACGATGTGAATACTGGCCTTGTAGTTTTACACCTAACAAACCATCAATTAATGGACCAGAGGTATAGAAACTGCCTTGCCCTGTATTACCTGAATTTTTGCGTTCTGTAATTGTGGCATCTGCTCGTAAACTGGTCGTCCACTCTTGTTGCACACGACGAGTGATAATATTGATAACCCCACCCATCGCATCTGAACCGTACAGCGATGACATTGGGCCGCGTACCACTTCAATACGCTCAATCGCAGGTAATGGCGGTAACCAACCTTGCTCAATACCAGAACCGTCACTATTTGGACGAGTGCTGCGTGTATCTACACGTTTACCATCGATTAAAATCATGGTGTATTTTGCATCCATACCACGGATGCTAATATCAGAGCTACTGCCGCCACCGGTGACCAAAACACCCGGTACAACTTTTAATGCGTCAGTTACATCACGATAAGCTTTAGTTTCGAGTTGTTCGCGAGTTACTACAGAAATAGACGCAGGTGCATCTTCAATTTTCTGTTGATAACCTGATGCGGTTGTAACATAGATTTTATCTTTACTGTCATCAGCAAATGCAGGTGCCGCAGCGATAGCCGCAATTATGCTAATTGCCACTTTTCTTTTATTAAAAACAACCATTCCCAACTCTCCAAGAGATATTTTGTTTTATATATGAATTGATTTGCTCACATTGATTTCATTGAATCAAAAATATCATTTTTATTATTTAGGCATTTAAATACCCATAAGAAATTCATGGTAAAAAACCATTATATAATTCAATTAAATTTCCTGTGGGTAATTACTATTAATTAATATTTAATTTGTTTATTTTTGAATATTGTTTCCTATTATTTTATTTGATGTGCTTGCTGTGTACTGCAAGCACATCATTTGCTTAGTGATATTAACTCGCCAGTTTATCAACCAGCCCATCAATCAGGACTTGTGGAACACCTTGCGAACAACGTTCGATGCGACCGCGTACACCATAAACCTCAGCAAGGCTTTCGGGTGTAATGACCTCTGCGGGTTCACCTTGTGCAATTAAATTACCCTGTTTCAACATTAATATGTGTTCTGCATGTTTAAGCGCAATATTAATATCATGAACAACCACAACCGTGATTATATTTCGGCGTTTGGTTTCTTTCGCCACTAAATCCATCACATGGTATTGGTAATTCAAATCCAATGCACTTAACGGTTCATCTAATAACAATAAGTTGGGTTGACGAATTAAAGATTGAGCCAAACCGACTAATTGTTTTTGCCCACCTGAAAGTTGGTCTAAATAACTTAACGCCAAATGTTCAATACCCAATTGGCGTAATAACCCCATCACTTCGTCTTTACTGTTTTCATTGCTTAAACCGCCTGAAGCACGTTGAGCAACAATAACAGACTCGAGAACATACAGGTGCACACCAGCAGGTAACGTTTGCGGTAAATACACCACATTTTGTGCCCGCTGGGCAAAACTCTGTTGGGTTAAATCCAAACCATCAAGCAACAACTGCCCTGTTGCCTTATTTAGACCCGCCAGCGAACGCAACAACGTGGATTTACCACTGCCATTAGGCCCAAGTAATACCGTGATCTTGCCGCGAGGCAAAATATCCGTCGATAAATTCTCAATCACCGGGCGTTTTGGGTAGCCTGCATTAAATTGATTAATAATCAGGCCACTCATGATACGTTCCCTCTATGACGTAAAATAATGCTTAAAAAGAACGGTACCCCCACTAATGATGTCACAATCCCAACAGGAATAATCACACCAGGAATAATATTCTTCGACGCAATTGACGCCATTGATAAAATTAACGCCCCAATTAATGCACTTGCTGGTAGATAAAAACGGTGATCTTCACCAAAAATCAACCTTGCAATATGCGGTGCGACTAAACCAATAAAAGCAATAGGGCCAACAAATGCCACCGCTAAAGCCGATAAAATACTAATACGCAATAACGTTGTTAGCCTTAAACGACGCACATCAATACCAAAACTGATTGCCCTGTCCTCGCCCAACCTTAAAGCCGTCAGTTTCCATGAGCTCATCATGGCAATCGGGAAAATAAGTGCGAACACTAGCGCCATCACACCCAGTTTTACCCAAGTTGCTTTTGATAAACTCCCCATCGTCCAAAAGACTAAACCTTGCAAGGTATCTTCCGTCGCGATGAATTGCATCATAGAAACCAATGCATTAAAGGTGAACACGAGAGCAATACCAAACAATACGACACCTGAAGTTGCTACGCGCGTCCAACGGGTTACTGCGTCTAACATCAAAGCGGCTAACAACGCAAAAATAAAGGCATTCGCTGATATCACCCATTGGTCAGGCACACCTGGAATTGCAATGCCAGAAACAATCGCTAATGCGGCACCAAAAGCCGCTGCATTAGAGACCCCTAACGTAAATGGGCTCGCTAACGGGTTATTGAGGATCGTTTGCATCTCTGCGCCAGCAAGCCCTAATGACATGCCAATCACCACTGCCATCAACGCATATGGCAGACGAATATCCCATACGATGACGCGTGTCCCTGCATCAACGGCCTCTGGGGTCACCAACGTTTGCCATAAACGCTCAAGAGATAAACCTGATGGCCCTAAAGTAAAATCAATAACCAGTGATAATAAAATTGCCGCAACGATGACCGCTAGCCATGTCAACCGACGACGTAACATATTTTGATAATGTATTTTTACATTATCGTCAGCCTGGATCGCGGCTTTTTCAGCCGCAACTATTGGCTCGCTCGTAATACTCATCAATTCTTACCCGTTTTCATTACTTTTCGCTGACCCAATATACACCTGTTGGCTCAATGGCGAGAAACTCTCTATGTAATTGCTCCAGCGTTTTTTGCGGCTCAAGGTCGGTAAATTGTTCTGGATAGAACCACTTAGCGAAAACTTGCGTCGCAATCACATTGTATGGAGAGTTATAGTAATTGTGCCAGATAGCATAATCTTGCTTATCTTTTATGGCTGATAACGCGCTAATTCCTTTACGTTCAGTAATTTTTTTCAGGCTTTCTTTTGCATCAGTTAATGTGCTTTGTGCCCCTAATTGAACGCCTGCATCTTTACTTCCCGGTGCTTTTGCACCAGATGCAATGTAAATACTTGGGTCTGCAGCAATGATTTTCTCTAAATTCATCGTACCAAGTGCACCCGGTAAAACACCTTTAGCAATATTTTTACCACCAGCTAAATCAATAAAGTTCCCCATGTTCCCATCACCAGCGGTACCACAGCAGTCTTCAAAGGCTCCCGCGCGTAATTCGATAAAAACACTGGGTTTTTTATCGTCTGGTATTTTAGAGGTAATATCAGTGACTAACTTTTGGTTTCTTTCATAAAAATCGACATACTTATTTGCTGCCTGTTCACGATTTAACGCTTTGCCGAGTAAACGCATACTTGGCAATGTATTTTCCAGTGGCTTATCACGGAAATCCACGAATACGACAGGCACTCCCGCTTTTTCAAGCTGGTTAACTAATTCGCTATTTTTACCCGGCCCATGGCCTGACAAACCAAAAATCGCGATATCTGGATTTAGGGTTAATACTTTTTCTGAACTGACGCTATCTGCGCTGGTATTACCAATCAGTGGAATATTATCAATTTCAGGAAATTTAGCTTTATAAGCAGCGTAGGTTTGTGGGTCTAGTTTTCGAAGGTCACCTTGCCAACCCACAATTCGGTCAATAGGTTTATCACCTTCCAGCAGAGCTATTGCACTAAATAGGCGTCCCTCACCTAATAAAATGCGATTAACATTATCAGGAACTTCAACTGTACGACCTGCAATATCAGTGACTGTTGCAGCCCAAGCACTCATACTGGCACTTGCTAATAACGCTAAACTTATCCCTTTTACTACCGACCTAGCTACAGACTTCTTGGCTACCGACGACATAGTATTAAGCTCCACTATTAACCTCATTGACTTACCTTTTTTTTATGCGGTAACAATAAAGCAAATAAGAATACTTATCAATACGATTATTAGTTTAATCATGACTTTCATCAATGGAATTTTGTGACCACCATCGTAAAGCCAAGCATTCAGCATATTTTACCGCCAAAATACCACTTTATTGCCAGCGCTATATATAAAAAAACAGCACCCTATAAAGAGTACTGTTTTCATGATAAGTATTTTAAAAAATTATTTATCTAAATTTTCGCGGTAACTTGGAAAGCTCATGTCTTTATAGCGAATAAACGTAGTTTTCTTCGCTATCTTATAGCCAAACCAAATCGCTAAAAATAATGGGAGACCAATATAAGTTGCAGTAACCCCTACCCAATCAATTTTATCTTCTAAAAAGGCTTGGTAATTTTGGCCTAATGTAATTGTTAAACACAAAATAAAGGCAAAAATAGGGCCAATTGGGAAGAAACCTGAACGATAAGGTAAGTCATTAAGATCTTTCCCTTGTGCAATATAGCCTCTACGGAAACGATAATGGCTAATTGCAATACCTAACCAAGCAATAAACCCTGTCATCCCAGATGTATTTAATAGCCACAGGTACACCGTCTGGTTTCCAAACATAGAACTTAAGAAACACAATCCCGCAACAACTGTTGTTGCTAACAATGCATAACGCGGTACGCCCCCTTTAGATAAACGGGCGAAAATGCGCGGCGCTTTGCCTTCACGCGCTAAGGTATACAACATACGCGTTGATGCGTACATACCCGAGTTACCTGCCGATAATACTGCCGTTAAGATAACCGCATTCATCACTGCTGCTGCGGATAATAGGCCTGCATTTTCAAATACTAAGGTAAATGGACTGACACTAATATCTTTGACATCATTACGCAGTAAACTTGGGTCAGTATAAGGAATGATCAAACTAATAATTAAAATTGCGAAGATATAGAATAACAGTATACGCCAAAATACTTTGCGCACTGCTTTTGGAATATTTTTGGCAGGATCTTTCGACTCACCCGCAGCAATACCAATTAATTCAGTACCTTGGAATGAGAAACCAACGATCATTGCCACACCAATCATCGCTGAGAAACCACCAGCAAAAGGTGCATCACCAATTTCCCAATTATGCCATCCTGCATTCTCTGCACCATTCATGATGCCAAAAATCATTAATACCCCGACGATAATAAAAATAACGACCGTGGTGACTTTTATTAATGAGAACCAGTATTCCGCTTCACCAAACCCTTTAACAGAGATGAAATTCAGTAAGAAAATAATTGCAAGGAAGATCGCGCTCCAAATCCAACCGGGAGTATCTGGGAACCAGTAGGTCATCACCAACTGAGCAGCAACTAAGTCAACGGCAATAGTCACAGCCCAGTTGTACCAGTAGTTCCACCCTAGTGCGAAACCAAAACCTTCATCGACATATTTTGCACCATAGGTTGCAAATGAGCCTGAGACAGGCATATAAGCGGCTAACTCGCCCAAACTGGTCATCAAAAAATAGACCATTAAGCCAATGATGGCATAAGAAAGGAGTGCTCCACCGGGGCCTGCTTGTGCAACCGTTGCACCGGATGCAACGAATAAACCGGTACCGATGGACCCACCGATAGCAATCATCGCAAGATGGCGTGCCTTTAACTCACGGCGTAGTTTTTGTGGGCCGCCCTGCGAGATAGTATTGGTATGTTGTTCTGACATTTGTTCCCTGCATTTTATTATTCAGCTAATATCGCATGGATTCTAGCAAAATAGGCTGTGAGAACTAAGCAACTCTTCACTGTTATAAGATACCTTCATAATTCACATAAAATTATAAGTAAAACGCGTTATTACCCAAGACCGAATATTGTTTCTTTAAAATCTTAGAAAAAACTTAACGTTGTTATTCCTCTGAAGGCTTTAGCCCGTTACGAGGCGGCAAATGATTAGTATGTGGCTTGGGTAATCGAATGCAGCCAACAACGCAACGGACTAAAAGGTAACGAGAGTTTTTTAGTGACAATATGACAACAAATTAGTAATCGCACTCGAAATATGCTTTTGGCGGTGATAAATCAAATATAGCGTTCTTTCTAAATGAAGTTCGTCTATTTTTAACTCAACTAAAGTCCCATTCTCTAATTGCTCTTCGATCACTCGGCGTGATAAACAGCTTATACCTATTCCATATCGGACGGCATGTTTGATAGCTTCTGAATTTCCAAGCTCCATCAAAATATGAAAGCCGGGAAGATGTGCAAATAATAGTTGGTCAAGGACATCCCGCGTACCAGAGCCCCTTTCACGCAAGATCCAAGGAGCGTCACGTAAATCTTTTAAAGAAACGCTTTTATTCGCTAATGGGTTTTGAGGTGAAACAAAAATAACGAGTTCATCTTTTAACCATGCTTTAGAAATTAACTCAGGGCTATGGCAAACGCCTTCAATTAACCCAACGTCCGCTCTAAACTCCATAACGGATTTAATGATCTCTTCTGTGTTACTGATAAAAAGCTCTAAAGGAATATCTGGGTGGTCATGACGATAACCCGCTAAGACTTCCGGTAAAATATAATTACCAATCGTCGTACTGGCAGCAAGACGCACAGCTCCCATCTCTTTTTTAAATAATTGCTCGACCTCTAGCCCTTGCTCTAATAATGCTAAAGCTTTGGGATAAAGCAGCCTTCCGTGCTCATTCGTAACAAGTCGTTTACCCACACGGTCAAATAATTGAACACCTAGTTGACCTTCTAAATCCGTTAGCGACGCACTGACAGCCGACTGTGAAAGCGCTAATAGCTGAGATGCTTGCGTCGTGGAGCCACTTTTTAATACTTCCGTAAAAACCTCAAGTTGCCTAAGAGTAATTCGCATAAAGGTAAGCCCCAACGTGATTTTTAGTATTTGTAATAATAATGTTAATATTAACGATTTATTCGCAATATTCCAGAAGAAACTTATAATCTATTTTGGTGGTAGATTATATAAAAATAATCAATTTAAATTATTATTGCTTTTGTTATATCCTTATTACTAAATCTTATAAGCGGTAATAAAGAGTATTATCATGAATAAAAGTGACACCAACACCCTTGAGCAAAATAGCCTAAGCCCTATATTCAAACTCATACCAGGCATTATTTTAGCGGGTATTCTAACTGCTATTGCAATTTACCTAGGTGACCAACCCTGGTTTATGGATATCGGTTTAGGTGCATTAACCCTCGCAATATTATTAGGAATTATTGTAGGGAATACTTTTTACCCCGTAGCCAGTCGATCTTGTGATGCTGGTACTAAATTTGCCAAACACTATTTCCTACGCGCTGGTATTATCTTGTATGGCTTTCGCCTTACTTTCCAGCAGATCACTGACGTAGGAGCAACTGGGGTAATTATTGATGCTTTAACATTAACATCGACATTTTTATTAGCATATTGGCTAGGTAAAAAAGTGTTCGGTCTTGATGAAGAAACAACATTGTTAATTGGCGCAGGCAGTAGTATTTGTGGTGCAGCTGCCGTCATGGCAACCGAACCTGTCGTTAAAGCTTCTGCGAGTAAAGTCGCTGTTGCTGTTTCAACCGTTGTTATCTTTGGTACGATTTGTATCTTTGTTTACCCTTGGATTTACCAATTAAATGCGCACTTCGGCTGGTTTCCAGCAACAGAAGAAACTTTTGGGATTTATATTGGTTCAACCGTGCATGAAGTTGCACAGGTTGTTGCAGCAGGGCACACCATTGGTACTGACGCAGAAAATGCCTCTGTCATTGCCAAAATGATCCGTGTCATGATGCTTGCGCCTTTTCTAATTATTTTATCGGCTTTCTTAAGCCGTAAAACAGCGGCTAACCAAACAGCCAATAGCCAAAAAAGCAAAATCACTATTCCTTGGTTTGCTGTATTTTTTATTGTTGTTGCAGGTTTTAATTCACTCAACTTACTGCCTCAAGTGTTAGTGCAACAAATCATTGCGTTAGATACAATTTTACTCGCTATGGCAATGGTGGCTTTAGGACTAACGACCCATGTGAGTGCTATTCGCCAAGCGGGTATTAAACCCTTGTTAATGGCGCTGATTCTATTTGTTTGGTTGATTGTTGGCGGGCTTCTAATTAACGTACTGATTCAAAGCATTTTTTAGCATATATCCTCCTCATTTTTAGCCACCTTACTTGGTGGCTTTTTTGTTGATTTCATTTATTTGCTCATTAATGGCATACTCCAAGAAAAAGGAGTCAAAAATGAAATATATTGGAGCACATGTCAGCGCCTCAGGTGGCGTTGACCAAGCCGTTATTCGCGCACATGAAATCAATGCAACCGCTTTTGCTTTATTCACAAAAAATCAGCGCCAATGGAAAGCTGCGCCACTAAGCGAAGACGTGATTAAAAAATTTAAAGATAACTGCAAAAAATATGGGTACGGTAAACACCAGATCCTTCCTCATGACAGCTATTTGATCAATCTAGGTCACCCCGAATTTGAAGCTTTAGAGAAATCTCGTGTCGCTTTTATCGATGAGATGCAACGCTGCGAACAATTAGGTATTGATTTACTTAACTTTCACCCAGGTAGTCATTTAAAGAAAATTGAAATTGACGATTGTTTAGCGCGAATTGCTGAATCTATTAATATTGCCCTTGCTGAGACCGAAGGGGTGATTGCAGTTATTGAAAATACGGCCGGCCAAGGGACTAACTTGGGCTTTGACTTTACACATCTCGCAAAAATTATTGATGGAGTGAAAGATAAAAGCCGTGTAGGCGTTTGTATTGATACTTGCCACGCATTTGCCGCAGGTTATGACTTACGCACAGCCGAAGATTGTGACAAAACATTCGGCCAATTTGCAGAGATTGTTGGGTTTGAATTTCTAAAAGGAATGCACCTGAATGATGCTAAAAGTGAATTTGCCAGCCGCGTTGACCGCCACCATAGTTTAGGTGAAGGGAACATTGGCTTTGCTCCATTTACTTACATTATGCAAGATGACCGCTTTGATGGTATCCCATTGATTTTAGAAACTGTTAACCCCGATATTTGGCCGCAAGAAATTGCATGGCTAAAAGCACAACAAAATAGCTAATTATTTGCTTTCTAATAACCAAAAACCCCTGCATTTATCATGCGGGGGTTTTGGTTGAAACTAATGTACTATAACGACTTCATTTCAATTTTAGCCATCATATCCGCTAATTTGTTTCTATTTTTTAAACCGACATCTGGCTGAGAAACGGATAGCGCGGAAATCGCTGTCGCCATACGTAACGTGTGCTCACTGGATTCACCGTTAAGTAACCCATAAGCTAACCCTGCCACCATGGAATCACCGGCACCAACAGTGCTTATCACTTCACAATGGGGTGGTTTTGCAAGCCAAGAGCCCGAAGCGTTAACCCAAAGGGCCCCTTCTTCCCCTAACGATATGACCACATGGGAAATCCCTTTGTCTCTTAATTCATGCGCTGCGGCCACGACCTCTTGTAAATCAGGAAGTTTTCGGCCAACCCAGCTTTCTAACTCATGACGATTAGGTTTTACTAACCATGGAGATGCTTTTAAACCTGCCTTCAAAGCTTCTCGGCTACTATCAAAAATAATACATGGACATAATTGGCGAAGGCGAGTCATCCAGCGAGTAAATTCTTCTGGGTCAATACCACTCGGTAAACTTCCGCTCACCACAACCATATCGAAATGGCCTAACCAATTGAGCGACTCTGTCGAGAAGCGGTTCCAATCTTCTTTACTAACCTCAAAACCTGAAAAATTGAAATCAGTCGATTCCCCGTTATTTTCAGTGAGTTTCACGTTAATTCGTGTACGCCCTGGCACCATACTAAAGCGATTAGCCATACCATTTTCACTGAAAAAATGTTGGAATTCTTCTTGGTTATCCTTTCCCATAAAACCACTAACAGTGATATCAATACCTAAGTCACGGAGCACTTTTGCGACATTGACACCTTTACCACCCGCATTGAGGCTAGCGGTTTTGACTAAATTGACTTCACCAACTTCGATAGTAGAGCATAAGCCCACAAGGTCGTAAGCAGGATTTAATGTAATTGTAGCAACCCGGCGAGTCATAACCACTAATCTCCCTTATCATGATTATCGTGTCTTTAAATTTAATTATAGTTATAACATTAAAGCATATTGTTTTCAGTGATATTTGTACTTTTTCCTGCTTGTTTTTCTACTAGATTATGTCAGGATCAACGCGCTAAAAAAGAAAACAATAAGGAGAATATATGTCTGAGCCTACCAACGTCGTCGTGGGTGTCGGTGTTATAATCACTAACAAATGTGGGCAAATTTTGATGGGCAAACGCAGCAGTAAACATGCGCCCTATTGGTCTATTTTCGGAGGGCATGTTGACCCAGGTGAATCATTTGAAACCTGTGCCATCCGCGAAATAAAAGAAGAGATTGGTATTGATATTCAAACTCCCACCGTTTTTGGCATCAGCAACAATTTACAGACTTATCAACAAGAAGGTAAACATACCGTTTCTATTTGTATGCATGTTGAATATAGCGGTGATGTGGAGCCTCGAATTATGGAAGCAGACAAATGTGAAAACCTAATGTGGGTTTCACCTGATAACCTCCCAGAACCGCATTTTGAAGCTAGCCGCAATGCCGTAGACCTCTGGCTAACACAACGCTTCTATCACCAAAGCGCCTAATTAATCATAAGCGTACAAATATCTTCGCGTTGTACGTTTATTATCCATCTCGTTCTAATTACTCATTTTTCCCTATTTTATTCTATTTGCCATATTTACAATACTTCACGCTTGCCGTATCATTTAGCTAGTACAGTGAAACATTATATTTAGGAGCCACCATGGCTATTGATGGAACAACACAACAAAAAAATCCTTCTATATTGGGAGGTGCTATGATCATCGCCGGTACTGCAGTCGGTGCTGGTATGTTTTCTATTCCTATGGTGACTTCTGGCGTTTGGTTCACAGGTTCCGTCATACTGTTAATTTATACCTTTGTTTGCATGTTACTTTCTGGGCTAATGATTTTAGAAGCTAATATGAATTATCCAGCGGGTGCTAGTTTCCATACGATGGTAAAGGATTTATTAGGTTCGACTTGGAATTCAATTAACGGCTTATCCGTCACTTTTGTGCTTTATATACTCACTTATGCCTATATTTCTGCAGGCAGCTCTATCATCGCAGCAAACTTGTCAGAAAAAATACAGTTACCACAAGCGGGTGCAGGCTTTATTTTTGCCTTTATTGTGGCTTTTTTTGTATGGCTTTCTACGCGTGCTGTCGATAGGTTAAGTACCATTTTAATTGGCGGGATGGTGCTCACCTTTATTATGTCAATCGGTGGAATGATTTCCACTGCATCGCCCGCAATTTTATTTAACCAGACTGAGCAAAGTGAAAGCCAATACCTTCCCTATGCCTTAGCCGCATTACCTTATTTATTAACCTCTTTTGGTTATCACGGTAATGTTCCAGGATTAGTAAAATATTATAATAAAGATAGCCGTAGTGTTGTTAAAAGCCTAGTCTATGGTGCCACCATTACCGTGGTTATCTATATTTTATGGCAGTATGCTATTCAAGGAAATATTCCAAGAACGTCATTTATTGAAATAAGAGAAAACGGTAATAATATTGATGCATTACTGGCTCAAATGAATATTTCCACCAAAAGTAGTTTTATCTCTCAATTTTTGAACCTGTTTTCATATATGGCTCTAGCGAGTTCCTTTTTAGGCGTATCTTTAGGGTTATTTGATTTTATTGCTGACTTTTTCAAATTTGAAGATAATAAGTTTGGCCGCCTTAAATCTGTCGCAGTCACATTTTTACCACCAACAATTCTCGCGTTAATTTTCCCTAATGGGTTTATTTATGCGATTGGTTTTGCCGGGTTAGCAGCCACTATTTGGGCCGTTATTGTCCCTGCACTGATGGCGAAAGCAAGTCGTAAACGTTATCCAAACAACAGCTATAGAGCACCGGGGGGAAGCTTTATCATTGGCTTCGTGATCCTCTTTGGTTTAGTTAATGCGGTTGCTCATTTATTGTCATTGTCTGGCTTACTTCCTATCTATTAATCATTCCAGTATGAATATAGCCCACGGGTTATATTCATACTTATTGCATTATCCAATAACTGCATTATCTAGAATTGTATTATCCAAAAATTTTTCACTGAAAATTGACTTCAGCATCTTGCCTAATTCCTTATCTGCGAGTAATTTTGTCGCACTCTTTTTGACAACCCCAAAGAAGGTTATTTATGGCCAAGGCCAATGAAATCAAACGTGGTTTAGCAATCAACTACAACGGCAAATTATTACTTGTAAAAGACATTGATATTCAAGCACCTAGCGCTCGTGGTGCGAGTACATTATATAAAATGCGTTTTACTGATATCAAAACTGGCCAAAAAGTTGAAGAACGTTTCAAAGGCGATGATATTTTAGACACAATTTCGCTTACGCGCCGTGGAGTCAGTTTTTCTTATATTGATGGTGACGAGTATGTCTTTATGGATAATGAAGACTACACTCCCTACATTTTCAAAAAAGCAGATATTGAAGAAGAATTACTTTTTATTCCTGAAGAAGGGTTACCAGGAATGCAAGTGTTAACGATGGATGGGCAAGTTCTTGCTTTAGAGTTACCACAAACGGTTGATATGGCCATTATTGAGACAACACCTGCAATTAAAGGGGCGTCTGCCAGTGCACGAACTAAACCTGCAACGATGGCTACAGGGTTAACTGTCCAAGTTCCTGAGTATTTAACCAGTGGTGAGAAAATTCGTATTCATATCGCTGAGCGTCGTTATATGGGCCGTTGTGATTAATTTTTGCTTTTAGTTTCGCAGAAATAATGCTTTATATGCCTATGAGTCTATTGTTCATAGGCATATGCCATTAAAATTAAACATTGCACCCTCATCTCATTTTAGTTTGCTACATTCAATTCTTGCTTATCTCAAGATTAATCGTATTTTATCGTATAAATACCTAAGGTTTTATCTTTATTAATCCAGGTAAATTGTTGAGTACCTTTTTGGTTCGGAAGCAACGTTTCTTGATTTTTTAATTTTTGAATATCTGCAGATGCGGTTTCCAATTTGCCATTATCATTCCAGCATTTAGTTTCAACCCTGTGAACATTCGCTTCGACTACACAAGGCGACGCAACAATAGCACCAGTAAATCGAATAACGGCAGTATTACTCCTTCTCACATCACTGTTTTCAGAGGCAAACATTGAAAAATTTGTACTTAGTGTCGCTACCGCTAGAAAAGTCATTACTATTTTTTTTACTGAGCTATTCATGAAGAAATCTCCTCCTAAAATTATGTTATCGTCACTTTCTGTCATTTATTTACAGTTAAAGTATTTAATTTGGCTAAATTGCCTGAGAACGACATACTAATTCCAAAAAGAAATTAAAAATTTCATTTATAGTCGTAGTTTTTTATTTTTCCTTTTAATTATTTATCCAAATAAAATAAACGACTTACATCACTCTTAATTAACCACACAAAATGCAACACTTTATAAATAGTATCTATTAGCATTGGTTGTATAATTTATAAAAACCGTCGCAATATCACTTGAGGCTTATCCAATAAATCATTAAAAATAGTGTTTATCATCATGAATAAAAATTTAGATAAAAAAATTTCATTACCCTCTACCAACTTGATCGCATCAGGCCGACAACGTGCTTGTTATCAGCATCCTGAGCATCATGACCTATGTATAAAAGTTCATCTAAATGGGAGAGACGACAAAGAAACCTTAAGAGAGATTCGCTATTACAAGCGTTTATATAGAAAAAACTTCACTACAAAAACAATTTCTCATTACTATGGCACCCAACAAACTGATCAAGGGCTGGGTTATGTATTCCAATTAATCAAAGATAAAACAGGAAATGTTTCACACACTTTAGATTATTACCTAAAAAACAAACAACTTTTTTTAAAACATAAAAAAAATATGAAAGTTGCTTACGAGCAATTTAAAAAAAACATATATAAAGAGGCTATCACCACGATGGCGCTAAAAACTTATAATATCGTTTACCAACTAGGTTATAAACCTTGTGGCCAATTTCTTATTATTGATAACCTGGGGTCTGCTAACTTAATCCCCATTGATTATTTTTCAACTAAAATAGCCCGTTCTACACTAAATCGTCGGTTTACCGATTTCGAACAACGGCTTTATCGTGACTATAATATTAAGGTATAGCACACATACTCTGACTTACACTTTACCCTCACCATTAGTATCTGGTTATATTGATTTATTGTGAGCGTAGATTATTTCACATTATCCGATATCAATATCACACAAAGAATATGATTAACAAAAATACTGATATACATACAGTATATTTATTTTTTGAGTATTTTTCATTCTAATGGTGGTTTTTAAGACAAATTAAACTATTCGTTTTCCCCACAAACAAACCTTCGTTAAATATAAATTTAAACTTCTTTACATTTTGAGCTTAAAAAGGACTTAATTATGTAATTACACTGAAATAGCACACAATAAAACGTGATTCAGATCATATTTTATTAGTGATAAACACCCGTTTTATAAGTGAATATACCTCATTGTAGACGACCATCACATAACCCAATGGCAAATAGGCTCTTTTATCTAATGTTTTGTAAATTTCACCCCTATTAACTCGCCATTTTGCTTTTGTTTATGTATGCTCTTAAAGGTTTGATTTGGTACTAATGCGAAACCAAATCTTCCAAGCAAAAAATGTAAAGAATGTCTTAGTAAATTTAGTAAATATTGATATATATCCTATACTCAATAAGTCATTAAATATGATTAACACATTCGAAGTTTGGTAGTGCTGCAATAAACACTTTCTGCGAAAAACACACTTCTATGATTTATAATGCGTTTTTCACAGGGATAGGTTTAGTTTTTTTGTGTCTTTTTACACAATAAAGTACTAGAAAAATGGTAAGGGATATATATAAGAATGCTAACGTCTGAAAAACTTAAGCGCTATGCTTGGCGCATTGTTCCGGCAATTGCCATTGCCGTAACGCTCACAGCATGTACCACCCCAAAGTCAGCTAAGAATACACAATATACTGCCAAATCAGATACACGTATGCTAAATGGCTCTGCTGGCGATTCGTTGACGATGGCATCTCAAGATGAATTCGAAGAGTTAGTACAAAGCGTTGATACTAAGTCTAAAATAATGGACCAATACGCAAGCTGGAAAGGTGTAGCTTATCGCCTTGGTGGCACAACAAAGAAAGGTGTCGATTGCTCAAGTTTCGTTCAGCGCACATTCTTTGAACAATTTGGTGTTGAGCTTCCTCGTACAACATCTGAGCAAGAATCCTCCGGGAAAAGCGTAAAACGTAATAACCTAAAAGTCGGTGATATTGTTTTATTCAAAACAGGCCGCACGATGAAGCATGTTGGTATCTATATTGGTGATGAAAAATTTGTTCATGCATCAACCAGTAGTGGTGTTATCGTTTCTGAAATGACTAACTCTTACTGGAGCAAAAGATATTATGCAAGTAGACGCATTATCAACGGCTCATAAATTTTTGTAGTACCCTATATCCCCTTTCCAATAAAAAAGCTTCCATATGATGGAAGCTTTTTTATTGGAAATCTCTACTGACTAAATTTAGTGGTAGTCATCCGATTTTAAATCAAGAATAACTCAGTCACCAAATTCCACCTCATGATGATACTCATCCAAAAAAACAGTTTTAAATATAGAGCCAAATAAAATCAGTAAGCAAAAACAGTAATAAACAACCGAGCCATCATTACTAAAAAAATATTAAAACATACTCAAAGCTAAGTTCTATAAACTATAGCTCTTAAACTAAGCACTATAAAAACCAGAAGAAAGTTCTGCAATAGCAACACCTGAAGCTTTTAAACGGCACATAGCGGCTAACTCATCATTAGCATGAATGAATAGGCAAATTTCTTTCTGCCACTCTAAGATCGCATTAGCAATTTGCATGTCTGATAATGATTCAGATAATTGCTGCATTGCAATACAGTCTGTCGCACAGTCATGGCTAAGTAATTTCAGCCCCACAAGCTTATCGCTATCGACATCATTCATAGGTACAACTTCAACATCTGTACCTTTTTTGCCTGATAACCAGCGGTAGCTTTGCGGTAGCCTGTGCACCACCGAAAGACCTAATTTTTCCACAAACATATCCTATTGAAACATTTTAGTATTTTGCCAAGTATTGATATTTACTTTCTTACTTGACCTAACACCGGCTTAAGCCAATCATTCATCGTTCAAACCGAACTTTTAGTTATCTAAAAAGTAACATTAATGTTAAATATCGAACCTTAAATATAACATTAAAAAAACAAAATGTCGTTAAATTTTTGTGACACAAATCATTGCATATTCATTTTAATAGTAAATATATTAAAATTTAAACTAATTTTGATCTTCAAGCTCAACATCCAGCTCAAAATACTTAACTTTTTTTTACATTTCTGAAATGAAAATAGTAAAAAAGAGTTTATTCTTGAAGTTAAACCAAATTTTTATTAATGAATAATGTTGCAATGCACATTAAATCATAAAACATAAATTTAACAAATCCAGCCCTAATGATAATTGATTTAGATCATTTTTTAGCAAAAATTTTAAATACCCTGCGTTACTACTCGATTTTATCGAGCAATAATCCTCTATCTCTTATAGATAAAATGAATGATATGGAGAAGTAACTAGAACATGCTTTATTTGATTAGATATTAAAGAAGAGAATTACATGTTCTCAGCTTCATCCTTGAAACTTGAAAACATATGACATGACTTACTTTGTTTTTTTGGCCAATAATACAAACAACATTGAAAATGCAACGCAAGCGACCATTGAACCGACCATTGGCCATGCGCTCTGCGCAGGTATTAGTGATAATAACGTTCCAACGAGCGCACCAATCGAAAACCTGATTGTGCCTGCCAATGAAGAAACCGTTCCTGCAATATGTGGATAATTATCTAAGATCACGGCCATTGCATTCGAAGTGATCATCGCTATGCCACTGACATAAATGGCAACACCGATTACCAGTGTCCAAAAATCTAGCGCAAAGGCTGTTGTCATTAGCAACCACAATCCCATCACGAATTGAATAATAATACCAAAGTAAAGCATTTTTTCTGCACCAAAATGCCTAACATAGCGGCTATTTATTGTCGTCATAATAAATAGGAAGATAATATTGATACCAAAATAGTAGCCAAAATTCTGTGGAGACACCCCGTTCAAATCGATATACACAAAAGCGCCTGCATTTAAGAATGAAAACATCCCTGCAAAGGAAAATGAACTCGCTAATATGTAGAACAGTACCTGTCTTGCCCTAAATAAAGTGGCAAACTGCCTTAATGTTGTACCAATATGAAACTTCTGCCTTTTAGCTACGGGTAATGTTTCCCGCACAAAACAGCTCACTAAAACGACAGCGATAACCGCTGCAATGGCGATGCTCCAAAAAATTGCATGCCATGAGAACCAACGCATTAACTCTCCCCCTAAAATAGGGGCTAGCAACGGTGCTATTGTCATCACTAATACAACAAAAGACATACTTCTTGAAAATTCATCACGGGTAAACATATCCCGCATAAGCGCGTTAATCACAACACTTGCAGCGGCAGCGGCAAAACCATGTAAGAAACGCAACCAAATCAGTGAATCAATCGATTCAGTGATAGCACAGGCCGCTGAAGCGATTGCAAAAACGACGACACCACCTAAAATAACGGGTTTACGCCCAATGCTATCTGCCATCGGACCATAAAATAATTGTCCTATAGCAAAACCAAAAATGTAGCTATTGAGCGTCATCTGAATGCGCCCTTCATCTACATTAAAATAATGCATCATCGTCGGAAAGCTTGGTAGGTACATGTCGATAGCCAATGGCATTAGCATCGATAATAAACCTAGAATTAATATCAGCCCCAAATAGGATGAACGCTGCTGTTGCACTCTTTAAACTCCTGCTGTTTTTTTACGTGGTACATTAATACTGTTGATCTCTTCTTCCGTCAGTGGGCGGTATTCTCCTGGTTCAAGCGTCTCATCTAGCCAAATTTCGCCAACGCGCTCACGATGTAGCCCACAAACATGGTTTCCTACTGCAGCAAACATGCGTTTTACTTGATGATAGCGCCCTTCACTAATCGTCAATCGGACATCTCTAGGGCTAATAATTTCCAGTTTCGCCGGTTTAGTTGGGTGTTTTTCCCCGTTAAGCATAACGCCCTTAGCAAACTGCTCGGCAACATCATTGGCGATGTCGTCACTCAATTGAACTCGGTATGTTTTTTCACAGTGATGCTTCGGTGAAGTAATGCGATGTGACCATTGACCATCATCAGTCAATAACACAAGACCCGTTGTATCGATATCTAAACGCCCTGCTGAATGCAGTTTTTGTGCAAGAGGCTCATCAATAAAAAAAAGAATTGTTGGATGTGTTGGGTCATCTGTTGAGCAAATATAGCCTTGCGGTTTATGTAACATAAAATAACGCGGCCCAGTAACTTGTACGAGGACATTACCATCATAAGCGACTTCATGGTCAATCGTAACTTGAAAGGCACCTGATTTAACGATTTCATCGTCAACTGTTACAAGCCCTGCGCGCAATTCTCGCGCTACCAAACTTCGGCTTATCCCTAATTGCTGGGACAAAAATTTATCCAGTCGCATAGATTCTCTTAACTTGATGGAATGCCAGTGAAGCGTACAATAACGCTCAACTGTCAGAATATAGAGTGAAAGGTTGTTGTGATTGTTATCACATTATTCATTATAACAATAACCCCTGTGAAGTGATAGTTTCCCTGAAGCTACAGGCATCTTTAGACAGACTCATCGTTTTAAATTAAATTTAACGTCATTCACCTGACTGAATTACATAATACTGAATAATATGTCTTTTATTTTACGCCCTTACCAACAAGAAGCTGTCGATGCGACAGTGAGTTATTTCCGTAAGCAGACTCACCCTGCCGTGATTGTCTTGCCAACTGGCGCAGGTAAAAGCTTAGTGATTGCCGAATTGGCCCGACTCGCTCGAGGACGAGTACTGGTAGTAGCGCATGTAAAAGAATTAGTTGAACAGAACCATGCTAAGTACCTCGCATATGGCCTGCAAGCTGATATTTTTGCAGCAGGATTGAATCGCAAAGAGTCTCAAAGCAAAGTCGTTTTCGGCAGTGTGCAATCCGTTGCTCGCAATCTTAAAGCATTTGACGCACATTTTTCCCTAGTAATTATTGATGAGTGCCACCGTATAAGTTTGAATGATAAGAGCCAATACCAACAGATTATTCAAGTTTTACAAGCAAATAACCCTTCATTACGTATTTTAGGCTTAACAGCCACCCCCTACCGCCTCAACAGTGGCTGGATTTACCAATACCATTACCATGGCATGGTACGCGGTGATGAAAATTGTTTTTTCCGTGAGTGCATCTATGAATTACCACTACATTATATGATTAAAAACAAGTTCTTAGTCCCGCCTGAACGGCTTGACATGCCTGTTTTACAATATGATTTTAGCCAGGTTTCACTTACATCATCGGGTATTTTTAACGAACAAGAACTTAATTTGTCGTTAAAAAAACAACAACGCATTACACCTAAAATTATTGAGCAAGTTATTGAATATGCAGCACCTTTGCAAGGCTGTATGATCTTTGCTGCAACGGTCGAACATGCAAAAGAAATTTTGGGCTATTTACCTCAGGGTCGTGCTGCATTAGTGACAGCTGAAACCCCGGCTGCTGATAGGCAATCAATTATTAAGCAATTTAAAAACAAAGAACTACATTATCTCGTTAACGTTTCAGTGTTAACAACCGGGTTTGATGCTCCTCATGTGGATGTGATTGCTATTTTGCGACCAACAGAGTCAGTGAGTTTATACCAACAAATTGTTGGTCGAGGATTACGCCTTTCTGAGGGAAAAACACGCTGTTTAATCTTAGATTATGCAGGGAATCCACATGACCTATTTCGACCAGAGGTGGGCTCAAGTAAACCGAATTCAACCAGTGTGCCGGTACAAGTTTTCTGCCCATTGTGCCAATTTGCGAATATTTTTTGGGGAAAATGCACCTCTGATGGCCAAATTATTGAACACTTTGGCCGGCGTTGCCAAGGCTGGGAAGAAGACGAAAATGGGCAGAAACAGCAATGTGAATTCCGTTTTCGCTTTAAGCAATGCCCACACTGTGGCGCTGAAAACGATATAGCCGCTCGTCGCTGCCAAAAATGCCAAGAGGTGCTTACCGACCCTGACGATATGTTAAAAGCCGCATTAAAACTTAAAGATGCATTGATCATTCGTTGCGGGGGAATGCAATTTATCACAGGGAATGATGCCAAAGGCGAATGGATTAAAATCAACTATTATGATGAAGATGGAACCTGTGTTTCAGAACGTTTTCGCCTAGCAACTCCTGCGCAAAAACGCGTGTTTGAATACCGTTTTTTACGGGAGCATCAACGTGCCCCAGGTGTTCCATTTAAGTGGAATAATGCAAATGATATATTATTGCAGCAATCTTTATTACGATATCCCCAATTTATTGTCGCTCGCAAAAAAGAACGTTTCTGGGAAATTCGAGAGAAAATCTTCAATTATCAAGGGCGTTTTCGCGTTGCAGATCCCCTATCGTAAAGCGAAAATGATCATAATGATTGCTGGATGACGGATTTTTCGTTAAAATGCCGCCCGCCTTCCGATATCTTGTTCTCTGAATGAAGTATCCCTAGGCCAAATCTCGAACCTGCTGCTGGGTCGCCTGTAGCAGGAATTTATATTTTCTTTTTATAGAGAAATAGTAATGTTAACTATCAATGCAATTGAACGTAAAGAGCAGGGTAAGGGTGCGAGCCGCCGCCTGCGCAGAGATAACCAGCTTCCAGCTATCGTTTACGGTGGCAACCAAGAAGCAATCTCTGTAACTCTTAACCACGATGAAATCATCAACCAAGAAAGCAAAGCAGAATTTTACGAAGTTCTGAATCTGGTTATCGATGGTAAAGAAACAAAAGTAAAAGTTCAGGCTGTTCAACGTCACCCATTTAAGCCAAAAGTGACGCACATTGACTTCCTGCGCGCTTAATTAAAGCCCACAGCCGAGCTTTAGAATTTTCGGGACGCCGAGTAAATAACGCCGCAATTGCGGCGTTATTTATTTCTAGCGATTCAACACCATAACTTATTTAGTACCACGGCGTTGTAATTGGTCCCGCAAATTAGGTGGTGTGCCGCGAATGGTTAACGTATCAGTGACAGGATCCCAAAAGATACGCTCCCCCATGAGCATCGCATCAAAGCTAATCGTGATCCCTCCACCACTCCCCGAAAACTTCGTTAATTGTTTTAACGTTCCTCTATCGGCAGGGAAACTTTCTTCGAGTTGATAATCATTTTGGCGAGCGAAATCATCGAAGCTTTGTTCTTCCACCATTGGTAACTCTTTTGCCAATGCTTCTAACTCAATTTCTTCACCTGATTGTAATTGCTCCGTGCAATAGCTATGCACTTGCTGGCGATAAGCTTGACGAGTATTTTTATCCATCTGAGCATTGTCACAAAAATCATCAAGTGCTTGAACTAAGCCTTTATTTTGAACTTTTGCATTTAGCCCTTCAGACGCAGCTAAAAAATCCATAAAGAAGTCAGAGACTTTTCGTCCTACTCTACCTTTTAAAAAGGTTAAATAGCGTTTTGACTCTGGATTGGTTTCCCATTCGGTTAAATCAATACGAGCGACAATATCCGCATGAGGAATATCTAAATAATGAGTTGTGCCTAAATCTAATGATTCCGTGACAAACATGCTGTCACAACTATTGAGCACTGCAATTAATAAGTATTCGACTGCAAGGTAACGGTATTGACAGAAAAGAACGACGCCCCCTTCAGCAAAAGGATATTTAGCTAATTCATCTTTCAAGCGAACGGTCATCGCACGACTAAAACCTAAAAATTCGTCCTCACCTTTGCGCAATAGTTTTAATGCATCAGCAAGTTCACTTTCTTCGTTAAACTCACCAAATGCTTTACTTTTTGCACTATAGACGCGGTGTAACTCTGCCATCATGTCTTGTACGACACCATCTGCTGTTAATAAAGAATCCCGCAACATCACCTCGAGGGTTTGTTCATCTCTTTTAATTAACTGGTGTAAAGCTATCTGGTTAATTTCCAGACTCATTGTTGGCTCCTTCGAAATAGCAGAAATAATGTTGCGCGTATTCAAACACTGATATTATTCCTCTGCAATAGAAACTATCATTTGTGCAAATTTTAACCCCACCCTGCTGAACTTATGCACACTTTACGAATCTGAATTAGCATTATTATCACTTAAACAAAAATTTGTTGCGAAGAAAGAAGAAAAACCAACTGTGATACGCTATGATATGTAGCTTTCATTAATTTAGGATGTCTCAATTTATGCCACAATCATCTCGCTATAGTGATGAAAAAGTTGAAGGTTTACTTTCTGACCTTGTTAGTGTGTTAGAAAAAAACCACACCCCTGTTGACCTTTCCCTTATGGTGTTAGGTAACATGGTCACGAATCTGCTAAATACGTCGGTTGCACCTGCACAACGTAAAATGATTGCAGAATCATTCGCAAATGCATTACTTTCTTCTGTTAAAGAAGATAAATCACACTAATTGATTAATGAAATAAACAGTATGGTCACCCACCTGCGCTACCGTGACAAAGTCTCTAACATGATTGGTTGGGGGCACTGGTTTGCACTATTCAATATACTGCTTAGCCTCGCGTTAAGTAGCAGCTACCTGTTTATTTTTGATTGGCCAGACACCCTAACTGGTCGAGTTTATGCCTTCGTCAGTTGGTTAGGTCACTTTAGCTTCGTGGTCTTTGCGGCCTACTTACTAATTATTTTTCCACTGACCTTTATTGTCATGTCTCAGCGGTTGCTGAGGCTACTTTCTGTTGCCCTCGCGACTGCAGGGATAACCCTTTTAATTTTTGATATCCGTGTTTTTAGCCAGTTTGGTTTGCATCTAACACCACAGGTTTGGGATTTAGTCATTAACCCCACAAAAGGCGAAATGGCTCGTGAATGGCAGCTGATGTTTATCGGTATCCCAATTATCTTTCTCGTTGAAATGTTATTTGCAACTTGGAGTTGGCAAAAACTGCGCAGCTTAAGCCGGCAAACCTTTGGTAAACCGCTTGCAGGTATTTTTATTGTGACTTTTATTATGTCACACCTGATGTATGCATGGGCCGATGCGAATTTTTACCGCCCTATCACTATGCAGCGTTATAATTACCCATTATCACAACCGATGACCGCACGGAAACTTCTTGATAGATATGGCTTATTGGATTTAACAGAACATCAAAATCGTGTCTTCCAGCAAGGTAGTCCGACCGCCCTTAAGTTGAATTACCCATTAAAACCATTAAGCTATTATGACCAAGGTTCAGGCTATAATTTATTATTATTAGTGGTTGATGACCTCGGTGATAAGTCACAACAAGATTCGATAAATGCCCTGAATGAGTTTAAATCAATCAGCACACAGTTTACCAACCATTATACAACTGGGTTACGTAACGATACCGCCTTGTTTGGTTTATTCTATGGGATTTCATCGACTTACTTTGATAATATTCTTAATGGCCGCCATCCATCTAGCCTGATTGAAGCCCTTCAACATCAAGGGTATCAGTTTGGTTTATTCTCAACGGATGGCTTTAACTCTCCATTATTCAGGCAAGCTATTTTAGCCGATTACTCTTTGCCTGCCAAAACTGCAGATAACGATAGCTTGACCGTTTCTCAATGGAATAATTGGTTAGATAACCTTAAAAATGGGTCGCCTTGGTTCTCGTTCCTTAACATTACTGGCACACCGGGTAGTGCAAAAACCAACGAGCAGATCAAACGTGTAATGGCGGCATTGCAACGTGATAACCGGTTAGAAAATACTATTGTTATTGTGACTGCCAATTACAATAATCAAGGTAAATCAGAAAACGATTGGTTAGACGGCAAACACTTTAATCGAGATAACATGCAGGTGCCTCTATTTATTTACTGGCCGAATACCCCTGCGCAACAAATAGATAAACTGACTAGTCATCAAGATATAATGACTACGCTAATGCAGCGTTTATTACATGTCACAAACCCACCAGATGATTACAGCCAAGGTGAAGACTTATTTAGTATTAAACGTACTTATCCATGGGTGATCACCGGTGATAACGACGATGTTGTGATTACCACTGACAATGCCACCCTTTATATGGATCAAAATGGTCAGTTTAATATCTATGATAAACAAGGTGCTATCGAGAAGAATGAAAAACCTGATTTAGCTGAGTTGTTGAAGATCTTTACTGAATTAAAGCGTTTTAATGAAAATTAAGTGCTTAAATATCAACCAGTCGCATCATGAGTCTATTGCTTTTAGAAGCAAATTGAGTAGTATAAATCAGAGTTCGGCATGTAGCGCAGCTTGGTAGCGCACCGTCATGGGGTGTCGGGGGTCGTAGGTTCAAATCCTATCATGCCGACCAACTTATTCTAAGAAAACCAACCTGTTACGGTTGGTTTTTTTGTGCCTGAAATTTTAGGTGGGTAAACGTCGGGTAAAAGTCAGGTAAAAATCCGACATGGTTACATTAGCTTTTACCCTTCTTTTTTAGGATTTATCATCCTGCAGATCACCTTCAACAGCTTCCTGCTCTACCCTTTCCGCTTCCTCTGCTGCACGCTTAGCTTCTTCTTGCGCTAATCGCTCCGCTTCTAGCTTAGCGAGTCCTTCTGCTCCAGCTTGCTTTTGATTGTAGAGTGAGTTGGATGGCATGTTTACACGAACAATATATTGGCGTATGGCGTAATAAACCAACGTTTTTTTGCTCATAGCTTCATTGAACTGCTTATGGTAAATCGCCAGTATCGTCGGCAAGGCCTTGGCCTCACTTTAATTAATAAACTAAAAATGCAGAGTAAATCCCAAAAGATTTTTACTTCTACAAATCAATCGAATACAGCAACTCAACACCTCTTAATAAAAGCTGGCTTTATTCCTAGTGGCTACATTGAAAATTTAGATGATAATGATCCCGAACTTATCTATTGCTATATACCTGAGTAAAACCATCTACATAATGAACTATAATAGCGTTTTATTCATCACAACCGTTTGTAAGATATGATTAAATTGCTGATACACTTCTTGAGCTATCACTTCTGGATAGCTTAATACGCTAAGCTTATGTGGCTTATTTTTTGGGTAATAACTTGGGTGTGCGTGAGCATATTCGTTTTGCTGAAAACCGCAATGTTGATAAAAAGACCAACGTTTTTGACTCACATCATCAATAATAGGATCGATTTCTAGGATCACTTTGCCTACGTCATGACAAAACTGCTTTAATACCCTTTGCCCATAACCTTGCCCTCTTAATACAGGGGAAATAGCAAAGTGTTCAATATAATAATAATCTTCGATTTTCCAACACCCAATAAAACCAATGAAAATATCATTTTCTTTGAAATTGAGTAAATAATAGTCACCATGATTTAATATTGCATCTCTTCCTTGATAGCTTCTTTGTTCATACAATGGAAAAGCTGTGTCATACAACTGGTTAATCATTGCTATCGCTTGGCTATCTTCACTTGAAACTCTTAAAGCATATAACATTTAATTGTAACTCACCTTCATAGAATATACTTTCTAGGATACCTATTTTAATTTTTCTGACAATTATTTTATCAAGCATCTATAATATTAACCTACTGTTTTAACTTGATATTATTTTTTCACTCTATTCACTGCTAAAAATATTTATGCCTCTATATTGACTTTTTTGCCTAATAGTTCTAAAAATACTGTATATTAATACAGTCTTCATTAGAGGCTATCATGTTACGTATCGAAGTTTTATTTGATAAGAACGCTCCACAAAAACCGAGTTCAGTTGTTTTGCAAGCACTTGAAACTGAGATTTTACGCAAACTTCAAAACCAATATCCAGATATGGTAACGCGGGTTGGGTTTAGCTCACAACAACGCGTTAATATCTCAGGAACAAAAATAGCGGAGGATAAAACTCGTATTGAAGAAATACTGGAAGAAATATGGATGGATGATGGTTGGATCCCAGAAGAAACAACAGTGGATTAACCAAATACTTAAAGGAATGTTTCCTTATAGTGTAACATTCCTTTTTCTGCACCTAAAATTAGAAATTAAAACAGACACTTGACTCACCACCTCATATCTAAATTTTACTCCCTGTTAATCAGCCAATTTTATGTCGAAGAAAGGCTTTAATCTCTTTCACTGGATTCAACTTTTTATTTTTTGCATTAGTTGCTCTAACCTGAGAAATACAGTTATTAACATCCACACAAGTAGGGATTTCATTCAACGTTATTGTTGATAAACTAACTACCGGCCTATTATTGAAATCTTTTCCAATAAAAATCAAAGCAAGTGCGATTGCTACTATAAATAATGGCACCTCATAGAATGCTTGTTTCATTATCAATGCTCTTATTGTTTGAGTGATGGACTCATAATAAACAGTCTATTTTTTTGTACCTTAAAAAAGGGTTAAACCAACCTTAAGATATGCTTAAATCCACTTCAAACTTGAATTGTTCGTATTGTCTGACGCTCATTGCCTGCTTATACTTGTTAGTAGAGGTGATGATATGAATATCCTATTAGTCGAAGATGATCTTCAATTGGGAAAAGCGCTATGCCGTGGGTTAGAACTTGCAGGTTTTAACCCTTGTTGGGTCAGGCTACTTGCTGATGCAAAATTACAACTCGCATCTCGCAATTTTGATTTAATGCTTTTAGATTTAGGCTTACCTGATGGCGATGGTCATGATGAACTGATTACTTGGCGTAATATGGGAGAAACGATCCCAATAATAATTCTCACGGCAAGAAATCAAATGGATAACTTAGTTTCTAGCTTAGATTCAGGTGCTGATGACTTTTTAACAAAACCATTTGCTATGCCTGAGCTTATTTCTCGAGTAAAAGCCGTTAGTCGCCGTATGGCAGGTTTCTCATCTGAAATATGGCAATTGGGTAACCTACAATTAAATCCTCTTAATCACCAAGTCACCCTTAATGAGCAATTGTTGCTGCTCTCTGGGAAAGAATATCTATTGCTCTACGAACTAATAAAAAATGCAGATAATGTTGTCAGAAAAACGGATTTAGAGCAGCGCCTATTCGGATTAGATGATGTGGAAAGTAACTCTTTAGAGGTTCACATTCATAATTTACGCCGAAAGATAGGTAAAGACCGCATAATTACTATCCGCGGTATTGGTTATTTATTAAAAAAAGAAGTGCCGATAAGTGAAAGTTAAATCATTTTTTATTTATACCTTTGGGCTACAAATTAGCTCAGTTATTTTCCTTTGGTTATTATTAGTTGGCTGGCTACAGTTTTTTTATTGGCCCTCAATTCATGATGAGCTAAATGAACAACAAAGTGTCATCACCCAAGGGTTTGCTAAGACACTTGATGTGGTTGCTGATAAGCCAGAATATTTCAATAAAATAGCTGATAACCTACAAGAACTTTATTCTGCTGCGATGGAAAGTGGCGATGACATTAGTTATCGGCCTTTTATGGTTGTTAGAGATAAACAAGGGAATGTCTATTACCGAAACAGTGACAAATTACATATTCCATCGCTTAAATCTGTCTCTGAGCTCGCAGCATTACATAAAGACTGGCATTTTACTTCTGCATGGAATGATCAAGAAACTTTCGAAGTTGTTATTGCAGAGTCTTATAGTGACCGTAAATCCTTATTAGGTAACCCTGCCGAAGGCACAGCCATTCCTCTCGCGTTTATTTTGGGTATTATGTTGTTAGCAATATTAATTACCGCTTATTTTAGTCTGCGGCCTTTAAGACAATCTGCAAAACTCATCTCTAGCCGTCAGCCAGGTAATTTAACTCCAATAGAAACGAAGGAACAATACAAAGAAATTCGCCCTATTATTGATGCAATAAATAACCTCATGTCTCGTGTTGATGCTGCAAATCAACGTGAAAAGCGCTTTATGGCAGATGCCGCACATGAATTAAGAACCCCCATAGCGGCTGTTATTGCTCAATTACATTTATTGATGCAAATTGATAATCCGAAAGAGAAAGAAGAAATTATTAATGATATGCAAGAGACTTTAAATCGCGCAGCCTCTTTATCGCATCAATTAATTGACCTAGCCCGCTTAGAAACTGAAGACTTTTTATTAAATAAAGAGCTAATTGACCTGCCCGTATTAATCAGCCATTTAATATCCTCACACATACCTTACGCTATTAATAAAAATATTGATGTTGAACTACAAAGCCCAAAATCTTTTTATATCCTCACCGATAAACTCGCATTGAGTAATATTTTTACTAATTTGATTGAAAATGCGATTAAATACTGCCCAGAAGAAGGGAAAATAAAAGTCGTTTTAAAAGATCTTACCCCATTTGGTGGGACTATTTCTGTTCAAGATAATGGCCGAGGAATTCCAGAAGAGAGCCGCCAACTTATATTTTCTCGTTTTTATCGCGTTCCAGGAACGATGGAAACCGGAAGTGGTTTAGGTTTATCTATCGCTCAAAATTTAGCCCATAAAATCGGTGCTGTAATTAGAGTTACTGATGGATTAGACAATCAAGGTATCGGCTTTATTATTGACTTACCCTAAATCTAATTATGTTATTGAGTTAACAGCATTTGCTATTTTTTCTGGATAGAATACGCCTTTTATACGTTAATATACTTACACCTAAAAGAGGCAATAATGTCCAAGGCATTAGTAATTATTGATCTCATTGAAGAGATAATTGGTAAAAATGGCTTATCTAATTCGAGTTACCAGCAAACTTGCTCACGTAAAATCGTTGAGAAAGCTAATCGAGCAGCACAATATGCAAGAAACCATCATATTCCAGTGATTTGGGTTAAGGTTGGCTTTTCAGACAATTATCACGATGTTCCTGCTGGCTCCCCTATGTTTCAGCAAGCTAAAAAACTTGGAGCCTTAAAACTAAGTGGCACTGGGTGTAATTGGGCCCATGACCTTGAGGTAGCATTTCGTGATCCGGTAATGATTAAAAAAGGGGTTTCTGCATTTGCAGGAAACCATTTCCATAAATGGCTTACCGATAATGATATTACCGAGTTATTTATTGGCGGAGTTAGTACCGTAAAAGCAATTCAAAGTACTGCACGACAAGCCCATGATTTAGGATATACTGTCACAGTACTCGAGGATTTATGTGCGGCCCCAACGCTAGAACTCCATCAGCAAAGTCTTCAGGCACTAGAAGGCATGGTAACGATTTCTTCAGTTACAGAATTTATGCAATTAAAATAACATTTATATTTCTCATGTGATTATTTCAATTTTTGCAAGTATATCTCCCGTAGCCGGATAGCTAGTTTCCCCGGCTTACCTTCCCCAATTAATTGGTTATTCGCCATAATAACTGGCCAAACTAATGTTGTTGCAGAAGTAATAAAGACTTCTTTTGCTTCTAACATTTCATCAATACTAAATGGCTTTTCAACAATGTCTATTCCTTGTTCCCGAGCAAGTTGTAAAATTGCTTGACGAGTAATGCCTGGTAATATTTCATTATTTAACCCTCGTGTTTGTATTTGGTTCTGATGGTTAATAATAAAACAATTACTGGAACTTCCCTCAGTGACATAGCCATTTTTAACAAATATAGCGTCGTCTGCACCTTGCTGTTTAGCGTATTCTTTTGCCATGGAAGCTGCTAATAAAGCAACTGTTTTAATATCACAACGCTGCCAACGAATATCATCTACAGTTACGACTTTTATTCCATATTTTGATTTCTCATTTTCAACAATCTTCATCTTTTGTGCAAATAAGACTAATGTTGGCTTCGTTTGTTTATCAGGATATAAAAAATTGCGTTGTTTCGCATTGCCACGTGTCAATTGCAGATATACAAGCCCTTCTTCTATATTATTCTGCTGAACTAATTGAAGATGAATTTGTTTTAATTCTGCTAAATCGTAGGGAAATGATAACTGTAATTCAGCACAAGAACGCTGCAAACGAGCCATATGATGTTCAAAGTCAACTAACTTACCGTTAATTATTGCAGTCACTTCATACACAGCATCCGCAAATAAAAACCCACGGTCAAAAACAGATACTGATGCTTCTTCTTCAGGTAAAAACTGGCCGTTTACATAAGCAATCATGAGCTATATTCCTTTATCAATCAAATCATTACCTAATCTCTTATTAACCATACACCATATTACAAAAATTACCTTTCAATTCTTCACATTTTTTATCTCTATTTGCAGATTCAGGCCCTCTTGTAAGAACCGCGACTAACAAAAAAACAAGCTGTAGCACAGCGACTAAAATATAGTTTAAAATTTAAAATTATTTTTAATATTAACTTGACATTAACATGTGAATAGCTAAAATGCTCTCACGTGATCTGGATCACATTTTAATTTGGAGTTCTCGATGAACAGCATCAAAGAATTTATCAGCAGTGTGCAAGAAGTTGTTGAATTACTATCTAAACGTTTTATGTAAGCAAGTTAATTATCTTTTAGTTAATCAAACCTTTAGTTACCTCATCATTAGCGTTAATTGCATTTATTTTGCACAACGACCTTGAAATCAAGGTCGTTTTTTTTATTCAAAAACATTCTCAATAATTTCAGCGACAACAGCTGTACCTAACGCAACCAAGATAAGGTCTCGGCCACTCATTTTCCATTCATAACCGACATAAACAGGTAATTGTGCTAAAAATGCTGAGGGTAACGTTTTTTTTGCAATACCTGGAGGAAGTGGTTTTCCCCTGCTAATTTGTTTTGCAATACCTGGAGGCAAGCCACGATATCCTGTCAATCCATATTCAATGGCCAAAGGCCTTACATTGCCAAAGCTCACATTAAAACTAACATTTGCTTCCCGATGCTTATCGTAATACTTACTTGATTTGACATGCTTTGCCTCTTGATTATTATTTCCTTTATTTGAGTTATCTTTGTTCTGCTTCCCTTTATTTCCATGAACTTGTTGATGTCCTTTGTCGTTTCCTTGGCCTTGATTGCCATTGGGGGATGAATTAGCAAGCAATGAGGTAAAAGCAATAATGGGCAATAAGATATACTGCAAAAGAACAGAACAAATCGGCCTTTTAAATCGGTTCATAATAAATTCCTGCAAAGTTAATATAACATTAGGACATTTTGTAGAACATTATGCTTAGTTATAAAGACTCACAATCAGAAAATACTTATCACACGTAATGTTATGTAAATGTTACTTAATCTCTCAAATTAGTGAGCGCGCTCCTTTATAATAGCTCTTATTGCCATTAATATTATTTCCATATATTAGACAATACTTAGAACTAGTAATAAGAATTAAGACGGAATTTAATGTTGCTCCCCATGAATTTTCGTTGTAAATATGATAAGGTCATTCAACCTATGATATTTTTATAAACAATTGTTCCTAACACTCTAAAGAAGGAGAAACCATGCAGCAGCAACTGCTAGACTGGGTACGTCAATTCAACCAAGATTACGCTGACCTTGCCTCTTTACTTATGGTGCTCGGTTTAATCCTTATCGTCGCCTGCGTATTACACTTAATTCTACATAAAATATTTCTTCCACAACTCGAAAAACGTGGGCAAAAAAATGCAGGAACTTGGGTACATTTAATCACTCAACATAATCTTTTTAATCGCTTCGCATTCGTGATCCAAGGTGTTGTAGTCAATATCCAAGCAACGCTATGGTTACATTCAGGCTCGACTGCCCAAGCCGTTTTAAAGGTTGGCTCACAGGCATGGTGCCTATTATTTGGCTTACTCACCCTTTATTCCGTTCTTGATATTATACTTGGTGTACTTCAACGTGCGGCCAAAACCGCGCATTTACCTCTTAGAGGAATATTTCAAAGTCTTAAACTGATTGCCACAATTCTAATTGGCATCATGATTATTGCACTATTAATAGGTAAATCGCCTCTGATTATTCTCAGCGGTCTTGGTGCAATGACAGCGGTCATGATGCTAGTGTTCAAAGACCCTATTATGGGGTTAGTTGCTGGGATACAACTTTCAGCCAACAACATGGTTAACATTGGCGATTGGTTAGAAATGCCTAAATACGGTGCTGATGGCGCTGTGGTTGATATTGGTTTAACTACGGTAAAAGTGCGTAACTGGGACAACACCGTTACGACCATTCCGACTTATGCGCTTATTTCTGATTCCTTCAAAAACTGGAAAGGAATGACAGAATCAGGTGGACGCAGAATAAAGCGTAGTGTCCGCTTAGATGCCAGCAGTGTGCATTTTTTAACTTCTGAAGAAATCGCACAATGTATTAAGGCAAATTTACTTGAGCCCTACATCGAACAGAAAATATCTGAGATCCAAGTCTTTAATTCTAGCCTACCGGATGACAAAGCGGTTCCTTTGAATCAGCGTCGTTTGACAAATATAGGGACCTTCCGAGCTTATATTGAAGCTTATTTAAAATCACACCCTAATATTCACAAAAATATGACGATTATGGTCAGACAGCTAGAATCTGACTCAAATGGTATTCCAATCGAAATATATGCATTTACGAATACAACCGTGTGGGTGGAGTATGAAAGAATACAATCTGACATTTTTGACCATATCTTTTCCATCCTTCCGCAATTTAATCTGATGGTACATCAATCACCTACCGGAAATGATGTTAGAATGATAGGCCATTTCCCAGAAAAATAACTAATACTAAGTGATTAGTTAAATTTCCTTATCCATCTACATCTAAAGTAGTATCGAAAGAGGGAGATATCCCTCTTTACGCTTACTTTTCCACCCAGCGTTATATAAAAAATAACATTTCGATAGTTAACAAAAACAAAACTGATCGATGCTCTAACAAACAAAAAACCCTTATAAATTAAATAAATACATTTCCTTTATCGTGGATAACATTGATGTAAGTTATGTAACTCTACAGGATCTGTTTTTAACATATAAAACAAGATAGTAATGTTGTTATTTACATATAGGCAATGTCAATGCATAAAAATAAAATAAATACTCAATTTGGAAAACTGAGCAGGAGGGAGTTTATACAAACCTCTGCAACCGTTGCGGGTGTCGCTGCTGTTGCTGGCTCAATCACTCTACCTTTTGCTGTACAAGCAAAAACACCAGCAATCATGCCTGACGAAGTCAGCGAAAAAATTAGCTATAGCGCATGCTTAGTAAACTGTGGTAGCCGCTGCCCATTGAAAGTTCATGTGAAAGATGGTGTTATCAGCCGTATTTCCAATGAAACGATGTATGACGACTCAACGTTAGGCGAACACCAAATTCGTCCATGTTTACGTGGCCGTTCAGTGCGTTGGAAAACCTACAATCCAGACCGTTTAAAATACCCAATGGTTCGTGTTGGTAAACGTGGTGAAGGTAAGTTTAAAAAGATTTCATGGGATGAAGCAACAACCATTATCGCTGAAAAATTAAAGTATACGATTGATAAATATGGAAGTGATGCCATTTATTATCAGTATGGCTCTGGGTCAACGGGTGCTAACTTACACGGCCGTGCAGCTTGTAAACGTTTATTAAGCTTAACTGGTGGTTTCTTGGGTGACTATGGTACATATTCATATGCTCAATTAATGGAAATCACACCTTATGTCTATGGTAGCGTAGAAGAATCCTATTTATCTGAAATCCAAAACTCTGACTTAGTTGTCATGTTTGGCCACAACCTTGCAGAAACACGCATGTCTGGCGGCGGTCAATTCTACGAGACCCTCAATGCGTTAGATAAAAGCAAGGCAAAAGTGATTATCATTGACCCGCGTCGCACTGATAGCGTCACAACGCTTGGCGCTGAATGGATACCAATTTACCCCGGTACTGACGCTGCATTAGTTGCTGCTCTCGGTTATGTCATGATCGAAGAAGGCCTGACTGACGAAGAATTCCTGAACAACTATTGTGTTGGTTGGGATGAGTCTACCTTACCTGCTTCTGCACCACGCAATGCATCATATAAAGATTATATTTTAGGTAATGGGCCTGATGGCATCGCAAAAACCCCAGAGTGGGCGAGTAAATTAACGGGGATCTCCGTCGCACGCATTAAGCAACTTGCACGTGAAATTGGTAATGCCAATAGAGCATGGATCTCACAAGGCTGGGGCTTGCAACGTACCGAAAATGGTGAGCAAGCTTGTCGTTCAATCATGATGCTACCGTTAATGTCTGGGAACATTGGTCGTGCAGGAACGAACACCGGCCTGTGGGGTAATAGCTATGCTTATCCTGTTGCGGGATTTGCTTTACCTAACCCAGTCAAAGCCCTGATCCCAACTTATATGTGGTCAGAAGCTATTGTTCGTGGGAAAGAATTAACCGCAGAGAACGGTGGTATTAAAGGTGTCGATAAACTCAATAACGACATCAAATTTATGTGGTGTTACTCCAGTAATGTCATTGGTAACCAACATGGTGATTTAAACAAAACCCATGAAATACTTGCTGATGAGTCAAAATGTGAGTTCATTTTGGTGTGGGATAACCATGATACTCCATCCGCAAAATATGCAGATTTATTGTTACCGGATGTCACTACCGTTGAAACCAATGATTTAATCAATAACTCCTATGCAAGTGGTGCATACCACTATTTAGTTCGCCTACAAAATGCCATTGAGCCACTGTGGGAAAACCGCCCTAACTATGATGTATTAGCAGAAGTTGCTGAGAAAATGGGGGTAAAAGAACAATTCACAGAAGGCCGTACCTACGCCGAATGGATTGAGTTCTGTTATAACAAAACACGTGAAAAAATGCCTCATTTACCTGAATTCAGCGAAACTGACGGTGCGGGTATTATCGACCGTAAGTTCTTGAACAGTTCAGAAAATATTGCATTGAAGAAATTCCGTGATGACCCAATCAATAACCCATTGAAAACGCCGTCAGGTAAAGTGGAAATCTATTCGGAACAACTGGCTGAGCGTGTTAAAAATTGGGAGTTACCAGAAGGCCAACGTATCCCTGCCCTTCCTGAATATTGCGTCAATAAAGAAGGCGTTGAAGCCCAAGCAAGCCAACAGAAGCATCCGCTATTAATGACGGGCTTTCATGATAAAGGCCATGTGCATTCATCTTATTACAATGTTGCCATGCTCCGTGAAGCCATTCCGCATCAATTTTGGCTCAACCCAATTGATGCCCAGCAACGCGGCTTGAACAATGGTGACATGGCTGAAATATTTAATGATCGTGGCCGTATTCAAATTAAAGTGAAAGTGACAGAGCGTGTATTACCTGGTGTTATCGCTGTTCCACAAGGTGCATGGCGTACTCTCAATGAAGATGGGCTGGATATTGGTGGTTGTATCAACACACTGACCTCTCATGTTCCTTCGCCATTGGCTAAAGGTACCCCACAACATACTAACCTTGTTGAAGTTAAACGCGCTTAAGGAGTTGAATGATGAAACAATATGGCTTTTACTTTGACTCCACAAAATGCACTGGCTGTAAAACGTGTCAAGTCAGTTGTAAGGATGAAAAAGATTTAGATTTAGGTCCAAAATTCCGTCGTGTCTACGAGTTTGGTGGCGGAAGTTGGCAGAAGCAAGATGGTATATGGCAGCAAAACGTCTTTAATTACTATCTTTCGATTTCATGTAACCATTGCTCAAACCCGACTTGTGTCGCAGGTTGCCCAACCGGTGCAATGCACAAACGTGAAGAGGATGGTTTAGTCGTAGTTGACCAATCTATTTGTGTGGGTTGCCGTTACTGCGAACTACGTTGCCCATATGGCGCACCACAGTTTGATGAGAAGAAAAAACTCATGACTAAATGTGACGGCTGTTATGAACGCGTCGCAAAAGGAATGAAACCAGTTTGTGTTGAATCTTGCCCGCAGCGTGCTTTAGATTTTGATGATATTAATGTTCTTCGTGAGTTACACGGGACAGAGTGTGGTATTGCGCCAATGCCAAACCCAAGCCTGACAAACCCAAATATTGTCATCAAACCACATAAAGATGCGAAGCCATTTGGCGATAAAAGTGGCGAATTAAAAAACCCTGCGGAGGTGTAAGATGCATGAATTACCACTCGTTTTTTTCACCGTCTTAGGACAGTCAGCTGCTGGGCTTTTTTTACTCGCTTATATCAGCCGTAAAATGGGGTCTATTGACGATAAACAGCTAAAAACTGCCAATATCGTTGCCTTTATTATTATGATAATTGGTTTGGGTATCGGTGGGTTACACGTTGGTCAACCACTACGCTTCTTCAATATGCTACTGGGTGTAGGCCGTTCGCCAATGAGTAATGAAGCGTTCTTAAGTGGCGTATTTGTTGGATGCGCTGCGGCAACGTTATTTTTCACTCTGTTTTTCAAGCATACGTTATTGCGTGAACTGGCAAATATTGCCGCAGTAGTGTCAGGACTCGCATTTGTTTGGTCAATACCTCAAGTGTACAACATCGCCACTATTGCTAACTGGGACACCGGTTATACCACACTGCAAATGTGGATGACGATGTTAGTCGGTGGTGGTGCGCTCGCTATTGCAATTGGTGCGCGTGGCTTAGGTATTGCTTCGTTCTTAATTGGTACTTTCGCTATTTTTGCAAGCCGTGCTGGTTACCAAGCGTTTTTAGCCGAAACCGGCCCCGCTCTTAGCGGTGAGCAAACAGGCTTCTGGGGCTTCCAAGTTGTCGTCTTAGCCATTGCTTTAGCTGCATTTGTTGGTATGACGTTAAAGCAACGCGTACCAAGAGCAACATTAGCAACGTGTGCGGCAGCTGTTTTATTAGCTGAACTTGCAGGCCGTATCGCATTCTATAACTTGTGGCAGATAACCATGTAAGGCATTGTTCTTACTATGTTATAATTTATTATTAAAGAACCCCGTTTGGGGTTCTTTGTTTAGTAATCCCACATCATCCTGCATCGATACAGTGACAGGAAATCAGATAATGATGTCATGCTTTAACGCGAAATAAGACGGATAAAATAATATGATTGATACGACAATGATCCGCATCCTTGGTGCGTTTTTCTACTACCCTCCGCAATCGGACACGTTACGAAACGTCTACCCTGTTTTGGGTGAAATCCCACAGTTACACTCATGGGAAAATCCAGAGCAAATTCAGGCGATTTGTACTTCGTTGTCACAAACACAACCTGATGATATCTCGTATGATTATTCTATCTTATTCGAAGGACAAGGTAGTATGCCAGCGCCTCCATGGGGGTCTGTATATCTGGAACATGACAATTCTGTTATGGGAGAATCAACAGCGGCTTATCGCCATTTTTTGCAAACCAAAGGGTTAGTGACTGACACCGGACTTCGTGAGCCTGAAGACCAATTTGGCTTAATGATGATGGCTGTTTCTGCTTTAGCGGAACAAGAAGACGACAGCGCCATTATAACGCTATTTGAACAACATTTATTACCTTGGGCATATCGTTATTTAGAACTGGTGCAGGAAAGTAAAACTGAGACAGCCTTTTACCCTAACCTTGCGCAGATCACTGAAATTTACCTCAAATCACTACAGTTAGAATTAGCATTATCGCCAATCCATGCTGAGTTATTTCGTTAAATGAAAAGCGAAACCAAATGAGCTTATTAAGTAAGATATGGGCTCATTTGGTTTTAACCTAAAAAGAAGAATTTGGCTCTTGTAAAAATGCAATTTCTTCTTGTGTAGATGGCCGACCTAAAATTTCATTACGGTGCGGATAGCGACCAAATTTGTCAATAATCGCTTTATGTCGCATTTCATAATCTAATGTGCCGTCATCACCCAGCATGCGAAAGAGTTCAACGGCCTGTAAATGAATAAAACTGGATTCAGAATGCATAAATGGCATTAAAACAAACTTGCGCTGTGATAACGTCAGGAGGTTATAATCATGTTGCTTAATCGCCTCTTGCGCTAGTGCTAAAGCCATCCCATCTTGAGCAAAAGACTTTGGCGTATCACGCCATAGGTTACGTGAAAACTGGTCTAGAACAATAATTTCCGCTAAACGGCCTCGAATAGATGCCCGCCAATACGCTAATTCACCCTTAGCTGCGCGTTCACAAACATGAGCAAATCGTTGTGCTATCGTCAAATCAAATTTAGCATTTTTTTCAAACCATTGTTTTGGTGTCGATTCCTCAAACCAAAATGAAAGTACTTCTTCCATGGAAGTCATGATTTATTCCTATCAGTTTTCTTATTAGAGGTTGTCATAATCCTAGTTAAAAATAGTCTTAATTGACAGGCTTGAGCTCTAACATCGGTTATTTGTAGATAATTATTTTATTTTTTTGCGATCTGACACCAAAAAACACTCGATATCGACAGGGTTATTTTAATAATATACAGCGTTATTTATTATTAAATCATTTAATTTCTACTTATAATAATTCGCAACTTTTTAATTCATAAAGATTTGCTTTTTAGTGTGAATAAGAGAATTCATTATGTCTAAATACATACATTTGGTTAACTCAATGTTAGAATTTAACTTATAATGTGTGTGAATTAGAGAGCTACTTACAGTCATCACTTTTCAGCGGTTCATATTGGTTCTTATTAAGGAAGGCAATGTAAATGGCAGGACATATGGTACTCATTGGGTGGGCATTATGGGTGAGTCCTTGTGGCTCAGATTCATGTGATGCGTTACCTGTGACTGAAACTATTTTCACACAAGAACAATGTATTAGCCGAAAAGACTACCTAGAATCAAAACGGCCAAATCTCTATTTTCTATGTGGTGAAGTCTACCGTGATAGCAATGAAATGACCGCTGAAGAAAAACATGCCATTCCTGCGCCTCATCTTCCTCTAAGAACATTGCCTGAACGACTTTCTCGTTAGTTTGAGCTAATTCCTTTAGCTCAAACTTAATCCAACCAAACTAAACAATTTCAGCTATTGGGCTCTCTGCTTCAACAAAATCCCCTTTAATCGCACAGTGTTTCAACGTTCCTGCTCGGTGTGCAACAATTTGAACTTCCATTTTCATCGCCTCCATGACACCGATTATATCCCCTTCAGAAACATTATTTCCGTGAGGGATCAGCCAGTTAAATAATAGCCCAGAGATAGGTGCATTGACCGCATCTGGGTTATGAATTATTTGAGGAGCTGAATGGGTTGCAGCTGAACTATTGACTGAAAAGCCAGAAAACAGTTGTGTAGGTAAACCCAATTCGCAACGCTTTCCATCGATTTCAATAAAAGTGCGTGTCATTTCAGCAGGCGATAGTGGAATTTGCCGTTTTGCAGGTGGAATTTCCACATTAAATTCGGTCTCTATCCAACGCGTATGAACGCTAAAATTATCACAAAAATCAGTTTGTTCCATTACCGCTCTGTGGAATGGTAATACGGATGCAACGCCTTCAATATTAAATTCAGCCAAAGCACGACGTGCACGCAAAATGGCTTGCTCTCGTGTACTACCCACAACAATTAATTTCGCCATTAACGAATCAAAGGTACCCGGTATTGTTGTTCCCGCTGTTACACCACTATCGACACGAACCCCCGGCCCCGTTGGTGCATCAAAAACAGTAATAGTGCCTGGTGTCGGTAAAAAACCATTTCCAGCATCTTCGGCATTAATACGAAATTCAAACGCATGCCCTCGAGGAGTCGGCATCTCATTAATACTTAAAGGTAAACCTTCTGCAATTCGCAATTGCTCAATCACTAAGTCAATACCTGCGGTTTCCTCTGTGACTGGGTGCTCAACTTGTAAGCGCGTATTCACTTCTAGAAATGACAACGTGCCATCTTGGCTTAACAAAAATTCAACGGTTCCGGCTCCCACATAGCCCGCTTTGCGGCAAATATCCGTTGAAGCTTGAATGATTTGCTGCTGTTGACTCTGAGATAAAAAAGGGGCTGGCGACTCTTCAACCAGTTTTTGATTACGCCGTTGTAGTGAGCAGTCACGAGTCCCCACCACCAGCACGTTACCATGCGTATCCGCAATAACTTGGGCTTCAATGTGCCGAGGGTTATGTAAAAATTGTTCAATAAAACATTCACCCCGGCCAAATGCAGCGGTCGCTTCGCGTACTGCTGAGTGATAAAGTTCTTCAACTTCATGGAGTTGCCAAGCTACTTTTAGCCCTCGGCCACCACCACCAAATGCCGCTTTAATAGCAATAGGTAAGCCGTGTTGATGAGCAAATTCAAGGACTTCCTGTGCACTATTCACAGGATCTTTTGTGCCAACCACTAGCGGTGCACCGACTTGCATTGCAATATGGCGAGCTTGAACCTTATCCCCTAGTATATCAATGCTATTTGCGCTCGGCCCAATCCAGATTAACCCTGCGGCTTCAACTGCACGCGCAAACTCAGCCCGTTCAGATAAAAAACCATACCCTGGATGCACCATGGTTGAACCTGACTGCTGAGCGATACTAATCAACTTTTCAATATTTAAATAACTTTCTGCTGGCGAGTTTCCCCCAAGCCCGTAGGCTTCATCAGCCATTGTGACGTGGAGAGCGTCAATATCGCTGTCCGCATAAACCGCAACAGACTGGAAACCATAATCACGACATGCACGGATAATACGAACTGCAATTTCGCCTCGATTAGCAATCAATACTTTATGTTTTTTGTTGTTATTCATTTTCATAAGCACAATGGCTCCCTTGTAGTACTTTAAATTCACCGAGTGGATTAAAACGTATTTTGGCATTCACAGGAATTTGCCCTGCTAAATCCAAATGATATTCACATACCGCGCCAATAACGGGATAACCGCCTGTTAAAGGGTGATCATTGAGAAACAAAACAGGCTGGCCATTTGCGGGGACTTGAATAGCGCCAATGCAAGTTCCTTCGCTCGGTAGCTCCTGTAATTGTTCGCGCTCTAACGGTTTTTCACTAAATAGCCGCAAACCTATTCGGTTTGATGACGCTGTTACTTGCCATAATTGGCTCGTTAGTTGCTCAACAGCTTGTTTTGTAAACCAATCCGCTCGGGGTCCTAATACAACATCCAAAACCACCACGTCGTTTTCTGTTGGGTAATCAAAAGCAGGCGCCTCATATAATGAAACGGCTAATGGAGATGAATTGCTGTTAACCGTGAGTGTTTGGCCCGCCGTGATTGGGGCTGGACCAACTTGCGCTAATGTATCAAACGAGCAGCTCGATAAAATAGGCTCTATATTGAAACCACCTCGGACAGTGAAATAACTACGCACACCTTTGCTCGGGCGGCTCAGTTTGATGGTGTCGCCCTTTGCTAAATGAATCGGTTGATAAGTGTCAACTTGATATTGCTGGTCTTCTGCTGTGATAACGTCAATAGTACAAGGCGCTCCAGTCACTGCAACAATGAGGTCTTTGTGAACTTGAGCCTTAAACCCACCTTGCGTTATCTCTAAAACGGCAGAATCTGATTTATTCCCCACAATACGGTTTGCACTACGTAATGCCGATTTATCCATACCGCCTGATTCAGAGATCCCCAATGCCGATTGGCCTATACGCCCTAAATCTTGAAATAAAACCTGTAACCCCGTCGCTAAAACTGTTAAATCAGCACTGACATTCTTAGCATTTTTTTCAATACTTACTTTCGCTGGCAAGCTATAGCTAATTTGGCTTTTCGCGGCATCGATAAAGTTGACCCGCATGCCTGCTTGAACGAGTGCAGGTTCAGGTCGATTGATATCCCACATTAATAGTTCAGTCACACCAATTAACTGCCATCCCCCTGGGCTAGCTTGTGGGTAAACGCTGCTAAACTCTCCAGCTAAGGCAACCGACCCCGCAGGGATGCGTACTCTTGGCGATTGACGCCTTGGGACGTTCAGCTTAGCTTCTTTCGAAACCATGTAACCAAAACCTGGGGCAAAACCGCTAAATGCAACCTGAAATTCATTTTCTGTATGACGACGTATTACTTCCGCAGTGGATATCCCTAAATGCGCTGCGACATCGGGTAAATCCTCGCCATTGTAGTGAACGGGGATAGTAACCAATTTACTGGCCTTGCCGACGACCGCCGACACATCTCTAAGTGATATCTTTTCAACCAAATCATTCACATTTGTCTTGATCGGGTTATAGCGAATTAAAATTGTCCTCGCTGCTGGCGTTATTTCGTCAATCCCATAAATTGGCATTTCTGTTAAGGAATCAGTCAATGCCATTGTTTGTTCAAGACTTTCCAACTCCACCATAAAGGCACTTAAATTGACGGGTAAAAATCTCAATTGGCACCTCTATATGTGATATGCGGCATCAGGTACATCTGTAATAAACATGTAACCGGGTGCATGGCTTAATGCGAATGGAACCCCTGATTTCATTACTGCAGCTTGAGGTGTGACACCACAAGCCCAAAAAACGGGAATTTCGCCCTCTTCAATGCGAACCGCATCACCAAAGTCAGGTTGCATAATATCCGTAATACCTAATTGTTCTGGCGCGCCAATATGAACAGGTGTTCCATGCACGGCAGGGAACCTACCCGTAATACTCACTGCATCAGCCACGCGATTTGCAGGTATTGGTCGCATTGAAACCACTAATTCGCCTTGTAAACGCCCTGCTGGGCGACAAAGACGATTAGTCTTATACATCGGAACATTCGATTTATCCGTGATATGCCGTATATCAATACCGGCTTCAATCATTGGCGTTTCGAATGTAAAACTGCAACCAATTAAAAAAGTGACTAAATCAGGATGTTGTTGATAGATTGCTGTCGCATCCGTAATTTCATCAATTAATTGTCCTTTTTCCCACACACGGTAACGTGGGATATCCGTGCGTAAATCGGCACCTTCAGCTAGGACAGTTTGCCAGCTCCCTGCTTCACATACGTCTAAAACAGGGCAGCTCTTTGGGTTACGCTGAGCATATAATAAGAAGTCAAATGCCCAGTCACGTGGCAACGCAATCATGTTGGCTTGAGTCATACCCGGGGCAAGGCCTGCTGTTGGTTTGTCATATCCTTCGCGGATAGCTTGCCGTGCAAGGCGAGCAGCTTCGATGGCCTGCAGTGATGCTTTCATTAGCTGTGTCATTCACGGCCTCCTTTGTAGGCAAAACCATAAATTTCAATACCTTGTTGTTCTAATACGGCTCGCACCTGTTTCGCCATTTCAAGGGCGCCAGGGCTATCCCCATGAACACAAATCGACCCAGCGTCAACAGGTGTAAATTTTCCATCAATCGACATCACACCGCCTTCCATGACCAACTGCAACATACGGTCTGCAACTATCTGTGGGTCATGTAATACTGAACCGGCTAATTTTCGGGACACTAATGTGCCATCGCTATTATAAGCTCTATCAGCAAAAGCTTCTGCGACCACATTTAAGCCACATTCTCTAGCCCACCCAATTAATGGTGACCCTGCTAACGCCACTAATATCAATCGCTTATCAATCGCTAATATCGCATCAATCACAGCCATTGCTTGGCGTTTATCATGAGCAATCGTGTTATACAATGCGCCATGAGGTTTAACATATAAAACTTGTGTCCCTGCTGCGGTTGCTAGCCCTTGTAATGCACCAATTTGGTAAATCACGTCTGCGGTTAATTCATTCGATGCAATATCCATATTACGTCGACCAAAACCCACTAAATCGGGATAACCCACATGAGCACCAACAGCAACCCCATTTTCTTTTGCGGCTTTAAGGGTTTTTAGTATCCCTTCTGGTGAACCCGCATGGAAACCACAAGCAATATTCGCACTGCTAACAACAGGTAGAATGTCGGTGTCATTGCCCATTTCCCATTGTCCAAAACTTTCCCCAAGGTCACTGTTTAAATCAATCTGCTTTTTCATGATCACTCCTTGAGTTATTTCAGATAATTAAAAATTGTACCGACAGACATTGCCCCCATATACCAAGTGAGTGCACAGGTCACGACACCAGACCATAATAGCCAACGCGGATAATGATAGCCCGACATTAAATCTGAGCGTTTCCAACCGATATAAACAAATAAAGTTAAACCAATAGGTAAAATTAGCCCATTGAAACCACCAGCAAAAACCAATAATGCCGCAGGGGCTGTTCCCATGAATAAATAGACAACCAGAGAAACTGCGATAAATATGATAGTTGCGACATTACGTTGCCTTTCTGTGATAGAAGACTTAAATGCCGTTAAGAAGCTCATTGAGGTATAAGCCGCACCAATTACACTGGTGAGTGCCGCAGCCCATAGAATTAAACCAAAGATACGTAAACCAAAGTTACCTGCGGCAGCCTGAAATGCTTGAGATGCTGGGTTGGCCGCATGACCAGAAATATCAATAGTCACACCACTTGCGACTACACCTAAGATAGCCAAAAACAAAATATAACGCATCAGCCCAACAACTAGGATACCTTTTGTGGCTGCGCTAGAGACAACTTTAATGTTTTCAATACCAACAGCGCCTTTATCTAATAAACGGTGAGCACCTGCATAACAGATATATCCCCCGACAGTGCCCCCAACAATGGTGGTTATCATGGCAAAATCAACTGTGTCAGGTAATACGCTTTGACGTAATGCTTCCCCAACAGGTGGGTTTGATGCAATAGCGACAAACAAAGTTAAGCCGATCATCACTACGCCTAAGCCAATAATCAACCGGTCAATAAACGTACTAGCCTTACGGGAGGAAAATATATAAATTGCTAATAATGCGCTAATCAAGCCCCCCCATTTGGGGTCTAAGCCGACTAAGGCATTGAGCCCTAACCCTGCGCCTGCAATATTACCAATATTAAAAATTAGCCCGCCGAAAATAACTAATACCGCTAATAAATAACCACTCCCAGGAATTGTGGCATTCGCAATTTCTGATGAGTGCATTTTAGTCAGGGTAACAACTCGCCATATGTTTTGCTGAACAATGAAGTCAATCACAATAGACGCTAAAATTCCGAAGGCAAAAGCAGCCCCTAATGTCACGGTAAAAGTCGCAGTTTGTGTGATAAACCCAGGCCCAATGGCTGAAGTTGCCATTAGAAAAATTGCGCTTATCAGTGATGAACGACGACTTTTCACATATTCAGCAGTAGTTGGTGCACTTTCATGAGCTGCCATATGCATACTCCTCTAATAGTTATTGTTTTAATTATTGATGTGGTTGTTGATCTAGTTGTTGATGTCACAGTCACTAAGGCAATTATCGTGCCATTGTTCTACTTGTTAGCTGTATTGTTAATTCATTTTTAATAGATTGTTGAACAATTAGTATTGAATGATGAATAAACAATCAATAAAAATCGTAATTGTTCGTTTAAAAATCAAGACGAGATCACTTTTTTAACAATTTTGACTCACAAGCCATATCGCTTACCAAGCAAATCGCACCAAATTAGTGCAATAAATTCTAATTTCACTATTCTTGTGCAAATACAGGGGGGAATGTGGTAAAGAGAAATGAAACTTGCTGCTATAATTTGAATATGTGAATATAGCGGCTCATTGCCTCTGAGACTAAAATTAGCCTTTATTATGAAAAAACAACCTGTTGCCCAAACTTTATCTGTTTCTATTGCAGAAGTTATACGTCATAAGATAACAATTGGGGAGATCACACCAGGTCAACGCTTATCTGAAGCGGCATTAAGTGAAGAACTCGATATTTCTCGAAATACATTACGGGAAGTATTTCGTGTACTCACGCAGGAAGGTTTATTAACTTATGCTCCAAATAAGGGCGTATTTGTCTCAGTACCAGATATGGCTGCCATTATCGATATTTATCAAGTTCGCCGACTTATTGAGTGCGATGCACTAACTCATGCATATGCCATGCATCCATCAGTTCAAAAAATGAAAGATGCAGTTCAAGAAGCTAGAGAACATGAAAAGACAGAGAACTGGGTGGGTGTAGGCACTGCAAATATGAAATTTCACACTGCCATTGTCGAACTATCTGACAGCGAACGCCTAATTAAATTATACCGTAATGTGTCTGCTGAGTTACGACTGGCCTTTGGTCACCTCAATGACCCTAAAATTTTATATGCCCCCTATATTGATAAAAACCATTCTATTCTTAATTTATTAGATTCAGGCAAAAATATAGATGCAGCCAATATGTTACGTGGTTACTTAGATCTCTCTGAACGCACACTGCTCGCAGCATTTAAACGGAAACAATCTGCCGTTTGAGTTGCTTGACGTTTTCTTTTTCATTATTTAACTCACCCACTTCTAACTAATTTCATTATATAAATTTGAGTGAGAAGCCATTTATAGAAATCCTTTAATATTTCAATATCATCCATTCATCTAGCTATATCTAAGTTAAACTTTAATTAACTAATTAAATCTAACAATTTAAATATAAAATCACATTCAGTCGTATATTCGATAAAAATAAAGAGTTGCAGTCTATTTTTCGCTCAATCTAGTTTTGTTTGCAAAAAACAAACAGTGCAAAAACAATACCATTAACAATTTTGGAATATTTATCAGATTTACTTTTAGAAACACCTTGCAATTAAAAATCACTTATTCATTCACACTCCCACCATTTATTTTACATAAATAACCATAATTGCCTTATTTATTAACAAAACAAACACATTTATATAGATCACTCATTGAAATTACTCAAATTAATCGAGTTATTAGTTGTAGTTTTACCGAATATTCGATATAAAATTTATGATAATAAAAACACATACATAAAAATTATTAATATAAATGAGATTTAATTATGACATTAAACCAAGTGACTAAAAAAAAACCGTTTAAATTTGGCCTAGGATGGCAAATATTACTTGCTCTTATTTTAGGTGTTATTGCTGGAGCGCTTTTACATGATAATTCAGAGTACAAAGATTGGTTGATTTTAAATATTCTTTCCCCGGCGGGTAAAATATTTATTCAGTTAATCAAAATGATTGTTGTTCCTATCGTTATATCAACGTTAATTGTTGGGATCGCAGGGGTTGGTAATACCAAACAACTCGGTTCTCTTGGTTTCAAAACTATCCTTTATTTTGAAATTATTACTACAATTGCCATTATCGTCGGTATTTCTTTTGCCAATATATTCCAACCAGGTGTTGGTATCGACATGTCGCAATTAACACAAGTCGATATTTCACAATATGAAAAAACCACTCAAGAAGTTGAAAGCCACCCTTCAGGGATCATTAATACGATCCTAACTTTAGTGCCAAGTAATATTTTTGCTGCTATGGCAAGTGGTGACATGCTGCCAGTCATCTTTTTTGCTGTGTTATTTGGTTTGGGGCTTTCTTCTTTACCTTCTGAGAAAAAACAGCCTCTACTCAATGTATTACAGACTTTCTCTGAAACCATGTTCCGTGTAACGAACATGATTATGATGTATGCTCCAATCGGGGTTTTCGCATTAATATCTGTTACCGTCGCTAACTTTGGTTTCTCATCCTTAGTGCCTCTGTTGAAACTTGTTATACTCGTCCATTGTGCAATTCTATTTTTTGCAGTAGTAGTATTAGGATTAGTCGCCCGTTATTGCCGAATAAATATTTTTACTTTAATGAAAATATTGAAAGATGAGTTATTACTCGCTTATTCAACAGCCAGTTCTGAAACCGTACTTCCTCGTATTATGGATAAAATGGAGAAATATGGAGCGCCTAAATCAGTAACAAGCTTTGTTATTCCAATAGGTTATTCATTTAACTTAGATGGCTCAACATTATACCAAAGTATTGCCGCTATTTTTATTGCCCAACTCTATGGTATCGAGCTCTCTATTGGGCAAGAACTTATCCTAGTATTTACGCTCATGATCACGTCTAAAGGTATTGCGGGTGTCCCTGGCGTTTCATTTGTTGTTCTTCTTGCCACACTAGGAAGTGTAGGTATCCCACTAGAAGGGCTTGCATTCATCGCAGGTGTAGACCGTATTCTAGATATGGCACGTACCGCACTTAACGTTGTAGGTAACGCCCTAGCCGCTCTTGTTATTGCCAAATGGGAACATAACTATGACGATAAAAAAGCTCGTGAATATGAAAAAAGCTTTTAGTTTATTCTAACGTAACTCTATATTAGAATAGCCTTCCACTAACATCGTTATTGAAGGCTATTCTATTTTTACGTATTTTACTTAATAAATGACCAGATATTTTATTATTTATTAACCACTCATTAACTTAGTTAATTTTACTTATTAAGTGTAATTTATTTCACATTTTTTTAATTTTTTTAATGGAATTTGGTATTTTATAGTTAGTGTTACTACACTATATAAGACTGTTTAATTAGCCGTTTTTATTAGCCAAGCAGGAAACAATGAATCAAATAAGAAGATTTCTTTTGTTTTTAAAGGTGCTCCAACACCTAATGGTAATTTTTATATTTTCATTATCATATTTTATGCTACACAGCTGGTTATAACGAAAAGCCTTATACTAAAAACAACATAATTCTTTGATAAAACGAGATAAATATATGTTTATCTCGTTTTATATTATGAGTTAGAAAACACTATAAGATAAAAATGGTTATCAATAGAAAGCTTACAAGTTCCTTTTCAACCCTCTATGGCATCTGACACTAAAGATAAAACTAGCGATAAAGTGACACTTCACCTTCAGGCCGGGTTTTAAACCGTCGATGAGCCCAAAGATACTGCTCAGGGGCTTTCATTATTTCGGCCTCTAAAACAGCGTTAATCATTGTTGCATCCTGTAATGCATCAGAGCTTGGATATCCTAGTATTTCTTTGCCCAATACTAAATCATAGTTAACCCCACTCTTACTTCTCAATAATGTTACTGTGAGCGTCGGTGATTTAGATAATTGAGCAAGTATTGATGTCCCCTTTGATGTAGAGCTATTTTTGACAGAAAAAAATGGCGCAAATATAGTGCCTTTTCTTCCAAAATCTTGGTCAGGTGCAAACCAGATGGACTTGCCACTTTTCAATTCTTGAACCATAAATTTTAAATTTTTACGATCAATCATTCCTTTGCCAGAACGGCACCGCCCCTTTGTCTGAATATATTCCATCGCTTTATTATTATGAGGTCGATACATCGCATTAACAGGGAAACAAAGGCCCATAATCCGACCACCTAGCTCAAGTGACATAAAATGGACTCCAACGATAATTACACCTTTATTTTTCCCAATAGCATCTAAATAATTAGACATTCCTTTTACTTGAAATAATTTTTTTACTTTTTTATCGCTCCAGAACCAGGCGATCCCCGTTTCAAATAATGCGATGCCTAAAGATTTTAGGTTGTCATTTACCAGAGTATCTATTTCATTTTTGTTTTTATTCGGAAAACACAACTCTAAATTTCGCTTAATTATCGACACTCTTCTCTTAATAAAATACCGTGAATTACTGCCTAGAAAAGCACCAAGCCACATTTGCCATTTATAAGGTAATTGAACCAATAAAAATAAGATAAAAACCCCCACCCATGTTACTAAGTACTTCGGATGGACCAATTTCAGTGAAAATGGGTTTTTGGCGTACATTATATCTCCCAATACTTCGCCTTTGCAGAATGCACGCTATTTTAGACAATATTTAGTCTTTTAAATTCAACATGATTACTACAGCAAGATGGGCTTTCGCCCACAACTATCTGAATACCCTTACAATGTATCTTCCATTTGAGTAGATAACAGTCGGATAACCTTTTCCAAGCAGTTAAGTAATATTTAATTTTCAGTGTAGCCAATGAATGAATAGCTCTGTAACTTTATTTACCTTTAATCAGAACTATATGCCAGTTAAGCTAAAAACGTAATCACCTAAACAGTTATGAATGGTCAAAATTATCACATATATGGCTTAATTAATCTCATTATTAATGTGTATTTTTGTCATTTTACGGATTATTTTGCTAGTTTTGTCAATTTAGTAGCTATGTTTATTAGCAGTCAATTCAGGTGACCGCCATAATCAACGATGGAAAGGAAAATTGAGTTAGGGATTAAGAAGTAGCCGTGAAGCTACTTTCTACTCATCAACCTACTATCCATTATTCGCCTGTCGTTGCTGTTCAATTTCCCATATTGCTTTCTTGCTATAAGAACCATTTCAAAATCAAAATGTCTATTGATGCACAATCACAATTTTTTGGTGTATATGAAAAGCCTTATTGCATTGATATCTGTAGCTGCAATGTGCATTGCAGGGTATTTGGTTTATATAGCAGTGCTATACATTAAAGTGCGGTTCTAACTGCTTTGATTTTTCGAATGACCTTCTTGTCAAGCTTGCTCTTTGCTATTGGGTTCATTGTGCCAGCCAATAGTTAAGGAAGGAAAGTAGCTTGGGTCGACCCTGAAGATGCAAAAGGAGGAAAAGCGATAGGTGTTGGCCTAAATAATACCACATGCATGGTATTGAAACTCCAAATAGGAAAACACCAGCGTTTTGTATTTGTTTATGCTACAGCGAATCACCTCACTGAACATGCCATGAAGGTCGACGAGCTAATGTCACACGATGACACCAATATGGCACAACCACGGCTTAAGGCATTGTCATTATGTACATAAATACAAAGAAAAAACCCGCTACATCTATTAAATGTAACGGGTTCTTATTTGGTGCCGGCTACCGGAGTCGAACTGGTGACCTACTGATTACAAGTCAGTTGCTCTACCAACTGAGCTAAGCCGGCTAATATGGCGGAGAGATAGAGATTCGAACTCTAGGATGGTTACCCATCGGCGGTTTTCAAGACCGCTGCCTTCGACCGCTCGGCCATCTCTCCATGGGGCGCGATTATGGAGGAATCCCACCAACTTGTCTACCCCTGAAAGTAAAAAAATTGATTTTTTTACTTCGTTTGGCTAATCTTCACTCAATTGTTCTCTATTTTCCAATAAAAATGGTAGTATCTGTGCAAAATCGGTGTCTATCCTTTCTCTAGGCGTATGATTTTTAACCTAATAATACTATTGCCGATGGGACGACTTGCTACAGTATGTACAAACAATCATTATTAAAACCAAACACGCTTTTTCGTATTTTCGCAGCATTTATTCTGTTGCTAATTGTGATGCTTTTTTTATCACTCTTTAATTACTATCAAGCATTGGTTCAAAGCCGTCAAACTAGCTTGAACAGCATGGCAAGTCGGTTAGCGTATCAAATCGAAGATTATCGTTATCAAGCAAGCCATATCTACAAAATTGCCAATGACAAATCTTCAGTGCCACCCACCGATAATCTCGCAGTGACTGGGATCCGCCATGATATTTTTTGGCTAAGTAGTGCAAACCAATCCATTGATGCCATTGTATTTGGTAATAATAAGCAAAGTAATAATGCTTTAGCGTCTAAACTTGCAAATTATATGGAGATTGTGTGGGGAGCCCGTAATGAATATAACTCCATGTATTATCTCAATGGCTTAGACAATACCTTAGTCTTAGTGACCACCCATTCAATCCTTAAACCTGAGCTCCGTTTTAAAGAAAGTTATCTCACATTAACGGCTGAAGAAAAGCGTGCTGATATGTTGACTCAATCAACATTGTTAGATCGACGGGAAATAATTTCAAATATCCAAAAATACTCCCCCGATAACCTTTTTTACTATACTTATCGGTTAATGTTCAATTCACCAGGGCAGTTAACTAGCGTCATATCCTTTGATATTTCTATCAACTCACTTATTCCACCAAGTTTAAATGGGAATTTTTTTACAATTAATGCACGCCCTTCAAGCACGGGCAGCAATGAATCTCATTCAACTTGGTCTGGAACCAACCTCATTTTCTCCCATCCTATTGATGGGACTGGATATCAGCTTTATTACCATGTTTCATTAAAAAGTATTATTTTTAATGTGGTTAGTTATAACTTATGGCTAATGACAGGCATGCTTATTATGATCTTATTCGCTTTACTGATCATGCTCTTTATTCGTAAGCGCCTTATTTCACCAAATACCAATATGTTGCAAGAGCTGAGTTTTAATGCCTCACTGACTAGCGATATTATCAGTCATATTTCATACGGTATTTTAGTTTATGACTTTAACACCAACAAAAAGATCCTGAGCAATGACATTGCTAACCAATTATTACCTTCTATGGACCTTGTTCACATTAAAGAAATGGCGATTGAAAACCATGATGTGATTCAAGTTTCTATCGAGAATATTGTATATGAAGTTATACTTGTCGATAACATGTCAAAATCTAACACTGCCCTCTTTATTATTATGGACAAAGATAAAGAGGCGTTGACCCAAAAACGCCAAGAGTTAGCCAATCGCGAATACAAAAAAAATATTCACATGCGTAAAGTCGTATTTGAGAATATGTGCAGTGAAATATTACCTTCACTTATTAAAGTGGATAAGCAACTAACTAAATTATCCGAAATGGCTAATATAAATAACCGTGAGTTTATTTTAAAAATTGAAAGTCAGCTTTTCTATATCAATCGTTGGTTTAAAAATATTAGCTTATTAAATCAGCTAGAATCCCAAGCTGAACCTATAAAAACTGAGAATGTTTCTATCAGTAACCTGGTTAGCCAATTTTTGAAGCAAAATCTATCCCAGTGTAATAACAAAGGGTTAGCGCTTTATTTTCATAATAACGTTAATCCAGATTCGCTTATCGTGGCAAATCCTGATTATTTAAAGCAATTAATGCAACTAATTTGGGATTATTCTATTGCAACAACCTCTTTTGGAAAAATTTCATTCACGCTATCTTATAACCCCAGTAAAAATACAATCTTATTAAATATTAAAGACAGTGGAACTGGAGTAAGTAACCAAGAACTGAGTAATTTGCAAAGCCCCTTTACTGGGCAAATTTTGAACGCCTCTAACTTTACACGTTCAGGTATAACGTTTTATTTATGTAAGTTACTGGTAAAAAAAATGAATGGTGTTTTTTCTATTCGCTCAAGTGATGCAATCGGTACTCATTATGAAGTTACGCTTCCAGCAGCCAAAGAGATGCTTGCCAAAGAGTACCCTGCATTATTGGAGGATATTTGTATTCGTTTAAATATACATAATGCTGATATTTCACGGATTGTGAGGAGCACATTAACAAATTATGGCGCGGAATATTTGGATTTAAGTGAGAGCTCCCCTCATACCAACTGGGATCTCTTAATAACTGATAATAACGAGGAATGTTTTGAAAACATTGTTAAAGTAAATGGTTTCCTATCTGGAATCAATCAATTACAACCTCATTACATCGAAGCTAACTATAATTTTGCTGATGAATTAATTGATGCTATCTCATTACTGATCGAAAACGCAGACGATGAACATGGCCATTCTGATAATTTGATTTCACACCATGTTGATACTCAAGTGCTTTCACAGACCTCGAATGAATCAATAGAAAATGCAATTTTAAGTTATCAATTAGCGCTAGCAAATAGTGGATATCGAGATTTGTTCATCACAACAGTACCGATAGATATTAATAAACTGTATAATAGTGAAAGTGTTGAGGATTTGACCGAATTGAAAAACACTGCACATCGTTTAAAAGGAGTTTTTGCTATGCTCGAATTTACTTATCTTCATAAGCTTTGTGAAGATTTGGAGCGTTACATAGCAGATGAAAACGGATTGGAAATAAAAAATTGCATTAGCATGCTGGATAATTCAGTCAAAAAACTAATGCCAGAAGGTAACCAATAATATGAATAACCTAAATGTCATTGTTGCCGATGATCACCCTATCGTTCTTTTCGGCATCAGGAAATCACTTGAACAAATTGAATGGGTGAATATCGTAGGGGAATTTGAGGACTCAACTTCTTTGATTAATAACTTAGCGCGTTTAAATGCGGATGTGCTAGTTACTGATTTATCAATGCCAGGTGATAAATATGGTGATGGTATTACTTTAATCAAATACATCAAACGGCATTATCCTGACCTATCAATCATTGTTCTCACAATGAACAATAACCCGGCCATTCTTAGCGCAATTTTAGAGCTGGATATTGAAGGGATTGTGCTCAAACAAGGCGCACCTGCTGATTTACCTAAAGCGTTAGCGGCTTTACAAAAAGGTAAAAAATTCACACCCGAAAGCGTGAGCAAGCTGCTGGAAAAAGTCAATGCAAGCGGCTATGGCGACAAACGTTTATCACCAAAAGAAAGTGAAGTGCTACGTTTGTTTGCTGAAGGTTTTCTGGTCACTGAAATTGCAAAAAAACTTAACCGCAGTATAAAAACAATAAGTAGCCAGAAAAAATCAGCCATGCTGAAATTAGGCGTTGAAAATGATATAGCGCTACTGAATTACCTTTCTTCCGTCAGCATTGATAACTCGCCTTCAGAGTAATTTCATTTCGACTACAAAAGTACACCAATAAAAACCCAACTATGGGTTTTTATTTTTGTATCTATTTTTTAGCTACACTTAACAATAGCGAGTCAAGGTCTCACGTAAAATTGCAATTGTTGTCGGTTTTGATAAACAATCATTCATCCCTGCATTAATACAACGTTGCTTTTCTTCTGCCATTGCATTAGCGGTTAATGCGATAATCGGTAAGTTGAACGCTAAACGTCGCAGTTCTTTGGCCAGCTGGTAACCATCCATATTTGGCATATTTACATCTGTTAAAATAATATCAACATGATGATTATCTAAATATTTCAATGCATCTAGCCCGTCTATCGCCGTGCCAGTAGTAAAGCCGATTGTCGCTAATTGCTCACTCAATAATACTCGGTTAATTGGATGATCATCAACAATCAATACATGACATTCACCTAACGAATGGTCAACGACTAATGGTTGATTTGCCATACTATTTTTTTGTGATTGTTCACTTGTTTTCATGATGGCTTTATCAATTAACATGGGTAATTTATCTAATTGATATGTATTATAAATCCATTGATTCTGTTTTACTTCATGGAGCTCGCCTGCATAACCACTTGATAGCTGGATATGATGTTCGTAGGCTATCTCCTCAACATGCTCATAATCGGTTATTAGCAAATCATATCTTTGTGTTTTATCTATTGTGCTATGGCTAACAACTAAAAATTGCTCATGACCTAACAGACGCAAAAGAAAATTCATTAAAAATTCATTTCGACACGAAATAGCAATGCGATAATGTGCACGATATTCTGGAATATTTTTCTTTGTATATTCTTGCCCATATAAAGGAATACGAATAGTAAATGAGCTACCAAGTCCAATCTGTGAAGTTACTTCAATATCACCATCCATGAGGTTAACCAGTTTTTCACAAATAGCTAAACCTAGGCCTGTTCCTTTATGACCCAAATTATTTTGCCCATAAACTTGAAAAAATGGATCAAATAACTGCATAACCACTGCCTGGGTCATTCCAATCCCTGAATCACGGATTTCTATCTTTAAATAGTTTTCATCTTTCCAAACATAAAGCAACACAAAACCTGATTCCGTAAACTTAATACTATTATTTACAATATTAGAAATCACTTGTTGTAAACGAACTGGATCATTCAAAATGAGATCTGGGATGCTGGGTTCAATATAGGAATATAACGATATTTTTTTCTTAGTCACTAATGGCAAGTAGTTCGCTAATACAAACGCAAAAACTTCTCGACAATGAAACAATTTGCTTTCTATTTTCAATTGTTTAGATTCAATTTTTGAAAAGTCTAAAATATCACTAATAATCTGTAATAAAAGCGATGATGAATTATCCATAGTTGAAACTAAGCGTGTTGCTTTCTCTGATAATTCATAACGTTGTAGTAACTCTATATTACCAATAATTCCATATAATGGTGTTCTTAATTCATGGCTAACAGTCGCCAAAAACATTGATTTAGCATGGTTAGCTTGTTCAGCTGCATCGGCTACATCCTGCAGTGATTTTTCCATTTGCACACGAATGCTGATGTCAATTAATACACAAATAGCGACATCTTCATTTTGATATCGTGAGTTTACAAAGCTAATTTGCAAGTGTGTGCCGCTGGTTGTCACTACATCGATATAATTGCTCGTTTTCTGGCGGATGATTGTCAGTATTCGCTGTTTATCATCATCATTTAATAACCGAAAATAGTCATGGGCTAATTCATTACTGAGAATATTACCGCCATCAGTCAATCTTAAAATAATGATACCAACAGGTGCTGATGCTACAATTTTATGGTTGAATTGCTCATGTTCCTCGAGCCGTATCGCGGTGTTTTCTGCAGGTTCAAGCATTTTCCGTTCAAGTAACCAAATTAAAAAGAAAATCAATCCCCCTGTAAAAATATTTAGGACAATACCGTAAAAGATAGCATTTTCTAAACTCGCTAATATTTCAGACGTCGCAATTGAAAAAATGACGGTAATTTGAGAAGGTGCTAACCGTTTTTTGAAAATTAATTTTGAATAATCTGAGTTAAAACCAAAAAATGAAGGCTCAGAAATATTGAGCAGCGCTGAGCCTTTAGGATTGATATCTATAGGAGAATATAAAACAGGTTGGTTATAATCGTTAATTATCAATATTTCGATAGCTTTATTTCGGCGTATGTTAAATTGATTCAAATTAATTGTACGCTCTAACCCAATAAATGCAGGCAGCATATTGTCGTGCTTGATTGCCTGAATTAAGTAAAGCTGCCCATAATCTGGCTGTACGCCATGCATAATGGTAAATAATTTACGCTCTTTGCCTTGTAGCCTTAAACCTTGGTAAGTCCGTACGCTTTCGTAGCTGACTTTTTTTAGTATTTCGATATCCGATATAGTAGATCGAATAGGATAATCCACCAGACAATAACTTTTCGAACCAACTAAAAAGACATGATTTAAAGCTTGAGGGGCAGCAATACTATCTTTCCAAAAATAATTTAATTGCTCAAAAGCCTGCAAATAATTTTCCGCTCTATCCCTAAAATAATCACAATCTGTATTCGATGTTAATTTATAGAAAGAGTAATTAGATGCGTTCGGTAATTCCAGAAACTTACTTGGAAGATTATTTTCATCTGTCGATTCTTGCAACTTTACTCTATATAGCTCAGTCATCGATTGAATCGAATTCAGCGTCGCTCCCGTTTGTTGAATATACGCTTGTATATTTTCATGCCCGGAATAGAACTGTTGACGGATATCAGATTTGTATTCATTAAACTGCGAGTAAAGGAAAAATAGAGTGATAAAAACGCCCATGCCCCACAACATCAAGCCGAGGATACGAAATAAATCCCGAGAAAGTCTAAGTGATGTTTTAAACGAGGGTAAATATCTCAAGCGCTTTCCTGTACATTCGATACTATGACTGCTAATTATACTCGATTATATGATAAAAAAGCGACAAACATGAAAAGTAATAAAACAAAGACATTTAGGCTAGAAACTAAAACGGGCAGCTAATTATGCTGCCCGTTCATTAAATTAAACGTCGTGATTACTCTTGATCGTCGATACTTGCATCATCAACACCATTTTCTTCAGTGTTTTCATTTGCATTTTCATCATCAATGTTTTCATCATCATCCGTTTCAGCAACGCGCTGCAAACCAACAACTTTTTCATCTTCAGCAGTTCTAATCAAGGTAACACCTTGAGTATTACGGCCAACGACGCTCACTTCAGACACGCGTGTACGCACTAATGTCCCTGCGTCTGTGATCATCATGATTTGGTCAGTTTCATCAACCTGAATCGCGCCAATTACATGCCCGTTTCGCTCACTCACTTTAATGGAGATAACCCCTTGAGTTGCACGAGACTTAGTTGGGTACTCAGCTTCTTCAGTACGTTTACCGTATCCGTTTTCTGTCACCGTTAAGATATGCCCTTCACCACGTGGAATAATCAAAGAAACGACTTTGTCGTTATCCATTAATTTAATACCACGCACCCCTGTAGCAGTACGTCCCATTGGACGAACGGCATCTTCAGCGAAGCGCACAACTTTACCTTGAGCTGAAAACAGCATAACTTCGTTTGAACCATCAGTTAAATCAACACCAATCAGCTCATCACCGTCATTCAAATTAACCGCAATGATACCTGCGCTTCTTGGACGGCTGAATTCTTGTAAAGGTGTTTTCTTAACGGTACCACTCGCAGTTGCCATAAAGACATTGTAACCCTCTTCGTACTCACGCACTGGCAAGATAGCTGTAATTCGCTCATCTTGTTCAAGTGGCAATAAGTTAACGATTGGGCGACCACGAGCACCACGGCTAGCCTCTGGTAATTGGTAAACTTTCATCCAATACAAGCGGCCACGGCTTGAGAAGCACAAAATGGTGTCATGCGTATTGGCCACTAAAAGGCGGTCAATAAAGTCTTCGTCTTTAGTTCGTGCTGCAGATTTACCTTTACCACCACGGCGCTGTGCTTCGTAATCAGACAGAGGCTGATATTTCACATAACCTTGATGCGATAATGTCACCACCACATCTTCTTGGTTGATCAAGTCTTCAATATTGATATCTGCAGTATTTTCAGTAATTTCTGTACGACGAGGGTCGTTATAAGTATCGCGAATAATTTCTAATTCTTCGCGGATCACTTCCATCAAACGTTCAGGACTACGCAAAATAAACAGTAATGCTTCAATTTGTACTAGAAGCTCACGGTACTCTTCCAGTAATTTTTCATGCTCAAGACCCGTTAATTTTTGGAGACGTAAATCCAAAATAGCTTGAGCTTGTTGCTCAGTCAGGAAATATTGCCCTTCATGAACACCAAACTGGGGCTCTAACCACTCAGGACGAGCGGCATCATCACCCGCACGCTCTAACATTGCAGCGACATTGCCCAGATCCCAAGAACGTGCAATCAACCCTGCTTTCGCTTCTGCTGGCGTTGGTGCTTTACGGATCAGTTCAATAATTGGGTCAATATTGGCAAGAGCAATTGCCAGTGCTTCAAGGATATGAGCACGATCACGCGCTTTGCGTAATTCGAAAATCGTACGACGAGTGACGACTTCACGGCGGTGACGCACAAAAGCAGCAATGATATCTTTTAAATTCAGTATTTTCGGCTGCCCTTGGTGTAGAGCTACCATATTGATACCAAAAGAAACTTGCAATTGGGTCAAGGAATATAAGTTGTTCAGTACAACTTCACCCACCGCATCGCGTTTGATTTCAATAACAATACGCATACCGTCTTTATCAGACTCGTCACGCAGTGCACTGATACCTTCAACACGCTTGTCTTTAACTAACTCAGCAATTTTTTCAATCAAGCGAGCTTTATTCACTTGATAAGGGATTTCGCTGACAATAATGGTTTCGCGACCATTTTTCTCATCGACTTCCACTTCAGCGCTTGCACGGATATAGACCTTGCCACGCCCTGTGCGATACGCATCAATAATCCCACGACGGCCATTAATAATAGCTGCGGTTGGGAAATCAGGCCCTGGAATGTGTTCCATTAAACCATCAATGCTGATGTCTTCGTCTTCTATATAGGCAAGACAACCATTAATCACTTCCCCTAAATTGTGAGGTGGGATATTGGTTGCCATCCCAACAGCAATACCTGACGACCCATTAACCAAAAGGTTTGGGATTTTCGTTGGCATAACTTCAGGAATGTGCTCTGTTCCGTCATAGTTAGGAACGAAATCAACGGTTTCTTTTTCAAGGTCAGCAAGTAGTTCATGGGCAATTTTCGCCATACGGATTTCCGTATAACGCATTGCCGCTGCGGAGTCTCCGTCAACAGAACCGAAGTTTCCCTGACCATCAACCAGCATGTAACGCATTGAGAAAGGCTGAGCAAGACGAACGATTGTCTCGTAAACAGCGATATCACCATGTGGATGGTATTTACCGATGACGTCCCCAACAATACGGGCAGATTTTTTATAGGGTTTATTCCAATCATTTCCCAATACATTCATCGCATACAATACTCTGCGGTGTACTGGCTTCAGTCCATCTCGAACATCTGGAAGTGCACGGCCGACAATAACGGACATTGCATAATCCAAATACGAACTTTTAAGCTCTTCTTCGATATTAACTGGTGTGATTTCTCTGGCAATCTCGCTCATGGAACCACTGTCCCTCATAACTTCGGATTCAAAGAGTAGAACTATACCACAATTCGCCAATTTAATAAAAATAAGAGACGGGTATTTGTCTTCCAAGCTATGTATAATAGCGGAAAATTAAGTTTATGTGTCCGAAACTTGACGGTTTATCAATTAATCACGGCAATAATTACATTATTGTTTATATTTTAGCCATCAATTCTTATCGGGCCACTATTTCCCCCCGACTTAACATAGTTTAAATATCACTATCGTTAATAGGCCTTCGGGTTATAGGTTAAAAATAGGAGCTTCTTTGTATGAATGACACCCAAACCCCAACTTACCTCAACGTCGATAAGCAAGAAATTGAAAAATTTGAGTCCATTGCTTCACGTTGGTGGGACTTAGAAGGGGAGTTCGCCCCACTACACCGCATCAACCCATTACGCTTAGGTTATATTATGCAGCGTGTAGACGGCGTTTTTGGTAAAAAAATTCTTGATGTTGGCTGTGGTGGTGGCATTTTGTCCGAAAGTATGGCGCGCGAAGGCGCGGAAGTGACTGGCCTTGATATGGGGGCAGATCCATTAATGGTTGCTCGCTTGCATTCTCTTGAGTCCGGCATTCCGGTTGAATATGTACAAGAAACCGTTGAACAACACGCAGACAAGCACCCACAAGCCTATGATGTTGTGACCTGCATGGAGATGCTTGAACATGTTCCTGATCCTCAATCTGTCGTTAGAGCTTGCGCTAAATTAGTGAAACCTGGCGGGCATGTTATTTTTTCTACCATTAATCGCAACAAAAAGGCATGGTTGATGGCAGTGGTTGCTGCTGAATATGTGATGAAAATGGTTCCAAAAGGCACCCATGATGCGAATAAATTTATTCGCCCTTCTGAATTGATTAGCTGGATTGATGGAACACCATTGAAAGATAAACATATCATAGGGTTACACTATAACCCATTAACGGATAAGTTCTGGCTTGGGCCAAATGTTGATGTAAATTATATGTTGCATACAGTCAGTGAATAATCACCTAGTCGTGAAAAGAATAAATCACAAGCAGTACGTTTAAGAAAGCAGCAAACGATCGCATTTTACAAAATTTATTTTAATCCTCATGTCGGAAGCATTTTTTTTATTAATGCCTTTTACCATGCAGCTTACCGACATGATCATTTTTCTTATCCAACCAGTTATCCACAAGAACTCGCTAATTTGTTCACTTGATAAAATCACACATTAACATTATCTTGTTATGGTATTCTAAACAAACTACTACATATAGTGGTACAACAAAACATAACACAACTAGTCTCATGGCATTACACCATGAGCTTTTTTATGTTTATTTTAAACTATTTGTAGTTCAACCAAGGTGTACTTGCTCATGAACCAGAGTCTGTTAGTCACAAAGCGTGATGGACATAAAGAACGCATTGATCTCGATAAAATCCACAAGGTAATCACCTGGGCTGCCGAAGGCCTAAGTAACGTATCCGTTTCTCAAGTGGAGTTACGTTCACAGATTCAGTTTTATGATGGGATCAGAACTTCTGACATTCACGAAACGATGATCAAAGCAGCAGCCGATTTAATTACGGGTGATACACCTGATTACCAATACCTCGCTGCTCGTCTTGCTATTTTTAACTTACGCAAGAAAGCCTATGGTCAGTTTGAGCCGCCTACATTATATAAGCATGTTAAACACCTCGTTGAAATGGGGAAATATGACAAGCATTTGCTGGAAGACTACTCTGAAGCAGAGTTCGAGCAAATGGATAGCTTTATAGACCATTGGCGTGATATGAATTTTTCCTATGCTGCGGTAAAACAGCTTGAAGGGAAATATTTAGTTCAAAACCGCGTTACCGGTGAAATCTATGAAAGCGCACAGTTTTTATACATTTTAGTCGCTGCTTGCCTGTTTTCACACTACCCAAGAGAGACGCGTCTTGATTATATTCGCCGTTTCTATGACGCAGTTTCAACATTCAAAATTTCATTACCTACGCCTATTATGGCGGGGGTACGTACCCCTACACGTCAATTCAGTTCCTGTGTACTGATTGAGTGTGGCGACAGCTTAGATTCTATCAATGCAACTTCAAGCGCAATTGTGAAATATGTCTCACAACGTGCAGGGATTGGGGTAAATGCGGGTCGCATTCGTGCATTAGGCAGCCCAATTCGTGGCGGTGAAGCGTTCCATACTGGCTGTATTCCGTTCTATAAGCACTTCCAAACTGCGGTTAAGTCTTGTTCGCAAGGTGGTGTTCGTGGTGGTGCAGCAACCTTGTTCTACCCGATTTGGCACCTTGAAGTTGAAAGCTTATTGGTACTGAAAAATAACCGTGGGGTTGAAGGTAACCGTGTTCGCCATATGGATTATGGTGTGCAACTAAACAAGTTAATGTACGAACGTTTGATTAAAAACCAAGACATTACATTATTCAGCCCATCCGACGTTCCAGGTCTTTATGACGCCTTTTTCGCAGATCAAGACGAATTTGAACGTTTATATGTGAAATACGAAAAAGATGAAAATATTCGCAAATCGAGTGTTAAAGCGGTTGAGCTATTTTCATTAATGATGCAAGAGCGTGCGTCTACAGGCCGTATTTATATTCAAAACGTTGACCACTGTAATACACATAGCCCATTTGACCCACAGGTTGCCCCTGTTCGTCAGTCTAATTTATGTTTAGAAATTGCGCTGCCAACCAAACCATTAAATAACATTAATGACGAAAACGGTGAAATTGCACTGTGTACGTTATCAGCGTTTAACTTAGGTGCGATTGATAGCCTCGATGAATTAGAAGAGCTGGCAATATTAGCTGTTCGTGCACTCGATGCGCTGCTTGATTACCAAGATTACCCAATCATTGCAGCTAAACAAGGCTCAATGGGACGTCGTACACTCGGTATTGGCGTGATTAACTACGCTTATTATCTCGCGAAGCACGGTGTTCGTTATTCAGATGGTAGCGCGAATAACTTAACGCACAAAACATTTGAAGCTATTCAATATTATCTATTGAAAGCTTCGAATGAGTTAGCGAAAGAGCAAGGTGCGTGCCCATGGTTTAACGAAACAACCTATGCACAAGGCGTTTTACCTATCGATACCTATAAAAAAGAACTCGATAAGTTAACGAATGAGCCGTTGCATTATGATTGGGAAGCATTACGCCAAGAAATCAAACAGCACGGTCTGCGCAACTCGACGCTGTCTGCATTGATGCCTTCAGAAACATCATCACAGATTTCTAACGCAACCAATGGTATTGAACCACCACGTGGTTATATCAGTATTAAAGCCTCTAAAGATGGTATCTTGCGCCAAGTAGTACCTGATTACGAAAGTCTGAAAGGCGCTTATGAGCTGCTATGGCAAATGCCTTCAAATAGTGGCTATTTACAACTCGTTGGTATCATGCAGAAATTTATCGACCAGTCGATTTCTGCTAACACAAACTATGACCCGACTCGTTTTGAGAGCGGCAAAGTACCAATGAACCAATTGCTAAAAGATTTATTGCTCGCCTATAAGTTTGGTGTGAAAACACTTTACTACCATAACACCCGCGATGGGGCGGAAGATGTTCAAGGCGATCTGGAAGAAGTTGTTGAGTCAGCGGATTCCGATTGCGAAGGCGGCGCGTGTAAAATTTAATAGGAATTGTTATGTCACATACATATACAACGTTTTCACAGAAAAAGAATGACCAAATGTTGGAGCCGATGTTTTTCGGCCAACCCGTTAACGTGGCGCGCTATGATCAGCAAAAGTACCCTATTTTTGAAAAGCTGATTGAAAAACAATTGTCGTTTTTCTGGCGCCCTGAAGAAGTTGACGTGTCGCGCGACCGTATTGACTACAATGCGCTGCCAGATCACGAAAAACATATTTTTATCAGTAATCTGAAATACCAAACGCTGCTGGATTCTATTCAGGGCCGCAGCCCTAACGTGGCGTTATTGCCACTGATTTCGATTCCTGAACTGGAAACTTGGGTTGAAACGTGGGCGTTTTCTGAAACTATCCACTCACGTTCGTATACACATATTATTCGTAATATCGTGAATGACCCTGCTATTATTTTTGACGATATTGTTGAAAATGAAGAAATTTTAAAACGTGCTAAAGATATTTCGGGTTTTTACGATGATCTTATCGAAATGACCAATTACTACCATATGTTTGGTGAAGGCACACATACTTGCAATGGCAAACAAGTCACTGTTTCTCTACGTCAATTGAAGAAGCAACTGTACCTGTGCCTAATGAGCGTTAATGCGCTTGAAGCCATTCGTTTCTATGTTAGTTTTGCCTGTTCGTTTGCGTTTGCTGAACGCGAACTGATGGAAGGAAACGCAAAAATCATCAAACTGATTGCACGTGATGAAGCGTTGCACTTAACGGGTACGCAACACATGTTGAACCTGTTACGCTCAGGGCAAGATGACCCAGAAATGGCCGAAATCGCAGCAGAGTGCGAGCAAGAATGTTATGACTTGTTCGTTCAAGCAGCAGAGCAAGAAAAAGAGTGGGCTGACTACCTATTCAGCGAAGGCTCGATGATTGGTTTAAATAAAGATATTCTATGCCAATATGTTGAATATATTACGAATATCCGCATGCAAGCAGTCGGTCTAAAATTGCCATTTGAAGCACGTTCAAACCCAATTCCATGGATCAACGCATGGTTGGTGTCTGATAACGTACAAGTTGCACCTCAAGAGGTTGAAGTCAGTTCTTATTTAGTCGGGCAAATTGACTCTCAAGTCGATACCGACGATTTGAGCGGCTTTGAACTATAAGCATGGCAAGCCATAAAATCACCCTGCGGTTAACGCAGGGTGTTCAAGTCCCCTACCATACCGAAGTTCATTCGTGTTTGCTGGAAGCCTTAGAAGACAGCCGTATTCCTGTAGAGTACCAATGCCGAGAAGGCTACTGTGGTTCATGCCGTGTGACATTATTGCAAGGGAAAGTGGGCTACAAGCAAAAGCCGATTGCATTTGTGCAAGATGGAGAGATCCTGCCTTGTTGTTGCCACCCGCTTTCTGATATTGAAATTGGTTAATCATTAACTTAATGAATGATGGAATTCAAGATCCCTGCAACAAATCCCTGCAACAAAAAGTATAAAACCTGACTTCAAAGCATCTGACTTAGCCCCACAATGCGGCTAAGTCACTTTAATAATAGAAAAATCGACAATATGCATAGACATTATTTTATTGCTGGTATTTTTATATCCAGATCATAAAGCCTTAAAATAGAAGGCTCATCTTCAACCTCTAAAAATTTAAGCCTAACCTTGGATGCTGCATTTTTGGGAACACTGATATCCTCTTGCTTGCCCGATAAATAGGATGTAAAGCCATCTTTATCTAAGATATAAAGGTTATTTTTATCTTCAAGGTTTGTTAAACGAACCGCTGAGTCAGACTTATTTTTAACGGATAGTGTTAATAAATACTCGTTGTCCGCCACTTTTTCAGATGTTAATACCTTTACATCAATATATTTATTTAGGTTTTCTATATCGTAAATTATAATTGCGCCATCAACACTACTCCCAGATGTCCTCCCCTCGTCAATCCCTTCTTTTAACCCTGACAACGCATCTTTACTTGAGCTTGTTATTGAAGATGTTATTGATTTTACGCTACTTTTAATTGTGCTTGAATCGTCAGTATTAGCAAATGCCCAAGCAGATGTGAACAGCAACATATATGCAATTTTTTTCATGTTTATCCCAAAAAGTTTACTTACGTTATTTTTATAGTTTAAGTTAATTACAACGAATAATAGTTAGTCTTAATCTGAGATTAGCTCATAGTCATGAATGAGTATTGGTTAAAATTAATCATTCAAGTAATCAAACAGATACGAAATAATAGCGAGCACAATGGTAGTTCCAATCGTAATATAACTTTCTTATTGTATAGGCTATTTAAGCGATATATTGAACCCTGAACTCACTGTGAATTTAGCGTACTTATTTAGTATGCTTTTATAAGACATTTATTGATCAAACATTTATTGATAAAACATGGCAATCATTGTGGCCACTAACGCTATTACAAGGTAATAGGTCTTATGATGAACGATTGTAAGACTACCGATAAAACTGTCTTACAATCGTTGTGATAAACCGAGGGTTAAACCTTATAAATAACCGTACATCGCTGCAAATATCCAGCCAAACACACAGGATACACCCACCCCGATTAATCCAGGAAGAATGAAGCTGTGGTTAATAACAAACTTACCAATTCGTGTAGTACCTGAACGGTCAAACTGAATTGCCGCAAGGTCACTTGGGTAAGTTGGTAAAATGTAATACCCATAACACGCAGGTGCGGAAGCGATAATATAAGCCGGGTCAACACCAATCCCTAACGCAATGGGGACGACAGCGGCCAATGCGGCTGCCTGTGAATTAACAAACTTAGAGACTAATAATAAGATGACGGCATAAGCCCAAGGGAAATCTTTTACTAAAGAACCTAACGTTCCTTTAATTTCATCCATGTGAGCACCGAACATGGTTTCTGCCATCCACGCAATACCATACACTGCGACAATCGCTATCATCCCTGAACGGAATACTTCGTTCTTTGAAATTTGCCCTGGGTTGGTCTTACAGATAATGATTATTAGCGCACCAGCTAATAACATAAACATCTGAATGACTAAAACCATAGATAACGGCTTACCATTAACTAGAGGTCTTAGCTCTGAGAATGCACCAAGTAATGCAACAACTGCGATAGAGGCTAAAAAAATCCACATCGCGACCCAGTTAATTTTCGGTAATTTGGTATTCAACAGTGTCACACTGTCACCATAGACGTAATCATGGTTTTCAGGCACTGAAATAAACTCTTGGAATACAGGGTCTTTATCGAGATCTTTACCTCTAAACCAACTAAAAATACCAATCGCTAAAATACCAATTAATGTCGACGGGATAGTAATTGCCAATAAATCAAGGAATTCAAGTGACTGGCCATTGATTGTCACACCATTTAGCATTGCTACTAATGAAACAACGGCCACTGAAACTGGACTGGCGATAATCCCCATTTGTGCGCCAATACTACTCGCAGCCATTGGCCTTTCAGGGCGAATATTATTTTTAATCGCTGCATCGTAAATGATAGGTAAAATTGTATACACCACATGCCCTGTACCACACAAAATGGTTAAGATACATGTCACAAAAGGTGCCACAATAGAAATGTACTTAGGGTTTTTCCGCAGTAGTCGTTCTGCAATTTGTAGCATGACATCCAAACCGCCTGACGCTTGCAACGTTGCTGATGCGGCAACAACAGCAATGATAACAAGCATAACATCAACAGGCGGTTTTCCAGGCGGCAAACCAAAGCCAAAAACTAAGATAACTAGGCCAACACCACCTAATAGCCCGAGTGCCATTCCCCCTTTTTTTGCCCCATAGAATAAGCAAACAAGGATAATGGCGAGTTGAATCATAAAGTCCATAGTTCCATCCTTTATATATATGTTTACATATATTATCGGGATGATTTTCAAGCATTAATTTGATTTATGATAACTTCAAAATCAATTTACTTTTATTTTTTATGCTTTTATTTTGACCTCATCACATAATTTATATTAAGTAACTGACATACTACCCAGTTACCTACCACTTTCATAAAAATCAATCAATTATCACACCATTTTTAACAACCTACCCCATATAAATTTACCTTTAGCCACTTTAAATCATCATTTTTTCTTTACTTTATTAACGCTGCTATTGTCTTTCATTTCCTACCTACATGATTAGAGGTGTAAATATAAGATTACACCCCCTGTAATTTACATTTGACAGCGAACTTGCGATCGCATAATCTGCATCACTTGTTAATTATTCAAATTCAATTAGAGGAACTTGTGAAGAATCGTACGCTTGGCAGTGTGTTAATCGTTGCAGGGACAACAATAGGTGCAGGGATGTTGGCAATGCCACTTGCCGCTGCAGGAGTCGGTTTCACAAGCATCGTCTGCTTGCTTGTTGGATTATGGATGTTAATGAGTTATACCTCATTACTATTAGTCGAGGTGTATCAACATAACCCTGCGAATATGGGTTTAGGCTCTGTTGCTAAGAAATATCTTGGGCCTGTTGGACAGATAGTAACCGGACTGAGTATGCTGCTATTAATGTACGCGTTAACAACTGCTTATATCGGTGGCGCGGGCGTATTAATTTCAGATAGCCTATCTTCATGGTGGGGAATTAAAATTTCAACCGATACTGCCATTATTGCATTTACCATTATTGGTGGTGCAATTGTCTGTATTGGTACGCATTCAGTCGATTTTATTAACCGAATTTTATTCACGGCCAAAACAATTTTTTTGGTGATCATGTTAGTTGTGATGATGCCGCATGCTGAAGCCGTGAATTTAAGCACTATGCCAATTGAAAAAGGCCTTATCCTTGCTGCCGTTCCCGTTATTTTTACTTCTTTTGGTTTCCATGGCAGCGTGCCTAGTTTAGTTAACTATATGAATGGGGATGTGCGCAAGCTACGCATGATTTTCATTACCGGAAGTGCAATTCCTTTAGTCGCTTATATTCTATGGCAAATCGCAACATTAGGTTCTATTCCATCACAGACTTTTATCGGGATCCTAGCTCAGGAATCAGGCCTTAATGGGTTACTCACAGCCATTCGCGATGTTGTCGCTACGCCTCGAGTCAATATTGCCGTTAGCTTGTTTATGGATTTAGCGTTAGCCACATCCTTCTTAGGCGTTGCATTGGGTTTATTTGATTACCTCGCTGATTTATTCAAACGGAGCAATCATTTTATTGGTCGTGTACAAACCAGCTTGCTGACTTTTGTTCCGCCATTATTGGCCGCCCTATTTTTCAGTAGTTTCGTACAAGCATTAACGTATGCCGCTGTTGCACTCTCGGTCTTAGCGCTGATTATTCCTGCACTACTAACATTCCGTGTTCGCAAATTAGAAACTCAAGGTGGGTATCAAGTTAAAGGCGGTACACCTATTTTAGCCCTCGTGTTGGTATGTGGTATCGCTGTAATTGCTATCCAATTTTCGATTGTTGCCGGTTTTTTACCAAACGTTGGCTAAATATCTGCCATATTAAGTATACGACCAGTCCCCAAGCATTGATTTATCAAGATTGGGGGCTTCCCCCCTTGAAAACTAAATTAATTATCTAAATTTAATCTATTACTCATTACATTTAAAAAACTTCGTTCTGTTATTTCGATACTTGTCAGAAAATAATTCTGAACAGACAACCTAATCATTTTACCGTATCTTCGCCATATTGCGGTCTTCATGAGGTGAATTAGGTGAAGAAAAAACAAGTATCCAACATTCATGATGCGGCTTTTAAAGGCATCATGACGAATATCGAAAATGCACGAGATTTTTTTGATATCTATTTGCCTGCACAAATAAAATCATTGTGTGACTTCAATACGTTATCACTTACAAATTCCTCATTTATTGATGAGCAACTCCGCTCGCGATTATCAGATGTACTATATTCAGTAGAAACAACGCAAGGAAAAGGATACCTTTACCTTTTAGTTGAACACCAATCAACGCCCGATAGACTGATGGCATGGCGTCTGATGCATTATGCTTTTTTAGCCATGAATCAGCATATGCAACAAGGAAATAAGAAATTGCCCCTTGTCGTCCCTATCCTTTTCTACCATGGCGGTCGTTCGCCTTATCCTTATACCCAACTTTGGACTGACTGTTTCCCTTTCCCTGATATCGCTAATAATCTTTACACTCAACCATTTCCTTTAGTCGATATAACTATCATAGATGATAATGAATTAGTTAATCATCGAAAGATTGCAGTAATGGAATTAGCAATGAAACATAAGCACTTACGGGATGAATTTCAACAGGTACTCCCGCTCTTGGCGCAAGCACTCAATAAACACTATAATAGCGATAATGACATCATTACTATTATCAATTATCTGTTCATTGCTTTAGATTCTGCTAATTTCGAACATATCATTCAGGCATTGAGCGAAAAAACAGAAAAACATAAGGGAGCTATTATGAATATCGCACTGCGTTTACAGAACAAAGGCCGCCAAGAAGGCAGAGTAGAAGGTCGCCAAGAAGGCAGAGTGGAAGGTCGCCAAGAAGCCCAAATAACAATGGCACGCCACCTTCTTAAGAATGGTATTAGTTTGGATATTATCGTTGAATGCACTGGACTAAGCCGCGAAATACTCATGTCTTTAAATAATACTAAACAAGGTTAGTTTCTGGTGGATACCTCTTTGAGTTATTTTCTGTTGGACTAAAGGCATCACAGCCAGCTCCTAGCCATGCAACGACTAGGAACTGTAGATATATCACAACAACTTAGAAAGATAGCCCTGCACCAACATACCAGCCATCGGCAAGTTTATCGCTACTATTACCATGCGTCCCTTTCATTTCAATCAAGCGATATCCTGCATCAATAGATAAAGGCTTGAATACCGTATAGCGCGCACCAGCTTTAGCTTCGACATACGATTTGCTGCCAGAAGTCAGTTGTTCTGGAGCACCGTAAGCTTCACCGTAAATATTCAGTGAAGGCAGTGCCTGCCAATTTAACCCACCACCAACAGCTAATGCAGCACCGCTACTATTATGATCGGGAGATAAATATAACCCCTTACCACCAACGAATGCAGAGAAAGGCCCTACAGGTAAGCCAAATGTGGCACCAATACTTCCCGTTTGTCCATCATGGTCACTACGAGCCCAAGAGCCATTAAATGCTAACCCTGCATTTTGGTTACCTAACCCCGCAGACAGCTCAGTAAAATGTTCACCTGCTTGTGCACTGACTGAAACTGCATGTGCAGTACCTACGAATAATGGTGACATCGCTGCTGCCAATAATAATAATTTGCGCATTATTTTATCCTCTTGATATTATTACCTATGAATATTACGCGAATCTCACCTTATTTTCAGCCATTCTTACCTAGATTTACGCTATAGCCTCGATAAAAGCCCACTTTATTCATTACAAAATTTCACGCATCAAAAAATTTAGTACAAGAAAGTGCGATAAATACGCATTTTTCTACTTGTAATCACAGTAATTGGTTATATTAATTAGATAATCAATTCCATAATAACTATACTGAATTACAAGTTTATTGTAGTAGTGTTTTTTATTTTTTACAAAATATTAACTTATTAGTTAGGTTTGTGTAGTCATTTAATCCAAACAAAGGAGCATTGTGATGAAAAAGAAAGGCCTTACTACCGCCTCAGGCGCCCCGGTCGCCAATAATAATAATGTGATGACAGCAGGTAAACGTGGCCCAATGTTATTACAGGATGTTTGGTTTTTAGAAAAGCTTGCCCATTTTGACCGTGAAGTGATCCCTGAAAGACGCATGCATGCAAAAGGTTCTGGTGCTTTCGGTACGTTTACCGTAACCCATGATATTAGCCGCTATACTCGTGCAAAAATTTTCTCTGAGGTGGGCAAAAAAACAGAAATGTTTGCTCGCTTCTCTACCGTTGCAGGTGAACGTGGTGCTGCCGACGCAGAGCGTGACATTCGTGGTTTCGCATTAAAATTTTATACTGAAGAAGGTAACTGGGATATGGTGGGTAACAACACCCCTGTATTCTATTTCCGCGACCCATTAAAATTCCCTGATTTAAACCACGTAGTGAAGCGTGACCCTCGCTCTAACCTGCGTACAATGGAACATAAATGGGCCTTTTTCTCTCAGTTACCTGAATCTTTACACCAATTAACCATTGATGCGAGTGACCGTGGTATTCCACAAAGTTATCGTCATATGCATGGATTTGGTAGCCATACATACAGTTTCATTAACAGTAATAATGAACGTTTCTGGGTCAAATTCCATTTCCGTTGCCAACAAGGCATTGAGAATTTGTCTGATGAACAAGCTGAGCAATTAGTTGGTAAAGACAGAGAAAGTTCACAGCGCGATCTGTTTGAATCAATTGAAAAAGGGGATTTCCCACGCTGGAATTTGCAAGTACAAATTATGCCAGAGAAAGAAGCCTCTCAAGTTCCTTATAACCCTTTTGACTTAACTAAAGTTTGGCCACATAAAGATTATCCATTAATTGATGTCGGTTATTTTGAACTTAATCGTAATCCAGATAACTATTTTGCAGATGTAGAACAAGCAGCTTTTAGCCCTGCTAACGTCGTTCCGGGTATTGGTTTCTCACCGGATAGAATGTTACAAGGTCGCCTGTTCTCATATGGGGATGCCCATCGTTATCGCCTTGGTGTCAACCATCATCAAATCCCAGTGAATACCCCACGTTGCCCATTCCATAATTACCACCGCGATGGTGCAATGCGCGTTGACGGTAATAGTGGCAACCACGTAACCTATGAGCCAAATGAAGCAGGTCTATTCCAAGAACAGCCTGACTTTAGCGAACCGCCATTATCTATTGAAGGTGCAGCTGACCATTGGGATCACCGTGAAGACCAAGACTATTTCAGCCAACCACGTGCATTATATGAGTTATTAGATGATGCAGAACACCAACGTATGTTTAAACGTATTGCAGGTGAACTCATTGACGCGACAGAAGCCACGCAAGTGCGCCAAATCGAGTTATTTAAACAAGTTCATCCTGAATATGGCGCGGGTGTTGAAAAAGCGTTGAAAGCACTAAAATAGTGTAATTCATTAAGTGGTGGGGGTAACCCCGCCACTATTTTGTCCTATACTTTTATTTTCGCTAACAACCACTTTTTCACTTGTTGCCTAGAGACTTTTATTCCCCCCGCTTTCAGTTCGGGGTCTAAATAATAAAATGCTATAGGATATTGGTATGGAGCGAGTTTATCTTTTAACCAATCCGCCAGCTGATTCAAATCCACTGACTTATTTACTTCAACAACCGCGACAGGACGTTGCCCAAACTGCACATCCTCAATGGGTATAATAAAACTTTGGCTTACATCAGGGTATGAATTGATTACTGACTCGATATCTTCGGGTTGAACACATTCTCCACCACTGATAAATAAATTGTCTAGACGACCAATAATTTGATATTCACCATCAATAAATACCCCTTTATCATTCGTTTTGAACCAGCCATCAATACAATTTAAAGGCTTGATATTCCCATCAAACCAATACCCCAGCGCTTGACTATTTGATTGGATCTGAATTTCATCATCCAAGATACGAATTTGCTTACCTTTTAAGGGTAAACCCACACCTTTCTTGCCATCTGCGCGTTTAGCACAAACTGTAGAAGCCATTTCTGTCATGCCATAGCCGCTCCAACAAGCAATACCGTGTTGTTGAGCAAGATCCGTTAACGTTGAAGGAATACTGGCTCCCCCCAATAAAACAGCTTTTAGCGTAAGCTCCGCCACCCGTTTATCATTTAATAACCGCCATAACTGGGTCGGTACCAAAGAGGCATGAGTAACTTCATGTAATGCTTGAGCCAAAGGAAGATTTTTGACCGCAAGTGAGCCACCCTTAAGAAGCCAGCGCCAAACAATACCTTGCCCAGATACATGAAATAACGGCAGCGATAGTAACCAACAATCTCCTTGCTGGTAATTCATCAAATTAACAACACCTGCTGCACTATTTAAGTGCGCAGCGACACTGTGAACAGCGGCTTTAGGTAAGCCTGTCGACCCCGATGTTAAAATCAATGTGGCAGGCTGCTGAATAGCCTCTTGAAAAACAGTCGGAGCAACCTCTTCATCACCAATAAAATGATAATAGAGTTGATAATCTAAATTACGATAATTTGCTAATGAATTTGATTCATCAGTAAAATCGATGACCGCACTAACATTCAGATGAGGCAATAATTCTGCTAACAACCGTTCAGGGAGACGGGGGTTTAACGGTAAAACACGAGCACCACACGCAATAAGAGCTAGCTGACTCAGTAATAACTCAACTGAATTTTTCCCACGCAGAACGATACACTGCCCCTGCTCTACACCTTGCATTGAAAAGTAAGTACTGAGGTCAGTAATTTGTTGGCTGACACTTTCCCAAGTTAGGCGTTCGGAGTCGGTCACTAAGGCAATTGAGTTAGGATGAAGATTGGCCCAATGCTGCCAAGGCCAATCTTTAAAGTCATCTAGTTCTGCCATACAAGCGTTAAATCATCTAACTGCTGAAGCGGAATATCACATTGTGGCCAAGGCCGTACCAATTGAGATTGAATAAGCGATACAGTGTCTAAACCAGGAATGGTATTTGGGGTTAACCAGTGTGCTATACGAGCAAGTTGTGTTAAACCAAAGCTACTTTCAATGGATGAGCTGATCACTGCTTGTAACCCTAAGCGATGGGCCTCTTCCGCCAAATAGCGGCAATAAGACAAACTGCCTGTCAGGGTCGGTTTAATCACAATCGCAGACACCCCCTCTTGTGCCTCTACCATAAAGCCTTCTTCACGTACACTTTCATCCCAAGCAATGCTAATGCCAGTTTCTGCTGCAAATTGCAGTGACTCTTCACGGGTTTTACACGGCTCTTCCAAAAAAGCGATTCGGTCACGGTAGTCAGGGTTAACATATTTTGCAAAACCGTCGGCTTTTGCTCGAGTCCAACTGCGATTTGCATCCAGACGCAATTTCAGTTCTGGAACGGCCTCGAGTAACAAGTTAACCACCATTCCATCACGAACAGCTTCATATAAACCGACTTTAACCTTAGCCACTTTCTCACCTTCCATTGCATCAAGGCTTAGGATTAAATCGTCAGGATCACCACTACATAAAGGCGCTTTGCGGTAGTCCGCTTGTTCAGGAAGCTCCCCTGTTAGCTCCGCGATAGCACAACTACAGCCAAAAGCCACTGAGGGTAATAAACTATTAGAAATTTTGCCTTCTTTCACCCATTCATTCAGTCGTACAATAGTTTCGGCAGTGGCCTCTTCTAATGTTTCACGGCTGAATTCAGGTAGAGGCGAAATTTCTCCCCAACCTTCGTTATCCCCATCTTGTAAACAGACCAAAAGCCCATCACGCGTTTTTAACCGCTGATAACGAAGGATAACGCCTGCCTCCATCGGCAGGCTGAACGAATAAATCTTGGCTTTACGCATTATGGGTTACGCTTATATTTAGAGAAATCAGGCGCACGTTTTTCATTAAAGGCGTTACGGCCTTCTTGCCCTTCGTCTGTCATATAGAACAACATAGTGGCATTACCAGCCAACTCTTGCAGACCTGCTTGTCCATCACAGTCCGCATTTAACGCTGCTTTTAAGCAACGCAGTGCCATCGGGCTATTTTCTAGCATTTCACGGCACCAGCGCACCGTTTCTTTTTCAAGATCTGCATATGGAACAACCGTGTTAACCAAGCCCATATCTAATGCTTCTTGTGCATTGTATTGACGGCATAAAAACCAGATTTCACGTGCCTTTTTCTGCCCAACAATACGAGCCATATAAGATGCGCCCCAGCCGCCATCAAATGAACCGACTTTTGGGCCCGTTTGACCAAAAATTGCGTTATCTGCCGCTATCGTAAGGTCACACATCATATGTAACACATGGCCACCACCGATAGAAAAACCAGCGACCATCGCGACAACAGGTTTTGGACAAGTACGAATTTGGCGTTGGAAATCTAATACGTTTAAGTGGTGCGTGCCGCTTTCATCACGATACCCGCCGTAGTCACCACGAATTTTTTGGTCACCGCCTGCACAAAATGCTTTTTCACCTTCACCGGTTAGGATAATGGTTCCAATATGGTCATCATAACGTGCGTCGGAGAGTGCTTGGATCATTTCTTTCACGGTTTGTGGACGAAAAGCATTGCGCACTTCTGGACGGTTAATCGTAATTTTAGCTATCCCTTCAGGAGACTTATGATAGCGAATATCTTCAAACCCTGTAGAGCAATCTTGCCATTCAATTGGTGCGTATAATTTTTCTTCGCTTGGATAAATCATTATCAGATTCCTTTAACCACAGTGTGATAAAAAATGGTGTAGTGCAGTGGCAAAGCCCATAGGGTTTTCCCGATGTGCATTATGCCCTGCATTTTCAATCAGCGTTAACGGCAAAGCATATTGTTGCGAAACGCTTCGAAACTTTTGGTCTTTTTCGCCACAAAAATAGCGATAAGGACAGGTCAATTTGCGCAATTTATCCGCTAAAAAAGGTTGCTTTGCTAATGATGTGTTTTCTAGCATAGCAGCAATACTTTGCGGGTTATTTTGTCGACGTAATTGAATTAAACGTTGGCGTTGGATCACCGACAAATCAGCAAATACAGTTTGTTGATACCAGTCATCTAACACTTCTTCAATCGGCTCTGAACGAAAACGCTGCGCCCAAGCCGCATCATTAGCAGCTCGAGCAATTCGTTCTTTTTCATTGACTAACCCCACATTCCCACCTTCAATCACTAAACCTAATAGTCCGTTAGGTTGATAGTAGCAAGCAAAATGCATCGCCAGCCGAGCGCCTAGTGAATAACCAACCAAGTAGTATTCATTAATTTGATGATACTGTAAAAGTGCGCTGAGTTGTTGATCAAAATGTGAAAAACCTAGGCAGGGTTCTGAATGAGAACCCCCATGACCGGGTAAATCGACAGCTAACGATGGAAAAGCGCATGTTTGCTCAATCACCGGTAGCCAATCATCCGCACTGCCTAACAAACCATGTAAGTAGATTATCCAAGGAGCGGATGAAGCAGAATGATGAATCTGTGCGGATAACATTACAGTTCCACAACTTCATTCAATAGTTGTTTTAAAGTACGCGCACCTTCATCACTTGGCACCTGTAATTCCACCAGCAAGGTGCCCTGTGGACGATGCCAAAATTGTTGTACGGTTTCTTTTAGTGTTCCCCAGTCTGTCGGAGCACAATATTGTAAGCCAAACATTTTCGCCGCTGGATCGAAACTGACATTTTGCGGCATACAGTAATAATTTTGTCTTGCTTCGTCTGGTGTGGGTAGCATAGAAAAAATCTGCCCACCATTATTATTCACAACGATAAGCACTGTTGGTGCTGAAGGTTCTCTCAATAGCGCCAAACTATTCAAATCGTAGAGTGCAGAAATATCCCCAACGATAGCCAATGTTGGCCGTGCGGTTGCCCGCTGAACTCCCGCCATGGTAGAAATCAAACCATCAATACCACTCGCGCCCCGGTTGCTATACACCGGATAACCCAATGGAAGTTGTGCCAACGCATCCACCAAGCGGACAATTAAGCTATTACCAACAAACAGTTGGCCTCGAAGAGGCAGTAGTTCAGGTAATTGGTGTGCCACCGCGGCTTCTGAAAACTGGTCATGTAACTGTTGGTGCACGTGATTTTGGGTTTTTTGCGCTAAAGTCAGCAGCGATTCACACCACAAACTTCTCGGCTGCGCAGGATGGTTATCTAGCCAACCTTTAATTGAGCAAGTTAGCTTTCTACCCATATGATTGGCTGGGTCTAGTCGCTGAGGTATTGAGTCGATAATCCAATACTCTTGCGGCTCACAGTTGGCTTGCCATTGTAGAAGCCGCTTTCCCGTTAAGCTTGAACCAAACTGGACCACTAATTCTGCGTCTTCTAAAATAGACTGGGTTTCTGGATGTTGCAGCCATAAGTCGACACATGGAAAAGGTTGTCCGGTTTGTGACAGCACATCTCCGAGTACTGGCCATCCGAGCTCTTGAGCCCATTTAGCGACGAACTCCCCTTCACTTGCACTCATTCTACCCGCAATCACAACGCCTTTTTTCTGACGCCAGAAATACCAATCAGCAACTAATGCCACCGTATTCGTCAGCGGTTCACTTAACCAAGGATGATTAGAACTCCACCATTCACCCAGCGTTTTTTGCCACTCATATTCCCCATCCATATCACCATACAATGGTTCTGCAAATGGGCAGTTAATATGAAATGCGCCATGGTGTAGTTGATTCATGCCATTATCAATCGCGGTTACCAACCACTTCGCTGAAATATCTTGTGTCGGTCTTGGCAACATTAATGATTGAGCTGGATGGGAAGCAAAGATATGTGCTTGTCGAATAGCTTGATTAGCACCACAATCAATTAATTCAGGGGGTCTATCTGCTGTAAGAAAAATAACCTTCTCACCGGTTAAACCCGCTTCAATCAATGAGGGGTAAAGGTTCGCGACTGCCGTACCAGAGGTCACTATGACCCCAACAGGCTCACGACTGGCCTTTGCTAAACCTAGAGCTAAATGCCCTAAACCACGCTCATCAAAATGGGTATGGCAATGCAATTTCCCATGGCTAATGGCGGCAAGGGTCAACGGTGTCGAGCGCGAGCCGGGCGCAATACAGATATGTTTCATTCCGTGGCGAGATAGCGCTTCGATAATCACTTCAGCCCAACGGAGATTAAAAGCAGAATTCGACATAATATGCTCAGCAAATTATTAGTTATCAATTAGTTTAGACTGGCTGAAATAAATTTCTTGATCTCAGAACAATTTTTGGTGAACTAATTGAAATAAAAAGAAAATAACCATTTTTATTTTATGGTTTTTCGTTATTTCCAAATAAAGACTTTAGCCCAGCGGCTTTATTCTCAATTTCTATCCACTCTTGCTCTGGGTCTGAACCACTGACAATGCCAGCGCCTGAATATAATGAGACATGTGCACCCTCTATCTGTGCACAACGTAGAGAGACCGCGAATTCACTTTTATCTAAGCTAATAAACCCGCCTGTTCCGGCATACCAACCGCGAGAGAACGGTTCATTTTTTGCTAAAAATTGCCGTGCAACCTTTCGTGGCAAACCGCAGACCGCTGCTGTGGGTTGGAGACGCTGCAAACAATCGCTATCAGAAGGGCTAACTAATGTCGCAACAATTGAACGGTAAAGGTGTTGAATTTTTCTCAAGCGGATCACTTTTGCTGACGATACATCAACCCCCGTCACTGCGCCTTGTAATTGTTGGCAAATATCATCAACAACCACTAAGTTTTCATGTTGGTTCTTTTTATCTTCCATCAACCATTTAGCGTACTCCGCTGCGACCACGTCATCAGGGTCATTAGCGACGGTTCCCGCTAAGGCCTCTGAGTTCAGTTGTTCGTCTTGACGTAAGTATAAACGTTCGGGTGTTGACGAAATAAAACCTGAATGCGCGCTAAAGGCCATCATAAAATGGTAACAATGGTGATTCACCTGCTGACTTTGTGCTAAAAACTCAGCAACCGCAATTGGCTTAGACAGAGTCAGTTTTGTTTCCCTTGCCATAACCACTTTTTCCATTTTTCCTGACTTCATGTCATCAATAGCGCAATTTAATAAACGGCACCATTCATCATGCGTAGGAATATGTTCCTGTGCAGTAATATCGGCGTCAAGAGTCAATGTCACTTGAGAAGCGGATTTTAATTGCTGTAAAAAATGGATAGCATTTAACCTATCTTCTTCACCTTCTATATTGACACTAACGCTAATCGTCGAACGTAACCGATGAATTTCAATGCGAGGCAAAAAACAAAAAGTTGCTTGGCGTTTTATCTCTTCAGGGATGCCATCTCCAACTGCATTCCAACCATTAAGCCCCCATAGACGCATCTCTGGCATATCAGGATATTGTGATAAAAAAGCTTGTGCTGTATCTATCGAATCAAAGGACTTCACCATCCCAAGAGCACTGCATTCTTCGGCTCCTGTCCGTTGATACCAATAAAATTGTGGGTAGCTTTCTTGCACCGACAGCCATGCAAGACCAGGGAAAGCGGTTTGCGCATCTAACTGCCAGACAAAACGAGTATACGCTTTGGTTTTTAGTGTCAATGTAGACAAATGGTCCAAAATTTCAGTTATCAGTTGATCAATTTTTTTATAGTTCACTTTAGATTCCCACTGCTACATCACACAAATTTACTACGCGTTATTATATAGCGCAAAACCATTTTTTAATACATTGATGACTAACAGTAAATGCTATATCACCCGTTCAGTACTAAAAGCAGATTATCTGCAATAAACAGGTTACTTTCAGTACATCACTATAATTATCGCTTATGACACAAATAACGATAACCAAGAGAAATCACCTCAAGACAAACCTGCTTACATGAATAGAGGCTTCAGGTTGTTGATAGTATAGCTTATTATATATATTAGATGTCATTCTATTCATTTAATTAATGGAAAATGTGATTTTATCCCCCTTTCTTCTTTCCTCTCTCTCGAAATTGCTTCATTTTCATCCAATAAAAATTCCATTTTGAAACATAATTATATTTAAGCTGCAAACCCATATTCCATTACATATTTATTTAGCCTCAAAAAGTAAAATTACCGTAAATTTTAATTATCATCATATTGTTATGGATTATTTAATTTAGTACCGCTATAGATTATATCTAAATACATATAACGCTAAATAATATTTTCAACATATATTAGCTTGTTCAAAATGCTATTTTTTAGCTCTGCTTTTCATTTTTTAGTATAAAACTTTCAGCCAATTTCTAGTAGGTTAACAAATATGAGATTTATATTTTCATTTACAATAAATAGGTAGCTTAACCATACAATAGTGCTAATACAAATTAGTGTTCAATCCTTAACTTAATCAACATGGATTTTAAAATGAATACAAAAGAAAATTACGACAGAATTATTGAAAAAGAGCATATAGGCCATACAACCTTAGCTTTATTAACTAATCAAGATGCTCTTTCAACCCGCGAAGTCGGTATTTTTACATTAGACGATTTAATTAGCATACATCGCCATGTTTACTTCTCTCTTTCTTTGCCTTGGAAAAAAGATGATATTCTAAAATGGTTTGGTATTACATCATCAACCACTTTACCAATAGATACAGACGAATTAATTAATACTATTATCAATATTCGTGACCATGCCAATACCTGGGATAATGTCGAGCAACATGTTAAAGAACAGTCTGTCAACCTATCTCTGGCTAGTCGAAACATTATACAGACAGGTAGGCAAATTATTGAATATATTAACCATATGCCTATATTAAAAAGAGTCTCAGACAGTTTGAATGATATTGATGAAAGTGAGCTAGATGAAATATTTTATCAAAGTGATGACCAACAAATAGCGACTGAACTAACTAATATATTGCAATTAATTAAAGATGACATTAAGGACCAATCGCTTAAGACAAGTAATATTAAGAATATCATTTCAGATTTTAGAGTACATATTACAGGAGGGTATCTATCTAATTATCAACACGTTGAATCTTTATTGTTTAACATTAAAGGATTATATAAGCAACTTGAGCCTACTAATAGTGAAAATATAGATGCCCATTTACAAGAATCACTTAAAATGAAAAAACAGGAGCTAAAGCAACTCGACCTAGAGTATTCACACTTTGTGAAACTAAGTTTCACAGGCTTAGCGGGTGGTGTCATCGGTCTCATTATTACGGGCAGTATTTTTGGCTCAAAAGCTGAAAAAATTCGAGCAAGAAAGAATGAGACATTAGCAGAAATAAAATTAATTAACGACCAAATTAACAGAGAAGAAATCATCAAAAAAGTTATCTTTGATATTCAAATCAACCTCCATAAAATCGATGGTTTATTTAAAGATGCACGGCTAGCCGTTGACCATTTAGATTATATGTGGCTTGTCCTCTTAACCGAAATAACCCAATCAATCGAGATTTTTAAACATATCAACAATGCTGATAAACTTATTAAATTCATTACTTATTTCAAACGAATTATTACATCTTGGTATACCATTCAAGAATATTCTACACATTTAATAACGTTATTTGACCAAATTCAACCAAATAACACTCCCCCTCAATAAAAGGTACTCATATGCAAGATAAGCTTGATTTACCGATATTGCCCTCCATTGATATTTATCAGTTAAGGCATATGTCAAATGAAATCTCCGCATTCAATAAAAATATAATACATTATGACTTTATCATACACGGAAAAATACAAAAAATTGCAAGTAAGAGTTTCAATATAAATGAAACAATCAGAAACTCGATACCGAAGCTAAAAATAAAATTAAATTACATTCTAAAAAGTGAATTAAATAGTGAAAACACAAATACACCTGACGGAATTTTAGTCACGAGTTTTATTGAGGATTTAATCGATTTTAAATTAGAGCTAGAAAGAATAATTACTAAATTCAGTTATACCACAGACTCTCTGTCTCTCATTCACGTGGAAGAAAGCAATCAACATAAACTACAGCAATACGCAGAGCAAAAAGAGCTCCTAGTCACATCCAAAAATAGCAAAATGCTAAAAATAAATGAAATCAATCAGCAACACTCCGTTATTACCGCAGCAGAAGATATCATCTTAAAATCTAAAATCACTGATTTCTTAAAGAAACATTTGTTAAATGATGAGTTAATTGACTCAATTGATATGCCAACAAATAAAAAACAAATATTAAAATCAGCCATTGCCTTTATTAAAAATTTATTATCAGTCATTGATGATGGTTTAGAGTTTGCGCAGCTTGTCGAGGTCAGATTAGATTTAGGAAACCAAATTTTAGAATTAAAAGAAGAGGTTAATCACATTGATAAAACAATATTTAAACTAGCTCAACTCATGTTATTAGCTGACCAAATAACAATCATAGACTCACATAAGCTGTCAATTATTACTCAGATAGGTTTAATTAAAGATTACTGGTCGGAATGGTGTCATTTCATTAATGAAAAATCGTCTGAAAAAACATTGAATATTCAAGAGATCAATATGGCAAGCCAGGTACTCATGTCATTCCTAGACGACATGGAGTATCAATATCAACGCCAGTTACCTGACTAAAAAAAACCGGCTACTCTGAAGTAACCGGTTTATCAACAATAGGAAATTTTCTGCCTACTAATTAAGCACAGCAAGCGCTGTTGATGTCATATCAATAAGGGGTTGTGGCCATACCCCAAAGACGATAACTGCAATGGCGCATATAACAGCAACAACCGTTCCTAACGTTGCTTTTTCAGGGCCTGTATAACGTTCTGCATGTTCCGCATCACGACTATATAGGCTAGCCATAAAGCGCAGGTAGTAATATAAACCAATTGCACTACCGACAACGACAGCACCTGTTAACCACCATAACTCTGCGTTCACCGCGGATGCAATCACATAGAATTTACCAATAAATCCTAATGTAATTGGAATACCCGCCAGTGACAGCATCATCACCGTCATTACCGTTGCGAGAACAGGTTTATGCCAGAACAGACCACGGAATGCACTGAAATCATCTTGGTCATCACCACGGTAAGGGCTTGAAACGATACTCACAACACCAAATGCCCCTAGGCTTGCAAACAAGTAACCCACTAAGTAGATTGCGATAGTGACTTGTGAAGCGACTGGATCGATACGAAGCGCAACCAGAGCAACCAATAAATATCCCATATGCGAGATGGATGAGTAACCCAGCAAGCGTTTTGCACTTTTTTGCGTGATAGCCAGTAAGTTACCAAACAGAATAGAGGCTATCGCAATTACTGAAATGACAATCGACAATGTATTGCTATTGGTGATTGGTGCTTCCAGAAAGATACGCACTAATACGGCAAAGATAGCGATTTTACTGCCCGTTGCTAAGAAGGCTGACACTGGCGCAGGAGCGCCTTGGTAAACGTCTGGTGTCCACAGTTGGAATGGAAACAGAGACAGTTTAAAACCAAATCCTACAATGAGCATACCGAAGCCAATCATCACCAATGGTGCGTGGATCTGGCTATCAGAAAGGCTTTGACCAACCGCAGCAAAGCTTAAGCTACCCGATTCTGCATACAGTAATGCAATTCCGAATAACAGGAATGAAGACGCTGCTGCAGATAACAGCATGTACTTGATCCCAGCTTCTAATGTGCGACTGCGCTCAAAGGTATAGGCAACTAAGCCAAACAATGGCAATGAAATCAGCTCAATACCGATAAACATTGACGCCATATGATTTGACATAGATAACAGCACCCCACCCGCCACTGCGATAGCAACGAGTAAGTGGAACTCATCTCTATTATCACCAAAACCTTCTAACCAGTGATAAGCAAAGATAGTCGTTCCGATACCTGCAATCAGGACTAATGCACTATAGAACAGCGCAAAGCCATCAACACGGATAAGCGAAGTCACATCCATTAGGTAGCCGTCGGCTACCCAAATGAGTGAAAGCAACGCAATAATAAAGCCAGATACTGTCAGCGCGGCACTGGTAAGGTGATCGCGTCGCCACGCAATGGACAGCATCACAACCACCGCCGTCAACCCGACGATCATCAGTGGCAGTATTGCGATCAGTTCTTGAGGAGTTATTGTCATGGCGAATTACAGCCCTAATGTTGTAAGTGAAGCAGAATACAGGTTATGCAATGTTTCCATCGAACCAATTGATGTATCTAAAATTGGTTGCGGATAGAAGCCAATGATAACCAGTAAAGCAGCCAGAGCCAGCAGCACACCAAACTCACGCGCCGTTAACCCTTTCATTTCTTTTTCTGATTTTGGTGTGCCGTAGTAAGTCTGTTGCATCATCCACAGTGAGTAGATAGACGCAAACACCACACCAAAAACCATAATGCAAGTCACTAACGTGAATTGGCTGAAGCTGCCAAACAGGATCATAAACTCACCAATGAAGTTACCTGTACCTGGCATTCCTAGCGTTGCCGCAGCAAAGAACAGGGACATTCCTGGTAACCATTTAATGCGTTTCCACAATCCACCCATCATGCGCATATCACGAGTTTGCGTACGTTCATACAGTTGGCCACTAATGATAATCAGTGCCGCACCAGATAAACCGTTGGTGATCATTTGGATCACCGCACCTTGGTAAGCCAAGGTTGAACCCGCGTAAATAGCGACTGTCACAAACCCCATGTGGGATAAGCTACTGTACGCTGCTAGACGTTTGATATCCGTTTGTTTGAATGCCAACCATGCACCATAGAAGATACTGATCACACCCAGCGTCATCGCCACTGGCGTGAACTGGATAGAGGCTTCTGGGAATAGAGGCAAAGTAAAGCGTAACAGACCGTATGCTGCGGTTTTTAACATGATACCGGAGATATCTACAGAACCCGCTGTTGGCGATTGTTCTTGAGTATCTGCCATCCAACCATGGAATGGAACCAGAGGCATTTTAACGGCAAAGGCGATAAAGAAGCCTAACATCAACATAAACGCAACGTTGCTAGAGAGCTCTGCTCCCAGCAGTTGGTTATAGTCGAATGTTAATACACCTGAAGTATTGAAGTTTGCTAGTGCCAATCCAATGATGGAGACCAGCATGATCAAACCACTCGCTTGCGTATAAATGAAGAACTTAGTCGCAGCTTTGATATGTTGTCTGTTTTCTGACCCTTTGTGTCCCCAATTGGCAATCAGGAAGTACATTGGGATCAGCATCATCTCCCAGAAGAAGAAGAATAAGAACAGGTCAACCGCGGTAAAAATCCCCATCACCCCTGTGATAATCCACAGCAGGTTAAAGTGGTACGCACCTTGGTTCTTTTGGTTTTCACTCCAAGAGCTCAGAATCGAAAAAGCCCCCATGATAGCCGTTAATACAACCATCAGCAGTGATAAACCGTCAATTGCTAAATGAAAGTCAATTCCCAGTGACGGGATCCACGGCATAAAGAAAACAGATTGCCACTGTGGAATACCTTGTGGATTAACAAGCGAGTAGTTCCCTTGTAACCACAATTGCACGGAAAGTATCAATGTTATTCCCATCGTCGCCAGTGCAATCCAACGCGGTGCGCGATGACTGAACCGGTCAGCCTGCCAGCTTAGCAGGCCTCCGATGAAGGGAATGAGTATTAGCCAGGGTAATAGCATGGCGCAATGTGTCCCTTAATTAAACCAAAAGCAGCAGAGCAAGAATCAGCACTGCACCCAGCCCCAACGAGGCAACATACCAACGGATTTGGCCGTTTTCACTCACTGCAAGCCCTTTATTTGCCCAACGTGAAAGATGTGCAGGGATATTCATCAGAGAGTTAATCGGATCGCTTTCCAGTAGCCATGCAATACCTTTAAACGGTTTTACAAAGACTACGTCATACAGCCAATCGAAGCCCCACGCTTGGTACCACCATGCGCTGAAGAAACGACCCACTGCAGTTTTTGCGATAGCATCGACTATTGAACGTCTAAACAGGTAGAGGAATACCGCAATTAATAGACCTGCGATAGCAAACCCGCCAGAAATCGCTTCGAGTAAGACTTTACCGTCTTCACTGCCAGCAGCTTCTGCAGGGAATACCCCTTCGAGTGGTTGGTGGATTAATGCACCAACAAACGTTGCAAGGATAGCCAAAATACCCAGTGGTAATGTGTGAGTGATGCCTTTAACCTTATGCGCTTTGATTTTTGCTTCACCGTGGAACACGATGAAAATCATACGGAAGGTATAAATTGCGGTCATTAATGCACCGAGGATACCGGCCCACAACAATACAGTTTGTCCATCAAGCTGCGCACCCCACAAAATGGCATCTTTACTGTAGAAACCAGCAGTAAACAGTGGCAATGCTGCCAGTGCGCTTCCGCCAATCAACATCACAGCGTAGATAAATGGAATTTGCTTACGCAACCCACCCATTTTGAAGATGTTTTGCTCGTGGTGGCATGCCAAGATGACCGAACCTGCTGACAGGAATAACAGCGCTTTAAAGAAAGCATGCGTCATCAGGTGGAAAATCGCAGCATCCCAAGCTTGCACACCCAGTGCCAAGAACATATAACCGATTTGGCTCATGGTGGAGTATGCAAGTACACGTTTGATATCCGTTTGAACCAGTGCAGCAAACCCAGCCAGTACCAATGTCACCGCGCCCACAACGCCAACTAAATGTAAAACTTCTGGCGCTAATAAGAACAGAACGTGGGTACGAGCCACTAAGTACACACCGGCCGTTACCATGGTTGCGGCGTGGATCAATGCTGAAACTGGCGTAGGACCCGCCATCGCATCTGCCAACCACGTTTGCAATGGTAATTGTGCTGATTTACCGACTGCGCCACCTAATAACATCAAGGTTGCCCAATTGATCGCACTTGAACCTTCAGCAAATTTCTGAGGTGCTAACACCGCCATTTCGCTGAAATTCAATGTACCGAGCTCATTCCACAGGATAAACATACCAATGGCGAGGAACACGTCACCGATACGCGTGACAAAGAACGCTTTCATGGCGGCTTTACCGTTTTCTGGATTGGTATAATAGAAACCAATCAACAGATAACTGCACAGCCCTACCCCTTCCCAGCCGAGATACATCAGCATCATGTTATCAGCGAGAACTAAAACCACCATGCTCGCGATAAACAGGTTAGTGTAAGCGAAGAAACGTGAGTAACCTTCCTCGCCACGCATATACCAAGAAGCGTATACGTGAATAAGGAAGCCCACACCCGTTACCACACCTAACATGGTCAGAGATAAACCATCTAACATTAGGGTGAATGGGATATTAAAGGTACCGACAGACATCCAAGTCCAAAGTGGCTGGATGAATACGCTACCTGCGTCTTGAGCTAAAAATTCATTGCCAGCATAGAATGCGACGATGGCCGCTAAGCCGACCGACCCCGCACCAATAATGGCCGAAACGTTTTCTGACCAGCGTCCACGGGAGAAGGCTAACAGTACCGACCCCAGTAAAGGCAACAGAATGGTTAAATAGAGTAGGTTCATCCGCGCATCTCACTGACTTTATCAATATTCAGGTTCTGACGATGACGATGGAGTTGCAGTAACAACGCCAATCCAATACTCGCCTCCGCTGCAGCCAGTGCGATTGCCAAGATATACATAATCTGGCCGTCTGGTTGCCCCCAAAAACTCCCTGCAACCACAAATGCCAGTGCAGTTGAGTTAATCATGATTTCCAGTCCGATCAACATGAAAAGCAAGTTGCGGCGGATAACAAGGCAGCTAAGCCCCATCACAAATAGAATTGCCGCTAAAATCAGACCATGCTCTAGAGGTATCATTTTTGCTCCTCCACCTTCGCGATGCTCACAAGATCAGCACCGTTTTCTTTACGGTCACGTCCAACGTGGAATGCGACGACTAAACCCGCTAGTAGTAGCAATGACGCCAATTCGACAGCCAGAACATACGGCCCGAACAAGCTAATACCCACTTCTTTCGCCCCAATGATGGTGCCCTCAATGCCATTTTGATATGACAACGAGGTGATGCCGTAAACTAAGATAGCCAATAAAACTGCGGATAACGCCGCAGGGCCAATCCAGTTTTTCGGTGTCAACCAAGCGCGCTCTTGTTCTTGAACAGAACGCCCCAAGTTGAGCATCATCACGACGAACACGAACAGGACCATAATGGCACCTGCATACACGATGATTTCCAATGCCCCAGCAAAATACGCACCGAGGGAGAAAAACACCATTGACAGAGCCAGCAGAGAAACAACCAGATACAACAGTGCGTGCACTGGATTTGTATTCGTTATCACCCTTAAAGTTGCTAAAATGGCAACTAGACCGGCGATATAAAATGTAAATTCCATGAATATCGCTCCTTATGGCAACAGGTCTTTGACGTTGATAGGTTTCGCTTCGTTATCCGCTTCACCTTTGTCTTTACCTGCAATCGCCATACCCGATTTACGGTAAAAGTTATAATCAGGATATTTACCTGGGCCTGAAATTAACAGGTCATTTTTCTCGTAAACCAGATCCTGACGTCTCCAATCGGCCATTTCAAAATCAGGTGTTAATTGGATTGCCGTCGTTGGGCAAGCCTCTTCACACAGACCACAGAAAATACAGCGCGAAAAGTTAACGCGGAAAAATTCAGGGTACCAGCGGCCATCTTCGTGCTCGGCTTTTTGCAGTGAAATACACCCCACTGGGCAAGCAACCGCACACAAGTTACATGCAACGCAACGCTCTTCACCGTCAGGGTCGCGCGTTAGCACGATACGCCCACGGTAACGGGGTGGCAGATAAACCGGCTCTTCTGGATACATTTGCGTTTCGCGTTTATCGAACGCATGTAGGCCGACCATCCAAATACTACGTACTTGGGTGGCGAAACCGACCAATAACTCTTTCAATGTCATGGTTCAATCACCCCTTACTGAGCGTTGTATAAAATCACTGCTGCAGTACCCAGCAGATTAAGCAGTGTCAACGGCAGGCAAATTTTCCAACCGAAAGACATCACTTGGTCATAACGTGGACGCGGTAAAGAGGCACGGATCAAGATAAACATCATCATGAAGAAGCCAGTTTTGATAGCAAACCACAAGAATGACGGCAGGAATGGACCATGCCAGCCACCAAAGAACAGCGTCACAATCAGGGCAGAAACCGTTACGATACCGATATACTCACCGACGAAGAACAGACCGAACTTCATGCCTGAGTATTCAACGTGGTAACCATCCGCAATCTCTTGTTCTGCTTCTGGTTGGTCAAACGGGTGACGGTGACATACCGCAACGCCCGCTATCGCAAAAGTCACAAAACCAAAGAACTGAGGAATGATGTTCCACATGCCTTCTTGGGAGTTCACAATATCAATCAGGTTGAAAGAACCTGCTTGTGCAACCACGCCCATTAAAGAAAGGCCTAAGAACACTTCGTAACTCACGGTTTGTGCTGACGCACGCATCGCACCTAATAATGAGTATTTGTTATTACTTGACCAACCCGCAAACAACACCGCATAGACCGCGAGCCCCGCCATCATCAGGAAGAATAAAATCCCAATATTCAGGTCTGCAACGTGCCATGTTGGGCTAACAGGGACGATAGCAAATGCTAAGAACAGTGAACAAAACGCAATCACTGGCGCAAGCGTAAAGATTTTCTTGTCCGCGAACTGTGGGATCCAGTCTTCTTTAAACAGCATTTTGAACATGTCGGCGATTAACTGGCCCATCCCAAACGGACCAACGCGGTTTGGACCATAACGGTTCTGGAATAGACCGAGAATACGGCGCTCTCCCAGACTCATGTAGGCCCCACAAGTCACAACAACCAATAAAATGACGACAGATTTAAGGATGGAAATTAACACTTCCATCACTTCAGGAGAAATCCAATCCATCATGCTCCCCTCCGCAGATTATTGACTGACACGCCAGCCATTGAAGGTGCGATACCTGGCATGCCTAACGGTAAGCCAATTTGACCTGTAGATAAGTGATTGCTGAGACGAACAGTCAAGTTAAACGCTTGACCTGCATGGCTAAATTCAGCTTTTGTTCCTGCTACCAAGCCAAGTGACGCAGCATCTTGCGTGTTCAGCATGATATATGGCTCTGGCATACGCTCTTGGATCACTTCTGAACGCTGTGACATTTCATCACTACCGAACAGGTGGTAATAAGGTGCGACAACCCACTGAGCTTCGCTGGCTTGATAAGCCGCTGGAATTTCAGTGAAGTAAGCCAATTTACCTTCTGTTGAATTGAACAAACGGATACCCGGGTCACCAAATAACAGGTGTCCCCCCACTTCGGCTTGGAATTTGTTCCAGGCTTGCGGTGAGTTCCAACCCGGTGCCCATGCAAATGGAATTTGCTGGCGCGGCGCGGTTGGGCTGTTGTTCCCTTCCATTGAGAAAGCAAATGGAGAGTCAATATCTTGCGGTTGACGAGGCTCATGGACAGATTGATTTGCTAGCATCGCTGTACGACCACTGTAACGATGTGGTTCACGCGCCAGTTTTTGACCACGAATACGGAAAGACGCTTTCGGAGCCGCATCAACCATACCTGAGAATTGTGGCATTGCGGCAACACAATCAGCGATAACGTGATCCAGTTGAGACCAATCTGCATCACGCTCTTGCGCTTCAGTTTGCAGTGAATGCATCCAGCGCCAGCTTTCGTTCATCACGATAGCTTTGTCGTAATACGTTGGGTCGAAGACTTGGAAGAAACGTTGTGCACGACCTTCTTGGTTAATCAACGTACCGTCTGCTTCAGCAAAACTCGCTGCAGGCAGAACTAATGTTGCTTTATCCATGATGTCCGTTTGCTGATGGTCTGCAACAATCAAGTGGCTCAATTTTGCGAGTGCGCTATTGACCGCATCCACGCTGCTGTGACGGTACAAGTCGTTTTCGATAACAACAGCCACATCCGCTTCTTTCGCTTCAATGCGAGCTAAAGCGCTGTCTAGTGGCTGTGCGTTCATCATTGCCAGACCGAAACTATTTGCATGAGACGCTAAGTAAGATAACCCAACATTCGCGCCTTTCGCTTTCAGTGCAAATGCCACGTTAGCGGCCGCTTGGATCATTGCCTCGCTGGCACTATGGCTACCACTGATAATTAATGGTTTTTTCGCACCCGCTAAGGCCTGAGCAATGGTTTCCACTTTGGCTTTTAAGTCTGCCGGTAAATCATTCACCGCAGGGGCTTCGCCATTAATCATATTGGCGATAGCAAAACCAAAACGCGCTTGGTCAGCGACTGGAGCACGGTAATTAAAGGCGGCCACATCGTCTAAGCGAGTATCATCAACATTGGTAATAAACAGCGGATATTTCGCGTGTTGGCCAATGTTTTGGATAGCGGCGATTTGCCAGTCAGCGACTTTCTGCGCTGCGGCCATTTCACGCGCTTTCCCTTTCACGGCTTGACGAACAGATAACGCCATACGTGCGCCCGTCTGAGTTAAATCTTCACCCAGAACCAGTACCGCATCATAGCCTTCCACTTCACGCAATGTTGGGGTATAGATACCACCATTTTGCAAAATGTTTTGCATCAGCGCTAAGCGACTTTGCTCACCCGCAGAAATACCTGAGTAGAAGTTTTCTGCACCGACTAAAGCGCGCAATGCATAGTTGCTTTCAACGCTAGCACGCGGCGAGCCGATACCAATCACTTTTTTCGCTTGATTGATAATTTGCGCACCTCTTTGCATCGCTTCGATAGCCGAAATCACGTTCTTAACGCCATTTTTATTGAGTACGGCTTGGCGAGGACGGTCTTTACGGTTGACGTAACCATAACCAAAGCGACCACGGTCACACAGGAAATAGTGGTTTACCGAGCCGTTATAACGGTTTTCGATGCGGCGGATTTCACCATAACGCTCACCGGGGCTAGTATTACAACCGATACTGCACTGCTGGCAGATACCCGGTGCAAATTGCATATCCCATTTACGGTTATAGCGCTCAGAGTGAGTTTTGTCGGTGAATACCCCAGTAGGGCAAACTTCAACTAAGTTACCGGAGAACTCGCTTTCCAGCGTACCGTCTTCAGTACGACCGAAATACACATAGTTATGTGCGCCATAAACCCCTAAATCGGTGCCACCTGCGTAATCTTTGTAGTAACGAACACAACGATAACACGCGATACAACGGTTCATTTCATGACTAATAAATGGACCGAGGTCTTGGTTAATGTGAGTACGTTTCGTAAAACGATATTTACGCATATTATGACCGGTCATTACCGTCATATCTTGTAGGTGACAGTTCCCACCTTCCTCACAGACTGGGCAGTCATGAGGGTGGTTGGTCATCAGCCATTCCACGACACTTTCACGGAATTGTTTGGCTTCTTCATCATCAATTGAGATGTAAGTCCCTTCCGTTGCGGGTGTCATACAAGACATTACTAGGCGACCGCGAGTGTCATCTGCGTTCTGATACTGCTTAACCGCACACTGGCGGCAAGCGCCAACGCTTCCCAGCGCCGGATGCCAGCAAAAATAAGGAATATCTAGCCCGAGAGAAAGACAGGCTTGTAACAGGTTTTCAGACCCGTTTACGTCATATTCTTTGCCGTCTACATATATTGTAGCCATAGTCAGCATGCTTCCCAAAGGCCCGCATAAAGCAGGCGTTAATCAAAAATACGTTCTTCGTGAAAAATCTCTTTAGCGGTTGCTCAATCGCTAAATAATTACCAGCGCTGCTTCAGCAGGTTGGGCTGGATACCCGCAATCTGCACAATGTTACGCAGATCTTTTTGCGAAATACCCGCTTCGAATTCATCACGGAAATATTTGATGGCACTTTGTAGCGGTTCGACCGCACCCGGTGCGTGAGCGCAGAAAGTTTTACCCGGCCCTAAGAAACGGCAAAGTTGCTCTAGGGTTTCAATATCCCCCGGCTGCCCTTCACCTTTTTCCAGCGCTTGTAAAATTTTCACACTCCATGGCAAACCATCGCGGCACGGTGTACACCAACCACAGGATTCACGGGCAAAGAAGGTTTCTAGGTTACGCACTAACGAAACCATGTTGATCTCATGATCAACCGCCATCGCCAATGCAGTACCAAGACGGCTTCCCGCTTTGGCAATATTTTCGAAATCCATCGGTAAGTCGAGATGGTCGTTGGTCAGGAAGTCTGTCCCTGCGCCACCCGGCTGCCATGCTTTTAATTTTAGTCCATCACGCATACCACCTGCGTAATCTTCCAGCACTTCACGTGCCGTCGTACCAAATGGCAGTTCCCACAGACCCGGGTTTTTCACACGGCCAGAGAAACCCATCAGTTTAGTACCCGCATCTTTACTCTTACCTGCGCTTAAATCGATATACCATTGGTCTCCGTGCTCTAAAATAGCAGGCACGTTACAGATGGTTTCAACGTTATTAACGCAAGTTGGTTTACCCCAAGCACCTGATGTGGCAGGGAATGGTGGCTTAGAACGCGGGTTAGCACGGCGGCCTTCTAAAGAGTTAATCAGTGCGGTTTCTTCACCGCAGATATAACGCCCAGCGCCGGTGTGGACAAATAGTTCAAAATCGAAACCTGAACCGAGGATATTTTTGCCTAATAGACCTGCCGCTTTAGCTTCTTCGATGGCACGACGCAGGTTTTGCGCGGCTTCAACGTATTCACCCCGTAAGAAGATATAACCACGGTAAGCTTTTAGTGCATAAGCGCCCGTGATCATCCCCTCAACTAACAAGTGAGGAAGTTGTTCCATCAATAGACGGTCTTTATAAGTGCCCGGTTCCATTTCATCCGCATTACATAAAAAGTAACGCAGTTTCATGTTTTCGTCTTTTGGCATCAGGCTCCATTTCAGACCTGTTGAGAAGCCCGCACCGCCTCGCCCTTTCAGGCCAGCGTCTTTCACGAGATTCACAACTTCATCCGGTGCCATGCCTTTGAGCGCACGCTCAAGACCTTTGTATCCGTTTTTACTGCGATACTCATCTAACCAAACAGGCTGATTGTCATCACGCAAACGCCATGTTAGGGGATGAGTTTCAGCAGTACGGATCACTGGATTAACAGAATTTGTCATGGATACTGCTCCAGTAATTTTTGAATATTTTCAGGCTGCACGTAGCTGTGAGTGTCATCATCGATCATCATCGTTGGACCCTTGTCACAGTTACCTAAGCAACAGGTCGGCAGCAATGTAAAACGGCCATCAGCTGTTGTTTGGCCCGGGCGAATATTAAGCTGTTTAATGATTTCAGCTTCTAAGCCCTGATAACCTGTAATATGGCAAACAACACTGTCGCAATAGCGAATAATGTGGCGACCCACTGGTTGGCGGAAGATTTGGCTATAGAATGTCGCCACCCCTTCAACATCACTAGCTGGGATACCTAAGACGTCAGCGATAGCATGGATCGCACCATCTTCAACCCAACCGCGGTTTTTTTGCACAATTTTCAGTGCTTCAATTGAGGCAGCACGTGCGTCTTCGTAATGGTGTTTCTCACCTTCAATCTCTTCGCGCTCTTTCTCGGTTAAGACAAAGCCATGATTGACTTGCGGTTCAAACACGTTCACGACATTGAGCTCGTTGTGCTTCTCATTTTCGTTATGTTCATTATGCATGGTTAGCGATCCACATCCGACATTACAAAATCGATACTACCCAGATAGACGATTAAGTCTGAAACTAAGCTGCCTCTGATAACCGCAGGAATTTGCTGCAAGTGAGCGTAGCTCGGCGTACGAATACGCGTGCGGTAGCTCATTGTGCTGCCATCACTGGTTAAGTAGTAGCTGTTGATCCCCTTCGTCGCTTCAACCATCTGGAATGACTCATTTGCTGGCATCACCGGACCCCAAGACACTTGTAAGAAGTGGTTGATCAGGGTTTCGATGTGCTGCAACGTACGCTCTTTTGGTGGCGGAGTTGTCAGTGGATGGTCAGCTTTGAAAGGACCTTCTGGCATATTCTTATAGCATTGCTCAAGAATACGGATACTCTGGCGCATCTCTTCCACTTTGATCATCACACGGTCATAACAGTCACCGTTATGCGCGATAGGGATATCAAATTCGAAGTTTTCATAGCCTGAATATGGACGCCATTTACGCACGTCAAAATCAACGCCTGTTGCACGTAATCCAGCCCCTGTCACACCCCATGCCAACGCCTCTTCTTTTGAGTACATTGCGGTACCAATAGAACGGCCTTTTAAGATGGAGTTCTTCAGTGCGGAAGTGACATAAGACTCTAAACGTTTTGGCAGCCAGTCTAATAACTCACGCAGCAGTTTTTCCCAGCCACGTGGTAAGTCGTGAGCGACACCACCGATACGGAACCATGCAGGGTGCATACGGAAACCGGTAATCGCTTCAATGACGTTGTAGACTTTTTGACGGTCAGTAAACGCAAAGAAGACTGGGGTCATCGCACCAACGTCTTGGATATAGGTACTGATGTACAGTAAGTGGCTGTTGATACGGAATAACTCAGACAACATGACACGGATCGTTTTGACGCGATCTGGCACTTCAATGCCTGCCAATTTTTCAACGGCCAACACATATGGCATTTCATTCACACAACCACCGAGGTACTCGATACGGTCGGTGTAAGGAATGTAGCTGTGCCATGACTGGCGTTCACCCATTTTTTCAGCGCCACGGTGGTGGTAGCCGATATCAGGTACGCAGTCGATAATTTCTTCGCCATCCAATTGCAGTACGATACGGAACGCACCGTGTGAGGATGGGTGGTTTGGCCCCAAGTTCAGGAACATGAAATCTTCGTTTTCATTTCCGCGTGCCATGCCCCACTCTTCTGGTTTGAAAGTCAAAGCTTCCATTTCCAGATCTTGTTTCTGCTTAGTCAGCACAAAAGGGTCGAACTCGGTCGCACGCGCAGGGTAATCCTTACGCAGTGGGTGGCCTTCCCAGCTTGGTGACATTAAAAGGCGGCGTAGATTCGGGTGACCTTGGAACGTTATACCGAACATGTCCCACACTTCACGCTCATGCCAATTCGCATTCGGGAACAGTGAAACAATAGAAGGCACGTTTAAGTCTTTCTCATTAAGAGCGACTTTTAACATGATATCGCGGTTACGATCGATGGAGATGATATGATAGAAAACACTAAAATCTGCTTCTGGCAGACCTTGACGGTGAATTCGTTGACGTTCATCTACCCCATGTAAGTCAAATAACATGACATACGGTTTTGGTAATTTCTTTAGGAAATCGACCACTTCCAGTAACTGTTCACGACGCACCCAAAGCACTGGCATACCAGTGCGAGTTGCTTGAACAGAAAAGGCATCCGGCCCAAATTGATTGCGCAGTTCCAGAAGCACAGGGTCGTTTAAGTGATCCTGTGTCTGCCATCCTGGCTGGTTACTACTCGCTTGCGCTATCTGATCTGTCATCATTCTTCACCATAACGCTTGATCAGGTTTATTATTTCGCAACAACATTGCTCTGTTACGCTGTATGGCTTTAAGCCTTAAATTTCGTCTGGTGTACGCAGGTTTGTCACTGCAATACGTTCACCATGCTTTCTTTCTCTTTCTGATTGCATATTGGCACGGTAAACCCCTTGGTCTCCAACGACCCAAGATAGCGGACGACGCTCTTTACCGATAGATTCTTGCAATAGAAGCAGAGCCTGCATATAGGCTTCTGGGCGTGGTGGGCAACCTGGGATATATACATCCACAGGAATAAATTTATCGACGCCTTGTACAACAGAATAAATGTCATACATGCCACCAGAGTTGGCACATGAACCCATGGAAATAACCCATTTTGGTTCAAGCATTTGGTCATACAGACGTTGAATAACAGGTGCCATTTTTGTGAAACAAGTACCTGCAACTACCATGAAATCGGCTTGACGAGGTGAAGCACGCAGTACTTCTGCACCAAAGCGGGCGACGTCATGAACAGCCGTGAACGAAGTCACCATTTCTACATAGCAACATGAAAGACCAAAGTTATATGGCCAGAGAGAGTTTTTGCGCCCCCAGTTAACCACATCGTGAAGTGCATGAGAAAGTTTCCCCATGTAAACACTGTTTTCAACTTGCTGCTCCAGTGGATCTGTTACGATTTCCTGGGTTTGCAGTGGGTAACGGTCGTTCTCACCGTTCGGATCTATGCGGGTGAGCGTATAATCCATTGTATAATGCCTCGCTTTTTACTGCGGATGACGATTGCTGATTTTAATAACTTCACTAGGATGCTTTACTTTTCCGCGGGAACGGACTGGAGTCCAATCCAATGCCCCAACGCGGACGAGATAAAACAGTCCCGCCAACAATACCAAAATAAAGATCGCGGCTTCGATGAAACCTACCCAACCGGCTTCGCGGATGGCAACTGACCATGCAAATAAGAACATGGCTTCAACATCGAAGATAACGAAAAACATGGCGACTAAGTAAAACTTAGCGGACATGCGGAGACGTGCACTACCGACCGAGTCGATACCGGACTCATAAGGAACGTGTTTTGTTCTGGCTTTGGCGCGGCTACCTAAAAAGTGACCCGCGACCAACATGAAAGCACAAAGACCGATAGTGCCGATAAGGAATATCGCAAACGCCCAGTTATGGGCTAACGCTAGGATTGATGTAGACATACTCGTTGCTTACTCATTACTTATGGTGTGTTAACTGCTCTTTTTTACATCACGGCAGTATTGCACCACAATTGCCCAGTTAATCGAGAAGAAAGACCAAAATTGATCACAAACTAAAATATCACCAAACTTAAATCAGTCTGTTGACTGCGTTTGGTTTGTCCTCTCTCATTACAATTTACCTTACTTAAATTAAGTAAAATAACCCGTATTTGTTACAAAAACTTCACACTACAAAAACAACGGAACAACAAAAAGTACTCATAATCTGCTAAAACGTGTCAGTGTAATGATACTCAAGTAAACACGCAAACTAGTTTAACTGATTATTCGTTTTTACTACACCATTATCTCAGGAAAAACCTGTCTTAACAGATGAAAAATTGCGCTTTTTATTTGATCTAACGCACACTTTTATTGAAAAAGTACTCAATTTGTTTACATAGCATTCAATTTAACTTTAAGTCTTTGTAACTCTTTTTAACGCATGACTTCAAGTAACTACCTGACATTCCAGCGCTATTTTATCTATTCAATAAAAAAATATTGTTAACAACATAACAAATTGTTAACTAAACAATGAAATTCAGGTTATGCCAGCTACATCACAATTATTTCATGGTCTTTCCTATTTAACCATACTTATTAAGTGGTTAATTGTTTTTTTTATGAGCGGATATCGATAAAAAAATTGATAAACTTGAATTTGATAACCTATTAAAAATATCACTGAGGATTATTTAAACACCCACAAGAACAAATTTCTCGATGCCATTTCCCAATATTGAAAATTTTGTTCCACGGTATGAGATAATCGTTTCAGTCATCAGCAGCGATCCACTTTCATCTACCACCAAACAGCTTAACCTACGCGTACGTAAGCCATTCAACCAATGAATGCCATCACAACCACAGCCCGAATGTTATTTAGACTGTGATTAACACATTGATTTTATTTGTACATGACCAATAACACATTGATCACAAACAAGTGATTCAGTAATAAACGGACAAAAAAGATATAAAAAAACGGCAATCCCAAGATAATTGGAATTGCCGTCAGTACAATAAATCGATTAAATATTATGCTTAAGATAACCAGTTGAATCGATTAAATTAATTACCTTCTTCGTTGATATCCACCAATTCACTTGCTGGAGTTGCAACATAAGGAATTTTTTTGTTTTCAATCGCATCGAATACAGTCAGAACAAAATCTTTTTGCTCATCTGCATTCTTATACAACCAATACTGAATATCAGGTAAACGAGGCAACCCATCAGCTTCACTCAAAATGCGTAAATCTGCATTTTGCATTTCCATTGGCCTTGCTGTTACCCCAACTTCTGCATTTACGGCTGCACGGACAGCAGGTAAAGAAGCCGCTTCATACGCCACATGCCATGACAAACCTGCATCATCAAGAGCACTAGTACAAAGTTTACGATATGGGTTAGTTTCGTCCATAACCACTAATGGAATGGGCTCATTAGAACGCAATTGAAAATCCGGTGCACTATGCCACAAAACAGGCACAGTTCTTAAAGCCGTTTTGGGATGGTGGCTAATTCTTGCCGTTGTTAAAGCAAGGTCTATCTCATGGTTATCGAGCATTGACTCAATAAACTGTGCCCGTTTAATACGCACTTCAACGGCAATTCTTGGATAGACAGATGCGATACGATTAAGCAAGAAAGGTAATAAGATATCGACGGTGTCATCAGATGCACCAATACGCAATTCACCATCCGCGTCATTATAGGTTAACGATGCCGTTGCATCATCATTGGCGCGAAGTATTTGCCTTGCGTAGCCAAGCAATTGTAATCCATGCGCAGTGAGCAGTTTATTTCGCCCATGACGAGCAAAAAGCTCACGGCCGACTAATTGCTCTAGGCGCTGCATTTGCTGGCTCACAGCAGATTGTGTTCGACAAACGGCTGCAGCTGCAGCTGCGAACGTGTTAAGATCTGCGACAGCGACGAAAGTACGTAGCAAATCAAGATCTAGGTTCATGATGGGACGATTGGAATTTATCATCGTTCATTCTCTTATATAATTTTATGTTACCTGGTGTTTCTGCTCTCCTCCATGAGAATCAGCGAGTTTATAGCGACTACTAAGCGAGTGCATTTCTAATCCATAGATCTGCAATAACTTCTCATTACTTTACTTTTTTGCACCTTGTCCATTATTCATTGACGATAAGGCATGTGTACAAATAGCATACTTCCAAAAATCAAATAATCTTAATAAAAAGGCAATGTTTTCTTAAAAAACAAGCTAAAACATGCTTTCTTGGAAACGCCTAAATAGTAACATATTTAATGTAATCGCAATTATTTTAATGTAAGCACATTATAAAACTCATTTCACTATTTGGTTATAGCCAAAAATATCAATGAGTTATGAATTTAAGGCGCACTTTTCGTTAAAAAAAACACCTCGAAACAATCAATATTACTAACAAAATCACACTAATTATTATGAAAAAAGGCCATTACCGCAAAAAAAACATGTCTGATTTAACCATTCAATGCTTAATATTACATTTTGATACAATTTTTCCTTCTTCACTATTTTTATGCTTTTTTACTATTTATACTCCAAAACATCAAAGAATGTTAAAATTATAATCCAACTAATACCCTATTTTTGGAATAGACAGCTAACCTAAGTAAGATAATAAGATACCAAACATTACATTTACGCGTAAACCAACCTTTTACACCAAAAATAACCTTGCATCTTCAAAAGCTTCTGAGGGAAGAGTACAGTAAAGGAATAACGCCGGCTCGACCAATGTAACCCTTAGGGTAATGAGAGAACTATGAATAATCTAACTAAATCCAGTAAGCTCGATAATGTTTGCTATGACATTCGTGGGCCCGTATTAAAAGAAGCTAAGCGCCTAGAAGAAGAAGGCAACAAAGTCCTCAAACTCAATATTGGTAACCCGGCCCCGTTTGGCTTTGAAGCCCCAGATGAAATCCTAGTCGATGTCTTACGTAATCTGCCGAGCTCTCAAGGTTATTGTGATTCCAAAGGGCTCTATTCTGCACGTAAAGCTATCGTCCAGCACTACCAAGCTCGAGGTATTCACGAAATGACGGTAGAAGATGTTTACATTGGTAATGGTGTATCTGAGCTTATCGTCCAAGCGATGCAAGCACTGCTTAATAATGGCGATGAAATGTTAGTCCCTGCCCCTGATTACCCACTATGGACTGCTGCAGTTTCCCTTTCTGGTGGGAAAGCCGTTCATTATATGTGTGATGAGCAGCAAGGTTGGATGCCTGATATTGAAGATATTCGCAAAAAGATCACCCCAAGAACGCGTGGGATTGTGGTTATCAACCCAAATAACCCAACCGGTGCTGTCTACAGCAAAGATCTATTAATGGAAATTGTCGAGTTGGCTCGTCAGCACAATCTTATTATCTATGCTGATGAAATTTACGACAAAATTCTTTATGATGATGCTGTGCATCACTCGATTGCCGCCCTCGCCCCTGATTTATTAACCATCACCTTTAATGGTTTATCGAAAACGTATCGCGTCGCTGGCTTCCGCCAAGGTTGGATGGTATTAAACGGCCCGAAAAAACATGCTAAAAGCTACATTGAAGGCTTAGAAATGCTAGCCTCTATGCGCCTATGTGCCAACGTGCCAATGCAACATGCTATTCAAACTGCATTGGGTGGCTATCAAAGTATTAGCGAATTCATTCAGCCGGGTGGCCGCTTATATGAGCAACGTAATCGTGCATGGGAATTGATCAACCAAATACCGGGTGTTTCATGTGTCAAACCGCAAGGTGCTCTTTACATGTTCCCGAAAATAGATATTAAACGATTTAATATCTATGACGACCAGAAAATGATTTTAGACCTGTTACTACAAGAAAAAGTACTATTAGTTCAGGGTACCGCATTCAACTGGCCTGAACCCGACCACTTTAGAATTGTTACATTACCTTATGCTGACGACCTTGAAATGGCGATTAATAAATTTGGCCGTTTCCTGGAAGGTTATCGCCAATAGAATTGGGTAAAATATAGAATAAAAGCCCCCAGCTCTGGAGGCTTTTTTATTCTAAATCTAGCCATCACTAATAGACTGTATTATTCTGATAATCAAAGAATGGAAATAAAATAAATTGCCACAAGGAAAAAGCCCAATAATATAAATGGAAAATATTTCATACTGCCTCTTTATTTATGGATTGAATATTCATTATATTTTTTTGATTACATAATTCAACACAATTAAAATATCAGTTAATTTACAATCTAAATTAGATAATATTATTAAGACGCTCTTAATTTGACAAAATAACATTAAAATACAGTCACTAAGTAGTAACCAATTAAAAAACAATAAATTTATATCACTGTCACTTTATTTCCGTTATAATTTTTGTTGTTTGTAGACACCATAAAAGAGGACTTATGAGCTACTTTTTCGCCCACCTTGCTAGAATGAAATTAATCCATCGTTGGCCGTTAATGCGTAATGTCCGAACTGAAAACGTTTCGGAACATAGCTTGCAAGTGGCTATGGTTGCCCATGCTCTTGCTATCATCAAGAATCGTCGATTCGGTGGTCAGGTTAATGCAGAACGAATAGCTATGTTAGCCATGTACCATGATGCGAGCGAAGTTATCACTGGGGATTTACCAACTCCGATTAAATATCATAATCAGCAAATTGCTCATGAATATAAAAAAATAGAGAAGTTCGCCCAGCAAAAATTACTCGAAATGCTACCAGAAGAACTGCGAGATGACTTCCGTGAGCTAATTATTGAAGATTTACAAACTGCTGAAGAACATTCATTGGTTAAACAAGCTGATTCACTATGTGCTTATTTGAAATGTTTAGAGGAACTTTCCGCAGGTAATAGTGAATTTAAACTTGCAAAAAAACGTCTAGAGAAAATATTAGAAGAAAGAAAAAGCCCTGAAATGAACTATTTTATGGAAAAATTTGTCCCAGGCTTTAAACTTTCCCTTGATGAAATCAGTAATTAATTTTTTAGTAGGAATAATAAATATTCCTACTCTGCATAAGCAGTTATTAATTATATTTCGTTAAATGCGGTAGAACAGTCAGACGATGACGGAAAATGCACATACAGCCGCTTGGAGTCCCCATTAACCCCCAATACCATTTTTCCTTTATCTTCGAAGGTAATAGAACAATAAAAACTCGATTTTGTACGATATTTTTTGCCACTTTTAGTTGTTATTTCAACAACCCAATAATCATATGAATCATTAACACCGAGCTCATATTTAAATGCAAAAATATCTTTCATAACAGCTTTATTTGCAATATTAGACAACGTTTGTGACCTAGGGTATTTTTTCGCACTGCTATTACTAAGGTTATTAATATAGTGTTCAATGACAACAGAACTTAAATCTTCCCCCCAAAAATTTTCAAATGTTGCCAAGCCCAAATAATATCTTTCTGGTGTAGCAGTTTCTTTATTCATATTAGATATTCCTCACATTAATTTGTCAGAAATAAGCTAGCATTTAGTTTATCAAATGAAAAAACGAATAAATATTAACGCTTACGTTTTTTTAATAGAAACCATCAATAACGATTTACTTTTCATTCGTTATTGATGGTAATTTTGAGATTATAAATAACAAAAATTAATTAAAGGGAAATAATACCGGTACGACCAAAATACTAATAAACATCACAATAATAGTGAATGGCACTCCCACTTTCAAAAAGTCAGAAAATTTATAACCCCCTGGCCCTAATACCAAAGTGTTAACAGGTGATGAAACAGGGGTCATAAACGCAGCTGATGCAGCAATACCAACAACCATAGCAAATGGCAACGGAGAAACCTCCATTTGACGTGCTGCAGCAATGGCAATTGGCGCCATCAATACCGCTGTTGCAGTGTTAGAAATAAACAAACCAATCGTAGCGCAAAGGATAAATAAACACAGCAGCATGACGTGCGGACCTAACCCACCCGCTATCTTCATCAAGGCATCAACTGCAAGTGCTATCCCGCCCGTTTCTTGCAATGCGAGCGCAAAAGGCATCATCCCAACAATTAATATGATACTCGGCCAGTGAATTGACTTATACGCACTTTCCATGTCGATACAGCGAAATTTTCCCATTAATAAACAGGCAATCAGTGCCGCAATAAAATTAGGAATTTCATTGGTCACCATCATCGCGACCATTAGTGCCAAGCAAAATAAAGCATGAGGAGCTTGAGAGGCGGCAGGGGCAACCGCTTCGACTTCAGCAGCTAGATTCAGGACAATAAAGTTCCGTGGCTTAGTCGATAAAACCCGGATTAATTTCCAATCACCAATGACTAATAAAATATCCCCTAATCTAAGCGGTTCATCAACTAGTTTTCCATCCAATGCCTTGCCATCACGACGAATACCAACAACGTTCAAACCATAGCGAGTACGAAATTTAATATCCTTTAACGATTTACCCAATAGTTCGGAATCTGGGTTCATCGATACTTCAGCCATGCCTACGTCTCGTGATTGCTCTGAAAAATAATCACCTCGTAAAATCATGGGTTCAAGGAGTTGTTCGCTACAAAACTGACGTAAGTCGTCATCACTCACAGAAATATCAATTAATAAGACATCTCGCTCGCGTAACTCCGTTCCCCCCGTCGCGCTCACCATCACACGACGGAATTTACGCCAACGCTCAATCCCTACCACGTTAGCTTCGTAGCGAGAGCGAAGATGCAGTTCATCAAGGGTATGGCCAATAAGCGGGGAACCTTTGCGGATAGCAAGACGGCGAGCTCTGCCTGTCAGCTTGTAATCTCGAATTAAATCACGGAAAGTACGCTGATATTTAACTGGTTGTTTATCAGGTTCGTTACTGCCTAGCCAGCGCCTTGTCAGCCACATGTAGGCGATACCCGCGAATAAAATTAAAATACCAATCGGGGTAATAGAGAAAAATTGAAAGCCTTTGATCCCTTCTCGTACCAATTCACTGTTCACCACCATATTAGGTGGCGTGGCCACCAGTGTCATCATCCCACTGATTAGCCCAGCGAAGCCTAATGGCATCATTAACCGGCTAGGGGACGTTTTCATGCGTGATGCGACACTTAAAACGACGGGGATGAAAATCGCCACCACCCCAGTGGAGCTCATAAAAGCCCCTAACCCAGCGACGGTGAGCATTAAGAAAACCAGCATTTTGCTTTCGCTGCTTCCTGCAACGCGAACAAGCCAGTCTCCCATTTGATAGGCTATCCCTGTGCGAACAAGGCCATCACCGATGACAAATAATGCAGCGATTAGCAAGACGTTAGGGTCAGCAAAACCGGCTGTAGCTTGTTCTAGCGTTAAAGTATCGCTCAATACAAACGCGACAATGACAAGTAACGCTACCACATCCATACGGATCTTATTTGTGGTAAATAAAACTATCGCAATTAATAGGAGGGTCAAGACCCACAGCAATTCTCCGTTCAAAATATCCCCTTTCGACGAAAAAAAACATTGCTAAGAATTTTATTCAGTTAAGCATGTTTTACGGAGAATTTCTTTGATTAAATCACCATTAAGTCAAATTAGACACGAAAAGTTCATAATCACCATTATTGTCAGGCCCCGTAACGGAAATTTGTGCCAGTGAACTCACAATTACTTGGATTTCATCACGACGCGGCATGCCTTCTGGCGCATGGACTGCGACCACTTGGCAGCCTGCTGTTAATGCAGAATGGATGCCTGCCTGCGCATCTTCAAAGGCAATGCAGGATTTTGTAGGAAGAGAAAGTGCTTGTGCCCCAAGTAAAAACGGTTCTGGATCTGGCTTACCTTTGGACACTTTTTCAAATGTTATCCAATGTTTAGGCTCTGGTAACCCTGCCGCTTGTTGACGGCCATGGGCAATTGGTACAGTACCAGAGGTGACAATCGCCCACGGCGCGCCAATTTCATTTAAACGCGATAGCAAAGCAATAGCGCCGGGTAAAGCAATAACGCCTTCAGTATCTTCACTTTCCATTTTTTCTAACCAGCGAAAATAACCCATAATTTCTTCATCATTCGCCTCAGGTAAAAAGTGACGCAAACTGGTTAATGCTGGCTTCCCATGAATAAAGTTAATAATTTCTTCAGGGCTTTTTCCTATTCGCTCACCAAATTTACACCAGCAACGCTCAACAACTGCCAGCGAATCCGCCAATGTGCCATCTAAATCAAATAGAAACCCTTTTGCCTTTAACTTCACATCTCCCCCTTTACCCTTTAATTGTGCAATTCGCATAACATAAAAAGTTGAATCGATTCTAGCCCACTAGTTAACGCTAAATAGGCATATATACGCAACCTCAATATTAAAAATAATTAAGAATTGAGCCTAAGACTTAGATTTGAATGCACTAGAGAGTTAAAACAGGAAAGAAATGTTAATTTGAAGTTGAAATTTTATACCTATTAATCCCATTTACTCTAAATAATTTGCCTTGTCTCTAGGCGATAAAGTGAAGTATGACGAGATTGCTCTAAATATTCACGCTGTAGCTAGGCGACTAGAGAAGATATCTCGGGGAACATACAAAAGTATGTGACCCGAGTAGCTGAATGTAGTCAACAACACTACAGCGCGAAGAATGATGAGTACTAAGCGTTGAAGATTTGGGATATCTCTACTGCTGATAAATGATACTGCCTTGGACACGCATGCCAAATCGCTAACATACGATTATATTTTTCCCACATTGGTGTTTGTGAGTTAAACCCATGCGTTCCACTGTCAAAGTGGGTATAACGCCCTTCTGTATTGACCATAAAACGAACATAGCTCAGATAACGCGCTTCTGTTGCCGCATCAAAGCCCAAAAATTGCACACGGCGGCCATCAATGTCTTCTTTATTAGCCATGTTGCTATAAGAGACTTGCAGTGCATGGTACATTTCCATGATATCAATAACAGTACGGCAGGTGTCTTCACTTAAATGGCCAAAGTCTCTGTCTAACTCACGCATTTGTAAACCGAAACCACGTTCAATAATGGTTTGTAAGCGGCGATAACGTTCTGCATTATCGGGGTCAAGCATGGTCATCATTTTATATTGATTAGATAAGATCAAGCGTTGTGCGTTAGTCATTTCCATCATGGTTCTCCCACTAAAAAGTATGGCTTATCTTCGCATTCAACATCAATCATAGACAGTGAAAACATCGCTTTTATTGATCTAAACACGTTTTTTGCATTACTTATTGTTAAATCTACCTTTTAATGGAAATCATCTCTTAGATATCTTCCAAAAAGGAACGATCCAGCTGCTTAAACGCACGTTTTAGTAAATCAGCTAACGCCATATAATCGGGTTGCTGTTCAATCGGTGCCATGACAATACCCGCTTCGGTAAATTTATCACGGATCTCGTGAAACCAGCTCAACAAGCTCGATGGCAGAGGCGTCGCAGCACGTTTTCCTAACCACCATAAACCTTGCATTGGCAAACTACAGGCAAACAGTGCCGTTGCAATGGCGGGACCAAGTTGCCCACCTAATGCGATTTGCCATGCTAATGTGAAAATTGCAATGGGTGGCATAAAACGAATACCAAAGCGAACAGCCTTGTTAATGCGAATTTCGGGGAAGATTGGCGACAGTTTTTTCTCCATAGGAAAAGTCTTCAGATAGTGGTTACCTAATCTAAAGCGTTTAAAAAAACCGGGCGGTGTACTTTGTAATGTACTCATGAAACGTTTCCTATCGACTTCTTAAAAACTGAGGCAATAATTTATAGATTGCACGATGGTAAAATGATAGCACATTTAAGATAACGAAATTATTTCATTACATTTACCTTAAGTTAAGTCATTTTACTAAATATCAGCTATTCTAATAGCAATGTAACCCTGTGCTATAACACCACTTTATACGTCACTTATGATTTTAATCAATCAAAGCCCCTATTTTTAAAAAAAACGTATAAAATATAAAATAATTTTAGTAGAATCTACCGCATTTAGAATTGCTGTTGCATTTGTTACTTTTTAGCTTTATCCATCTTCAAAACGGAAGATAGACAACAGTTATATATTGGGGTTATTGGTCGTTATTTCAACACTAGATGCAAAGGTTTACTTTTATAACCCTTTGCTGGAAAGAATAGCGCCTGTTTTATCAACCCCATAAAGGTCTCACGATCTTTAACTTTTTCGCCTTTAACATGATATCAATCATGATGTTTCAGGTCATAAATACGCTAGGCTTTAGCAGTATATTTTTAATCTGAGTCTTTTCATGTTGTTTAAAAGGCTTCACAACAACAATTAACGATAGGTATTTCCATGTCAAGTAAGCTGGTACTGGTTCTAAACTGCGGTAGCTCCTCACTGAAATTCGCCATCATCGACCCAACTAATGGCGATGAATTTTTATCTGGATTAGCTGAGTGCTTTAACCTCCCGGAAGCCCGTATTAAGTGGAAAATGGATGGTGCTAAGAAAGAAGCGCCTTTAGGTGCTGGTGCAGCGCATAGCGAAGCATTGGATTTCATTGTTAACACTATTCTTGCTGAAAAACCTGAGCTATCAGAGCAAATCACCTCCATTGGCCACCGTATTGTTCATGGTGGTGAGAAATTCACCTCTTCTGTATTAATTACAGACGAAGTGATTGAAGGCATCGAAGCGGCTATTCCATTCGCGCCATTACATAACCCTGCTCACCTTATCGGTATTGAAGAAGCAAGAAAATCTTTCCCGCATCTGATCAACAAGAATGTCGCTGTCTTTGATACCGCATTCCATCAGACCATGCCGCAGGAAGCTTATCTGTATGCATTGCCATACGAACTATATTCAGAGCATAGTATCCGCCGTTATGGTGCGCACGGTACAAGCCATTACTATGTTTCCCGTGAAGCTGCGAAAAAACTCAACAAATCTGTTGATGATCTAAACGTTATCACTTGCCACTTAGGCAACGGTGGTTCTGTTACTGCTATTGTTAATGGTAAATGTGTAGATACGTCAATGGGCTTAACGCCATTAGAAGGTCTGGTAATGGGAACTCGTAGTGGTGATATCGACCCTGCAATTATTTTCCATTTACATGATTCTTTAGGCATGAGCGTTGATCAAATCAACAAAATGCTGACTAAAGAGTCTGGTTTATTAGGTTTAACTGGCGTAACTAGCGACTGCCGCTACGTTGAAGACAACTACGGCACTAAAGAAGATGCCACTCGCGCAATGGATGTTTTCTGCCATCGTTTAGCTAAATACGTTGGTGCATACAGTGCACTGATGGAAGGCCGTCTTGACGCTATCATCTTCACAGGTGGTATTGGTGAAAACTCAGCGCAAGTTCGTGAAATTACTTTGAAGAAACTGGCTATCCTTGGTTTCGAATATGACCATGAGCGTAACTTAGCAGCACGCTTCGGTAAAGAAGGTTTAATCACCACCGATAACAGCCGCCCTGCTCTGGTTATCGCAACCAATGAAGAGTTGGTTATCGCCCAAGATACTGCGCGTTTAACCGCATAAGCAACTTCTACCGCCAGCAACATGCTGGCGGTATCGTTTTGTCATTAGAGTAACCGAAATAAAGAGGTTCCCGTGTCCCGTACAATTATGTTAATACCTACTGGCACCAGCGTTGGCTTAACTAGCGTTAGCCTAGGTGTCGTTCGCTCAATGGAACAAAAAGGTGTTCAATTAAGCGTTTTCAAACCTATCGCACAGCCACGCGTCTCTGGCAACAAAGACCAAACCACTGAAGTCCTGCGCTCTCATTCAAGTATTACTACCATTGTTGAACCCTTAACAATGGAATACGTTGAATCGCTACTGACCTCTTCCAAAAAAGATGTGTTAATGGAAGAAATCGTCGCTCGTTATCATGACCACACAAAAAATGCGGAAGTGATTTTAATTGAAGGTTTAGTGCCAACACGTAAACATTCATTTGCTCAATCATTAAACTATGAAATTGCCAAAACATTAGGCGCAGAGATTGTTTTTGTCACTGCACCAGGCAATAGCTCCATTACGCAAATGCAAGAACGTTTAGAGTTAGTACGCAACGAATTTGGCGGCCAACGTAATAAAAATATTATCGGTGTTATTATTAACAAGGTGAATGCGCCTGTTGATGAGCAAGGCCGTACTCGCCCTGATCTGTCTGAAATCTTTGATGATTCAACTAAAGCGACAGTGGCTAACCTCGATACTAAGCAACTTTCTGCGCTGAATTTACCTGTACTTGCATCCATTCCATGGAACTTTGATTTAATTGCCACTCGTGCTATGGACATGGCAAGGCACTTAGGTGCAGAAGTTGTTAACGAAGGTGAAATCAAAACCCGTCGCGTTAAATCTGTGACTTTCTGCGCACGTAGCATCCCTCACATGCTTGAGCACTTCCGCCCTGGCTCACTATTAGTGACCTCCGCAGATCGCCCTGATGTGTTAGTTTCTGCATCACTAGCGGCAATGAATGGTGTTGAAATCGGTGCGGTTCTACTAACGGGTGGCTACAACATTGACCCGCCTATTCGCCAACTGTGTGAACAAGCGTTCGAAACAGGCCTGCCGGTGTTTATGGTGAAAAGCAATACATGGCAAACATCACTGAATCTGCAAAGCTTTAGCTTAGAAGTCCCTGCAGATGACCACGAACGTATTGAAAAAATTCAAAACTACGTGGCTCGTCATATTAGTAGCGATTGGATCGAATCACTGGTTGCAGACTCTGAGCGCCCTAACCGCCTCTCACCACCTGCTTTCCGTTATCAGTTAACTGAATTAGCGCGTAAAGCTGGCAAACGTATCGTTCTTCCTGAAGGCGACGAGCCACGTACCGTTAAAGCTGCATCTATCTGTGCAGAACGCGGCATCGCAACTTGTGTACTGTTAGGTAACCCAGAAGACATTCGTCGCGTTGCGGCAGCGCAAGGTATTGAGCTCGGCACTGGCATTGAAATTGTCGACCCAGTTAAAGTACGTGAAGAGTACGTTGCTCGCCTCGTTGAATTACGTAAGAGCAAAGGAATGACTGAGGTTGTTGCTCGCGAGCAATTAGAAGATAACGTCGTATTAGGGACATTAATGCTGGAAAAAGGCGAAGTTGATGGCCTAGTTTCTGGTGCAGTTCATACGACGGCAAATACTATTCGTCCACCGCTACAATTAATTAAAACAGCACCGGGCAGCTCATTAGTTTCTTCTGTTTTCTTTATGCTATTACCTGAGCAAGTGTTTGTTTATGGTGACTGCGCTATCAATCCAGATCCAACTGCAGAGCAATTATCAGAAATCGCTATCCAATCTGCTGATTCCGCAAAAGCGTTCGGTATTGACCCACGCGTTGCGATGATCTCTTATTCTACTGGTGATTCAGGTGCAGGTAGTGACGTTGAGAAAGTGCGTGAAGCAACACGTTTAGCAAAAGAAAAACGCCCAGACTTAATCATCGATGGCCCATTACAATATGATGCGGCAGTGATGGCTGACGTTGCTAAATCTAAAGCGCCTAATTCGCCAGTTGCAGGTAAAGCGACCGTATTTATCTTCCCTGACTTGAATACCGGTAATACCACTTATAAAGCAGTACAACGTTCTGCTGACTTAGTGTCTATTGGTCCAATGCTGCAAGGTATGCGTAAGCCTGTCAATGACTTGTCTCGTGGTGCATTAGTTGATGACATCGTTTATACGGTTGCATTAACTGCAATCCAAGCCGTACAAAACGAAAACGCATAATTCATCTCTATGATGTAAAAAAGCGCTCAGTTGAGCGCTTTTTTTATATTTGAAACCAATAAGCACAAATAAACAAATTAATTACCATAAAACTATCATCTAGTTTATTAGTCGCATTTTTTATTAACTATATCAAATTTACAGATGATAGCATTCGCACTAATTTTTTGTGTCGCATCATAGCAATGGTAATAATATGAATCACCTAACTAAAAATCTTATAATCATAATCGGTACTTTATTCCTAGCATCTTGTTCTAGTCGCCTTCCTTCCTCAACAGAACAATCAAATTTTTTGAGCAACTATGACCGTTTATCTGAAGTTAAAACGCCGTCTGGCAATATAATCAAAGCATGGCATTCAGACCAACTAAATACAACTCAAAAAAATAAGCTTATTTTTACCCCTATAAAATTTAAACCGCTTAATGAACATAATAAAATAAATGAAAAATTCGCAACGGTTCTACTTAATTACACGAATCAACAGGTCAAAAAAGAGCTAGAAAAGCACTTTGAATTAACCCAAACACCAGGGCCTAATACATTACAATTTGCAGGTGTCATTACCTCTGTTAGCGCAACTGCCGAGGAACTCAAACCCTATGAAGTTTTACCTGTTATGTTAGTAATAGCAGGAACCCAACTTGCAGTAGGAAGCCGAGATGCTGACACGAATATTTATTTTGAATGGAAAGTCACTGACTCACAAACTGGGTTGCCTTTATATGAAGCCATTAGGAAAAACAGTGGGAACCAATTAAGTAATACTGAACAGGTGATAACCTTAGAAGACTTAAAGGACGCTGTTGATATTATCGCGGATGAAGTTGTTCCAAATGCATAATATGTCATTACGGATGGTAAATAAAATTACCATCCGTAATTTAATAGACTATCTTTTACGCGTAAATAATGACACCACTACTGCAACAATAATATTCAGAATAAATGCCGCAATACCGATATTCATGAAACTTAAACTTTCCCCTAACCAAGGGAACAATTGTGCTAACGAAATTTTCTCGATATAGGTTACCGCAAGGAATAAAACTCCCGCAGAAATCCCACAAATAGCACCTGCTGGTGTCATTGGGTTTTGTTGTTTAAAGCTCATCAATAAAGCAGGGAAAAACTGTGCAACAATATTCACGCCGAGTAACATAATCGCTACGAGAGTATCGTTACTGTGGAAAATAAAATACAAGCTGACTAACGCAACAACAGGCACCATAAAGCGTGCATAAACACCTGACTGGCGTTTTTCTTCACTCACACCCATCGCTTTTTGCACAACGCCTGCTAGCATATTGGAGGTGGTTAACAACAACATCGATCCTGGAACTAATGCCGTTAGCATACCCGCAGCGCCAATAAAACCGACAACAATAGGTGAGAAGGTGCTTTTAGATATCTCAAACAGCGATAAATCCACCGCGGCCCCTTCAAGATGCGGAATTTGCAATATAGACGCATAGCCGACAAAAAAAGCAAATAGCATAATCAAGCTGTAAGCTGGGATCAAAATACTATTACGTTTCAGAGATTTCTCATCTTTTGCGGTAAACACTGCGGCCATATAGTGTGGCCAACAGAAATAGGCAACCACAGATAAGAATATTGTCGAAATATACCAAGGAATATTAAGCCCTGTTTCGGAGAAGGTTAAAAAGCTTGGCATTGCCGTATCTATCGCTTTAAACATCTCCCCAAAGCTACCGTAATAATGAAGTGGGATATAAATACCGATAAACACCACCACAATTAAAATCATTAGATCTTTCAGAGCTGATGTCCAAGCTGAGCCATGAATACCTGAAATCATCACAAACAACGTCACTGCGATAATTCCAATCCAAATGGCAATATCAGCTGGAATTGCACCATAAGACGCTTGAGAAACAATAATGCCTAATCCTTTGAGCTGCAAAACAAATAAAGGCACCATCGCAGCAATAGAAATTAAGCTAATTAATAACCCTAACCCCGGGCTTTGATATTTCTTGGTAAATAACTCAGAAATCGTTCTGACATCATTATCTTTTGCGAAGCGCCATACTCTTGGGTGTACCCAATATAAAAAGATCCCCATAAACGCATTGACCGCTAAGGTATATAGGATTGCAGGGCCTTTTCCGTAAGCCCAGCCGCTCCCACCGAGGAAGGTAAATGTGGTATATATTTCCCCTGCACTTAATAAGAAAACCAGCAGTGCGCCGTAACTACGCCCACCGACAGACCATCCTTCGTGATCCATCGTTTTTCCTTTTTTAGCGCGGATAGCTAAATAAATACTAAAAAAGAAAAATGCAGTGATGATAATTAATGAGGAACTCATGATGTTTCCTTAGTATTTTTATTATCTAATACATTGATTAGTAACATCACTAAAGCTGTAATAATCACCCATGCCACAATCCAAAACATTAAAAATGGCAAGCCCATCACAAAAGGCTCTACTTGGTTAACGAAATAAATGCCCACGGTTAATGCTAGGATTGGGAAAATAACTAAATAATGATACCACTTCATAGAAAATTCCTTATTCCATTACCCTAAAGAGACCAATTCACGGGGCAGATGACTTAGCATTTCAACACCATCTTCAGTGATGAGTAGCATATCTTCAATCATAATGCCGCCCACACCAATCCCGTAATATGGCGTTTCTAAACTCATGACCATCCCAGCTCGAAAGACTTCTGTCGTCGCAGCACTCACAAAAGGGGCTTCTTCTAACCCGACAAACACGCCATCCCCATGGCCTAGGTGCCCACGGTTATAATAAGGCAATCCCGAGGAACGGATCAGTGCCATTGTTTCATTAAAAACATCACTCAATGCGACACCGGGTGCAACTCGGCTTAGCATATATTGATGCCCCTTTAAAATGGTTTGATAAATAGCAGCGACTTTTTCATTCGGTTTACCAACCACAAATGTGCGTGCAATATCAGCGCCATAGCCTGCCACATCAACACCACAGTCAAATTTAATTAAATCACCTTCTTTTGCCGGCTGGTCATCTGGGATCATTTTGGGTGAAAAATCACTGCCAACTGAAATTAAATTGAAGCGGCTATAGTTCGTTTCAGGGAATTCCATCACTTTCGCTTTAAAAGCTGCGGTTAATTCTGCTGAAGTACAACCAACTCTAATTAATTTACTCGCAGCAGCAATACCAGCTTCTGTAATTTGTGCAGACTTTCTGAGGTGAGCAATTTCCCACTCACTTTTAATCATGCGTAATTCATTAAATAACGGTGAAGAGTCAACCAAATTTAGCCCAGGGATAACCTTATCCAGCCATACTTTTCCAGTATGTGTAATTTGGTTTAATTCAATCGCAACCGGTTTTCCATAAACGCCTGCATCTGACAACGCCTCTTTAAGTATATTAAAAATCGTTTCTATTGGGCTATTAATTGGCCTTGCCTTCATTACTTTGCCATTTTCAGGATTGTAAGGGTCGTCTACATCCACCCAAATTGGAAATGTTTTAATCTTTGCATTAGGCATTTGAAGTGACAAATTTGCCGCTTCAAATTCATTCATAATAACCAATGATTCAATAGACGGATCACGAAAAATAACCGCGATCGCAGAGCCTGTTTGCCTGAAAGTATACATAAAGAAGCTCGCAAAACCGGTTAAGTGATAGAAATTATCACCCACTGTTGCGATTAATGCTTCAATCCCTTCACGCTCCATAATCTCACGAGCTTTGTGGGTTACGTTCTCAAGGTGTTGTTGTTTCAAAAAAGTATTCTGTTTATTCATTATCATTTTTATTCTCTCGAAGCGTCATATCTACATCACGCAGTGCATCATATCGCAAACGATAAATGTTAAGATCTGCCACATTATATCTAGTGTGGAAATGAATACATCGTTTAACATACAAGTTTTTTATAACTAATAGTTATATATTAGCCAGAAATTAACTTTGCTAGAGATTTGATTTTAGGGAAAATAAAGAAAAGGACTAAATAAATTAGCCCTTTAATCATTTAAGTCTGAGTAGTTATAAGTTTTCAGCACAAGTGATGGTTTTTTCTAACTCATTATTACGCGTTAACCATAAAGAAAGCGCTTTGAGTGAATCTGGCGTAAATTCGTCACAGCGTGCACTGATCTCTTTCGGGGTCAACCAACTGACCTCAGCCACTTCAGACTCTTGTAAAGCGAATGGGCCATGGCTTACACAACTAAACAACCCGCCCCATACACGACAATGCGCATCTTCAAAATAAAAATGGCCATGTTCAGCAAAAGGAACACCTGCAATACCCAGCTCTTCTTCCGCTTCGCGCTTTGCAGAATCAAGGATGTTTTCACCTTTTGTAACGACTCCTCCTGCTGTTGCATCAAGGAAGCCGGGGTGAAAATCTTTAATGTCTGTGCGTCGTTGAACCAGTATTTTTCCCATTCCATCATGGACAACGATGTAAGTTGCACGATGGCGTAGGTTTTCTGCTCGCATTTGGCTACGTGTTGCCTGAGCAATCACCGTATTGTCTTCATCAACAATATCGACCCACTCAACGACTTCGGTTGGTTGTTCCATCCTGTAAACCTTTTATTTTTAAGCTAAAACTGCTTATATCATTAGACTGATTATTATTGTGTGCCAAACAATACTAATCTGCATTGATCCACAACTATAGAAACGATCCTAGCTGAATTTGTGATGGGTTGCCATCATAAAAAAACACTTCTTTATTACAATGATAATGAAATCCTGTTTCTTTAAGGTAGCCCAAGCAAATCATACAAATTGTGTTCACAAATGCTATAGTTAAATCATAACGCTGTAGTTTGTGACACTAATGAAAAGTTAATACGCAAAGTTGGTGTATTGTGACTAAGGTGACAGAACGTAGGCAACAACGCTGCGGTTTGAGTATATTGACAGGGGGTATCCCCTAAATAGTTCAAATTGCAGCTAGGCGCTAAGAGATGGCATCCTTAGGAGCATACACAAGTATGTGACTAAGGTGACAGAACGTAGGCAACAACGCTGCGGTTTGAAATATGACGGGGATGGCGATGAAGATACTCATAACAGGCGGCACCGGGCTAATCGGAACACCACTTATCCAAAAACTGATCTCTCTAGAGCATCAGGTTACTGTATTAAGCCGCTCTCCACAAAAAGTTTATAGCCATTTTTGCAAGGCTGTTGAGTGCTGGACGACGCTCAATGATCAAACTCACTTAAATGACTTTGATGCTGTCATTAACCTTGCTGGCGAACCCATCGCGGACAAGCGCTGGACAGAGGAACAAAAAAAATTATTGTGTGACAGCCGCTGGAAATTAACTCAACAGCTTAGTGAATTAATTACGGCCAGTGAAACACCACCTCGCGTATTTTTATCGGGTTCAGCCGTTGGTTATTATGGTAACCAAGGCCAATCAGTCGTCACAGAAGACGAACAGCCCCACGATGAATTTACTCACCAACTCACACAGCATTGGGAAGCTTTAGCCGCTAATGCACAATCAGAAAAAACGCGTGTTTGTTTATTACGCACCGGCTTAGTGTTATCAGCGAATGGCGGTTTACTTGCCAAAATTCTCCCCATTTTTAAAATGGGTGCGGGAGGTCCAATTGGTGACGGGAAACAATACATGCCATGGATACATATCAATGATATGGTTCGTGCGATTTGTTTTCTATTAGATACTCCAACACTCTCTGGCCCTTTTAATATGACCTCACCTTATCCGGTTCATAATGACTTATTTTCTGCCACATTAGGTGATGTTCTCAATCGCCCTTCATTTGTGCGAACACCCGCTTTTGTGATTAAGACCATTATGGGTGAATCTGCAGCGCTGGTCTTGGGTGGCCAACAGGCGATCCCCAAACGATTAGAAGAGGCAGGCTTTCAATTTGAACATATCGAATTAAAAGAAGCGCTTACTGACTTGCTTATTCCACATGCTGATCAGTAAATATTATTTCGCCCCCTGCCAGCGGTGAAATAGGTCTTGTTCTAGTTCGATATCAAACTGATCAAGAATGCGGTTAACCGTTTGGTCAATAATATCTTGGATTGTTTCAGGTTGGTGATAAAACGCAGGCATTGGGGGCATGATCACGGCTCCCATTTCTGCTGCTTGAACCATTAATTTCAAATGCCCAACATGCAATGGCGTTTCACGGACACCTAAAAGTAATTTTTTACCTTCTTTCAGTACCACGTCCGCCGCTCTAGTGACCAACGTATCTGTATAACTATGAACAATACCTGATAACGTCTTCATGGTACAAGGCATGATCACCATGCCAGCAGTACGGAACGACCCCGAAGAGATCGCAGCTGCGATATCGCGGCTATCATAGTTATGGTCAGCGAGCTGTTGAACCTCTTTGACACTGTAATCTGTTTCTAATGCTAATGTTTGTCGGGCAGCCGCACTCATCACCAAATGGGTTTCTACCTCTTTGACAGGTTTCAACACTTCAAGCAAGCGAACACCATAAATAGCCCCACTTGCCCCGGTTAACCCAATGATCAGTTTTTTCATTTCGCTGCCCTATTCACGATAACTCACCGTATTATATACAAATCTCACTAGAATGGCAGATACCAACGACGCTGTAGCTCTAGCTATGAGGAATTTTTTGGCTATCAGCCGCAATCCCAATTATACACGACTCGACTAAAATCACGTTTTTTCAGATCATCGGGGTGAATAAAGAAATTACCCACACCGATATCCCCCCAAAGGATCCCACTTTCATAATCACTATTGATTTGCAGAAGTAATTCATATTGTTGAATTTTTTCTTCATATTCCCTTGGGTCACTTTGGGTAAAAAATGGATAACCGCCAATGCAGTGAGCGCCTGACTCGAATGCATCACTATAAGGTTCAACCCATTCGTCGTAAAAGTCTTCACCTTCAAATTGGTCTTCATAATCGTAGAGGTTGTCGACCCCTAAAATTTTCTGACCAAATTGGAAATCATCGATACTGATGTACTGCTCCGCGAGCGCATATTCAATACGGCATTGACAGTCTATCGGTGTATAATAATCATCGCTGTGCGCTGCAATAACCTCAGAGAAATCTTGGGTTAATTGGTTTGAGTCTTCAATAATATCTTCCCAATAGACAACCCTGAAATCTTCTTGGTTTTGTCTGTCATTGAAATCGGCACCATATAAATCATCACCGCCAATAAAAAATTGCAAAATACCCTTTTCTGGATAATTTTCGAGTTTAGGCATTTGTGCAAAATTAATTTGTGCCAACAACTTTAAAGGAGTTCCTTCACTATTCGTCGGGTATTTTTCATTCAGTGGCAAATATGGCATACCACCGACTCGACTCTCCCATAACACAGTGTTTTCAATTGGGGTTAAGGCCATTGTAACAAGCGGCTTTTTAGTGGCTTTGATTTTATCTGCGAAAGGTTTAATTACATCAGGAAGGGAATTGAAGTCGACCATATAGCATTCCAAATAGACAGTTAATGTCCCTCTAGACTACTTGATTTTTACGTATTTAAAATCAGATATAACTGTAACTTATCCTTTCATTTCAAGTCATAGTTATAAAACTATAACTAATTTTCTAAATAGTTTCGGTTACAGCTAGGCGGCGAATGAAGCTATCCCAAGGAGCATACAAAAGTATGTGACTTGGGTAGCTGAATGAAGCCAACAACGCTGTAAATTTAATGACGACAAAAAATCACAATCACCATTAATTTTCTAAATAGTTTCGGTTACAGCTAGGCGGCAAATGAGGCTATCCCAAGGAGCATACAAAAGTATGTGACTTGGGTAGCTGAATGAAGCCAACAACGCTGTAGCCCAAACTATGACGAAAATTTAGCCTTCGTTGTAAATTTCCAAATCCTCAACCTCACTCTGGTCCTTCAACTTTAACTCATCGTCTTTCCGTAAGTTTTCTAAGTAGTCTAAATAACTTTGGTCGATATCCTTTGTCACATAAATACCATCAAATACCGAGCATTCAAACTCCGTGATTTCCGGGTTTTCTTCTTTAACAGCATCCACCAAATCACTTAAATCTTGGAATATCAGGCCATCTGCACCGATAAGCTTACGAATTTCATCCACTTCACGACCGTGTGCAATCAATTCATTTGCATTTGGCATATCAATACCATACACGTTAGGGAAACGCACTTCGGGTGCCGCTGAGGCAAAATAAACATTTTTTGCTCCAGCTTCGCGTGCTAGCTCAACAATTTGCTCAGATGTTGTTCCGCGCACAATTGAGTCATCGATGAGTAAGACGTTTTTATCACGAAACTCTGCACGGTTCGCATTAAGTTTACGACGTACGGATTTACGACGTTCTTGCTGACCCGGCATGATAAATGTACGGCCTACATAGCGGTTTTTCACGAAACCTTGGCGATATGGTTTATCAAGAATATGTGCGATTTCTAGCGCAATATCACACGATGTTTCTGGGATAGGGATCACCACATCGATATTTAAATCTTCCCATTCACGGGCAATTTTGGCGCCCAGTTTTTGTCCCATACGTAATCTTGCGTTATATACCGACACTTTATCAATAAAAGAGTCTTGGCGAGCAAAATAGACATATTCAAAGATACATGGGGTTAATTGTGGGTTATCAGAGCATTGGCGTGTAAATAATTGCCCTCTTTCTGTCACATATACCGCTTCACCCGGAGCGACATCGCGTAAAAATTCGAAGCCTAAAGTATCAAGCGCGACACTCTCTGAAGCGACCATATATTCATGCTCACCGCTTTCAGTAATGCGGCGCCCTAATACTAACGGACGGATACCATGAGGGTCACGGAAGGCTAACATGCCATGCCCAATAATTAATGCCACGCATGCATATGCACCGCGTATTTTCTTATGCATGGCTGCCACTGCACTGAAAACATTGTCTGGCTCGAGAGGAAAATGGTCAAACCTATCTAGCTCATGCGCTAATACGTTCAGTAGTATTTCAGAATCAGAGGTGGTGTTAACATGGCGGCGAGCAGTTTCAAATAAGCTTCGCGTTAGTTCGTGAGCGTTTGTCAGATTACCATTATGTGCAAGGGTAATACCAAAAGGTGAGTTTACATAGAAAGGCTGTGCTTCTGATGCACTCGAACTGCCTGCTGTAGGATAACGAACATGGCCCAACCCCATACAACCTTGTAGTCTGAGCATATGTCGGGTTTCAAAGACGTCTTTTACAAGGCCATTCGCTTTACGTAAACGAATATTATTTTTGCCATCAATTGTGGCAATACCTGCTGCATCTTGCCCACGATGCTGAAGCACCGTGAGAGCATCATAAATTGATTGGTTTACCGGTGTAACACCGGCGATACCGACAATACCGCACATTTAGTCTTTCCTCATCAGCCAGACGGAGAAATGTTCTCCGGTAGGAAACTTGACGCATTTTGCAGGTAGTCAAAAAACCACCTGATTATATGACTGAACTGCGGAATAAGTTCCGAACGCTGCCAGTCCTCACTTTGAGGTAATGGTGTAAATGTATCGAGAAAAAACAGCAATGCCGAAACAATCAGTACACCACGCAACGCGCCGAAGCAGATCCCCAGAACCCGATCTGTGCCTGATAACCCGGTTTTTTGTACCAACGAGCTAATCACATAGTTCACCACCGCGCCAACAATTAATGTGGCGATAAACAGAGCAGCGATAGCAATGCCATTTCTAACCAGCACATCCTCAAAGCGAGTAAAATAGCCCGCTAAATAAGGATAAAACGTACTCGCAACAAAAAAAGCACAGCCCCATGTAACCAATGAGAGCGCCTCTCGTACAAACCCACGGATCAAGCTAACTAGTGCCGAGAAGCCAATAATGGCGATAATTGTGTAATCTATCCAGACCATATTTTATTCCAAAATTCGCACTCACGACATCAGCGAAGTGCATTCTAACAGAAAACGAAAACGTTTGCGCAACCATTTTTCTATCAATTTTAAAAAAATAGCGGCGAAAAGAAAAAATCATAATCGCCGCAGTAAGTTACTAAATCCCCTTACCTTTTAGGGATTATTGAAATTCTATTTTAAGGTTTATAGCTTTGAATTATTCCTTTTGTTCCCGTAATCTTGTTCAATTCAGGTAAAGCGGCTTCTAAGCGCTGCCTTGAGGCCTCAGGCCCTACGTAAATACGTGTGAGTTTATTATTCACCGGTTTTGCAGGAACCGTATACACCTGGTAACCAGATAACCTTAGTTTAGCGACAATCTCCTCAACTTTACTTGCATTGTTCAATGCAATCACTTGCACCACAAATGCTTTGCCCTGTGGCTGAGGTTTTGGCTCGGGCTTAGGTTCAGGCTTCGGTTGTGGTTTCGGTTCAACTTTAGGTTCAGGCTTAGGATCTGGCTTGACTGGTTCAACTACGCTCGGTGCAGGGCTTGTTGTCGATGGCCGTGTTTCAACCTGTTCGTTTTGCTGCTGCGTAATGGCTTCTGACAACATGGCTTCAGAAGCCCCTTCTGAAGAAGCGGTGGTTGTCGTACTCACAATAGGCGCGATTGCCTCAATATCTTCTTCATCACCCGGTTTAGGGATAATAGGAATGGCCGCAAATTCATTTTCATTGTATTTTTTATCGCCATCAAGCAGAGCAGGAAGCACAATGACACCTACTGCTACGAGCACAATGGCGCCAGCAAGTCGATTCTGAAATTTACTAGCCACCGGCACTATCCTTCTTGATTTTCCAATAACATCATGACGTGAGCGACGGTATGAAATGACCCGCACACCACAATCACATCTTGCTCGTTTGCATCGATGCAAGCTTGTTGCCACGCTTTTTCTACACTGCCAAACTGGTTAGCTGCTGGTAAATATTGACTAAGTTGGGCCACATCGGCTCCCCTAAACTCAGTTAATGGCGCAAGGTACCAGTCGGTGACTTGTTGTGATAAGCACTCAAGCGTCCCTTTGATATCTTTATCGCCTAGCATCCCAACCACCGCGCGAATGCGACGGTTTTTAGTTTCCGGTAAGGTAGCTAATTTACTGACTAAGTACCCAGCTGCATGTGGGTTATGAGCGACATCCAATATCATTAACGGTTTTTCACCGATAATTTGGAATCGACCCGGTAATTGAGCCGATTTCAAACCTTGATGAATAGCGGATTCAGTCACTTTCTGGGCAATATCAGTGTCAATTTCCAGTAAGCAACTTACCACACCCAGTGCCGTCGCGGCATTCGCTAAAGGGACATTGGGTAACGGCAAATTATGCCATTCACGCTGTGAACTTTTCCATGACCAACTATTTTCTTGCTCACTGTATTGCCAATCCACACCACGACGAAATAACGGCGTACCTAACTGCTCAGCCACTTGAGCAATTGAAGCTGGCATGTCTGGCTCACCAACGACACCATAGTGATCTTTGCGAAAAATGCCGGCTTTTTCATAACCAATGTGCTCACGGTCTGCGCCTAACCAATCAATATGGTCTAAAGCAATACTGGTGATCGCTGCAATGTCAGCATCAACGATATTTGTCGCATCTAACCGCCCGCCTAAACCGACTTCTAAAATCACAATATCGAGTTTAGCTTGTTTAAATAACTGTAACGCAGCCAAGGTGCCATATTCAAAATAGGTCAGCGAAATATCTGCACGCTGGGCTTCAATTGTGGCAAATGCCTCACAGAAATCAGATTCGGGAAGTTCTTGCCCTTGAATACGAACGCGCTCGGTATAACGGATAAGATGTGGTGAACTGTAAACCCCAACGTTTAGCCCAGAAGCCATAAAAATGGACTCTAGCGTATGACAGGTTGTTCCTTTGCCGTTGGTTCCAGTGACAGTGATAACTTTGGGGGCAGGTTGCGTTAGGTTCATTTTCCTAGCAACTTGACCGACTCGCTCCAACCCCATATCAATATTTTGGCTATGTAGGTCGGTGAGATAAGAAAGCCAAGCCTCCAAAGGAGACTTGGCGTTAGGAATGATTAGATTACTCATCATCTTTTTTATGCTTTTCAGAATCCTTTTTTGGCTCTTGGGCATCAAGTTCATCAACGGCGTTAATGTCGATTTCAACCGTTTCCGCTACGATGATAGGTGTCTCATTAAAGCTTGGTTTATTGGTTAACATTGCCAATATTTCAGCTAAACGGTCACGCATCTCAGGGCGGCGAACTATCATATCAATCGCGCCTTTCTCAAGTAAGAATTCACTGCGTTGGAAGCCTTGTGGTAATTTTTCGCGAACCGTCTGTTCGATAACACGCGGCCCCGCAAAACCGATTAATGCTTTCGGCTCAGCCACGTTAATATCACCTAACATAGCTAAACTTGCAGATACCCCACCCATGGTTGGGTCGGTCAATACTGAAATATAAGGTAAACCACGCTCTTGCATTTTTGCTAATGCGGCACTGGTTTTTGCCATCTGCATCAATGATAACAGTGCTTCTTGCATACGCGCACCGCCACTTGAAGAGAAACAAACCAATGGGCAGTTATCTTCCAGAGCTTGTTCAACCGCACGCACAAAACGCGCACCGACAACAGAGGCCATTGAACCGCCCATAAAGGCGAATTCAAACGCTGCAGCCACAACAGGCATGCCTTTCAATGTGCCTTTTAGCACGATGATCGCATCTTTTTCACCTGTTTCTTTTTGCGCAGCAGCAATACGGTCTTTATATTTTTTTGAATCTTTGAACTTAAGGATATCTTTTGGCTCAAGTTCGCTACCTAATTCCGTTGTTGAGTTTTCATCAAGGAAGGTTTCTAAACGCTGACGTGCGTGAATTCGCATATGGTGGTCACATTTTGGACACACGGATAAATTACGCTCTAATTCAGCACCATATAATACTTGCCCACAGCTATCGCATTTAGTCCAAACCCCTTCTGGGATATTGGCTTTATGTGATTGGGTCAAGTTACCTTTCTTTAAAATTTTTTCAATCCAGCTCATTAATGGACCTTTTTGTCTGATTCACTCTGGTTATCACCAGTATGTAATTTTTTGCCATTAAACCACAATGATATCTCACTGTAGATAAAAACTTGTTAAACCACCTTGCTAAACGGCTTAGTGGTTATCGATTTTTTGCGCTGCCGCACGCTTTTCTTTTGCAGCGATCCGGCGATGACGAATAATTTCAACCACACCCGGCAAAATTGAAACAAAGATAATCGCGACTATCAGTAATTTCAAATTCTTTTGTACGAACGGTAATTCACCAAAGAAATAACCTGCATAGGTGAATAATAATACCCAAATAAACGCGCCCGTCACATTATAAAACGCAAAGTGACGATAAGACATTTTACCCATTCCTGCAACGAATGGCGCAAAAGTTCTGACTATCGGCACAAAGCGTGCCAGTATAATCGCTTTACCGCCATGTTTTTCATAAAAAGCATGGGTTTTATCTAAATAAACACGACGAAAAATCTTCGAATCTGGATTTTTGAATAGTTTCTCACCAAAAATACGCCCGATTGTGTAGTTCACTGCATCACCAATAATTGCCGCGGTGATCATTAAAGCGACCATTAAATGGACATTCAAGTCATTGCTGTCTAATGACGAAATCGCGCCAGCAACAAATAATAACGAATCTCCAGGTAAAAATGGTGTGACCACTAACCCTGTTTCACAAAATAGGATCAGAAACAGGATACCATAGACCCATGTACCATAATCTCTGACCAGTTCAGCAAGGTGTACATCGATATGTAAAATAAAGTCGATAATAAAAGTGATAAATTCCATATAATCCTCATTAATAATAGCATCCATGCTATTTGCAATAATTATGAGATAGATAAAAATTCGCTTTACATCAGTTCATCTGCCAGAAAAAGAGGCCCCATCACATTCTGAGGTAACTCAAATTTCTCTGGGTAATCGACACTCACTAAATACAACCCTTCCGCTTTGGCGGTTGCAGCTGCCTTCGTGCGATCTTTTAACTCAAGAAGATGTGCCATCCAATCAATATTTTGATTGCCACAGCCAATCTCCAACAGACTTCCGACAATATTTCTTACCATATGGTGAACAAACGCATTGGCTTTGATGTCTACCACCACATAATTACCGTGGCGGCTGACATTCACATGCATCACATTACGCCATGGCGACTTCGACTGACACTGGACTGCTCTGAATGAGGTAAAATCACGCTCACCCAATAGCGCCTGTGCCGCTTCATGCATTCTTTTTTCATCGAGCGGGTAATGAAAATGTGTTACGCCATTCGACAAAATTGCAGGCCGATAACGGTGATTAAAAATCACATAGCGATATCGGCGTGCTGTTGCACTAAAGCGTGCATGAAATTCCTCGGCCACTGGTTTACACCAGCGGACAGCGATATCCGCAGGTAAATGGGTATTCGTCCCCATCGTCCAAGCCGCCTCTTTACGGATGGCCGAGGTTTCAAAATGCACCACTTGCCCTGTGGCATGCACACCTGCATCGGTACGCCCTGCGCAAAACACGCTAATTGGCTCCGCAGCAATTTTTGATAAAGCTTCTTCTAAGCAGCCTTGAACACTTTTAACTTCTTGCTGACGTTGCCAACCAAAATAACGACTGCCGTTGTATTCAATACCTAAGGCGATTCGATACAACTGTGTAGACTCAAACATTAGTAAAACAGCTCCTGAGCCAGTTTTTCTGCTGTTTCTACTGCCATCAATGCCCCACCGAAACGCACGTTATCTGCCACTGACCAAAACTGTAAAATTTCAGGTATGCCGTAATCATTGCGAACACAACCAATGCTTAATTGGTCATGACCTGACGCTTCTGTCACCTGTGTGGGATAATCACCCTCTTCTGAGACCTGAATATCCTCAAAACGTTCAAGTTCGTCGTTAGCTTCTTCTGCACTCATTGGACGCAATGTTTCTAAATGAACGACTTGCGCATTACCATAAAAAACAGGGGATTGAATAAAGCTCACCGCCACTGGCAAGCCATCATCTTGCAATACCTTACGCACTTGCTCAACCAAACGACGTTCGTGAACCACACTGCCTTCTATGTCAGCCAATAATGGCAACATATTGAACGCGAGTTGCTTACTAAAACGGCCCTCTTCGGCAGGAATACCATTTAATAAACGCGCACTTTGCCCGGCCAGTTCGTCGACTGCGGCTTTACCATAGCTGGAAACCGACAGCATGTTTGTCAAGGTAATACGGCCTAACCCTGCGGCATCCACCAGCGGTTTAATCGCTGTTAATAATTGACTCACAGAGCTATCTGCCAATGAAATAATATTACGGTTGCGATAATCAGCTAACACTTGCGGATTCACATTTGGAACAATCAATGGCACGTCCGGTTCTTGGGCAAATACACCGCTAGTATCGATGACAATACACCCTTCTTGCGCTGCTAAATCGGCATATTCTCGGCTCACACCTTCATTGGCGGCAAAAAAAGCTATTTGTGCCTGTGACCAATCAAAATCGGCCACATTTTCAACTTGAATACTTTTACCATTAAAGCGCACGCTCTCCCCTGCACTACGCTCGCTGGCAAGTAAATACAATTCGCCGACTGGGAATTCTCTTTCTTGTAACAGTGAAATAATAGCTTCACCTACAGCACCGGTTGCGCCTAATACTGCAATATTCCAACCTTCAGTCATGGCTATTCCTCTAAAAAATAAAAAAAATCAAACAACCCCCAATAATTAGGGGCTATTTAATTAGATGTTCATTTTAACTACATTTATTATGCGTGGGTTAAACGTGCCTTAAAACCCAGCGCATTCAGTTTCGATGCCGTTTGTTCATTATCACAAATAATTTCAAGGGATGACCATTCACGGCGTTCTTGGTAATTTTTGCGCAGTTTATCAAATTCGCCTTTTACCCCTGCAACCGCTCTTAACGCTGCGTCATCTCGGCGCACATCATACACGAGATGCACTAACCTTTTGAGCTGGTTTTGCGTTAATTTACCATTGAAAGTCAATTGATTGATATCTGGCTTAGGCAGTAAGGATGAAAGGCAAACTTGTGACGATTTGCCGAGAAACTGACAGTAAGCTTCATAAACTTGCGTGGTTCCTCGTGCTTTGCCTTCTAGGGTATAACCTGCAATATGGGGCGTGCCGATATCCACTAATGCTAAAAGTGCGGTGTCTAAATCAGGCTCTGGCTCCCACACATCTAAGATAACACTGAGTTTTTTCCCTCGGTTAAGTACAGATAATAGTGCTTTATTATCAACTACCTCACCCCGGCTTGCGTTAATCAAAATGGTGCCAGCCTGTAATTTTGCTAAACGCGCTTCATCCATTAAATGGAAAGTTTGATATTCCCCTGACATATTCAGCGGAGTATGGAAGGTAATGACGTCAGCGCGCTCGAGGACATCTTCAAAAGAAACAAATGGCTCGTCGTCCCCCTTAGCTGCTCGCGGTGGATCACAGAGTAATGTTTTGACGCCCCAAGCCGATAACCTAGCGGCTAAGCGCCCTCCGACATTGCCAACGCCAATAATTCCTACTGTTTTATCACGCAAATCAAAGTTATCGCGTTCCGCTAGCAATAATAGTGAGGAAATAACATATTCAACAACCGCTATCGCATTACAACCCGGCGCTGATGAAAAACCGATATTTGCCGTTGATAACCACTCGGTATCAATATGATCAAAACCAGCAGTCGCGGTTCCAACAAATTTAACCGGGGTATTATTGAGTAGTGATTCATTAACCTTAGTGATAGAACGCACCATTAGTGCATCTGCATCAATTAATTCTTGTTCTGGTATAGGGCGTCCTGGTACCGCTTTTACCTCACCAAGCTCACTAAATAAAGTTTGAGCATAGGGCATATTCTCATCGACTAAAATTTTCACGCTGTTGTCCTAATCAATCACTTTTTTGTTTTGTGTCGTTATTTATATAGATAAGTGGAATAATATTTTGCCACGGTTTAAGCCAGATGCCTATTAGAGGTTGCCTTCTACGGCAAATTCTTTCACTCGAAAACGGTCTGGTGTCACGCCAGATATTTGCTGGAACATTGCAATAAAAGCGGATGCGGAGCTATATCCCACATCCAGTGCGACTTCATGTACACTCTTCCCTTTTTCTAGCCCTGCAACCGCATGTAGATATCGCAAGCGTTGGCGCCATTCACTAAATGACATGCCTAGCTCCTGCTGGCAACGTCTTGATAACGTGCGTTCCGATGTGTAATAGCGTTTTGCCCATTGTGCTAACGTCGTGTTATCGGCTGGGTCGCTTTGTAACTCTAATAAAATGGGGGCAAGAAATTTGTCCTTTGAAACAGGCAAATAGGTGTCTTGGCAGGAAGACAATGGAAATTGGTCAATCAACACATGCGCCAAACGCAAGTCTTGCGCGGTTTCAGGTTGAACAATACCGCGTTGATACATGTCCGTCATAATTGATTGAAATATAGGGCTAAGCTTAATCACACAAGGCCGCTGGGCGAGCACTTGGTTGTATTCATGTGCAAAATCTATGATCCGAAATTTGACACTTTCTTTATTAAAGCTAGCATGGGAAATGTTCGCTGGGATCCAAATGCAAAATTCTGGTGGTGCTAAATAATGTTGACCTGCCACCTCCATTTCCATGATGCCACAAACCACATACAGCATTTGTCCAAAGGGGTGCGAATGGGATTTATACTCAGTGAGAGCTGCCGTTTGCTCGTGCCGAAAAGCCACCAATTCGGGTTCTGCAATATTACATTCACTGATTTGCCAAATGTCTGATTTTAAGTTTTCCATAGTCCTGTCTGAAAAGCGTTATCGATTGTCTGGTTATCAGTATATATAAAAAATCGGACAGATGTATACTAGCGCCCATTCAATATGGGAGAGTGTTTTAATGAAAAATCTTCTTTTTCCGCTAATCGCGGTTTTATTATGGTCAATTAACGCCATTGTTAACAAAGCGGCATCAACTGCCATTGACCCTGCGGCAATCTCATTTTACCGTTGGGCACTGGCATTTCTTGTCATGACCCCTTTTGTATTACGTTCTGTGCTTCGAAATTTTAAAATGGTCATGAAACATTGGTGGCAACTCGCCATTTTAGGCGCTTTAGGGATGATGTTATACCAAAGCTTGGCTTATTATGCCGCACATAGCGTGAGTGCCACCTTTATGGGAATTATGAACTCGTTGATCCCATTATTGACAGTCATTATTAGTATCTTTGTGCTACGCGTTATTCCTACCGTGGGGATTGTGCTAGGTTCAATCCTCTCATTATGTGGATTAGTGTGGCTAGTGAGCCAAGGAAGCCCAAGTGCGTTGTTCTCTCAAGGCTTAGGCCAAGGGGAAGCCATGATGTTGGTTGCGTCTGCGGCATACGCCCTGTACGGTGTTCTGACTAAGCGTTGGTCAATTCAGTTATCGAGTTGGGATGCCCTTTACGTTCAAATTTTCTTTGGCGTGATCATGCTGCTCCCTAATTTCTTATTAGCTGAAGATGTCTCTCTGAACAGCCAAAATATTGGTTTAGTGGTATTTGCAGGTATTGCAGCTTCTATCATCGCCCCAGCTTTATGGATCAAAGGGGTTATAAAACTCGGCGCAAATACAACCTCCATATTTATGAACCTTGCCCCTGTATTTACCGCCATTATTGCCATTTTCGCCTTGGGTGAAGAATTAAAAAGCTACCATTTAATCGGTGGTGGTGTGGTCTTACTCGGGGTAATGTTAGCGCAACAATTACGTACTCCACTGACAGAATTATTCCGCCGTGAAAAAAAGGTGGTTCAAGAGGATTCTTGCCAGTAGAATAGAATTATAAAAGCAATAAATGCAATGTCGTCACTCATATGCCCCACTCTGTGGGGCTATGTTTGAAATCCCCTCTATTTCCTCTTCAATTTCTCCTTAATTTTCTTCACCATTCATACTTTGTGACATTTAAAATATCTTCAATTCACCTTTAATTCGCTCATCATTGATATGATTTATCGGATTACCATTTTCCAGATAAGGGAAAATCCGATTGAATCTTCTGGAATTACAATTAGACTTAAACAAAATTAAATACCCCTTTAGGAGTAGTAACTCCACTCAATAAGCCGTGATAACGCGATAAATCTAAATGGAGCGTGGCAAGTAACCACTATAATAAGGAATAACAATGACTAAGCCGTTTAAAGTTGGGTTGTTCATATTGATAATAATTGCTGTAGCCACTGGCATTTATTTTATCAATAACACCAACCCATCCTCTCCCTCCCAATTAGGCTATGATTTATATCAACAAGGTGAGTCTCAAGCTGCCTTTGAACAGTTCCAAAAAACAGCAGAGCAAGACTCACAATCCGCTTTTGCATTAGCCATGATGTATAAAGACGGTATTGGTACAAATGTCGATGATGTGGCAGCTCAAAACTGGTTAATTAAGGCAGCAGAAGCTAACAATAAAAATGCGTTATATAACCTTGGTTTTTTCCGCTATAAGCACATGATAGAAGACACTTCTACAGATGAAAACGGGTTAGCTTCTTTAACGAAAGCGGCTGATCTCGGTGTAAAAGAAGCACAAGAAATGGTTGGTGGTATTTATTTAGCTGATAAATACGAAGAAGTTCCACAAAATATTGAACTTTCTCGCCAATATTTCACTTTAGCTTCTGACCAAGGCTCAAAACTGGCCAAATTTGCTTTAGGTTATATCGCCCATGACTTTGACAATGACAGTAAGAAAGCCGTTGATATATTAACGCCACTTGTCAGCAACGATTTTCCCTTACCCGCTATGCTGCTTGCCTCGATTTATAAGGATGGCGGTAACGGTGTGCCACCGAACCCATCACTCGCTAAAAAGTACGAGCGCCTCTCTTTCTCCTCTGCATTAGAATACATTTCTGACGCGGATGAATTAGAACCTGGAGCTTTATCATTGTATGGTTCACAAACAGAAGAAGAAAAACAAAAGGTCATTTCTAATTTAGAAGAGCGGGCAAGCCGTGGTGATGAGAACGCCATCTATGTGTTGTACCAAAAATACATGACTGGCGATGGTGTTCGGAGAAATAAAAACCGTGCAATGGCTTATATCCGCCCCCTTGTAGACGCAAAAAAACCTAAAGCCTTATATTTAAATTACAAAGCTGATACCGACCGTATTCAGGATTTAACTGATGCCGCTGATGGTCAATACCCTCCCGCGATGTATCAAGCCTATAACGTGTATTCTGGCCGTACATTTAGCGATGTTAAGCGAAATGACGCTTTAGCTGAAAAATATCTCACCGCTGCCGCAGACCTTGGTGATTTAAACGCACTTGTTATCATCAACCAGAGAGCAATTTCCAGTTACGATTTTCCAAACAAAAAACTGAGTGATATTGTCGCCAAATATACCCCTATTTTAATGGAAAAGTACCCGAACTCTGCGGAAGCGTTAGTGGCGGCAAGTGATGTTTATAGTGTTAAAGGTAGCCCATTATTTTCGCCAGAAAAAGCCTTCACCGCTTTAGAAAAAGCAAATCGCATTGACCCCACTTATGATGCCCAGATGCAATTAGCGCGTTATTATATTAATGCTTTTGGTACTAAGCAGGATGTGCAGAAAGCCGCTAAATTACTCATCGACAACCTTAATGAAAACGGTTACCCATCAACCGCTGAGCGCTTATTGGTTCAAATATATTATCGCTATGATATTAAAGCACTTATCGATGAAAAAACGATTATCGATATCCTCAAAGAGGATGTGATTAAACGCGAAAATTATTCCTTAGCTTATTTGTATGCTGACTATTTACTAAAGGAAGATGCTGAAAAAAATAGTGATCAGGCTTTTGATTTATACGAAAAATCAATCAAGCAAAATTATAATAGCCAAGTTTATTATGCTGCTGCATTATTAAAATATCGCCCAACAGAAACCAATAAAATAGCTAACTTGATAGTCAATGTGCTCCATTCATCCCAAGCACGAGCCGAATTACTTCCAAGCCAGTTACAAATCGCTAAAGATATTTTATTAAAAACAGGCTTAAACCGAGCTGACACAAAAAAAATATTAGTGCAACTTGCCTTATATGATAACAATGTTGAGGCTCAAAAATTAATTGAACCGCTTATTAATAATGATGCTGATATCACCTATTTATATGGGATAAACAAGCTTACTCAATTAACGAATGTTGACTCTTTAAGTGATGCTGAAATAAAACCATTGTACGATTATATTTTAAAAGCAGGAGAATTAGGTAGTTCATCGGCTTATTTATATATCGCACAGAACCTTGATGGCGTCACTTACCACAATGATAAGGCATATTATAAATCTCGCTTCCAAAAAATTACTGGGCTTAGCGCAAAAGATTTAATTTCTCAATATAAAAAATGTGCTGCACTCAAAAACAACCGCTGCTTATATGAATTAGGGGAAATATACCAAGAAGGTAACTACGGGGAAGATGCCAATTATGACACCGCCCTCTCCTATTACAATCAGATTTCTGATCCTGATTTTAGCTTCTTAAAATCACGTAAAAGAGAAATTGAAAAATCCAAAGCTTCGTTTGCCAATATTCAAGAAAATTGAAACAGAATGACCCAGATGCGTTACGTACACTCGCCAATGCTTATAAATATGGTAACTATGGGCAGAAAATCGATCAGAAAAAGTGGCTTGAATATTTAGAGAAAAGTGCAAAATTCAATCAAGAAAGTGCGCTTGAAGAGCTTATTGATTATTACCAACAAGATCAATTTATCAATGCAAATAAAGCAAAAATCTTAGGTTATTACGACCAATTAGCCGCCATTGGCAGTAAAGACTATACCCGTAAACTGGCACACCAGTATTTAAAAGGCAGCCAGCTTGTTGAGCTTAACCGACAAAAAGCACGTGAGTATTACCTAAAAGCAGGAAGTTGGGGCAATGAATTCATCAAATATATGGATGATTATGATATTGGCATGAAAATGCTCAATGATAGCCCTTCTGCGAAATACAAAGTGGGTCGAGCTTATTTCTATGGGCAAGGTGTCAAAGAAGACCTTTTAGAAGCGGCTAAATACCTAAAACAAGCGAGTGATGAAGGCAATGACTACGCCATCGCGCTCTATAGTGAAATGCGATATATGGGCGTACTGAATGAAGAAAAAAATGCTTGGGTAATGGAACCTGATTGGGACGAAGCCATTGTTTATCTAAGAAAACATTCTAATCCAAAACGGGTTGATGATTATATTGAAGCCTATGAAACCCTCGTGGTTCCTGCCCAAAAAGGTGATACCACCGCTTATATTAAACTCGGGGATTGGTATAGTACACGCGGCCGAAGCCTAGCAGCGCAAGGTTGGTATAAGAAAAGTATCGACGCTGGCAATTTAGCCGCTTATCAACCTCTTGATTCCGTGACTGAAGATAACCAAGCAAAACGCCAAAATTATATTGATGGCACAGCGAAAGGTGACCTTTTCTCTAAAGTTCAATTAGCCGAAACGTATTTATATGATAACAAAATTCTCACGAACTCTCCTGAATATGATTTAGCAATTCAATATCTTCAAGAAGGGATAAAATCAACCGATGAGGCGCTTTCTAATAACGCCTTCAATGCATTGGTGAATTTATATCGAGATGGGATCAAAAATACAAAAAGGGAGCTTAATCGCCCCAAAGATGAACAAAAGTATTTAGCATTGCTACTCAGTGAAGAAAACAATCGTACCGTAGCATTGGTGAACTTGTATTACTATTATGTAAATAGTGATAACGCTAAAGCCTTAGCCTATTTACAACGGGCTTATGATAAGGGTGATTTAGCGGCAACGAAAAAACTCTATCAAATCTATTATCCTGGCCAATACTGTAGTAACAGCGATAATGTCGACATGGATAAAGCGAGCCGATATTTGAAGGAGTGGATTGAGAAAAGCAATTTCCAGAAAAATACCGACAAACATTATATCCATTATCCTGAGAGCCTTTCCGAAGAGATGGGAACCATCTATTTAAAAGGTGATTGTAATGTTGATCAAAATATCGACAAAGCCATCGAATGGTACCAAATTTCGCTAAATTACCATCCAACTCATGCACTTGGTTCGATTTATCAGGCTTATGTAGAAAAAGGTGATGCCAAGCAGGCCTATTACTATGCATTGCTACTTGATAAAAAACCAAGTTCCATCGAGCTACTGGATACACTTTCAGCCCAAGACAAACAAGCGATTGAGAAACAAGTTGCCGATGAAAAAGCCTATGAGAAATATGGCCGCTTTGCCGAGCAAATTGAAAAACAGCGCGTCGAAGCTGAGGCCGGTGACAAAATGTCAGCCTTCTCCTTAGGTGTCGCCTATGCGCGTGGTGAACGTGTGCCTGAAGATACGCAAAAGATGATCTATTATTATGAATTAGCAGGGAAAAATGGCTATCCTCGTGCTTATAATATTTTAGGCAATCTGTATCGTAAAGATAACGAACGCGGCATTGAAAAAGACTTCCCTAAAGCACTTTATTATTTTGATTTAGGTGCGCAACAAAATGACAGTAATACGGCTCACCTCGCTGGTGACATGCTCTATTTTGGCCAAGGCATACCAAAAGATTATGTCCGAGCAGCGAAATATTATGACATTACAAGCCTAGAACAAGGCACCCACCATGCAATGGCAAAATACAAGCTTGCTTATATGTATTATAACGGCTGGGTCGGTAACAAGAGTAAAGAAGATATCCAAAAAGCCCATGATTACCTTAAACTTGGTGCTAAATACTTAGATGATGACTCAATCAAAGCCCTAAAAGAGTGGGACTTTAGTATGTTAAATCAATAAGTCATGACTCTAAGGCGCTAATTAACTTTAGCGCCTTCATCCGTCTACAATTATCATTTTACATCCACGCAAAATATCTTTTATAGCACCCACTTATAATATAACTAAAAAATTATTAGCTAATGATTTTTGATTATATTAATGAGATTTCCATACTAAATAAAAATTAGTCTTCCTCCTATCGTTAGATTATATTTTATTTGCGTCTGCACATCTGCAGATTTAAATAATCTATTAACAAGGAGTGTTTACTATGATTTCAATATTTAATAAAGACCATAAATCATTGGGAAGTATAAAAATTCAAGATATATATAAGGAGATAGACTATTCAACAATTTTATCAATTAGTAAAAAACCACCCCAAAATATCATTTACCTAGAAAAAACATATCAAAGCATTAGAGAGAATACAGAACAGAATAGTACAAGAATTCGTCATTTACTTAATAAAATTGATAATTTAAAACATAAATTTAAGACGACGGGTTCTGATGAATTGAATGAATTAAAAAACATAGAGTATAAACTTCACAAACAAGCCGAAAACCAAGAGAAAAATTTCGAAACGCTACAGTTTTTACACAGTAAACATACAAATAAGCAAGGCCATTATACGATTTCAGGAACTTCAGAGTCTATGAGTCTCAATAAATCCAATTTAATTGACCGATATGGAGCTGATTTATCGAGTTTACTGAATGATATTAACGGTCATTTTATTTTTCCTAATGAAATTTCACATCAAGAAAATCCTATTATTCTAAACGCCATAAGTTCAGAGCTTAACCAAATTAACACCAACCTAAATAATAGTTACAATTTATCCCAAAAATATCTGCATAAAGCCACTGAAAACATGCAGTCTAGGCTTAGACTTATGCAAAAAACATTTTATGCAGAAGAAGATATACATAATTTATACGCAAACGCTAAAGAAAGTAAAAATAACATAGAAAAACTGCTAAAAAAACTTAATAATGAAGGAGCAATGCACTCCTCTAGCAATAATACCATCAATAAATTAATAAAACACACGACAAAACTAAATACTCAATATGCGAAAATTCAATATTTACACCATAGTTTTGATAAAATCAAAAATTTTGAATACTTAGATGATGTTCATAATTACATTGAACAAGACAAAGGTTTCGACAGTAACTATCTTGAAAGCCATTTTCAAAAAAATAAAGAGTTTAAATTACTAACTGAGTTATCCAAATCCGCTGATAATTTAAAAAATTTAAAAATTGACGCTCAAAAAAAACTGGAAAATCATATATTACCCGTTGATAAGCTATTCACACATCACTCTGATAGACAGAAAGAATACCAGCAAGATATAGAAAATAAATTAGAAAAATTATTCAATAAGATTGAATTACGTATCAACATAGAAATAAAAAAAGAGGCGGGTTTATATTACGACCAATCCACATACTTGATCCACAGGGCTCAGCTAGAAAAAAACATACTGAATATAAAAGAAGATTTAGCAAGTTATATCATTAAAAATAGGATGTTAGTTCAGGAGAAAAAGACCCATGATAGCATTGACGAGTTAGCGACGCAGTTTTCTGATGAATTACTTAGGGCAAAAACTCTCCAAAAATTTATTAACTTAGAGTTTAATAATCATCTACAACAATTTTCTCAGCCAAATAAGGTAGGTTCTTACATTAATAACTTTGGTGAAAATAAAGATAATATCTACATGCTAGCCGTGGAAAAGAAGCTATTGAAAAATGAAATAAATAGTTTAATTTCTAACATTCGTATAAAGATCCCCTTAAAATCAGCGTCGTCTACGATTGATGAAAATACATATTACCAAACGGTTCAAGATAAAATGTATACATTATTAGGCTTAACTGACCAATTAGGGTCGTTAACAAAACTGTATAACTCAAAAGGGCATGCAGAAATAGTAGAATACATTAATGATATACATTCTTTAGAGAAACAAATTGCTCAGACAGAAAAAGAGATATCTCAATATATTTATACCCATTCGGAAAATAAAGATAAGAAATCAATTTCTTCAGAGATCACACCACTACTTATTGAATTAATTAACAAAAAAACAAAAGTAATGTCAATTGAAACCACGATTAACAAGGGATCAGATAAAATCAATCTCAACTTCGCTGATAGCGATGGAAATGATAAAGACCTAGAATCTCTATTATCGTCAATCATCGCAGAGTTTCCACAAGACACGATAACAAGTGATGTAAACCACCAACCATTGCATAGTAAATCAACGCCTATATTTGCACCATTACGCAACTAACACGTATTTTTATTACCGCCAGTTGCAGTTTGCTGTTATTTAAACCACCTATTTTACTAGGTGGTTTCTCTTATAACGGCGCTTGGCTGGCTTTGAATGGGATTCTGACCAACAATCCATTGAGTAATTTACTTTTTAATAATTGAGGCTCAGAACCATGATAGCTTGCAATATCTTTCACGAGCGCCAACCCAAGCCCTGCCCCTTCCTTCCCTAGCGCATTATTTAAACGCGTAAAGGCTTCCATAGAACGGTTAATTTTAGCATCAGGGATCCCAGGCCCCGAGTCCTCCACCTCCAAGACCCAATGAAGATGGTCGTCACTGCTAACCACACGGACGGTGACCACCCCATTTTCGGGTGTATATTTGATGGCATTATCAATTAGATTTGCACACATCTCTGCTAATAAAATCGGCTCGCCTTTGATCCATGCTGTTTCCGCGCCTTCATAACCTAAATCAATATTTTGGCTTTCAGCTTGGGGCAGACGAGTAAAACAAACTTGATGAACAATTTCTACCAAATTTATGGCTCGATACTGTGTAATCGCCTCTTTTTCATGAGCTTTTAATCGCGATAGCTGCAAGAGCCTATCCGTCAGGATAATCGTATTATCGAGCGTTTTTTCAATGGCTTGCAAACTCTGTTGCCGTTGGGTTTCGTCCGTACTATTAATCGCTACGGAAACTTGAGTTTTGAGAACAGTTAGTGGCGTTTTAAGTTGATGAGAAGCATCTGCACTGAATCGCTCTTGTCGCCTAACCATCCGCTTTAGGCGGGAAATATAACGATTTAATGCATCAATGAGTGGTGATAAATCAGACCACGGCAGTAAATCTGGCAATGGGGTTAAATCATTAGCAGAACGGCCTAGCATTAAATGGGACAATTTTTTCAACGGTGCCAGTAGCTTACTCAGTAGGATATAGGCAAGGGCCAAGGTTAATAATACCACCGTACCTTGGCTCATCAGGGCAGAGATTAACAATTGGTTAGCGAGATCTTGCCGTGAATAGACCGTTTCCGCCACTCGGATTTCAACCATTCCTGTTATCCCACCTTCGTTAATCGGTTGATAAAACGCAGCAATACGAATAGGAAGCCCCTTATACTGCGCATCATAAAAATAAACTAGCGCAGTATAGTGTTGTGAACGCATCCAATAAGGGGGAATTGGTGGTAAATCATCATAACCAGAGATGGTTTCACCATCAGGGGAGATCACTTGATAAAAAATTCGGTCATTATTATTTAATTCGAAACTATCAAGCACGACATAAGGCACGCTCACAGAGAGATGACCATCAACGACTTGCAAGCGTTCCGCGACGGTTCGTGCTGAAGCTAATAAGGTTCGGTCATAGGCTAAGTTTGCGGCATTTTTTGCACTGTAATAGTGGGTATAAACCGAGAAACTTCCCAACAAAATGAGCGGGATACCGAAAAAGAGCAGCAACTGATGAAAGAGAGAGCGTGGATGAGAGACTAATTTCATACACTACACTGCTCTAATCGGTATCCCAATCCGCGTAAGGTATTGATGTTAACGTCTGAACCGGCAAGCTTTTTTCTTACACGATGAACATATAACTCAATACTTTGTAAATTGGCTTCATCTGACAACGAAAAAACCTGTTCAAATAATTGCATTTTAGAAACAGGACGTCCTCGTCGATGAAATAAGGTGTTTAACACCGCATATTCTCTTGGTGTTAAGCCTAGAGGCTCTTCGCCTAATAGAAAATAGCCATCCTCATGGTAACTCAGTAACCCAAACTGTTGTGACTCATTGACTTTCCCTTGGCTGCGTCGCAATAAAGCGCGAAGGCGTGCTTCTAATTCCGCAATATCAAAAGGTTTCGTCAAGTAGTCATCAGCCCCTGCATTTAGCCCTTGCACACGGTCGGCTACGTCTGAATTCGCCGTTAATAACAAGACAGGGGTTTCTTGATGACGCTTGCGCATTTGCGCCAATACCTCAAGCCCACTCATTCTCGGAAGTGATACATCTAACACGACTAATTCATAGTGTTCGGTTTGTAATAGTTGGTCTGCTATCGCGCCATCACTGGCAACATCAACCGCAAACCCGGATGACGATAACGCTTTTTGTAACCATAATGACAATTCGTCATGGTCTTCAACCAATAAAATTCTCATTCCGCATACTCATTATAATTATTTATCAGTATACGTTGGCATTCCATTGGATGAATGGAAAGCAAATGTGACCATTTTTACTGTATCCATCACAACTATTATCAGTAAACACCATTAACGTGATTAAATTAACATTAAGTTAACATAACAAAAAAGCAAAAATACAAAACAATCTGATATATATCACATAAAAATAATAATATTTGTTAATGAAAGGTAAATGAAAGCTTCATAGGGCAATGATGTCATACGAATACAACAAGAAGTAAACAATTTTTACCTCTAATTATTGTCTTAGTAAGGAAAAAAGAATGAAAAAATTCACACTGAAGGCCTTAGCAACAGCAATATTTTTAGTTGGCATCAACCCTGCAAACGCCCTACCTGAACGTACAGAATGTATTGCCCCCGCCAAACCTGGAGGTGGTTTTGATTTAACTTGTAAGTTAGTACAAGTGTCTCTTCTTGAAACCAAAGAAATTGAAAAACCGATGCGAGTGACCTATATGCCTGGCGGTATTGGCGCGGTTGCTTATAACGCTATTGTTGCTCAGCGCCCTGCAGAACCCGGCACCATCGTCGCGTTCTCAGGAGGCTCATTACTCAACCTTGCACAAGGTAAATTTGGCCGCTATAACGAAAATGACGTGCGTTGGCTTGCCAGCGTTGGTAGTGACTACGGCATGATTGCGGTTCGTGCAGACTCCCCTTATAAAGACCTTAAAGATTTAATGGATACCTTCAAGAAAGACCCTAACAGCATCGTGTTTGGTGCGGGAGGATCTATTGGTAGCCAAGATTGGATGAAAACCGCTTTACTCGCAAAAGCGATAGACATTGACCCTCGCAAAATGCGTTATGTGGCTTTTGAGGGCGGTGGTGAAACCTTAACCGCGCTACTGGGCAACCATATTCAAGTACTTTCAGGGGATATCAGCGAAATGACCCCATATATCAATGAAGGTAAAATTCGTATTCTTGCCGTCTATGCAGACAAACGCCTTGGTGATGGGTTATCCGATATCCCTACAGCAAAAGAACAAGGGTATGACATTGTCTGGCCAATCATTCGCGGTTTCTATATGGGCCCCAAAGTGTCTGATGCCGATTATAACCAATGGGTTGAAGCCTTCCAAAAACTGCAACAAACCGACGAATTCAAAAAACAACGCGAACTCCGTGGTTTATTTGAATACAACTTAACCGGGCAAGAACTCGATAGCTATGTCAAAAAAGAAATTGAGCAGTATCGTGAACAAGCCCGCGCTTTCGGTTTAGCTAAATAACGGAGTGAACGATGAGCCAACGCATATTTGCCATAGTTTGGCTAATACTGTGTGCTATCGGAATTTATATTGGTTGGGGGATCCAAAGTGAGTTTACCTATGAACCACTGGGCCCCCGCCCTTTTCCGGTTGTCATACTCTCCTTAATGGCCCTTTGTGCTCTTGCCTTATTATTTGGCAAGCAAGAAGCCGTTGAGTGGCCAAAACCCTATGTATTACGTCGTCTAGTTTTATTAGTCATTGCACTTGTTATCTATGCATGGGCTTTTGAATGGTTAGGGTTTCCAATTGCAACCAGTTTAGTCACCATCAGTATCGCCCTGCTATTTGGTGCGACACCTATTGCCGCGATTATTTCGGGTCCGGTCTTAGGTATCTTTTTGTTCTATGCCTTTGATAAATGGCTAGATGTTACCTTGCCTATTGGCAGCCTGCTAAGTTAAGGAGCGAAGTCATGGAAACTTGGATGTACCTATCGCAAGGTTTTGAGGTCGCTCTGGTTCCTCAAAATATCTTGATCGCCTTAATTGGCTGTTTTATCGGAACAATCGTGGGCATGCTTCCCGGCCTCGGCCCTATCAATGGCGTGGCAATTTTACTGCCGTTGGCTTTTGCGCTTAAATTACCGGCTGAGTCTGCATTAATCTTACTCGCCACGGTTTATTTAGGCTGTGAATATGGAGGACGCATATCATCAATCTTACTTAATGTCCCCGGCGATGCCGCAGCAATCATGACCACGCTAGATGGTTATCCTATGGCAAAACAGGGAAAAGGTGGCGTTGCGCTCTCTATTTCCGCGGTCAGTTCATTTATTGGTTCAACGATTGCAATTGTAGGGATAATTCTATTCGCTCCTTTGCTTGCTCAATGGTCACTCGCCTTTGGTCCTGCCGAATATTTCGCCTTAATGGTTTTTGCCATTGCCTGCTTAGGTAGCATGATGAGCCAAAACCCAATTAAATCACTACTGGCTGCACTAATTGGTCTATCACTTGCCACTGTGGGGGTGGATGCCAACTCTGGGGAATATCGTTTTACGTTTGATAGCGTACATTTATCAGATGGCGTACAGTTTATCGTCGTGGTTATTGGTTTGTTCTCTGTCAGCGAAATTTTATTGATGCTCGAAGGTACCGCGACAGGCCAAGGGCTGATCCGCAAAACAGGCCGAATGCTATTCAATCGCAAAGAAGCTAAAGCGTGTGCAGGTCCAGCTTTACGCTCCTCTTTTATCGGTTTCTTTGTTGGCGTTTTACCGGGAGCCGGTGCCACCATCGCCAGTGCTATCACCTACATGACTGAAAAGAAAATTAGTGGTGAAAAAGGGGATTTTGGTAATGGCGATGTGCGTGGTGTTGCCGCACCAGAAGCGGCCAATAATGCCTCTGCATGTGGCTCATTTATCCCAATGTTAACCCTTGGTGTGCCGGGTTCAGGAACCACAGCGGTAATGATGGGGGCGCTAACGCTCTATAATATCACCCCAGGCCCAGGGATGTTTACTGAGCAACCTGATATTGTTTGGGGGTTAATTGCGGCTCTGTTGATTGCTAACGTGGTTCTGCTCATCATGAATATTCCATTAATTGGCCTATTCACACGAATGCTAACAGTTCCATTATGGTTTTTAGTCCCTGCTATTGCTTGCATTTCTGCTGTAGGGGTATATGCCGTTCATAGTACAACGTTTGATTTGTTACTCATGATGGGGCTAGGTGTATTTGGGTTTATTCTACGAAAAATGAACTTCCCACTTTCTCCATTAATTTTAGGGTTTGTACTCGGTGAAATGTTAGAACAAAACTTACGCCGTTCACTGTCCATTAGTAATGGTAATTTCGATATTCTTTGGAGCAGTACGATTTCTCAAAGCTTATTAACACTTGCGGTATTAGTGCTAATTCTACCACCGATTGTAAAGCGTATTCGTAAACGTAAACATTCCGCGGTTTCATCATAATTAAGTGTTCATACAATCTCTGTAAAACTTTGCCCCAGTGAATTTGGGGCAAAGCTTTATTTAATCAACCATTTGTTTAAAATAGTTATATTGCTTTAAAAACTCAGCTTCCACATTTTTATGCTTTTCAAAATATTTACGATTTGACTCATAAGCTTTATTTAGTTCACTCAACAATCCTAATTTTATATTTTTATCATTAATTGTTAGTATTGATTTGAAAGCACTACTGTTAATGTAATTACCGTCCTCACCAAATAAAGACACTAAGTTTACCTCACTTAAATTTCCACTAGGGATACCTATTTCAATGTCTGTATTATTTAATTTGGCTCCCGTGAAATCATAATCAACACCTAATTTAATGGGCAATTTAATCTTTACATCATTCAGATTTGCATTAGAGAAATCAGCTCTAACTAGTGCTTTATTTCCATCATATTTTATTATCGCGCCAGATAATGTTGAGTTAGAAAAATCAATATTAACATTAGTAGACATTAAATTATTTCGATCTACCCCATCAAAAAAAATATAATCTATATCTTTTCTTCCTAACTGACGACATGACGAATCATAATGTAGTGAAATGCGGTCAAGAAGATGATGAGATTTAATTTCCACTGAACTAGCAATACCATTTTTATTTAAATTAGATTTAAGAAACTCATTATGAATTATATTATCTAATACATTAATTGCCTTATCTATCTTATTCTTATCTTTTTCTTTAATATTCCAACCACGTGCATTATAAACATTCATCACCTTTAAAAGATGTTTCTTTAATAGCTTTATTTTAATTTCAGTGCTATTACTTTTCTCATACTCTTTAATCATCTTCGTCGAGCTATTGCTTAACATTACGAAATAATGCTTGATATTCATATTAACACGCCTCAATTCAATTTATTTTTAGAAGTTGAATTGAGTATCTCATGCTAATCACTTCTATAATTTAATAAAGTGATACTCCAACAATAACTTATTGAAAAAAAACGAGAACCGAAGTTCTCGCTTATTTAATACGTTAGCCTAATACAAATTACGCTTTGTATTTGCTCATCACTAATGTGGCGTTAGTTCCACCGAAACCAAAGCTGTTAGACATGACGGTTTCCAACTCTTGTTCCGTTGGTTTAGTCACGATATTCAAGCCAGCAGCTTTCTCGTCTAAATTTTCGACGTTAATGCTTGGTGCAATAAAGCCGTGCTCTAACATCAGTAAGCTGTAAATCGCTTCGTGTACACCCGCTGCACCTAATGAGTGGCCACTCATCGCTTTCGTTGCAGAAATTGCAGGAGAATGGCTACCAAACACTTCTTGGATAGCTTCTAACTCTTTGGTGTCACCCACTGGTGTTGACGTACCGTGTGTGTTGATATAATCAATTTTATCAACACCCTGCATAGCCATTTGCATACAACGCACCGCACCTTCACCTGATGGGGCAACCATGTCTGCACCGTCAGAGGTCGCACCATAGCCGACAATTTCAGCGTAGATATGTGCACCACGCGCTAACGCATGTTCTAATTCCTCGACAACAACGATACCACCACCACCTGCGATAACGAAACCATCACGGTCTTTATCGTAAGTTCTTGATGCTTTGTCTGGCGTTTCATTGTATTTAGTCGACAATGCGCCCATCGCATCAAACTCACAGGTCATTTCCCAGCTCAGCTCTTCACCGCCACCCGCGAAAACCACATCTTGTTTGCCTAATTGAATTAATTCAACTGCATGGCCGATACAGTGCGCTGATGTTGAGCATGCAGAACTGATTGAGTAGTTTACGCCTTTGATTTTAAATGGAGTCGCTAAACAGGCAGAAATACCCGATGCCATTGCACGGGTCACCATGTATGGGCCCACACCACGTAAACCTTTAGCACGCATACCGTCAGAACCCGCCACTTGGTTACGTGGAGAACCACCACCAGAGCCAACAACGATACCTGTACGTAAATTTGAAACTTGTTCTTCAGCTAAACCTGAATCCGCAATCGCTTGTTCCATCGATAAATAAGCATAGGCGGAGCAATCACTCATAAAACGGAAAATTTTACGGTCGATTAAGTCTTTTGGGTCTAAATTTTTGACATTACCCCAGACATGGCTACGTAGCCCTGCCTCTTTGAATTCTTCTGAGAAAGTGATCCCGGAACGACCTTCCTTCAGAGAAGCCAGTACTTCTTCCTGGTTATTACCAAGGCTGGAAACAATACCTAGACCAGTGATGACTGCACGCTTCATTCGTTACCTCATGACTATAATTATATGATTGCGGGATTACAGGATGTCACTTTAGCTTACACTTGTACGCTGAACAAGTCCGATCAGGGTAAATATTTGTATTTTTTTCTTTATGACACGGATAAGACTTTTTTATTGCGGTAGCCTTACAGTGATATCAGCGGTAAAATTTAGGGATTATATAAAAAGTGTAGGCATATCGTGAAAAAGAACGCTGTACAAACCGCACGCCTGAGTTGGAATGACGAAGGCACTCCCATGTCTGAACAGTTTGCAGATATCTATTTTTCTAACCAAGATGGCTTAGAAGAAGCTCGACATGTGTTTTTGCAAGGGAATCATTTTCCTGGCCGCTTTGCGACGCACCCTTTTGCAACCTGTGTCATTGCTGAAACTGGGTTTGGTACGGGTTTGAATTTCCTAGCATTGTGGCAATCTTTTAATCAGTTTAAAGCCGAAAACCCCAATGCAGCATTACAGCAATTACATTTCATCAGCTTCGAAAAATACCCTTTAACAAAAACAGATTTAATCGCTGCACATCGCTGTTGGCCTGAACTTGCTGGCTTATCGCAAACCCTTTGTGAAAGTTGGCCACAAGCTCTACCAGGCAACCAGAGGATCATATTAGAAAATGGCCATATCATATTAGATTTATGGTTTGGCGATGTTAATGAGCAAATATCTTTACTGAAAAACAACTTAAACAACAAGATAGACGCATGGTTTTTAGATGGTTTCGCCCCCTCAAAAAACCCCGAAATGTGGAGTGAACAGCTGTACACTAACATGGCAAAGTTAGCCCGCCTCAATGGGACTTTTGCGACATTTACTGTGGCAGGTTCAGTTAAAAGAGGCCTACAGCAAGCTGGCTTCACCCTTAAAAAGGTTAAAGGCTTTGGCAACAAGCGAGAAATGTTAACTGGCGTATTAGCCGAAAAAGAAATTGATATCCCAACGCCTTGGTTTGCAAGACGAAAAGCCGATAACCCAACTGACGTTGCTATCATTGGCGGCGGGCTTGCCAGTTTAACGGTGGCCTACGCCCTTCATAACCGCGGTGCTAAAGTCACCTTATTCTGCCAAGATGCCCAAGTTGCACAGAATGCTTCCGGCAATCGCCAAGGGGCTATTTACCCCTTACTCACCGGTAATAACGACCCACTTGAGCGTTTTTTTGTCAGTGCTTTCCCCTTTGCCTCTCGCTTTTATCACCAATTAGCAAAACAAGGGCTCACATTTGAAGGCCAGTGGTGTGGCGTAAGCCAACTCGCTTATAACGACAAAATTGCTCACAAAATAGCAGGAATGTTAGAAACTGAGTGGCCTGATGATTTTGCGATTGGTAAAAATCGTCAGCAACTGAGTGATATTTGCGGCGTTGATGTCAACCATGATGGTATTCACTACGCGTCTGGAGGATGGTTGTGCCCTGCCCAACTGTGTGAGAGTTTACAACAATATTTGCAACAGCAGGGTGTCACCTTCTGTTTTGAACATAATGTCGTTGAATTAAAACAAACAGAACAAAATTGGCAGTTATTAATTGAAACTGCACAACACAAACAGCTAACACGTGTTCACTCAACTGTCATCATTGCTAATGGGCACAAGCTGCGCCAATTTGCTCAAACCGTTAATTTACCCATTTCGCCTGTACGTGGGCAAGTCAGCCATATTCCAACCAATCACACCCTACAACAACTGAAAAATGTTTTGTGTTTTGAAGGGTATTTAACACCAGCCGATGCCACTGGTACACAACATTGCTTAGGCGCTAGCTACCAACGTGAACGGCTTGATTTCGATTATAGTGAAGAGGAGCAGCAAGGAAACCGCCAGAAACTGGTTGATAACCTACCCGATGTAACTTGGCCTAGGGACATCGATATTTCACAGCAACATTCACGCCAAGGTATTCGTTGTGTTATTCGCGACCATTTTCCTTTATTAGGCAATGTGCCTGATTTCGAACAACATTTGGCACTCTATCACGATTTACCCACTCAAATCGCCAACAAACAGCCTATTGGACTCGCTCCTGTGCACCCAAATTTATTTATTTTTGGGGCATTGGGGTCAAGAGGGTTATCAACTGCACCACTTTGTGCGGAATTGCTGGCTGCTCAAATTTTTGGGCAAGTACTCCCGCTCGATGATGAAACCCTTGCAGAACTCAACCCAAACCGTTTTTGGGTAAGGAAATTATTATTAGGTCGCCCTATTAAACTCCCTTATTAATACACTAATATTAATGCATTAAGTTAATGAGATAGCCATTGCACAGCGGTCTTCAGCAGCAAACCCTGCATCGACCTCAGACTGTAAAATAGCCTGTAACTCGGTGGTTAGCTCATTAATTTCAAGAATTTTAAAACCCAAGCGTTGGTAATAAGGTGCATTCCAAGGCACATCGCGGCAAGTGGTCAATGTCACTACCGTGATTTTGCGTGCCAAAGCGGCATCAAGAACCTGCTTAATCAGCTTCTTACCCAGCCCCTGTCCTTGCCATTGCTGGCAAACAGACACTTCACAAATATGCAGGCTAGTATGGTGACTTTCAGCATTGATAAAACCAATTGGTTCATCACAATCATTCACAGCCACCCACTCTAATTGCTCAGAAATAAAACCGAGGTGGTCTTGCTCTGTTTGCCCATCACCTTCAGCAAGCCATTGATATTTTTCGATACTCGTGAACGCCTGCCCTGCGGAAGCTTCCACCGTAGGAAGGGATTTAGCATCAAGGGGGGTTGCTAAACGAACATTCGCCATAATGTGTACTCACAACAAAATTTAGCTAACAAAAAAGCGGGTTTCCCCGCTTTTCATGCAGAACTCAACAGATAATGCATAACACAATAAATTAAATTGCGTTATTTAATAAGCTTTTCCACATATCTAATACCAGTACTTGGTCTGGTGGTGTCAATTCACCAGCTTTGATGGCATTTTGAATACTGACTTCAACACGTTGGTATAATGCTTCAGAACTGGTTTCGTTTTCTTCTTCCAGCTCAGCCACAGCAAGGGTTAAGTGACCACGCAAATAGCCGCCAGCGAAGAGTTCATCATCACTCGCGTGTTCAACCATATCATCAATTTTCGTTAGTATGCGTGTTTCTAAATCCGCAAGCATGCTTAATCCTTACTATATTGTGTGTTCATTAGGCAAAAATATCTTCCGGGTAAGGAAAAGCTTCTGCACAAAGAGGTGGCGTATTGTAAAACAATTGTAACGCATTAATAAAGCGTAATGGGCGCTCAGGGATACCATTTTCTAAATAAAGCATCACTTGGGCATGAACTTTGCGCATAAACGCAATGCGATCAGGCTCAAAATCCCCTTCTAAGTTGTCACAGCTGACATTAAATGGAATGCCAACAGCAACACAAAACAGCCAGTCTAGCGCTTGAGGTTTGATTTCCACCACTTCAAACTCACACTGTGTTTTTTCATCTCGCCCATCAGGGCAATACCAATAGCCGTAATCAACTTGCTGGCGCCTTGCTTCCCCTGCGATACACCAATGTGAGATTTCGTGTAATCCACTGGTGAAAAAGCCGTGTGCGAACACAATTCGGTGATAAGGCACTTCCTCATCTGCAGGTAAATAAATGGGTTCATCATCCCCTTTTACCAGTCTAGTGTTATATGTCACACCAAAGCATTCATCAAAGATATTGATTAGATCCTGATAATTATGTGTACTCATGAATAATTTAAATCATCTTAAAATAATGAGAGGAACCAAGCTTTAATCACGTCACCATGGCTATCATGGAGTAATTTAATACTCATCAGCAACGAAATCACCACGATCATCGGCCTGATCAGTTTCTGTCCTTTGGTTAATACCAAGCGCGCACCTAAACGAGCGCCAACCATTTGGCCAATTAGCATAACAAAACCTAATGCCCAAAGAACATGACCCCCGATAATAAAAAACACTAAAGAGCCAAAATTAGAGGCAAAATTAAGTAACTTCGCATGAGCAGTGGCTTTAGCAAGGTTATAGCCAAGCAACAAAACATAACCTAATGCCAAAAATGAACCAGTTCCGGGACCAAATGCACCATCATAAAAACCCAGTGTCATCCCAATTGCCACCCCGAAAAATGGCATACTGATACGTTGTTGACGGTCTTGCACACCAATTGACGGCGTTAATAAAAAGTATAAACCGACACAAATCACCAAAATGGGCAACAGTTGTTTTAAGAACGCAGTGTCAATCATTTGAATAACAATCGCACCTAACATGGCACCAATCATTGTCATAATGAATGGAAACAATTGCTCTCGTAAATCTATGGCTTTTCGCCTGACAAAATAGAGCGTTGAAGAAAACGAACCGCCAACCGCTTGCAACTTATTGGTTGCTAAAGCTTCAACTGGAGTTATTCCCACAGATAACAGGGCTGGGATTGTTAATAGCCCACCACCACCCGCGATGGAGTCAATAAACCCTGCAAACAGCGCAACAAAGAAGAGTAAAGCATAAACTTCAGGTGCAACGGCAGTTAGCCAATCCATTTTACTATCCAAAGAGAAGAAATATCATGATGTTGATGTGAATATATCGCCAATCAGGTTTGGTGATATCACAACCTAGATGAGGTATTTTTAGGAGGCTTCATCCGAACCTTCATCATCAACAAAGCGACCTTATAGGCCGCTCAGTTGTCACTACATAAACACAGTAAAACGGTTATTCAAACGGTTCCATTGCTGGCGTTACATCCGCACATTGGCCACGATGACGTAAATAGTGGTCCATTAGAACAATCGCCATCATCGCTTCCGCAATTGGTACTGCGCGAATGCCTACACAAGGGTCATGACGCCCTTTGGTGATCATTTCAACTTCTTCACCATCACGGTTTAGTGTTTTACCTGAAACGGTAATACTGGATGTCGGTTTTAACGCAATATGCGCAATAATAGGCTGGCTGCTGCTAATACCGCCTAAAATGCCGCCTGCATGGTTTGAGGTGAAACCATTACGGGTAATTTCATCACGGTTTTCACTGCCTTTCAGTGCAATAACACCGAAACCATCCCCAATTTCCACGCCTTTTACCGCGTTAATACTCATCAACGCATGAGCGAGGTCGGCATCTAAACGGTCAAATACCGGCTCACCTAAGCCCGCAGGCACATGCTCTGCAATGACGGTAATTTTAGCACCAATCGAATCACCTTCTTTCTTTAAACCACGCAATAATTCGTCAAGTGCTTCTAACTTGCTTGGATCAGGACAGAAAAACGGGTTTTCTTCGACAATTGACCAGTCTTTAATTTCACAAGCGACTGACCCCATTTGCGTTAAACAACCATGAATTTGCACACCAAGCTTTTCTTGTAAATACTTTTTCGCAATCGCACCTGCCGCAACACGCATAGCTGTTTCACGTGCTGATGAGCGACCACCACCACGGTAATCTCGCTGGCCATATTTTTGTTCGTAAGTGTAGTCTGCATGACCTGGCCTAAAAACATCTTTAATCGCGCCATAATCTTGCGAGCGTTGGTCGGTATTTTCAATCAGTAAACCAATACTCGTGCCCGTTGTCATACCATTAAACACACCAGATAAGATTTTGACTTGGTCAGGCTCCCGACGCGCTGTCGTATAACGAGATGTCCCCGGACGACGACGGTCTAAGTCTTTTTGTAAATCTGCTTCTGTCAGTGCTAAGCCAGGGGGAACCCCATCGACGATGCAACCTAATGCAACCCCGTGTGACTCACCAAATGTGGTTACGCGGAAAAGTTGCCCAATTGAATTTCCTGCCATCGGAGTATCCTATTCTAAGCCATTCTTGTTTTACTAAGAATTTTGGTTGTTAATTATTATATCGTTGTGTCGTTATTATTGATTACATGATCTTGGAACATCACGCAACTGTTGATTAATCGATATAAAGCTCAAAATGTGCGTGGTGCTCAACAAGTTGTTCACGCGTTAACATAAACACACCGTCACCACCATATTCAAAGTCTAACCAAATAAATGGAATTTCAGGATATTGTTCAATCAGATGAACCATGCTGTTGCCCACTTCGCACACTAACACGCCTTCTTCTGTCAGAAAACGCGGTGCATTGGCTAAAATACGGCGCACCAATTTCAACCCATCACTTCCAGCGGCTAGCGCTAATTCAGGCTCGACACGAAACTCTTCCGGTAAGTCATCCATATCTTCCGCATCAACATACGGTGGGTTCGTCACGATCAGGTCATATTTAACCTCTGGCATATCGCGGAATAAGTCAGAGCGGATCGGTATCACCCGGTGTTCTAAACCATGATTGGCAATATTTTGCTCAGCCACCGCCAGCACATCACTTGAAATATCAACCGCATCGACTTCTGCATCAGGGAATTCATACGCACAAGCAATCGCAATACAACCACTTCCGGTACATAAATCAAGAATAGTTTGTGGTTCATCCGCCACTAAACCAACAAAATGGTTATTGATTAATTCACCAATTGGCGAGCGTGGGATAAGCACTCGCTCATCAACATAAAACTCATGGCCACAAAACCATGAACGATTAGTCAGGTATGCAACCGGAATACGCTCATTAATGCGGCGTAAAACACGCTCAATAATGCGGTGGCGTTCTGTTGGTGTTAGGCGTGAGGTTAACAGCTCATCGGGCAGGTCTAGAGGCAGGTAAAGTGTTGGTAACACCAATTGTAGCGCCTCATCCCATGGGTTATCTGTACCGTGACCATAGTACACATTGGCTGCATTAAAGCGGCTCATCGTCCAACGTAAAATATCTTGAATGGTATGAAGTTCTGCAACGGCTTCATCAACGAAAATCTTTTCCAAGAAGGGGTTCTCCAGCCTGTATTTTGAAAGGGAATATATGAATAGTTAAAGTTTGCCACGAAGTGAAAGACAAATCAGCAGATTAATGCAATAAAATTTGCCAAGGGGATCTGCTCATCGAGCTTATTAATGCATGTTTTGACGTAAAAACGCCCTTTATTTAGCTAAAGGGCGTGAAGAAAATAACAAGTTCAGCAAGGAAGCAACGATATTAGCTTTCGTTTTGCAGTACGATTTCCGCCTCTTTCGCAGGTTTTTTTACCCAAAGTGCGTAGGCGATAGTCAGTAATACTAACCAAACAATGCCTACATAGAGTGCAATTCGTGTTGATTCAAAATACCCCAAGACACCAAAAACAAATACCATAAATGCGATGGCTAAAATAGGTGCCACAGGCCACATAGGCACAGGGAATTTTAATTGGCTAATTTCTTCTGGCGACATTTTTTTACGCATTGCAAACTGTGACAGCAAAATCATTAACCATACCCAAATGGTGGCAAATGTCGCAATTGACGCAATTACCACAAATACATCATCAGGGATGACATAGTTCAATACCACACCGACTAACAACACAGCGACCATCACTAATACCGTCATCCAAGGCACACCATTTTTTGTCAGCTTGGTAAAGGCTCTTGGCGCTTGCCCTTCATGTGCCATGCCATACATCATACGCCCTGCACCAAAGATATCGCTGTTAATCGCCGAAATTGCCGCCGTGATCACCACAACATTTAAGATATTCGCCGCAGATTGAATACCTAAGCTATCGAAAATTTGCACAAATGGGCTACCTTGCTGCCCAATTTGGTTCCACGGGTAAATGCACATCAAGACAAATAACGTTAGGACATAAAACAGTAAGATGCGAATTGGTACTGCATTAATCGCTCTTGGGATAGTCGTTTCAGGGTTTTTCGCTTCACTCGCGGTAATACCAATAACTTCAATTCCCCCGAAAGCAAACATCACGACAGCAAAGGATGCAATCACCCCACCAATACCATTTGGCATAAACCCATCGTGAATAAATAAGTTTGATACCCCAACCGCATGGTCTGCTGCTTGGCCAAAACCAAACATCATGATGGCTGCACCACCGACAATCATCGCAATAATCGCAATAACTTTAATGATTGACAGCCAAAACTCCATTTCACCGAAGGTTTTCACGTGACATAGGTTTATCGCGCCAATAAAGAAAATAATGCTTAACACCCAAATCCACTGTGCAACCTCTGGAAACCACAGTTTCATATAAACACCAAATGCCGTCACATCCGCCAAACAAACGATGAGCATTTCAAAAACATAGGTCCATCCCGCAAAAAAACCCGCTCTAGCCCCTAAATAATGGCTGGCATACTGTGAGAACGACCCCGCAAGTGGCCGATGAACCGCCATTTCACCCAGCGCTCTCATAACCATAAATACTGCGGCGCCGCCGATAATATAGGCGAGTAATACCGCAGGCCCAGCGGTTTCTATTGCTTTCGCTGAACCATAAAATAAACCTGTACCAATCGCAGAACCTAAAGCCATAAATCGAATGTGGCGCGCAGAAAGCCCTCGCGCAAGTTGTGATGTGCTTTGCATGATTTATCCTTCGTATTATTTTATTGTCGTGCAGATAAATACTTCAGGTAGCCGATACTTTGCCGGCCACCTTTTATTTGCTTGATATGTTAGTTAGGGAAGACTGCGCCAGCCTTGAAGAGCGCAGACAGTTTATATTGGTTAATTAAATCAATTGCCGCTTCAATATCAGGGGCAAAATAACGGTCTTTATCATAGTAAGTCACTTGGTCACGCAACGTTTTACGTGCTTTTTCCAAGGTTTCGCTCGACGTCAAACCTTCACGAAAATCCATTCCCTGACACGCAGAAAGCCATTCAATGGCTAAAATACCTGTGACATTCTTTGCCATTTCCCATAATCGACGACCTGCTGCAGGCGCCATCGATACGTGGTCTTCTTGGTTAGCGGATGTAGGTAGGCTATCAACACTCGAAGGGTGTGCTAATGCTTTGTTTTCACTGGCTAATGCAGCCGCGGTCACTTGGGCTATCATAAAGCCTGAATTGACGCCGCCATTATTCACTAAGAAAGGTGGCAACTGCGACATGTGGGTATCCATCAATAATGCAATGCGACGTTCGGATAACGCGCCAATTTCTGCTAATGCAAGTGCAATATTATCGGCTGCCATCGCAACAGGTTCGGCATGGAAGTTACCGCCCGAAATAATATCGCCATTATCGGTAAAGACTAACGGGTTATCTGACACCGCATTAGATTCAATTAATATCACTTCGGCTGCTTGGCGAATTTGGGTTAAACAAGCCCCCATGACTTGTGGCTGACAACGTAGTGAATAAGGGTCTTGCACTTTCACGCAGTTTTCATGGGACTTCGCCAATTCACTCGTCGGTGACAAAATATCACGGAACATCGCCGCAACATCGATTTGCCCTTTTTGCCCTCGAACTTCTTGCACTCGTGCATCAAACGGTTTACGGGAGCCCAATGTGGCTTCAACACTAAGCGCACCACAGACAATGCCAGATAGCAGCAATTTTTCTGCTTCAAATAACCCTTTCAATGCAAAGGCCGTGGATGTTTGGGTGCCGTTTAATAACGCTAGCCCCTCTTTAGCTTCCAATTTTAGTGGCACTAACCCAGCTTTTTCTAACGCTTTTTTCGCTGAGATCCACTTGCCTTCATAACGCGCCTTTCCTTCTCCTAGCAGAATTAAACTCATATGCGCCAATGGTGCTAAGTCACCAGAAGCCCCTACAGAGCCCTTCGCAGGAATAAATGGATAAACTTGCGCATTCACTAATGCAATTAAAGCATTAATGACTTCGAGACGGATACCAGAGAAACCGCGAGCTAAACTATTAATTTTGAGCACCATGATTAAACGCACGAGGTCATCATCTAACGGCTCGCCAACACCCGCAGCATGAGACATCACAATAGAGCGTTGTAATGATTGCAAATCTTTAGTCGCGATGCGGGTATTGGCAAGTAAACCAAACCCCGTATTGATACCGTAAGCGGTTCTATCTTCTTCAATAATTTTATTGACCGTTGCAACACTTTTTTCAATAGCCGCATGAGCGCGTTTATCCAATGTCACTGTTACCGCTTGTTGGAAAACAATACGCAGGTCTTCGAGTGTCATTTTTCCTGGGTGAATAGTTAACTTAGTCATTAATGGCACTCCTTAACGTGTTTTAATCATTGGTAAATTAAGATTTTTTTCTTGCGCACAAGCAATCGCGATGTCATACCCTGCATCTGCGTGGCGCATGACGCCTGTAGCCGGGTCATTGTGTAGCACTCGAGCAATACGCTCTGCGGCTTCATCCGTTCCATCACAGACAATCACAACCCCAGAGTGCTGAGAGAAGCCCATACCGACGCCACCACCGTGATGTAAGGATACCCACGTTGCACCACTGGCTGTATTTAATAACGCATTGAGTAACGGCCAGTCTGAAACGGCATCAGAGCCATCTTTCATGGATTCTGTTTCACGGTTTGGGCTGGCCACTGAGCCTGAATCTAGGTGGTCACGGCCGATAACAATTGGAGCCGAAACCTCACCGTTTCTGACCATCTCATTGAATGCTAAACCTAATTTAGCGCGGTCCCCAAGCCCTACCCAACAGATACGCGCTGGCAAACCTTGAAAGCTGATACGTTCACGCGCCATATCCAACCAGCGATGCAAGTGCTTATCATCCGGTAGAAGTTCTTTCACTTTCGCATCGGTTTTATAGATATCTTCAGGATCCCCTGATAACGCGACCCAACGGAATGGGCCAACACCGCGGCAAAATAGTGGGCGAATATAAGCAGGCACAAAACCAGGGAAATCAAACGCATTCTCTACGCCCATTTCCAACGCCATTTGGCGGATATTGTTCCCATAATCAAACGTTGGAATGCCTTGCTGTTTGAACGCCAGCATCGCTTTAACGTGTTCCGCCATGGATTTTTTTGCAGCCAATGCAGTCGCTTGCGGGTCTTGAACACTGCGTTCACGGTACTCTTCCCAGCTCATCCCAATTGGCAAATAACCATTTAGCGGGTCATGGGCACTTGTCTGGTCGGTCACCATATCCGGTTTAACACCGCGTTTGACGAGCTCAGGAAGAACTTCAGCGGCATTAGCACACAGTGCGATAGAAATGGCTTTGCCTTCCGATGTGTATTTTTTGAGACGCGCTAGAGCATCATCAAGATCGACCGCTTGTTCATCCACATAATGGGTTCTTAAACGGAAATCGATACGGCTTTGTTGGCACTCAATATTCAATGAGCAAGCACCTGCCAGTGTCGCGGCTAGAGGTTGTGCGCCCCCCATGCCACCTAAACCCGCGGTAAGTACCCAGCGCCCAGTTAAATCACCGTTAAAGTGCTGACGAGCGGCTTCCACAAAGGTTTCATAGGTTCCTTGAACAATGCCTTGGCTGCCGATATAAATCCAGCTACCTGCCGTCATTTGGCCATACATGGCGAGGCCTTTCGCATCCAACTCATTAAAATGTTCCCAGTTTGCCCAATGTGGCACGAGATTTGAGTTAGCGATTAAAACACGTGGGGCATTTGCATGGGTTTTGAAAACACCGACAGGCTTACCTGACTGAACCAGCAGTGTTTCATCGCTCTCGAGTTGTTTCAGGGACTCAACAATTTGGTCATAGCATTGCCAATTCCGTGCCGCGCGCCCAATACCACCATAAACCACTAATTCATGAGGGTTTTCTGCAACATCTGGGTCAAGGTTATTCATTAACATACGTAATGGAGCTTCAGTGAGCCAACTTTTGGCACTTAAGGTATTCCCCCGCGGTGCCCTAATTTCGATATTTCGATATTTATTATTCAGTGCTGTCACTTGTATACCCTCTTTTATCTGTCCATTAGCTACCTTTTATTGTTCTTATAGATATAGTTGTATATACATGTACGATCAATTAATTTTTTAACATAAAGATTAAAAAAATGTGATATGAAAATGTTTTTATACAAATAAAACAATTAGATAAAAAACAAGGCTGATATTTTGGTGTGTTTTCTTTATTCTAAATATGCCTACCAGATCACATTTTATTTACAATAAATTCACACAAAATAGGTATGGAAGAGAATAACTCGATACGATAAGCGGAAAATAGGTTGTATATCATTCCGCCCATATTTTTACGTGGTGAAAGAACTTATGACGTGAAACTACCTTTAAGCTTATAACGGTGACCAGGAAACAATAGTTTGGTACTTGTCACAGTGAAAGACTGGGACCAAGTACGCCTTGTAATTAACAAACAAGATGCGCCTGTGGTAATTTGCAATAACCTCGCTGAGCGCTCATCAGCTTCTACGGCCTCAACAATATGCTCCCCTTGTGTTAAAGGGGCGACTTGGGACAAATAATCATGGGGGGTAATCGATAAAAAGTTTTGCTGTAAATAATCAGGCGCTGCTAACGCATTGACATATCTGTCTTCAATTTGTACAGGGACATCATTTTCTAAATGTACAATAATAGAATGAAATATCACGGTATCTGGACTAATATTTAACTCATTTGCGAGCGCGGGTGACGCTTGTATTTCTTCGAGTTTAATTATCCTGCAGCTGTACTTATGGTTTCTCGCCAGTATTTCCGCTTCAATACTGTGGATTTCAAATAGCGCAGATTGCCCCTTTGGTTCAGCCACGAACGTTCCCACACCTTGCAAGCGAACCAATAACCCTTCTGCGGTTAATTCACGTAGTGCTCGGTTTGCCGTCATTCGACTACATTGAAACTGTGTAACTAACTCAGCCTCAGATGGAATACGGTCATTTGCCTGCCACTCTGCAGTGTGGATTTTTTCAATAATCGATTGTTTTACTTGCAAATATAGCGGGAGCGGTACCCCCTGCTTATCCTTTTTATCGGCTGTCACAGTCATTTCCAATTTAATGATTAAAATCTTAAGTATTAATATGCTATTTATTGAATAGCATACAACACGACCTTAGTGCTATCGGACATTTTTTATCCTGACAGTCGCGAATAAAAACATCATGCTTAATTATTTAGCATTCACATAATTAAACGATGTAATTTTAATAGAAACAAACAAAAAACAGAAAATATTTAGGGCAAATTGCGGCAAACAACATTATTTACCGCTATTAATTATTATTATTTTCGTAGCTAGAACTGCGAGTCACATATATCACCCGTTTCGATGGGTAATTTTGCCTTCATGGACTCTAATGAACAATGGGTTACTCCCCTGCTCATAAATCATTTCGACTGGCTCTTGCGCGTTCCACACAACAAAATCAGCAACAAAGCCCGTTTTTAATTGCCCATGGCTACTTTCACGGCCTAACGCCTTCGCAGCGTGACGTGTCACACCTGCCCATATCTCCTCCGGTGTCAGCTTAAATAAGACGGCCGCCATATTCATAATAATACGTAACGAGGCAAAAGGACTGGTGCCCGGGTTAAAATCCGTTGAAACCGCCATAGGAACGTTGTGTTCCCTCAACAGCTCAATTGGCGGTAATTTGGTTTCCCTCAGAAAATAAAATGCCCCCGGTAGCAAGACCGCGACTGTTCCGCTCGCTTTAAGTGCTTTAACCCCTTCTAAATCTAAATATTCAATGTGGTCAACCGATAACCCTTTGTATCGGGCAACTAATTCGCTCCCACCTAGATTTGATAACTGCTCCATATGCCCTTTCACAGGAATGCCTAATTTCTGCGCCGCTGCAAATAACTTTTCGCTTTGAGCAAGGGAAAAACCCACGCTTTCACAGAAAACATCGACTGCTTCAAACAAGCCTTTTTCCCATAGTCTAGGCATGATTTTTTGGCAAATCAAATCAATGTATTCATCAGGTTTATCTTTATATTCAACGGGAACGGTGTGAGCGGAGAGCAAGGTTGAACTGACTGAAATAGGATATTGTGCAGATAACCGTTTTGCGACTTGTAACTGTTTTTCTTCATTTTCATAATCAAGCCCATAACCTGATTTCATTTCTATACTTGTCACACCTTCTCGAATTAATGCTTCTAGCCTTGGCTTAGCGCGTTCAAATAATTCGTTCTCGCTCATCTTACGGGTTTCACGCACAGTAGAATTAATTCCACCACCTTGAGAACTAATGGTTTCATAAGAGACCCCATTCATTCGCTGTTCCCATTCAGAAGCTCGGTCACCACCAAAAACTAAATGTGTATGGCAATCGATTAATCCTGGGGTTATTAATTTACCCTTTACATCAATAACCTGGCAGTCATTTAATTCAATTTCCTGAGTAGGAACAATTGCAACTATTTTATTATCACGGACAACTAAATCATGGTGTTCAACAAGCCCATAAGGGACTGATAGTTCTGGATCCATAGTGGCAATACGGCCATTACGCCAAACGATATCTTGAGAGTGTGTTTTGAATACCATCGTTTTTCCTATTGTTATTGAATTCATTGTTATTGAATTCATTGTTATTGAATTCATTGTTATTGAATTCAGTTTTAATCATTGTATTAATAAATAGTATAGATATGTATATACAATTAGACTAGCAAGTCCCCTTTTGTCAATGCTTACCTGTAAAAAGGTTATAAATATGTTACTTAGCGCGAACAATCTACGATTATCACCATTCATTAAAAATGAGTTACACTAGCAATCAGAAAAATTAATCACAAAAAATATATTATTAAAATTATGAAGAAAAAATTTGGTCTAGAAGATGAAGAGATCCGTCTTTTCAAAGAAGCCATTAATGGAGCAAAGAAAATCCATCAGGACCAAGTCCTGCACGCACCTGTTCGTGCCAAGGTGACACAACCATCAAATAAAAAAGTCATGCAAGAACAGGTTGACGCCTCTTTTTATTTTTCAGATGAATTTCAACCGCAACTTGAAAATGAAGGCCCAACGCGTTATTTAAGGCCCGACGCTAACCCTTATGAATTAAAAAAACTTCGTCGGGGTGACTACGTTCCTGAGTTGTTTTTGGATTTACATGGCTTAACACAAATGGAAGCAAAGCAAGAAATTGGCGCGCTTATTGCGGCCTGTAAGCGTGAAAATGTCTATTGTGCCTGCATTATGCACGGCCATGGTAAGCATGTTTTAAAGCAACAAACACCGCTATGGCTTGCCCAACACCCTGATATTATTGCTTTTCACCAAGCACCTAAAGAATGGGGGGGTAATGCAGCATTATTACTACTCATTGAAACCGCGGAGAGCGCTCGCCGTTAAGCGCTCATCCGTTCTGTATTATTTCGCAAATAATAGTTGTGATGGACTCAGCATCCATTCTAAATGACTTTTCTGATGGGCCACATCAATATCAACACATGCAACTGTTGATGTGGTGAACATCGGAGGTTCTTTATGTGGACATAGCTCCGACACTAAATACCCCACCAGCGGTAAATGAGATACAACTAATATCGCATTAGCGCCTAGCACAGCAAGATCTCGAATATGGTCAGCCACAAATGCGGCATTCCCTCCTGGCGTTAATTGCCCTAAAACCTCCGCCTTTACGGGTAAATCGAGGTGCTGACTCACAACCTGCCTAGTTTGTTCGGCTCTTAGATAGGGGCTCACTAACACCGAATCAATCTTAATACCTTGGTTCTGTAACCATTGAGCCATTAATACTGAGTCGTCTTTTCCCTTTTGAGTCAATGGGCGCTCAGCATCGCTAGGCGCTTGTATCGCTGCATCACCGTGACGCATAATGTAAACTTGCATAATCCACCATCTGAGTAACCTACCTTATTAAGGTGGCTATTCTTTTGTTGTTAAGATAATTGTTGTAAAAGTAACCATCAGTTGGGGTGAAATGTGATTCTGCATGAAATGACCAACAAAGAAAATGATTTGAGTAAATTTTTATGCATGTTTCTTTAGCAGGCTATGTTGCGAGCTAAATTTTGGTATTTATTATCAATCAGTTAAAGATAATATAATTAGTTATTCTAACTGTACGAACTTGGCTTAAAAAAGCCTGATAACCAAGGATATATTTGGTATCAGGCCTTGACTGGTTTTATTGAATCAAACAACCATTGGCTAACAGGCTACCCTGCTATGCCATGATTGTTGATGCTATTACTGTTCGTTACTTGATTTTGTTGCATTAACCCCATCTTCTGCATCTGCAGAAAAAAAGGTTCGATTATTTTCTGCCATGTTACATAGCAATTCACAAGGCTGGAATTTATCACCATATTTCATAGCGAGGTTATTCAGGGTTTCCACGGTTTTTGCAATCCCCAGGCTATCCATATACCTGAATGGGCCACCAAAGAAAGGTGGGAAACCGATACCAAATACCGCCCCGACATCCCCATCACGTGCACTTTTAATAATCTTTTCATCAAGGCAACGGGCAGCCTCGTTAAGCATCATCATAACGCACCGCTGTGCAATATCCGCTTTAGTCAATGTATCGTTGGGAACTACACCAATCAGTGAATAAATGGTTTTATCGACTTGACGCTTACTGGCTTTTTTCCAAAACCACAACTTATTAGTGTGGTGACCATATTCATAAAAACCTTTGCCATTTTTCTTACCTTTACGGTCGTCTTTAACGACTTTGTCGAGTAAATCAGGGGCTTTGAAACGCTCACCAAAACGCTCAACTAAAATCGGTAAAATTTTAGTTCCTACATCAATACCGACTTCGTCTAATAGATTAAAAGGCCCGACAGGGAAGCCAAATTCGACTAAAGCACGGTCAATATGCTCTATTGATTCACCTTCAACAAGGCATTGGGCAGCTTCACATAAGAATGGGGCTAAAATGCGATTTACATAGAAACCGGCATCATCCCCCACGACAATTGCTGTTTTGCCTTGGCGTTTTGCTAGAGCAACAACGGTTGCAATCGTTGTTTCGTCTGTGTGTTGATGAGGGATTACTTCAACCAAAGGCATTTTATCGACTGGGCTAAAGTAGTGTAAGCCGATGACTTTTTCAGGATGCGTCGCATTCTGTGCAATTTGGTGAATAGGTAAGGATGATGTATTAGAAGCAAAAATAGCTTGTTGTTTCGACATCTTTTCAACTTCAGCAACCATTTTTTGTTTTAATGCTAAATCTTCAAATACCGCTTCAATGATAACATTAGCGTTTTCCAGCCCTTGATAACTTAATGTGCCTGATACCTTAGCCATAACGGCTGCTCGTTCCCGGGCTAGTAACCGCCGTTTGATAACTCGCTGAGTCAGTAGGTCCCAGCTATAACGCAGGGCTTGGGTGACACCTTTGTCTGAAATATCTTTAATACGAACGGGTAATTTACCTTGAAAAGCGGTGACATAAGCAATTCCGCCGCCCATCAACCCACCGCCAAGCACACCAACTTGGTTAATTTTCAAGGGTGCAGCTTGCGCCCCCGTTTCATTTTTTAACGCGGTAACCGCAAAAAATAAATTACGTAATGCAGCAGACTCTGGTGTCATCACAAGCTCACCGAAGGCTTTCGCTTCTTCTGCATAACCGGCTTGCAACCCTTTATTCATTCCTGTTTTCACAACATGAATAATTTTTTCAGGGGCTGGGTAATGGCCTTTGGTTTTGCTGAGTGCTTTTTGTTTGGCGCTATCGAACACTTTATTGCGTAATAATTTGCTGCTTAATAAGCGCTGTTGCCAATGGATAGCAGGACGCTGAACGCCCCCTTTTTTCACCATTTTAACTGCAACGTCGAGTAAAATAGACTCAGGAACTACATCATCAACTAACCCTATTTTCAGCGCCTGTTTCGCTTTTAGCTGGCGGCCTGTCAGCATTAAATCCAATGCATGTGGAATACCAATCAACCGAGGTAAACGCTGCGTTCCTCCAGAGCCAGGTAATAACCCCAATTGTACTTCAGGCAAGCCTAACTTCGTTTTATCATCATTAGAACAAACCCTCGCATGACATGCCAAGGCAAGCTCTAGCCCGCCGCCTAAACACGCACCATGTATTGCGGCAATAATAGGCAATGGGTAATTATCGATTTTATCAAATAGTACGTGACCTGCTTTTGACAACTCACTGGCTTGGGCTTTATTTTCACAGCCAGCTATCATGCTAATGTCTGCGCCTGCAATAAAACTGTCTTTTTTCCCTGAGGTGATAACTAAGCCTTTCAAACCAGAGGTAGACTGCGCTTGCTGTAAAACTGCAAGGAATTGCTCCGCAAATTCCGCTTTTAATGTATTCACTTTTTCATTCGGTACATCAATGAAGATGACCCCGACGTTTTCATCATGAATTTCTAAGCGAAAAGCCTGTTGTGTTTTTTCTCTTGCAACTTCTATAGCAGAATTTTGAGCCATTATTCCACCTCTAAGATCATAGCTGCACCTAAACCACCCGCAGCACAAGCTGTTGTTAAACTAAAACCACCACCCCGTCTGCGCAATTCATTTAGGGTTTGTGTCACCATTCGTGCGCCTGTGGCTGCAAATGGGTGCCCATAAGCGATAGAGCCCCCTAAGACATTAAATTTATCCATATCCACTTCGCCAATTGCGTTATCTATTCCTAATTTTTCTTGAGCGAATTTACGGCTACCAAACATTTGTAAATTAGCGAGTGTTTGCGCAGCAAAGGCTTCATGCATATCAATCAGGGATAAATCTTGCAGTGATAACCCCGCTCGTTTCAAAGCAAGCGGAGTGGCATAAGAAGGCCCCAAAAGCATATCTTCCCATACGTCTATCGCTGAAAACGCATAACTTCGAATATAGCCTAGCGGCGTATAACCCAGTGATTTCGCTCGGGACTCGGTCATCATCAATACTGCAGCGGCACCATCTGTCAACGGTGTGCTGTTCGCAGCGGTAACACTACCGTGCTTACGGTCAAAGGCGGGTTTTAATTTCGCATAGGATGATAGTACTGAGTTTGTACGCACATTGTTATCTTGGGAAAAAGCTTGCTTAAAGGGCGGCATATATGCGGTCATAACTTCATCATTTAAAGCGCCATTTTCCCACGCTTTTGTCGCTAACATATGCGAGCGATGAGCAAGCTCATCTTGCTGGGCTCGGCTAATTTGATAACTTTTCGCCATTTGCTCCGCGGTATCTCCCATACGCAGCCCTGTAGAATATTCCGCAACACCGGGTGCAACTGGTGCTAGATCCCTCAAACGTAATTTCGCTAACAATGATAATTTTTGCCCAACAGACTTTGCTTTGCTTAATGCTAATAACGTCTCGGCCAATTTTTTTGATACGCCAATAGGAAGCACAGAAGATGAATCTGCCCCGCCAGCAATACCGATAGAAATATCGCCTACCCTCATACTTTGAGCAACATTAACAATTGCTTGAAAACTTGTCGCGCAAGCTCTTGATACACTGTAGGCATCTGTTGAGACACTCATCCCTGTACCAAGAACAATTTCCCGCGCAATATTCGGTGCTTCTGGCATTTGTACCACTTGCCCAAATACCAATTGCTCAATCAGGTTTCTATCTAAATCATTACGGGCTAATAATTCAGCAACTACGGCTTTACCTAGATCGACTGCTGGAATTCCTGCGTATGCCGTAGATTGCTTTGCAAAAGGTAAGCGTAGACCACTGACAATGGCGATCCTTTCATTTGTTTTATCTGTATTTTCACCATGGTTGAGATGTTGATTCATGGTCGCTCCTGCTAAAGCAAAAATGAAAATTATAGTTAATTAGCTCTCTAAGCGGACAAAGAGGTCTGACCTGTAACAATTGTTAACATAAAATTCACAATTATCAATGGGTATTGATAAAAAATGCGAGCAGGTACGCAACTTAGAGTAAAAACCCAACAAATTGCAGCAGAGGAAAACAGGAGGGAAATAAGGAAGCCTTTTATCACTGGGCGTTAATCACGCCATCGTTTTAGTGATAAAAGGCAAATCAGAGCAAATTCAATCGTTTGATTAACGAAGACCTAATTGAAAAATCAAACTTTCTGCTTCACAGCTAAAACTAAACTCCGCCGTAAGCTCAACACCATCCTCTACAGGCTTAATAGAATGGGTTATCGCACAAGGGTCTGACTCAACAGATTTTGCTTTCTCTGTGAGTGTTTTCAACATAGTTTCCGCTTCATTTTGTGTAGCGAATACATGCTGATACGAGGCAGTGCAGTCTTTATTATCTAATACTGTTCCCACATCTACACAGCAGCAGGCTGCGGTTTCATCCGCGCTACAACGGTTAATCGCATCAGTCATTTTACTCTCCAAATAAACAAACTGTTAAGTCGCTATCATAACGCTGAAAAAGTGCTAAAAACTAGTATGTATCAAAATATATCGCTAATAATTAAACATAAGTTTGATCTTACCCCGTATTCGTATACTTTTCGCTCCCAATTCGTCAGTTAATGTTGCCATTTTGTTAAATATGTCGCATTTTTGAAAACAAAGTCACAATAACTGCAAAACAAGCTTGCAACATATCAGGTGGTCAGACCTATACTCTAGTAACTGGTCTGATTTGTCATAACGGCAAGGGACCCTACAATTCTGCGCTTCTTGCGATAGAAGTCGCTTTATTCAAAATAAAACATAAGAGGGTTTTGGTCATGAGCCAGAAAAACCTGTTTTCTAGATCAGCTTTAGCAATAGCAGTGGCAATTGTATCATCCAACGCAGGCGCGGCTGGTTTTTTGCTTAATGAATATTCTACATCCGCACTGGGACGCGCGTTTTCGGGAGCGGGTGCAATGGGCGACAACGCAAGTGAGGGAAGCCGAAACCCTGCTGCCATGATGTTGTTTGATCGCCCTTCTCTTTCTGTTGGTGCCGTTTATATTGACCCAAGCGTTGATATCAAAGGGCGTGATAAAGATATGTTTACTTCAAACAATATCGCACCAAATGCACTGGTTCCTAACGCTCACTTTATCTTTCCTATTAATGATAAATGGGCCGTTGGTACTTCAATGACGACCAACTTTGGTTTAGCAACTGATTTCCCTAAAGATTACGCTGGTGGCCCAGTTGGCGGCAAAACTGATTTAAAAACCGTTAACTTAAATTTAAGCGGTGCATATCGTTTAAATAACCATTTTAGTTTTGGTGTAGGTGCTAACGCAGTTTATGCAGATGCTGAAATAACTCGTCATGCGGGAGTGTTATCCCTACAACCCCCTGTCTCAAGCCTACCCGGTGTTAGCCCAAGCTCAACCATGGCAAAGCTAAAAGGAGATGACTGGGGCTATGGTTGGAATGCGGGTCTGTTGTATGAGATCAATGAAGACAACCGTTTAAGCTTAACTTACCGTTCTAAAGTTAAAGTTAAATTTGAAAATGGTAAATACTCAAATGACCTACCAAATATGCCCCTTCCAAATGGTCTTGTAGGGACTGGTGGTGAAAAAATCAAGGGAACTTTAGACCTTAACTTACCTGATATCTGGGAATTCTCTGGTTACCATAAAGTCGCACCTAAATGGGCACTGCATTATAGCGTTGCTTACACGGGCTGGAGTGAATTTAAAGAATTAACCGCTTATCGTAAGAGCGATGGCCAAGAACTATTCCATAAACCAGAAAACTTTGATGATGCATGGCGTCTCGCTATCGGTACCACTTATTTCTATGATGATAATTGGACTTTCCGTACAGGTATTGCCTATGATGAAAGCCCTGTACCAGCTAAGTATCGTTCAATTTCGATTCCTGACCAAGACCGTTACTGGTTAAGTGCAGGAACCACTTATGCATTTAATGAAAACGCTTCTGTTGATGTGGGTATTTCTTATATGCACGGCAAAAAAGTCAATATAAATGAAAGGCTTGTAGAAAAAGACCCTAGAACTATGACGAGTTTCAAATCTGAAGGTTCTGCTTGGTTATACGGTGTAAACTTCAACTATACGTTCTAATTAATCGAATTTTTAAGTATCAGGGAGTTCTCTCCCTGGTACTATTATCAATGTCAATTGCCCCATCCCACTAATTTTCAAAACTTAACATAAATTTTCTTGACCCTCACCTGCATCATATGTAAATTAAATGTTAAGAATATGAGTTCACCTCATCATTTCTTTATAAAATACACACTATCGCATTTTTAAGATAAATCGCTTTAGATTTCATTAGATTATCATTCATTCTCTGAATGTTCTTATTTGCAAGCACAACCCAATAGCATATTTTATACTGATGATATCCACTAATATATATGGCTTTTCATCAAACTGTATTAATCACGCTATATTCTATTATTGGCTACGGCCACGAAGGCATGTAAAAGAGGCAACAATGACTAAAACTTAGGAGGCTGTATGGGAACACTGTTTACTGTCGGTTTTATTGGTGTATTAGGGGTAATAGCCTTAATTGACACCGTCTCTCAACGAGGAAAGCGAGACAATGATTAGCTTTTTATTTATCACTCTCTAGTATCATTCGTATACAAGAGAGTGATAAACCTTCCAAAACAATTCAATTTACTAATCTATCGAATCAAGCTGGTCTTCAATCGCTGCTGCATTTGGGTTTTCTGTTGCTTTTAACGCGCCACCACTTGATAAAAAGTCATTACGTTGGAAATAGGCTTCTCGCATCATTAAGTACGGGTCTGAAGAGTTCTTCAATAATCCATCTGAATCTAATAGCCTTGCTCGGGTTTCAATTCCTTCCAGTGCCCATTTACCCGCGGACATCCAGAATGTGAGATAGCTTAGCATTGGATATAAATCATCAACTAAGTCCCCCCCTTGTTCCCTCGGTGTTGCACTGCCATACCCCGGTAACACCACATAAGGACCATAGCCCACATCGTAATAGCCTAAGGTATTACCAAAACGTTTTGGCTCTTCTTTCGCTAATTGAGGGTTTGCCATTGTCGCCACATCAATGAGCCCCCCCATACCGAAGACAGTATTAAGGAAAAAGCGGTTAAAATGTTTGAAACCTTGAGTCACTTCCCCACGCAGAAAGCTATTTAACATACTTGCAGGTTCTTCAAGGTTAACAAAAAAATTGGTTAATCCATTACGGGCAGGCATCGGGACATAATCATTCCAAGCAACAGCAACTGGCCTCAAGACATAAGGGTCAAGGACGTTATAGTTGAAATTAAACATTGCTCGGTTGAACCCTTCTAATGGGTCCGAACGTTCATGTGTTTCTGGATCAATGCTACTTGCACAACCTGCAATTAACACCCCTGCCAGAAAAACGCCCGTCATGCGAAACTTCATAACACTTCTCCATTCCCTGTACCGTCCTACTGCGGTACTTTTCCACTGTAATAACTGCTTTGCTTATAGTAAGGCGAAAAAAAGAATTATGTTAATCCTTTTGAGTTATTCGATTATCTTAAAGGCTAATTATACGCCATTTAATAATATTCTTATTATAAGAAAATTGAACAGTTAGTACAAAATAGAAATGCGCCCACTCAACCATAAAGATGATAACCACCCTATTTTCGAATGAAAAACAGTCAAATAAATATTTATGGAAGATAAATTCGATTATTTGTCCGTAACAACTTGATTCAATTAGACCTGAACAGTAAAATGCTTTCGCTATCGTAATTACGACTCCAAAAGTCCCCTTAGTTAAATGGATATAACGAGCCCCTCCTAAGGGCTAGTTGCAGGTTCGATTCCTGCAGGGGACACCATTACCACGTCTAAATACTTCCAATTTTTCAAATAAAAACAACAAATTAATTATTTTGACTTCCAAGAAGATCTAGTAACTTCTAGTGGGGTCTAAGTACTCATGTGTATAGTACTGTGTATAGGTCTAGGTTCGATAAAAAAACTATACACATTATGCTGCTCACTGATATCCAAATTCGTAAAGCTAAGTCTAAAATGATTTCATTTGGTGTGTATGGACAAATTTCTTTAGCCGATGCCAGAAGAAAAAGAGATGAAGCAAAAAGGCAGTTTTCAGATGGTATAGACCCAAGTGATGCGCGCAAATCGGAAAAGATCACACAAAAATACGCTGCTGGAAATACGTTTAAAGCGGTTGCAATGGAATGGCACTCATCAAAATGCTCTACATGGTCAAAAGGCTATGCGAGCGAAATATTGCGTTGTTTTGAAAATGATGTTTTTCCTTTCACACGAAATAAAGTTCTCAACCACGTAAAATTCACTACACCGCACCCGCCTGCACAATTTGGATCATAAAATTATTTCAGTTTCAAAGTGAAGTACATTTAGTGAATAAATTTATAATTATTTGAATATAAATAGTTTTTTATTTTATGTGAGATTTTTACTTAAGAGTATGAGTCGCATAAAAACTGAAAAACTAAACTATTAGCCTCACTACCCTGCTACATTATTTGTACATTGCTTCATTTATAGTTCCAGACACATTATCTAGATCAATACAATTGAATGTCAGTGTTCTATCCTCCATCCACACCCTAATAGAATATAACTTCTCCATTGAAACCCCTATTTTCTGAGGATATGCAGCGTATGGTGTCAACTGTTCTTTTTGCCACTCTTTGCAAGCGTTGAAATCACCTAACTCTTTCACTTTTATAAGCTGCTTATAAGGACGTACTATTTCTGGCTTTTTATTGTTAACTGACATCGCCTGTAGTTCATCCAAGCTATATGTCGTCGCCATTAAAGGCGACTGAAAACACGTAAATAATATAACCGCTAAGGCTCTTTTCATCTCACCATCCCATCAATTAATTTCAGTCATGTTAACTTAACGGGTGTGCGAATTTAAGCAAACAAAAAATACCTACGCTAATTCAGTTTTAGTGAGATAATGCCTTTCCATACCTTTCTCTGGGAAATCAGGCAATGACATTTGTTTCACATATCCTAATTTTTCATAAAATGGCAAGGCTTGAAAACTGAAGGTGTCAACTAAGCTATGAATACAACCTAGTTTAATTGCTTCCCGTTCAGCAGCCTTCATCAATTTACTGCCTAATCCCATTTTTCTGGCGTCTTCACTTACCCATAGAAAATCGATACAGAGCCAATTCGCCTTGACAGAAGCCAGTAATCCTCCAAGCATAACACCAGAATCATTTTTAAAATAAACGCCTAGCTCACCAAAACGTTCTGCACTCAAATATTGGATATTAAAACTACGTAACCCTGCAAGGAGTTCTTCTTTATCTTCAGTGGTGATTTCATGTGCAACAATAATATTCATTCGATGCTCTGCTGATACTCTGCTAATACTCGGCTAATAACGTGTTATTTCAAACATATTTACTTTGATAAGAAAACAGTAAAATAGGAGAGGATTGAATATGCTATTTTAAAATACATCAGTTTCTATAATTTGGGTAATTAAAGCCGTTACAGACAATACCAATGAAGATTTGATCATTTGCTGAAAACGGTGTTTTTGTAATTCAATTAATTGGTTATCGACAAGATCCTCTGGTTGATTGAATCTCATCATTTCTGGTAAAGGTTCCATACAATGGAGCATTTTAATACTGCCTAAAATTTCATCATCCGTAAAATTTATATTTAAATCCTCTGCCGATAACGATTCGTTTAAAGCAAGAAATAATTCTATATCTTCATAGGTTTCGCGAGAAATAGCCCCTAATGCAAATAGGAGTTTCAAACGAACTGATAACTCCCCTAATGGCCCATTTCCAGTTAAAAGTGGTTCAACGGCATACTTTACCGCATAATCATCCTTTCTAAAAACTTTTAACATTAATTTATCAATAGCTTGTGAAATTAAAACAACGACTTCTTGAACAAACAAATATACTTCTGGCCGTTGATTTAACCGCTCAAGGATCTGATTTTCAATGTTTTGTTTATTTTCCATATTAGCTTCTTTTATCACTTTACAGCTATACTACTTACTATCATACAGTAGATAGCCATAAAGTGACTGAACCTCAGTTAATCAATCTATTATCCGTAATATCACTTGTTACTCAATATCAATAACTGGTATTGGGAACTAATTCTATCAACAACCTCGGGATATTTCTCTAACCCACAAAGCTCAACAACCGCTTGATATATACCTTTATCAGCTATTAACTTTGCCATTTTATTTGCTTGAGGATCGGCTTCACATCTGAAATGCAATGCGGCAGCAATTCCTATGATCAGATTTTCATTTGGTAATTGATATTCTAATGTGCCTAGCAAAGGCTTAATTAAGCGATCATTAGAACTTAACTTTCTTATAGGCTGTCGCCCAACTCGACTAACATCATCTTTTAAATATGGGTTTGCAAAGCGACTTAGTATTTTATCTATGTATTGATTATGTATTTGTGAATCAAAACCATAACGTTGAATTAAAACTTGTCCACTTTCTTGCATAGCCGATTTAACAACAGTATAGATCCTCAAATCTCCAATTGCCTCGCTAATTGTCTGGTATCCATATCGCTGCCCTAAATACGCTGTCATTGCATGACCTGTATTTAATGTAAATAGTTTACGTTCAACAAATGCCATTAGATTGTTCGTCAATTCCATTCCATCGATAATAGGAATATCACCAACAAATTGTGTTCGGTCAACAATCCACTCGCTAAAGGATTCGACAGTAACATCAAGTGGGTCATCATTCGCTGCATCCATCGGAGGAACGATCCGGTCAACTGCGGAGTCTACAAAACCAATATGTTGGTCAACCCATTGATGTAATTCTTCCGGCAAATGAACCAACACATGTTGTTTTAATTGGCTAGTTCCCCTTACCATATTTTCACATGCAATTATATTGAGTGGCTGGTTATTTCCCTGCGATTTTCTATAAACTATGCCTTTAGCTATGGTTGACGCTATTTTTTCAAGTACTTGTGGCCCGACAGCAGTTGTAAGCATATCCGCTGTTGCAATAAACTCTATCGTTTTAGGGTCATTACTATTAACAGCGTGAATGTGTTGGACTTTCTCAATACGATTTTCCTGACCAACCACGTGAACATTATAAGATTGCTGATGCGCGAGTTGGTCAATTAATGGCTGATTAACATCCGTAAAAGTCACTTGTGAATTTGCGTCTGCTAATAATTTACCAATAAACCCACGGCCTATATTTCCTGCACCAAAGTGAATGACTTTCATTATTATTCTCCTTATGCTGCACTTTGAGACGCTAAAATTTCGAGTACTTCCTGAACATCTTGGGTTTCACATAAACGCTCAATAACCCCATCTTCATCTAAAGCGGAAGTAATTCGTGTGATAACTTCAATGTGCTCATTATTTTGTGCGGCAATACCAATAACTAGGCGGGCAATTTCATCGGGTTCTTCACCAAATTGTACGCCTTCGGGGTATTGGCAAATAACAATGCCGGTTTTTAATACGCGGTCTTTGGCTTCTATCGTTCCGTGAGGTACCGCAATAGACTCGCCAAGATATGTGGGAGTTAGTTTTTCGCGAGCTAACATCGCCTCAATATAGTCAGGCTCAACATAGCCACCCTCAACTAATTTTTGCCCCGCAAATTGGATGGCTTGCGTTTTATTCTGTGCAGATAGGTTTAAATGAATATGCTTTGCACTCAATGTAAATATCGCATCATCATAATTTTCTATTTCATAGGATTCATCATTTGCTGCAATAATCGTTTGCTTAATCAGTCGTCCGTCATTCGCAGCTTTAGGATTTTTTTTAGCTATTAAATTGGTGACTAGATCATTATACGTTTGGCTATCTAAGAAGTTTGTTAAAGAAATATGCATTGCATTTGGCGCAAATGACTGTGCCCTTTGTGTTAGATCTCTATGAGTAATAACAATATCAACGTTATCTGGCAGGTCGTTAATTGCCATATTAGTGACTGCAATATCGATTAAGCCTGCATCTCGTACTTTTTTGGCTAATACCCCGGCCCCCATTGCACTTGACCCCATGCCTGCATCGCAAGCAACAATAATGTTGCGCACTTGAGCTAAATTGATAGAGATATCTTTACTGGTTGAGCTTGTTGCTGATGACTTTGATTGCGTTTTCATATTGCGCATTTTTTTCGTCGCACTTTCGAGCTCATCATCATCGCCAATTCGTGTTCGTTTTAATAAAAGCACTGAAACGATAAAAGAAACAGCTGTAGCACTTGTGACTGATAAAATAACGCCAATAAGTGATGATTTAGGGGTCATCAGTAGAACTGCAAATATTGAACCTGGTGATGCAGGAGAGACTAAGCCCGCATGAAAAAGGTTCATCACAAATACCCCTGTCATCCCTCCAAGAATTACAGCAAGAATTAATCGAGGATTCATTAAAACATACGGGAAATAAATTTCATGGATACCGCCAAAAAAGTGAATAATTGCTGCCCCTGGTGCAGATTGCTTGGCATTACCTTTACCAAAAAACATATAAGCGAGTAAAACGCCTAAACCTGGTCCAGGGTTTGCTTCAATTAAGAAAAAAATGGAGGAACCTGTTTCAGATGCTTGCTGAATACCTAACGGTGAAAAAATACCGTGATTAATAGCATTATTGAGAAATAAGATTTTTGCAGGTTCAACAAAAATAGACGTGAGTGGAAGTAAGTTATTCTCCACCATCACGTTCACACCAGCCGCTAATATTTTGGATAACCCTGCAACAAGAGGACCTATCGCTAAATAAGCCAAAATAGCTAATAACATGCCGATAATGCCAGATGAAAAATTATTCACTAACATTTCAAAACCCGTTTTAACTTTGCCTTCGATCCACAAATCAAAACGTTTTATTGCATATCCGCCTAATGGGCCAGCAATCATTGCCCCCATAAACATCGGCATGTCAGCACCGACAATGACCCCCATTGTTGTTATTGCACCAACTATTCCCCCCCGCTCTCCACCGACCAAACGGCCACCGGTATAACCGATTAATAGAGGGAGTAAATAGGTGATCATAGGACCAACAAGTTGAGCTAATGTCTCATTAGGCCACCAGCCCGTTGGGATAAATAACGCGGTAATTAATCCCCAAGCGATGAAAGCACCGATATTAGGCATAACCATATTACTGAGGAAACGCCCAAAATTCTGTACCTTTAATTTGATATTTGATGTTACCATGATAGAACCCCGTGGTACGAGAATGATAAAGTTGTAACGTTATCGCCAAATAACGTCTGTGATTTTTTCAACTCTTTCACTCTAGCATGAGCTTTATCAGATCCGCACCACGTGGGCCTTTATGTGAACAAGATCACTATTACCCCCCGGCTCACCCCACCTTTATATTGATGAAGATCACATAAAATTCATGTCACTAAATTACACTGCTCTTTTTTTACACAAAAAAACCATTTTTAGTGATATTGGTCACAGCTTAAAACTCGTTATTTATCTTAGATTAGTGATGAGCATCACAATTTATTTTCTATTTATCTTTTTTATCCTGTGGACTAATGTCAATTATCCAACTGTACAAGTCACTTTTTATATTTTGTAATAAAATTACTAAACGTACTTTCTTCATTTTTCTTTGCATGCTGCAATAAATCACATTATCGTCTTTCGTAGTCAATGCCTGTTATTGCTATTTGAAAACTTCATTTTCTATTTCATTATTACCATCATCTTTTTGCGATAATCTTAAATTGAATTAACGACAACGTATTATTATCAATACATTATTTAACCTTGCTTCGTCTGGTCTTCACCGATAAATTACCTCTAATTTTCTTAATTAAAATGTGAATATCATGACGTCAACCGTTATTGTTTTTCTTTTGGTTTATATTGCGATGGGCTTTGGTAAGCTACCCGGCTTCAAAGTTGATAGAACTGGCGCTGCGGTTATTGGTGCCCTAGCTATGATGGCTATTGGTAGTATTACCCCTCCCCATGCATGGAATGCTATCGATTACCGAACGATTGGGATGTTATTCGGGCTTATGGTCGTTTCTGCTTCTTTTGTTGTGTCTGGTTTTTATAGCTGGACCGCAAATAAAGTCGCAATGCTAAAAGTTTCGCCCCCGATATTACTCGCTGTTTTAATTCTTGTTGGTGGCTTTCTTTCCGCATTGCTCACTAATGATGTTGTTGTTGTCGCGATGACTCCATTATTAGTATCAATTAGTTTATCTCGCGGTTTAAACCCAATTCCTTTTTTACTTGGCTTTTGTTTCGCAGCGAATAACGGGGCCGCAGGTTCATTAATTGGTAGCCCACAAAATATGATCGCAGCACAAGGGCTTGATATCTCGTTTGTTGGCTTATTACTGGCATCAGCAATACCAGCCCTGCTTTCCTTACCATTAACATGGTTAGTACTCGTTTGGTTATATCGTCATCGTTGGTATTTGACTAAAGAAAATACGCTCTCAACTCCCCCTAAATCAACCCAAGAAACATTAGATGTCTGGGAGACAGCAAAAGCGGGTGTCATTACTTTCGCAGTCATCATTACCTTTATTGTGACTGATATTCCTAAAGAACTTATTGCATTAACGGCTGCTGGATTTTTATTATTAAATCGATCTATTGCCTCGAGTGATATGCTTAAACTCGTTGATGGTAATCTTTTATTACTCATCATGGGGCTATTTGTTGTCAATGCCGCTTTTGCCGCCACAGGACTACCTCAGCAATTATTAACTGATTTGCGAAACTACGGTGTGGAACTCAATAACCCATTAGCCCTATTTTTAGTGACAGGCGTCCTAAGTACTATCGTTGGAAACAACCCTTCAGTCATGCTACTCGTCCCCTTCTTAACACCTGAAGGCAATGCCGATTCGTTAGGCGCTGCTCTCGTATTGGGTTCTGGTTTTTCAAGTAACTTACTGGTCTTCGGTAGCCTTGCTGGCATTATCGTCGTTGAGCAATCAGCGGCATATGGCGTAAAAATTTCTTTCGGTGAGTTCTCTAAATCAGGGGGAATTGTCGCGCTATTGTGTATGCTATTAGCCGCTGCTTGGATTTTACTTGCGTTATAGTCGTTTTAACCAATCTGCTATCACACTGGCAGATTGGTTATCATTATATTTCCTATGGCAATATCGCAAAAGAACGAACAGGAAAACCACTGGCATTATTTGGTTTAGCGACGATATTAAAAATTACCGCGCCACGTGTAGGCACTTGGTCTAAATTAGCAAGTAATTCAACTTGGTATGTATCTTGTTCTAATACGTAATACTCACCGAGTAATGCATTATTTTTTCGAAAATCTTTTGCAGCATCAGTATCAAATGTTTCATGTCCAATCGCTTTTATACCGCGTTCTTCAAATAAAAATTTGAGTGCGTCCATTCCCCAACCCGGTATTTGGTTATTGCCCTCATCATCTTTATTATCCATAAGCTCTTGTGATGGCCAACGTTTACTCCAATCCGTACGTAATGCAACAAAACTCCCTGATTCAATTCGACCATTTTTCGCTTCAAAATTAAGGATATCATCGAGAGAAAATGCAAAGTTAGGATCTTCTTTGGCCCTTTCTGACTGGTCAATAACAATCAGTGGCAGAACAAGTTCTTTTAATTCGAGCTCATGTAAATAACGTTTCCCTTCAACGAAATGACAAGGAGCATCAATATGGGTGCCATATTGCCCTGGAAATGTAAATTGCTGTGCAAAGAAACCTTCTGGATAGCCAAATAATGTTTTAAATTCGGCAGAGTCAAACATAAAAAAATGTGGTGAGTCTTTATCGAAGCTATGTGTCAAATCAACCCATTTTTTAGATTTTATTACATTAAATGCATCTATTAATTCATTGCTCATATTTTCCCCTGTCAGTTCTATTGTCTAAATAAACTTATCTACAGACTATTTTTATAATGCCTTTCCTAACCTATTAAATAACGAAAAAACATTCTGTTGTCTACAAATTCAACACGAATCTTTTTCATATTAAATCAGTAAGATATTTAATTTATATAGAAAAAACCACTAATTAATAAAAATTAGTGGTCAACGTAATAATCAGAATAAAAAATAGACTAGGATTTTATTTAGGATATTTGTTCCAGCTGTCAGGTTCAATAAAACCATCATAAATACGCTGCGAACGAATATAATCTGCGTACTCTTTAGACTCAAAAGCTTCTTTCAAATCTTTTGCCCACTGAGCATCTAAATCTTTTTGCATAACAGTCACAATAACGCGATGCTCTAGCGGTGAATTTTCTACAACTAAACCATCAGCAATACGTTGGCCAGCACTTGCCACATAGTTACCATTCACAACAACAAAATCAACATCATCTAATAATCGCAACCCTTGTGCCGCATCGGTTTCTCGAATATCTAAGTTATATTCATTTGGGGAGATATCATTAACACTAAAACTTAATGTACTCACATCTGGATTAATTTTTATCCAACCTAACTTTTCCAAGATCCTCGCGCCACGCTCTGCATTAACGGGGTCATTAGATAACGCAACAATCATACCGTCTTTCACTTCATCCAGTGTTTTATGTTTATTTGACCGCAGACTTTGAGGCGCACTCGGTGAGTCTGTCAATGCCACCATATTAATATTATTTTTTTTGTTATAAGCCTCCATATAGGCACGGCTTTGATTTACAGAAGCATCAATAGAGCCTTCTTCAAAAGCAGGATTTATTTGTCTATTCTGTGAAAATTGGCGCAAATTAACGGTATAACCTTTTTTCTCTAAAATCGGTACGATACCTTTGTCTACTTGGTCAATATAATTGCCAACACCAAAACCTATTGTAATTTGTTTTTTATTAGGATTATCTTTTTCACTATTATCGCCACACCCAGCCAGCACCGCTAAAGCAGTAGTAATTAAAGATAAATTTATTAATTTTTGTTTTAACATAGATAACAGCCCTGTAAAGATATTTTAGGCAGTATAATCATAATTAGAGAGTACAACTTAGACTATATCGTTATAACTTAATACTAAAGTAATATAAGAGTGGCATTTGATTCCTTTTGGTTATAAGCATATAACAAACAGATCGTTCGATTAGTAATGTGATTGATATGTAATGAAGGAGATAAAAAACATTTAAAAAAAGTGAGTTGCTTTATGACTATTTCCTATAATGATGTAATTAATTCTTTAACTAATTTAACACCAGATTCCAGCCTAGCTAAAATTCGCCATGAACGCGCGGTGGCGACTGAAAATACTCAAGCCGTATTTGAAGCCATTTTTTCTGCACCATCGACACTTCTCACAAATAATGTGAAATATTATTTTGCCTATGAAGTTGCAAAAATGACAGGAAGTCCCCGCCTAGCTGAATTTTATTTTCAATTAATAAACTCAATGCCTGATGAACCTCTTAGCAAACCACTGGCTACAGCAAAAGAATATCTGCAAGTTTTAACACAATCACCTAAAGATACCCATTACCAATTAATTGCTGCGTTAGCTGAACAAGGTTGGCAAGAAAGTGACATCATTTTACTTGCTCAATTAATAACTTATGTCACCTATCAAGCTCGGCTAATCGAAGGGGTTCTGTTACTGACGAATAGTAGTCATCTTACACATAACTCACCTAAAGTTGTGGCTGGTAAATGGAACCACCAACCATTAACCCGCAAAGGAAAACCTTCACCAACGGCTTTTACACAAGATAATTTAGGATGGGAAGCTTGGATTTCAGCAAGGGATGCAAAAACGCTATCCGTTGAAGAAGCCCAAGTCATGAAAAAATTTGGTCAATTAAACTCTGAATATTTTTTACTGCTCGCCCATCAAAGTAAAATTTTAGAGTTACGAACTTTAGTTGACCGAGGCGTGTTTTATACCTCAGAAGGGTTACCTCGCTGGGAACGTGAATTTGCTGCGGCCGTAACTAGCAAAGTTAATGGCTGCATATACTGCGCTTCTGTACATGCTAGAAAAGCCAGTCAGTATGCAAAAGAACGACGTGCTGATGTTGATAAATTACTAGCAACTGCGACGGGTTCAGTACTTGCTGAAGGTTTTGATGACAGACTCCTAGCCATCACAGATTTAGTCGCCTCTTTATCTGCAACCCCCATCCAAGCCACACCATCACAAATTAAAGAGTTACAAAACTTGGGTTTATCTGAACTTGAATTACTTGACTTAGTTCAATCAACGGCCTTCTTTTCATGGGCGAACCGCTTAATGTTATCGCTGGGTGAGCCCTTTGAAATAGTAGAGGATAAGGAGTAATTCAATGGAACTGATTATGGGTTTAGAGGCATTAGAAGCGCAAATAAAACAAGATTTGCAGTATTTAAATTTACCAATAACGTCTTGGTCATTATCAAAAAATAACCCTGAAAACCAAATTATTGATGTCGCTATCATTGGTGCGGGTATGTCAGGAATTACAGCCGCATTCGCTCTGAAATTACGAGGTATCAATGCAATTGTTTTCGACCAAGCCCCTGCTGGCAAAGAAGGCCCATGGCAAAGCCCTGCATTAATGGAAACATTGCGTTCCCCAAAACATGTGGTTGGCCCTGCGCTTGCATCCCCCTCTTTAACTTTTCAAGCTTGGTTTAAAGCCCAGTTTGGCATTCAAAAATGGGATGAACTCGATAAAATTCCACGTTTGCAGTGGGGAGAATATCTGCAATGGTATAAAACCATGACAGAACCCTATGTACTTAATCAATACCAATTAGTCGATGTGCAATTAAACGATAACTACCGTGAATTAATTTTTGACACTCCTAACGGTACCGTCAGGTATCAAGCGCAACATGTTATTTTATCGACGGGTATGGAGTCTTTTAGTGAAGCTAATATCCCTAGTTTTATGAATGATATCCCAACGACCTATTGGGAACATTCATATGCAGGTACTGACTATCGTCGTTTTAAAGGCTTAGACATTGGTGTTGTTGGATATAGTGCCGGTGCGATGGATAGTTCAGCAACGGCATTAGAAAATGGTGCTAATTCAGTTGAGATTTTGATCCGCGCTAGCGACATGCCCCGAGTAAATCGAGGAAAAGTTGCTGGAAGTGCAGGATTTACCAATGCGTATGCCTATTTTACAGATGCTCAGAAGTGGCATTACACTGATTATGTTGCCAAAGCCAAAACGCCAGCTCCTCATGGCAGCACGTTGAGAGTTTCTCGCCATAAAAATGCTTATTTCAATTTCAATACCCAAGTTAAATTTATTGAATTGAAAAATAAAAAATTGCATGTCACAACAACAACAGACAAATTCGTATTAGATTATTTAATCTTAGCAACTGGCTATCGGATTAATTGGGCCAAACACAGCGCTTTTCATCAATTATCTCCGCTAGTTAAAACATGGGGGGATGCATACACGCCATCCATTCATGAAGAAAATGCAGAGTTAGCTTCACACCCTTATTTAGGTAATCATTTTGAATTTCAAGCTAAAAACAAGTCAGATACATTAAAAATCAATCAGTTATATTGTTTTAACTTAAGTGCATCGCTCAGTATGGGCCCGGTCATAGGGTTAATCCCTGGAACGAATATTGGGGCAGAACGATTGGCTGACCATATTGCAGCTCAATTGTACCTAAGCTACCAAGAGCAACACCTTGAGCAAGTTAAAACTAGCCAAGAAGCTGAATTATTGGGGGATGAGTGGCAACCCGCTGTACCGCCTTCAGAACGTGTGCAATTAGCTGATAGTGTAGAGTAGATTATGATTACCTTTCAAAACATTCAAAAAGTTTATGAAAAAGATGGGCAGTCTTTAGTTGCATTGCAAGACATTAATTTGCATATCAATAAAGGTGATATCTTTGGGTTTATTGGTTATAGCGGGGCTGGTAAAAGCTCACTGATCCGTTTGGTTAATCAATTAGAAAAGCCAACCAGTGGTGCCGTTATTATCAATGGCCAAAATATTGCTGAGCATACCCCAGCAGAAACGCGCTCACATAAAAAAAGCATCGGTATGATTTTTCAGCATTTCAATTTGCTAGAAACGAAAACTGTTGCTCAAAATATTGCGATGCCCTTATTACTCTCAGGTGTCAATAAACAAGAAATCAATCAGCGAGTTGATAGCATTCTTGAATATGTCGAGCTTAGTGATAAAAAAAACCAATACCCTGGGCAGTTATCTGGTGGGCAAAAGCAGCGTGTGGGTATTGCGCGTGCTTTGATCAACAACCCACAAATTTTATTATGTGATGAAGCCACTTCAGCACTCGACCCGCAAACAACGCGCTCAATTTTGCAATTACTAAAAAAGATCAACCAAGAACAGCATATTACTATTTTGCTAGTTACTCACGAAATGGAAGTTATTGAACAAATTTGTAACCGTGTTGCTGTTATGGGGTCTGGCAAAATTGTCGAAGAAGGAACTGTACTTGATATTTTTGCCAACCCACGCCATGACACAACCAAGAAATTTGTAGGAACCGTATTAAACGAAGAAATTCCAGAACGCGTTCTGCATAACTTAGAACATCAACAAGATGTTTATCGTCTTGAATTTTTAGGGGCTTCCGCACAACAACCTGTCGTTAATGAGTTAATACTCAAAGAAATTGTCAAAATAAATATCTTATTTGCCAATATGAAAGAGATCAGTGGTGTCGTGCTGGGCAGTATGTTTGTCCAATTTATTGGTGATAAAGAAAAAATTGATGAAGCCGTCTCTTTTCTTCGCCAACGCGGAGTTGCAGTCAATCAGGGGGCACTATGACACAATTATTCGAAACCGCTTTAACGGCGAAACAGTTTTTATTAGCGATGTCAGAAACCTTTACGATGGTCAGCATTGCGCTCGTATTAGGTTCTATATTTGGGATCCTATTAGGTATCGTACTTGTTGTAACGAGGCCAGAGGGTATTTGGGAAAATAAATGTATTTATCGCATTGTGAACCCGATAATTAATATTATTCGTTCATTGCCTTTTATCATCTTATTAGTTGCGATGATCCCCCTTACACGCTTTATGGTAGGAACCTCAATAGGAACAACTGCAGCAATTGTGCCATTAGTGATTTTTATTGCCCCCTATACTGCACGTTTAGTTGAAAACTCATTACTCAGTGTACATTCAGGTATTATTGAAGCGGCTGATTCTATGGGAGCAACAAATTGGCAAATTGTTTGGCACTTTATTCTACCTGAAGCGAAGTCATCATTAATTCTAAGTTTAACCGCTGCCAGCATTACTTTAGTTGGTGCAACCGCAATGGCAGGAGCCGTTGGTGGTGGAGGTGTCGGTGACTTAGCACTAAACTACGGCTACCAGCGTTTTGATAATGTTGCAATGGCTATCACCGTTGTTACATTAGTAATTATCGTACAAGGCATGCAATTTATTGGTGACTATTTAGCGAAAAAAGCGCGCTTCCATTAGTCATTAGTTTCGTGGAAAAGGTCGAAAATATATTCGGCCTTCTCTCTTTTACCTTACTTTATAAGTGTCGATTATCCCCCTTAAGACTTGTGGCGAGCCCCAACACCATAATTATCGTTAATAGAAAAAATTAACAATAAAACTCACTCTAGTGCTTACTTATTCATATCTATCAATTTTTTACGTGTTTTAACGCTTTTTTATAGTGAGAAATGCGATAAATAATCAAATTATTTAAATTTATTTATATTATAATCATGTAGATATATATTTTAATGGATGTTATCCGCTTTTCGCTAAAATAATCTATTCTCAATGTATATTTAGTCGTCTTGCTATTTTGTTGTTTTTGCTTTCTACGCGCGCTTTACGATGCATCGTCAGCGTTTTATTCACTTACAGATTAAACTGATTATGCCAACTATTGAACAGCTCATTTTATTGATTTCTATACTCATTCTTTTGGGAATTTTTTCTAGCAAACTGTCCGCTAGGCTCGGTTTACCCATGCTTGTCATGTTTTTATTTGTTGGCATGCTAGCGGGTGAAGATGGGATAGGTAAGATTACGTTTGATAACGTTAATGTTTCGTATGCCGTTGGCTCTCTCGCGCTTGCTTTAATTTTATTTGATGGGGGTCTACAAACATCAGTAAAATCTATTCGTCTAGTTTGGAAACCGTCTTTTACACTAGCAACGCTAGGCGTTCTTGTAACCGCTGGGGTGACTGGTCTCGCGGCTGCTTATATCCTCGACGTCCCTCTTCTGGAAGGGCTATTACTAGGCGCTATCGTCGGTTCTACCGATGCTGCCGCCGTCTTTTCCTTACTGCGCAACGCGGGGATCTATTTAAATGAACGCCTGCAATCGACGTTAGAAATAGAAAGCGCAACCAATGACCCGACAGCCATATTCTTAACTGTTGGCTTATTACAACTCTTAATGAATCCACAAGCTTCAGGTAGTGAATTAATTCTGTTATTTTTTAGCCAAATGGGGATAGGTACAGTTGTTGGCTTAAGTGTTGGCTGGGTTTCAGTCAAAATTATCAATAAGATTAAACTAATCGCAACTGGGTTGTATCCTGTGCTTGTTGCTGCTTGTGGGTTGCTTTCTTTTGGACTCGCGAGTAATTTAGAAGGTAGTGGCTTCTTATCTATTTTTGTTACTGGTGTGGTGATTGGTAACCATCGGTTTGTTTTTCAACGCAATACCTTTTTGTTTCATGATGGATTAGCATGGCTAAGCCAAATTATCATGTTTGTTATGTTAGGGCTACTTGTCAACCCAAGTTCTCTAATTGAAGTCTGGCTTGAGGGTTTAATTATTGCTCTTGTCTTAACGTTTATCGCAAGGCCATTAGCTGTAATACCGGTTCTAAAATTATTTGGTTTCCCTAAACCTGAAATTACATTAATTTCTTGGGTAGGATTACGTGGCTCTGTCCCTATTATTCTCGCCATTTTCCCATTTATCTATGGTTTACCTAATGCCCATCTGATTTTTGACGTGGTTTTCTTTGTGGTATTAATTTCAGCAACATTACAAGGTTCAACCTTACCTTATGTTGCACGTAAATTAAATTTAATGCAGCCACCGCCATTGATCCCTGCAGCAACGTTAGATATTACCGCGGTAGACCAAATAGATGCAGATTTAGTGGAATATACATTAGGTGAGGATTGCGCTGTAGTAGGTCGTCGATTATCACAACTTGCATTACCTGACCAAACTGTCATTGCTATGATCACGCGAGAAAAAAGTGTTTTACCGCCAAGGGGGTCAACTACGCTTCATGCTGATGATCATTTATTTGTTGTTCTTAAACCTGAAAATCGTATTTTTCTTGAACATCTATTTTCAGAAAAAAACATCTCTGAAAACACGCCTATTGAACTACCCGATACCGGGTTAAGTTTAAAAGGAACGACTCGGTTAAATGAGATCCACTCATCTTATGGTATCCAAATTGATAATGGTGATGAAAGAACCCTTAACCAATTTATTTATGCTTCTATATCGGAACCTTTACAAGATACCGTCATGAAATTAGAACAACTGCAATTAAAAATTGGAGAAATGATAGGCACACGCATCATAACCGTAATATTAGAACCTATTAAAGCGCAGGAAGGTTAATTACACATAAATGTGCTAGAGATAATGACTCTAATGTTAAGTAATAATTAGTTCAAAGATACAAAAATAAAAGCCCTTTCGGGCTTTTATTTGTTCTTTTATGAAACCTAGGATAATAATAGATATTGTCTTATTTAAACTATAAACAGCAAATGTATTTAATTTACGTTCCTAATTTAAACAGGTAAGAATGAGAGCTAATTACGTTTCATTCTGGGACAATATGGTTTATTCGGCTATATAAGGGTGTATGCAGAACTTTCAAACCCTTTATTAGCTGTGTCCTCATCTACTTGAGTATCCTCTTGTAGGACTTCACTAAAAAACTCACCCATGTTAACGTCTAAAACTTTTAGCACTCGAACAAGACAGTCTATATCAATACGATTAACACCACGCTCGTAACGAAATAGCTGCTGTTCACTTATATCTATCTCTTTAGCTAACTGAAAAACAGTAAAGCCTTGAGCTCTTCTAAGGGCTTTTATTTTTTGTCCAACTGCACAAGCGACAGGATATTTCGTGTTCATAAACATTCTCGCTTCAATTTATTATTAAGGAAATAAAAATTAACAGATAATTACCTGCATATTTTATTTTTTATATTTATGTGTATAACAGTGATAATGCTATAGACGATTCAGCATATATCGGAAAGAATGATATACTACCCTTATAATTAGTTTCAACTAGTCCTAAATTGACATTGCAACTATGTAACAAAGTATTTCATGCTATACATTATGCATTTAAAAGCAAAATAACACTTTAAAATCACTCAGTTACACCAAATATGTGTAATTTCATTTGATAGTAATCCAAAAGACACCCCTCCCCCCTCGGAATATTCATCTAAAAAAGACCCATATGGCCGATGTATAACCTAAAAATAAAGGAAATAAATAGAATTATTTAACACTGTAACAATATTAATGTTATTGATACAATTTAACATGGTCTGAAATGATAAAACCTGTATTCATGATACTTTTATGTAAAAAATAGTAAAAACAGTCAATTTTATCTCTAAAACTCTCTAATTTGACAAAATATCAGTACATTAAAAAACCAGCCAGTCTGTTACAATTAGTAAAATACTAAATTTTTAAAGTAGCAAAATATGGATTTATTATATTCAAGTACCAAACATAACAAAACCATAACGTTAAGAAAGCTTATTATTCATTTTACTAGATGAATATCACAAAATTATGAAAAATAATTTTCATCGACAATGCGTTTTTGATTTAACTGTTTTTTTGTTTTTTGCTGTGTGCAAACTGACGTAAAACTTCAAAAACAAACAAAATCACAGGATTTATTGCTATATTATAGTATCTTACATTTACTATATAATAATATTCGTTTATAAAAAATTATATTTACTTTTTCTATCCCACACTCGATATTTATCCTCGCAGCTTTATTCTCTCATTTATACATAGTGAAATCATTATATTCTATAACGCACCAAATATATCCTGCTAGTACCATATTGAAACTTAGATGTAAGTACTAAAGGACTTTTATAAGATACATTCTGAATTATTCTGCATATAAAGCGAGTGACGCGATCATTAATTTTTGCCCCTTTATCATGCTACTTAGAGAATGTAACTTACAAAACATGTGTATATTCGTTAGATTTAATTTGTAATAAAGTTATGTTTGATTTCTAATGACTTGAGATGGTGGGTCGTGCAGGATTTAAATTCTGCGAATTTAGCCTTCGGCCTGAACCTGCAACCAGCTTGTCGAGGTATGTCTTAGCGACTGAGTGTTTACTTGATTGGGGATGTATTCGAATTTACGACTTTGAGATGATGGGTCGTGCAGGATTTAAATTCTGCGAATTTAGCCTTCGGCCTGAACCTGCAACCAGCTTATCGAGGTATGTCTTAGCGACTGAGTGTTTACTTGATTGGGGATGTATTCGAATTTACGACTTTGAGATGGTGGGTCGTGCAGGATTTAAATTCTGCGAATTTAGCCTTCGGCCTGAACCTGCAACCAGCTTATCGAGGTATGGCTTAGCGACAGAGTATTTACTTGATTGGGGATGTATTCGAATTTTCGACTTTGAGATGGTGGGTCGTGCAGGATTTAAATTCTGCGAATTTAGCCTTCGGCCTGAACCTGCAACCAGCTTATCGAGGTATGTCTTAGCGACTGAGTATTTACTTGACTGGGGATGTATTCGAATTTACGACTTTGAGATGGTGGGTCGTGCAGGATTTAAATTCTGCGAATTTAGCCTTCGGCCTGAACTTGCAACCAGCTTGTCGAGGTATGCTTAGCGACTGAGTGTTTACTTGATTGGGGATGTATTCGAATTTACGACTTTGAGATGGTGGGTCGTGCAGGATTCGAACCTGCGACCAATTGATTAAAAGTCAACTGCTCTACCGACTGAGCTAACGACCCATCTGGATTACTTCTTTTTACTACTAGAGGCTTTAGATGGTGGGTCGTGCAGGATTCGAACCTGCGACCAATTGATTAAAAGTCAACTGCTCTACCGACTGAGCTAACGACCCATCTAAATTTGTGTTTTAATGCGAGTAATGAATGAAGTGGTGGGCGATAGCGGGCTCGAACCACTGACCCCCTCCTTGTAAGGGAGGTGCTCTACCAACTGAGCTAATCGCCCACTTCATGACTTATACTACCACATTGTAATAAATAATTGGTGGGCGATAGCGGGCTCGAACCACTGACCCCCTCCTTGTAAGGGAGGTGCTCTACCAACTGAGCTAATCGCCCAATTATTTATCATTCATCGTCAACGGTGGTGGGCGATAGCGGGCTCGAACCACTGACCCCCTCCTTGTAAGGGAGGTGCTCTACCAACTGAGCTAATCGCCCCGTCGTCGATGGAGGTGCATTATAGGGATACTGAGTTCTGAGTCAACGCTTTTTCAATAGATTTTTTTCGTTCGTTGCAAAAATAATCAAGATGTTTCAATATTCGCCAGAAAAGCCGCCTTTTTAATCAATTACCTATCATTTTCTCGTTATTCTTTTAAGAAAAAACATAAACTATTTTTAAAGCGTATTTATTTATGTCAAATTTGGCGAAACAAACTAATTTCTTGCCTTCTATTCTGATAACTTGATTGAGGAATCATTGTAGGATGATAGAATAGATATACATTTTAGCAATGCTTAGACATTTCACTGCTTAGAACATCAAACTCGCCATCAAGTCAATTGTGCCTGTTTTTAGTCTTCTAAACAGTAAACAGATAAGCGCTTCAAAAACATGTTTTGCAATTAAGGCAATCTCGATGAGTAAAATCAAAACCCGTTTTGCGCCAAGCCCAACTGGCTATTTACACGTTGGTGGTGCACGTACCGCTCTGTATTCCTGGTTATTTAGTCGCCACAATCAGGGCGAATTTGTCCTGCGTATTGAAGATACTGACTTAGAACGCTCAACTCAGGAAGCTATCGATGCCATTATGGACGGTATGAACTGGTTGAATTTAAATTGGGATGAAGGCCCGTACTATCAGACTAAACGCTTTGACCGTTATAATGATGTCATTGACCAAATGTTAGATGCAGGTACCGCTTATCGTTGTTATTGTTCGAAAGAGCGCTTAGAAGCTTTGCGTGAAGAGCAAATGGCAAATAACGAAAAGCCTCGTTATGATGGCTGCTGCCGTGACCATGCCCACAACCATACACCTGATGAGCCACACGTTGTTCGTTTCCGTAACCCACAAGAAGGTTCCGTTATTTTTGACGACAAAATTCGTGGGCCAATTGAATTTAGTAACCAAGAGCTGGACGATTTAATTATTCGTCGTACTGATGGTTCACCAACTTACAACTTCTGTGTGGTTATTGATGACTGGGATATGGAAATTACCCACGTTATCCGTGGTGAAGACCATATCAACAACACGCCTCGCCAAATCAACATTCTAAAAGCATTAGGGGCACCAGTGCCTGTGTATGCTCACGTTTCGATGATCCTAGGTGATGATGGTAAAAAACTGTCAAAACGCCATGGTGCTGTTAGCGTTATGCAATATCGTGATGATGGTTACTTGCCGCAAGCACTTCTTAACTATTTAGTGCGTTTAGGTTGGTCTCATGGCGACCAAGAGATTTTCACTGTTGATGAAATGAAAGAATATTTCAGCCTTGATGCTATCAGTAAATCAGCAAGCGCGTTTAACACTGAAAAACTACAATGGTTAAACCATCATTATATCAATACATTACCAGCAGAAGAAGTTGCAACCTATCTTGCATGGCATATTGAACAACAGAATATTGATACCAGCACAGGGCCTCAATTAGTTGATCTAATCAAATTACTGGGTGAACGTTGCAAAACATTGAAAGAAATGGCCGAATCTTGCCACTATTTCTACCAAGATTTTGACGAGTTTGATGCAGATGCTGCTAAGAAACATTTGCGCCCAGTCGCTCGCCAGCCATTAGAAGTGGTAAAAGTTAAGTTAGCTGCGATCACTGATTGGACGGCTGAAAATGTTCACCAAGCTATTGAAGCGACAGCAGCTGAGTTAGAAGTGGGCATGGGTAAAGTGGGTATGCCTTTACGTGTCGCTGTGACAGGTGCTGGCCAATCTCCAGGCCTAGATGTCACTGTTCACGCTATCGGCCAAGCTCGTTCTATCGCTCGTATTGAAAAAGCCTTAGCGTTTATTGCTGAACGTGAAGCTTCTGCTCAATAATTTTAATTATTGGCCTCCAATTTATTGGGGGCCAATTCTCTGCCTCAATCTCCCTTCCCTACTCAGCTGACTGCAAAATGTTCTATATTTCAGCAATTAAACCTAAAACCCGATTATTTTATTGACACTCTAACTTAGCTTGAATATGATGCATCCCGTCCAAAAGATTTTGTTTGGGGCTATAGCTCAGCTGGGAGAGCGCTTGCATGGCATGCAAGAGGTCAGCGGTTCGATCCCGCTTAGCTCCACCATCTAATTCCCTGTTAGGTGGCACAATACAAAACATTTCGATTGGGGCTATAGCTCAGCTGGGAGAGCGCTTGCATGGCATGCAAGAGGTCAGCGGTTCGATCCCGCTTAGCTCCACCAATCACTTAAAGACTAAAAGTCGCTATTCACCCCTTCCATTTTAAATCAATAATATCTTTTAGATTATGAATTACTGCGCGGTATAACCACCATCAATAGGAATAAATGCACCGGTTATAAAGCTACTCTCTTCTGATAACAAAAAGGCCACCACATTAGCAATTTCTTGCCGAGTCGCCATTCTGCCCATTGGGTGAGTAGAGGCCATCCATTGCTGCGTTTCCTGGGGTAATACACTGATATTCGGAGTTTCTACATAGCCAGGGCCAACAGCATTGATACGGATACCTTTTTGAGCGTTCTCTAAGGCTGCGGAACGTGTTAACCCCAATACTGCATGCTTTGCTGCCGTGTATGGTGCTATACCCGCTATCCCTGTTACCCCATTGCAAGCTGATAAATTGACGATAGCTCCCCCACCACTACGCAAAATCGCAGGAATACTGTACTTCATACCATGAAATGTCCCTGTTATATCGGTTTCAATCACCTCATGCCAAGCCTCTAAAGGATAATCCTCAATATTGACACCATGAGGGCCAGTTATCCCTGCATTATTCACTAAATAATGTAGAACACCGTATTGCTGCTCAATTTTTTCGACTGTTGTTTTAAAGTCTTGTGCATTTGCGACATCCATTTTTATGGCATAGACACGCTGTCCTGTTGGGTCTATCTCTTTAGCGGCTTGCTGTAAAGCTACCTCATTACGCCCCGTAATTACCGTTATCGCACCAAGTGAATACAGCTTTTGTGCAATAGTAAAACCGACACCCGTCGATGCCCCTGTAACCAATGCCACTCGCTGATTAAACTTACCCATAACTCACCTCAATTATGATTAACTTTAGTTAACTATAATTAATTAACTAAAGTTAATCAACTAGTCGTCTTATTATTAAAATCAATATATACTCAATAGATTGAATGTTACGGAGTTTTCATAATGCCAAATTCTCTTGAAGATGCACTTTCCCTGCTGCAATGTACGCTAGTTGCACGCAGAGTTAGCTTTACCCCTGAGCAAATAACTTGGGGTCAATATGATGTGCTAGAGATATTGAGATTAAAAGGGGATTTAACACCAAGCCAGTTAAGCCAATCACTTGGGCTCTCTCGCCAAAATTTATCGAAGTTTCTTCGAGTTCTGAAATCTTATGAATTTGTCGAGCAATATCAATCTGAAGAAGATAGACGGGAGCTGATCACCCGTTTAACCGACAAAGGGCATCATTTTTTGCAGCGTGCAGCTACAGGGCGTGCTGAAAATGCAGCTAAGGTCAAAGCAGCATTAACCCCCCAAGAACAGAAACTATTTATTGCTTTAAGTCAGAAAATTACTCACGCACTAGGCCACGATTAACCCCGTTTTAAAGGTTTTACCAGCCCTTCTAAGCCTTCTATTTTTAGTCCTAGGGTCATCTCCATTAATTGCCCTAAACGTCCAGCAGGGAACTCTCCTTTCTTATAGAACCATAATAAATATTCTTCGGGTAAATCAATTAATACGCACCCTTTATATTTACCAAATGGCATATACGTATTGGCCATATCAATGAGGTCTTGTTTTTCCATTGTGATTTCTCTTTCGTATCAAAGCATAAAAAAACGGCGCTCATTTGAACGCCGTTTCGTAATCTAGCATGTTTTAATGGATTACAAAACTAACCCAACCACCGCTGCAGATAAGAAACTAACTAAGGTTGAACCGTACAGTAATTTTAAACCGAAGCGAGCCACAGTATTACCTTGTTTCTCATCTAATCCTTTAATTGCACCCGCAATAATACCAATGGATGAGAAGTTAGCGAAAGACACTAAGAATACCGATAAGATACCAACAGAACGCTCAGATAACCCACCAGCAATCGCTTGTAAACCATCCATCGCAACGAATTCATTCGTGACCATTTTCACTGCCATAATTCCGCCAACCTGTAAGGCTTCATCAGCAGGAATACCGAGCATCCATGCAAACGGATAGAACACGTAACCTAACATAGTTTGGAAGTCGATACCGAATACAGCTGAGAAAATACCGTTAATCATCGCAATAAGAGCAATAAAACCAATCAACATCGCTGAAACAATAATCGCTACTTTAAACCCTGCAAGAATATATTCACCTAACATTTCAAAGAAGCTTTGCCCTTCGTGCAGGTTGCTCATTTGAATATCTTCTTCACCTTCCGGTGGGTAAGGGTTAATCAGTGACAGTACGACGAAAGTACCAAACATATTCAGAACCAATGCAGCGACCACGAAACGTGGCTCTAACATGGTCATATATGCCCCAACGATAGACATAGATACCGTTGACATGGCTGTTGCTGCCATGGTGTACATTCTGCGGTCTGACATCCGGTTCAATTGGTCTTTATATGCGATAAAGTTTTCTGACTGACCCAATAACAATGAACTGACTGCGTTAAAAGACTCCAACTTACCCATACCATTCACTTTCGATAATACGGTACCGATAATACGGATCACGATAGGAAGAATTTTGATGTGCTGTAAAATCCCGATCAACGCAGAAATAAAGATGATTGGGCATAACACTTGTAAGAAGAAGAACGCTAAGTTTCCTTCAATCATGCCACCAAAAATAAATTTGGTTCCTTCTGCTGCATAGCCTAGCAAGTGGGTAAATACCCCTGCCACACCAAGAACAAAAGATTCGCCAATATTCGATTTCAAGAACAAATACGCTAATGCAATTTGAATAACGAGCAGTTGAACAACATAGCGAGGACGGATCCCTCTACGGTTACTACTAGCTAAAATGGCAAGAGCTGCGATTACAACTAAAGATAAAACGAAATGCAGGATCGAGGTCATATGCGACTCCAACAAATTTAAGAATCAGTCTATGGTGCATATTCTATGTAATAGGTAACATTTAAATGAGATGGACGTCACATTAATATGAAAGCTTACTAGGTGTATTTTGCAAAAAGAAGAAGGCGATCACGTTTCAACGATAACAATTCCTACCATTCGCTTTTTTTGCACAGAAATTTTACTGAGAATTTAAGTTAAGACTTACAACAACCTGCGTATAAAATTGTTGCCTACAGAGATTGTAGGCAACTAAGCCAAATTGAATATAGTTCACTATTGGATATTCAGCAAACGAATCAATTCATTTTCATCGATAACGCGTATGCCAAGTTCATTTGCTTTCGCTAATTTAGAACCTGCGGCCTCCCCTGCAATGACCAAATCTGTTTTCTTCGAGACGCTTCCTGAGACTTTTGCGCCCAAAGCCACTAACTTGTCTTTGGCTTCATCACGCGTCAATACGCTCATTGACCCTGTTAGCACCACCGTTTTACCTGCAAATGGGCTGTCGATTTCTGCACTATTTACAACTTTTACTTCTGGCCAATGAATGTTCGCCTTATTGATTAAATCATCAATCACTGCTTGGTTATGGGCTTCATGAAAGAAATTAACCACATGTTTCGCAACCACATGACCAATATCTTGAACTGTTTTTAGTGACTCTTCATCTGCTGCCATCACGGCTTCAAGTGTGGTGTAATGCGCCGCTAAATTTGCCGCTGTGGCTTCACCAACCTCTCGAATTCCAAGAGCGTAAATAAAGCGAGCCAACGTCGTTTGTTTAGACTTATTGAGTGCATCAACCAGATTCTGTGCCGACTTCGGCCCCATTCTATCGAGGCCAGTTAAAATGCCTGCACTTAATTGGTACAAATCTGCTGGAGTTTTGACATACTCTTTTTCAACTAACTGGTCGATAATTTTATCGCCCATGCCATCGACATCCATTGCTCGGCGTGAGACAAAATGCTTCAGCGCTTCTTTGCGTTGTGCCCCACAAATCAGCCCACCTGTACAGCGCGCTACCGCTTCACCTTCGACTCGTTCGATATCAGAGCCGCATACAGGGCAATGAGTTGGAAAAACAATTTCACGGCTATTCGCGGGGCGCTTATCAACGACAACACTGACGATTTGTGGAATAACATCCCCTGCTCGACGAATAATGACCGTATCACCGATATGCACACCAAGACGTTCAATTTCATCTGCATTGTGCAGCGTCGCATTGCTGACTACCACACCCGCGACTTGCACGGGCTCTAAACGCGCCACTGGCGTGATAGCACCGGTACGCCCAACTTGAAATTCCACATCTTTTAATAGTGTAACTTGCTCTTGAGCTGGAAATTTAAACGCAGTCGCCCAACGAGGTGCTCGAGAAACAAAACCTAACTCTTCTTGAATCGCAATTGAGTTAACTTTAATGACTACCCCATCGATATCAAAGCCAAGATCAGGGCGAACTTGCTCAATTTCATGGTAAAAATCTAATACGGCCTGATGACCAACTCGTAATTGAACATAATCACTAACTGGTAACCCCCATGCTTTGAATTGCATCAAACGGTCATAATGTGTATCTGGTAACGTGCCACCTTCCACTAACCCAACACCATAACAATAAAAAGTGAGTGGCCTTTTGGCGGTAATACGTGGGTCTAATTGACGCAGAGAACCCGCAGCCGCATTACGTGGGTTCGCAAAGACTTTGCCATCTGTTTTACGTGCTTGCTCATTCAGCGCTTCAAACCCTTTTTGGGGCATGAAAACTTCGCCGCGGATCTCAACACGATCTGGAATATTACTGCCGGTTAAACGCAATGGGATAGCGCGTATGGTTCGAACATTCGCGGTAATATTTTCACCGACTGTCCCATCACCACGAGTCGCAGCTTGTACTAACTCACCGTTTTCATACAACAAACTTACCGCGAGTCCATCAAGTTTAAGCTCACAACAGAAAGTCAGCTCTTGATGGTTTTTCAAACGATCTCTTACCCGCTTATCAAACGCAAGGTAACTCTCTTCGTCAAAAACATTATCTAACGATAACATAGGTATTTCATGGCGTACGGTATCAAACGCCGCTAATGGTGCGGCACCAACACGTTGAGTTGGTGAATCACTCGTAACAAGTTCAGGATGCAGCGCCTCAATCTCTTTTAGACGTTGCATTAGCTTGTCATATTCAACGTCTGGAATTTCAGGCGCATCTAATACATGGTATTGATATTCATGATGACGTAACTGTTTTTTTAATTCGTCTATTTCTTGTTTGGTTGTCATGATCCACTCATACAGATAAAAAACCCCCAATTAATGGGGGCTTTGTTTAATGTTTATTTAACTTAATGTGTTTCTAATTCGAGCATGATACACCTCTATTTTTTGAGGTGTCAGCATTTTGCGTTCGTCATCAAGAACGACGCCTCCCGCATCTGATGCGATACGTTGAGCGGCTTGTAACATCAGTTTGAAATTTTGCCCTGCATCACCATAAGACGGTACCATCATAAACATGGAAACCCCTGGCGTACTAAAGTCAGCCATTGTCTCAGGGTCAAATGAGCCCGGTTTCACCATGTTAGCCAGGCTAAACAGCACTGGTCCCGTACCCGACGGATTTACATGACGGTGGAATATTTTCATTTCCCCGAATTGGAAACCAGCTTGTAAAATACTTTGCAGTAATAACTCACCTTGCAGTTCTTGTCCTTGATGAGCGGCTACGTGAAGTACCAGAACTGTCTCCTTGCTACTTGTTGTAGCAGGAGCTTCCTGCGGCTCAGCTTTCTTCTCAATATGCTGCGTCTCTTGTTCATAGGTGCTCGGCTGAGGCTCTTCTCTTAATTTAGTTGAATCAATATGTGGTTCAGCGGCAATACCCGTAACCGGCTGAGTACGAATTTCAGGCTCTATTGCCACTTCCTCACTCATGTTAATGGTGAGTTGCTCAGGTACATGAACAGGTTCAGTACGTTGATGCGGCGTAGGTTCATTATGAACTGGCGGTTTAGCCTCTGGCTCCCTATTCATAATAATGTCAGGTTCAACCGACACCTGTGGCTGTATATTAGGTTCAACTGGAGACTCATTTTTTACCGGATATACAGGCTCAGTTGCAGCCGGATGAACAGGCGCCTGCTGAGTAGGTTGATTTTCAGTAAATAATGCAGAATCATCATATTCTGATGAGTTCTCTTGCATATCGTTCTTTCTACGTTTTACGGGTCTGTCGCGAAATAACTTTGAGCGCTCTTTACGGCTGGTCCATAAACCATGCAGTAATAAAGCGACAATCGCTATCGCACCTACGACCACTAATATCAGACGCAAATCCTGCATCGCTGCTATCTCTAGTTGATGAATGATAATGCCAACACGGCGGAAACTACCTTAAGATTATTTCTCAATTGCTCTAAGTGCAACCCCCAGAACGATTTTCTTACAAGAAAGAGAATATTCCGCTTTCATTTGCTGCTTTTTTAAGCGAATAATGGCTAGTCAGCCTAATTTCATATCTATATGATACATGGTCAACCGAAAAGGAGAGAACAAGAAGTATGACCCAATCGACATTTTCGACACAAAAAGACCATTCTGGTTTTTATTATTTTACACAAGGCTGGAGATTAATCACTCGTCCCGGTATCAAACGTTTTGTTATTTTGCCCCTATTAGCCAATATTTTATTCTTAGGCGGCGCATTTTGGTGGTTATATACCAAGCTTGGTGGCTGGATTGACCAAGTAATGGGTTACATTCCTGACTGGCTACAATGGCTCGATTATGTTATTTGGCCAATCGCTGTTATCTCAATACTGCTCGTGTTTACTTATTTTTTTAGTACGATAGCCAATATTATCGCGGCACCTTTTAACGGCTGGCTATCAGAAAAACTCGAAGCGGAGCTAACAGGTAAACCGTCGCCAGATACTGGCGTCGCGGAGTTATTAAAAGATGTTCCTCGCATGATAAAACGCGAGTTTGTCCGAATCGGTTACTACTTACCTCGCGCTATTGGGTTACTGATCTTATTTTTCATACCCGGTATTGGCCAAACCGTCGCCCCCGTACTGTGGTTTTTATTTGGTGCTTGGATGATGTCAATCCAATATTGCGATTACCCGTTTGATAACCACCGTGTTGGCTTCGGCGAAATGAAGCAAGCACTTGCCAAAGAACGGATGAGAAACGTTCAATTTGGTGGCGTTATCAGCCTGTTAATGATGGTCCCTTTTGTCAACTTAGTGATCATGCCTGTTGCAGTTTGTGGTGCAACATTGATGTGGGTTGACCGGTATCGTGAGCGTTACGCACGCTACTAATCTATTAATCATTGTCTATTAATCAGTGCGCAGGTTTACCGCCTGCGCTCTTTTATTGACTTATTTTTGTTACACTATAATCATTCTTTAGAATTATTAGTTCTAAAATAACATTTCGTTATAAGCTTATTCTCAAATCATATTTGCATTAATCTGTTCTTAACGTATGTTGAATCCATCTCATTATTTTTAATTAATACCGATTACATTACTGGCTAACCGATTTTTAAGGATATCCCATGAGCAAAATTTATGATGATAACTCGTTGACCATTGGCCACACCCCACTTGTCCGATTAAAGCATTTTGGTAATGGCAATATTTTAGCAAAAGTGGAATCTCGCAACCCAAGCTTCAGTGTTAAGTGCCGTATTGGTGCGAACATGATTTGGGACGCAGAGAAAAAAGGTATCCTAAACAAAGACAAAGAATTAGTTGAGCCAACCAGTGGTAATACAGGGATCGCTTTAGCCTATGTCGCTGCGGCAAGAGGTTATAAGTTGACCTTAACCATGCCTGAAACGATGAGTATTGAACGTCGTAAACTGCTCAAAGCACTGGGCGCCAACCTCGTTTTAACCGAGGGGGCAAAAGGTATGAAAGGTGCGATAGCTAAAGCTGAAGAAATAGTGAATAGCAACCCTAAGAAATACCTATTACTTCAACAGTTTAATAATCCAGCAAACCCTGAAATTCATGAAAAAACCACAGGGCCTGAAATTTGGGAAGATACTGACGGCAATGTCGACGTTGTGGTTGCTGGTGTCGGTACAGGTGGGACAATTACAGGGATTGCAAAGTACCTGAAAAACACCAAAGGCAAAGATGTGACTATCGTAGCTGTTGAGCCAGAAACCTCACCCGTTATCACACAAGCCTTAGCAGGTGAAGAAATTAAACCAGGACCACATAAGATCCAAGGGATCGGAGCTGGGTTTATTCCGGGTAACTTAGATTTAAAATTACTCGATAAAGTCATTCAAATCAGCGATGACGAAGCCATCAAAACTGCTCGTGAACTAATGGAAAAAGAAGGCATTCTGGCGGGTATTTCATCAGGCGCGGCTATTGCTGCTGCCACTCAAATTGCCGCAGACCCTGCCTATAAAGGTAAAAATATCGTCGTTATTTTACCTTCTTCAGGTGAGCGTTATTTGTCTACAGCCCTATTTGCTGACATCTCCGCTGAGTAACATAACTTCGTTACAATATCGTTAAAAAAGCACCTAAATGGTGCTTTTTTTGTGGCATGGATCAAAGTTTAGCACGGATGGAGATGATTTATAATTCGGGGTTTAGTATTAAACATAGTAATTATTTTGCACCTCGAAATTAATCACTTTTTAGCCAACCTCTAGGGCGAGTAAAATAATTTGCCAATGAGAAAAAAGTGGTGAGATCGCAAGAAAAATAGAAAAAGGGTTGATACCGCACAAAGTAGGAAACCTTTTTTCAAGTTAATAATCTAACTTATACGCAAACCTAGTCTATTTCATCTACAATTGGCTGGGTAATTAAAAAAACGAAAGTTATTGAGGAAATACTATGTTTCAGCAAGAAGTTACTATTACGGCACCAAATGGTCTACATACTCGTCCTGCAGCTCAATTTGTAAAAGAAGCAAAAGCATTCTCTTCTGATATTTCTTTAATTTCTGGCGGCAAATCCGCTAGCGCGAAAAGTTTGTTTAAATTACAAACCTTAGGCCTAACGCAAGGCACAGTTGTGACAATTTCTGCTGAAGGCGAAGACGAAAAAGAAGCCGTTGAGCATTTAGTTAAACTGATGGGCGAATTAGAATAATTTCGCACGAAAATAGCATTTACTGATTTCATTCAATGTCCCTGAGTGATGTCATTCGGGGACATTTGTATAATCGGCTATATTCATTGTCGTCTCTGCAACATCAGAACTCCCAGCACTAGCAGCAGTAAGGTAATATTATGATTTCAGGAATTTTAGTATCCCCGGGTTTTGCTTTTGGTCAAGCTTTAATCCTCAAAGAAGATCCTATCGTTGTTAGCACAAAAAAAATCGCTGACGATCAGGTTGATAAAGAAATCGCTCGCTTTATTGAGGGACGAAACAAGTCAGCCGAACAACTCAATTTGATTAAAGAAAAAGCCGAAAAAAATCTTGGAGCTGAAAAAGCTGAGATTTTTGAAGGTCATATAATGCTGCTGGAAGATGAAGAGCTGGAGCAAGAAATTGTCACTTTAATCAAAGGCGACAAAAAAACAGCTGATGCAGCTGCGTATTCTGTTATTGAAGATCAAGCTCAAGCCCTTGAATCTCTTGATGATGAATACCTTAAAGAGCGTGCCGCTGACGTACGTGATATCGGTAAGCGTTTATTAAAAAACATCTTAAATATTCCTATCGTTGATTTAAGTGCAATCAGCGAAGAAGTTATTTTAGTGGCGGCTGATTTAACCCCTTCAGAAACCGCACAGCTGAATTTAGATAAAGTATTAGGGTTTATTACTGATTTAGGTGGCCGTACATCACATACCTCGATTATGGCACGTTCCCTTGAGTTACCAGCCATTGTCGGAACTAGTGATGCCACCCGCAAAATTAAAAATGGCGATTTCATTGTATTAGATGGTGTTAACAACACTATCCACCTGAACCCATCTGAAGCAGAAATCGACAAACTCAAAGCCTTCCGTGATGAATACCTACAAGAAAAAGAAGAGCTCGCAAAATTAAAAGATTTGCCTGCTATCACCCTTGATGGTCATCAAGTTGAAGTTTGTGCCAACATTGGTACCGTACGAGATGTCGCTGGTGCTGAACGCAATGGCGCAGAAGGCGTTGGCCTTTACCGCACTGAATTTTTATTTATGGATAGAGACTCTCTTCCTACTGAAGAAGAGCAATTTCAAGCTTATAAAGCAGTTGCAGAAGCAATGGGCAGCCAAGCCGTTATTGTCCGCACAATGGATATAGGCGGTGATAAAGACCTGCCATATATGAATTTACCGAAAGAAGAGAACCCATTCCTCGGCTGGCGTGCAATTCGTATTTGTCTTGATCGCAAAGAAATCTTACACTCACAGTTAAGAGCTATTTTAAGAGCCTCTAAATTTGGTAAACTGCGTATTATGTTCCCAATGGTCATTTCCGTTGAAGAAGTTCGTGAACTAAAAGCGGAGCTAGAAATGCTAAAAGCTCAGTTACGTGAAGAAGGTAAGGCTTTTGACGAGTCAATTGAAGTCGGTGTGATGGTTGAAACACCAGCCGCTGCTGTGATTGCTCGCCACTTGGCAAAAGAAGTTGATTTCTTTAGTATTGGGACGAACGATCTCACTCAATACACTTTAGCGGTCGACCGTGGTAATGAACTGATTTCTCATCTTTACAACCCGATGTCACCTGCTGTCCTAAACTTAATTAAGCAAGTGATCGATGCATCACACGCTGAAGGTAAATGGACTGGGATGTGTGGGGAGTTAGCTGGAGATGAGCGTGCAACCTTATTGCTACTTGGCATGGGGCTGGATGAATTTAGTATGAGCGCAATTTCAATTCCACGTATCAAAAAGTTAATTCGCAATGCGAGCTTTGCTGATACTCAAGCGTTGGCTGAACAAGCACTTGCTCAACCAACAGCGGATGAATTGATGAAACTTGTAGATACCTTTATCCAAGAAAAAACGTTATGCTAGGAACAGCACATTAGTTCGGTCCCATATAAAACGATTAGGAGAAGGTCCATGGGTCTGTTTGATAAACTGAAATCACTCGTTTCGGAAGACAAAAGTAGCAGTGGCAGTATTGAAATTATCGCACCTTTATCCGGTGAAATTGTCAATATTGAAGATGTTCCAGACGTTGTGTTCGCAGAAAAAATTGTGGGTGATGGTATTGCGATTAAACCCGCAGGTAACAAAATCGTTGCCCCTGTAGACGGCACAATTGGTAAGATTTTTGAAACTAACCATGCGTTTTCTATTGAGTCAGATGATGGTATAGAACTATTTGTTCACTTCGGTATTGATACCGTTGAGCTTAAAGGTGAAGGCTTTAAACGCATCGCTGAAGAAGGCCAAACGGTGAAAAAAGGTGATTTAATCATTGAGTTTGATTTAGCACTGTTAGAAGAGAAAGCAAAATCTGTTTTAACGCCAGTTGTCATTTCTAATATGGACGAAATCAAAGAACTCAACAAACTGACAGGCTCCGTGACAGTCGGTGAAACTGTCATCATGCGTATTAAGAAATAGCTTAAGTGCCAATATTTAGTTTAAACCATCAGGTCTTGCCTGATGGTTTTTCATTTAGCATGATGATTAAAACTTGATAATCAGATTAGGTTTTTTATTTTTATCAACAACATTTGAGAATTATATTTCTATTACTTATATGTAAATAAAACATTTACGGTATTGCTAAATGGCCCCTGCTTAATATTCTCATTATTTTTTTTAGATAACTCAGCTGAATACTGATAATTACCGGGCTTTTGCTTAGTAATAACACCTTTATAATACTCCTGACCAAAACTAATTTCTTGCCCCAAACTTCTATCGGTAATCGCCATCTGCAAACCGTTATCAAAAACGATATATTTATTATTCACTACGCCTTTATTGCTTTGAAATTTAACACTAACTTCTAAAGCAGCATCACAAGTTGAAACTGGAGTTAAAGTTAAATTAAAATTTTCTTTTATTGTTTTATTATTTTCAAATTGATCCGTTGTCAGCTCTTTAAAATCAACTACTTTGTCACTCATCGTAACAATCGGTGTTGGACAATAATTAATTAATGTGCCAACAAGGCGGATAGTGTAATAATCAGCAATACGATTTCCCACTCCATCCGTGTGATAGCCAAGAATGAAATCACCTGTGTCAAATGATTTTAACGGCCCCTTTCCACGTTCTATAGTAAAATTATGCCACAATGATATGTTTTCGGTGCCTACCTTCCAATATCCCACATTTAATGCTGGAGTAGTCGGTGCTGTAATTTCAACTTTCCCCACATAAGATGACTGAAAAACTTTAACTCCGCTAGAGAGAAGGTGAGCTTTAACTGAGCCGGGTGTTTGACTATGAAACCAGATAGTTCTATCTGCTACAGTTCCAGAAAAATTACATCGCCATGATAACGCTGAAAACCCTGAGCCTAATCTTGTTCCTTCAGGAACAGTACCTGGGATTGTATTCATATCAATGGATAATAATGGTAATGGGTACCACGCACCCAAAGGAGTACAGCTAACACCGGAATAAGAAAATGTGCTAAAAGCCATCAGTAACGAGCCAAACACACCTAGTTTTAGTTTATTTTCTATTTTTTTGCTCATAAGAGATTTCATTTAATTATTCCTCAGGGCTAATACTAAAATTTTAAAAGTCACATTTATATCTATGTAATCAACATGCTCAACATTGGACTATGCTAATGTACGTACTAGATATCCATCTCACGCCTCAAATTCAGTAAACCCGTAGTTATTGACTGCGTTTTATACACCCCTTTCTACTACTTTAAATGGGCATGTGTTATTTTCACGAATGGTACTCAATTAGTGAGTAAAATAGTATTAGTAAATTATTAATTTCATCCATAGTATGTAACTAAATATAATGAATTAAAATAAATGTGCCAATAAATAGGGTTTTTGGGGTATATATATCTATAGATATCTATAGACAAAAAATTAAAAACAAAGAGACTACGCACTCTGCTATTCCAACAGGCGGAGAGCTAAAACTGATCATCGAGGAAAGTAGAGATAATACTGCTAACCCTTACGTTGTTTGTCGGTTCTCAATAAAGAAGTCGCTTGATTAGCTCAGCAGTTCATCATCTTGCACAAACAGTATCCTAGTTATCTATGCCGTGTATTTTAAAAAGCAAGAAATAAGGACATTCGCTATGCATTCACCTGAGAAGCTAGGCGTAGATCCTCAATTGAGGGTACACAGTGATGTGAAATCAACTAAGATTTATACGCCAATTCATGTTGAATGGGCCAGCGTTCGGCACGCTGAAGTTAAGGTAGGATAACGGTAGAAAACATGTACCTTAAAAAGCAAATAACACTGCACATGATATATATTTAAGTCATCATGTTATGCATGCCGCAAAAATAGCACCTCCATAAATTAGCCCATTTTTCGTTTCATACTATATTTAAAATTAAAATAATTGTGCTTTATACTAAAGTACATAAATAAATTAAAGATACGATGACCTTCATACTCATTAGATGAAATGATTGTCGTTACCAATGCGACATGATTAGATACAGGAGTTATTGCGAAAACGCCTTTTCCCTTTCTGAAGTATTTGTCTGAAGTATTTGTCTGAAGAACACGCTTTGAATGTATTGATTCAGCAAGTGTGCTTTTGCCCATCCACACTTCCAAATGGCGATTTTTCGTTTATGGTCGAATAAACATATCATTGACATCACGTAATATGCTAAGACTTCGGTCTGATGCAGATGCTATTCGGTGAACACCATAGTTTGCGCTGTTACCAAAGATATAAGCAAGAAGATCATTATTATCGGCTTCTAAACTGTTTTTTCTGGATGAGACTGAATTAAAAACAGACAAAAACCCCGTTTCATTGTTCACAAACTTCATGATATCAATTATTCCAGTATTCTTTATTTGCCTATAAATCGGATTATCAATACTGGTTTTCCACTTTTTACTGGCTAAACCCCATTGTAACCGATTTGACGGCGGCTACTTTTTGACAAAGTCATTCACATCTGAATTTATGTTGAGGCTAACATGACTCAGCTTTGTATTAAAATCTGTCTCTAAATTAGCTAAAGTCTGCTCTATTGGGTAAATCAGTCATTCAAGCCCCGTTTTCTATCAAATTAAGACCATAATATCTTTCTAAGACACAACAAACACTAACCAATTGTTTTATAACTAATTTTAGTTTGTCTACTTTATCGGATAAAAATAAGTGAAAAATAATAGAATATCGCCTTCATTTAAGAAAATTTAAAATAACATTAAAAAACAAGTAATTAGATCACTTCCTTTCATGCTAATGAATGATTTAACGTGATAAAATCGTTTCAAACCCATAAACGGATGTAAATAAATATCTCAAAAACTCGATTTTTGATTATTTAAAAAATATTTTATCACCAAAATACTCTGGTGACGCGTTTATTTGTTTTTATTGGCTATGTTGGAGCTTAATCCTTTCCATTGCTAATTTATTGGATTAATAAACTACATTTAATACCCTAAAGCGGCCCCGGTAATAATACCAATAAATATCTCAATTTATACTTTCCTTTAATTTCAATACTTTAGATTAATATATTTCGTTACATTCTACCGCGTAAATACATACTTTAGCGGTATCTGATTACTCATTTTATGGATATTATTTGTTTCGTTCTTCACAACAGATAAATTTTTTTAATTAAATTATTTAATATAAGGTAAACAAAAATGAATAAGACTTTAATTGCATTATGCTTAGCGTTAACTACAACTTCTATTTCTGCAATGGCTGCGGATGCAGGTTCAGGTAAAATTACTTTTAAAGGCACAGTAAATAGCGGTGCATGTACAATTTCTCCGACCGATGTAAATAAAGAAGTTCAATTAGGTAGTATTGCCGCTGCTAATTTAAGTTCTGCAGGTAAAAAAGGCCCACTAAATACATTTGAATTAAAATTACAAGATTGCCAATTAGACCCAAGTGCTTCAGGTACACCATATTCTAAAGTAAAAATTACTTTTAATGGCCAACCTGATGCAACTAACGCAACTTTATGGTCAAGCACAGGTAGCGCAAATAACGTTGCAGTTTCATTCTTAGACAATGCAGGTAAAGCCATTAAACCAGGTGATACCTTAGAGCAAACACTGAAAGCGTCTGACACCACAATTATTTTATCTGCTCAAGCAGAAGCAACTGGTGCAGCAACTTCAGGTAGCATCAACTCTATCGCTAACTATGTATTAAGCTACGAATAAGATAGCCATCATACCTAAACAAAGCTTTACGCTGATTAGTGTAAAGCTTTGTATTTCCTCTATCGATTAGCATAAGAGTGCCAACATGTATTTTAACAGAAAAAATATAGGTTATATTATCTCACTCATTATGTGTGGTGGATATACGAACGCTGAAACTTTTAATATCAACGCCCTTAATTTATCTGTAGACGATAATATTGACCTAAGCTATTTTGAAAAAAATAGTTTAAGTGAAGGTTTATATGAGTCGGATATCATTTTAAATGATAAAAAAATCATCCGCGGCGAAAAAATTAAATTTATTAATAATGGTGGAATAATTGAGCCGTGTATTACGGCGCAGTTAATAAAACGTTTCCCATTAAATGAAGAGGCGAAAGAAATATTACTTTCCTCTCAAGAAAACGATTGTATTAATTTACTCTCTCTCGATCAAAACGTGGCTATCGATTTTAATGATAGCGAACAAGTTCTGAGTATTTCGATACCTCAGAAATATATGGAATCGACTTATTCTTCGTGGGTAACCCCTGAAATGCGCGATTACGGTATTGCTGGGTTAATTTTAGATTATACGATTAGCGATAATCATTTAACCCGTAAAAACGAAGAAACACGTAACCAGTTATATGCCTTCGGAAATGTGGGCGCTAACTTCGCGCAATGGCGTTTACGGGCAAATTACCAATATGAAAATAAATTGGTTGGCGAAGATGGACAGAGTAGCAAGAAACGCAACTTAGATTGGGACCAAGTCTACGCTTTTAGGGATATTACCAGCTTATCGGCGAAGTTGTTTGCCGGGGAAATTTTTATTAAATCAGATTTGTTTGATAGCGTGCGTTTCAAAGGCGTGAGCATGTTCACCGATGAAAGCATGATGCCACCGAATCTCAGGGGGTATGCGCCTCAAATTACTGGGGTTGCAGCCTCAAATGCAACGGTGACCTTATCACAAAATGGCCGTATCATCAGCCAAGTGAAAGTGCCGGCGGGTCCTTTTGTGATTAAGGACTTAAGTCAATCCATCATGGGAACCATTGATGTAACCGTAGCAGAGGATAACGGTAAAGAAACGAAATTTCAGTTTACCACAACCAATATTCCGTTTTTAACCCGTAAAGGACAAGCGCGCTACACCTTGAATTTAGGTCAACTATCCCCGAAAAATGGTACCCATGCTAACGACAATTTTATGACTGTCGAAAGCTCTGTTGGGGTGTTTAACAATACCTCTGTTTTTGGGGGAATAGTGGCGACAGCGGGAAATAAATATAAAGCTATTAACCTCGGTATTGGTCAAAATATCGGCTTTTTAGGGGCTTTTTCGGTGGATATCACCCAATCTTACGCCGATACCTTACTGGGGCATGAGAAAGGCAAAAGCTACCGTATCAACTATGCCAAAGATTTACCGAGTTTTAATGGGCAGTTGACATTAACCGGGTACCGTTTTGCCGACAGAACCTTTAACTCTTTATCTAATTTTGTTGAGCAAAACTTTGTCGACAGACAAAATATCGATACCAATAAAGATAAACATGTTTTTTCATTGTCTTACGCTCAGCAATTACCTGGGATTAATGCGAGTGCGAATATCACCGCATCCCGTAAAACCTATTGGAATGGTAAGCAAAATAACTATTTCAGTGTGGGGCTAAATAAATTCTTCGATGAAGGTATCATGAAAGGTGGGAACATATCCCTATCTTTAAACCAAGTTCGTGGAGCTAATAATAAAACAGATAACCAAGTTTATTTATCAGTCAGTAAACCGTTAAACTCTGAAAATCATAATGCATCCATATCGTATTTCGCCTCTTATAGTGACAACAACAAGCGCTATGCGAATAATGTGAATTACAGTCGTCATATTGATAGCAATACGAACTATAATTTAACTGCATCAACCCAAGATGGGTTATCGGAAGGGATGGTGAGCACATATGTATCACACAGTGCGGATGCTGGCCAAGTGCAAGTCACAGGGTCATTATCGGACTCAATGACGTCGCTGGGTATGACAGTGAGTGGCTCAGTTACCGCGACACAACACGGTATTTCAGCGCACCGTTTAACATATCGTGACCAATCTCGCTTAGTGGTTGATGTGCCAAATGCGAAAGGCGTGATTATTGAAAATGGCAATGCGACGACGAATAGTCGTGGGTTAGCTACTATCAGTAACGTTCCGACCTACTATAATATGGAGTATAAGGTGGATGTGAACAACTTACCAGACACCGTAAACATTGATGATAATGTTTTAGCGTCTACACTCACTGATGGTGCAATCGGTTATGCTAAAATGGATGCGGATATTGGTAAATCGCTGATAACACGAATTAAGCTAGCTAATGGTCAATACCCACCATTAGGCTCAGTGGTGAAAAATAACGTAACGGGTAAAGTTTCAGGCATTATTGCTGAATCTGGCATCGTCTACTTAACCGGGTTGAACATGGGCGATCAGCTTAGCGTCAACTGGGGAGATGCACAAGCATGCACGTTCTTAGCTGACAGCCTCCTGGCTAAAAGTAGCGATTCAATTACTTGTCGTCACTAATGTGATTTCAATGGGTGAAAAAATGACATTATTTAAAAAAGTATTTTCCGTTGTTTTACTATCAAGCGTCATGAGCCAAGCGTATGCCGTCCTTGGGTTAGATAGAACCCGTATTATTTTTAATGAAGCCGATGGCGGAACCAGTGTCGTTGTTGAAAACCAAGATACCGCTTCTTCATTTTTAGCGCAGACATGGATAGAAAACCAGAAAGGTGAAAAGCTGACTAACTCACTAGTGGCGTTACCTTTTTTACAAAAAATCGGCCCTAAACAGAAAAAACAAATCAAAATTGCCTATATGGATGGGCAAAATACCTTACCAACGGATAGGGAGAGTCTTTTATATTTCAATGTATTAGGTATTCCACCGCAAGGTAAAGAAGCGAATGCGGTTCAGTTTACTATCCAATCACGCTTAAAACTGTTTTATCGCCCAAAAGGTATTGACTACAAAGTCTCTGCCGAGAAAGATTTTCAGCGCGATTTAAAAGTCACAAAACAAGGTGGACAGATTACGTTATCGAATCCAACCCCGTTTAATATTGTGATCACCAATATCAATGTTGACCAAAGTAAGGATAAAGATTTTCCTGAAGTGCTTGTCGCCCCATTTAGTGATTCAACCGTGACATTGAAAAACCCAGCATGGAATAGTTTTGAAGTCGCTTATATTGATGACTTTGGTGGCCTGAAATTTAATAAATACCAGTGTGCTGCAGCGCAGCCTTGCCAATTACTACCACAGCCGAAAAATAAATGAAAAATAACAGAAAATAATCAATAAAAGCACTACCAGTTATATTAGGGATAATGCTTCTAGCCGTTGGTCAAGAACCAATTGAGCAGCTTCAAGCTTGAATCCAGCACTGAACAGTCGTCTTATACGCTTTGCCATAATGGGTGACCAAATTAACTATGCCACTACAGTCAAAGTAACAAAGAGATTAGCTTGAACGAAGAGAAAGCAGCGTCATTTAGGCGCGGTCGGTAATAAGCCCTTATAGGGCTAGAGCAAACCACCCGCATAGCGGGTGGTTATAATTTGTGGAGATTTTTTATTGAGCACAGACTTGCCATTGAATTATCTCACTCATTAAATACACCTGTTGATAAATAACGGTCTCCTCGGTCGCAAATGACTGCCACAATGACCGCTCCTGGGTTAGCCTTCGCCACTTTTAATGCACCGGCAACCGCCCCACCCGAGCTCACCCCACAAAAGATACCTTCAACTTTAGCTAAAGCTCTCATGGTCTCTTCAGCTTCTTGCTGGTTTATATCCAGCACGCTGTCGACTAACGAGTCATCGAAGATACCGGGCAAATAGCCAGGGGACCAACGACGAATACCGGGGATCTGGCTCTTTTCCGCAGGCTGTAAACCAACAACATGTACATCTGAAGATTGTGATTTTAAATAACGGCTTACCCCTGTGATTGTCCCTGTCGTCCCCATACTGGACACAAAGTGGGTAATGCTACCATTAGTTTGCTGCCATATTTCAGGACCTGTGGTTTTAAAATGGGCCAACGGGTTATCAGGGTTATTAAATTGGTCTAAAACTTTCCCCTCGCCTCTTTGTTCCATTTCCTTAGCCAAATCGCGGGCACCTTCCATACCAACAGCCGTACTCACTAAGATGAGTTCTGCACCATAGGCTTGCATTGAAGCTTGTCGCTCTTTACTCATGTTATCAGGCATGAGTAATTTCAGTTTGTAGCCTTTTACCGCAGCAATCATCGCGAGTGCGATACCTGTATTTCCACTAGTTGCTTCAATTAGCGTATCACCTGGTTTAATTTCACCCCGTAATTGCGCTTCATTAATCATTGAAAATGCCGCGCGATCTTTCACTGAACCTGCGGGGTTATTACCTTCAAGTTTCACCCAAATTTCAGCTTCAATCCCTTGTGTTAAACGCTGAAGTTTTACTAATGGGGTATTACCGATAAATTGTTCCAGAGCCGACACGTTACCATCCTTATAATTTTTATATATAAATAAGAAACAATAGAGATAAGATATTACCCCAATATTGGTACGTGAAAGTTGAAATCTCTTCACATTAATATTAGAAAAATAGATTATCTTAATGACCATTTCTGATATAGCTAATTGATATATTATATTACAATAAGCTTATAGAATTACCAGTTATATTTCACATAAAAATACAATGATTAACCCTATTTTATCAATGAGTTAGATGGATTTTGAACATGGAAGGAATTAGGCTGCATATTTTTATATACAAAGCCTAAATATCAGTAATATATGAAGAAAATAATAGAAAATATAACACCAATAATATATTTATCAGTGTTATAAATTATTGAATTTTATATTCATGCACTTTTAGCTAACTGTGGGAAAATTAATTCCTGATCCCCTTGATAAATCTTCGCCTGTTGGCTGCCTAAAAAGTAACGCTCACCTCGAGTTGGTATCGTTTTAGCAGATTGCCAAATCACTGACAACGGTTCTTTACCCCAACCTAAAGGCTGAACGGTTAATTGCCAAAAATGCCCTCTTGGCCCCGATTCGGTGACCCTAACGGGTAAACGGTGCTGCTCATCCACTTCCGCTTGTAATGAAATATCCCAAGGCCGTAAGAATACATCGACTTCACCTTGCTGAGCACCAGTATGCTTTAGTGGGAACGCATATCCATCGATATTCAATGTGGAACCTTTGATATGGGCAGAGATTTGGTTGATTTCCCCCATAAATTCAAGGACAAAACGTGTCTCTGGACGTTGCCAAATATCGCTCGGTGTACCCACTTGTTCAATATGACCTTGGCTCATCACCACCACTCTGTCCGCCACTTCCATGGCTTCTTCTTGGTCGTGGGTGACAAAAACACTGGTAAATTTTAATTCATCATGTAATTGGCGTAGCCAACGGCGTAACTCAATACGCACTTGTGCGTCGAGCGCACCAAAAGGCTCATCCAATAATAAAATTTGCGGGTCAACCGCGAGAGCCCTTGCTAATGCCACACGCTGTTTTTGCCCCCCTGAAAGTTGTGCGGGGTAACGTGAAGCCAAATGGCCAAGTTGAACCATTTCTAGCAATTTGGTTACTTTATCTTTAATAACTTGAGCTGATGGCCGCTGTTTTCTGGGTAAGACAGTTAAACCAAATGCCACATTATCAAATACTGTCATGTGCCGAAATAGCGCATAGTGTTGAAATACAAAGCCAACATGCCTATCTTTGGCGTGGATTTTACTGACATCATGGCCATGAAAACGTAATAACCCCTGACTTTGCTGTTCAAGCCCTGCAATAATACGCAATAAGGTTGTTTTTCCTGAACCAGAAGGCCCTAATAGGGCAACCATTTCACCCGATGCGATATCCAGTGAAATATCGTTGAGTACTTGGGTTTTACCAAATAACTTACCGATTTTTTCAATTTCAATACTCATGATTAATGGACTCCTGATTCAGATTGCTGTCGACTTAAATGCCACTGCAATGCACTTTTAAGAATTAAGGTGATAATCGCCATGACTGCGAGGATCCCTGCGGCCGTAAACGCCCCTACCGTATTATAATCTTGATGCAATAATTCAACCTGCAACGGTAAGGTGTATGTTTCCCCACGGATAGCCCCTGAAACTACCGAGACCGCACCAAATTCACCGATTGCCCGGGCGTTAGTTAAAACGACCCCATACAGTAGTGCCCAGCGGATATTGGGTAATGTCACACGCCAAAACATCTTCCATCCTGACGCTCCCAGTAACACTGCTGCTTCATCTTCTTGGCTACCTTGGCTTAACATCAAGGGCACGAGCTCACGTACGACAAATGGACACGTCACAAAAATGGTCACTAACGCCATACCTGGCCATGAAAACATGAGCTGGATATCAAAACCTTCAAGCCACCCACCAAACCAGCTGTTCGAGCCATAAAAAAGTAAGTACAGCAAACCCGCAACAACAGGTGAAACCGCAAATGGGATATCCACCAAGGTGAGTAATAATTGGCGGCCAGGAAACTGAAATCGCGTTACTAACCAGGCCATCATGGTGCCAAAGACTAAATTTACCGGAACGGTAATTAAAGCGATTAATACTGTTAAACCAATGGCATGTAACATGTCTGGGTCTGCCAGATTTAATAAAACGGTATCTAACCCTTTTTGAAAAGCCGTAATAAATATCCAAACAATTGGAATGACTAACAGTAAAAATGAAAACAATAAACCTATTGCAATTAGTAGCCATTTACCCCAGTTAATTTGAGTACGGCTAGCGGTATGAATTGGTGTAATTTGCGCCATTACTTGCCCCCTAACCGTTTACCAAAGCGGCTTTGTACTAAATTGACACTAAATAGAAGTAACAATGAAACCGCTAAAATAACCGAGGCCACAGCACTGGCTGCCGGGTAGTCAAATTGCTGTAGCTGACTAAAAATCATTAATGAGACAACTTCGGTTTGCCACGCAATATTACCCGCAATAAATATAATGGCCCCAAACTCGCCTAAACTCCGTGTAAAGGACAAAACCGTTCCGGCTAACAAGGCTGGTGAAAGCTCTGGCAGTACCACTCGACGAAAGGTTTGCCAGCGGCTCGCACCTAGGGTTTGAGCAGCTTCTTCGTATTCAGGGCCGAGCTCTTCCAATACTGGTTGAACTGTACGCACAACAAACGGAATACTGGTAAAAGCCATCGCAACCGCAATTCCCAGCCAAGTATTCACGACTTTAATATCAAACTGCTGCAGATATTGCCCATACCAGCCCGAGGTTGCAAACAGGGTTGCCAATGTCAGCCCCGCTACCGCAGTAGGTAAGGCAAAAGGTAAATCCACTAAACCATCTAAGAACAAACGCCCAGGAAAACGATAACGCGTTAGGATCCACGCTAATAGCATGCCAAATACCGCATTAAACAAGCTTGCGACTAGCGCTGACAATAACGTCACTTTATACGCGGCAACCACTTGCGGGTAACTAATGACCGCCCAATATTGCTGCCATGTCATTTCTGATAATTGAATTACCAATGCGCTCATGGGTAATAGCAATATCAAACAGGTATAAAACAGACTGCTACCTAGCGTTAGCCCGAAACCCGGCAAGAAACGCTTTCCTGAACGCTCCATTAACGGCGCCCTTCTGCCATTAATTGGTCAAATTCTCCACCTGTAGCAAAATGAACCTCCATCACTTTTGGCCAGCTCTCAAATTGTGATTCAACGGTAAAGAGCTGAGTTTCAGGAAATTTAGCCTTATTTGCATTCATCACAGCTTTGTCATTCACTCGATAATTATACTGAGTGATGATTTCTTGAGCCTGTGGGCTATAGAGATAATTTAAGTAAGCTTTAGCGACGTCTTCCGTACCATTTTTCTGTACATTTTTGTCGACCCAAGCGACAGGAAACTCCGCTAAGATATCCACTGGCGGTACAATGACTTCATAGTCTGACTCGCCATATTGAGAGCGAATATTATTCACCTCTGATTCAAAGCTAATGAGGACGTCACCGAGCCCTCGCTCAATAAATGACGTCGTCGCGCCACGTCCACCGGTATCGAATACCTCTACATTTTTCAAAAACTGTTTCATTTGTTCACGGGTTTTTGCTTTATCATCTTTATTTTCCTGATTAAAAGCGCCCCATGCTGCAAGGTAGGTATAACGGCCATTTCCTGATGTTTTTGGATTTGGGAAGATTAATTTGACATCTTCGCGGACTAAATCATCCCACGTTTTAATTCCTTTAGGGTTTCCTTTACGAACTAAAAATGCCATCGTTGAATAATAAGGCGAGCTATTATTTGGTAAGCGCGCTTGCCAGTCTGCTGGGATCAAATTCCCTTTCTCATGCAAAATTTGCACGTCAGTGACTTGGTTGTAGGTCACGACATCCGCTTTCAAACCTTGTAAAATAGCTAAGGCCTGCTTAGATGAACCTGCGTGTGATTGCTTAATCGTGAGTTTGTCGTCAGGGTGAGCCTCATTCCATTGCTTTTCAAATGATGGATTCAATGCCACAAATAATTCACGGGCAATATCATAAGAGCTATTAAGTAGTTCAGCGGCAACTAATGGCGAGCTCCCAAGTAATGATACCGTTGCCAAACTCGCTAGTGCTGTTTTTTTCAAAAATGATTTTTTCATTCCACACCTGTTCGTAACTAAACCCAAATGGCTAAGATTAAAACCACTGTATCTGTTTTGGTTATAACTGTGTAGCTATCAATCACCTTTTTATATACCAAATTGGAATAACAAAGAAATGAACGTCATAAGCAGGAAAATTAACTGATTTTTTAATTAGTTAGTGATATGAATATTACTCAATGGAGGGGCATTCTATAAGTTAAATCATTACTAGGTAGTAAGTAGGCATTAATGATAACGGGCTAATAATAATAGAATAAATACAAATCATTATGTTTAAATTGCTAAGTATAAACAGTTACTCTAAATAATTTGTGTTACAGCTAGGCGGCAAGGAAGATTAGCCCTAGAAGCATACAATAGTATGTGACTAGGGTAATCTTACGTAGCCAACAACTCTGTAACGCAAAGAATGACGAGTAACGCTAAAGAGACGTCAATGTCTCAATCGACGGAGCATAGTAATAACTCCCCGAAACGGCTTTCGTCATACGTAGCAAATCATCGTATTTGCCGTCTTTTTCGCCGAACATGCTTAATAATTGCTGTTCAATATTGTGTAACCTTGCACAATAAGCGATAAAAAATAAGCCATGTTTGCCGCTTGCTGTACCATATGGCAAGCTGTGACGCATAACTGAAAGCTCTTCGCCCTCTTCTTCTATCACCACGCGTGAGACATGAGAGGTGACATTACGCGCATCTTCATCTAATTCAACGCTATCTTTTTTCGTACGACCAATCATTTTTTCTTGTTCATGTTCCGAAAAACGATCCCATTTTCTCAAATCGTGTTCATAGCGTTGGACTAAAACATAACTTCCGCCTGTATCTTCACCGTCTTCGATTAATGTGACTTCTGCAATTTCTTCCCCTTGCGGGTTCTCTGTTCCATCAATAAAACCGCTTAAATCTCTGTCATCTACCCAACGGAAGCCATGAATTTCTTCCACTACAGAGATAGATTTACCAAATGCATTTAAAGCTGCCTGCGCTAATGAAAAATTAATATCATGGCGCAGTGATTGAATATGAATAAACATATCCCGTTGAGTGGCAGGAGCTAGCCCTTTACCTAGAGTGCGAAATGGTTTCAATTCAGGGGCAGTATTTGCCTTACCGAGCTGTTTCCAGATGTCAGAACCAAACGCGATAACGGCACCAAGGCGATCATCTGGATATTGCGCTTGTAATTTGGTTAAAGCCTCGACAAAGCTTTTACATCCAGACTTAACTTCATCCAGAGATCCCTCTTGCACTTGCGCTTCAATAAAAATACCAAAACGGCTATGTTCTTTCAAAATACCACTTTGAGAATGAGACATACGGTAAACCTCGTAAAATGAATATGTTATATAACCTATTTTTTATATAAGCGATTTTAATATTCTATCTTATCGCTATGATGTTCGCCTTGTTTTAACGCAAGGGAATATAGGTTTCCGGTCTATTATAAGAAAGAAAATTTAAGAAAGGGGAAATTTCTTTGAAAACAAGGAAAAAGAAATTTTAGTGGGAAGATATCGCCAGTATGAATAGACCTGGCGATATCATTAACGAAATGAGGTTATTTATGCCAAATAATTTGTGAGACTTGCCATGTTTTCAGGTCATTATCTGAAGGCATTAAATCTTCTGGTCCTTGCCATTTACCTGTAAAACGGTAAACCACTTTACTTGATTGCGGTGAATTACATTCAATGGTAGGAACGTCATTGACTCGCTCACCTAAGCCGCAAATACCAAATGCTTTTTGATAAATTTCGCTAAATTCAGTACCAATCGTAGGCCCCCATTCGGTTGCGATATCAGGGTCATTCACCGTAATTCGCGATACATAGCCGTGCTCTGGACCAACTATTTCTAATTTTACTTCATCATCATCCATTCCTTGGAAAATTGTGACCACATCCCCATTTTCCATTTGCATACCGCTGCGTAATGCATAGCGGTCATCCAGTTGTTTCTTAATGATATCCGCTTGCATTGGTGTAAAACTAGTCACTTGACCAAGGCCTGAGTCAGAAACCGTCAGTGGACCACTAAACCAAGTCGACGGTGAAAAAACCTTCACACCCGCACACCCTGATAACAGGGCTGCTCCACAGAGTAGAGAAGCCTTAAACAACGGCGATAATCCATTATTACTATTCAACTTTGCATGTTGGGACATATCATCCTCTTTTATGAGTCGCATAATGCATATTGTGACAATCTATTTATTAAAACATTCCCATGAATAGTTAAATAAATAGTCAATTAACTTAAAAATCCGTTTCGTGAGTTAATTTTTTCGAATAAATTAAACGTTCAGGTTGTTCTTCTTCATACAACATTTTTTCAAACATACAGATAGCCGCATCAGACTCTTCACTCACTAATAGCTCTATTCTTCCGCAGCCTCTGGCGATCAGTTTTTTTTCTAGTCGGCTCACTAGTGCGTTAGCGATACCACGGCCACGGTATTCAGGGTGAACGGCAAGGTAAACAGCAGTACCACGAATGCCATCATATCCTCCCATAATAGTGCCAACGACTTCCCCGGCAACTTCAGCCACTAAAAATAAGTCTGCCCCACACTGTAATTTGCGTTCGATATCGAGCTCAGGATCCCCTGAAAATTCATTGAGAGAACAGCGCTCCCATAGTGTCAGGACATCTTCATAATCACTTTGCCGAAAGACTCGTATTTCCATCTTATTTGCCTGCTTAACCTAATCTTTCTGCCATTATCTCTGCTTTTACGACACAATCAATATTCAATATGCCTTTCTTCGAGCAAAAGGGTATACTTTAACCATTATTTTTTACCTATGGTTCTATTATAAAACAATGAATTACCCAGATATTGATCGTGTAAAAACCTATTTGCAAAGCTTGCAAGAGACCATTTGCAAAAAAATCACTGAGCTAGATGGTAAAGAAACTTTTCTAGAACAAACATGGGAACGCTCTGAAGGTGGTGGAGGTCGCAGCCGGGTACTAACTAAAGGGGCACTATTTGAACAAGCAGGGGTGAATTTCTCTCATATTAAAGGAGAAAAATTACCAGCATCTGCTTCAGCCCATCGCCCTGAACTTGCAGGTCGCAGCTACCAAGCAATGGGCGTCTCTCTCGTTATTCACCCTCTGAATCCTTATATTCCAACAACCCACGCTAATGTCCGTTTCTTTATTGCTGAAAAAGAAGGTTGTGAGCCTGTTTGGTGGTTTGGTGGTGGTTTTGATTTAACCCCTTTCTATGGTTTTCATGAAGATGTTATCCACTGGCACACCGTTGCTCGTGATTTATGTCGTCCTTATGGGCATGATGTTTATCCTAAATATAAAAATTGGTGTGATGAATATTTCTTCCTGAAACATAGAAATGAGCCTCGTGGTGTTGGCGGGCTATTTTATGACGACCTTAACCAAGGCGGGTTTGAGTCTTGTTTTAACTTCACTCAAGCCATTGGCAATGGCTTTTTAGATGCCTATGTGCCTATTGTTGAAAAACGTCGAGAGTATTCATGGGGTGAACGAGAACGTCAATTCCAATTATATCGTCGTGGCCGTTACGTAGAATTCAATTTAGTATGGGATAGAGGTACATTATTTGGCTTACAAAGTGGAGGCCGAACAGAGTCAATTTTAATGTCAATGCCTCCGCTTGTTCGCTGGGAATACGACTATCACCCAGAACCGAATAGCCAAGAGGCCGCTCTCTATACTGAATTTTTAATCTTAAATAAAGAGTGGGTTTTGCCATAATTAATAACATTGGTTTACAAATTAAGGTAGAAAGATAACTGTTCTACCTTTCTAACATAAAATAACAACAATTAACTTTAAAGCTTAGATATCAGGTAGTTACAAAATCATCACGACGAATTATGATTCCATTTCACCCAACTGAATGGAGTTATAATATGAATCAATCTTTAGGCCGTTCGTTACTCTCACCTTGTTTATTGGCCAATTTAGTGACTAAAGCAGGTCATAGTGACTTAAAACCAACGCTCACACATATCAATGATATTATGAGCCGAACCTATTCACATGAAGATGCCTTACTTCATCGCAATAATCTTTCATCTTGCCCTATAGATACAGCTGGAAAGCGTTATAACCGCTTTATTCGTGACGCTCAACTCCCCGTTCCATATAAGCACCACTGGCACTCCGACCTACCAATCTGTGAACGTTCAGGACTTTCTCCAGATAGTCATATGCCACATGATGACTATGCTGTCATTATGTGCGAAGACGACACTCAAGCTCCCTCAAGGCCAGCTGGGCAAGTATTTAATTCAATTGGCGTTATTCGTACCTTTTTTAAGGAAAAATTAAATATTGACCAAATTTTTGGCTGTTCTGCTGATATTAATGCGGTTATTCATTATGGAACAAACTACGCTAACGCATTTTGGAATTCTCAAGCTATTTTCTTTGGTGACGGGGATGGAATCGTTTTTGGTCCATTCTATAACGACATTGATATAATCGCTCACGAACTTGCTCATGGTTTCATTAGTTCAAAAGCTAATTTTAGATACTCTTTCCAGTCAGGAGCACTGAATGAGTCCGTCGCAGACGTACTTGGTATTATGGTGAAACAATATTTGAACAATGAAACAGCGGATACATCTAGTTGGTTACTCGGGGAAAATTTATTTATCGACCAAATAAATGCGCCAGCACTACGTTCTATGATGGATCCAGGCGACGCTTATTATCTTTCTGACGATATTAGAGACCCACAAGTTGGCCATATGGCGCAATATCAGGATTTACCTATTTTTATTGATAATGGCGGCGTACATATTAATTCAGGCATTCCAAATAAAGCCTTTTACCTATTAGCCAAGAGCCTTGGTGGTTATACATGGGATATTGCAGGTAAAATTTGGCTTGAAGCCGTATCTGACAAACGCGTGACCTCGAAGGCAACCTTCATCGAATTTGCTGATGCAACGATCCGCGCAGCTAAGAAACTGTTTGATAATAATATCGCACAAAAAACACAACAGAGTTGGTTAGATGTTGGGTTAGAAGTCAATCTGTAATCATTAATATCGCTAGACAGCATTAAACTATTTAAGAACCATTTACTGAAAAACTAAAGGCCGATATTAAAGAGCATTCGCTAACTCTTTCATTCAGCCTTATTAATCAAACCTGCACGTTAGCGTTTTTTCTTTTTTCTACCTGGTTGTGTAAATTTTTTACGTGTCGGGTTTTCTGTTTTTGCTTTTGGTTTACTTGGCGACGCTTGCTTTGTATTACCTTTACTCGCAGAAGTGGATTTCTGTGGCTTTTTCAATTTTACGTCTGACTCAGATTTTTCCATCATATCAAATAATTCAATTAGTTCATCATCCGTTAAGTCTCGCCACTCACCGACAGGAATGCCGGTCAACTTAACATTCATAATGCGAACGCGTTCAAGTTTTGTGACTTCAAAACCAAAATGCTCACACATACGACGAATTTGACGGTTTAGCCCTTGCACAAGCGTAATTCTAAAAACAAAAGGCGCTTCCTTCTTAACCTTACATTTTTTAGTCATTGTACCGAGGATCGGGACTCCAGCGCCCATTCCACGAATAAAATCATCTGTAACGGGCTTATTGACGGTAACTAAATACTCTTTCTCATGAGAATTTCCAGCCCGCAAAATTTTATTCACCAAATCCCCATGGTTTGTTAGAAAAATTAACCCTTGAGAGTCTTTATCTAAGCGGCCAATTGGAAAAATTCGGGTGCTGTGATTAACATAATCAACAATATTATCTTTTTCACCACTCTCCGTCGTACTAACAATACCGACTGGCTTATTGAGTGCGATTAACACTAAATCTTCTTCATTACGCGGCTCAATTAATTGCCCATTAACTTTTACCACGTCACCAGAAAAAACTTGGTCGCCAATTCCTGCACGCTTACCATTAATAAATACATTACCCTGCTCAATATAACGGTCAGCTTCACGCCTTGAGCAAATACCACTTTCACTAATATATTTGTTTAAACGTGTAGAAGAACGAGTGTCCATAATTTCCCTCAATCTTTAATTCTTACCCTTCGTCCATCATGATGTATTCTGGTCACGTAAGGGCGATATTCTTTCTTAAAGTATCAATCTAGATAATATTAAAAAGCCGTAACAGAATAATTTTGTTACGGCTTTGTCTGTTCAATAGGGTTAATTAAACCTTCATTAACGCCTTACTGACTAACGCTTTTTCAAATGCTGCATTAAACGCTTACGCTTACGTAGCTGGGTTGCCGTTAACTTATTTTTCTTATCTGCATAAGGGTTTTCACCCTCTTTAAACAGAATTCGAATTGGCGTTCCCATCACTTGTAATGAACGACGGAAGTAATTCATCAAATAACGTTTATAGCTATCTGGTAAATCGGAAACTTGGTTACCGTGGATCACCACAATCGGTGGGTTGTGTCCTCCGGCATGGGCATATTTCATTTTAACACGGCGACCACGGATAAGCGGTGGTTGGTGCTCATCTTCTGCCATCTTCATAATGCGTGTTAATAATGCCGTTCCGACTCGACGAGTTGCTGATTCGTAAGCTTCTTGCACTGATTCAAATAGATTCCCCACTCCACTACCATGCAGTGCAGAAATAAAGTGAATACGTGCGAAATCAACAAAGCCAAGACGCAGTTCAAGCATGTCTTTTACGTGTTCGCGGTCTTCTGGCTTCATACCGTCCCATTTATTGACCGCAATCACCAATGAGCGCCCCGCATTGAGGATAAAACCAAGTAAAGATAAATCTTGGTCTGAGATACCTTCACGTGCATCAATGACTAATAATACAACGTTCGCATCTTCAATCGCTTGTAACGTTTTAATTACAGAGAATTTTTCGACTGTTTCAGTGACTTTGCCACGTTTACGAACACCTGCGGTGTCAATCAGGATATATTCACGCTCATCGCGTTCCATTGGAATGTAAATGCTGTCACGGGTTGTCCCGGGCATATCAAACACAATAACCCTATCTTCACCTAATATACGGTTGGTTAATGTGGATTTACCTACATTCGGGCGACCAACAATGGCTAATTTAATCGGTAGTGTTGTTGGGTCAAAGTCATCTTCTTCGTCTTCATCAAGCTCACCTTGAGCTTCTAACTCAGCCCAATAAGCCGCATTTTCTTCTTCTTCGGTCAGCTCAACCTCTTCTTCGTCTTCACCAATAAAAGGTTTTAACGATTGTTCGATTAACTGAGTGACACCACGGCCGTGTGATGCTGCGATAGGATGAATTTCCCCTAAGCCAAGAGAGTAAAAATCCCCGATTGCCGTTGTAACATCGATGCCATCTGTTTTGTTCGCGACTAAATATGTTTTTTTCTTGCGACTACGAAGATGTTTGGCAATACCTTCATCTGCAGGCATTAACCCAGATCTTGCATCAACCATAAACAGAACAATATCGGCCTCTTCAATGGCTTGCAAGGACTGTGCGGCCATGTGCGTTTCTACGCCTTCCTCAGTCCCATCGATACCACCCGTGTCGATAATAATGAATTCATGCCCTTCAACTTCAGCACGACCATATTTGCGATCACGAGTCAGACCGGGAAAGTCCGCTACTAATGCGTCACGGGTACGGGTTAAACGGTTAAATAACGTGGATTTTCCTACGTTTGGACGCCCTACCAGCGCTACGACGGGTATCATTCTTAGATGCCTCACAACTTTTATTAACTTAAGGAATTCTGAGGCTTTAACTCAGAAAACAAAAAAACGAAACGGCTCCTGTCTTCAGGAACCGTTGATTTTATCGATAAATTGGCGGTTTGTCAGAAAATTAACGTGTTAACAGGTAAACTGTTCCGTTTTTTGTCTGAACCATTAGCTTATCACTCGCAACAACTGGGCGACTGTGAATACCTGAGCTGTTTAATTTGTTTTGTGCAACAAACCCACCCGTATTCATGTCTAACCAATGCAGATAACCTTCTTTATCACCGACAACAAGATAGCCATTATACATTTCTGGCGCAGATAACCCACGATTTAACAGGTCTTCCTGCGTCCATAGCGTCACACCATCGCTTTTACGAACAGATAATACGCGGTCACTTTGGTCAACGAGATACAGGTTTTCACCTGACATCACCATGTCATTGATTGATCCCAGCTCACGTTTCCACAGAATTTGACCTGAGCGCATATCCAGTGCTGCCAATGTGCCATTATAAGCAATCGCATACACTTTACCGTCATCAATAATTGGTGTCATGTCGACATCATTTAAGCGGCCGATTTCTGTCGAACTTGTCACTTGCGAAATACGTTGTTGCCAAATTAATTGACCTTGAGACAACAGCACCGCACTAACACGGCCGTTGTCCCCACCGACAATCGCAGCACCAAAAGCAACCGCAGGCGCAGATTCACCGCGTAATGACAACGATGGGGTATCCATGTTAACGGTCCATTTGATTTCACCGCTATTGACGTCTAAAGCTTGCAGTTGGCCATTACTGGTATGAATAATAACAAAATCATTACTCACTACCGGTTTAGAAAGGGCTTCACCGGCAACTTCGACATCCCAAACGACTTGGCCATCTTCTTTGTTCAGCGCAATAACGGTTCCGCGCTCTGTACCCACAAAGATTTTGTCGCCATCGACGGTTAAACCGCCTGACAATAACGCAGACAAGTTAGCAGAAAGAAAACCTGTTCGTTTAGATAAATCGACTGACCAGAGCTCTTTACCGCTATCGAGTTCAAAAGCTTTAACTAAACCTTTACGGTCTGCTGCATAAACCGCTGAACCATCCCAAACAGGTGATAATTCAGAATAAAATTGTTCAACACCATCTCCGACAGATTTATCCCAAACAATTGATGGGCTGAATTGATTTTCAACCTGTGGAAGTGGCGCCATGATAATAGAATCAGTTTCGCTGGAACAACCGGCAAGTAAAGCTGAAGCGACTAGGCCAACTAAAAGTGTTTTGCGCAACTGCATGTTTGTCGTTTCCTTTCTTCTTATGAATTAGATACGTTGTTCAACTTCAGAGTCAAAATACCTCTAATAGATTGAGAGCCTTCACTTTCTAACCCCTGAGCGTAAGCCGCTTTTGCACCTGCTTTATCGCCCTTGTGGAGTAAAGCATCACCACGGACATCCTGTGCCGTTGCTTGCCATGACTTACTTTTAATATTTGCAACTGATGCTATCGCACCGTCCGCATTACCTTGAGCCAATTGAACTCGCGCTAAACGCAGGTTAATTAAATCTTGCATATCCGCGGTTTTTGCCTTCGCTAGTGCATTGGTCAAAGCAGTTTGTGCGTTAGCCAAATCACCTTTATCCACAGCGATTTGCGCAAGCTCTAAGCCCATCATCGCACTGTATACATCGTCAGTTTCAGCTGCGAATTTTTGCGCTGCAACAATACTTTGTTCTGAACCTGAACGTAACTGAGTGTTTACTGCTTCAAACTTTTGAGCGCTTTCTTGCAGTACATTGGTTTTATGTGATTGCCAGTAGTTCCAACCAAATACACCACCCACACCAATTACGAGGCCAACAACTAATGCCACGCCATTATTCGCAAAGAAGCGTTTAATCGCATCGACTTGATCATTTTCGTTTGTATAGACTTCCACTTGTCTCTCCTTAACCTAATAACTCGGCGATGCGTGACGCCATAAGTTGCTGCGAAATGGTTTCTTGTACGCCTGTGCGTAAATCTTTCAATGTGACTTGGTTATTTTGAATTTCATCTTCCCCCAAGATCAGGGCAATTTTAGCGCCTTGTTTATCCGCTCTTGCTAACTGTTTCTTGAAGTTACCACCACCGTGGTTAGTCATTAACCGCAGTGTCGGTAGTGCATCACGCACTTTTTCGGCCACTAATATCGCTGCTTGCTGGCTATTTTCGCCAAATGAAGCAAGATAAACATCAGCCACTGAAGCATCCGCTGTAAATTCAGGATTCACTTCTTGGACTAATAACACCATGCGTTCCATACCCATGGCAAAACCCACCGCAGGTGTTGCACGACCGCCTAATTGTTCAACTAAGCCATCATAACGGCCACCCGCGCAAACTGTACCCTGTGAGCCTAACGCTGTTGTTACCCATTCAAAAACAGTGCGGTTATAGTAGTCAAGACCACGAACTAAACGCTGATTAACACGGTATTGAACGCCAGCGGCTTCTAACAGCTTGCATAAGCCATCAAAGTGCTCACGTGATTCGACATCAAGGTAATCAAACAGTTCAGGTGCATCATTCAATAAAGTCTGAACGTCTTGATTTTTGGAGTCCAAAACACGCAGAGGATTTGTGTACATCCGGCGTTTGCAATCTTCATCCAGCTTGTCTTTATGCTGTTCTAAGAAAGCAACTAAGGCCTCACGGTAATTAGCACGCGCTTCTAATGAGCCAATCGAATTCAGCTCTAATGTCACATGCTCACTAATACCTAATGCTTTCCACCAGCGCGCTGTCATTAAGATGACTTCCGCATCAATGTCAGGACCCGCAAGACCAAACACTTCGGCACCTAATTGGTGAAATTGACGGTAACGGCCTTTTTGTGGGCGCTCATAACGGAACATTGGCCCTAAATACCACAAACGCTGTTCCTGATTGTACAGCAAACCATGCTCAATACCGGCACGGACACAACCTGCGGTATTTTCAGGGCGTAATGTCAGACTTTCATCATTACGGTCATTGAAAGTGTACATTTCTTTTTCAACGACATCCGTCACTTCACCTATCGCTCTGCGAAATAGCGGGGTCTGCTCTACAATCGGGGTACGAATTTCACTAAAACCATAACCCTGTAAAATATTTTTTAATGTTGCTTCGATTTTCTGCCATACACGCGTGTCAGCTGGTAAGTAATCATTCATGCCGCGAATGGCTTGGATATTTTTTCCCACTTTATTTCTCTATTTTCAGAATTACATAAGTTTGATTATAAGAGCGAAATATCATCTGGTTCAATCAACAAACACCAATTACTGATACTAATCGGGATTTATCTGTCAATTTGTACGGTGAGCGACCGATTTTAGAAAAAAATGCGGATAATTGATATAGCGTTTGTTCTAAATATGCCAAACGACACTATGAATCGTTTGGCACTAGATTAGACAAAATTAATCTTTTAAATTGACTTCAATCCGCTTGCTTTCATCCATCATCGCTGCTTTGGCTCGAATTTTAGCTTCTAACTGGTCGATAATGTTGTCATTATCAAAGCGCTCTTTTTGACGTTTACCGTCTTCATAGAAACCACTCTTGGTTTTTGCGCCTGCAACACCTAGCGTGGACACTTCCGCTTCACCGGGACCATTGACCACACAACCAATAATCGACACATCCATTGGTGTAATGATATCTTCTAAGCGCTGTTCTAACTCATTCACCGTGCCTATCACATCAAACTCTTGCCGTGAACAAGTTGGACAAGCAATAAAATTAATACCACGTGAACGAATACGCAGTGATTTTAAGATATCAAAACCGACTTTAACTTCTTCAACCGGGTCCGCCGCTAAAGAAATACGCAAGGTATCACCAATACCCTCGGACAGTAGCATTCCTAAGCCAATTGCCGATTTTACTGAACCTGCACGTGCACCACCGGCCTCGGTGATCCCTAAATGCAGTGGTTGATCGATTTTATTCGCTAATAAACGGTAGGAGCCGACAGCGAGAAACACATCTGATGCTTTTACACTGACTTTAAACTGGTCGAAATTCAGTCTATCTAAGATATCCACATGGCGCATTGCTGACTCAACTAAGGCTTCAGGTGTCGGTTCGCCATACTTCTCTTGAATATCTTTTTCAAGGGAACCACCATTGACCCCAATGCGAATAGGAATATTGTAATGGCGTGCACAATCAACCACTTGGCGAATTCTTTCTTCGCTACCAATATTACCTGGGTTAATACGCAAGCAATCAACACCGTATTCGGCCACTTTTAATGCAATACGATAGTCAAAATGGATATCAGCCACCAGAGGAACACTAACTTGCTGTTTAATCAACTTAAACGCTTCTGCCGCATCCATCGTAGGAACAGAAACGCGAACAATATCCACACCAACACGCTCAAGTGATTTAATTTGGCGGACTGTGGCTTCGACATCAGTTGTGCGGGTATTGGTCATTGACTGGACAGCGATAGGTGCGCCATCGCCTACTGGTACGCTGCCTACATTAATACGAGTGGATTTACGTCTTTTTATCGGTGATTCATTATGCATTTTTGTTTAATTCTCCGAACGTCCATGTGCTCTTTGTTACCGTGGTACTCTTTGCTACCGAGGTATAGTTTTAACGATTATTTTTATACGCTCAACTATACACAAGAAAGCAAACCATAGCCTATCAAAAAAGATGTTTTCGGATATAGTTTGCTTCTTTTTGTCTTTCTAATTTAGGCTTCAGGTAACTTCAATTTTGCCGGACGTTTCGCTTTGATGAAGCGGCTTAAATCAACGGCATTACCTTGGAACTGTACAGTGACATTTGCTGGTGCACCGATGTTCAGACGATAAGGCTGCGGGCCATCAAGCTCCAGCTTATCGCCATTATTTTTGGTGCCACTGAATAAGATTTTATTATTCGCGTCACGAATTTCTAACCAGCACTGGCCAGTAAAGTTTAAGACCAAAGCTTGGCTGCTAACAGCAACAGGGTCAGTCGTTTCTGTGTTTTGTGTTCTATCTAATGCAACAGAAGATTGCGGTGCATTAGGTAATGGAATGGTTCTGACAGGCTCAGTAATCGGGTCTGTGGTTAATACAGGCTCTTGAACTTGTAATTCAAGCGCATTTTCCTGTGCGGCAGGGGCAGTGTCAGTTGAGACAATTTCTGTTGAAGTCGACAATTCAACCGGTGTTGTGCTGTTATTTTGCTGAGACAAAATCAAATCATTTTGATTTGCAATTGAAACTAGCTCATTTTTCTGTGCGTTATGATCTTGCCACCACCACACACCAACCATTGCAATCAGCACAATCACAATCAACCACGTCAGTTTCATTAGCCAACCTTCACGCTTTTTACGTTTTTTCCCTAAAGAATAGCTTTGCATAGGAGAAACTTTGGCTAATGTGACAGGTTCTTCCGTTTTCAAATACGTTTTTAATTCGTTTTCTGATATGCCGACCATTCGAGCATAAAGGCGAATATAACCACGTAAAAATGTCGGTTCTACACCAGCGGGAGCAATATCTTGTTCTATCTCTTTTACCGTACTGATTTTAAGGCATAATCGTTCTGCAACAATATCTTGGGTTAGCCCCATGCGCTCACGTGCTTGCGTCAATAATTGTCCGACTGTCGTCGTAGTCTGTTCGGTATTATTTTCGATAGTCATTTGCTGGCAACACTATTTCCAAGTTTAAAATATATAAAGCAAACATTGAGCAGCTTTACTCGTCAATAATTTATCATCATGTTGAAACAACAATTAAATTTTTCTTATTGCTTCTACTATTGTAGGTTAACAAGGGCGTTTTGCCTAACTCTAAAACGCCCTAAATCATAACCTAATTCACTAATTCAAACATATTTATAAATCAGACTGTTTTTACCTTAATAGGTTCCCCTGCTAAGCGTTTTTTCAACGTTCGCTTCGTTCTGTCAATCACGTCACCAGCAAGTTGCCCACAGGCAGCGTCAATATCATCACCGCGTGTTTTGCGCACTATCGTGGTAAAACCATAGCCCATCAACACTTTACAGAAGCGGTCGATACGACTATTCGAACTTCTACCGTAAGGGGCCCCTGGGAACGGGTTCCACGGGATTAAGTTAATTTTGCTCGGTGTGTTTTTTAAACATTCTGCTAATTGATGAGCTTGTTCAACACTGTCGTTCACGTGATCTAACATCACATACTCTACAGTTACTCGTCCTGCATTCGCATTCGATTTGGTTAAATAACGATTCACGCTGTTGAGGAAAGTTTCAATATTGTATTTTTTATTAATTGGAACAATATCGTCGCGAATATCGTCTGTTGGTGCATGTAGTGAAATCGCTAATGCAACGTCAATCATATCCCCTAGTTTATCTAATGCAGGTACAACCCCCGAAGTGGAAATCGTGACACGGCGCTTAGATAAACCAAAACCGAAGTCATCTAACATAATCTCCATTGCCGGGACGACATTATTCAAATTCAGCAATGGTTCGCCCATTCCCATCATTACGACGTTAGTAATTGGACGACGTCCACTGGATTTCAGTGAACCAATAATTTTTGCAGCTCGCCAAACCTGGCCAATGATTTCGGAAACACGTAAGTTACGGTTGAAACCTTGCTGTGCCGTAGAGCAGAATTTACATTCCAGTGCACAACCGACCTGTGAAGAGACACACAGTGTTGCCCGATCTGCTTCTGGGATATAGACGGTTTCAACCAGTTGGTCACCCACTTTGATGGCCCACTTGATGGTGCCATCTGATGAACGTTGTTCATCAGCGACTTCCGGTGCACGGATTTCTGCAACTTCTTTCAGTTTTGCTCTAAGGACTTTATTAATATCGGTCATTTGGTCAAAATCATCATAGCAATAATGATAAATCCATTTCATGACCTGATCAGCGCGGAACGGTTTTTCACCCATTTGAGCAAAAAATTCGCGCATTTGTTTGCGGTTTAAATCGAGTAAATTGGTTTTTTGGTTCGTTTTTTCTGGTGTGACAGAAATAGCGGAAGAAGTTGCACATTGTGCATCTGTCGTCATATCAGACATGGTGTATTGCCTCGTTGTTACACTTTCGGCAGTGCTATTGATGAGTATAGCACGACGTAATTTTTGCAGCCTTAAAAATATAATCGCCCCGCTAATCATAGCAGGGCGTCGCATTGTACAAACTTTATAACAATAATGCTAATGCATTAGTTAAAGAAGTCTTAGCGTGGGCAGATTTCATCCGCAGTGAAGAAATATGCGATTTCACGTGCCGCAGATTCTTCAGAGTCTGAACCGTGAGTTGCGTTTTCAGTGAAGCTGTCTGCGTAGTCTGCGCGTAAAGTACCCGCTAATGCGTTATCTGGGTTAGTTGCGCCCATCAGGTCACGGTGACGTTGGATTGCATTTTCACCTTCTAACACTTGCAGCATGATAGGGCCTGAAGTCATAAATTCAACCAGACCTTCAAAGAAAGGACGGCCTTTGTGTTCAGCGTAGAAGCCTTCAGCTTGCTCACGAGTCAAATGCATCATTTTAGCAGCGATAATAGTGAAACCGGCGCTTTCAAAACGGTTGTAGATTGCACCAATAACGTTTTTCTTCACAGCGTTTGGTTTAATAATAGAAAATGTACGTTGAACAGTCATAAATAACCTCTTAGCGATTCATTAGGCCTTTATTCTTTATTCTTCCCTGTAACTTAGGATGTAAGAACTTAAAATAGGCATGTTGTAGTTTTTTATATTATTTCTAATTCTATTGTTAGACCTTTAGACTTCAAAGGCAACCCTATCTAGGAAAAAGAAAAATAAGGCGATGATTATAGGGGCTCTGATTACAATTTCCTACAGTCACAACAACATTTTGTTAAACTTTTTATAGCAAAAAACACTATTTTTTCGGGTAAGTCACGTTTTTCATCTATTACTTCACTCTAAAGCTTATTGCCGTTACTTGGCCGCTTAAATCTAATACTGAAATTTGGTAGCTTCCACTTTTATCGAGTGTTAGCAAAATAGAACCGTTTTGCTCGGTTGTATTCACTTGTTCTCCGTTTAAAAACCACCATTTCTGCCCTTGCCCACCCTGTGTGACTAAACGCAAGTCTAAGCTAGTTTTACCAGGTAAACGCTGTAATACTTCACCATCACGTATACCAGAAATCAATAATGGCGGCATTTCTAACTTCATAGGAGGACAAACTGAATCCGCTTTAGGTAACCGATTTTCCCGTTTTTCACTGTTTGGTAACCATGACTCCACCGTAATTGGCCATAAATGCACTTCTTTTTCTTGGGCATTCGGGCAATCAGCCGCAACTTGGAGCCCTTTCTCATTGACCCAAATTTTTTGCCTTAATCCTAATAACGACTCTTGGTCTCGCGCCATTAAAGTCGGTGGGATCGTATTATCCAAGATCCAGCTAAGACGCCTTTGGCGGCAATTATTGTCATCTTTCAGCAATGCTGTGCCACCCGGCCAGCAAATCACTGCTTGGCTTACACTGGCAGGTTTCACATCTTTTGGTAACGGCTCATGTGATTGGTAAATTTTGCTCAGTAACATGCCATTTATTTGATTCATAATAGGGATCGCTGTGGCGAAACCTAACTGCCCTGCAACAGGCGTGGCATCAGGCCGCCCAACCCAAACACCGATGGTATAACGTGGATTAACACCAATCGCCCACGCATCACGATAACCATAGCTGGTCCCTGTTTTCCATGCCAAATTTATTTGCCCTGATAAGTTAGGATCCGGTACAGGACGAGCTTCCCCACCCATAATTCGGCGCACTATCCATGCTGCGCCCGGTGACATCAGCGCTCTATCACGAATTTCATCGGTGGGTTTAAAGCGCAGCGGTGACACATTACCTTTTCGCGCAAATGCGCTGTAAGCGGAAACCAAATCTTCCATCCGTGTAGCTGTCCCGCCTAAAATTAGCGACAAATTTGGCTCGCTGCCTAACGGAAAGCGCAGTTCAGTCCCAACATTGCGGAGTTGAGCCGTAAATCGTTTACTGCCATACACATCTAACAACTGCACTACGGGTAAATTCAATGAGCGAACTAATGCATCGCTGACACTCACAGGGCCATTAAAACCACTGTCAAAGTTACCGGGACGATAATCATTAAAGCGCCGCGGAACATCTTGTAATAACGATTCCGCGTGGATAAGCCCATCATCCATCGCTAATGCATATAAAAATGGTTTTAACGTTGAGCCGGGGGAGCGCCAAGCGCTTACCATATCGACATGCCCAAAACGGCTATCATCTTGGAAATCAATGGAGCCAATATACGCTTTCACGGCCATATCCGTATGATCGACCACCAAAATCCCAAGTGACGTTTGTTTTGGCAGTTGGTTTTTCCAATTCATTGCCATATCTTCCAGCTGCCTTTGTAAGCTGGCATCGATAGTGGTTTCAATGATGGACTCTTGCGTCCCCTTGGTCACCCGCCTTGCCAGCAAGGGGGCTGAATGTGGATTCTTTCGCGGTGCTAACCAAATCTGTTCTTGTTTAATATCAGTAACTTTTTCAGGGCTCCAGACCAGGTATTCCTCTAACCGGTCTAACACCTTATCACGAGCGGCTTGTGCTCTTTCTGGATAACGGTCTGGCCTTAAGCGGCTAGGGGCTTGAGGTAAAACAGCAAAGAGAGCCGCTTCACTCGCTGTCAATTTTGCCGGTGACTTATTCAAATAAACCCAGCTAGCGGCGCCAATCCCTTCAATCGTTCCGCCATACGGAGCGCGGTTTAAATACATCCCTAAAATTTCATCTTTTGAATAGTGGTACTCAAGCTGAGCCGTACGCCAAAGTTGTTTTAGCTTACCACCCAATGTTCTTTCATGGGGGTCAATTAAGCGTGCGACTTGCATCGAAATGGTACTACCGCCTGACACAATGCGCCCCGAACTCACAAACTGCCCCGCAGCCCTAACTAGCGAAAACGGGTTTACCCCCGGATGGCGATAAAAATGGCGATCTTCATAGGTTAATAACGCTTCAATAAAATCAGGAGAAACCTCTTCGAGTGTAACCGGAAAGCGCCAAATACCTTCTTTGTCTGCAAAGCGCCACAATGGTGTGCCATCCGCTGCAACCACGGTTCGTGCCATTTCAATTTGCTTAATCGGCAACGGCCAGATTTTATCAGCCGCTAGAAAAGCCAGTGGCAAAATAATGACCAATAGAACCAGTGTAATGCCTGTGCGGCGTAACCATTTTTTCATTGATGGGAGTACCGAAAATAAATTAAAAGAGCCCTTATATCTTGAGTATTAATATAAGGGCTTTAAGAGGAGATTAACGAACGATTTCTAATTGGCCATCAGAATAGCCAGTCGCACGCCAGTCAGGGACATACATTGATTCAACTTGTGGTACTGGAATGCTATACACACCCGGTGTCACTGCCCGCGCTAAGTAGACTAATGTCGTTGGTCGATATTGCTGTACTTCAACGGCAGCCACAAAACGGTCATCACGGTATTCCATATGGCGAATTTGTGATTGTTGCATATCATCAATCAGTTCTTGCAGGTTCGGTGCAGATTCACTCAAATTAGCGCTACTGTTCGCTAAATTTTGGTTTTCTAGTTCTAAGCCCGCTGGCAGCAAGTCAACCACTAGCGCATCTGGCACACTTTGGGATGCCTGAACTTCCAGCTTAACCACCACCATTTCACCGCTTCTTAGTCTATCTAATGAAATGCGATTGCCTTTCATATCATAGTAACTACGAGTGATACCTAATACGTTCGAACTTGGTTTCGGTGAATGTTGCGGATACCCCACTACGTTTAAGCGTGTATACAGGGTATTGGTTCCACTGTTTTCGATGCTATAGCCTGTTTCTAATTGACCTTTGCTCAGGAACTCACTCACAGGTTTATCTGAAACCATCGGAGGTTCTTGGCCATTAATCGTTGCTTTCCATGGAGCTTCACTTTCATTTAAGTAGAAACGGCCCGCTAAGTACAACGCGTTGCTCTCTTGTGTCGAGAAATAACGTTGAGAAGTCAAATTATTAGACAAAGTTTGCAGTTTTTGGTCGCGCGATTTTGGCATTAAATTATATTCATTTAACAGCGCAACAATCATCGCATCGTCACGGATCACTGAGCCGTAATCCCCGACATAACTGTAGCGATTACGCTGTTTTTTCATCCCGTCAATTACCGCGCTCTCACCACGTGATTTATCCCCCATCAAGTTCAACGCAACGCCTAACTGAACAAGTGGTAAGCCACTCGCGGCATGATCTCTTTGGTTATAAAGTTGACGTAATGCACCTAGAGGTGCTTTTTGCTGTGACGCCAATACTAAGCCTGCATAAGCTTGGGTTGCGAAACGCGCGCCTGCCTGATTTTCCGTATAAGGATAATTGATTTGGTTGCCATCTTGTAAATAGCTCAATAAGCGCGTGTTTGCGTTACTGATAGCTTCTTGGGGAACCGTAAACCCACGCTGATTCGCTTTATTCAAGAAATCCGCTGCATATGCGGTTAACCAATACTCTTCGCGGCCGTTTCTATCCCATAACGAGAAACCGCCATCATTACGTTGCATACTTAACAAATGCGGAATACCAATTTCAATCGCTTTATGGCGGTCTGCATCCGTCTGCGTTTTAATCCCTATCTTATTCAGCTCAGCTTGAGTTGAGAATAATGATGGATATAACCCGCTGATAGTTTGCTCCAAGCAACCATATGGGTAAGCAAATAACTCTCTAATATAACGAGAAACATCTAACGGTGGACGGCTCGTTAATAGCACTTGCCCTTCAATGGTATCTGGTTGTAGGCCCGCAATCTGGTTAATTGGCAGTGCCCATGAGGTACCTGGCTCAATAGCGGTTGCAAACGAAACGGTTTCTGCCGGTTGTGCCGGACGAACGCCAACTTTCCAACTGTTGCTGTAATCTTTATTGGCTTCGCCTTGAATGTTAATGCCATTAATGGTCATCGACACTTCGCCTTCACCAAAGCCGTAGTCTGCTTTGACTGGTAAGTTAATCGTGGTGCGTTTGCCTTTCGGTAACGCTAACTCACGGCTACTGACACCATCAAGTTTCACCATTCCTGATGCCTTGAAGTTGACGGTCACATTCTGCGTGTTATCCGTCATATTGGTCAAATCAAGTGCAAAATAAGACTTATCACCGCCAGCCATAAATCGTGGCATCGACATTTGTGTCACTAATGGTGCCGCGACAATCACTTTGCTATCTGCATGGCCGAACTCTTTTTCATTCCATGCTTGCGCCATCACGCGGAGTTCGCCGTTAAAATCAGGGATAGCAAGGCTAATTTCACCCTCACCGTCTTTATTTAATGTGACAGGCTTAGCCTGCTCAGCAATAATTTGCACTTCAGTGAGTGGCTTCATACCACCACGCTCTAATGCCGCCTCTTCGCTGTCACCACCAAAGCGCAGGTTAGCAACCTTACCTTGGCCTTCAATTAAGTGACCATAAACGTCATATTGGTCAACACTATAGCGCTTACGGCCAAAGAAAGCGTCATACGGGTCTGGGGTTTTGAAATCCGTGATATTCAATACACCAGTATCTACCGCTGATAACAACACATTCACTTTTTCAGGTAATGGTTTTCCGTCTTGTGCGGTCGCTTTAATTTTTACCGTCAAGTCTTGATTAGGACGCATTTTGTCTGGCGTCGTTAGAGCCAACGCTATTTTACGGTTCTCATCTGCAATCGGTAAATGCAACACACCCACCGCACGTTTCACCGTGGCTTCTTTAGAGTCATCTCCTGGGCGAACCACAACTGCTGAGACGTAGAGGTCATGACGAGCCCACTCTTTATTGACTGGAATTTCAACGTCTAAGCCCTTTTCTGGCACGTCTATTTCTTCCCACCACAGTGGGCCATTACTCGACTCGAGCAATATATATCCCTTACCTGCTTTAGGGGATTCAATGCGAACTTTGGCTTTTTCACCCGGTAAGTACGCAGGTTTATTTAGGCTAAGTTTCACTTGGTCAGGGCGAACTGAACCACTTCCCCCCGTATTATCTTGCCATGAATACCCTGCCCAGAACTGGACACTCGACACGAGCTGATTTTCTGGGTTAACGACTTCTAGGCGGAATGCGCCCCAATCCACAGGGAAAGACACTTTCGCAGTCCCGTCTTTGGCGATGACAATATTTTCATTCGCCATAACGAGGTCTTTTTGGTCATAATTTGAAGACCAGCCACCACTTTCAGACCAACTCCAATAATAATCACGGCGTTCGTACACTAAACGCGCTGTTAAGTTTTCTGCCGCCAGTTTATTACCCGCCGCATCTGCCATGACTAATTCAAACTCAGCAAGCGAGTTTTCATCCACATTATGGCGTTTGACATAACGGTCTGTGCGGTAATCATAAATTTCTTTCTTAGCAAATAATGGGCGAATACCGACCAATTTTTCCGCAGGCCAAATGGCTTGCTCAGCACGACGCGTCACTGGACGGCCACCAGCTTCAAGCAAACTTGCTTGTAAAACAGCTGAAATCGGTGAACGTGTTGAACTCCAATTACTGTTTGGAATTGAAATCACCGTTTCACCGTTGCTGTCCAGCGTCAGGTCAAACTCATCCAACTTACGTGGTAAGCCCTCTTCGTTGACAGCACCAAATTCAAAGCCCGGTAATTTTGCTACCGCTTCACGATTGGCCTTTAACACAATTTGGCCTTGTAACTGGTTATCTGCCGCTGGCGCACCATATAAATAACGCCCTTGAATATCAAAATCCACGGATTGATCAGTTAAACGCGGCACATCGCTACCAACGATTTCTAGCGCCATACGTTCAGGCATGAAATCTTCAACATTAAATTTGTAATAACGCAGTGGCGAACCATCACCTAAATCAAAGCGCAGTGACCAACCGCCTGTCTCTGCATTTTTAGGGATTTCAAATTGATATTGATATAGCCCATTTTGGTTTTCTTCCGGCTGCCAAACAAAGCTACGAACCACTTGCCCATCCGTTTTTAATACATCAACTTTAACTGGTTGAGTTTTAACCGGATTACCATCACCATCACGCAATAAACCATTGACCAGTAGCAATTCACCCGGACGATATAAATCACGAGGCCCAAAGGTGAAAAATTGTTTTGCGTAGCCTTCCGGCCCTGAAATGTCGAATTCAGATAAATCAAGTGCAGGCTGAGTTAAATCAATCATACTGGTTTGCCCTTCGTGGGTTGCCAGTAATAATTTTCCACCCGCTAATTTATCTAACTGGGCATGACCATCGCCATCTGTCGTGCCTTTTGTCACTAACTGGCCTTTTTCATCCAAAATACGCAGCTCAACACCTTTAATTGCGGAGCCTTTCGCTAAGGATTGGGTGAAAATGTCGACACGGTCTTGGTAGCTGTGTAGTGACACACCAATATCACTCAATGTGAAGACGGTCGCAGGGAATTGATAACTATAGCTGCCTGCTTTTTGCATGATGGCCAAATATACGCCATCTTGCTGCAACTCTTTGACATCTTTGAGTGGCAGCAAAATGGTTTGGCGGGTATTTTTATCTGGGTTTAAATCAAAGCGGCCGGTATAAGCCAGCTCCACTTTGTCGAGAAACTCTTCTGAATACCAATACTCATAATTACTGCGATATTGCCACTGCGCTAAAAATTGTGGCAATTGCTTTTCATCTACACGGAAGAAATTGACGTCGACTTTATCAACGTTCAAGGCTATCACAGGTAAGCCTTGGGCGACCTTGCTCGGTAATAAGGAGCCTTTACTTGCAAAACCAACCGTTGGGATAATTTGTGCTGTGGTCAGTTTTTTCTCAAAACTGTCGGTCGTCGTACGCTCATTAACCGCTTTAATACCTGGGTTAATGGTTAAATTTAATTCTTTAGAGGGTGGAAGGTGACGGAAACGTAGTTCCATCTGGTTATCAGACAGCTCCCAAGCCCCATCCAATTTTCCTGATTTAACATCAATAAGGTTAATAAACTGGCCGAAGTCTTGGTTGGCTTGCAATGGCACGGAGAATGTCACCACCATGGCACTTGCACCATCAAGTTGTAATTCAGATGCATCCAAAATGGTTAAATCTTTCCCTGCATATTTTTTTACCATTTCTTCAGTGGAAAGTTTCGGTGCTACTTTTTTCTGTTCTGCAACTGGCGCTGTTTTGGTTTGGTTTTCTGGCGCTGTTGTTGAAACATTTGGCTCATTTTTGGTTGTTTCATCTGCATTATCACAACCGGCCAATGCCACGACCGATGCTAACGCAAGTGCTAAATAACGTTTTTTGGTTTTTAGACCCGCCAATGAAGCCCAACTTGATTGTTGTTTCATTACCGCCCGCCCTTTAATTAGTTAAAATGTATTCTATTTTTACGGTTTTAACAGAAGGTTAAAACCACACTATATACGTTTAAATCGTTTAAAATACACACAGATAAATGCTGCTGATAGTGTTTTAATTATCAATATAATTTAACAGAATGTAATAAGAACACCTATCAGACAAAACGGAAAAAATGATGGGAGAGAAAAACAGAGAAATGAAATAATATTTTTTAAATAGTAAGCAGAATATATATTTAATTAATGACCAATATGCATTTTATGAGTGAGAAAAGTATTTTCCTCACTCTATACATGAAATTATTAGGTATTTTTTACTGGGATTGTATCTCGTAAGAAGCTACCAAGACGACGCTGATAAAAAGGTTGAACGTGTTGAGTAATAAAGTGGCTAACACCTTGCTCATTTTCATTCACCACACAAAAATCAATAGATTCGTCATCAGCTAAGAACTCACAAGCAAGTGTTCCCGCCTCATGAATAATGGTATCAATATTTTCCGCTCCTGCGGTAAATTCCAATGCTATCATTAAGATAGGCGTTTCTTGCGCGTCATCGTTCTCTATTGCGGAAACCATAAAACCGCGTCTAACCACTTTGTATTGTTTAAAAAATTCAGTCAGCGCCTCAACAATGGCTTGTGGCTGTTCTTCTAACACACTTAATTTAAGTGATGAACCTTTTGGCACGGTTAATTCAGTAAATTGGATCTCAGTTTCTTGGTTGGAACTGTTATTATTCGATTGCTGCGACATTGCCAATCCCCTGCTATTAAAAAGAATCGCTTATTATACTCGCAAATACGTCAAGGTAAAAAAATAGGCACGAAAAGTCACCTTCCCGTGCCTGTTATCAATCAAACATTCGCTACTTTGATTTACTGATTAATAAGTTAGCCAATGTTCTTACACCTGTACCCGTTGCGCCCTCAGCCCATAAGCTAACAGCGGATTTACGGTAAGTCGCGGAGCAGTCAATATGCACCCAGTTTTGACGATAATTTTCAACAAAGTGCGATAAAAAGGCTGCCGCTGTACTTGCACCCGCGGTATGAGATGGCGCTGCAATGTTGTTTAAATCGGCAAAGCCTGACGGTAATTGTTGGCGATGGAATTCAGCTAATGGTAAACGCCAAAATAATTCGAACTCTGCATCTGACGCATTCATTAAGTCAGCGACTAACTTATCATCGAAGCTCAATACTGAATGGTAGTCATTACCCACAGCCATTTTCGCTGCGCCTGTCAAGGTTGCTGCATCGATGATCAACGTTGGTTTTTCTTTGCTCGCATCAATCAGACCATCGGCTAGTACTAAACGACCTTCCGCATCTGTATTCATAATTTCAACGGACTTACCATTACGGTAACGAATAATATCACCCAACTTGAATGCATTGCCGCTAACCATATTGTCAGCAATACACAGGAACATTTTCACGCGTTTTTGTAAGCCACGCGAAATCGCCAATGCCAATGAACCCGCTAATGTTGCAGCACCGCCCATATCCGCTTTCATTGAATTCATTGAAGAGGAAGGTTTGATGCTATAGCCACCTGAGTCAAAGGTAATACCTTTACCCACTAACGCAGCAAAAACAGGGGTATTTGGGTTCGCACCTGGGTTGTAATCTAACGCTAAAAAGACCGGTGGACGACTTGAACCGCGACCAACCGTATGAATACCGGTATAACCTTGTTCTAATAAATCATCACCTTTAATAATACGGTAACTAATGTCTTGTGCGCCCACCGTGCAGAGTAAATCAATGGCGCGTTGTGCGAGTTGCTCTGGCCCTAACTCTTCTGCCGGTGCGTTAATGACATCACGTACCCAATCAATGGTACGAATACGGTTTTCTAACTCTTTACGATCCGCTTCTGGCAATACAGGCCATTCAATCGTTCTAGCCCCTTTTGGTGCACGAAAACCTTGCCAAAATGCCCAGCTTTTTTCTAAATCCCAGCCTTCGCCAGCCAAAGCAACATTGCGGATCCCTTGGCCATCTAATTTACGGCCAGCGCTTTGTACTGCACATAATTTACCTGCATGTTTCAGGTGGATTGTCATCCCTTTATCGCTAGAGCTTAACAATGCGCCTTCGCCCCAACAAGGTGCAGCTGGCTCACAAGAAATCATTACTGGCATAATTTGTTTTGTCATCGTTTTTCTCACTTTGTCTATTTTTGCAGACAGCAAAAGCCCATTTATTCTGTCAGCAGATGGCATTACCTTAACTGATAAATGCCAATAGGGATATCATTATAGTGCTGATATAAAATAAAAAACCGAGCACTATTTCTAATAGTCGCTCGGTCTTTAGAATAAATCCCTCGTTATTCGAATTCATCCAGCCAAACTAACAAAATCGCTTCTAGGATTTTTTCATTCGATTTTTGCGGATCATCATCAAATTCTTCTAAATCGCAAATCCACTGGTGCATATCGGTAAAGCGCACCGTTTTTGGATCAACATCGGGAAATGCGTCATACAGTGCCTCTCCGATTTCACGGCTATTTGACCATTTTAAGCTCACGACACCCTCTCTTATCTATATCTGTCAGAGACATTTATGTACTTCATACAAGTCATTCAGTGCTCTAATTTTAGTCATGCTCTAAATAGTTTGTGTGTAGCTAGGCGGCAAATTGAGCTAATCCCTAGGAGCATACAAAAGTATGTGACTAGGGTTAGTGAAAGAAGCCAACAACGCTACAGCGTGAAGTATGACAATGCATAACAAGCACTTCGATTTTTTAAATAATTCACGTTGTAGCTAGGCGGCAAATGAGCTAATCCCTAGGAGCATACACAAGTATGTGACTAGGGTTAGTGAAAGAAGCCAACAACGCTACAGCGTAAAGTATGACAATACATAACAAGCACTTCGATTTTTTAAATAATTCACGTTGTAGCTAGGCGGCAAATTGAGCTAATCCCTAGGAGCATACACAAGTATGTGACTAGGGTTAGTGAAAGAAGCCAACAACACTACAGCGTGAAGTATGACAATGCATAACAAGCACTTCGATTTTTTAAATAATTCACGTTGTAGCTAGGCGGCAAATGAGCTAATCCCTAGGAGCATACAAAAGTATGTGACTAGGGTTAGTGAAAGAAGCCAACAACGCTACAGCGTGAAGTATGACAAAAATCAGTGTTCGCGGGCGTGATTGATAGTATATTTTGGTATCTCTACCACTAAATCCTCATCCGTCACCAGCGCCTGACAACTTAGACGACTTTCTGGCTCTAGTCCCCATGCTTTGTCTAGCATGTCATCTTCGAGTTCACTACTTTCTTCCAGTGAGTCAAAACCTTCACGAACGATACAATGACAAGTTGTACAAGCACAGGATTTTTCACAGGCGTGCTCAAGCTCAATACCGCTGCGTAGTGCAACATTTAAAATAGATTCGCCTTCTTGTGCTTCGACAACCGCACCGTCTGGACATAAATCACTATGAGGTAAAAAAACTATTTTAGGCATAATTATATCTCATCCACAGAATGGCCTGACAACGCTTGGCGAATGGAGGTATCCATACGACGCGCGGCAAACTCCTGCGATTGCTTATCCAGTTGTTTAATGGCATTTTCAATTGCGATTGGGTCTGTACCCTCAACCGCTTTAATTAACTCATTGACCGCATTATCAATTCCTGACTCTTCTTCTGGCGTCAGTAAATTGCCATCTTGGGCTAATGCGCTCGTTAAACTTTCAAGCACTCTTGCTGCTTCAACTTTTTGCTCCGCTAGGCGGCGCGCATTTAAGTCATCTTGCGCGTTAGTCATTGAATCTTTAATCATGTTTGAAATTTCATTATCCGTTAACCCATATGATGGCTTAACTTGAATAGAGGCTTCTACACCCGTGGATTTCTCCATAGCGCTAACACTTAATAGCCCATCCGCATCCACTTGGAAAGTCACACGAATATGCGCACCACCAGCTGCCATTGCAGGAATATCACGCAAGGTAAAGCGAGCTAATGAACGACAATCTGCTACCATTTCACGTTCACCTTGCACCACATGAACGCTCATCGCCGTTTGCCCATCTTTAAATGTGGTAAATTCTTGAGCACGAGCAACTGGGATCGTCGTATTACGCGGGATCACTTTTTCAACCAATCCCCCCATGGTCTCTAGACCAAGGGATAACGGGATCACGTCCAATAACAACATTTCGCTGTCGGGTTTGTTCCCTACTAAGATATCCGCTTGAATGGCGGCGCCAATCGCTACGACTTTATCTGGGTCGATGGATGTCAGAGGTGATTTACCGAAAAACTCCCCGACTTTTTGGCGTACTAATGGCACGCGAGTCGAGCCACCGACCATAACAACGTTCAGTACCTCTTGCGCTTCAACACCTGCATCTTTTAACGCACGACGACAAGCCATCAGTGTGCGCTTTACGTAAGTTTCAATTAACGTTTCAAACTGCTCACGACGAATTTCCCCTTGCCAGTTGGCAAGCTGGATAGTCACTGTTTCTGCATCACTAAGTGCAACTTTGGTTTCTGTCGCCACATTTAATAACTGACGATTTAAATGATGATCACCTTGTAATGAGACGCCTGCCTGCTCAGCAATCCACTGAGCCAATACTTGGTCAAAGTCATCACCGCCAAGCGCGGTATCACCGCCCGTTGCTAAGACTTCAAAAACACCGCGGCTCAGGCGCAAAATGGATACATCAAACGTACCACCACCGAGGTCATAAACGGCTATTACACCTTCTTGCCCAGAGTCTAATCCATAGGCAATCGCAGCGGCAGTCGGTTCATTCAGTAAACGTAATACATGTAAGCCTGCAAGACGAGCCGCATCTTTCGTACCTTGACGCTGAGCATCATCGAAATAAGCAGGTACTGTGATCACTACGCCATCCATTTCCCCACCTAAGGTTTCTTCAGCACGTTTTGCTAGTGTTCTTAGAATGTCAGAAGAAACTTGGATTGGGTCAACTTGGCCAGCCACGGTTTGAATAAACGGCAAACCATTTTCACTGGCAGTCAATTGATAAGGTAAGTCAGGGTAGCGTTTTTGAATATCGGCTAATGAACGCCCCATCATACGTTTCACTGAAATAATGGTATTGACCGGGTCTTGCTCGGCAAGTTGTTTCGCTTCCCATCCCACTAATTTGCTTTCGGGTTGATAATTAACAATCGATGGTAATAAAAAGCGCCCTTGGCTATCAGGCAAAGCTGCAGCTTCACCACTGCGCACTGTCGCAATCAAAGAGTGGGTGGTACCTAAATCAATGCCTGCAGCCAATTTGCGTTGATGCGGAGCTGCTGTCATACCGGGTTCGCTGATTTGTAGTAACGCCATAATCGTTTTCTCTTAAAATTCATCTAGTAATCGTTCTTCGAGTTGCTCTGCTTGCTGCTGAAGCTTATCGAGAAAACGTAGTTTACGTACTGTATCAGCGGCTTTTTCCCACTCCATGGCATCCAGTTCTGTCACCATCAGGGCACTTCGTGCTTGCTGCATTTGTTTAACGTTTTGCATAAATTTAGCCAACAGATCAAGTGCATCATCACTGTTCTCAATATTGTCTAACTCTTCACGTAGCTCAAGCTGCTCCATCAAAAATGCCGTGTCATGCATAATATGTTGTTCGTTATTAATATCAAAACCATGCAATGAAAGCATATATTCCGCGCGTTTTAGCGGATGACGGAGGGCTTGGTAGGCAGCATTAATATTTGCTGCTTTTTGCAGTGCTTGCATTTTCTCCTGTTCAGAACAGGTTGCAAAACGGTCAGGATGGTATTGACGCTGTAAGTCTTGAAAACGTAACGTCAGTTGTTCGCTATCGATGGCATAGATGGGAGTCAACCCAAAAAGAGTAAAATAATCCATAAGTGCTCAGTTTCTCGAACCGGTTACCAATACCACTAATAAAATAAAATTAGTAAGATTGGCCAAAAATTAGGCTTAATAAAACGCATTATACGTGAAAACTTTCACCGCATCCGCATTCACTATTGACGTTAGGGTTATTAAATTTAAACCCTTCGTTTAAGCCTTCTTTCACGAAATCCAGCTCAGTACCATCAAGATAAACAATGCTCTTGCCATCGATGATGACTTTCACACCTTTATCTTCAAAAACTGTGTCTTCTTCATTGATTGTATCAGCAAATTCAAGAACATAAGCCATTCCTGAACAACCTGAAGTTCTTACACCTAAACGCAAGCCTTCGCCTTTTCCACGATTTTGCAGAAAGGATTGAATACGCTGCGCAGCACTTTCTGTAAGAGAAATAGACATTGCAAACCTCACTTTAGAAACAAACAAGGCAGATGCTACTCATGAGTCGCATCCGCCTTCAAATTATTTTATACCCACCCGATTTCTAAACTAAGAAACTCAGCGATGTTTAGCCTAGATGGCATGAGTATTGTTCCAGTTATAGGACGATAACTTGTTGTTATTTATTAATATGGGTTGCCCTATAGACTGATTAAAAACTTATTTGCTTTGGCGTTTGCTTTTGTAATCAGCAATAGCAGCTTTAATTGCGTCTTCCGCTAGAATTGAACAGTGAATTTTCACTGGTGGTAATTCTAACTCTTCTGCAATTGCTGTATTTTTGATTGACTCCGCTTCATCCAAACTTTTGCCTTTCATCCACTCAGTCACCAGTGAACTTGATGCAATTGCTGAACCGCAACCATAAGTTTTAAAACGTGCATCTTCAATAATGCCGTCATCATTTACTTTAATCTGTAATTTCATGACGTCACCACAGGCAGGTGCACCTACCATACCGCTACCGACGCTTGGGTCGCTGTTGTCAAACGAACCAACGTTACGTGGGTTTTCATAATGATCGATAACTTTTTCACTGTAAGCCATTTTTAAACTCCTGAAACCGTCTGATTAATGGTGAGACCATTCGATGCTGTTAAGATCTACGCCGTCTTTGAACATTTCCCATAAAGGAGACAGCTCGCGTAAGTGGCCAATTGCGCCATGAATCATTTTGATTGCATAGTCAATTTCTTCTTCTGTCGTGAAACGACCTAAAGAGAAACGGATTGAGCTATGTGCCAGCTCATCATTCATCCCTAAAGCGCGCAGTACATAAGAAGGTTCTAGGCTTGCAGAAGTACATGCAGAACCTGAAGATACAGCCAAATCTTTTAATGACATCATCAGTGATTCACCTTCAACATAGTTGAAGCTGACGTTCAGAATGTGCGGCGCACCGTGTTCTAAATCACCATTGAGGTAAACTTCTTCGATATCTTTAATGCCGTTCCACAAACGTAACCGTAAACCGCGTAAGCGTTCAGATTCCGCAGCCATTTCTTCTTTGGCAATACGGTAAGCTTCGCCCATACCAACGATTTGGTGTACAGGTAATGTCCCAGAACGCATACCGCGCTCATGACCACCACCGTGCTGTTGTGCTTCAAGGCGAACACGTGGTTTACGGCGGACATACAGTGCCCCAATACCCATTGGGCCATAGAGTTTGTGCGCAGAAAATGACATTAAATCAACTTTTAACGCATTCAGGTCGATGGGCAATTTGCCCACGCTTTGAGTTGCGTCAACGTGGAAAATAATCCCTTTACTACGGCATAATTCACCAATAGCTTCGATATCCTGCACCACACCAATTTCATTATTAACATGCATAATAGAAATTAAAATGGTGTCTTCACGGATAGCGTCTTGTAGGTCTTGCATAGCAATTAAACCGTTGCTTTGCGGTGACAAGTAAGTCACTTCAAAACCTTCACGCTCTAATTGGCGGCAGGTATCTAAAACGGCTTTATGTTCCGTTTTACAGGTAATAATGTGGTTGCCTTTCTTTTTATAGAAATTAGCAGCGCCTTTAATCGCTAAGTTATCAGACTCAGTTGCGCCTGAAGTAAACACGATTTCACGTGGGTCAGCGCCCACTAATTCGGCGATTTGATTGCGAGCAATATCTACCGCTTCTTCCGCTTGCCAGCCGAAACGATGAGAACGGGACGCTGGGTTACCAAAGTTCCCATCCATTGTTAAACATTGCATCATTTTTTCAGCCACACGCGGGTCAACCGGTGTTGTTGCTGAATAATCAAGATAAATTGGTAATTTCATTGCTCACTTACTCCAAAGGACAAGGTAACTTGCCTTTAATTTTTAAAGATACAAATGGCGGAAATTAGCTCTTCGTCTAACAACTCACCGAGGTGTACCGACTGCAATTTTTTTAATATTTTTAAGCACGTACATTGATAATCGATTCAGGTGTAATCCCATTAGGCATGGTTTTACGCTGTTCGTTATCTTGTCTATCAGCAACAACCATGACTTCTTGGTTTTTAACCAGTTCATCAAGGCTAATGCTGCTAAGGAAACTTGTAATTCTATCGCTTAAATCACGCCATAATGCGTGAGTTAAGCAGCGGTCGCCATTTTGGCAACCTTCTTTATTACCCTGACAGCGGGTGGCGTCAACAGATTCATCTACCGCAGCGATTACTTCAGCAACAAAGATTTGGTCTGCGTCTCTACCAAGCAAATAACCACCGCCTGGACCGCGCACACTCGAAACCAACTCGTTTTTACGTAAACGAGAAAAAAGTTGCTCAAGATAAGAGAGGGAAATCCCCTGACGTTCAGAAATATCAGCTAAAGGCACTGGACCTGACTGAGAGTGTAATGCGACATCTAACATCGCAGTTACTGCGTAACGCCCTTTGGAAGTGAGTCTCATAACATATTACTCCATGGTAAATTATGGTCAGATTGTGACATTCCTGAGTAATTTAGTCAACTATTTACCTGACTAATTTACTCAAGTATTATTTGCCTGTTTTTACCGTGGATTTCGCCTCACTTTTTCGCCCATTTTTCCATTGACGTTAAAATACCCCGCAGGATATGTAACTCTTGGGTTTCAATATGTGCACGTGTGAATAACCGACGTAACTTATTCATAATTAAGCCAGGGTGTGCTTTACGAATAAAACCCGATTCATTCAACACGCTTTCAAGGTGAACATAAAAACGCTCAACGTCTTCAGATGGCGGGTATTCTACCTCATCATCTGTTGAAATTACCGTATTTTTTTCATCCATTGAAAGATACGCCATGCGTATCTCATAACTCACCAGTTGAACCGCCATCGCTAAATTCAAAGAGCCGTATTCTGGGTTCGTGGGGATATATAAATGATACTGACATTTTTGTAGTTCTTCGTTGGTCAAACCCACTCGCTCGCGGCCAAAAACGATAGCAACGGGAGATTCCTTCGATTGCTCTACAGATTTAACGCCACATTCACGCGGCTCAACCATTGGCCAAGATAAGGTGCGAGAACGAGCACTGGTGCCGATCACTAACTTACAACCTTCTAAGGCTTCATCGAGGGTTTTAACGATTGTTGCATTACCAATAACATCACTCGCCCCCGCAGAAAGCGCAATAGAGTGTGAGTCTGGTTCAACAAGAGGATTAACAAGATAGAGATTAGAAAGCCCCATGGTTTTCATTGCGCGGGCCGTTGAGCCCATATTACCAGTGTGTGAGGTCTCAACAAGAACAATACGGATATTATCTAACATGGTTTATACGTTTCATGAAAAAATTATCGCAATAGCTTAACACAAAATTGCTTATTGTGACGAACATCTATATACTTCGGCACTCAAGTTTTTCGTTCTTTAACATTCCAGTGGAAAAAGCCCATGCATCCGATGCTTAACATCGCCATACGTGCAGCACGTAAGGCCGGTAATCACATAGCTAAAAACTATGAAATGCCTAGCAATATCAAAGTCACTCAGAAAGGCACTAACGATTTCGTTACTAACGTTGACCATGAATCTGAGCAGCTAATTATTGAAATCATCCGCAAGTCATATCCAGACCACACGATTATCACTGAAGAAAGTGGTGAGTTAATTGGTAAAGATGATGATATTCAATGGGTAATCGATCCACTGGATGGCACTACCAACTTCACAAAACGCCTCCCTCATTTTTCTGTCTCTATCGCTGTACGCGTTAAAGGCCGTACAGAAGTTGCTGTTGTTTACGACCCAATGCGTAATGAATTATTTAGCGCAGTACGTGGACAAGGCGCTCAGCTTAACGGTTATCGTATTCGTATCGATGAAAAACGCGACCTTGATGGCGCTATCGTTGCGACAGGTTTCCCTTTCAAACAAAAACAACACGCTGCGGTATATATGAATATCATGACTGCAATGTTCGACAAATGTGCTGATTTCCGTCGTACGGGTTCTGCCGCATTAGACCTATGCTATGTTGCTTCCGGTCGTGTTGATGCATTCTTTGAAATTGGCTTAAAACCTTGGGACTTCTTAGGTGGTGAGCTGATCATGCGTGAAGCTGGCGGTATTATGACTGACTTTATTGGCGGCCATAATTACATCGCATCAGGTAACTTAGTCGCAGGTAGCCCACGCGTTGTTAGAGACATACTGTCTGTCATGAAAAATGAATTATCGGAATCATTAAAACGTTAATCCGGCAACTTATTGAATTTTCACACCCACACAATTCGACTGTTTTGTGTGGGTGTTTTTTACTGATTAAATGGCTTGATGTGTATTAAAATAAGATAACACCTTTAATTAGCTCACGGTTATTAATCACGTCTTGCTCATAACTATCACCAATAGAATTAAAATCAAATTGATGAGTTAGCATCATTTCACTCGCGAGTTTCCCTTCCGCCATCAACCTTGCAACTTTATTAAAATCTTCAAGCGTTGCATTACGACTTCCCATCATTGTTGTTTCTTTCTTATGAAAATCAGGGTCTGGAAACGATAAATTACCTTTAAATAGCCCAACAAACACTATCAAGCCGCCATGACGAATTAAATTCACTGCAGTGTTCATTGCGTGTTGGTTCCCCGTTGCATCAATGACTTTCTCTGCAAGCATGCCTGAAAAATGGCTTTCAATACTTGATAAGTAGTTTTCAGCCGCTGGGTCACACGTTTTTAAACCTAATACCTTTTCAACATGTTGGCGACGTGCCTCACTGGTATCAGCAACTAATACGTTAGCACCGTCCGCTTTAGCAATCGCAGCGACACCAAGCCCTATCGGACCCGCCCCTACGACTAGAACAGTATCTTGAGGCTTAACTTGTGCACGCCTCACGGCATGAGCACTAATCGAAAAAGGTTCAATTAACGCCCCATCAATATCAGTAACGGTATCCGCAATGGCTAACACATTGTTTTGTGGGACGTTTAAGAACTCACAAAAACCACCATCTTCATGAACACCAATCACCGAAATTTTTTCACAGCAATTTGTTTTACCACTTTTGCAAGCCCCACACTCATAGCAAGCCACATAAGGCATCACGGCAACACGTTGCCCTACTTTCCATTGAGTGACATCAGAACCAACCTCACAAATAGTTCCAGAAATTTCATGGCCTAATACACGTGGATACTGGAAAAATGGCTGATTTCCTCCCCATGCATGAATATCAGTTCCACATATTCCAACTGCATGTATTTTTATTTTTACGTGCCCAACTTGAGCTGTAGGTTCAGCGACTTCTTGGTAGACTAATTTTTTAGGTTCCTGGCAAATCAATTGTTTCATGTTTTCCTCCATCAATTTATCTGTCTTTTTTAATTTAAAAAACATAGACTAGATACTTAGCAACCAAATTTTGTGATTAAATGTTTTTAAATCGGTTTTAAATCGGTCTTTAAAGAATAAAAAACAGCTTAAGGGGCATTTAAATGGTAAGGAGTAAAAATATACGTTATGGGTCAATTAACGAATTTTTAGATGCGATTCATAAAAATTTATTAACGTCTCCCTTCCCATCACAATCTTCTTTAGCGGAAATGTTTAATATCAGTCGAACCACCGTTAGACATACCCTTGAATATTTACTAGAAAAGAAAATCATTGAAAAACAAGGGAATGAATACCATGTCATTCGCTATCCCAATAAAACTGATTTTTTCCCAGTTGAGTCAAGCCTTCCAGATCAACAAATCGTCTTATTCGAAAAAGCGTTTTACCAAATGATAAAACGCAAAGAGTTGATGCCTGGAGATACTTTTACTGAGTTACAATTGGCGAAAAAAAGCCATGTGAGCTCTAGCGTTGTCCGAGAGTTTTTAGTGGAGTTTTCTCGTTATGGGTTAATTAAAAACACCCACCGAGGAAATTGGCATATGATGAAGTTTTCACGTGAATATGCAGAAAAACTTTTTGAGTTCAGAGAATTACTGGAAACCAACGCCCTTACTCACTTTTTAAATTTACCCGCAGATGACCATCGTTGGATTTTAGCGAAAGAGCTATTACTCAAGCATAGAACACTGCGCGAAACGGTGACTATCAATTACCGCGACTTTTCCCAACTCGATTATGAGCTACATAGCCTTATTTTATCGGGTGCCAACAACCCATTTTTTAATCAGTCTCTTGAGATCATCACTGTGATATTTCACTTTCAATACCAGTGGGATGAATCTGACTTAAAAGAAAGAAATGTACTGGCAATTGAAGAACATATGACCATTTTAAGTGCTTTAATTAGCCGTAATGACATTGTTGCGATGAATGAACTTCGTCACCATTTAGATACCGCTAAACGAACGATGATCAATTCCATACAACAAACTTATGAATAAATAGCACCAACATGCCAGGCCAATGGATGGCCAACAACAGTATTTCATTTTCTCGATAATTGTACACATCAAATAAAACCTGAATTTTTTAGTAAAAAAACAACTCAATTATAAAATTATTATTATTCAAAATTATAACAACCTAAAATATTTGTTATTTTTCAATTAATTAAAATAAATACTTATTAAACACATTTAATCCATCAATAACCTGTCTGTTTTTAACTGATAAAAAACACATTAAAAACATCAAAAAGCCATTCATTCCACAAAATTGATTCAATTAATAGTCCATAGAAAAAAATACTTCTAGTCTGAGTCAACACCAGATGATTAATACACATAATAACTAGAGGAATGGTCATGGATTACTTAAATCGACAGTCAATGGCTAACAAGCAATACCCAGAAAGAATTCTACAATTCGGAGAAGGTAATTTTCTACGTGCTTTTATCGACTGGATGGTTGACCAACTGAATGAAAAAACAGACTTCAATAGTGGTATTACTATTGTTAGGCCAATTGACTCATCACATCCCTCAATTAATCAACAAAATGGACTTTATACCGCCATCACCAGGGGAATTAATGAACAAAAACAAAGCGTTTCTAATATAAGAATAATTAATTCCGTTAATCGTGAAATACTTATTTACTCTGAATATGATAAATTTTTAAAGTGTGCAGAAAATCCTGACTTGCAATGGGTATTCTCTAACACAACTGAAGCAGGGATCGTATATAAGCACGATGTACGCCTAGAAGATACGCCGGCAAGTAGTTTCCCTGCTAAACTTACGCAATTTTTATTTCACCGCTTTCAATATTTTAATGGCGATAACAGTAAAGGGTTAATCATCATCCCATGTGAGTTAATTGACTATAATGGCGACAAGTTACAAGAGTTTGTGAATAAACATGCGCAAGACTGGAAACTTCCCGCAGATTTCATTGCTTGGCTAAATGACAGTAATACGTTTTGTTCTACATTAGTCGATAGAATTGTTACTGGTTATCCAAAAAATGAAATTGAAAAACTAGAAAAAGAATTAGGTTATAAAGACGATTTTCTCGTCACGGCTGAATATTTCTACTTGTTTGTCATTCAAGGACCAAAAGTATTAGAGCAAAAACTAAAACTAAATGAATTACCATTAAATATCAAAGTTGTCGACGATATAAAACCCTATAAAGAGCGTAAAGTGGCAATTTTGAATGGTGCACACACTGCGATGGTTCCCGTTGCTTACTTAGCAGGCATTAGAACTGTTCGTGATGTCACTACCAACCCCATTTTCTTATCTTTCATTAAAGATTTAATTGATAATGAAGTTATTCCTGTTTTATCTCAAAGCCCTTCGGAGCTCGCAGCTTTTGCTTCCGCAGTGATTGACCGTTTTAATAACCCATATATAGAACATGAATTAATCTCAATTTCGCTTAACTCACTAACTAAATTTAAAACTCGCTTATTACCCCAATTAATCTCTTACGTTAATAAATACAATAAAATCCCTTATTGCATTTCATTTTCACTTGCTGCGTTGATTGTTTTCTACCGAGGAGAGCAGGCTGGGAAAATCATTCCTTTAAATGATGATGATTATTTACTGGAACGCTTTAAAGCTTGGAATGAACTCTATGACTCAAATGTAAAACAACTTACTGAAAATGTGCTAGCGATGTCTGATTTATGGGGATTAGACCTCAACGAAATACCGAAATTACAGGATGATGTGAGCCAGAAAATTACTGAGATTCTGAGTAATGGTACAGAATCAATGCTACGCAAAAAATACGTTTGTTAGAAAGAAATAATAAATACTTAAAACAATAAATCCCCCTACAGGAGATACATTTATGAAACTGAGCACATTAAACGGAAAAACACTTCTTAGCTTAACACTCAGCACAATGCTATTAATGGGCAGCATGACAGGAGCAGCATTTGCAGATGCTAAATATAAGCTAAAAGTTGCTTATGAAAATAACCCCGGAGAGCCATTTGACTTAGCTATCCACGAATGGGCAAAAAAATTCAATGAAAAAACCAATGGTGAAGGTGAATTAATCCCTTATCCAAGTTCGCAATTAGGTTCTAAAAAAGATGTCATCGAACAAATGAAGTTAGGTAGCCCATTAATTACTTTAGCGGATGGTGCCTTCTTCTCTGATTATGTACCTGATTACGGCATTATGTTTGGACCATATTTAGGGCTATCTTATAAAGATATTTTTAAATTGAACGCCTCGCCTTGGTATGGTTCTTTAGAACAACAATTAGATAAAAAAGGCCTTCATGTCGTTTCTAAAGATTGGCTATATGGTTCACGCCATATTTTAGCCAATAAAATGATCCAAACCCCAGATGACCTAAAAGGTTTAAAAATTCGCGTTCCCAATAATAAAATTCAAATTAAAGGTTTAGAGGCAATGGGTGCCACACCCACACCATTACCTTTAGCTGAAGTTTATACTGCACTTAATCTTAAAATTATTGATGGCGCAGAAAACCCAATCCCAGTGCTATATGGGCAAAAACACCATGAAGCAGCTAAGTTCTTGATCCTAACGGGCCATGTAGAGAACGTGACCAACTTAGTCATGGGCAGTAAAACTTATGATAAATTACCCGAAAATATTCAACAGGCTTTAGTTGAATCAGGCAATGAAGCTGGGCAATTCTTAACAGATTTAGTCCTACAACAAGAAAAAGAAATTATTGAAAAAATGAAAAGTGAAGGCGTCACGGTTGTTGAAGTAGATAGAGCGCTCTTCAAAGAAAAATCTAAACCTTTCTATAATGAGTTCCCTGAATGGTCTGCGAACTTATATCAACAAACTCAAGATATTATTAATAATTAACCCTATGACTTGGCGGTACTCACCGCCAATATTTTAACAACACAAACGGTTAACTATTGTTCTCGCAAGGATCTTTTATGTTTAAATTTCTGGGGAAATTAAGTGATATAGTGGCATCACTTGCCGTTGCCGCTATTGTCATTATTACTATTCTTGCTGTATTCATGCGCTGGCTTCTTAATGACCCTTTAATGTGGAGTGAGGAAGTTTTAATCATTTGCTACATTTGGTTGGTGATGATTGGTGCAGCATCCGCTGCGGGTAAAAGAATGCATGTCAGTATTGATGCAATTACCTCTTTATTTCCTGAAAAAGTACAATTAGCTATCGCGGTTATCACTCATATTATGGCCATTATTGCTTTATCAATTTTTGGCTATCTAGGATATGAACTCTCGATTATCGCAGAAGATAAAATAACACCAATTATTGGTGTTTCTTATTACTATATCGACCTTTCTGTTCCTATTGGTGCATCCATCATGGTGTTATTTTCTATTCAACATTTACTGGAAGACATGAGTAAATTAATAAAAGGAGATAAACCATGTCAGTAGTTATCGCCTGTATCGTATTAATATTTTGCTTTTTAATTAATGTTCCTATTTTTTTAAGTGTGCTTATTGCATTGCTCACTTATTTCTTTTCTGTCGGTGATATCTCTCCTCTTATTGCCGTGCAGCGCATTATTGGGGCAGGAGAAAATGTCACATTACTCGCAATCCCTTTTTTCATTCTGTTAGGTAACCTTTTGAATTACACCGGTATCACTAGCCGAATGTTAAAATTTACTGGCACACTGTCTGGTCACTATCCAGGGGGACTTGCCCAATCTAACGTATTATTAAGTACAATGATGGGTGGGCTTTCTGCATCTAACCTTGCTGACTGTGCAATGTTATCTAAAATGCTAGTGCCCGAGATGACCAAATTAGGTTATGGGAAAAGCTTCTCTGCCGCTGTTACCGCTGCAGGGTCATTAATAACACCTATTATTCCACCCGGTATTGCATTAATCATCTATGGATTTGTTGCTGATGTTTCTATTGGCAAGATGTTCATGGCCGCGATCATTCCAGGTTTAATGTGCTGCGTTGCTTTAATGTTTGCCATTTATCTTATTGCAAAAAAACGTGGATACAAACCTGCTAGAGATAAAGCTCCTACATTTGCTGAAGTTTACCAAACAGGTAAAGGGGCGATGTCTGCTTTCCTTTTAGTGCTCGTTATTATTGGTGGAATTCGCTTTGGGATCTTTACACCGACCGAAGCGGGTGCGATAGCTGTACTTTACGTTATTATAATTGGTACTTTCTTTTATCGCGAAATGAAGTTAAAAGACATTGCCGCCTCATTTTTAGAAACAGCGCGTTCTACAGCAAGTATTATGTTGATTATCATGACTTGTTCTGCACTAGCTTGGGTATTGACGAATGAGCAAGTGGCACAAGATGTCGCCAAAATGATGACCAATTTCTCTGACAATCCATATGTTTTCTTAATGATTGTCAATGCTGTGCTCTTAATTTTAGGTATGTTTATTGAAGGTAATGCCGCAATTATTGTTCTTGTTCCATTATTAATGCCTACGGTAAAACTTTTAGGAATTGACCCTATCCATTTTGGTATTGTCATGATCCTTAATTTAGCTATCGGCTGTTTAACACCGCCAATGGGAACAGTCATGTTTGTTGCCACATCGATTACTGGTGTACGTATTTCTGATTTTATTCGTGAAGTTATGCCATTATTCTTAACATTAATTATCGTATTACTCTTAGTCACTTTTATGCCTGTATTTACGACCTTCCTGCCAAGCTTATAAGATAAGATTATATCTCAATGGCAAGTCATTAACTATGACTTGCCATTTTATTATCAATTAATTTTTTATAAATTAAATTTTATTTGATCCCACAAATTAATGTAACTTTTGTTTATTGTTAAGTTAATTTATCTTTATCCTTGTCACAATAACATGCACAACAAAAAATACTCAAAAAGATAAATTACTGATCATCAAAAAATTACACTTATTACGAGTAATATTGAAATAATTAGAAAAACAATATCACATTAAATTCATATATATAAAAAAGACATTAATCTCATTAAATATTTTTTTGACTTTTAATTTGAAAAAAATATATTTTATATCTAGCATAAAATAACACAGCTAATTTACATTCGGCTGTTAATCAAAGTTATATCACTTTATTTTACTTTGACCTTATGGGGTTAATTATGTCTAGATATATACTACCTCTGTCTTTACTTTCGTTATCTGTTATATCAGGTTCAGCACTTGCAATAACTAATAGTGCTGGAGGAATTATTTCAATTTCTGGAGCAATAAGCGATACAACTTGTACTATTAATGGCGGAAATAGTGCCGATATGACTGTTGTTCTTGACCCAATAACCGTAACAGATGCAGGGACCACTGCTGCGACGGTTATTTCTAAAAATCAAAAACAATTTTCTTTAACTTTCTCTGATTGCGCACCTGCGAGCACTCCTGTAAGTAATCTGAAATTACACTTTTATTCATCAAGTAATATTTCCCCTTCCGGTTTGTATTTAGTGAATACTTCCGTCAATGAAAATGATGCTTCCGTTGCTAAAAATGTTGGATTTAGTTTATCTAAAACCAGCACTCCAACAACCGCAATTCCACTCAATGTGGCCTTTGATACTAACCTTACAGGGGCTGACACTGGTGGTGCAACAGGAGCTACACTCAATTTAATTGCCAGTTATTATAAAACTAATGCAACTGCTGCCAAAGTCGGTCTTTTACAATCAAATGTAATATATACAGTTTCCTATTTATAATTATGACTTAGCCAGGCTTTTATTAGCCTGGCTTTAAATGGATACTATTATGAAAACTCTAGTTTTATTACTCACTATTTTATTTTCGAGCTCAACATTTTCTAATGTTATTATTACAGGCACTCGAATTATATATCCTGCTGACGCTGATAGTATTACTGTACAATTAACCAATAATAGCAAAACATCGTCTCTTGTTCAGTCATGGATTGATAACGGTGATGAAAGTTCCACACCTGAGAATTCTGAAGCGCCTTTTTATTTATCCCCTCCTATTGTTAAAATTGAAGGTTTACAAGGTCAGCAATTAAAAATAAAAAAAATACCCGGAAAACTTCCTGACAATGTTGAAAGTGTATTTTTCTTAAATGTTTTAGATATTCCTAAAACTCCAGAATCTGCTAAAGGCAAGAATGCAATTCAGCTAGCCACACGCTCACGAATTAAAATTTTTTATCGTCCTATTGGGCTAACCGAATCCTCCGATGAAATAATTAATCATGCGAGCTACCAGATTAAAAATAATAACATATTAGTTAAAAATAACTCGCAATACCATTTAACTATTGCAGCTATCACACCATCGGACGATAAAAATAATTCATTAATTGATTCTGCGATGATTGCCCCTATGTCTGAAAAAGAATTACCTATTAAAGGAACAATGAAAAACCACGATCTTATTTTAATGTATGTGGATGACTATGGTGTTTTCAAATCTAAAAACATTAAACTTTAATAGAAGAAATCATCGTGAAAAAAGAAAACTATCTCTACCTCCTAATCTTAATAGGACTACAAAGTTATCAAAAGAACTCAATAGCGGACGAGTTTGAGACTTCCCTATTGGTAGGTAAATCTGCACAAGGAGATATTTCACGATTCTATACCGACAGTAAAATTCCATCAGGTAAACAATTAGCCGAGCTTTATGTAAATAATAGTTGGAAAGGCCAATTTGAAATTGATATCAATAATGATGGTAAACTGATTAGCCTTGCTGCTGATGATGTGCAGAAATTAAACCTGAATTTATCTTCTGAGGTGATTGAACAAACCAAACAACAGCCATTTATTCCTATTGATGATTTAGTGGCCAATATAAAATATAAATTCAATATCAACGACCTACGACTCGATATTACCGTCCCTCAAGTCGCTCTGAAACAACTCGAAGCTAACTATGTTGACCCCAGTCTCTGGAATTATGGCGAACCTGCAATTATTTTTTCTTATAATACAAATTATTATAGTTACAAAGAGAAAAAAACTCTAAAACCAGCAGTGACAATTTTTTTGCTACCTTAAATTCAGGCGTTAATTTAGGCGCTTGGCAATTTAGAGATGAATCCAGCTATCGACATAGCTCTCATAGTAGCCAAAAATGGAAAAACAATACCCGTTATATTTATCGTCCTCTTAGTGCAATCAAATCCGGGTTGAAATTAGGTGATTTTTATACACCCGCAGCCCTATTTAATAGTATTCGAGTTCGAGGGATTGCATTGGCAACAGAAGCTAGTATGTTGCCAAATTCAAGTCAAAATTTTGTACCTATTATACGCGGTGTCGCTCAAACAAATGCCTTAGTCAGCGTGTACCAAAATAATAATCTGGTTTATCAAGAAAGCGTTCCCCCTGGTGAGTTTGCATTTAATGACCTTCAGCCTAGTGCTGGTGGAGGTGACTTATTCGTCGTTGTCCAAGAAGCTGATGGAAGACAAGAAACCTTTACTGTGCCCTATTCTGCTGTACCTGACATGCTCAAACAGGGCGTTTATAATTACAGCCTCATTGCTGGGCAAACTAAAATTGACAATACCCATTATCAACCCAAATTTACTCAAGGTGAGTTTCACTATGGGTTAAATAATTTAGTGACGCTTTATGCAGGAATGCTATTTAGCGAAAAATACTATTCTGGCGTTATAGGGAGTGGTTGGAATTTTAGTTTTGGAGCCATTTCAGCTGACATTACGCAAGCAAATACTAAATTGGATTCAGGAAATCACAGTGGGCAAAGCTACCGCCTGACTTATAACAAATATATTAATGCAACATCGACCAATTTAACCTTGGCGTCATATCGTTATTCCACAAGTGGTTACTATAGCTTTATTGATGCCATTTATTCCCAAGATAATTATCGCGCTTGGAAAGCTTATCAAGACCAGTTATCAGAAAAACTCGGCAATAATATTCCACCTGAGCTTTCACTCACTAATTATGACGCTTTACGTGGTTCACGTGCTAAAAATACATTTACGTTGAATTTAAACCAACAATTAGCTGATGGTTATGGTTCGGTATTCATATCGGGTACACACCGTGATTATTGGAATGCAAACGGTAATAGCCGTGAATATCAAGCCGGTTACGCAAACAATTATAACGATATTTCCTATAGTGTGTCTGTTTCACGTGTTCGCAATTACGACAGCGAAGAAGAAACTCGTATTTATGCCAACTTTAGTGTTCCTTTTTCTTTATTTGAAAAACGCGCCAATATTAGTATGGGAAGCTATTTCACCGACTCTCGTTATCAACAAACTACGCTGAGTGTCAGTGGTATTGCAGGTAAAAATGACCAAGTCAATTATACGTTAACTGCAACGAACCAAAGCGGTGGTAATAACTTAGTTGGTGGGAACGTCAGCTATCAGCTTCCCTCTAGCACACTTTCAGGATCTTACACAGAGGCCAATAATTACCGCCAAACGGGTTTAGGCGCCAAAGGAACTCTGGTTGCTATTCCTGGACATATTGTTTTTTCAGGGGAAACAGGACAGACCTACACCATCATTGATGCACCAATGGCCAGTGACATGATGGTCAATGCCGATAAAACCACCTTAACTAATCAACAAGGTGTTGTTTTAGTCGCTAACTCCACCCCCTATAGAACCAATACCTATACCTTGACAGATACAGAGAAAACCGCAGGCGCTGAGGTGCTCGGTAATATGGCAAATGTAAGTCCATATCAAGGGGCGGTAAGTTACATCAAACTCGAAACTGATACTCGACAAACTTATATCATCCGTGGCGCTCTTGCTAATGGCGATAGCTTACCTTTTGGAACAGAAATCACAGATGCTAAACAACAGAGTATTGGTTATGTCGGTCAATCTGGCGTGATGTATATCAAAAGTGAGCAATTACCGATGGCATTGCACATAAAGCTTAAAGGGAAACAGACATGTGTTATCGAGCCGCTACTCAACACGATGGATAAGAACAAAAACCTCTGTCGATAAAGGAAAATATGATGAAAAAAATCACTTTAGCACTGATGCTTTCCAGTATATTGGCTTACAGCCAGTATTCCTCAGCGCATTGTAGACAAACTTCTACCGTGACGGCTCCCGCTCTTACTTTTGATTTATCGACAGAGCTCACTAGTACATCGACTCAAGTTAGTAAAAATAGTAGAACCATCTACCCTGGAACTTTTACCTGTACTGCAAGAGGGATACTTTTTCCTAACTCTATTGGTATCGCATCTCCTTTCCAAGGTAGAACCGCCACTATTGGTTTTAATGGTGGAAAGCAGTTTGTCTCAATTACAGTCACTGCATTAGAAAAAGATAGGGTTATCGGCCTTACGGAAGGTGTACATCAAGGTAGTGAACTCGATACAAATTTTACCGTTCAATTTAATTTGCTTGCGACTAAACCCGGAACCAACTATGTCGAAGTATCAGGAAGCACCGCCACAGTTACCCCTATTGTACTCGCCTCTGATGCATCCAGCTTGGGAATTCTACAGTGGTTATTAGATATTGTAGTCAAATTAGTCACTTTTCTGTTAACGCTACAATGGCCAACCAGTGCCGATGATATCTACTTACAACCAATTACCTTAACTTATAATCCAATCCTCACTACCTGTAATTTTGTTAACCAAGGTTTAGTCGTTTCGCTACCCCCAGTAAGCATCAATGTAGTGAAAACTGTAACCAGAGCGGGCTACACGCCATTCACACTTAATTTTACTTGCCAAGACTTTTTAGCAGGCGGTAATGCTTCTCGTGATGTATCTATTTTTTTATCCAGTAGCAATTTGCTCTCAAATGATAAAGCAACATTGAATAATACCATTAGCCAAGGCGCTAAAGGCGTTGGCTTCCGATTAGTTAGCGCAAGTAATCTCAATACACCGTTAGTGCTTTCAGATAGTGTGGCAGCTAAAAATGGAGCGACAAATATTTTTTCTGTCCTCAAGGGAAATCCAATCTCCCCTTCTTTTTCAGTAAATTTAGGAGCTTATTACCATGCATACAACACAAATAGTGTCACTCAAGGGCAAGTCTCAAGTACGGCAACAGTTGTGATGTCATATAATTAACAAGGAAAATACCATGGTGGGATTCATTAAAATTACAGGGTTCGCTACATTACTATTTTTTAGCTTCCAAACAAGTGCAAGTCTTGTTTTACAAGGAACACGAATTATTTTTCCTAGTGATAAAAAGTCCGTCGGAATTCAACTTACTAATTACAGTGAACAAGCCACATTAACTCAAAGCTGGGTGGATGAAGGTAATCCGGACTCGACACCAGAAACGACGAACGCACTATTTATTGTAACGCCCCCCGTCACTAAAATCGCAGCAAATGACGGAGTTCAATTACAAATACGTTTTATTGGTGACAAACTCCCTACGAATAAAGAGTCTGTATTTTATTTAAATGTATTAGACATTGCGCCAAAGCCAAAACAAATAAATAGTGCCAATATGCTACAGTTTGCCATTCAAACACGAATTAAAGTTTTTTATCGCCCTACAAACCTCACAGAAAAGCCAAACAATGTCATCAAAAACATCCAATTTCATTTAGCTAAAGACGGTATTGTCGTCAACAACCCGACCCCTTATTTTTTAAATATTGCCAATATCTATCTGGCTAATAATAAAAGTCGTTCTATTGCAAAAAGCTCGATGGTAGAGCCATTTTCATCACAAACTTACTTTTCAACCGCTGATATTAATCACGGAGAAAATATAACAATGATTTATATTGACGATACTGGAAAACAAATTCAATACCAAACCAAGCTATAAAATAGGTTTAACACCTTTCATAGCTTGGTTGGTGATTTTAGGATTGAGCGGTAACTTTAGGCCGAATAAATAATGCAGGAACAGCAAGAAGCGCCATTAAATAAAAAACTACGCCATGATGAGCAGGTACTCGTTCATAAATGTATCCGACAATAATAGTCAGTACAGCTAACCCACCACCAGTTGCAAGTGCAGAGTAAACACCTTGTAATGGGATAATTTCATTTTCTTTTCTTGCACTTATAAAACGCATTGCCGCTAAGTGGCAAACCGTAAAAGTACCACTGTGCAGGATTTGCACCACAATTAACACCGGTAATGCCGTAAACGCGCCCATCAAGCCCCAGCGAATAATTCCACAAAAGGCTGATAACAGCAGTAAATTGCGAGCACTCCAACGCCTAAATAAACGGTGGCTTAACATAAATACAATGACTTCAGCAACGACACCGAGCGACCATAAATTACCAATCACTAAGTCTGAATAACCAGCTTCTTTCCAAAATAGGGAAGCAAAGCCATAATAAGCCGCGTGAGCCCCTTGCAGTAACGTGACACAGATGAGAAACCTAACGACGTTTTTGTCTGCTATCAATTGTTTAAATGTAACCTTATTACCGCCATCCGCTTTCGCCGCCCCCATTGGCATAATTGCTGGTTTCAGCATTGCGCCTAGTAATAATGCTAAACAGCTTACTATCAAGGCCATCATGATGGCTTTATTACCCCAAACACCAGCTAAATACCCCATCAATGAGGAGCCGATAATGAAGGCTATCGACCCCCAGACGCGAATTTTGCCGTAGTCAAAGGTAAATTGTTTTTGCCATGCCCCCGCCAGAGAGTCTCCCAGTGGAACCATCGGCGCAAAGAATAGGTTAAACCCAATCATCACAAATAATAGCCATGCCCAGTGAGACCCCAGAGCAAAGCCAACAGAGAAAATGAGCGAAAGCCCAGCAAGTAAGCGTAGAGCCGTGATCAACTTCGAGGGCTCTTTAACTAAAGGAGTAATAAACATCGCGCCAAGGAAACGGGCTGCTAGCCCAACCCCTAACAAAACGCCAATCATTTCTGCATCAATTCCCTCACCTTGTAGCCAAACTGACCAAAATGGTAAGAAAATACTGTAGGCAAAAAAGTAGGTAAAATAATCAATAGCTAGCCAACGCGTTGATGGAATGACCATCACTCCTCCGTTTTTTCAATGCAAAAAACCCGCTCATACATGCATGTAGAAGCGGGTTTAGGTAATTAATATTACGTTATGTTATGCGTAAACTGGGTGTTTTTTGCAAATTGCTAATACTTTTTGCTTCACGCTCTCAATGGTCGCTTCGTCATTGAGGTTGTCTAGAATATCACACATCCAGCCAGCTAGCTCACCCGCTTCTGCTTCTTTGAAGCCACGGCGCGTAATCGCAGGAGAACCAATACGTACACCAGACGTTACAAATGGGCTCTTAGGGTCGTTCGGTACACTGTTTTTGTTAACAGTGATATTCGCACGGCCAAGTGCTGCATCTGCATCTTTACCAGTGATGTCTTTATCAACTAAATCAACTAAGAATAAGTGGTTTTCAGTGCCGCCAGATACCACTTTATAGCCACGTTTTTGGAAAACATCGACCATCGCCTTCGCATTCTTAGCAACTTGCTGTTGATAAACTTTAAACTCAGGTTCCATCGCTTCTTTCAGAGCAACCGCTTTACCTGCAATAACATGCATTAAAGGGCCACCTTGAGAACCAGGGAACACTGCTGAATTGATTTTTTTGTATAATTCTTCGTCACCACCTTTAGCTAAAATTAATCCACCACGTGGACCCGCTAAAGTTTTATGTGTCGTTGTCGTCACAACGTGTGCGTGAGGCACTGGGTTTGGATAAACACCCGCAGCAATCAAACCTGCAACGTGAGCCATATCAACAAACAGGTAAGCACCAATGCTGTCTGCGATTTCACGCATTTTTGCCCAATCAACCACACCTGAGTACGCAGAGAAACCACCGATAATCATTTTTGGTTTGTGTTTTTCCGCTTGCGCTTTGATATCGTCGTAGTCAATTTTACCGCTTTCATCGATACCATAAGGTACGATGTTATACAGTTTACCAGAGAAGTTAACTGGTGAACCGTGGGTTAAGTGGCCACCATGTGCAAGGTTCATCCCCAGAACGGTGTCGCCTGGTTGTAATAACGCCATATAAACTGCAGCGTTAGCTTGTGAACCTGAGTGTGGTTGTACGTTTGCGTAGTCAGCACCAAATAGCTCTTTTGCACGGTCAATCGCTAATTGCTCGACCACATCAACATGCTCACAACCGCCATAGTAGCGTTTGCCTGGGTAACCTTCTGCATATTTATTGGTTAGCTGAGAACCTTGAGCCTGCATGACTCGTGGACTGGTATAGTTTTCAGAAGCAATTAATTCAATATGTTCTTCTTGACGTTGTACTTCTTGCTCCATTGCTTCCCATAATTTTGGATCGTAGTCAGCAATATTCATTTCACGCTTTAACATTCGCTTCTCCTGCCTCAGCAATTCAATAGGTTGAAAATCGATTCATCGCAATGACACACAGTGTAAACTCTTTTTCACTCTTGAGATAGCCCTAAAGAAAAAATATACGCAAACGATTGCATTAATTTATTTCACTTCATTTGCTTCTGAAGGCTTCATTATAAAATAGCCCAAATTTTAATTTTTGACGGACAAACCTCCAGATTTGTAATCCCCTTCTCATTATGTGCCTAAATTCACCCTATTTTCCCAGTTTGAGTCTTTACATAAACCCTTAAATATTATAAGTTGTATTTAAAATACATCTTTATAAATCGCCTTCATGGATCTCAAAAAATAGAGGTTAACTGAGATGAAATAATATTATCTCACTGATGTACAAAGAGATATTTTTGATATTACAAAAAATAGCTTTTTACCTTAACGATAACGAGAACATGAAAATAATTCAGGAGCACCTGTATGCTAGATAGCCAAACCATCGCCATTGTTAAATCCACCATTCCTGCCATTGCTGAAACAGGGCCAAAACTGACCGCACATTTTTATGATAGGATGTTTAAACAGCATCCTGAGTTAAAAGATATTTTTAACATGACTCACCAAATGAATGGGGACCAACGTGAAGCCCTTTTCAATGCTATCTGCGCATATGCTGTGCATATTGAAACTCCTGAAGCTCTCATTTCAGCTGTCGAAAAAATCGCCCAAAAGCATGTAAGCTTAAATATTAAACCTGAGCACTATCCTATTGTCGGGGAAAACTTACTCGCGGCTATTGATGAACTCCTTAACCCAGGCCAAGAGGTGCTTGATGCATGGGGAAGAGCTTACGGTGTTTTAGCCGATATTTTTATTGGTAGAGAAGCTGCGATTTACCAAGAAAATGCAGATAAAAATGGGGGTTGGGAAGGCTTACGTGAATTTAAATTAGCGCAAAAACAGTCACAAAGTGATGTGATCACAAGTTTTGAATTTGTTCCTGTCGATGGGCAACCTGTCGCTGATTACCGCCCAGGCCAATATATCACGATTTATGTCAACAACCCGGGATTTGAAAACCAAGAAATCCGCCAATACTCACTGACTACTGCCCCTAATGGTCGTAGCTACCGTATTGCGGTAAAACGTGAAGACCAAGGCGCCGTTTCTAATTTCTTACATCAACAATTAAATGAAGGTGACAGCGTGCATCTCGCACCTCCATGTGGGGATTTCTTTATCGATGTTGATAATACAACGCCTGTTACGCTAATTTCGGCAGGGGTTGGCTTAACCCCAATGTTAAGTATGTTAAATCATCTAACGGAACAAGCTCACAGCGCACAAGTAAATTGGTTCCATGCCGCTGAGAATGGTGCAGTTCATGCCTTCAGGCACGAGATTCAACAACTACTAGCAAAACAGCAAATTAGCCAATCTGCGATTTGGTTTAATCAACCAAGAGAGGAAGATCGCCTCGGGTTTGATTACCAATATGAAGGTTTAATGAATTTAGAATTGGTACGTGAATGGATTGAGCAACCGAATATGCAGTTCTATTTCTGTGGCCCTGTTGGTTTTATGCAGCACGTAGGTAAGCAGTTAATTGCAATGGGTGTCGATGCCGATGCGATTCACTATGAATGTTTTGGACCACACAAGGTATTGCCCCTCAATTAATGCACAAAAAAATGCTCTTCTGTTTAGGAGAGCATTCTATGAAATATATTAACTGAAGAAAATTGGTTAAATAGTTAAATGTTCGTAGTTTTCTAATTTAGCGGTAACGGGCTCGCATAATAAATACGCAATTCTAATCCCATTCCTGTGTATTTTCCGTTACCGCATTTTCATATCAACTTAAATTGACTAAATCGCTTCTTCGTCTTGCTCACCAGTACGAATACGGATCACGCGGGCGACATCATAAACAAAGATCTTCCCATCACCGATTTTACCTGTTTGTGCCGTTTGCATAATGGTTTCGACACAGTTTTCAACAATGTCATCAGGGACAACAATTTCAATTTTTACCTTAGGTAAAAAATCGACCATATACTCTGCACCGCGGTAAAGTTCAGTATGCCCTTTTTGACGACCAAAACCTTTCACTTCAGTTACGGTCATTCCTGTAATACCGACTTCTGCCAACGCTTCACGGACATCATCAAGTTTGAATGGCTTTATAATTGCATCAATTTTTTTCATAAATAATTCCTGTTATGACCAGTTTTTACGGCCAAAACCTGAGGTGATCGGATAGCGGCGATCTTTGCCAAAATTACGCATCGTAATACGTGGCCCAACCGGAGCCTGACGACGTTTATATTCATTAATATCGACAAGACGCACAACTCTGCGTACTACGTCTTTATCGAAACCAAGTTTGATTAGGTCATTCACTGACAAGTCTTTTTCCACATAACCTTCTAATAAGGCGTCTAGCACATCATAAGGCGGTAAACTGTCTTGATCTAATTGGCCTGGCGCAAGTTCTGCTGATGGCGGCCTATCAATCACACGTTGTGGGATTGCAGGAGATAATGTATTACGGTATTTAGCCAACTCAAAGACAAGGGTTTTAGGCACATCTTTTAACACATCAAACCCACCCGCCATATCACCATAAAGCGTTGAGTAACCGACTGCTGACTCACTCTTATTACTGGTAGTCAGCACTAAGCGACGGCGTTTATTCGACATCGCCATTAAAATAACCGCTCGGCACCGTGCTTGTAAGTTTTCTTCAGTTGTATCAACCGCAGTCCCTTCAAACATAGGCGTTAACTGCGCCATAAATGCATCAAACATCGGCTCGATAGATACGATATCAAACTCAACACCAAGCAAATCAGCTTGTTCTTTAGCGTCGTGAATACTCATTTCAGAAGTATAATGGAATGGCATCATCACTGCTTGCACATGCTCTTTCCCTATTGCATCAACAGCAATAGCCACTGTCAGCCCTGAGTCAATACCCCCTGATAGCCCTAAAATAGCCCCATTAAAACCATTTTTATTGATGTAGTCACGAGTTGACATGACTAAGGCTTGGTATACCTGTGCAACAGGGTCATTTTCAATAAATACACTACCTTCGCTCACCAGTGCAAGTTCATCAAATTGCACTGTAATAACCTGCTCTTTAAACTCTTCCAATTTAAAGGTTTGCTTGCCTTTGTTTGCAATGATTTTTGAGCCGCCATCAAACACCAATTCATCTTGCCCACCCACTTGGTTGAGATACACAATTGGCATATGAGTGCGTTTACAATGTTCGACTAATAAATCGGTTCGAATATGTTCTTTATTAATGTCATAAGGAGATGCATTGATTGTCAATAATATTTCAGCGCCAGCCCCTTTGGCTGCATCTACCGGCTCGTCATACCAAATATCTTCACAAATCAATAAGCCAAGCTGATAGCCTTTAAATTCAACGACACAGGTTTTTTCATCTGCGGTAAAATAACGAGGCTCATCAAACACGCCATAATTGGGTAGCTCTTGTTTAAAATAACGTGCGTGCAGTTTACCTTGGTAGAAAAATGATAATGCATTATAGATATCATCCCCTTCATACCATGGGTGACCAACGATAATCGCTGTCTCTGAGCTTGCTTTTTGTAAACGTTCTAATTGTGCGACGCAACGATCTTCAAAATCGCCACGAAAAATCAAATCTTCTGGTGGGTAGCCTGTCAAAGACAGCTCTGAAAACATGACAATATCTGTGTTTGGTGCTTGTTCACTCACAACTTGCAACATGCGTTCGCAGTTGCCTTCGATGTCACCGACTAACCAATTAAGTTGTGCTAGTGAAATATTAAGCTTACGGCTCATAAGGTGTTTTTTCTCCCGGAGCGTGAATATGAATTGCCTTATTCCACATAATGTAATCGATAACAACCATGTGGTAAATAATTCTTATTTATTCTTTGAAATCATTGGCTTCTAAATCATGGCGGCCAAGTAATTTATAAAATTCTGTACGGTTTCGTCCTGCCATTCGAGCTGCTTGGGTGACATTTCCCTTCGTCATTTGTAATAACTTACGTAAATAATTCAATTCAAATTGATTACGTGCTTCAACGAATGTCGGCAAGGCCGTATTTTCACCTTGCAGGGCTTGGCTAACCAACGCTTCACTGATAACTGGGGACGTAGTTAATGCAACACACTGTTCAATAACATTCACTAATTGGCGGACATTACCCGGCCAGCTCGCTGTTATTAAGCATTTCATTGCATCACTGGAAAAACTGCGTACGAAAGGTTTATGTCGTGATGCAGATTCACGTAATAAGTGATTAGCTAATAAAGGAATATCTTCTGAACGCTCATTTAACGCAGGAATACGTAAATTAACCACATTCAGGCGATAGTAGAGGTCTTCACGAAACTCATTTTTTTCCATCGCTTTAGGAAGATTACGGTGAGTTGCAGACAAAATACGCACGTCAATGTCTAAATCGCGGTTACTGCCTAAAGGACGAACTTTGCGCTCTTGCAATACCCGCAATAATTTAACCTGCAATGGCATTGGCATATCGCCAATTTCATCTAAAAATAACGTACCACCACTGGCTGCAAAGAATAACCCTTCGCGGTTACTGACTGCACCGGTAAAAGCCCCTTTCGCATGGCCAAATAATTCAGACTCTAATAATTGTTCAGGCAGTGCACCGCAGTTAATGGCAATAAATGGCTTACGAGCCCTAGGACTAGCTTTATGAATAGCCTGAGCTAATACCTCTTTACCTGTACCACTTTGCCCATTAATTAATACGCTAACATCAGATTGCGCCACCATATGTGCTTGTTCTAATAGCCGTATCATTAAGGGGCTACGTGTGACAATGCCAGAGCTCCACTCTTCATCGCTAATCGGTGTCGAAGAGAGCGCGAGTGCCTCATCAATCGCTTTATACAACGCGTCTTTATCGACAGGTTTAGTTAAAAAACTAAATACGCCCCGCTGCGTTGCTGCTACCGCATCAGGGATAGAGCCATGTGCCGTTAATATAATGACAGGCATATTTGGATGCGCTTTTTGAATTTCATCAAATAGCGCCATGCCGTCCATTTCGTCCATGCGTAAATCGCTGATCACTAAATCTAACTTTTCTTTTTGTAAGATTTTTAGTGCTTCTGGACCACTTTCTGCTGTAGTGACTTTAAAACCTTCACTACTCAAGCGCATACCTAACAGTTTAAGAAGGCTTGGGTCATCGTCAACTAACAATAAACTTGCTGACTTGCGATTCGTCATTTTTGTTCATTCTCCGATGAATTTTGTTCTACTGGAGAAGATACGCTGTTACCCGGCTTTGGCTCTTCTGAGGAAATAGGTTTATCTCCTTCCCCCCCATTTTCCACGTCTTTTTCGGTTTCGTTCGTGCTTTTTTTGCGAGAAGAAAGCTGACGTTCAATATCCGTTAAATTTTCAAGCTTACGGGAGGTCGTATTCAGCTCGAAAGCCAATTTAGCATTATCTTCCTTTAAACGGTCGAGTTTGCTATCCATTTCTTGCTGTAAGCGTTTATAGCGGGCCCCTGAGTCTGACAAGTTGATAATTTGCACTTGTTGCTCACGCCATAATTGTAATAATGGCCTTACGGCTGTTGGAAAATTCAAACTATACGTATTTATGCTATCAAGCATTTTACGGCGCTCTGCAATGGACGGATCCGCAGAATTCAACAAAATATTATGTTGAAATGCGCTCGACCAGTTTGTTACTTCTATTTTGCTTGCGTCTTCACGTGCTTGACTGGTTTCAGTGCGATCAGCACAGTCCATCATTCGCAACCAAAATAGTGCATTTTCCCGTGCAGTTGGCTGGTCATTATTCCAAATCGTTTCACATGATGTATAACGGTAGTCTGTAACTTTAACTTCTGGCACAACGACTTGGGCCAGAGTTTCGAGTGGTGACTGACCATTCTTGACTACACAACCACTTAAAATTAGGGAAAATAAAACCGCCCCAAAATTGAGCCCCGTACGTCTCATCACATAAGGTACTCTTTGATTATGTTTATTTAACGATGCGTTACGGTAAAGTACCGCCCAAACACCTGTAGACCGATTTACCATTATTCATTCTCTGCGGTTAGAGGCAGTTCAATTCTAAAACAGACATCTGCTGATTTATTGGGAACGAGAGAAAGTTCTCCTCCCATTTGTTTAATACAATCTTGCGCAATACTTAGCCCTAGCCCACTTCCTTTAACAGCACCTTTTCTTTGTAATGAGCCTTGATAGAACGGCTCAAAAATCATGCTTTGCTCAGATTCAGGAATTGGCGTTCCTGTATTCGCAACTTCAATCAGAAGTTTATTACCTATTTGGCGACTAGAGATCCAAATATTACCTGATTCGCCACCATAGTGCACCGCATTGGAATAGATATTATCAATAACTCGCCCAAGAAGTGAGGGTTCAGCTAAACAGCTATCCACTTTTAAACGCACTTCTGTTTTGATGTTCTTAGCCCGTGCAGGTAAGTTATGTGCTTTGACGATATCTTCAATGAGTTTTTGTAAATCAACGATCTGTGCTTCTGGTGGGTCATCTACAAGCTTACGATTATAATCAAGTAATTGCTCAATAAGTTGCTGAAGATGCTTACTGCTGTGATCAAGAATTTCTACAACCTCTTTTTGAGACACGGTTAATGGCCCAGCAACCTCGTCCGCGAGTAACTCCGTCCCTTCACGCATGCTTGCAAGAGGCGTTTTTAATTCATGTGAAATATGGCGGAGAAATTCGTGGCGCTGTGATTCAAGCCATGCGAGTCGTTCACTTAACCAAATAATGCGCTGTGCGATTGTCCGTAGCTCCCTAGGGCCTTTAAAGCGCTCAATATTATTGGCTATCGTACGCCCAGTACCGAGACGGTTAATCATTCGCTCGATAGCTTTAACGGGGCCAATAATCATCCGAGTGAATAGTGCCACTAGCAATGCGCTTAATAAGAATAAAATTAAACTTTGCCAACCAAATAGTTGGCCTTTATTCGCAATCGCTTTTTGCAACTGTTCCCCACGGCTAAAAATCACATCTCGAGTTTCTTGCACTAATAAGGCATTCTCAGTAGAAAATTGTTCTAAAGCCCGTGTGATTTTTTCTGTTGGTTCATTGTTTTCACATGTGACCGTCTTAAGCGCATCCAATGTTTTAGTCAACGCGGAAGTATCTGACGAGGCGGGTAAGATAGTACTCTGGCGTTCAAACATTTGCTGGTAGTCAGCAAACTGTTTCTGATATTGGGTTTTCAATGTGGCATCTTGCAAAACACAATATTGACGATAGCTCCGCTCCATTTCTAATGCGAGGCTACTCATCACTTCACTACGCCGTGCGTCAAGTAACGTGGTTTTATTGATATTGGCTGCTTGGTTACTCAGTTGCTCAAGGCTTTGATATGCTTGATAGGCTAATACTAATAAAGGAAGCAGTACAAGCCAAAATGCCATCACAACTAGTTGACGCAAGGAGCGAGGGAAAAAACGCCATTTACTCAATACATTCATCTCATACCCATTAAACGTATTGCAATGGTAGCAGAACTCCCTGTAATGCGAAAAGCACAATCCAAATTCTGTGTCCCATAGCGTTAAAATCAGACTAAGTATAAGAGTGAAATAGCAATGAACGTGCCAAGTTAATTGGTAAAAGACAATAGTTTTCAGGTAGGTATATTCTATAAAGCGAATTGTTTAATATCTGACTCGTCTAAAATATCTTCAGCTATGCCCTAAATAATTCGGATTGCAGCTAGGCGACAAGAGAAGATATCTCTATGAAGCATACAAAAGTATGTGACTAGAGTAGCTGAACGCAGGTAACAACGCTGCGGTTCGAAGTATGACGGGCATTATGATGGGCATAAAACAGGAAGGCGGGATAAAGGACTCACCTTTACCCCGCCAGCGATAACAACTACTCTGATGGTTACTGCTTTATATAATTATGTCTTTACATTAAAGATAATTATATAGGTGGTGCCTCACTCCACGTGTCGCCCTGTGTTTGATAAGGCCCTAAGGCGAATATCTGTGCTGTTGGACGGTAGGCACCTTACTTTGGCGTCATTCTTAGTTTATGTGGTATGTACCCAACTAATTTTGGACCTACATAAGAAGTTGAATGAGCAACTGAATATTATTATGCACAAGCCGTGCCAACTTTTCAATTTATTTTTTAACACATTAAAAAATAAGACAATTTATCTTTTACAGTCCATTCAGTGATTCTGGATACACTGAAACGGTTTATCTCTTTCTCAATATTGTCGCTAATTTAAGACACCCTAAACACCAATCTTATAAATCTATATTTATCAACAAGATAAATGTCTCCTTTTGGAGACACCCCTATGGGGGGTTTGTCGCTATTTTTATACACCTTGTTTTTTGGTTATTTATTATTCAATATAAATAAGTTTACGTGAAAATTTTACCCCAATAAAAAAATTGCTCGTCATTATGGATGAACAGCAGAATTTTACATTCTGCTTCTAGCTTATCTTTTCCTATATTGATATAAGATTTCCCAATACCCTACTCATCAAATTGATAAAAAATATGATAAAAATCGCGTTAGTTGATGACCACATCGTTGTGCGTTCTGGTTTCGCACAACTTTTGACACTTGAACCTGATATTTCGGTTGTCGGGCAATATGCCAATGCTCAAGAGGCTTGGCCCAATTTGCTTAATTTAGATATTGATGTTGCCATCATGGATATTTCGATGCCAGATGAAAACGGTTTACAACTTTTATCACGGTTACGCCAAAAAAAACCTGATTTTCGCACCATTATATTGAGCATTTATGATACCCCTGCCTTTGTACAAAGTGCTTTAGATGCAGGTGCCAGTGCTTACTTAACAAAACGTTGTGGCCCTGAAGAGCTAGTCCAAGCGGTTCGCTCTGTACACCAAGGCGGTTGCTACCTATGCTCTGATGCTATGCGAGCGCTACGCCATTCACCACAACAGCAAAAAAGCCTACAAGAACTGACGCCCCGAGAACGGGAAGTGTTTGATTTATTAGTGGCTGGCTTGAGTGTAAAAGTGATCGCAGAGCAACTTGAACTAAGCCATAAAACTGTGCATGTGCACCGCGCAAATATTTTAGGCAAACTACAATGTGAAAATACCATCGACCTTGTTCATTACGCGTTAGAACATAACCTAATTTCAAGGTAATTCAGGCATGAATAAAAGCTTACGGTTAACGCTGCAATCCATCTTTTTATTTTTTACCTATTCCCTGTTATGGATTGGGTTGTGGATCATCGGCTTTTATTTAAGTCAAAACAGTTTTCAGGCAACGTTGTTTCTTCCACAAGGCTTGCGCCTAGCATTGATGATTATCCTTTGGCGGCGCTACTGGCCAACACTGCTGCTTAGCGAAGGAATATTGAATTTTTGGTTATCATCGGAGCAACTTCTCTTTCAACCTGTTTTGCTGTTGTCTCCATTATTAAGTCTCGGTGTTGCTTTTGTTATTCAAAACATCTGGTGGCGCTATACGTTATATTGGCAACGATTATTATTATTGCTCGCAGGTGTTGCCGCAAATAGTGTATTACATGCCTTATTATTCAGTGGGTTATCACCCTATTCCATTAGCCAGTTATTTCTAACAACATTCACAGGGGGAATACTCCTTTCTCCTTTTGTTTACCTTATTTATGAGTATCTCCACGAACAGCACTACCAGATGTTACTGGATTATGGAACGCCAGATAAACAATTGCGCACATCCTTAATTGTTTGGTGTTTTCTATTTTGTGTTGTCGGGCTCAGTGTCCAAGTTTTTTTCGCCCCCGAAATCGAACGGTTAATTGTCCTTCTGGTATTTATTCCTAACGTTTTTATGGCCTACCGCTATGGCTGGCAAGGTGGCGTACTTTCTGCATTATTAGGCAGTTTAATTATTACTTTTGCACGGCAATTTCACGGGGCATTTGCCGATTTAGAAGAGTTAGAAATGTTTCTCAGCACGCAGGCCTTAATTGGCATTGGGCTTGGGATAGCAATTAGCCGGCAGAAACAATTAGCCAGTAATTTACAGCGTTATCGCCAACGCCTAGAAGAGGAGTTAAAAGCACGCCGCGACTTAATGCGGCAGCTCGTGCACACAGAGGAGGATATCAAAAAAGCGATTGCCCGTGAGCTGCATGATGAGATTGGGCAAAATATTACTGCCATCCAAATTCAGTCGATGCTAGTGAAAAAAACGGCGCCAGATGATATTAGCCACCAAGCTGCAAGCCAAATAAATGAATTAGCCCAGCAAATTCACCAATCTACGCGGCAAATGTTACGCCAATTGCGCCCTCCCGTATTAGATGAAATGTCCCTTGAAAATGCACTTAAGCACTTAATTGCTGAATTTTCTTTCCCACAAAATAATATCCAGTGCCAATTTCATTATGGCTTACAAGAAACACCGATCAATGAAACGGTTTTGTTTACACTTTATCGTCTCGTCCAAGAGTTACTAAACAATATCAGTAAACATGCAAAAGCCACACAAATCCACATATCTCTTAAGCAAATAGGTGACTCGATCCAGCTAGTTGTTGATGATAATGGCGTTGGTATTCCATTTAGCAAACGCACGAGTGGCTTTGGTTTGCGCGGTATTGAGGAGAGAGTTCGAGCCTTAGGCGGTGACTGGACACTGACCACCCAAAATGGAACACAAATAAGTGTTAACTTGCCCACATTTTGAGATAAAACCTCACAAAACTAGGAATAATTCCTAGTCCTCTAATACCTTCTCTCATCCTTTTTGTTAAAAACTTGATTACATTCTGCCTAACAAGAGAAACCGCCCTATGACAGGTAAAGACACCTTGAGTCTGGATAACACGTATCGTTTTTGGCGTCGCCGCTTAATGCTATCAATGATTATTGGTTATGCCACTTTTTACCTTACGCGAAAGAGTTTTAACTTCGTGATGCCTGTCATGCAAAACGAGCTGTTTCTCGATAAAAGCGATATTGGCTGGATAGCGACTGCCTTTTATTTAACCTACGGTATTTCTAAGTTTTTATCGGGGATTTTCCACGATATTACCGGATACCGTTGGTTTATGGGCGTCGGTTTAGTGATGACTGGGCTACTGAATATTATTTTTGCCTATTGTTTATCGTTTCCCGCGTTATTAATTGTCTGGACACTAAATGGCTTTTTTCAAGGTTGGGGCTGGCCACCTTGCGCACGTATTCTAACGCACTGGTATTCACGCAATGAGCGTGGGTTTTGGTGGGGGCTGTGGAATATTTCCATCAACCTAGGTGGAATGTTACTGCCTTTGCTTACAGCACTATTGGCAACCCAGTACAGCTGGCAAATGGCGTTAATTGTCCCCGGGATTATTGGTGTCATCATTGGGTTATGGCTGTGCCGCCAATTACGTGGCACACCACAAGAAGAACAGCTACCAAGCGTGGGGCAATGGCGACAAGATGTTTTGGAGTTACGCCAAGAGCGTTTGTCCCCTCCCATGCCGATGTTAACGATTTTAAAAGATGCCATTATTTTTAACCGAATGATTTGGTTACTAGGCTTCTCCTATATTTTGGTTTATCTGATTCGCATGGCGATAAACGATTGGGGGAATTTATGGTTAACAGAAAAGCATGGCACTAACTTACTCAGTGCAAATGCCACACTGTCGTTATTTGAATTAGGGGGATTATTAGGTGCGCTCTGCTCGGGCTGGGGCTCTGATATCCTATTTCGTGGCCAACGTGCACCTATGATCCTACTGTTTTCATTGGGGCTTTGTGTCTCCGTGAGCGCCTTATGGTTAACACCAATTCATCACTACGCTTTATTGGCTGTATGTTTTTTTGCTATCGGATTTTTTGTTTTTGGGCCCCAAATGTTAATCGGTCTAGCTGCAACAGAATATTGTCATAAAAAAGCAGCTGGAGCGGTAACGGGCTATCTGGGTTTGTATGCCTATTTAGGGGCTGCAATCGCTGGATGGCCACTCTCTCAAGTCATTGCACACTATGGTTGGTCAGGGATGTTTTCTTTACTAGCCAGTGCCGCGGCTTTGATGGGATTACTGCTAATGCCTCTTTTGATTGCCAATGTCAGCAAACGAGAGCATTTAGCAGGCACTGTTTCACCCTCTGATAATAAAACCTGAATAAAGGACTGAAAATGAAACTGAAAACTCTCTCTACGCTTATCGCTGCGGGTTTATCCCTAGCGGCTATTTCTACCACTGTGAATGCGGCAGGCCGTTTAGTTGTTTACTGTAGCGCCACTAACGCCATGTGTGAAACTGAAACGCAAGCTTTTGCTAAGAAATACGATGTCAAAACCACCTTTGTACGTAATGGTTCTGGCAGTACTTTAGCCAAAATTGAAGCAGAAAAACGTAACCCACAAGCTGACGTGTGGTATGGCGGTACATTAGACCCACATTCACAAGCTGGGGAAATGGATTTACTTGAGCCATATAAATCGCCGAATCTGTCTGAGATCATGCCGCAGTTCCAAGACCCTGCAAAACGTAAAGGCAACTACTCTTCCGCTGTTTACATCGGTATTTTAGGTTTCGGTGTCAATAAAGACCGCTTAAAAGAGAAAGGCTTGCCAATCCCTACTTGCTGGAAAGATTTAACTAAACCTGAATATAAAGGCGAAATTCAAATTGCAGATCCACAAAGTTCAGGAACTGCTTATACCGCATTAGCCACTTTCGACCAATTATGGGGAAATGAGCAAGCCTTTGATTACCTGAAAAAACTAAACTCAAATATCTCTCAATATACTAAGTCTGGTATTGCCCCGGCACGTAATGCCGCTCGTGGTGAGTCGGCAATTGGTATTGGCTTCTTACATGATTATTCATTAGAAGTGGAAAACGGTGCGCCATTAGAACTTATCGCCCCTTGTGAAGGAACAGGCTATGAAATCGGTGGGATCAGTATCTTGAAAAATGCACGTAATATGGACAACGCGAAACTGTTTGTCGATTTCGTCTTATCGAAAGAAGCTCAAGAGCTGAGCTGGAAAGAAGGGAAATCTTATCAAATCCTGACCAATACGACGGCTGAATCCTCACCTATCTCATTGAAACTCAATGAGTTGAACCTAATTAATTACGATATGGATAAATACGGCGATGCTGACGTCCGTAAAAACCTTATCAACAAATGGGTTACTGAAGTCAAAATGAGCAAATAGTATTAAGTGCGGCGTTAACTCGCCGCACTGAGCACTTACTTAACTAAAATAAAAAATTAATTTAATTAAGCTTCGAGTTATGAGCGTTGCTACTAGGCGGTAAGTGACGTTATCTCTAAGAACATGCAAAAATATGTGACTAGGGTTAGCGAAATAAGCCAACACCGTGACAATGCAAAATATGACGAGCTTAGGGGGAACTATGTCTCAAACCCTAACCTTATCGACCCCAACCAAAAAAGATAGTATCTTTTTTTGGCTGCTGATTGCTTGGCTAGGTTTCGCATTACTACCTTCTTGGAGCCTAGATTATGGCGTTCTTGACTCAACACAAGACGAAATCATAGCGGCTTACGGTTGGAGTAGCCTAAACATTAGCTGGCTTTGGTATTTATTACCTTCCATTTTATTTATTCGCCCGTTAACACCAGCGGACCGTTATCACAAAACACGCCATTATTTCGATATTGGCGTGGCTGTTGTCACCGCTGCGGTGGTGATCTTAACCTCCTACTTTGAAGGGAAAGGGTTAGGTTACTCCGCTATTGTGCTATTTATCGCCTTGGGAATGGTGATGACATTGGCGTTAACCCGCCTTGAATGGCTCGGCGGAGACCAGTTTGTTATTGGCTCGCTGATCACCGTTGTTGCGTTGATAACACTGTTTATTGTGTTCCCAAGTGTTGCCATTTTTATCCCAATGTTTACGGATGGAAATGGCGACTTTGCGCCATTCGCCTTTGTGGCAATTTTGACACAATCTCATATTGTCCAAGTTATTATTAACTCAGTATTTTTATCGTTAGCAGTAGGAGCTGGCTGTACCTTCTTTGGCTTAATTTTAGCCATTTATACCACGCGTATTGCTAAACGCTCTGCCATTATTGGCCGTGTTTTTTCTATTTTGCCTATCGTCACTCCGCCATTTGTCGTCGGTCTCGGAGTTACCTTGATGATGGGGCGCTCAGGGTATATTACTGAATTCCTTGCGACCTATATGGGCCTTGAAAATACCAACTGGCTGTATGGCTTTACAGGGATTTGGTTAGCGCAAGTTCTCGCCTTCACGCCAATGTCATTCATGATCTTAGATGGTGCGATTAAAACCATTCACCCATCTTTAGAAGAAGCGTCTTATACTTTACGAGCCAACCGTTACCAAACTTTCTTTAATGTATTTATGCCATTACTGAAACCTGCTTTGGCAAACGCATTTTTAATCGTTATCGTGCAATCATTGGCTGACTTTAGTAACCCATTAGTTTTAGGCGGAAACTTCGACGTACTCGCAACACAAATTTACTTCTATATCACCGGGTCACAGCTGGACTATCAAGCCGCCAGTACCTTAGGTGCGTCACTATTAGTGTTCTCACTATTAGTATTCTGCGTTCAGTATATGTGGATAGGCAAGCGCTCCTATGTCACTGTGTCAGGAAAATCTTACCGTGGTGATGTTCAACCATTACCGACATCGTTAATTGCCACCGTAACAACTTTCTTAGCCATTTGGGTTGCATTTAACGTCTTGTTATACGGCAGTATTTTCTACGGCAGCTTTACCGTGAACTGGGGTGTTGATTACACATTAACCTTAGATAATTTTATTAAATTATTTGGTCAGGGTATGAGCGATGGGGCATGGCCGTCATTGTTGGATACCCTTCTGTACGCAGGTATTGCCGCACCTATTACCGCAATCCTTGGTTTACTGATTGCCTATATCGTGGTTCGCCAAGACTTCCGTGGTAAAAAGACCATCGAATTCACGACGATGTTGTGCTTTGCGGTTCCAGGTACCGTGGCTGGTGTGTCATACATTTTAGCCTTTAACGACTCACCGTTTTATTTAACGGGAACGGCTGCCATCGTAATTATTTCAATGACCATGCGTAACGTCCCTGTGGGTATCCGTGCTGGTATTGCAGGTTTAGGGCAAATTGATAAATCATTGGATGAAGCGTCACTCAGCTTACGAGCGGGTTCAATGCGTACCATCTTCTTTATCTTGTTGCCACTGTTGCGCCCTGCCATTCTCTCCGCGTTGATTTATAGCTTTGTCCGCGCGATAACCACTGTCAGTGCGATTGTATTCTTGGTTACTCCAGATACTCGCGTCGCAACGGCTTATATTTTGAACCGTGTTGAAGACGGTGAATATGGCGTTGCCATTGCCTATGGCTCAATCCTGATTGTCGTAATGTTGGCAATTATTTTCTTATTTGACTATTTGATTGGCGAAGCCCGTGTTTCACGTTCCAAAGCCAAAAATGCACAGTAATCATGGAGTAACTGACATGACACAACATCATTTTGTTGAACTAAAAAATGTGACTAAACGCTTTGGCAACAATACCGTCATCGATGATTTAAGTCTTTCAATCCCTCAAGGTAGCATGGTGACCCTACTCGGCCCATCAGGCTGCGGTAAAACCACCGTATTGCGTTTAGTGGCTGGCTTAGAAAAACCGACTGAAGGCCGTATGTTTATTGACGGTGAAGATGTGACAGACCGTTCCATTCAACAACGCGATATCTGTATGGTTTTCCAATCTTACGCCCTGTTCCCGCATATGTCCTTGGGGGACAACGTGGGTTATGGCTTAAAAATGTTAGGATTACCCAAAGCCGAAATAAAAAAACGAGTTGACGAGGCATTAGAATTAGTTGATTTAGCTGGTTTTGCTGACCGCTTTGTCGACCAAATTTCTGGGGGACAACAGCAACGAGTTGCCTTAGCTCGCGCATTGATCCTTAAGCCAAAAGTGCTGTTGTTCGATGAGCCATTAAGTAACTTGGATGCAAATTTACGTCGTAGCATGCGTGAAAAAATCCGTGAGTTACAGCAGCAGTTTAATATCACCTCTTTATATGTCACTCATGACCAAAGCGAGGCCTTTGCGGTGTCGGATATGGTTTTAGTGATGAATAAAGGGAAAATCATGCAGCTAGGCTCACCGCAAGAACTCTACCGCCAGCCAGCCTCAAAATTTATGGCGAGCTTTATGGGTGATGCGAATATTTTCCCTGCAACACTCAGTGCGGATTCTGTGGATATTTTCAATTATCGCTTACCACGCCCAGAACAGTTTGTGACTGATGAAACTGCGGTGACTGTGGGGGTTCGTCCTGAAGCCATCACACTGAGTTTACAAGGCGACGATAGCCAACGCTGTACGGTGACTCACGTTGCTTATATGGGGCCTCAATATGAGGTTACTGTTGATTGGCATGGTCAATCAATGTTGCTGCAAATCAATGCCACTCAATTACAACCTTCTGTTGGGGAAAACCTCTATTTGCAGATCCACCCATACGGCATGTTTATCTTAAACGAAAAAGAATAATCTCAAATGTAATAGCTTAAACCGTCACTTCATCGTGGCGGTTTTTTTCGTTATTAAGCCCAAATAAAAAACAGAAGAGTTTCCCCTTCTGCTTTTCTTAACAAACCAATTAATCACAAAAATGCTTTATATGGCAATTCAGGTTCATTTTTAAATATATCGTTAAAACCGCGGAAATGTTGATAATGCATACGGTCTTTATCCGTTGGATAAGTGTATTTTCCACCTACTTGCCAGAAGAACGGCGCAAATTTATATTGCAGACGCTCTTTTTTCATATTCCATAAAACTTCAATTTCACGTGGGTCGTTTTGGAAGTTCGCCCAAATATCATGGTGGAATGGAATAACACGTTCGCAATCCAATGACTCTGCTGCACGTAAAATATCTGATGAAGTCATTTTATCGGTCACACCACGCGGGTTCTCACCATAGGAAAGCAATGCCACATCAATTTGATAACGGTTACCGTGAGCCGCATAATAGTTTGAATAATGTGAATCGCCTGAATGGTAAATCGAGCCACCTGTCGTTTCAATCAGATAATTCACTGCACGTGAATCCATACCATCTAAAATTTGCTTATCATAGGAAGAAACGCCCTGTGGCAATGTCACTAACGCAGTACGGTCGAATGAATCTAATACACGGATTTTCATATCACCGATATCAATCACATCCCCCACTTTGGCGACCACACAGCGCTCTACGGGTACGCCCCACTTCGTCCATAAATCCACACAGGCTTGAGGGCCAATAAATTTAACGTGGTCACCGCAGTTTTGCATTACCGCAGCAGCAACATTGACATCTATATGGTCAGCATGGTCATGAGACGCTAAAATCGCATCAACCTCTTTAATAGCAAACGGGTCGAGAGGAAAAATTGCAGTACGTAAATTAGGTTGCAGCGCTTCTACCCCCCCCATACGCATCATTTGATGCTGTTTATTCATCAGTGGATTTTTTTGCGTTTTTTTCCCAGTTCCACACCAAAAATCGATACAAATATTGGTATTTCCCTCACTTTTTAACCAAATTCCTGTGCACCCAAGCCACCACATTGAAAAGGTATTGGGTTCAATAACCGTTTTTTCAATTTCTTCATTTAGCCACGTTCCCCACTCAGGAAACGTACTTAAAATCCAAGATTCACGTGTGATTTCATTTACTTTGCTCATAGTAACAATACCTTTTCTAGAATTTTAGATGTAGGGAGCCTGATGCCTTAATCGAGAAATTAAGGCATGGCGGCTGAATTTGTCTATATTAAAAAATCAGGTATTCGACGGAATTAAACCAGTATCACTCGCGTGCCCTGTGCAGCAATCGCTTTGATAACTTCAGAGTTGGCATTCCTCCCAGTGATAAGAACATCTATCTTCTTAGCTGGGCAAAATAACATTCCGGTTCGATGACCCACCTTGGAACTGTCTACAACAACGACTAATTTATCAATTTGGTCAAGCATTTGCTGCTCAGCTACCGCGGTTAGCATGTCAGCTTTATATAAGCCAGCTTCGGTTAATCCTTTACCTGAAGTGAACATCCAGTTACCTGCGTAACCCATTAACGTGTTCAATGCAGGGTTTAGAAAGATATTCTGAGCCTTATTATACTGCCCGCCGATTAAAATAACGTCATCATGGTCTTGGTCAATCAAATAGCTCGCTAATGGAAAATAATTAGTCACAATTTGTACATTTTTCCCGCACAATTGCTGCCCTAACATAAAAGCCGTTGAACCACAGTTAATGACAGCACTTTCCCCAGGAAGACACAGCTCCGCGGCTTTAATCGCGATTTCTGATTTTTCTTCATAGTGCTCAGTGCTATTGATGTTTAACGGTGACCACTTACGCTTTTTATTTTCAATGCGTTCAGCACCATTACGGACTTTTCGTAATTTACCTTGCCCATCTAACTTTGAAATATCACGACGAGCAGTTGCAGGAGACACACTAAATTGTTCGGTTATATGAGAAACATTGATCACTCGATGTGATTCCAATAACGACAATATTTCATTGTGTCTTTGCACTTCATTCATAATCATCGCCTTATTTGTTAATAATCACCACCATGATGACAAATGATTCAAAATGATTATCTGTGATTAGTTTTGATTCTATTTATCTCATCTAATGTTGTCAACCTTTGCTCATGCAAAAATACAACATTTGACATAAGTAAAAATTAACATATTGATATATATTGATAATTTAAATTTTACGTGATCAAGTCGCCATTTATTCATTTTTTTACTGGTAAAAAAACAGACAAATGCAAACAATCATAAAAGAGCAATTCGTGATTACATATGATCACCTTTGATTTTTGCGAGACTGTTTGACCGCTTTAAATGATTATATCGCAATAACACCAGATACGATCAATATGAATCATCTCTGACCCAGATAAATTACAAATACAATTTGATTAGAGGTAAAAATATGGATTTTTTATACGACGCTTTCTATATTTTTTACAGCCAAGTAATGACAAAAGCGCCTCTATTATTAGGCTTAGTCACATTTATTGGTTATTGGCTATTAAAGCGCGATGGTACGACGATCCTCAAGGGTACAATCAAAACAATTGTTGGATTTATGCTAGTTGGCGTGGGTGCTAGTACCTTAGTTTCCAGCTTTAAACCCGTCATAGAAAAAATGTCTGAATACCACGGACTGACAGGCTCAGTTATTGACCCTTACACTTCCATGATGGCCACGATGGAAGCGATGGGGGATAACTACTCTTGGGTGGGCTATACCGTCTTATTAGCCCTCGCCCTTAACATTCTTTTAGTCCTTTTTCGCCGCGTGACGGGTATTCGTACCATTATGTTGACGGGGCATATTATGTTTCAACAAGCTGGCTTGATCGCAGTTTTCTATTTTGTTCTCGGCTCAAGCATGTGGGAAACCATTTTATACTCCTCGGTTTTAATGGCGCTGTATTGGGGTATTTCCTCCAATATTATGTTCAAGCCAACACAAGAAGTTACGGGTGGTGCAGGTTTTTCTATCGGCCACCAACAACAGTTTGCTTCGTGGATAGCCACCAAAGTTTCCCCGAAATTGGGCGATAAAAATGACAGTGTTGATAATTTAAAACTGCCCAAATGGCTGCATATCTTCCACGACAGTATCTCCGCCACTGCCATTGTAATGACCTTATTCTTTGGTGTGATCTTAATTTCCTTTGGTATCCCCAACCTACAAACCATGGCAGGAACCACCCACTGGACCATTTATATTATTGAAACCGGCCTAAAATTTGCCGTCGCTATCCAAATCATTGTCACTGGCGTGCGAATGTTTGTTGCCGAGCTTTCTGAGGCCTTTAAAGGGATTTCCGAGCGTGTCATTCCTAATGCAGTGCTCGCCATCGACTGTGCGGCAATCTATGCATTCTCCCCTAATGCTATGGTATTTGGTTTTATGTGGGGTGCTATCGGGCAATTTGTTGCCGTTCTGGGTATGTTGGCATTTAATTCGCCAATTATGATTATCCCTGGTTTTATCCCAATGTTTTTCTCCAATGCCACTATCGGTATCTTTGCAAACCATTTTGGCGGCTGGAAAGCGGTCATGAAAGTGTGTTTCGTGATGGGCATCATCGAAGTATTGGGTTCTGCTTGGGCAATCAGCTTAATTAACAACCACGGAACTGAATTCAGCGGTTGGATGGGCATGGCCGACTGGGCACTCGCCTTCCCTGTCATTATGCAAGGTTTGTCGTTCACTAAAATGTTCTTCTTTGTCATTGTCGCCTTAGCCGTTGTCTACATGTATTTTGCGGCAAAGAAATTGCGTGCCGAAGAAGATGCACAGAGTACAAGCGAACCCGTCGTTAGTATTAGTGAAGAAGCCGAATCAGCGCCTATTGAACATAGTGGAGCTAAACCTGTACGTATCTTAGCCGTTTGTGGTAATGGGCAAGGCTCGTCCATGATGATGAAAATGAAAATTGGCCAGTATCTTGAGAAAAAGGGGATCCCACACATCATGGATTCCTGCGCAGTATCTGACTATAAATCGAAATTAACAGCGACAGACATTATTGTCTCTTCTAAGCATTTAAGCTCAGAGATGGATCCCGGTGATGGAAAATTTGTGCTTGGCGTACAAAATATGCTCAACCCCAACTCATTCGGTGATGAACTACTCGATATCATACATACCAATTTTATCGTAAATAAATAGCCTAAGTCATAGGAATAGATATCGCTCATGGCGGTATCGATTTCCTTAACATTAAAAAATAGGAACGCAATGATGGGATTTAAACAATCACTAATCGACAATAATTCGATACAGCTTCAAGCATCCGCTGATAACTGGCGTGATGCCATTAAGATAGGTACAGACCTGCTCATCGCTTCAGGTGCAATAAAACCCAGTTATCATGAGGCAATCATCAGCAGCGTCGAAAAACTCGGACCTTATATTTGCATCGCGCCTAGCTTGGCCCTGCCCCATGCTAGACCTGAAGATGGTGTGCTAAAAACCGCCTTTGCTTTAGTCACACTGAAAAAACCGATTATTTTTGAGGGTGAAGATGAACCGGTTGATGTGCTGATCACTTTAGCAGGCAGTTCATCCGATGAACATATGGAGGGCTTGATGGAGGTGACGCGCGTCCTCGATGATGAAGGCAGCGAAACCGGTGTCGACCTTGATAAATTACGTCGCTGCCGCACCATTGATGATGTTTATCAGGTTATTGATCAAGCATTATGCTAATTTAATGATAATAAAAGAATCATTAATTAGCGATAGAGGTAATCAACTATGTATAACGTATTAGCGCTTGACTTAGATGGCACAGTTTTAACCCAAGAACACACTATCCATCCCGCTGTCAAACAAGCTATTAACAACGCAGCAAAGCAATGCCATGTCATGATAGTCACAGGGCGCCACCACACCGCAGCCCGTCCCTATTATGATGAGCTTGGTTTAACCACGCCAATTATTTGTTGCAATGGTACTTATATCTATGATTACCAAAATGAAAAAGTTCTCACACACAATGCTCTCACCAAAGAGAATGCGCTTACTTTTATTGAATTAGCGCAACAGGACAAACTAAAAATGGTGATGTATATCACCGACGCCATGGTGTATTCAAAAATCGACCCTATCGATTACATGAGCGCGATGGAGCAATGGGCTAACAACCCAACCATGGCACATCCGCCAAAAATTTATCGCATTGATTCATTTGAAGAACAAGTCCAGCACGCTGACTATATTTGGAAATTTGTCGTCGAAGGTGAACCCGCTACGTTAGCGCGTTTCTTAAACTTGCCTTGGATAAAACAAACTTTTAATGCAGAAAAATCATGGTCAAACCGTTTCGATTTTGCTGCTAAAGGCAATAACAAAGGAACGCGTTTAGCTGAGTATCTTAACTCTCTAGGTTATGACTCAAACCAAGTTATTGCTGTTGGTGATAATCACAACGATATCTCCATGATTGAGCTAGCAGGCTTAGGAGTTGCAATGAAAAATGCCGATGACACCGTGAAGTCCCACGCGGATTTTGTTTGTGCGACAGATAACAATGGTGATGGCCTTGCGCGTCTAATACATGAAAATATTTTAGGACAATCACAATGACAAAGCCTTTGATCCAAATTGCTTTAGACCAAACCAACTTACCCGCTGCTCTCGAAGTGGCTGAAAATGTACACACTTTTGTTGATATTATTGAAGTGGGTACCATTTTGGCTTTCGCTGATGGCATGAATGCGGTCTCGACTTTACGTCAAAAGTACCCCAACCACATTCTGGTTTGCGATATGAAAACCACCGACGGGGGAGCCATTTTATCGAGAATGGCATTTGAAGCGGGAGCAGACTGGATCACGGTTTCAGCCGCAGCGCATATTGCCACTATTGCTGCCTGTAAAAAAGTTGCCGATGAGTTTAATCGTGAGATCCAAATTGAAATCTATGGTAATTGGACATTTGAAGATGCCAAAAATTGGGTCGAACTTGGTATTACGCAAGCAATTTACCATCGTTCCCGCGATGCCGAACTTGCTGGTATTGGCTGGACAAATGAAGATATCGAAAAAATGCGTAAACTGTCTGATTTAGGGTTAGAACTCTCGATTACAGGTGGAATAGTCCCTGAAGACCTTCATCTATTTAACGGTATCAAAGCGAAAGCCTTTATTGCTGGCCGTGCATTAGTTGGCGAAAAAGGCAAAAAAACGGCGGAAGCATTAAGGGAACAAATTGACCGTTTTTGGAAATAATGAGCTTTAATTAAACTGCTATATTCGCTCGAATACGGTCAGTTATAATACAGCTAGCCCTAAGACTATCAATAGGTTAGGGCTTCATATTTTATTCGCTCTATAACGTTAAAAATAAATCGCTCATGTACTTAATATTTTTTTGTACTTACCTTTTTGACAAAAAATTATTAACAAGTTGAGCTGGTTGCCAATGGTTATTTATTCTTTCAAAATCATTAATTCCACCGCTATTATATTCATCTTGCAACCGCATTTCTGCTAAAGTATTCACTAAATACTCAAGTTTTTGGGCTGTTGTATACTTTCGAGCCCCTGATAATGAATTATGATGAATAACGATTGGCTCTTGACTATTTTTGTGTTGGATAATCGTGACTTTATAACCAGACTCAGAGCTATAAATATAGTGAACTATTTCATTTTGGTTATCAGGCTCTATTAGTTCAGGTATTCGATTAAAGCTAATTAGGTGTATTTTGTCTTTATCATTATAGTGGTGAATAATACTCTCCCCTCTGAACTCCCCATTAACAATAAATATATTTTCTCCTTCTTGGTCACTTAACAACCCACTATGGCCATTAGCAATTAGTACGTCATTTCCTGCACCACCGTATAAATCAATATTTCCTTCTTCTGCATACAAGACATTATGGCCAGTATTATTGTGTGCCATAGATATACTTCCAGTACCCATATTGGCTTTAAATACTCGTCCGTGTTTACTTTCATCTATTACTTTATGTTGATTACCAGTAAATTGCATAACTAACTGAGAAGGTTTGGAATCCTTTGTAATATGGATCTCCGGTAAAGATAAATCGATTATTGCGTGATCCGAGTTTTCGAAAAAACCTTTAAAAGCAAACATCGGCTGCCATGGTAATAATGGAGATTCTCTTTTCCAATATTGTTTATGTTCTGCCAAGTACCTTACCATATGACTCATACTTTCCTTTACATCATTTGGGATATTACCAGGAAGCCTATCATAATGGTGAATATGATTTTTATTTATTTCATCAGAGGATATTCTTTTTATTTTCACCTCGCGTAACTTTGAATTTGACGTAAAAACTTGATACGTCACCCCATTTTCTTCTATATCTTTATATTTATTATTAAAATGCATTAAATGGATGTTGTTAATTCCATTATTATCATTGATAACTGTTATTCCGCTGCCTATAGAACCATCAACAATATAGTGATCATTACCATCATTGCCATTTAAGGTATCATTACCTAAATCTGATAATAATAAGTCCCCTTGCACACTGCCCTCTAAAAAATCATTCCCAGCACCACCATATAAAACATTCATTCCTTCATGTGCAGCGATTCTGTCGTTACCCTTTCCACCATTAACAACCATGCCAAAATAACTATAATTATAAATTTTATCATCTCCATCTAATGCATCAATAATCGCATTTTGATAAATCTCTCCTCTTCTATGGTAAAATTCATCAGATTGCTGAGTAAATAAATCGGGTCTTTTTTCAGTAACTATTTCATGTCCATCTACCTTTAGGTTAATCTTAAATAGATTATCATTCGCATCCTTTATATATATATGTTGGAATTCTTTATTTTCATAACCTACGAATTTGATATTCAGTTTTTTATCATTAAACATATTGGCAAAATATATTGAGTGACCCTCTGCACGTAACTGCTTTCCATATTCATCAAACAGCTTTATAATAATGCTATTATCGCGACCATCCCTTCCTTTCATATTACTAAGATCAACGGTCAATTCTGACTGTGCAAGACCACCTATTTTCAATTGATAAATATCATTCCCTTTTGTTGCTATAATATAGCTATCTCTATTTACCATAGTTAAGTTATCATCATTATGACTACCTGTGTACGTTAGGTTTTTAACATTCCCATTAGGATTAAAATCCCCCCATGACGGAGATGAATACCCCTGATTATTGATAATAATATTTTTCTTTTCTTGATTGATGATAACTTTGTCATTCTCAGCACGCCTCTTAAGATAATCTTTATCTTGAAAATAGCTAATCTCATAAATCTTATCAAAACTTTCCTTATTTCTATAATTTTTTAGAATAGGTGTTAAACAGAAACCATCATGGGTATAAAGTTGATAATGATGTTTTAATACTTTTCCATCTGCTGAATTTTGATACGCATTTTTTAATGTTAAGTTCAACTCTAAAGTATCCGTCGTTTTATAAGGCGACTTTGTCTTAATTGTTAACATCAGGTCATTATCAATGAGTTTTACATTAGCTATCTCATTTAGCGTATAACCTAAGTTAACTTCACTCTGGCTTTCAGTTTTTTCAACAATTCTCGCATTTAATTTAATTGTTTTTTTATTCTTAACATTCTCCCATTGATAACGGCGTAAATAATAATTATCATCGCCATCTCCACCTCGTGCAACACCCGACCGAAAAATAAGATGATCGTTTCCATCATACCCATTAATCGAAGCTTTCATTTTACCTGCATCTAATACATTGTTTTCTTTATTCCCTTTTATAAATAAATTTGATTTTACCTCCCCTGAAAAAACAACATTTCTAGTATTTTTCAGTTTAACTTCATGCCCTTCCTCCTCATTTAAATTAAGGCCATCTCTCATTAAATTAATGTATATTGATTTCTTATCAATATAATCCAAACCTTCAATTTCCTTATCATAAGACATCATCATTTTTAATTTATTTATAGCATCCATATTAACTCTCTAGAATTTTACCGTGAATATAAATAACTAAGTCATTCACTGCCTTAGCACTATTTAACATTCAACAATTTAGCACTTAATTTATTTTTTAATTAAAAAGTTAATCTGATATATTAATAAATTTATTCATGAAATAAATTAGAAATTAATTAATATTTAAATAATAAAAAAGCACTCTATCAAGTTGGCTTTATACCTAGTGATAGAGTGCTTGTATTCAAAATTTGCTTAGAGACTAATTTGCTTAAATGCTAATTAACCTAATTGCTTACGTGCGTTACGGAAAATACGCATCCATGGGCTATCTTCTCCCCAATTTTCAGGGTGCCATGAATTGCTCACGGTACGGAAAACACGCTCTGGGTGCGGCATCATGATCGTTGCTCGGCCATCTTTCGAGGTCACCGAAGTAATACCATTAATTGACCCATTCGGATTAGCTGGATATTGTTCTGTCACTTGGCCGTAGTTATTTACGAAGCGCATTGCCACCAGCCCATTATCTTCTAACTGCTGTAAATGTGCAGCCGCACGGGTTTCCACTTGCCCTTCCCCATGAGAAACCGCTATTGGCATACGAGAGCCCGCCATGTCTTGCAGCAACAGCGATGGGCTTTTTGCTATTTCAACTAAGCTAAAACGCGCTTCAAAGCGTTCAGAACGGTTACGCACAAAACGCGGCCAGAACTCTGCACCTGGAATAAGCGTATGTAAATTCGACATCATCTGGCAGCCATTACATACCCCCAGTGATAAGGTGTCTGCACGGTTAAAGAACGCAGCAAATTCATCGCGGACTTTATTGTTGAACAGAATAGATTTTGCCCAACCCTCGCCTGCACCTAATACGTCCCCATAAGAGAAACCGCCGCAAGCCACTAATGTTTGGAACTGTTCCAAAGACAAGTTACCTGCAAGTAAATCACTCATATGCACATCAACTGCGTCGAAACCAGCACGGTCGAAAGCGGCAGCCATTTCCACATGGGAGTTCACGCCTTGTTCACGTAAAACGGCCACTTTAGGACGCACACCAGACAAAATAAACGGTGCTGCAATGTCTTCTTCAATGTCATAAGTCAGTTTCACATTCAAACCAGGGTCTTGGTTATCCTGTTTTAATGCGTGTTCTTCATCTGCGCACACTTCGTTATCGCGCAAACGCTGCATTTGCCAAGTCGTTTCAGCCCACCATTGACGCAGTAAGCTGCGAGACTCACGATAAACAACGGTATCTCGGCTATTGATGATCACGGCATCATCCTTTATTGCAGAACCTAGATGATGAACACAGCCTGCAAGCCCTGCTTGCTCAAAGCATTCTGCCACATACGCTCTATCAGCTTCATGAATTTGAATGACCGCACCTAACTCTTCGTTAAATAACGCTGCCAGCGTGTCTTCATCAAAAGAGCTGATATCAACATTAATGCCGCAATGACCCGCAAAGGCCATTTCCACTAACGTCACGAATAAACCACCATCTGAGCGGTCATGGTAGGCTAATAGTTTTTGCTCTGATAATAACTTCTGAATGGTATTAAAGAAGCCGAGCAAGACTTCCGGGCTGCGTACATCAGGGGCTTTATTACCTAATTGACGATATACCTGTGCAAGTGCAGAACCGCCCAGTGCGTTATTGCCTTGTCCAAGGTCAATTAATAACAAGGCGTTATCATGGCCTGTTTTTAGCTCAGGTGTCACTGTTAAGCGGACATCTTCAACACGGCCAAATGCGCTGATCACCAAGGACAGTGGCGATGTCATTTCACGTTCTTCGCCATCTTGCTGCCAACGGGTTTTCATTGACATGGAGTCTTTACCAACTGGGATCGTTAACCCTAACGCAGGGCAAAGTTCTTCCCCAACCGCTTTAACCGCTTCATATAAACCTGCGTCTTCCCCCGGGTGCCCAGCTGCTGCCATCCAGTTTGCAGAAAGTTTTACACGTTTAAGATCTTGCACATAAGAACACGCTAAGTTAGTTAATGCTTCACCTACCGCCATACGCGCTGACGCAGCGAAATCCACTAAAGCCACTGGCGTTCTTTCGCCAATTGACATGGATTCCCCATAGTAGCTATCTAAGCTAGCAGTGGTTACCGCACAGTCAGCGACAGGAATTTGCCATGGGCCAACCATCTGGTCACGAGCAACCATACCTGTAACTGTGCGGTCGCCAATGGTAATTAAGAATGTTTTTTCAGCTACAGCAGGTAAATGCAGGACACGTTTTACCGCTTCATTTAAATTAATCGCCGTTCTGTCTAATGAATCCGGCTCTGCCTTTAATGTTTTCACGTCACGCAACATTTTTGGCGTTTTGCCTAATAAAACATCCAGTGGCATGTCTATTGGTTGGTTAGCAAAGTGTTCATCATTCAGCGTTAAATGACGCTCTTCAGTGGCTTCCCCAATCACTGCGAACGGAGCACGTTCACGTTCACAAATCGCGGTGAACACAGGAAGTTGCTCGGGTGAAACGGCCATTACATAACGTTCTTGAGATTCATTACACCAAACCTCCAGTGGGCTCATTCCTGGTTCATCATTGAGAATTTTACGTAGCTCAAAGCGCCCACCACGGCCACCATCACTGACCAGTTCAGGCATTGCGTTCGACAAACCGCCTGCGCCGACGTCATGGATAAATAAAATTGGGTTATCATCACCCAGTTGCCAGCAGCTATCGATGACTTCTTGGCAACGGCGTTCCATCTCTGCATTATCGCGCTGTACCGAAGCAAAATCGAGGTCTGCATCTGATTGGCCGGATGCCATGGATGAAGCGGCTCCGCCACCTAATCCAATATTCATCGAAGGGCCACCCAGTACAATGAGTTTGGCACCAACCGTAATTTCACCTTTTTGTACGTGATCAGCACGGATATTGCCGATGCCACCCGCCAACATGATAGGTTTATGATAACCACGTAACTCTTCACCATTGTGGCTATTGACCTTTTCTTCATAAGTACGGAAATAACCTAATAACGCAGGACGGCCAAATTCATTATTAAATGCCGCGCCGCCTAATGGCCCTTCCATCATAATATCTAAAGCGGTCACAATGCGTTCTGGCTTACCAAAATCCTCTTCCCAAGGCTGTTCAAAGCCGGGAATGCGTAAGTTAGAAACAGAGAAACCCACTAAACCGGCTTTTGGCTTAGCACCACGGCCCGTTGCGCCTTCGTCACGAATTTCACCGCCAGAGCCCGTTGCTGCGCCTGGCCAAGGGGAAATCGCTGTTGGGTGGTTATGAGTTTCGACCTTCATTAAGATATGAGCATCTTCTTGATGATAACGGTAGGTACGCCCTTCAGGCTCAGGGAAGAAACGCCCAACAGATGAACCTTCCATCACCGCAGCATTATCTTTATAAGCAGATAAAACATGGTCAGGTGTTTTTTCAAAGGTGTTTTTAATCATTTTAAACAGCGACTTAGGCTGTTCTTCACCATCAATAACCCAATCTGCATTAAAGATTTTGTGGCGGCAATGTTCTGAGTTTGCTTGAGCAAACATGTAAAGCTCAACATCCGTTGGGTTACGTTCTAACCCAATAAATGCATCTAGCAAGTAATCAATTTCGTCATCAGCTAACGCTAGACCCATTTCCCTATTTGCTGTTTCCAATGCAAGGCGGCCGCCCGTAATCACGTCAATAGATTTCATTGGTGCCGGCTGCTGCTGCACAAATAATGCGCTCGCTTGTTCAAAAGAAGAGAAAATGCTTTCCATCATGCGATCGTGTAACGCCGCGATCACTTCATGCCACTGTTCTTGGGTCAGTTCATCACCTTGAATATAGTAAGCAATCCCACGCTCAATGCGCTTTACTTGGCTAAGGCCACAATTATGGGCAATATCCGTTGCTTTTGAAGACCATGGAGAGATAGTACCCGGACGAGGGGTGACTAAAATAAGCTTACCGAATGGGTCGTGCTCTGCCAGAGAAGGACCATACTTTAACAAACTGCTTAGTTTGCCTTGCTCGCTATCACTCAACGGCGCTGATAATTCAGCAAAGTGCATATATTCAGCATAGATATCCGTGACAGGAAGCTGTTTTTCTGCAAACAGCGCCAAAAGGCGGGTAATACGAAATGCTGATAGAGCAGGTGAACCACGCAAAATTTCCATCGTCTTAATTTCTCTCTTTTAAACGCCAGCCCTGAACATGAAAGCAGGGAAACCGGAACACATTATAGAGCAATGTTCATCAATACGAAACCGTTTGCGTGATTAAAAATAAAGCGATTAGTTAAATATTATTCTGTGCTAAATACGATAATATAGGTTGCACCGTTCCTAAATGTTGAGCAAAATAGCCGACCACTGGAATTATAACCATTACTTAGCCATACTCTTTTATGGACATACAACACCAGTCAATGCACGAGAAACTATTATTTGAATAACTTAAAAGTTAACTATTTAATTGTCGTGGTCATCGCGCTACTGGCTACTATGGTCATCGGTTTTAACGTCCGTTGGCCCAATACGCAAGATTCACAAATTAATAAAATTATTTCTCAAGGTGAATTACGTATTAGTGCCGTTAGCTCACCACTTATCTATATTGATGAGCAAAAACAGCTGCGTGGGTTTGACTACGAGCTGGCTCAAGGCTTTGCCTCATACCTAGGAGTTAAGCTTAAAATAACCATCCGCCCAACATTCGAGCAAATATTCGATGACCTTGAAAATGGTGATGCTGATATCGCAGTCGCGGGCTTGCTGTATAACAAAGATCGTTTAGCCAAAACGAAAACAGGTCCAAGTTATCTTAATGTTACTCAACAGCTTGTCTATCGCAAAGGGACCAATCGACCTAAAAATTTCAATGAAATTAATGGTAAATTGTTAGTTACAGCAGGTACGGCTCATGCAAGTACACTGAAAGAACTGGCCAAAGAATACCCAAACCTAAAATGGGAAGAAACCTCAAAATACAATACCAATCAAATCCTTGAAATGGTTGCCGATGGTGAGGTTGACTACACATTAGAAGACTCTATCGCTGTTGCGCTACAGCAACGCATTCACCCTCAAATTGCCGTTGCTTTTGATCTCTTGGATGAACATGCTGTCACTTGGTACATGCGTCGTAGCAAAGAAAACAGTTTAGACGCTGCATTGCTTGATTTCTTCAATCTCAGCCATGAAACCGAATTACTCGCACGTCTTAATGAAAAATATTTTAGCCATGTAGAGTCTTTCGATTATTTCGACACAATGGCATTTATAAAAGCAATTGATAGCAAGCTCCCTGAATATCAACCACTTTTTGAAAAATACGCTCAAGTCATTGACTGGAAACTGTTAGCGGCTATCGCATGGCAAGAGTCCCATTGGGATCCTTTAGCAACTTCGCCTACAGGGGTACGCGGTTTGATGATGCTAACCAAGCCAACAGCAACAACAATGGGTATTGTGGACAGGTTAGACCCTGAAGAAAGTATCAAGGGTGGGGCCGCGTATATTGCTTATATTATGGAACGTTTACCTGAAACCATCGAAGAGGATGACCGTATCTGGTTCGCCCTTTCTGCCTATAATATGGGATATGGGCATATGCAGGATGTGCGTAAATTAACTGAAATGTTAGGTGGAGACCCTAACAGGTGGTTAGACGTAAAAGCCCGTTTACCCTTATTAACGCAGAAAAAATATTACTCACAACTCACTTATGGCTATGCTCGTGGCCATGAAGCTTATCGTTACGTTGAAAACATTCGTCGTTATCATCAAAGCCTAGTTGGTTACCTACAAAGCCAAGAAAGAAAGCAACATGCGCTTGATATTGCGCAAAAATCACTTATTTATTTAATTTCTCCAGAAGATCTTACCCCAGCAGGGGCTCAAACGATTCAAAACCAGTCCCCTGTTACTGAAAAAGTGAGTATTTCGCACTTAGAGAAAATGCGTTCTACGACACAACCCCCTAAAACTCTTGAAGAAAAAAGACTACCATTAGGAAAATATTTGCTTTCACTGCACCCATCGCAAAATACCGATGAGGCCGATGGTGATGCCGCTGTCTCTCCACCAAAAGCACCTGAAAACCCGCTATAAGTTGTGCAGAAATAAAAAATAAAAGCGCTAAATTTTATTGTGTTAGCGCTTTTGTTCTTTTTTTTGGGCTCTACGCAGTTTAAAAAAAGCACTCAGCATTGAAGAACACTCTTTTTCTAGAACACCACCAGTAACATCAACATAATGATTTAGCCCAGCTTGCCCCATGATATTTAGGTAAGAACCACAAGCTCCTGTTTTAAAGTCCTTCGCGCCATAAACTACACGGCTAATGCGGCTGTGGATCATTGCACCTGCACACATAATACAAGGCTCTAACGTGACATATAGCGTGGTATCTAATAGCCGATAATTTGATAGCGCTTGCCCTGCATGTTGCAAAGCTATGATCTCAGCATGTGCTGTCGGATTGTGATCAATAATAGAGCGGTTCCAACCCGAAGCAATTAAGCGGTTATCTTTAACTAAAACCGCACCAACAGGAATTTCTCCGAGATCTTGTGCTTTTAGCGCAAGTTCAATGGCTTGTTGCATCCAATATTCATCAATTTCTATTTGCGTCACTCTTACCTCTGGCCAATGCGTTTACACGTAATTATCCTTAAATGTTAGAGTGACCGCAATTAAAATGCTTTTGCCTCTATAATAACAGCCTAATTTTAATTACTAAAAATCGCTAATTTAGCGGCAAAACCCATAAAGAAAGCACCTACCGTACAATTTCCAAGCTTTGCAAGGAGTTGTTTTTCACGTAAAAAACGCGCTATCAAGTAACCACTAAAAATCAATAAGCTTAAGTATAAAAAACTAACTAATTCTAAGATCGTCGCGAGTACAAGGTAGGGCACCCATGCATGAGAGTAATTAAAATCAACAAATTGAATGAAGAAAGAGATATAAAATAAAATAGCTTTCGGGTTTGTTAAGCTAAGTACAAGGGCACGAGTAAAATGTTTTTCTGTTTTAATTGAGATAACGTCAATGCCGTCTTGATTCGATTTTTTACGCATAAAGGTGCTATATAAAATCTTACCGCCTAAATATAGCAGATAAGCCGCACCTAAATAGCGCACTATCATAAATAACGTTGGAGATGCTTTTATCACTGACGCGACACCGATAAATGATAGGAAAATTAATATCGCATCCCCAGTAAATACCCCTAGCGCAGCCCGATAACCAAACCGTGTGCCGCTCGATGTACTTGTTTTTAATACATATAATGAATTAGGCCCTGGTACGATAATGATTAGTACAAGCCCTGCCAAATAAGTCCAGAAGTTAAGAACGCCAAGATTTTCGAACATATTTTTAACCCTTTATCTTTTTTATTATTTCTATCATAACTTTCAATCTTTGTGAATGTTTATTCTATTAATTAGATATATGAAATGAACTAATAATAAAGATTATTTTAAATCTAACTTATTTATTTATGATAACTAGGCAATCACATTATTATTCATTATTAACATTAGAAGGAATAAATATATGGCTATCATTAGACGATTAGTACAAGATGGTTCATTTGAAGAGTTTTACCCAACAACAATGACGTTCAGTGCTGCAAAGCGTAATTATTTTTTAGGTCACTCAAAAGATAAAACTTACGTTGTATATTCTATGGCTGAAAATGGTAAAATTGACCCAAATGCTCCAGCACAAAAAGGAAAATTAAGATCCTACCTTGGTAACATTCAAGCATTCTATGATACGGTAGAGAATAAACAATATTTATATGGATATAATTTAAGCGAAAAAATTGTCGAGTTATATGAAATCGACGATAAAGCAGGTATAAAACTACTCTATGTTGATGAATTTACTGTTGGAAGTACGATTCAATCAGCAACTCTGTTTATCGCTAATGGGCTTATTCATATATTTAGTCAAGCTGAAAAAGATAAAAGCTGGAGAACTCATAGCTATAGTATCATATAATATCAGCCTTATATTTTATGAAAATTTAAATTAGTTTCCAAGGGGCACCATGCCCCTTATTTAAAATAACTAATTTTAAATTATGTTTTTATAAAAAATAAATAAAAATATTAATCATAAAAATATAAATTTATCAGCGTAAAAAACTCTATCATGAGTAATTAATTTAAAATAATAAATTTTATTTCACACATCTAAATTCAATTTTTTAGTACAAGTCTAGTTATATCCTCATCTAAGCTTACATTATTATTATATTCTAATTTACTGATTATTGTAAAATCAGAAGGTAACTATCCAGATATCACTCAAATAACAGAAAAGACTGCCAACATCTTGATGTAACAAAAATTGAACGCAAAAAACATAAATTTATCGTTTAAATGATATAAAGCATCTACATTATGATTTGTTGTTACTTTTTTCGAACTTTAAAGGTAAAATACACGACATAAAAATATAAAAACCAAACGAAAGTAACGAATAGGTGCAAGGTATAAGTTACTAGTTTTTAACTTAATACAATGTAAATCACTGATATGTCTTTATTAATTACAAAACGCTGTATCAATTGCGATATGTGCGAACCTGAGTGCCCAAATGATGCAATTTTTATGGGCGATGAAATTTATGAAATTGACTCAACTCTATGTACTGAATGTGTAGGCCATTACGACAAACCTACTTGCCAGTCCGTATGCCCAATTACTAATACGATCATCACTGATCCGCAACATATCGAAACTGAAGAACAGCTTTGGGATAAGTTTGTCGCCATTCACCATGCGGATAAAATTTAGGCTTAACTTCACTTTGTTTTCAATTATTCGCCTAGTTACCCCTAAATGCTGCCAGTAACTCTTACTGGCAGCTCAATATGACATCGGTTTAAGAATTACTTTCTATGATAACTGTCGCAGATGCATAGTGCCGCTCATCGGTAATAGAAACATGGCAATGCGTGACTCTTAACCGATTTGCTAGTGCCAATGCTTCTCCTGTTAGGCTTAGTAATGGTTTCCCCAATTTATCATTGCTGACTTCAAATTGGTTAAATGCTAAGCCATTACGGATCCCAGTGCCTAATGCTTTAGCTGCTGCTTCTTTCACTGCAAACCGTTTAGCTAAAAAGCGAGCTGGCTTTGACTGTTGTTGATATTGAACTAACTCAGTCTCCGTTAAGATCCTTTTTGCTAAGCTATCACCCGTTCGTTCAAGAACAGACTCAATACGTGCAATTTCAACAATATCCGTTCCCAATCCAACAATTGCCATTATTTGCGTGCTTCTAATAAGATTTTTTTCATGTCAGCAACGGCTTGAGCCAACCCACTAAATAAAGCTCGACCAATAATTGCATGGCCAATATTAAGCTCATAAATTTCAGGCAACTGCGCAATGCGTTGAACGTTATGGTATGTTAAGCCGTGACCTGCATTGACTTTAATGCCTTTACTTGCTGCGTACACGACGCCATCACGAATACGACGAAATTCTAACTCTTGCTCTTGTTCTGACTTCGCATCAGCATAAGCTCCAGTGTGAATTTCAATAAATGGTGCGCCACACGCTTGAGCAGCATCAATTTGTTGATGATCCGCATCAATGAATAATGAAACAAGAATACCCGCATCAGTTAGACGTTTTACAGCATCAGCCACTTTTTGCTTTTGGCCCGCAACATCTAAACCACCTTCAGTAGTGACTTCTTCACGCTTTTCTGGCACTAAACAGCAAAAAGTTGGTTTGATACGGCATGCAATTTCAACCATTTCCTCAGTTACTGCCATTTCAAGATTCATACGCGTTTGAATAGTTTCATTCAACAAAGCGATGTCTCTATCTGTAATATGGCGACGGTCCTCGCGTAAGTGCACTGTAATACCGTCAGCTCCGGCTTGCTCCGCAACAAATGCAGCTTGTACAGGGTCTGGATATTGAGTTCCTCTTGCATTTCTAACCGTTGCAATATGGTCGATATTTACGCCTAACAAAAGCTCTGCCATTTTTTATTCCCCATTAATAAACGCTAATAAACTTATCTACCCACTATCCTACTGTAATTTTCTCTGTTGAGGGAATAAATCTCTCACCATTCGAAGCAAATTCCAATCCGCACGCTCTGTTTCAGTATTTGAACTTTATTTTTGCGAAGCGCTTCGTAAGATTTTATATCGGCAAAAAATTTGCGTTGTCTGATTACGCTAATTCAGCTAAAAAGACACATGAGAAAAGGATATATGCTAGTAATAACGGCGTGACAAATTAGATAAAAATAAAATTAAAAACAGTTTTAACTCTGTTTGTTATGTTCAACGGGTGAATAAGTAAACTGACGAAATAATTCTCGGCTTTTTAATGGCTTACCACCTAAATAGGGTTTTAATGCCAACCGGGTAAAACGTTTTGCTGCTTTAAGCGTATCTGTGTCAGGGAATTCTCGACTCGCCAATGCTTTCAGTTGTTTCCCCGTAAAACTAAGTTGGTCAACAACCAAACTGCCAATGAACCCCTTTTCTTCTCTATACCGGTAAGTCATTGTGTCAGAAACAGGTTCCCCGCTACCAGCACAATGTAAAAAATCAACACCATAACCAAGGTAAGAAAGCAAAGCTAGTTCAAATCGACGCAATGCAAACTCGGGAGTGTGCTCACTTGCAGCCAGAATTTGTAAGCAGGAGAGGTAATCAAAAAATAGTGCGGAATATGGTGTACCAAACTCTAATACACGCGCGGTTAATTCATTAAGGTATAAACCGCTATATAGAACGGTACCTGTTAAAGGGAGGGCTAAAGATACGGGATCAGCATTAATTAAGGTTTTGATTTCACCTTTGCCACCCCAACGGATGAGCAAAGGTGTAAAGGGCTGTAAACAGCCCCTTAATGGTGAGCGATTACGGCGAGCGCCTTTTGCAAGTAAACGTATTTTTCCTTCACCTTCAGTAAAAAAATCGAGCAGTAAACTCGTCTCACTGTAAGGCCTTGAATGGAGTACAAACGCACGCTGCCAACCACTCACTTTGCCACCTACTATTTTAGGTCGTCAACATAACCTAGGCTGCGTAATGCTCTTTCGTCATCAGCCCAACCAGATTTAACCTTAACCCAAAGCTCAAGGTGAACCTTGTTATCAAACATTCTTTCCATATCGATACGCGCTTCGGTACCAATAGTTTTCAATTTGCTACCTTTGTTACCAATAACCATTTTCTTTTGGCCTTCACGCTCAACAAGAATTAAGCCATTGATATGGTAAATACCCACATCTGTTACTTTAAATTGTTCAATTTCAACTGTAACTGAGTATGGCAGTTCGTCACCTAAGAAACGCATGAGCTTTTCTCGGATAATTTCTGATGCCATAAAACGCTGCGAACGGTCAGTAATATAGTCTTCTGGAAAATGGTGCACTGCTTCAGGGATATGCTGTTTTACAATCTTAGCAATGGTATCAACACCTACACCTTTTTCTGCACTGATAGGAACAACATCCAAGAAATTCATTTTCTGGCTGATCATACCAATATGAGGAAGTAAAACCGTTTTATCAGTGACGTTGTCAATCTTATTAATCGCTAAGATCACAGGGCAGCGTAAGCTAGATAGCTTGGTCAGTACCATCTCATCATCAGCGGTCCAATTAGTCCCTTCAACAACAAAAATAACTAACTCAACATCACCGATTGAACTGGATGCAGCGCGGTTCATTAAACGATTAATTGCACGTTTTTCTTCAATATGAAGTCCTGGGGTATCAACATAAATAATTTGGTAATTATCTTCTGTATGGATCCCCATAATACGATGGCGAGTCGTCTGTGGCTTTCTCGATGTAATCGAAACTTTTTGCCCCAGTAATTGATTCAATAATGTCGATTTACCGACATTTGGCCGTCCAACTATGGCAACAAAACCACAGTGGGATTGTAATTCACTCATTCAAGCTCCAAAATTTTCAATGCTTGTTCTGCTGCTGCTTGCTCCGCTTTACGACGGCTTGAGCCAACGCCATTAATCGGTTGGTCAATACCACTGACTTGACAGTGGATCGTAAATTCTTGATCGTGAGCTTCACCCTTAACCTGAACAACCAAATAATTAGGTAGTGGTAAATGGCGCCCTTGCAGATATTCTTGTAACCTTGTTTTCGGGTCTTTTTGTTTATCACCCGGACTGATCTCAACCAGTCTACTTTGATACCAATCTAAAATAATTCTTTCGATCGTTTGGATATCACTATCTAAAAAAATACCACCGATCAGTGCTTCAACAGTATCAGCAAGGATAGATTCGCGACGAAAACCACCGCTTTTTAATTCCCCCGGCCCTAAACGTAAACATTCACCGAGTTCAAATTCACGTGCGATTTCTGCTAATGTATTTCCGCGTACAAGCGTTGCTCGCATACGACTCATATCCCCCTCGTCTACCTTTGGAAAACGATGGTATAAGTCATTTGCAATCACAAAACTTAAAATCGAGTCACCTAAAAATTCTAGACGCTCATTATGTTTGCTGCTTGCACTTCTATGTGTCAATGCTTGGATTAATAATTCGTTCTGTTTGAATTGATAACCAAGCTTACGCTGTAATCTTTCTAATAAAGAGGGGTTCATGTGCGCCCAACCATTTTTATTTGATAAAAAAGCACACGCAACAGACCTGTAAAATGTCCCATTTTACAAAACTGTTGCGTTTGCACTGACACCTTATTTTCCCACATTTTTTGCAGCTCAGTGGAACTAATTATAAAAAACCATTAGTTACAATAAGTTAAAATAGGTGAGTTAATAATTGAGGAGCCAATAATATTAATTAATTTACATTGTACACTGGGTAAAACAATAATGCTTCGGATAATGCGGATTTTCAAACAAAAACCCGCATTTTCAATATTTAGCTAAACTGACTAATCAAATTATAGTGGACCAATTCGACTAAAGCGTACACCCGTCGGCCATTCGTTTTCTTGCTTATCTAAACTTAACCAAATAAATACCGCACGACCAACTAAATTTTCTTCCGGTACAAAGCCCCACATGCGGCTGTCAGAGCTATTATCTCTGTTATCACCCATCATAAAGTAGTGCTTTTCAGGAACAATCCATTCATTCTTCGGCATGCCTGGTTGCAAATATTTTGCTTCAGTAATCGCTTGGCGAATAATAAGAATTTGATGCTCTACAGTATCTAATTTTTCGCTGCGCTCATACTGACGTAGTGCATTTCTTGGTAATGCTTGATCTAACGGAACTTCATAATTCCCTTTTTGGTTATCAACAACAGAACCGATATCAAGGAACATTGTCCACTCACTCGGGGCTAGAGGACCATAAACAATTGGCAGTTTCTCTGTGCACTTGTTGTCAGCACAATTAGGGTAAATTGTTAGCTCTTTAGCATCCGGGTTATAAACAATTTTATCTCCCGGTAGACCAATAACACGCTTCACAAAATCCACGTTAGTATCTTTCGGATATTTAAATACCGCGATATCACCACGCTTTGGCTTACCCGTTTCGACTAGTGTCGTTTGGGTAATTGGATCTTTTAGCCCATAAGCAAATTTCTCAACCAACATAAAGTCACCAACTAACAATGTTGGCATCATTGACCCTGAAGGTATTTGAAATGGCTCATAAATAAATGAGCGCACAATCAATACAATCGCTAACACAGGGAAAATAGACGACCCTGTTTCAAGCCAAGATGGACGGCGGACAGCATTTGCCACATCCGCTTCACTCACTGCGCCATTCGCTGCATCCTGTAACTGCTTGAGTTTTGCTTTACGCGCAGGTGCAAATTTAAACTTGTCTAAACACCATATAATCCCTGTGATTAATGTTGCCAGTGTTAGGATCAAGGCAAAGGTGTTCGCCATTGAGGCTCCTTGTAAACTTAGTCTTTACCAACGTGCAATATAGCAAGGAACGCTTCTTGTGGTAGCTCAACGTTACCAACTTGCTTCATACGTTTCTTACCATCCTTTTGCTTCTGCAACAGTTTTTTCTTACGGCTAACGTCACCACCATAACACTTGGCGAGTACGTTTTTACGCAATTGTTTAACTGTAGAACGAGCAATAATGTGGTTACCAATCGCTGCTTGGATCGCAATATCGAACTGCTGACGCGGGATCAACTCTTTCATTTTTTCAACCAGTTCACGGCCGCGATATTGAGAATTCGCACGGTGAGTGATCAAGGCCAAAGCATCTACACGCTCATTGTTAATAAGAACATCAACACGCACCATGTCTGATGTCTGGAAGCGTTTAAATGCATAATCTAAAGATGCATACCCACGAGATGTTGATTTTAAGCGATCAAAGAAATCCAATACCACTTCTGCCATTGGGATTTCGTAAGTCAGCGATACTTGATTACCATGATAGACCATATTGGTCTGAACGCCACGTTTCTCAATACAAAGTGTAATAACGTTACCTAAATATTCTTTAGGCATCAGCATGTGGCACTCTGCGATTGGTTCGCGTAATTCTTCAATATTGTTCAATGCTGGTAGCTTAGATGGGCTATCAACATACACAATATCACCGTTGGTCTGCTGCACTTCATATACTACAGTCGGTGCAGTGGTAATCAAATCAAGGTCATATTCACGTTCTAAACGCTCTTGAATGATTTCCATGTGCAATAAGCCAAGGAAACCACAACGGAAACCGAAGCCTAGCGCTGTCGAGGTTTCCGGTTCGTAGAATAAAGAGGCGTCATTTAGACTTAACTTACCTAATGCATCACGAAATGATTCATAATCATCAGAACTTACGGGGAATAAACCCGCATAAACCTGTGGTTTAACCTTTTTAAAACCAGGTAATGCTTTATCTGCTGGATTACGAGCGCCAGTTAACGTATCTCCAACTGGGGCGCCGGTGATATCTTTAATCGCACAAACTAACCAGCCCACTTCACCGCAACTCAAAGCATCACGGTCAATTTGCTTCGGTGTGAAAATACCAAGACGGTCTGCGTTATACACTTGCCCTGTGCTCATGACTTTAATTTTGTCGCCTTTTTTCAATGTTCCGTTCTTAATACGGATCAATGAAACAACGCCTAAATAGTTATCAAACCATGAGTCAATAATCAGTGCTTGTAAAGGTGCATCCACATCCCCAATAGGCGGTGGGATCTCTTTAACGAGGCGCTCAATCACATCTTGAACACCAATACCTGTTTTTGCAGAGCAGCGAACTGCATCATGTGCGTCAAGACCAACAATATCTTCTATCTCATCGGCAACACGCTCAGGATCGGCAGCGGGTAAATCAATTTTATTTAAAACCGGAACAACTTCTAAGTCCATTTCGATAGCGGTATAGCAGTTTGCCAAGGTTTGAGCTTCAACACCTTGCCCTGCATCAACTACCAGCAAAGCACCTTCACAGGCTGCTAATGAACGAGATACTTCATAAGAGAAGTCAACGTGACCCGGTGTATCAATGAAGTTTAATTGGTAAGTTTCACCATCTGAAGCTTTATAATCAAGCGTCACGCTCTGTGCTTTAATGGTGATCCCACGCTCACGCTCTAAGTCCATCGAGTCTAAAACTTGTGCCGCCATTTCGCGGTCGGTTAAACCACCACAAATTTGAATAATGCGGTCTGACAAGGTCGACTTACCGTGGTCGATATGAGCAATGATGGAAAAGTTTCTTATATTATTGATTTTCAAGGTAATATCTTCTTTTAAATTGCCTTACAAAATCAGTTTTGTGCAAATATCGCAACAAAACTAAAATGCTATGATTATCACAAGATTGTTAATTAGCTGCATTTTACATATAAGAACCCGCTAACACAAAGATTCAATGTAAAACAACTGTAAACCTGCATCAGGTTAATAGGTTAGTTGCCGTAATTCATCATTAATACGACCCACATCAACCACTTTTATAGCCATAATCAATCTATTGTAATTTCTAACTCAAAACTGACAAAATATGTTAATGACTTGATTTGTCATAATACTATATCTGTCATAATACTATTTGCCTGCTAACTAACTCTCATCCACAAAAAAGGGAAACATATGTTCCCCTTCTATTGATAATATCAAATTAACCTTCTAACTCAACATATTGAAATTTAGCAATTAATTTGCACTGAAAGCTCGTTTGGAGGTAACCCAATCTGTAAAACGACGGGTTGAAAAGCTTCATCATCACGCCAATTTGATGCAAGTCTACGCGCGACATAAAAACCAATAATACCACCAATTACACCTGAAATCGCTATCCAGAACTGTTCAAAATCAAACGCCTGCGCTAAGCCAGCAAAAATAAATAACCCCAAAATAGGCGTTAGATAAACTAATAGCGCTGAACGAATCAAACTTCCTTCAGGAATACCGACTTCAATTTTTTGTCCTTCAACTAACGGTTGTTCAATCGCAATTTCTAATTCATGTTCCGTATTTGGCCCTATTTTGCTTAAAGCATAAGAACCACAGGTTTTACGAGCACCACAACTGCCACACCCGGACGAAGAACCATAGCGCAATAAAGCCCTACCGTTTTGCCAACGGACTACTGTTGCCCACTCTTTTACCATAATTTACTCCCGAAACTGAATACTACCAGCGACCACTTGTGCTGTTGCTAACGGTAATTCACCGATGATAGTGATGACATTTTGCTTTTGCGTCATGGTGTAAATAGTCCGACGCCCATTTTGAAGCGGTTGGTCAAGTAACGGGCCTTTAGTCGATTTTGTCACATTTACAGAAAAGGTAAATAAACCATCACTAAACATTGCGGTTTCTACCACGTCATCTTCAGCTAATTTTCGCGAAGAGCGGGATATTTCTTCAAAACCAGGTGGTAACATGCCAACTTGCCACTTAAAGGAAGGATTTCCATTTTTAGGGGAAATCAATAATGGCGGCATATTTACCTTACTTAACGCAAGTAATGAATCCTTAACTGTTTGGCTATCTAGCACCGTCGAGATCACACGAAATTGTTCTAATGTTTGGCTATTATTATCGAGAAGGTCGATACGTAATGGCAATTTCGTTTCTTCGTCGATCAATACTACATAGTTAAACCGAGAATTGTCTTTCGATATTATGCGAATTACTAATGCTGGCCTATCGCCAATGTGGGTACGCCCAGCATCAATAAAATTATAATAAGGTTTAATCTGTTGATAATTGGCAAAAACTACTGATGGTAAATTATCAACTATATATTTACCACTTAAGCTAAATGCATCAAAACCAGGTTCAAAGTAACTGATACTATTGCCTTTCTGAACAATTTCACGACGCGATGAGTCCATTTGGATCATTTGTGAAACAGGCTCACCATTAATGATTGCGTGGCGGTAACGTACTGGTGTTATTGATTGCGGACTGAATGTCATATAAGACATTTCATAAGAAAGGTTCTGGGCAGCATTTCCCATTTCTTTAAAAAGAACATCGGCATCTAGTTCAGATGCCGAAGCTTGATTAGAAATAATCAGGCTGCCCGTCAGGCAGATGACGGATAACCATTTGTTCATTATTGCAATTTAACTCCTGCTGAAGACGCAGGTTGTGCAGACTCTTGATATTGCTGGTTAAGCATCGAGCGTCTTTCAATTTCATATTGTTGAAGCATCGCATTAATGCGTTGATTTTGCTGTTCAACTTGTTGAATTTGCTGTTCATTACCAAATAATTGGTTATCTGAGATATTCAAGCTAACTGGCGCCCCACTACCAACAGGGATCGTGTTGAACATTGGCTCGTCAACAGGAGAGTCAACAGCACTACTTTGGTTATATTGTTGAACACCAACAATCACGGCCAAAGATACACAAGCTGCAACACCAATTTGAGTTAACTGGCTCGCCCAAGGACGAATTTTGCCCCAGAATGGGAAAGCCCCCCAAGTCGCAGGTTCTGGCTGCGATTCGACAACTACCTGAGGATTAATACGCACAGCTTCATTCTCTAATGCTGCCGCAACTTTACTTGCAATATCAAAGTGCATGACTTCACTAGTATCGTTACGCAGAGTATCACGAATAAGATGATAGCTCTCCCAACGTTGTTTTAACGTTGAATCACGTGAAATAGCGTTGACCAGTTCTAAGTCTAGTACTTCGCCATCCATCATTGCGGAAAGTTTCTCTCTTTGCATGCCCAATTACCTTCAGTTAATTGCATCACAATTATATTTAATTGACTGACTTAACATATCAATATTGTTGAATCAGTGGCTGAACTTTATTGTCAATTGCTTCCCTTGCCCTAAAAATTCGAGAACGTACGGTGCCAACTGGGCAATCCATTATTTCTGCGATTTCTTCGTAGCTCAACCCATCTAACTCGCGAAGCGTAATTGCCATTCTAAGATCTTCAGGCAGCGATTCGATGGTTCGGAAAACAACTTTCTTTAATTCATCAGACAACATTAAGTTCTCTGGGTTCGAAATTTCTTTTAAGGCACCTGCGGTTTCAAAGTTTTCTGCATCACTCGCTTCCAAGTCCGACGCAGGTGGGCGTCTATCTTGGGCAACTAAATAATTTTTAGCTGTATTTACCGCAATCCGATAAAGCCAAGTATAAAACGCGCTGTCACCACGAAACGAACCAATGGCACGATAGGCTTTTATAAATGACTCCTGCGCAACGTCAGGCACATCTGCTTGCGGTACATAGCGGGATACTAGGCTCGCGACTTTATGCTGATATTTTATCACCAATAAGTTGAAAGCTTGTTGATCGCCTTTCTGTACCTTTTCAACCAAAATCTGGTCGGTCAGTTGCTCGCTCATTCCAGGAAATATCTCCCGAATTCAGGCCGATAATATGTTAACTTGATCATGTTCTCCCTTCCTAAAGCAAGCACTACTTTGAGTAGTAGAATTCGTTGAAGTTCAATTTAATCTAAAAAAATAGTCAAAAATTTACAAAACTGATAAAAAAATTACTTAGATGATCTTAAAGATCCTTATTAAAACAACTGCCTATAATAATCTTGCAGACTCATATGACAGCATACAGATTTTAAATACGAATGCGATAGCTATCACAGTAAAACCATTTGAATACGTAAATAGCGCTAGGTCAATATACTGTGTCTTAACAGATATCCACTAATAGCAATAGGGCACTCGATAGGCTAACATAAAAAACTCAATACATACTATTATATACATGCAAACACTTATGAACGGATCCACACAGCATTACACTGATATTTTAATCATTGGGAGTGGTGTCGCAGGACTTTCAGCTGCCTTACGGCTCGCCCCTTTTCATCAAGTGACCATTCTCAGTAAAAGTAGCCTCAGTGAAGGGGCATCTTATTACGCACAAGGCGGTATTGCCGCTGTTTTTGATGACACTGACAGCATCGAATCTCATGTAGAAGACACGCTAATTGCGGGTGCTGGTATCTGCCAGAAAGAAGCGGTTGAGTTTATTGCCTCCAATGCGAAACATTGTGTTCAATGGCTTATAGACCAAGGTGTTTTATTCGATACTGAAATTACCGAGAACGGTGAAACACAGTATCATTTAACACGTGAAGGTGGTCACAGCCATCGTCGGATCCTACATCATGCAGATGCGACAGGAAAAGAAGTTGAAACCACCTTAGTCGACCTCGCTTTTGCCCATCCAAATATTCATATTAAAGAACGTTATAATGCCGTCGACCTTATCCTTTCTAATGAGGTTGAATCACCACGAATTCTAGGCGCTTACGTATGGAACCGCCAAAAAGAACAAGTTGAAACCATTCGAGCGAAAACGATTGTTCTCGCCACAGGTGGAGCGGCTAAAGTTTATCAATATACCACAAACCCAGATATTTCTTCTGGTGATGGCATCGCAATGGCATGGCGAGCTGGCTGCCGTGTTGCTAACCTTGAATTTAATCAATTCCATCCGACTTGTTTGTTTCACCCACAAGCACGTAATTTTTTATTAACTGAAGCATTACGTGGTGAAGGGGCTTACCTCAAGCGCCCTGATGGAAGCCGGTTTATGCCTGATCACGACGATCGTGGTGAACTTGCCCCTCGTGATGTTGTTGCGCGTGCTATTGACCATGAAATGAAGCGTCTTGGGGCTGATTGCATGTATTTAGACATCAGCCATAAGCCTAACGATTTTGTTAAAAATCATTTTCCAACTATTTATGCGAAATTGATGACTTTAGGGCTAGACCTGACCAAAGAGCCTATCCCTATCGTTCCTGCAGCCCATTATACCTGCGGTGGTGTTATTGTAGATGAAACCGGTATGACTGATATCACGAATCTCTATGCTATTGGCGAAGTTAGCTACACAGGCTTGCACGGTGCAAACCGTATGGCTTCCAATTCGCTATTAGAATGCTTGGTATACGGCTGGGCTGCGGCAGAAAACATTAATAAAACGATCAAACAGATCGATGAAATCCCCTATTTATCTGAATGGGATGAAAGCAGAGTACATAATTCAGATGAACAGGTTGTTATTCAACATAACTGGCATGAATTACGTCTATTCATGTGGGATTATATGGGGATTGTAAGAACCACAAAGCGCCTTGAACGCGCACTGCGTCGCATCCATCTATTACAGCAAGAAATTCATGACTACTATGCAAATTTCCGTATTTCAAATAACTTACTTGAATTACGTAACTTAGTTCAAGTCGCTGAATTAATGGTTCGTTGTGCATTAGAACGCAAAGAGAGCCGTGGGTTACATTACACCTTAGATTACCCAGAGCCACGTCCTAATTCAGGCCCCACTATTTTACAGCCTGAATAACCAAAACTTTAGCCGGCCCTTAGTGCCGGCTTTAGTATTTACCTAATTTAGTATTTCACATAAAATGGTTGGATTAGTTTACGAAATTCATCGGTATATTCCCCATTTTCTTCCTTGAGCGCTAATGATGTCACCTTAGTTTCAATATTCTGTAATCGTAAACCTAACAATATCCGATGATAAGGTGTTACCCTTTTATCACTCACATTGACGCGAAAAGCAGTAAACCAGCCAGAATCTTCGGCCATCTTCTGTAATTTTTCCCCTGCGTCATGTGGTAGCACTAAGCAAAATAGTCCATGAGCAGCAAGGCAAGCTTTCGCACTTTCAAGTAAAACATCATGTGTTAACGTTGATGTATATCTTGCTTGGTCTCGTTTTTCATCTCGACATGCAACCGCAGGCTCGAAGTAAGGTGGGTTACTGACAATTAAATCATATTGCGCGGGAGACGACTGGCTGTAACTTACAATGCCCTGGTTGATAACCTGTAAACGCTCAGCCCATGGTGACCCAATAAAGTTTTCTTGCGCTTGCGCTGCTGCATCACTATCTAACTCAACGGCATCAACACGTAATATTGTATTTCTCTGTGCTAGCATCAACGCGATTAACCCGCTACCGCTCCCAATATCTAAAGCAGACTGGATACCCTCTACAGGGGCCCAAGCACCCAATAGCACGCCATCCGTTCCCACTTTCATCGCACATCGGTCATGAGCCACAAAAAACTGTTTAAACGTAAAACCGCCTTTGCGGTAATTCTTTTGTTGCTTACACATTCAGGCACTCTAATTGGTTAATACTTATTCGATCATTCTCATTTTAAGCAAATAAAAGTGATAATTTAACCTATTTGCTACAATATAATTCTCATATTACGGGAATTATATTTGAGACGGAAAAAATTTACTGATAAGTTCGAAAAAAAGGAGATGCCATGAACAGTATAAATAGAACCTTAGACATCTTGTCTTACATTACAACTTGCGCCTCTCCGGTGACACCACAGTCTATTTCGTCAGCGCTAGATATCCCATTATCAACCGTTTATCGGTTACTAACAATTCTCATAGATTGGGAATTTGTATCTCACGCAAAACAATACGGTACATATTGCGTCGGTTCGCAGAGTATCAAAAATCAAGAAAAATACTATCACCACAGTTTATTGATGAGCGCCTCTAAACAAGAGCTACAAACTTTAGCGAAAAAAACCCAAGAAACCGTGGCAATTATCACCTCAAATCTACGAGAAACCATTTGTGTCGACATGATTGAGAGTGAACAAGCACTGCGCTGTTCCTTTATTATTGGTCGTGGTAATACCTTAATTAAAGGCGCCAGTGCGAAAACATTGTTAGCTTTTCGCCATGAACTCTATCAAAAACAAGTGGTTGAAGCTCATACAAAGCAATTAACCACTGAACAACAAAAAATAAAGCTACAACAAGATTTACAACAGATACGCCAACAAGGTTACGGCATGTCTGTAAGTGAAATCGATGAAGGCGTACTGGGTGTCTCTGCCCCCATTTTCAAAGGGAATGATGTATTAGCCGTCGTTTCAGTTATGGCACCTGAATTTCGTTCTACACATCGCGTGGATGAATTTATCACGCACACCTGCCAAGCCGCGCATAACATCACTAAACTAATTAACTTGGAGTAACTATGACACAACCTTTCCAATGGCAAGGGCGCACAGATGGTGAAACACAAGAACACTTGCGCATCCACCAAGTCATGAACAAACATGCACCCGCCAAATTTGCATTAATTGGTTTTGCCTCTGATGAAGGCGTCCGACGCAATAAAGGCCGCCAAGGCGCTAAAGCAGGCCCTGATGCAATTCGTCATCAGCTGGCAGGGTTGCCTATTCATCAACCACTTGCGATCAAAGACGTTGGTACAATCCGCTGTGATGATGGCAATTTAGAAGCAGCACAGCGCTGTTTATCTGACCAACTTATTGCTCTCCTCACTGATAACCAAAAGCCGATTGTCCTTGGCGGTGGTCATGAAGTTGCATTTGCAAGCTTCCAAGGTTTGTTTGACTATGTTGAACAGTATCAAACAGGTAAAACGATTGGCATTATCAACTTTGATGCACATTTTGATTTACGCGAAGCCCCTGTCGCCACATCTGGCACCCCATTTTTACAGTCCGCCATGCTGTGTCAGCAACACCAACGTCCTTTCCAGTATTTATGTTTAGGCATCGCTGATCATGGCAATACAAAAGTCCTATTCGATACCGCAGATAAATTGGGTTGCCAATATATCCGCGATAAAGAGTTAGCTTATTCCAAGCTACCTCAAGCTATTGAAAAAATTAAAAACTTCATTGACGCTGTAGACTATTTATATGTCACCGTTGATTTAGATGTATTTTCTGCAGCTATCGCACCGGGTGTGAGTGCGCCTGCACCGAAAGGCATTTCCACTGAAATTTTTGATGAACTATTTGCCATTATCAAGCACAGCCAAAAAATTGCTGTTTTTGATATCGCAGAATGCAACCCTGAATTTGATATTGACAACCATACTGCCAAACTCGCGGCTTATTTGATTTACCAATACTTATTCTAATAAAACAACACAACAACTCGACTGATAAATACACTGTTTCTCACGCTGTTAAGATAATTAATTTTCAAACACCACAATAAAAATAGCTTTGAAGTTGATTATCAAACTAGCCGTAGCGCAATAACTTAATGGTTTTTAACTATTGAATTTCGCGTTACAGCTAGGCGGCAAGTGACGTTATCCCTAGGAGCATACAAAAGTATGTGACTAGGGTAACGGAGCGCGGCCAACAACGCTGTAGCGCAATGACTTAATAGTTTTTAACTATTGAATTTCGCGTTACAGCTAGGCGGCAAGTGACGTTATCCCTAGGAGCATACAAAAGTATGTGACTAGGGTAACGGAGCGCGGCCAACAACGCTGTAGCGTGAAAGACAACAGTTAAAAAGGGAAAAATATGATTCTACACCTCGACACACTCTCCACCCTCTTCCTAACGGTGATCTGCCTACTCATGGGGATCCACTTAAAAAAACGCATCGAATGGCTACAACGCTTCTGTATCCCTTCTCCCGTCATTGGTGGTTTTCTCGTTAGTTTGATCATTTGGGGGCTTAAATCATTTAACCTAGCCGAAATCAACTTTGATACCAGTTTACAAACCTTCTTAATGGTCGCCTTCTTTACGACTATTGGTATTGATGGCAGCTTCCGCATCTTAAAAAGTGGCGGCCGGTTACTCTTTATCTACCTGTTTATCTGCTGGTTTGTGGTTATCTTCCAAGACACCTTTGGTGCAGGCCTTGCGCATTTACTCGGTGTTGACCCTGTTATTGGTATCATGGCTGGTGGTGTTTCACTTACTGGGGGCCATGGCGGTGCGGCTGCCTTTGGTGGAATGGCTGAAGGCCTTGGTGTGCAGTCTGCAACAGTTGCAGCAATTGCCGCGGCAACTTTTGGCCTAATTACAGGAAGTTTACTCGGTGGCCCTATTGCAACATTCTTAATTAAGAAATTTAATGTGCAGATTAAAGCAGATGAAAACGTTGAGCGAGTTCAAGTTCCTGAAACTATCGCAGGGAAAATTGAATCTATCGATGCTCATGCTTTTCTAAAAATGCTGGCGCTCGTCCTAGGGATTATGGTCATCGGCCAATTCGCTTCAGCGCAATTTACTAGAGCAACCGGGTTTTCATTACCCAGCTATGTTGGGGCGATGATCATTGCAATCGTAATTCGCAATGTTAATGACCAAGTAGAATTATTCCGTATTAACCAAAAGTCGGTTGACCTTATCTCTGAAGTTTCACTTGGCCTATTTTTAACTATGGCTATGATGTCACTGAAAATATGGGAACTAAAAGCTGTAGCTTTGCCACTATTCACCATATTATTGGCACAAGTCATTATTTTAATTCTATTAGTTGTCTTTGTCATTTTCCGCTTATTAGGCAAAAACTACGATGCCGCGGTAATGTGTGCTGGCTTGATGGGGCATGGTTTAGGCGCAACGCCAAATGCAATGGCAAATATGTCCTCTGTATGTGAACGTTACAAACAAGTATCAATGAAAGCTTTCATGATTGTGCCACTCAGTGGCGCGGTGCTCATTGACTTAGTTGGTATTCCTTATCATACATGGTTAATTAATATACTTAGCTAAGCATGATGAAGGAGGAGCTTTCTCCTCCTTCAATTATTTATCTTCCCTGTATTTCATTCATATGTATCGATATATCGCTCCCTGTCCGTAATGAAAACAGTTACACTTGAGCAAAGCTGATTTTTTCAGGTGAACAATTTTGCTAACCTGTTTATAATCAGCGCCCCAAATAGAGGTATATCATGACTGCATCCACTTTTACTGAACTTGAACTTGATGAAAGCCTAATAGATGCGCTTTCAGACAAAGGCTATCAACGTCCGACCGCTATTCAAGCGGCAGCCATTCCTGCTGCAATGGATGGCCGCGATGTATTAGGTTCAGCCCCGACAGGAACAGGTAAAACCGCCGCGTTTTTACTGCCTGCGATCCAACATTTACTTGATTTCCCTAGAAAGAAATCAGGTCCGCCTCGCGTTCTAGTTGTCACGCCAACGCGTGAATTAGCCATGCAGGTTGCTGACCAAGCAAAAGAATTATGCGCCCATAATCACTTAGATATCGCTACAATCACGGGTGGTGTTGCTTATATGAATCACGCTGAAGTTTTCAGCGAAAATCAAGACATTGTCGTCGCAACAACAGGCCGTCTACTCCAATATATTAAGGAAGAAAACTTTGACTGCCGTGCCGTTGAAATTTTGATCCTTGATGAAGCTGACCGCATGCTCGACATGGGGTTTGCAAATGACATAGAAACAATCGCAGGTGAAACACGCTGGCGTAAGCAAACCATGCTGTTTTCTGCCACTCTTGAAGGCGAAGCGATTCGTGATTTTGCTGAGCGCTTATTAGAAGACCCAATTGAAATTGATGCAGACCCTTCTCGTCGTGAACGTAAAAAAATTCAGCAATTTCATTACCGAGCTGACACGCTAGAGCATAAAACAGCCTTACTGTGCCATTTATTAAAACAAGACGAAGTCACCAAAGCCATCGTTTTCGTACGTAAGCGTGAGCGTTTACGCGAATTAGTTCAATGGCTACGTGAGGCCGGTATCGAGCCTTGCTATCTCGAAGGTGAAATGCCACAAGCTAAACGCAATGAAGCTGTACGCCGCCTAGTTGATGGCCAAGTTAAGGTACTCGTTGCAACAGATGTGGCTTCTCGTGGTTTAGATATCGAAAACGTTAGCCATGTATTTAACTTTGACTTACCGAGAACTGCTGATGTGTACTTGCACCGTATTGGTCGTACTGGTCGAGCGGGCCGTAAAGGAACGGCAATTTCCTTAGTCGAAGCGCATGATTTCCCTTTATTTGGTAAAATTACTCGTTATATTGAAGAGCCTATCAAGATCCGTGTTGTGGATTCTTTACGTCCAACAACTAAAGCCCCTTCAGAAGCGATGTTAAATAAACCAAAACCATCGAAGAAAGTACTTGCTAAGCGTAAAGAAAAGAAAAAAGAAGAACAAGCCAAGAAAAAAGAAAAAGTACGCCATCGCGACAAGAAAAATATTGGGAAACGTCGTACTCCTGCTAGCCCTTCCGTATCAACAGATAACGACAAAAGCTAGTCACTAAAAACGGGTTTAGGCCCGTTTTTTATTTAGCTCATCATTTGAAAAGCTTTATCTCGCATTTGTTTACCTTCAGGCGTTAATAAATCATATTTAATAATGTGGTTACCAAGTATATCCTTACAGTCTAACCCTTTATTATTTTTGATTCGCCAATCAGCCCCATTCTCTAATAATAATGCAGCAACATCGAGAGCATGGCTATTTAAGGCATCGTGTAAAGGAGTATTCCCAAAATTATCTCTAATATTAACTGCTAACCCATTTTTTAATAAAAGTTGTGATTGTACAAAACAGCCATTTTGCGCCGCTAAATGTAGAATACTTTTTTGTTCTCTTGATTGAAACATTTTAATTGTTTGACCATATCGGGATTCAATTAAAATTTTCATAAATTGCCCATTAGCCGTTCTAACTGAGTGTTGAGCCAGAAAATTAATGTCACAAGGTTTATGGCCTAATGATAAAAGTGCTGAAAACTCAGTTATATTCCCTTTTCTTATTGCACTTTCACAACACTCTTGCCAACTCATTTCCTGTTTTTCTTCTTTAATTGGAAACGTTTCTAATGGTATTTCTTTTACCTTATTATATTCACCTGTAATTGCATTCCAATTATTCCATGGTTTATACTTGCACATAACCCTAATAATTTTAAGCATTGAATGAGCAATAAAACTTCTTGTCAATAAACGGGTCGGTAACCAATCTTTCCAAGAACTATGTTCGCTATAAGCCATTTTAATACAATTTCCCAATGCAGAAGGGATCGGTAAAGAGTTTTGTAATCTATCGAGCCAGTCATATTGCACCGTGTAATAGCGTATCAACCCTTCTTGTGCCATTTTTTCAGCAATGTGATAATCAATCCCAATATTATTAATAGTGTTTTTTGCCAACCCTGCAGGACTGAATGCAATACAGGGGGATTGACTCGCTAACGCCGCAATTGAAGCTAGTCCTCCTCCTAATGAATGTCCCGTGCAAATCGTATTTCCATTTACTGCATTGAATAAAATATTCATCAAGTTAACAGCTTGATAATATTGAAACTCATAAAAACCAAGACCTTGACGAATATTACTGTAAAAATCGATAATATCATTAGTACCAGCAAAACAAAGAATATATAAATCATTAAATCGACAGATATTAGCTTGAAATCCTGTTTGATCGTCATTTAATAATTCAGCGTTAATTCCAAGATCATAAATCTCTTTATTATTTAATCTTTCAACTCCTTGTATATTCCGCCAATCTTTATGATAGGCCCCCTGCGATAGTAAAGCTAAAATATAATCGTTTTGTTGAGCATTCCCTCCTAAAAAATCCTCTCTTAATATATTTTTAGGCCATTGTTCTGTTATGCAAGGTTTAATCTCTTGGTGTTCTTGCCGTAAATAAATATTTAAATTTTCTCTAACAAAAACATATTCATCTTTTTTTGATAGTGTTTGTTGTGTAGATAATAACATGAATTCTCCCTAACAAGTGTATTTGTTGGAAGAATATTGAAATACAAATAACCAAGGAGGGAAATAATCAACTTTATTAGTAACAAATAAAAAGCCATTGATAACAATGGCTTTAGAATTTAATATACATTACTAGATGTAATTATATTTAATATTTATTACAAGCTTTCAGTGAAAGTACGAGTAATAACATCACGCTGTTGTTCTGGTGTTAATGAATTAAAACGCACAGCATAACCAGAAACACGAATTGTTAATTGTGGATATTTTTCTGGATTTTTGACTGCATCTTCTAATGTTTCACGGCTCAATACGTTAACATTTAAGTGCTGACCACCTTCAACGCGTACAGTTGGTTTCATTTCTAAAGGAACTTCACGATACTCAAAAGCACCTAATTCGTCTTTAGCAACGATTTGCCCTTCGTTATAATCGGCTTTCGCACAAACACAACGAGCTTCATTTTTTTCGTCATCGAGTAACCAGAACGAATTCAACAATGCTGCATTATCAGTTTTTGTAATTTGAATACCTGTAATCATGTCGACCTCCACGTTCGAGCTAGATTGCATTCGATTTGCTTAATAAATCGAAGCTACATTAACCATTAATCTTATGAAAACTTGCAATTGGATATTTGGTCTAACCAATGTATATAGGTATTTTATACCAGCTAGAACCCCTTTTTTCTTTGATATTTATCAATTATTCCACTTAGCAACTAATTTACTCAGCTCAACTTTATGATTTAAATCAAAATTCATAATTTGTTTTTTTAACTATTTTTATAAAATTTCAATTTTTTTTAAATTAATCGTCAATATCAGGGCTTTATCTCTCCCTCATGAACCAGTAAGCTTATAGCTATCAACTGGTTCATATAATTGTTCCTTCATAAATTCATTGTTATGGAATATTTCATGTCAAACTCCATTACGTGGCACGATGTTATTGGCCCTGAAAAATCAAAATCTTATTTCAAAGAAACATTGGCGTATGTCGCAGAGCAACGTAAAAATGGTAAGGTTATCTACCCTGCTCAAGACGACGTTTTTAATGCATTTAAGTATACCGAGCTTTCCGATATTAAAGTGGTTATCCTAGGACAAGATCCTTATCATGGACCAGGGCAAGCCCATGGTCTCTCTTTTTCCGTACTTCCTGGAATTAAGCCACCCCCATCATTAGTGAATATGTATAAAGAGCTCGAAAAGGATATTGATGGATTTCAAAGGCCGGCTCATGGTTACTTGCTCAGTTGGGCTCAACAAGGCGTTTTACTCCTTAATACCGTCCTCACCGTAGAACAAGGCAATGCCCATTCCCATGCGCATTTAGGTTGGGAAACATTTACAGATAAAGTCATTGAAGCAATTAATGAAAATACTGAGGGTGTGATTTTTTTACTCTGGGGCTCGCATGCCCAGAAAAAAGGTAAAATTATTGATACCAAACGCCATCATGTTCTGAAAGCACCTCACCCTTCTCCGCTTTCTGCTCACCGTGGTTTTCTAGGATGTGGACATTTTTCACAAACAAATGAAATTTTAGCTCAGCAGGGCAAAACCCCCATTGATTGGGCGCCAGTGATTAATGAATAATTTCAGATTGTAGACATAGAAAAAATGGGATACTTATGCATCCCATTTTATCAATTACTTAGACACAATAACCATTGCAGGTCTGAGTAAACGGTTATTTAGCGTGTACCCTTTTTGCATCACATTAATCACATGATTAGCTTGGTGATCAGGTGACTCTATCATCGTCATCGCCTGATGAACTTCAGGATTAAATGGCACATTCACTTCACTTACAGGCTCAATACCGAACTTAGCCACGGCATCTAAGAAGGTTTTCAGTGTTAAATTTAGCCCTTCTAACATCGCTTTAGACTCTTCACTTTCATGGTCTGCAGCATCTATTGCGCGTTCTAAGTTATCAATCACTGGTAATAATTCATTTGAGAATTTTTCCAATGCAAATTTATGTGCTTTCTCGATATCTTGCTCAGTCCTGCGACGAATATTTTCAATTTCGGCGTGTGCACGCAACATTGCTTCACGTTCAGTTTTTTGTGAAGCCTCTAATTGTTGCTCAAGCTCAGCAATACGCGCGGCTAACGCTTGTTCGTCTGCTTGTAATTCATCAGCTTGTTGAACGTCTACTTCTTGCTCTACTTGAACTTTTTGTGATTCATTTTGCTCAGAAGCTTGCTCATCATGCATGTTTTGGTCTTTACTACTCATGAATATCTCCGCGTATTTAGCATTAATCCCATATATGAGAGTATTATGGGGATCTAATACAGGGATTCAAGGGAAGTCATACAATCAGAGGCCAAAAAAGTATGCGAAAGGACAATAATACACCACCAACACATTTTAAAACGATAGGCATTGTCGGGCACCCTAGGCACCCTGAGGCATTGGCAACTCATGAATTAATATACCATTGGTTAATTTCAAAAAATTATCATGCCATTATCGATAAACAAGTTGCTAAAGATTTAAAATTAACTAATGCCAACACTGGGACATTAACTGAAATAGGCCAACAGGCTGATTTAGTTGTCGTCGTTGGCGGTGATGGCAACATGCTTGGTGCTGCTCGTATTTTATCTCGGTATAATAATAAAGTTATTGGTGTAAATCGTGGTAATCTCGGTTTCCTTACTGATTTAGACCCTGATAACGCATTACAACAACTTTCGAGTGTTCTTGACGGTAAATATCGTGAAGAAAGACGTTTTTTGCTCGAAGCACAAGTTATTAAAGCTAACCAAAAAGCACGTAAAAGCACCGCAATTAATGAGATTGTTCTCCACCCTGGCAAAGTTGCGCATATGATCGAATTCGAGGTCTACATTGATGAAAAATTTGCCTTTTCTCAACGTTCTGATGGCTTGATTATCGCCACACCAACGGGCTCTACAGCTTATTCTCTTTCCGCAGGTGGCCCTATTTTAACCCCAAACTTGGACGCGATTGTATTGGTGCCCATGTTTCCACATACCTTATCCTCAAGACCACTGGTCATTAGCAGTGACAGCAGTATTCGGCTGAAATTTTTACGAACAAATATTGATTATGAAGTCAGCTGTGATAGCCAAATCATGCTTCCTATTCAGGATGGCGAGGAAGTCATTGTTAAACGTAGTAATAAAAATCTTAATTTAGTTCACCCACAAGATTATAATTATTTCAATACGTTAAGTTCAAAATTAGGCTGGGCTAAAAAAACTTTCTAATTTTTTCATTCTGCCTCTTTACTGTATAAAAAAACAGTCATACACTGTATTAAAACACAGGTGTGTATTTTCACAGGAGAGCGCAGATGCTTACCCAACTAACAATTAATAATTTTGCAATCGTACGTGAATTAGAAATTGATTTCCGTAATGGTATGACCGCCATAACCGGTGAAACAGGTGCGGGTAAGTCTATTGCTATTGATGCACTTGGCCTGTGTCTAGGAAATCGGGGTGAAGCCAATATGGTACGCCCTGGTGCACAACGTGCTGACCTTTGCGCTCGCTTTTCCTTAGTAGATGCACAATTAGCTGCCAATTGGCTTACAGAACACCAACTTGATAACCAAAATGAGTGCTTATTACGTCGTACTATCTCTCCAGATGGTCGCTCCCGTGGCTTTATTAATGGCGTTTCAGTTCCTTTATCACAACTTAGAGAACTAGGCACATTGCTGATTCAAATCCATGGTCAACACGCACACCAGCTCTTGCTAGATAGCTCTCATCAAAAATCCTTGCTTGATGCCTATTCCAACCAGCGAGAACTACTGGTTCAAATGAAAAAAGCATGGCAAACATGGCATGATTCCTGCCAACAATTAGCCGTCTTTCAAAAGCAGGTGCAAGAGCGTGAATCTCGGCAGCAACTGCTGGAATATCATCTGAAAGAACTAAACGAATTCCGCCCTGTTCAAGGAGAGTTTGAAGAAATAGACCAAGAATATAAGCAACTCGCTAATCATGGGCAGTTTTTAGCTATTGGACAAACAACAACGCAAATACTATCCGAAAATGATGATTCGAATGTTATTAGCTTATTAAATATGGCAAAAAATGAATTGACTGACTTGGTTGCTCTCAATCCTAAATTCTCAGAGTTACTTGATATGCTTGAAGAAGCATCAATACAAGTCAGCGAAGTCAGCGATGAAATCAAGCACTATTGTGACCAATATGAGCTTGACCCTAATCGCTTGTTTGAACTGGAAAAGCGTATCTCCAAACAAATCAACTTAGCGCGTAAACACCATGTCACACCAGAAGCCTTACCTGAATTATTTCAGCAATTACTAAGCGAACAAGAACAGATAGCCAATCAGAATGAAGACGCAGAAGTCTTAAATGCACAAGTACAAGCAAATCATCATACAGCTCTCGAATGTGCAGAACGCTTACACCATGTACGCCTACACTATGCCCAAGAGTTAAGTACACTAATTACCAATAGTATGCATCAACTTTCAATGCCTCATGGCCTATTTACTATTGATGTAAAATTTATACCTGAACAACTACAAATCGATGGTGCCTGTAAAGTAGAATTCAATGTGACAACTAACCCAGGACAACCACACCAAACGCTTGCTAAAGTTGCATCGGGTGGTGAATTATCACGTATAGCATTAGCTATCCAAGTCATTACTGCTAAAAAAATGGATACCCCTGCATTAATATTTGATGAAGTCGATGTCGGTATTAGTGGACCAACCGCAGCAATTGTAGGGAAGTTACTACGTGAACTAGGTGAGTCAACGCAAGTGATGTGCGTGACACATTTACCACAAGTAGCTGGGTGCGGCCATCATCACTTTTATGTGAGTAAAGAGACAAACGGTGTAGAAACAGAAACTCACATGCAATTACTGGATAAAAAATCCAGATTACAAGAACTTGCGCGTCTTCTTGCTGGTTCTGAGGTAACAAAAAATACGCTTGCCAACGCGAAAGAGTTACTTGCAGCATAATTTTTGACAACTTTTTTATGCTTATGTGGTCTTAGAGTCGATAAGGAAGGTTTTAAATTGTATCAATGTCGATTATCATTGATGTTCTGACTCCAAAAGGAATGAGATATCCATGCGTTATAAATTGTTAACTGCTGCAGCACTATCACTCGCATTAATGTCTACGGGCTGTTCAATGATGGAACGTCTTGTCTATCACCCGGACATTAACCAAGGTAATTACCTCACAGCGAAAGATGTTGCTAAGATCCAAAAAGGAATGACACAGCAACAAGTCGCTTATACTTTGGGCACGCCAATGTTATCTGACCCGTTTGGTACTCAGACTTGGTATTATGTTTTCCGCCAAGAACTTGGTCATGACCCAGTTCAGCAAGAAACTTTAACTCTGATCTTTGATCGTAATGGCATTCTGACTGACATCAAAAACGAGAAAAATCTTGCCGCGCAGGAATCAATGGAAGCCGCTGAAACAAAAGTATCAGAAACTAAATCCGCTGACTAACCATAAGACACTAGGGCCACCTAGTATGATAATAACAGCCTGTCTTTTGAAAAGTTATTCAGGCGGGTTGTTATTATGAGAGCCTTTATTATAGATTTATTTAATCTCATTTTAACTAAATAAATTTCAATAAAAAAACCGAGCTTTTGCTCGGTTAGCTACAATAGAATAAAGTTACTTATTTTTAGCTTCTTTAGATTTTTCGGCTCGTTTACGCCTTAATTCTTTTGGATCAGCAATCAAAGGTCGATAAATCTCAACACGATCCCCATCTTGCACTAAATCAGTCAATTTAGCGGGTCGGCTATAAATACCAATCTTGTTTTTTTTAAGGTCAATATCATCCCTAAGGGCTAGGATGCCAGAAGCAAGTATTGCTTCTTCTATTGTGCTACCTTCTTTAACTTTAACTGATAACAAAAATTGCTTTTCAGGAAGCGCATATGTCACTTCAATGTTCAGCTCAGACACTGTAAACATCCTTTGCTCTTAAAGTGAAAGCTTGTACCATATTATTTGCTAATTCTTTGAAAACTTTGCCAAATGCAAGCTCTATCAATTTATTTGTAAATTCAAAATCAAGGTGAAATTCGATTTTACAAGCATCCGCACTTAAAGGAATAAATCTCCAACCACCCGCTAATTTACTAAATGGCCCTTCCACAAGTTGCATATGAATGCACTTGTTATCTTCTAGCACATTTTTTGTGACAAAAGTTTTGCTAATGCCTGCTTTTGACACCTCAACAGAGGCGGTCATCTCTTCAGAACTATGACTAATAATTTGGCTACCGACACACCCTGGCAAGAAGCTTGGATATGAAATAACGTCATTAACGAGTTTATACATTTGTTCTGCGCTAAACGGAACTAACGCAGAGCGGCTAATCTGTGGCATATCAATTCCTATCCCCAAAAACTGAGCGTATAATACCACCTTTGATTGGTTAAACAAAAAACAAAACCCACATAGGGCAAGATTTGCACAATCAAAAAAATATCAGCTTAGAAAGATTTCTTTCAACTCAGCTTACAGTATAATGATTGCACTATGACAAAGAAAAAACCATATAAACCCGGTTCAGCAACAATTGCTATGAACAAGCGTGCTCGCCACGAATATTCTATCGAAGAGGAGTTCGAGGCGGGTCTATCCCTACAAGGTTGGGAAGTTAAATCACTCCGAGCAGGCAAAGCCAACATTGGAGATAGCTACGTTCTTTTAAGGGACGGTGAAGCTTATTTATTCGGTGCAAACTTCACTCCACTGACAGTTGCATCATCGCATGTTGTATGCGACCCAACTCGTAGCCGTAAGTTACTTTTAAATCAACGTGAATTAGATACACTCTACGGTAAAGTTAATCGTGAAGGTTATACCGTTATTGCACTCTCCCTCTACTGGAAAAATGCATGGTGTAAAGTTAAAATTGGTGTTGCCAGAGGTAAAAAATCTCACGATAAACGTTCTGACATTAAAGAACGTGAATGGCAACTCGATAAAGCACGTATAATGAAACATTCTAATCGCTAACCTCTAGCTTTATAGAGTATTTTTCTGTTATACTGCGCTCAACAACTTGGGGCTGATTCTGGATTCGACGGGATTTGCGAAACCCAAGGTGCATGCCGAGGGGCGGTTGGCCTCGTAAAAAGCCGCAAAAAAATAGTCGCAAACGACGAAAACTACGCTTTAGCAGCTTAATAACCTGCTTAGAGCCCTCTCTCCCTAGCCTCCGCTCTTAGGACGGGGATCAAGAGAGGTCAAACCCAAAAGAGATCGCGTGGATGCCTTGCCTGGGGTTGAAGCGTTAAATTTAATCAGGATAGTTTGTTGGTGGCGTGTCTGTCCGCAGCTGGCAAATGAATTTAAAGACTAGACTAAGCATGTAGTACCGAGGATGTAGAAATTTCGGACGCGGGTTCAACTCCCGCCAGCTCCACCAAATTATCTTCTAAGGACGTCCAAAGAAGACTGAAAAGCCCGCTAACTCAATGAGTTGCGGGCTTTTTTATGTCCTGCGCAGTCTGATGTCACCTAATTAAATCCAATCATCTTAGGCACCTTGATAGGCACCTCGTAACCTTTGTAGTTTTTGAGGTGCCTAAAAACAATGGAACATCAAAAATGGCAAGACAAACCAAACCATTATCCGCAAAAGAGATCGATGCAGCAAAGCCAAAACAGAGTGATTATGTCCTCTATGATGGCGATGGATTAGAGCTATTGGTTAAATCCAATGGCAGCAAGCTGTGGTCATTTCGCTACATTCGACCTCTCACTAAGAAACGAGCTAAAAAGAGCCTAGGCTCTTACCCTGCCGTCAGCCTTGCTGATGCACGTAGTTACCGCCTTGAAGCAAGAACACTACTCTCTAAGCAGATAGACCCACAAGATCACCATAAAGAGCAGATCCGTAACACCTTAGAAGCTAAGGCAAATACCTTTCAACTAGTTGCTGAACGTTGGTGGGAAGTGAAGAAGTCCACCGTAACCGAAGATTACGGTAATGATATTTGGCGTTCACTTGAACGAGATGTATTTCCCGCCATAGGCGATATCAGCGTTACCGATATCAAAGCACATATATTGGTTCAAGCAATACAACCAGTTCAAGCTAGAGGTGCGCTAGAAACGGTTCGTCGCCTATGTCAGCGTATCAACGAAGTGATGATCTATGCTCAAAATACTGGCTTAATTGATGCCGTACCGAGTATCAATATTGGCAAAGCTTTTGAAAAACCCAAGAAAAAGAATATGCCAAGTATTCCCCCTGATCAGCTACCAAAGCTCATGAAGACAATGCGTACAGCTAGTATTAGCCTATCCACTCGATGCTTATTCATGTGGCAGCTGCTTACCATATCCCGCCCTGCCGAAGCCGCTGAAGCCCGTTGGGACGAAATCAACTTAGAGACTAAGGAATGGAAGATACCGGCTGCTAGAATGAAAATGAACCGTGAGCACACTGTTCCATTATCTGACGCTGCTTTAGCTATCTTAGAACTAATGAAACCACTCAGTGGTAATCGTGAGTTTATCTTTCCTAGCCGTATCAAGCCTACCCAACCAATGAATAACCAAACCGTCAATGCTGCATTAAAACGTGCCGGATTCGGTGGTGTATTGGTTTCTCACGGTCTTCGTTCAATAGCCAGTACCGCACTCAATGAACAATGCTTCCCACCTGATGTTATCGAAGCCGCCCTCGCCCACGTTGATAAAAATGAAGTTAGGCGTGCTTATAACCGCAGTGATTATCTAGAGCAAAGACGCCCTATGATGCAATGGTGGGCTGATTTTATTGAGGAAGCTGATAGAGGAAGTATTATTGAAGGTGGAATAAGAGGGATATCGCTAGTTGGGTGACTTGTGTACCAGCTCAAATTTGAGCTGGTACTAATAGTAGTACGAAGCTATACATCATCTAGATGTCAGTTCTGTGCCAGAAGCAGACCTTCAATGTGTCTGGAAACTAGGGGACATTCAGACGAGCATAGAGTTTAAAGATACACTTACTAAATAAAATGCCTCATGTACCCATAATAGCCCTACCGTAGATAAACTTGAATAATATCAGCTAGCCCTGATAACTAAGATAAAGTAAAATTTCACAATTCAAGGCTTTACTGAGTCCAATATCAATCAAGGAGTGGCTCGCCGAATGACAGCAGTTATAGATGATAGCTTAAACTCACCCGGAACCCATGCGCTGATCATTGGTGTAAGCGCGTATGACTATCTGATGGGCTCTAGTGAAGGGGAATGTAGTGAGCAAGGCTCAGATTCTGGCCTCAGACAACTAAGTGCGGCCGCAAGATCTGCTTCCCAGTTTGCGACGTGGCTGATGACGAAATATCGACGCAAAGACTTTCCGCTTCGGAGTTTACGCGTACTTTTATCGCCAGCGACTGAAGACGAAGTAGGTGTAGCCCTCAAAGATCATCTTAGAGATGATTCAATCCCAACAAGGGAAAATGTATCAACCGCATTTAGAAACTTTAAACAGGCTGCAGCAAGAAACCCGAATAATATCGCAATCGTTTATGTGGCAGGACATGGCGTTCAATTTACTAATACTGGCGCAGTACTCCTATTAAAAGATTTTGCCCATCCTGAGCATGAGGAAGAACGATATAAGGGGGCTGTAGATATTAGATCCATGCATGAAAACATGACGTATGCTAACGTAGCGCGGAGTCAGTTTTGGTTTGTGGATATATGCAGGCAAAGAGCTCCGGATGCTAAAGAGTTCGAGGAATTAGCTGGCGTACTAAAATTCAACATACCTGTCAAGACAAGTAGTTCTAGTGCGGCCACATGCTCTCCGCTATTTCTATCAGCATCATCGGGCGAGCAAGCGTTTGCCAAACCTGGAAAGTTAACCCTTTTCTGCGAGGCTTTGATGTCTGCTCTTGAAGAAGGTCATGCTGCTTCCTCCGATGGGGAACGCAGTTCACCATGGCTAGTGTCAACTAGCGGATTGCAGATGTATCTTCGAAAAACTGTAGAATCGTTAGCTGCCTGTCATGATGAAAAACAATTAATCGAATGTACAGGGATTTTTAGCGATGAAGTCTTTCATGAATGCGAAAAAGCTCCAAATGTAGATTTAACAATACAGATCAAAGACGGCTTACCTGGGACCCACTACAGTGCAAAATTGTCTCAACTCAGTAGAGTTCTTTATGATAATCATACAACATGGCCGCTTCGTGACAGTATACCTGCGGGTATTTATAAGATAGAAGTTACAACTTTAACCACTAATGAGAAAGACTCCGATAATCTCAGACTTTTGCCTCCAAGTCGGATAAAGGAACTTCCACTATGAATGGGATCGAAACTAAAAATATAAATCTTAGTATTAAAGTGAAGTCTAAGTTTAATTTCGGCGGACGATGTACGAAAATCGACATCCGAGATAGTGAACTGATTCTTGTTGAGAAGCTCACTACAAGAAGAGAGTTCAATCTCCCCCCAGGACTATATGAAGTTAGCACATTTCTTGGTGATGGAAAGAGAGCATCGCAAATCGTTGAAGTATTCGAATCACAATTAACTGAGATAAATTTAGAGCCAGACCTTGATTATCAGCCCGCGCCTCCAGAAGATGACAGCCAATTTAAGAAAATTGAGGAGTTGAATCAGGATGATTCACTGGGTTTGACTATCTTTGATAAAGATACTGACTTTACTATTTATCCGGCTAGAAACTATTGGATCGTACAGCATAAAGATGCAATGCAAAAGATGCCTATAATAACACTTGAAAAAAACGGGTCGTATATTCAAGCTAGTCTCCCTATTAGCCAAGGCCATCGTTTATCCGTTACTTGCCATGTGAAACAGGCCTTGAATTCGAAATATGGGCACGTAGAAATAAACATCTCGCAGTCTAGAGGGATGGCTTTTGGCTTGGAGTGCATGCTTAAAAGTGGGCAAATCATGAATGCAGCTGAGGTAGCTTCTAATGCGCTTGAAGCCTTGATAAAAAAATACACGGACCCTACAGGAGCAACACTTGCAGCACTGATTCTTTACAAGACGTGCCGACTAGATGAGTCGAGCATAATACATTTAATCGATTTGGCAAAAGAACATGATTGGCTACCTGATGCCAAAATAATATTAGCTCTATATTTCGCTCGCATTGGCAAGTTAGACGAATCAATGCAACTTGCGTGTGAAGCTAGCGAAAAACGCATTCTTTTAACTGAGTGCTTTTCATTATTATTGGATCTTCTTCGTTATTTACCAGATACAAAATACGATGAAAAAAGAAGTGAAGCTCTCGCACGTTTAGCGCAAACCGCGCCACTCGTAATTTGGAAGTCTATGTATCTAACAACCAGTATGGCCGGAGATTAAATTGTTCTCAATACAAATGCTACCTGCACGTGAAGGCGATGCAATTTTGGTGCGCTGGGGAGAGAAGCATCCTCATTATCAGATGCTTGTCGATATGGGTATTGAGGAAACAGGGAAGGAGATTAATGATAAAATTAGCGGCCTGCCCGATGAACAGCGGACCTTTGAAGCAGTTGTAGTCACACATATCGACGCTGATCATATTGGAGGATTATTGAGTTGTTTTGTTGACTGCGAAGAGCCGTGTGCCATAGTGAAAGACTTTTGGTTTAATGGTTACATGCATCTGGATGGTCACAGAAGCAACTCTGCTCTAGAAGGGCTAGGTGTAGCCCAAGCCGAAAGACTCTCTGAATGGTTGAGCACACAGCCCTGGAATAATTTGTATGATGGAGGTTCCATCTGTCGAATCGAGGGAGAACCGCTTAAAGTTATTGAGCTGGCTGGAGGCATGAAGGTAACCGTCCTTGGGCCAACTATGCAACGACTTGAAAAGCTTAAATCGGAATGGGACAAAGAAATAAAAAAAGTCTTACAAAAAAAACAAAAGAAATCCTCAGTATCTAATCTAGAATCTATGGGAGCAAGTTTACCATTGGAGATTCCAGATACTCAGTCCCTCAATCTTTTAGCAAAGCAAAGGCCCTTGCAAGACACTAAAGCTGCAAATGGGAGCAGTATTGTCTTACTATTAGAATATGATGGTAAAAATGTTCTACTCACTGGTGATGCGTTCGCTGAAGACTTGGTTGACGCTATTTTAGTTTTATCGAGTGAGCGCCCCTTAAAGCTCGATGCTTTCAAAGTCCCCCACCACTGTAGTCGTGGGAATATCTCAAAGAAATTAATTGAAGCTGTTGATTGCACAAATTGGCTTATATCGACAGATGGAAGCAGACATAAGCACCCCGACGACGAAGGGATAGCATCTATCCTGCGTTATAGGACAACTGATTTTGTAAATTTGTTTTTCAATGTAACTAGCGATTACAATTCAAAATGGTCGAACGATACGTGGCAGCAATGCTTCGGATATTCAGCAAACTATGGCTCTCAAGAAGATGGTTATTTGCTGAATCTTTGATTTCATAAATTTACCTTATTTAAGGTCAGCGAGTACTTGTGACCTTAATGTCCGCTTTTCACTCACAGCAGACCACCCGACGCTTCAGGTGACCAGTTTTATGTCAGGAGCGAAAGTTGCTAAAATGGTTTGCCGTGACCAATAGAGCCAGAAGGCAACAAATCTGCATGTTTTGAGATATAGACTGATTAGTTTTCTTAAATGCTATAGATTGCTTTTCTTAAATATTATAGATTGGCTTGATGCTAACATAACATAAATTAAGTGTGCTTAATTAAATGGACGGTTACTTGAGGCAATTTCACTTATTACAGATTGAACTTTCGGTTGGAGGCTGTGGGAGTTAGAATGGGACGGAGATCAGGATTTGAAGGTTTTATACGAGCTACAGGCAGAGCCGTTGCAGCAGCAGAGCGTGAGCGTAAGAGAGCAGAACGTCATTATTTGGCCGAAACTCGCCGTATAGAACGCGAAATAAAACGTGATAATGCTCAGAGACTTCGCGAGCAAAAAGAGGCTGATAAGTTAGCAAAAATAATGTATCTGGAAGAACGTCAAGATGAAGTTTCCGATCTAAACGCTGAGCTGACCGAGAATATCACTGCACTTTCTACACTTCTGGAACATACCCTCGAATTTGACGATTCAATTGATTTTTCGGTATTAAAAAAACGCCCAAAATTCGAAGACTTCAAAACCCCCAAACATCTCTTACCAGACCCTGAACCTGAGATGAAAGTCGTGAACGCTCCAGCCCTATGGATGACTATTTTCCCATGGGTAAAGAACAAATATTATCGAGAATTGCAGAGTGCAGAAGAATCTTTCAATAAAAATAAGGAAGATTATTCAGTTAAACTCTTAAATCAAAAAGTTGAGCTTGACGCTTTAGTTTCTGAGTATCAGGCCCGAAAAACTGCTTATCTTGAAGAAATAAAAAGTCAACACGACGAAATTGACCAATTTGAGCAAGACTATCTCAACTGCGATCCTGACAGCGTGTTGACTTATTGTGAAATGGTATTGACACGGTCGGAATATCCTGAGAAGGGCTTTCCCCAAACCTTTAGATTGGCCTATTTACCTGATAGCAAAGAGTTGGTAGTTGAATACAACTTACCTGAAATTGCAGTAGTTCCACGCGAGTTAGAATACCGATATATCAAATCAAGAGATGCTATTGATGCTAAGGCGCGAAAGATTAGCGAGATCAAAGAACTCTATCAGAATATAATCGCCGCGATCACACTCCGTACAATGCATGAGCTTTTCGAAGCTGACAAGGCATCTGCTTTAACGTCAGTTTTGTTTAACGGTGTAATCGAAACTATCGATCCTACAAGCGGACATGACACCAAAGTCACATTAGTATCTGCCCGTGCTCACAAGGACGATTTCATGCAAATAAAACTGGGAAGGGTCGAAAAGAGCGCATGCCTTAGAAGTTTAGGCGCACAAGTTTCAGGGCGGCCAGATGAGCTTCAAGCAGTAAAACCTATTATCGAGTTCAACATGGTTGATAAACGCTTTATTGAACAAGGCGACGCTTTATCTGCCCTCGAAACACGACCAAACCTTATGGAACTTTCACCATCAGAATTTGAGGTATTAGTATCAAATCTTTTCACTCAAATGGGACTGGACACCAAACTCACTAGAGGTACAAAAGATGGGGGTGTTGATGCAGTGGCATTTGACACTCGTCCGATCCTCGGAGGCAAAGTGGTGATTCAGGCTAAAAGATATAAAGACACCGTTGGCGTCAGCTCTGTTAGAGATCTTTATGGGACAATGATGAATGAAGGGGCTAACAAAGGAATTTTGGTGTGTACAAGTCAATACGGTAAAGATGCATATCGTTTCTGCGAAGACAAACCAATCGAACTGATTGATGGCGGTGGACTTCTTTACCTCCTAAAAGAGCATGCTGGAGTATCAGCACGTATCAATCCCAACTTTTAATTACCGTTCCAGACTTGGGCTAATGCTTGTAGCGAATGTTCACGAATAGAAATTCAGCACGAGCTTTTTAGTCGAGTAATTCAAGTATTTTAACAGCCATAATTAAATCTCAACGCCACAAGATATTTAATTATGGCTAAGCTACAAAATGTAGAACTACTTTTATGTTGTATAAACCTTGATGCGTGTATCTACCCGCTTGAAAACATTAACACCTTCAGATGATTGTTGCTCATCTTGAGTGAAAATACCAAGAAATCGATATAGTGTCCGGTTCAGCTCATCACGAGAGTGAGCCATTACGATACGATAACGCCACGTTTCCCTATAGTTGCGTGTTGGATTAAGACTTTTTTCCGTTATCAGGTCACCATCAGTGGAAAGTGAATTGTCCCACTCCCCCGCCTTATACAACCGTGGAAACCAAACCATTACATCTCCGTCCAAACCGATTGCTTTTACAACAGTCTCAGGTACCCGCCAGCTACCTGATTGGTGGTGTCCTTTATCCCCATAACCAAAGCACTGCAAAGCATCCTTGTGATATCGGAATACTGCGTAAGGACCCACTTCAATAACGCCTTCGTCAATATGCTTTTGAGAGGTATAACGGCTGTCATAGTCCCAAGGACGAAATAAGCCTTGGGCTTCCTGTTGGGCTTTTCTATCCCTAACAAGAAGGATGAATTCGTCAACGAGATGATTAATCTTGTCCAGTGTCGTGTTATTAGCTGGAATTCGTTTTTCAATAAATCCAGTCGCTTCCATGATGTCCAAACGGCGGATTCCGTCAGCCATTTTAGCTTCATCGCTATCATGGTGCGCCTCGTCTATTTCAAGATACAACTTTAGCTGTGGAAAAAGCAGGTCTGCGAGATAAATTTTTCCAGAGTGCCCTTCCTTTCGAATACACTGCTGGCAAACGAACTCAAGGTCAGGGTCATTCAACCTGTGAAAAATGCGATTGATAATGTAGTGTTCCCAGCGCTTATGAGAGATTTTTGATAGTGCCCGAAGAATATAGTCATCTTTACTCATGTTAATACCATTTAAAAACAAATAAATAACCAGACAAAAGACTTAACTAAGACGCCTGTATTCGCAAGCGTAGTATCAAAATAGTAAATATATCATCACCATAATACTTAGCACTGTAAATAGCGACGGGATGCTCAATTCCATCGACTTTCATCATAAAAAAAATTATTCCATTTGATTTTTTTGCCATTAAATTCGATAACGACAAGTTCAGATAACAGCTTTTTATCTGAACTCTCTTCTATTCTTTCCCAAATTTTTGCTATGCCCGCTGCTGAGTTAAAATAATTAGAAAGCCTTCTCTCAGATGCCTTATACTCTCGACTTTTACGCTCCCGAATTTCACTATCATATTCATCTTCATACGCTTTTTTTGCTCGTTTGAAATCTGATTCAGCCTCTAACAATACATTCATCCGAAATATGAATGTGCCTTGTTCTGAAAGAAAAATATCTTTGGTATCTTCAATATTTGTAGACTTTGCAACCAATACTTCTACCGCCCTTCTAACATTATTTTTGCATGATGCAGAATGTTCTTGATTAGGACCTAAGCGTAAATATGGCGAAATCGTTCTACCTAAACGCACAAAAGAATCCACCCAAGTCACATTCGCATCGCAATACTCGCAAATAAGCCCATCTTTACTGTCTTTTGTAATCGCAGAAATAGAAACCAATTGATCATCGTTTTTAGATTGTCTAGCAAAAAACATTTTTAAACCTTTCGCCATACCATCTCCCCCAATCTGTTTATCGCTATAAGGTGAAAATAACCTTATCATCACACGTATACAGCAACAAAAATTAGATAAAAACAATGAATTAATTATCTATGTCACGATAAAATGGAGCTTATTATAAAATAATAAGTATTATTGTGTATGTCGAATAGTAAACACCCTACACTCATTAAATTTAAATTCTGTATAAATCGAAAATCCAGTTCCAATCACTAATAAATACCCATCACGGAATTAAAAGCTGATATTAAATTTTATTTACCAAAAAATGCGATTTCATCTTATTGTCCTTCATGTCAATTTATGTAAATGTTAACAGTAAATTTAACTTAAGATAACGTTCTCAATGAAATTTAGCGACTCCCTAAATTCCGCACTTTAAACTCACGCTTAATCAGCGTCACAACGGATTTGTGGATGTATTAGCAAGGATGCCCTGAACCGATATTTCATCACTGGCACCGCCTTAATTCATTGGGTTAGATAACTACATGTATTGATTTATGAATTAGGCAAAAATATGCAGGAAAAAGCATTACCCTCCGCGCGTGGTCACGTTGGTGAGCAACACCGTTCATTAAAATGGAGTTTGCTAAGCTTATGTTTTATGTCAGCCCCCTTATTGGCTGACCCCGTCAACCAAGCACTCTCTATCGATGCCCGTGAACAGCAACGCCAGCAAGAACGTGAACGTATGCTACAACAGCAGAACAACCCCGTTGTGGATACACGTATTCAACAGCCTGATTTGTCACTGCCGGATTATCCGCAAAATGAGCAACCCTGCTTTACCATTTCCACTATTAGCCTTGATGGTGAATCCGCCGCCGATTTTCAATGGGCGTTAAAGGCCGTTAACGACGCCAAAGGCCAGTGCTTGGGTAGCCAAGGGATTTTGTTGGTCCTCAATAAAGTCCAAAATGCCATTTTAGAGAAAGGGTATGTGACTACCCGCGTGATGGCTCAGGAACAAGACTTGAATCAAGGTGAATTAGTCCTCACGCTCCAGCCGGGGCGCATTAACACCATTCGTTTTGATGAAGGCACCTCATGGCGTGGTCGCTTGTGGAATGCCGTTCCTGCTTCCTCGGGCGATATTTTGAATCTGCATGATATTGAGCAAGGGCTGGAAAACTTTAAACGCGTACCGAATGTCACTGCCGATATTCGTATCGAACCCGGCCCGATTGATGGCACCAGTGACTTAGTGGTCAGTTGGCAAGAAAAACGCCCTGTGCGATTAAGCTTAAGTTTGGACGATAGCGGATCAAAAAGTACGGGGCGCTATTTGGGCTCTGCGACGCTCGCCATTGATGCGCCGTTTGCCCAAAATGACATGTTTTACGCCAACATCAGCAAAGACTTGTTTGATAAAGGCCCTTTTGGTAACCGTTCTTATACCCTGAACTACTTTATTCCCGTTGGCAATTGGGGCTTTGCAGCCAATTACAATGAATATAATTATCACCAAAATATTCCCAATGCCAACGAAGTGCTGCGTTATAGCGGCAAGAGTGATACCGCACAATTTACCGTGTCACGGTTGCTGTTTCGCGATCAAACCCATAAAACCACGCTTAACTTACGTACCTACCGAAAAACGGCCAGTAACGCGGTCAATGACATTGATATTGAGCAGCAACGTCGCCGTACTGCTGGCTGGGAAGTCGGTATTAATCAGCGCAGCTTCTTAGGCAATGCCACACTCGATGCCAATGTCAACTGGCGTCGCGGTACAGGTGCGTATGGAGCTCGCCGTGCGCCAGAAGAAGATACCCACAGCGGCAGTGCCCGCGTGGGGATTTTGCTCGGAGACATCAGTTTCAATCAACCCTTCACGTTGGGTGAACAACCTTGGCGTTTGAATACCGCTTTACGCGGTCAATGGACTCAGCACGCCCTAACACCGCAAGAGCGCATGTCTATTGGTGGACGTTATACCGTCCGTGGTTTTGACGGTGAGCAAGTGCTGTCAGGAGAAAAAGGCCTGTTATGGCGCAACGAACTGGCGTGGAATGCCTTTTCTCAAGGGCAAGAGCTGTATTTAGCCGCTGACTACGGGCGTGTTGAAGGCCAGAGCACTAAATACCTTGTGGGGCATCAACTCGCGGGTACCGCATTAGGGCTGCGCGGCTCAATTTCATCACGTTTAAGCTACGACCTGTTTGTCGGCGTGCCGTTATATAAGCCGAAAAAATTCGATACATCAGGGGCGACAGCAGGCTTTAGCCTCAACCTTGAAATTTAATCGCATTTCATTGATTTGATAATCGATAGACATTTTCAGTTTTACCCGTGTCTGCACTGTTTTTTTTGAAGGAACTCCATTATGAACAAGCATTGTTATCGTTTAATTTTCAGCCGCACTCACGGGGAATTACGTGTTGTATCCGAGCTAGCTAAAAGCTGTAGTACCGAATCAGGCCAAACGCGCGGTTCAAATGGCGGCCGCCTGTGGGTCACTCTGCGCCGCACCTCGCTGCTGCTGTGGTTAGCCTTGTGGGGTGGCTCAGCCATGGCGAGCAGCATTATTGCCGATAACAATGCCCCTAAAAACCAGCGTCCTGATGTGATCAACACGCAAAATGGCATTCCACAAGTCAATATTGCGGCACCGAATGGTTCGGGCATATCCCATAACCAATATAAACAATTTGATGTCGATAACCGTGGCGCCATTCTCAATAACTCGGCGGTGATGACTTCAACGCAAACCGCGGGGATGATCCAAGGCAACCCGAACCTTGACCCAAACAAAGCCCCTGCGCGCGTTATTCTGAATGAAGTCAACAGTAATAACCCTAGCCAAATTAAAGGCTTCCTCGAAGTGGCTGGCGGTAAAGCACAAGTGATTGTCGCCAACCCATCGGGAATTATTTGTAATGGCTGCGGCACCATCAACGCTGGGCGCATGACCCTCACCACAGGTAAACCACAATTTAATCAAGATGGTAGCCTCGCGGGGTATCAAGTCGAGCGTGGTGTTATTCGTGTTGAAGGCGGTGGCTTGAATGCCGATAGCCGCCACGATACCCAATATGTGGATTTGCTCGCCCGCGCCGTTGAAATCAACTCCGGCGTGTGGGCGAAAGAAAAAATCGCGGTTGTCGCGGGTAAAAATAAGGTTGATACGCAAAATAACCCCACCCCGATAGAGAGCCAAACCCCACAACCTGAGTTTGCTATCGACATGGGGCAAATGGGCGGCATGTACAGCGGTTATATCCACATGGTAGGCACCGAAAAAGGCGTGGGCGTGCGTAACCAAGGCGGGCACATCCAAGCGGATAAAACCTTAACAGTCAGCAGCAACGGTAAGCTGATTTGGGGCAGTGCATCGCAGCAAGCCACCACCCAAGCCGGCAGTGATATTACCCTGACCGCTAAAGACGCCATCGACCACCAAGGTAAATTGCACAGCGGCGGCACCTTAAACATTGAAAGCCAAACAGGCTCAGTGAGCAATACCGGCACACTAGCTGCGCTAAAAGATGTCAATATCAATGCGAAAGGCGATATCCGCAGCCAAGGCAACGTGCTCGCAGGCAGTGATAACAAAAGCAATATTATTAAAGATGCTAATATCACCTTAAACAGTGACGGTAAAATTAATACCCGAGGTACACTTTTAAGTAAACAAAACGTCACAGTAGTAGGCCAGTCACTGGATTTAAGCCAAACACAAGTCGCCGCCTCGACGTTGGCACTCACCGCCAAACAAGGGGATATCGCCCTCACCCAAGGCAAAATTGACGCCAACAACGTCAAACTCAACAGCGCACGCGATATTCATACCGAGCAAGTGCAAGTCAAAGCCGCGCAATGGAACGTCAGCGCTAACAACTTGTTTAACCAGAAAGGCACATGGGTACAAACAGGGCAAAATGAGAGCCAATTTGCGCTTTCTGGGCAACTGAATAACCAAGGCGGCGCGATTGAAGCCAATCGCCTCAAGTTCAATGCCGACTCATTGAACAACCAAGCGGGCCGGCTGGTTGCGTTAGGCAATACCAAACAAGATTGGCTGGTGAAAAATAGCGTTAGAAACCAGCAAGGTGAAATCGGGGCGAATGGCGATTTAAGCCTAACAGCGAATGCGATTGATAACCAATCGGGCACCATTAAAAGCCAAACCACACTGGTATTGAATGCCAAAGAGCAGATTGATAATCGCGCGGGTAACCTTGTCGCAGGGAATGCCGTCAACCTGCAAGCAGGCAAATCGCTGAATAACGCATCCGGTACTATCAACAGCCAAAAAGTGACTATCACCACGGACAATCTCAATAATGCACTGGGTAAACTGATTAGCCAGACGACCCTCGATATTGTCGCTCGCCAACAGATGAATAACGCCAACGGATTTATTGGCTCAGGTGACAAACTCACTCTCGCCACTCCAAACTTGGTTAACAACCAACAAGGTACGGTGCAAAGCGATACTCAGCTCACGGTAGATGCACAACGTATTGATAACCAAAGCGGAAAAATACTGTCTGGGGAGCAACTTACTCTTAATGCAACGACTGACCTCGATAACCAAAGCGGAACGCTTTACAGCAAAGATATTACGCTGAATGCAAACAAGATTAACAACCAGCAAGGGCAAGTCGTTGGTGAAAATAGCGTTGATATCACTGCAAAAAATGCGTTAGACAACACCAAAGGTAAAGTGATTGCCAATGAGACATTAACCGCGTCTATCGGTCAGCAACTCGCCAACCAAGTAGGTTTACTGCAAGGGGGTAAGCAGGTTGCCATCACTACCAAAGCACTGGATAACCGAGATGGTCAAGTACTATCAGGCAAAGCCTTGGATATCACAACCACCGCGCAAATTGACAATGTAAAAGGCGAAATCAGCAGCCAAAACGTCAATATCCACACCGCTCACTTGGATAACCAAACGGGTAAAGTGATTGCGACCCAAAATCTCGACCTTATCAGTCAGAGCGATGTGAATAATCAGTCTGGCTTATTGGAAGCAGGCAATCAATTAACCCTCGATACCCAAGGGGATATCAACAACCAAAAAGGCACGCTGCAAGCAGGAAAACAGACGAACCTCAACGCAGAGAATATTGATAACACCCAAGGCCAGTTATTGTCGGGTAGCCAGCTCATCGTAAACACGCAAAATGACCTCAATAACCGCCAAGGCAAAGTCAGCGCTGGCAAAACATTGCAGTGGCAAGGTAATCACTTCAATAATACCGCGGGCTTGCTACAAAGTGGTGGCACATTAACGTTAACCGGTAACCAACTGAGTAATCAGCAAAAAGGCCAAATTCTCAGCCAAGATGCACTATCGTTCACCCTCAGTGGCGATTTTAATAACCAAGCGGGTATTTTGACCAGCCAAGGTGATACCGCAATTAGCGCTAATCTTGTCAATAACGCGCAAGGGGCACTCAATGCCCTTGGGCGCTTAGATATTCAAGTGGCACAGCTGATTGATAACCGCGATGGGCGACTCTTCAGCCAGCAAGCGCAAACACTCAACGCACATAATATTCTCAACCAACAGGGTTGGATGGGCAGCTTAGATTCATGGCAGGCTACGACTCAGTCATTGAATAACCAAAACGGTGAAATCCAAAGCCAGAAAAATGTTGAACTCACGGCAAACGCCCTGGAAAACCAGCAAGGCACATTGCAAGCGGGTGGCTCTGCATCACTCTTGGTTGCCAACGAAATCAATAATACCCAAGGCAAAATCAGTGCCAGTCAAAACCTCACCGCCACAGGGCAGTCCGTCAGAAACCTGCAGGGACAATTACTCTCCGGTGGCACATTGCAGCTCAGCGCGTCGAGTGTCGATAACTCGCAAGGCGGCTTACTGTATAGCCAAAAACAACTGTTGTTATCCATTGAAAATGCGCTGAATAATCGTCACGGCAAGCTGCAAAGTGGTGAAAACCTCACGTTAACCAGCCAAGCGTTAGACAATACATCTGGCAGAATAGAAAGCCAGCAAACCCTGAATATCACCAGTACCACGCTGATTGATAACACATCAGGGTCAATCCTCAGTAATCAAAACCAACAACTGGAAACAAAAACCTTTAAAAACCAGCAAGGGATGGTGAGTAGCCTCGGAGAGCTTGCGTTGAATACAACAGAGCTTGATAACACCCAAGGTACCCTCATTAGCCAACTCGCGGGCACCTACAACATCGCGCAGCTCAATAACACACAAGGGAAAATTCACAGCGGTGATACCTTGACGTTAACGGCTGCCGATATCCAAAACCAACAAGGGCAACTGGTTTCCACCAACGCACTGAAACTGATTGCGCTCACCTTGGATAATCGACACAACGGTATTCTCAGCAGTCAAGGTAGCCTCAGCCTGTTACTCAATGTCTTAGATAACCGTGAAAATGGACTGGTTCACGGCAGTAAAGAAACCACGCTGACCGTTAAAAATATCGAAAATACCCAAGGCCGGCTGCAAAGTAATGAAAACTTGACGTTTTCAGGGGTGAACATTCTCAATAACCAATCAGGTCAGGTGTTAGCCAATGGGGATATTGCGCTGAATACCGATGCCGCTTCCACCTCGGCTCAGCTTGCCCTCTCAAACCAACAAGGTACCCTGCAAAGTGGTTCGTCACTTGCCATCAGTACCCAGTCCATAAATAATCAGGGCGGGACAATCAAAAGTCAGAAAACGCTTTCGCTGACCGCGGCGCAGGACTACACGCACCGCGCAGGTGATACCCTCACTAGCAACCAATCGGTCACACTGAATATCACGGGTACTTTGACTAACCTCACTGACTGGTTATTACCAGGTGACTTTACCCTGTCGAGCCTAAACTTCACAAACCAAGGCTCATTGGTCAGTAAAAACCTCGCTATCACAACAGGTAGACTAAATAACCTGAATCGGTTAGAAGCCGATAAGATGGCGCTCGACGCCGACGCTTTAAACAATAGCGCGACATTGATGGGGGATGAGATCCGCGTTAAAGCTAAGACCCTTGATAATCAGGGGAAAAAGGCCGTCATTGCCGCAGCAAAACACATTGACCTACAAACAGAAAAAACACTCACCAACCGCGACCAAGCGCTGATTTACAGTGGCGATACCCTCACACTCACCAGTGCTGACTTAATTGAAAATAACGCCAGTTTTATTGAAGCGGAAGGCGCTGTTTCCATTACCGCACGTCAATTGAATAACTTACGTGAAGGGTTAGATATTCAGCTCGAGGCTGAAGTCGAAAATTATAAAAAGCAACTGTATAACTTTTACTGGCGTTCATTTGAAACTCAGGCCCATAAAAACCCAACTGCGATGGCACCGACCACGCAGCAATTGACCTTTCAAAACGATCAGGCCGCATTGGATAACAAGTATGGCACAATCTTAGACATTGATGCCAAAAATAAACGTGCACAAATGAAGGTGAAACAGCAGGATGGTCAAGTCACTACCCTGTGGGTCAATTATTTGGCGCTCACCCCCAATAGCGATGGCAGTTATGCCATGACCTTCTATGAGTCGCGTGGCATACCAGGACGTATCAAAACCCCTCCAACGCCTTACCATGGTGCGGTATGGCGTGTGCACAACCAATATCGCTATGAAGTATGGGATCCCAACCAACACATTGATGTGGCAACTGCAACCGGCATTGATGATTTCAGCTGGATACGCAATCGTTCGGTCACAGGCTCTGTCACCCGTGACAAATTGATCTCCGAAGGAATTGGCGCGCGCATTTTGTCGGGCGGCAATATGACGCTCAATATCACGGATTTACTCAAAAATGATGCCAGCACCATTACCTCAACCGGTGATTTGGATATCAAAGGTAAAGGGCACATTGAGAATACTGGCTATTCCGTGAATGAACGCCGTAAAGAATTTTATTCCGACCATTATGATGTCAGTAAAAGCCACTGGTATCCACAGTCCAGTAGTGACAAAACCACGGCACTCACCACCATCGATGGCATTATTTCGGGTAATGGCAATGTCACCATCACCAGTGCCAATATCACCAATACCACCGTCAATGCCGCGCAAATCACCACGCTAGAAGCGGCGATGAATGCCGCCAAAGCGGAACGTGCTGAATGGGAACGTAATCCACTGGCATTTGATATTGATGGCGTGAATAAACAAGACCTCAATACCACCATCAATGAGCAGGGAAAATCAGAGCTCAATCAAGCAGAGGGCACTTCGCCAATCGACCGCCCTCTGCTCCCTGCCGAATTGGCGTTAACCGAAAAACAGCACATCGGCGATGTGGCAACCTCTATCCCAGATAATGGCTTATTCCGTCCGAACTTAACCCCAGACAGCCCATTCTTAGTGGTCACCGACCCGCGCTTTACCGACAGAAATAAATTTATCAGTAGCGACTACCTACTTGAGCGGGTTGGCTACTCCCCTGCCGATGTGCATAAGCGTTTAGGGGATGGTTTCTATGAACAACGTCTCGTCCGCGAGCAGGTGCTGAAACTTACTGGTCGCCCTTCTCTGCGTGAAGAAGATGCCATGGCACAGTATCAATACCTGATGAATAATGGTGTTAAAGTCGCGGAAGAGTTCAACTTGCGTCCCGGTGTTGCTTTGACCCCGGCACAAATCGCTGCCCTGCAACAGGACATCGTATGGCTAGTCAGCGAGACCATCAACACCCCACAAGGCCCACAAACGGTCTGGGTTCCGAAAGTCTATTTAGCTAACACGACACTTAGCCTGACACAGCAAGGGGCGATGATCAGCGGTAAGACACTGAACTTATCCGCTGACAGCATCGATAATGCAGGGAACTTATTAGCAGAAAAAGGCCTTGAGGTCGATGCGAAACAATTTATGCACCGTGATGGGGATATCAAAGCGGATACTATCAATATCCAAGCCGATAGCCTCACGTTAAGCACCAACTTACAAGATGCACTGCGTCAAGCGACAATGAGCGCCACCGATATCACCTTAAGTGGGCATGACGTTCAACTACAAGGCGCGAAACTGGATGCAACAGGCGATATCAAGCTCAATGCACGTGACAATTTATCCATTACCGCAGTGAAAAGCACCCATACTGGCAGTATTGATGTGATTGCGGGGGCAATGGGTGAACGCGGTAATGAAGGCATGGATGCGACTGGTAGCCTCGCGCATATCAGCGGCGAATGGCAACTCGCACAAAGCAGTGAACTCAGCGCTGGTGGCAATCTCAGCCTCAATGCCGGAAAAGATGTCACCGTCAAAGGCAGCCAAGCGCAAGCTGGCGGCACATTAGATGTCAACGCGGGTGGCGATATCAATATCCTATCGGATAAAACCACCAATAAAAGCCAACTCGATGCACAAGGCAACGGTTCTTCCGTCAGCAACACCCGTGAAGAAGACCGTTTGGTGCTCAGTACGCTCAGTGGCGACAAAGGCGTTTCATTGAACGCAGGTAACAACTTGGTGGCAGAAGGCGCCCAAGTCGATAGCCAAGCAGGTAAAATCAGCGTCTCAGCGAAAGATGTGACTATCACGGCAGCAACTCAAGACACCCACGCGCTAGACCAAGAGCAAACGCGCAATGGCAGCAGCAAAGGCTCCCGAGTCGATGAAACCTCATCCCATGAGGTGGTCGGCAGCACCTTCAGCGGGCAAAACGGCATCGAAATCACGGCGCGTGATAAAGACATCACCGTCACGGGTAGCACCATCCACAGTGAAAAAGGCGAAATCACCCTTGATGCAAAACAGAATGTGACACTCAATACCGCCACGGAAGAAAATAAAAAATATGTTGAAGAGCAGCGTAGCAGTAAAGGCTTCTTAAGCGCCAGCAGTGAGCACACCATCCAAAACGATGAAACCACGCGAGAAAAAGGCAGCTTGCTCAGTGGCGAAAAAATCACCATTACCGCAGGGAACGACCTGACCGTTAAAGGCTCTTCCGTGGTTGCAGAGAATGATGTCAGCTTAACCGCTGGCAACAATGTGGATATCACCGCTGCGACCGAAACCGACTCACATTATCTGCTCGAAGAGAAGAAAAAAAGCGGCCTAATGAGTAGCGGTGGCATTGGCTTTAGTGTCGGTAAACAATCCTCCCGCCATGAAGTAGATGAAAAAGGCACCACTCAAAGCCAAAGTGTCAGCACCATTGGCAGCACACAAGGCAATGTCAACATCACCGCCGGCAACAAACTGCATGTGGGAGGAGCTGACCTGATTGCCCAAAAAGACTTAAACCTCACGGGCGACAGCGTCCAAATCGACCCGGGCTATGATGAACGAACTCGCACTGAGACATTTGAAACCAAGCAAAGTGGGTTTGGTATTTCTCTCTCTGGCAGTGCAGGCAGCGCCCTCAACACCGCCGTCAGCACTGCACAGCAAGCTCGCAAAGAAAGTGACGGTCGTTTAAGTGCCCTGCAAAACACCAAAGCGGTATTATCGGGTGTTCAAGCCCAGCAAGCCGTTGAATTAGATGGCCTTAAAACTGAGGCCGCCAATAACTACAATGCGGCAAACAACCTCAAGCCAGGTGATAAAGGCTACCAAAAAGGCGCGACCAATACGGTTGGCGTCAGCGTGTCTTACGGCAGCCAATCGTCGAAAAGTGAAACCCACACCGACAGCCGCCAGTCCCAAGGCAGCACCTTAAACGCAGGCCAAAACCTGTCGATTACCGCAACAGGTAAAAACAAAGATACCAACCCCGACAGCGGTAATATCACGGTCGTCGGCAGTGAGCTCAAAGCAGGCAAAGACTTATCACTGTCTGCCACGCAAGATATCAACCTCGTTTCTGCCCAAAATACCGAGCAGACAAACAGCAAAAATAGCAGCAAAGGTAGCAGTGTCGGGGTTGGTGTGGGCGTTGGTGAAGGTGGTTATGGAGTCAATATCTCAGCCTCCGTCAACCAAGGCAAAGGCCATGAAAAAGGCAATGGCCTCACCCACACGGAAACCACATTGGATGCAGGCAACAAACTCACCTTAAACAGTGGACAAGATACCACCCTCAAAGGGGCGCAAGTCAGTGGTGAGCAAGTCACTGTCAATGTCGGTCGTGACCTCACCCTGCAAAGTGAGCAAGACAGTGACCGTTATGATGCGAAACAGCAAGAGGTCAGCATCGGTGGCGGTTACACGATAGGTGGCACGCCAAACATCAATATCAGTGCCAGCAAAGATAAGATACACAGTAACTACGACAGTGTGAAAGAACAAACCGGTATCTTTGCAGGCAAAGGCGGCTTTGATGTCAACGTCAAAGAGCACACTCAGCTTGATGGCGCGGTGATTGCCTCAACAGCGGATAAAGACAAAAATCGCCTCGATACAGGTACGTTGGGCTGGAAAGATATCGACAACAAAGCCGACTTTACCGCCGAGCACACGGGCGGTTCGATTGGCACAGGTGGCCCAATTGGCGGTCAACTTCTCACCAATACCGCAGGAGGATTATTATCCAATGCCAATAACAGCGGCCATGCGGAAGGCACCACACAATCAGCGGTCAGTGAAGGCTCCGTGATTGTTCGCAATGAAGACAAGCAAAAACAGGATGTTAACGAGCTCAACCGCGATACCGAGCACGCCAATGACGGCAGCATCAACCCGATATTCGATAAAGAGAAAGAACAAAACCGCTTAAAACAATCCCTGTTGATTGGCGAAATCGGCAATCAGACCATGGATATCATCCGCACCGAAGGCGATATTGCAGGTCTGAAAGCGCAGAAAGACCCAGATGCGCTAGCCATCGCCAAAAAACAACTGGAATTAGAGGGGAAAACACTCACTGATGACGCGATTAAACAGCAAGCTTACAACAACGCCATGGCACAGTACGGCACGGGCAGCGACTTCCAAAAAGCCGCCCAAGCCGTCACTGGCTTGCTACAAGGGCTTGCTGGTGATAATTTAGCGGGTGCATTGGCAAATGCCTCCTCGCCGTACTTAGCGACCAAGATTAAAGAGCTTACAACTGACCCTGCTACTGGTGAAGTTAACAAAGCAACCAATGCCATGGCGCACGCCGTATTGGGCGCCGTCGTCGCTGAGCTAAATAACCAATCCGCCGCTGCGGGTGGATTAGGTGCTGGTGGCGGTGAGCTATCGGCTCATGTTATCTTGAACACCCTCTTCCCGGGCAAAGAAATTTGGGAACTGAGTGAAAGTGAGAAACAGCAAGTCAGCGCACTAAGCCAGCTGGCTTCAGGATTAGCGGGTGGACTGACTACCGGTGATGTGGCTGGGGCAATTACCGGCTCGCAAGCTGGGAAGAATGCGGTTGAGAATAACTCAATGGCACTTGGTGGAAACCTTGGGTTCTTATTTGCTGATATCCCAGATTGTGATGCGAGCTGTAAAGCAGACATAACTAAAGGCATTAATAATGGTAATTTAGTTGTGTCTGGAGCATCGATGGGCGTCGTTGCAGCTGGCTACTCATTAGTTATAGCACCAGAAATGATAGCAACTGTTCGAACTGCTTTAACAGGCTGTAAAGCAGCACCTGTAATATGCTTAAATGAAGTGGGTATATTTACAGCAGAGGTAGTAACACCGGGAGGAACTGGTGCCGGCGGTGCATTGATTATTGGTAAAACAGCACAAGAAGTCTCGACAGTTAAACAAGTAATACAGTCAGAAGCCAAGGCTGGTAAGATTAACTTGAATCAGTTGACGAGTGCGGAGTCAACAGTAATAAACTCAGGTAAAGATATCCTTAAATTACCTAATGGAAAACAAGGGACAGTCATACAGAATGCATTAGAACCTCATGAATACCAGCAAGCATTAGATATTGTTAAATATAAGGGCGGTAATTTTAAAGGAGTTGAAAAAGAAAATTTCCAAGGAATAGATGGATGGCTAGATGGTGTTCCGGTCCAATTAAAATTAGTAGAAGGGCAGAGCATCAACGCTGTTAGGCGCAATATTGTGAGTGGTGCCAAAGATATGCAAAAAGCTGGCTATCAAGGGGATCTATATGTGGATGCATCTAAAACAGGTGTAAGCATGAAAGAAATGATTGACCACTTTAAATCTGGCTCTCCAGTTAGCAATATCACAAAAGAAGGCACGGTAAATAATATTTACATTAAAACCCAAGATGGCTGGCTTAATGTTACAAGTGGTTCAATTAGTACCAATGGAGGAAAATAATGTCTAACGAAATTTTATTTCCAATTAAAAAGCTTCCTCAATTTGAAGATATCCTCAATAGTATCGTCGATGGGTTTAATGACTTTTCTTTGTCTACAAAACAATTAACTATAGGTATATCAGCTAAAAAAGGACTAAATTTACTTGATAAGTTTATTTATATACACGACCACCAATATGATTATTTTTGTTGGATAAGTTTTAACTTTATTGAAGAAAATCTACGTGATATAGATGATATAGAGTACCCATACATGGTAAGTGTCTCCACAAGAGGTGAGAGCAACTTAAAGTTTTCAGTTTTAATTTTGTATATAATATCTAGCTCATTGAATTCAAGAGTAATTTATGATGATGCTTATTTAATCCAAGCTAAAGAACCTTATCCATCTTCTGAATTAAAACTATTTGTTGAGCGTTACATTCAAGATCTTTACTCTATTAATTAATGAGACGATCCCAGTTATCTGCTGGGATCGTCCTTAAATATCTTACTCGTTCTCAACCAGCTGGATAATCAACTGTCCGGCTTGGTGGGAGAGGCTGTAGTGACTGCCCACCTCAAACCCCAACTCATTCAGCCACTTACCGCTTAAGGTGAGTTGCGGGCTGGGGGTGGGTTTACCGCGGTTGGGGGCGTAACCCACTGTATATTTTCTGGTTTTACCCCTCCCTTCTTCTTTAGCTGTCTAACTTTTTGCCTTACAACTGCGCACTAATGCCAATCGTCGAAAAGCAAAAGGCGGCTTTGATGTCAACGTCAAAGAGCACACTCAGCTTGATGGTGCGGTGATTGCCTCAACAGCGGATAAAGACAAAAATCGCCTTGATACCGGTACGTTGGGCTGGAAAGATATCGACAACAAAGCCGACTTTACCGCCGAGCACACGGGCGGTTCGATTGGCACCGGTGGCCCAATTGGCGGTCAACTTCTCACCAATACCGCAGGAGGATTATTATCCAATGCCAATAACAGCGGCCATGCGGAAGGCACCACACAATCAGCAGTCAGTGAAGGCTCCGTGATTGTTCGCGATGAAAACAAGCAAAAACAGGATGTTAACGAGCTCAATCGCGATACCGAGCACGCCAATGACGGCAGCATCAACCCGATATTCGATAAAGAGAAAGAACAAAACCGCTTAAAACAATCCCAGTTGATTGGCGAAATCGGCAATCAGACCATGGATATCATTCGTACCGAAGGCGATATTGCAGGTCTGAAAGCGCAGAAAGACCCCGATGCGCTAGCGGTCGCCAATCACCCCAGCTGATATTTTTTAAAATTCTCGGCTTGTTCCAGCACACTTTTATATACCTCGTCATTGGCCACTGGTGGGAAGCCATAACGGTGCAATAATAAAATCAGGTCAACTTTCAGCTTCGCTTTAATATCGTCCCGGTTGCTCCAATCAGGGTATTGCGTGCTGTCATCGACAATCAGCTTCATATCTTTAGCAAGCGCCAACATTTTGGCGTCATCGTAGGTAAAATCGTATTTCTGGCACATGTGCTGTAAAATATCGAGGAAAGCTTTTTCTTCCATATCGATACCAATGCCTTTAAATGACATCATTTCGGCTTTGATGTCACAAATCATCGTCGCCATTTGTTCAGTGAAATCGTCGAACTCTTCACCATTGAGCACATCATTCTCTTTGCGTTGGTTATATTGCTCGACTAAAGCTTGAAAACGCTTGGAAAAGTTGATCCCTTGGAGTTGATTGACCTTTTGAAAATCACTAATGGCTTTTTGTAGCATCTTTTGTAGCAGCTGCATTTTTGTGTTTGGCAGCTTGATTTTATTGATACGAGCCATGTATTCATCATCAAAAATATCAATGGTCTCCGCTTTGTCATCACCCAACGTGAAAATCTCTTCCACACCTTCGGATTTAAGGGCCTCGGCTATCATCTCTCGCACTTTTTGGTTCATTTGCGCTGTATCCGGTGCGTCCCCTTTCGTTAATTTGTAAACGATGGAGCGTACCGCGAGATAAAAATGAATGTGTTCCCGTTCATCTTGAGTAATATCTTCACTGCCCACACAGACATCATAAGCGGCTTTCAACCGCTTCACTAACCCCATAAAACGCAGTTCAACTTTCTTGGTTTGCAGGATAAATTCAGCCGCTCGATTAAGGCAGTCTAGCTGTCGTGTTGGCGAACCTGAAAAGTAATCATCGCTATCAAATTTATGGAATATTTGCGCCAATAAGTTCAAGTGATTACGCACTTCAACGATAGATTGCTGAATATCTTCGAAATTAGACTTATCCGCTTTCGAATACATGGCCAACGCCATATTCATGCGACTTTTAATACCAATATAATCAACCACTAACCCCTTTTCTTTCTCTTCAAAACGGCGATTCACGCGGGAAATGGTTTGAATAAGATTATGCTTTTGTAATGGCTTATCGATGTAAATAGTATCCAGCTCTGGCACGTCAAAACCGGTCAGCCACATATCAACCACAATGGCTATTTTGAAGTTGGATTTCGGGTTCTTAAATTGTTTATCTAACTCTCTGCGGTAATCTTTCGTTCCCAGCAAATTGTACATGGCCTCATGGTCATCTTTTCCACGAGTCATCACCATATTGACCATCGGCAGGCGCATCAATTCGCTTTTCTCTTGCTCAGTGAGTTCAGCACCCTCTATTGCCAGTTTCGCCTCAAACCACTCTGGCCGTTGTAACTTCAGGCTCTGATAAAATGCATAGGCAATATCACGGCTAGCGCAAACCACCATCGCTTTGCCTTTGATGGTCGAGCCTTCTTCAACACGTTTTTCATAATGTTGCGCAAAATCCTTCGCTAGCGCATCAATACGGTCAGGATCCCCTAAAATGGAGTTCATATTCGCTGTAGCTTTTTTGCTTTCTTCTATCTGATATTCGCTGGTGCCTTGCGCTTCACACTCTTGGTAATAGCGTTCGATTTCTTCTAATTTGCTGTTATCAAGGGCGATTTTAGCTGCACGCCCTTCGTACACAATGCGCACAGTAATTTCATCATTCACCGATTCGGTCATGGTGTAGCTATCGATAGTTTCACCGAATACATCTAAGGTGGCGTCGATAGGCGTTCCCGTAAAACCAACGTAAGTGGCATTCGGCAGTGAATCATGCAGATATTTAGCAAAACCATAGGTCTTTTTAACCGTGCCGTCTTCTTGGTTAATACTGATTTTTTGGTCGAGGTTAATTTGGCTGCGGTGAGCTTCATCAGAGATACAGATAATATTACTGCGCTCAGAAAGCAGTTGAATATCTTCTGTGAATTTATGAATGGTGGTGAGGAATACCCCGCCACTGGCACGCCCTGCTAACTTGTCGCGTAGATCTTGTCGGCTGGTGACCGGTACAATAATTTCATCGCCAATAAAGGCTTTTGCATTGCAAAACTGTTTGGCGAGTTGTTCATCAAGATCGGTTCGGTCGGTGATTAAAATAATGGTTGGGCTAGCGAAATCGACGCTTTTCATCAATAAGCGCGCTAAAAATTGCATGGTGTAGCTTTTACCACAACCAGTCGCACCAAAGTAGGTGCCCCCTTTACCGCTACCCCCGATGTTTTCACCGCCCGAGTTTATCTGCTTACGCTCTTTTTCGATGTTGTAAAACAGCTTACGAGCCGCATAATACTGAGGATAACGACAACATACTTTCACTTCGTGCTTGCTGGTATCAGGAAAGAAAATAAAATTTTTCAATACATCCAATAAACGAACGGGATGAAATAGCCCTTCGATCAGGGTATATAGGCCATTGATACCTTGTTTTTCCGTTGATTCGTTACCGCTGATTTTGCGCCATGCGTAGTAGAATTCATAAGGGGCAAATAGGTTACCCATTTTGTTATTCACGCCATCACTAAGAATACACAAGGCGTTATAAACAAACAGCTTAGGAATATCGCGGCTATAGCGAACGCAAAGCTGTGTCCATGCGTCAAATAGGGTAGCTTCTTCACCTCGCACCGCTGATTTAAATTCAAAGACCACCAGCGGTAAACCATTGACGTATAAAATTGCATCAGGGATGCGCAGTTGGACTCCCCCATCACGGGCTTGCCCTTCGATTTCGAGCTGGTTAACTAACCGATAGCGGTTATTATCTGCCTCCGATACGATATCTTCCCCGGCAAATAATTTAACCAATTGAGCAGGCAATGTTTGGGTATCGAGCAGTTCGATATACAGGTCTTTTTGCTTGCGGTCTTCGCGTTTGAGTAAAAAACCATTACTGAGCCAATGGCAAAAAGTTTTATTACTTTGGTAGAGGTCGCTGGCTGGTAAAGATTGTAATTGCAGAACAATCGTGGTGATTTCACTTTCAGTGATGCCATCAGCTTGATATTGGTTAGCAAGGTACTGACGTAAGTCGTCCACTATCAACACTTCGCTATTGTCTTTGCGTGGAATTGTGTTGCCGACATAATGCGGATAGCAGGTTTTTCCTGCATTGTTTGCATGTTGTCCTAGCAGTTCAATAATTGCCTGTTCCAATTTGGCTTCGGTGAAGATATGGCTCATGTCAGTAGCTTCTTGTCTGTTTTATAAATTGTTTTTTATCGTGTTTTTTAATTAAGCTAGTTTAATTGATTAGATAACAAAAACCGCTGCACAATAAGAAAAATGTGAAGCGGTCGAATAAATTAGATGAGTGTTTCTTCTGGAATGCCTATTTTGATATCGTCTAAAGACAGCTCGCCGGAGATCAGTTTAGGGAGGAGAGTGTCACGGAGATGCTCAAGAATAATATTTTGCTTTCTCATCTGAATGATTTTTTGGAAACTATCATTTGTTTTGTCATTGAATAGTTCCCTTATAGATTGTGGAGCAGTAATTAACGGCATTGCAAGAATATCTTTTGCACTTATATTCGGCTGAGCACTTCCTTGCGCTGTATTAACAATATAAGACTCGGTAATCTTTCTATTGAGAATACAATATAAATAAGCAGTACTTTCATCAATAGCCTCAAACTTTGCAACGCGTTGATTTAAATAATACGGTTCTTGATTTTCAGTGACAAGAAAACCAAATTTACCAACGGTTGCACCTGTCATAGCCATTAATAAATCTCCATCTTTAAGGCTAAAACGTTTAGCTTTCTCAGCTAATGAAATATCAATTCGTTGAATGTCACATATATCGACACTTTTATCATTACCGATATTTTTAATTTTTATGACACCGAATCCAGAATTTTGGAACTCGTTACTCTTAAAAGCAAAACCACTCAAAATATCAGTTACATCACTCAAATTACCGAGTTCCCATCCACTTGGCACCCATCCCCCAAGCCCTAACGTAGACTCTGTACATTCTTCAAAAGCATTAGGAAATAACTGACGAATATCTTCTGATAACGGCTTAAAATCATCACTTTCACGTACAGTTTTACGCAATTCAGCCCGACGCAGTAATTCTTCTGAAAAGGCTAAATCCTGCTCAAAAAAACCAGCATCTAGTGCATTATCGATAACAGGATCAAAATCCACAAACCATGATTTAAATAGGGCTTGCGCCATTTGCTCTAGGGTTGAATTAATTTGAGAATTAATATCTATCTTGTCATCGAGATCACCTAATAACTGAGCTATTGCCCTCTCATTATTAATACCTAATTCATTTACCAACAATGAGCTTAAATGATTTCGGTTCAGTGTGGGAACACCAGATCCAACATTAAATATAGAAAAATCAATGCTTCGCATTAAGTAATACACATACCGTGGGTCATGCCCCTTGAAATCTTTAATCCATAATGTGGTATTTAAAGGCCAAAATGGCTCCTTAATATACTGACCGCCACCAATGCTGCCACTTCGACCAATTACTACTCCAGGGGCTTCAACTTTAGCTATATTGTGATATCCACCAATACCTGTAGATGCAACAACAGGTATTGTTCCTTCTAACCTATCCCCCTTGGGAAGATCAAACCCTCTTTGTAAGGTAATAAATTCATTAAGCGGTACTTGTTTAATACCCATACCCCAACGCCTCCATATTTTTACGGATAGCTTTATCAAGCTCTGCCGCTTCATCCATCTGGCGATAAAGAGTTTGGGTTAGTTCCTGCATCTTGGTTTCAAACGACACACCGTCATCTTCAACTTCCGCAGCACCGACATAGCGCCCCGGTGTGAGTACAAAATCATTGGCCTTGATATCGTCAAGGGAGGCAACTTTGCAAAAACCGGCTTGGTCTTGATACTGCTCAATACTGATTTCATTGGCTACAACACGACGTTTCAGTTCACTTTCACTACTGCGCCATGCATGGAAGGTATCAGCGATAGTGGCGATATCCTCACCTGTAAGTTCTTTTTGGGTACGGCTGATCATCGTGCCAATATTACGCGCATCGATAAACAAGGTTTCCCCTTGGCGGTCACGATAACCATATTTGGCGCTCGCGTGTTTACTTTTACTGATAAACCACAAACAAACGGGGATTTGCGTGGTAAAAAAGAGCTGACCGGGCAAAGCTATCATGCACTCAATACGGTCATCTTCGATGAGTTTTTGGCGAATTTCGCCCTCACCACTGGTATTCGAGCTCATCGAACCATTGGCTAACACAAAGCCCGCAACCCCGTCTTCACTGAGCTTAGATAACATATGCAAAATCCACGCATAGTTAGCATTGCCCGTCGGTGGGGTACGGAAACCCGCAAAACGTGGGTCGTTGGTCAGCTCGGCTTCATTACGCCAATCTTTTAAGTTAAACGGCGGGTTCGCCATAATAAAGTCGGCTTTTAAGTCAGGGTGTTGGTCTGCGAAAAAAGTATCCGCTGGGCGTTCCCCTAAATTGCCCGTCAGCCCCCTCACCGCCAAGTTCATTTTCGCCAGTTTATAGGTGGTGCTGGTCAGCTCCTGCCCATAAATCGCAATATCTTTGCTTTTCCCTTGGTGGCTTTCCACAAATTTCAACGACTGCACAAACATACCGCCTGAGCCGCAGCACGGGTCATACACTTTGCCTTGGTAAGGCTCTAACATTTCAGCAAGTAGGGTTACTACCGATTTTGGGGTATAGAACTCGCCCCCGCCTTTACCTTCGCTCGCAGCAAAGCGCCCTAAAAAATACTCATAAACACGGCCGACGAGATCTTCTTCCCCTACCCCACACTCCGTGGCAAGGGTATCGATGTTTTCAATGCTGTCGATAAGTGAGGCGAGCCTTTTCGGTTCAAGCCCTTGACGAGAAAAATAGTTATCCGGCAATGCGCCTGTCAGTGATGCGTTGCTTTTTTCAATGGTGGATAACGCAGTATCAATAATCACCGCGATATCATCTTGTTTCGCACGCTCTTGCACATAAGACCAGCGGGACTGTTGCGGCAAAAAGAAAACGTTATCTTGTTGATAGAAAACATCCATATCAACAAAGGCTTCCTGACCATTTTTGATTAATTCGCTACGTTTGGCTTCGAATTTGTCACTAATAAATTTCAGGAACACCAAACTGAGTACCACATGCTTATACTCAGAGGATTCAACGCTACCACGCAGTTGATTAGCGGTATCCCAAAGGGTTTCTTCAAAGCCTTTGGTTGGTTTTTTCGCGGGTGATTTTGCCATGTCGATAGATTCTCTTTTCTTATCAGTTATTATCGGAGAGCACTGAGTTAGTGTTGATTGTTTTTACGCCAGCTGCCGATAATGTATACAAAATAGGTATGAAGAAGATTATCTCATAAAATCAGATGGGTTTGGGCGGCTACCGCTGAAATTCTTTTTGAAACATTCGCTTTAATGTCCAATGAGATCTTACCCATAATTAGCTGATACACAACAAAATTAGAGAATTAGCGTGGTATCGGCAGCAAAATCCAAAATAATAATTTCAAAATAATTAGAGAGAAAAACTTGAAGTTATATTGTTATGTTATAACATAACTTTCACGTATCGGATCTATATTGGGTTTATTAATGAGAACAACAGCATTAGCAACTTTTTTTATTTTATTTCTAGGGAACCATAATTCGAGTTTTGCCGTTTCTACTGCAAAAGACTCAACAATTACTGTCACAGCAACAGGTATAGAAACGGAACAATTTGAAGCACCTTCCATCGTTAATGTAGTACACAACAATACGGCATTAACTTATACCTCAATGACTGCAGGGGGACTGTTAAAAGGGATCGCGGGGCTCAGTGAAGTTGGCGTAGGTCGTACTAATGGGCAAACATTTAACTTACGGGGTTATAACAAAAATGGGGTTTTAGTTCTGGTTGATGGTGTGAAACAGGACACTGGAATGGATAAGGGAAGTGCGACATTTGTCGACCCATTTTTAATCCAAAAAGTTGAGGTTGTCAGGGGACCTATGTCAAGTTTGTATGGTAGCGGTGGACTTGGGGGAGTCATTGATTATCGTACTGTAAATGCAAAAGATTTTCTGAATGGTAACGAAAAATATAGCTTTCGCGTATTTACCGCAGGGGCAACAGGGGACCATAGCTATGGGACAGGTGTGATGGCATATGGGCGAACAGCACAATTTGATGGTTTGCTTTCGCTGAGTCAACGCCAGCGAGGTAATATTTATCAAGGAGATGGATACTCCGCACCAAATGATGAGGGAAATAATAGTTTGTTTGCCAAAGGTGAATATGCGATTGACGAAAACCAAAGTATAAGCGGCAGCATCAAACACTATAGTAGTAAATCAAAAGAACCCGGAAACCCAACAGTCACTAGTCCCAGTGTTGATAATTCAGAATACTATCACCGCAATACTACTCAGCGTGATATACAAATGAATTATCATTTTAACCCTACTTATTCAGGCTTAATTGATTTGAATACACGGCTTTATTCTTCTGAAGTGGATGTTCATTCAACACCTGCGGGACAAAAAAGTAAACACCGCAATAGTACAAGTTATGGAACAAAAATAACGAATACGAGTGTGATCCAATCGCCGTTATTTGGTCAACAAATTATTGTAGGTGGCGAATTTTATCATCAAAAGCACCAACCTTCAGGTGCTGAAACCGTCTACCCTGATGGGAAAATCAATTTTTACTCAGGGCTAATCCAAGATGAGATTACATTACGTGATTTACCAATGACTTTTATCATTGGTACTCGTTATGACCATTATCAAAGTAGCAATTCAAAATATGGTGATTTAACTGCTAGCAACTACTCGCCAAAAGCCGCAATTGTATTAAATCCAACCGATTGGCTGATGCTATTTGGTTCCGCATCCTCAGCCTTTCGGGCGCCCACAATGGAAGAAATGTATCGTGATGGATTACATTTTTATTCACGAGGGAAACCTAATTATTGGGTACCAAATCCAAACTTAAAGCCTGAAACTAATAATTCACAAGAGATTGGGGTAGGACTGACATTTGATTCTATTTTCTCTGATGGAGATAACATCGAACTGAAAGGCAGCTACTTTAATACCCATGCGAAAAATTATATAGCAACGCATGTCGATAGAAAAAAGGGAATTACCTATGCAAATAATGTCGCGTTAGCAAAAATTTGGGGATGGGATATCCAATCAAGTTATGAACATCGTGATTTCAAATTAGGCCTATCCTATAACCATACTGAAGGAATTGATGCAAATAATCGTGAATGGTTAGGAAATTTAAGTCCTGATACGGTGGTCACTTCTCTAGAAATACCCACATCACTCAGTGGAGTATCCGTCGGTTGGCGAGGCACTTTTGTCGCCCCAGCTCGCCATGTGAAAACAGGCACAGACACTCAAGCAGGCTATGTTTTAAATACATTTTCTGTGGATTATCAACCTCTCGAAAATCTAAAAGGCGTAACAGCTGCGTTAGTTTTAGATAATGCATTAAATAAGCAAGCGAATTCAATTCAAGGTGCTCCTATTGCGGGCCGCTCTGTTAATGTTTTTGTTAGTTACCAATGGTAAATAGGAATACTGAAATGAAAAACCAATTAATTACGATTAGTTTATCCACATTGTTGATGACATCTATAGCGTCCGCTCATGATGTTTGGCTCACTGCTAAGCCAATAAGCGACCGTATTATTGCTGAGATTGGCTATGGCCATGATTTCCCGTCGAAAGGACGTTTACCTAATCGACAGGATTACTTTGTATTACCGCAAATAACGACAGAACAAGGAAGTGAACCATTAGAAAGTACAGGAGCAGATTATGTTTATGAATATAAGCAAAATCTAAAGAATGCCGATAATTTCATTATATCAACAAATATGAAACCGATGTTTTGGTCTAGAACTAAGAAGGGGTGGCGGCCATTAAATAAGCAACAAGCAGAACAAGCGAGCTATTGCCAGTTTAGCGTTAAATTCGCTAAAACGATAGTGAGTGACGGTAATATCAAATTAGATAGTTATATCTTTAAACCAATAGGGCAAGAATTAGAAATAGTTCCAATTAATAATATTTTTTCTAAAAATGAGCAGGTAGATTTATTTCAGGTTTTTTACCGTGGTAAGCCACTTAGTTATAGTCAAGTTGAAATAGATTCTGCTGAGTATATTAAAAATAGTCATAACCATAGTCATACCGCTAATAACGAATCAAAGCACCCGCCACATACAGCGGAATATTCAGTGACGAGTAATAATAATGGCATTATTTCCGTTAAACATTTACCTGCCGGTGAATGGATGTTGTTAACTAAGTATAAGCAACCATTTGAAAATAGTGAGCAATGTGATGAAAGTGTGGCGGTAGCAACGTTGTCATTTAAACGTTAATCGCAATCTTTTTACTGCTCTGAAAGCTTTCTCATAGATAAAATTGAATTATAGGTGAGATAGCTTTTTCTCGTGGGGTTCGGGGCAATAGATAGCTAGTCTGATTTCAGTGTTTATGATAAGCCATTATTGCGCTTAACAAACGCAAAAAAATAAGGCGGGAATTACCTTTCCCGCCTTATGCTATCATTTTACTTATCAGCTTGTTCGATGTATTTCGTTACCAGAACAGTGCATATAAAACACACAAGATAACCATAATTGCGTATGACGCAATATTGAAACCTTTCGACGTTTTAAACGTTTCGGACGTTAGGATAATTGCACCCTCACAGTCATCGTCTTTTGCCGTTGTCAGGCTAATTAAGCCAATCACAACCGCAGTAAAGAAGAAGGTGTACATCATTTGGTCTAGGAATGGCATACCTAACGGCATCAGTTTTAAGAATAATGCAAACGGAATTGAGAGCAGCACACCGATGATCGCCCCTTTCGCATTAGTTTTCTTCCAAAACAAACCTAATAAGAATACGGCTAAGATACCTGGGCTAACTAACCCCGTATATTCCTGAATATATTGGAAAGCTTGTCCAATGTTACCCAGTAATGGGGCGATAAAGCATGCAACGATTAACGCAACGACTGCACTAATCCGCCCGACATTCACTAATTTATGATCCGCGGTTGATGGAGCAATGTATTCTTTGTAGATATCCATGGTGAAAATAGTTGCCACTGAGTTCAACATGGAAGCTAAAGAAGAGACGATAGCCGCAGCTAATGCCGCAAACACGACCCCTTTAGCGCCTACTGGTAAGAACTGAGTTAACCATGGGTAAGCTTTGTCCGCTTGGGCCAGTGTTGGTATATGTTCTTGTGCCATCGTTCCTAATCCCGCCAGTAATGCAGGGTCAGAAACAATCACAAATGCCGCAATACCCGGTACGACAACAAGGATTGGGACAATGAGTTTAAGAAATGCGGCAAAAACCAAGCCTTTTTGCGCTTCATTAATAGACTTAGCGGCTAATGCGCGTTGAATAATATATTGGTTAAAGCCCCAGTAATATAAATTGGCAACCCATAAACCACCAATTAACACTGCAATACCGGGTAAATTACTAAACTGTGGGTTGTCTTGGCTTAAAATCATTTCAAAATGCGCGGGTGCTTCACTTGCCATACGGCTCATACCTGCGAATAACCCCGCATCACCGCCAATATAGCTTACCGCCATTATTGTGGTTAAAAAGCCGCCTAAAATTAAGAAGAAAACTTGTACAACATCCGTCCACGCAACCGCAGACAGCCCGCCATAAAGAGAGTAAATCACTGCAAATAATGCTAAGCCGAAAATAGCATAATGCATTGGGATACCTAGGATTGTTTGTAGTGCTAACGACCCTAAATAAAGAACTGAAGTTAAATTAACAAAGATAAATAATGCCAGCCAGAACACGGCTAAGATCGTTTTTAACGTTTTATTGAAACGTTTTTCAACAAACTCTGGAATAGTAAAAATGCCTTTATCAATAAACACTGGCATAAAGTATTTTGCGACAATAATCAGTGTTAGTGCTGCCATCCATTCATAGGACGCGATAGCCAAACCTATTGAAAAGCCAGAGCCCGACATACCAATAAACTGCTCTGCTGAGATATTTGCCGCAATCAATGAAGAACCAATTGCCCACCAAGGTAATGTTTTTCCTGCTAGAAAATAGTCTTTTGTACCTTTCTTTTGCCCTTTTTTATCTCGAGAAACCCAAAGACCAACACTAATAATGACAAGCACATACAGAATGAATATTCCGTAATCTAATGTGCTTAACCCAACCCCTTCAGTTTGCATAGTCAAATTCCTTCGCCAAGTGATAACAAAGCAAGTGTAAACGTTACCACAAAATATCACCGTTAAATGAATCACATATTTTCACAATATCATCTAAAATATTAACTTAGTAAGCTAAATAGCCGGAATCAATACAAAAAATCACCGAGAAGTAGAGAGGAAGTGGCGAGAACAAACCTGTTTTATAATAAATTCGTGAAGTTCATCAAATACAAATGAAAACGTTTACATTTTTTTCGTCATTCTATGGACTATAAAATAATTAGGCGTGCAAAGGCCTAACTGAATTACGTTGAACCAATGTCGGAGAATAAATCAAACTTTCACCTGTCGTTTTTTCCCCTCTTGCTAAAGAGAGCGCTAGTTGAGTGGCTTTTTCTGCCATCATTTGGATAGGATAACGAATAGTTGTCAAGCGTGGATGGATATAGCGGGCAATCAACACATCATCAAAACCAATGACTGAGACCTGTTCTGGTGAGTGAATTTCATTTTCATCTAATACCGCGATGGCTCCCGCAGCCATAAAGTCGTTGTAACCCACGACCGCTGTGATTTCGAGTGATTTTATCAGCAAGTTAGTCATCGCTTGCTCCCCGCCTTCTCCATAAGGCGTACCATATTCAATATAACTATCAGACAGTTGAATGCCATTATTTTTTAACGCATCTCGATAACCCTGTAAACGCTGCACGGCATCCTCAATTTGGTGATTTGAAGAAATGTACGCAATTTTAGTATGTCCATGTCGAATGAGATGTTCTGTCGCTAAATAGGCTCCCTTATAGTTATTTAATGAAATACAACGGTTTGCAATTTCATCAATATGGCGGTTTATTAGTACCATACTTGGGACTTCTTTCGCATATTGCAGCAGTTCCGCATCATCAAGGGCTTTCGAGTGGATCACCAGAGCATCACAGCGGTTGTTGATCAACAGCTCAATAGATTGGCGCTCTTCCTTGGCATTGTGGTAACCATTACAAATCAGAATATGTTTACCGTTTTTATGCGCTACGCCATCAACGGCTTTGACCATAACGCCAAAAAAAGGGTCGGAAACATCGTTAACTAACACCCCAATGGTATTTGAACTTTGGTTCACAAGAGCACGAGCAGCGGCATTGGGGCGATAACCCAGCTTATTCATTGCACTCTTTACTGAGACAATAGAAGCTTGACTCGCCTTCGGTGATTGGTTAATCACTCGAGAAACAGTTGCAACCGAAACACCTGCTTCTTTTGCCACATCTTTGATTGTCGCCATCGTATACCTCTACAATTAGGATGGCTTATTAAACAATGCGCTAGAATTAAAAACAATGGCATAACGCATATTAAAATTATTTAAATTAAAATAATGGGTTTATGGTGCAAAAAAGAAAACACCGCTTAAATGCGGTGTTAATGATATATAGATTTAGAAAATAAATTGATAACAGGTTTCACTGCAATAAATTTGATTAGGCTGTGAAATTGGGCTGTATCGCTCTCCCCATTCAGGGTGATTAACGGCATCGGGTGGAAACTGCGTTTCAAATGCCACACCGGAAAAAGGCGTATACAATTTGGTTTTACCTGGCACTGAAACTAAATAATTCCCTGTATAAAGCTGCATGGTGGGCATCGTTGTAAAAATATTCATCTTTACGTCTCCCTCAGGAGCACTCAACGATGCCACTGATTTGCGCCCATCGATACAGGCTGAATCAAGCACAAAAGTGTGGTCATAGCCCCCAGCCGCAACTTGGTCACTATCTTGTAGAAAATCACGACCAATGAGTTTGCTTTGGCGAAAATCAAAATAACTCCCCGTAACATCACGCCAATCTCCACTCGGGATCCCTGCTTTATCTGTAGGTAAATAATAATCGCCGTGTATAGTAAGAGCGTGATCTAACACCGTTTTTTCGCTACCTTCCCCCGCCAAATTAAAGTAAGTGTGGTTGGTTAAGTTTACAGGACAGGCCTTCGTGGTTTGGTGTTTATAACGGATAATCACTTGATTTTCATCCGTTAATTCATAACTCACCTCAACCTTTAATTCCCCGGGGAAACCTTGGTCACCATCCGGTGAGGTGAGTGAAAAAATAACCTGTTGAGCACTCAGTTGCGAAACCGCCCAAATCCGATAACTAAAATTATCTTTCCCACCATGTAAGCAATGCGCTCCTTGATTGGCTGATACTGAATAATTTTCACCGTGAATGGAAAAACGTGCATTTGCGATACGGTTAGCCACACGCCCTACTGTTGCGCCCAAGTACACGTCCTGCTCTGTGTGTTTATCCACATTCGGTGAGCCTAAAACGACATCCCGTTTTCCACTCGCTAGCGGCAAAATGCAACTCATCCAACTTGCCCCTAGACTTGTCAGGGTAATTTCCATTCCATTTTTATTGGTCAACGCGATGACTTTGGGCGTACCTAATGTCGGGTCTTTCTCTTGAGTAAACGGCATTTTATCTCAACTTTTTCAATATATTAGTTTAGTTTTAACGCACTACACTCGCGCCTGAACTTGGTTGGCAAACATAAATATCGGCTTGCAAACCTGTCGCTTTCTGATATTGCGCTTCTACTGCGTCAATCACAGGCTGCACACATTGTTGCTGCATTAATGCCACCACACAACCACCAAAGCCTCCGCCTGTCATTCGCACCCCACCTTGAGCACCTAAAACGGACTTAACGATATCCACTAAAGTATCAATTTCTTGAACTGTAATTTCAAAATCATCACGCATAGAAATATGTGATTGCGCCATTAGCTCGCTTAGCTGCAATAAGTCATTCTGTGTCAATGCTTTTGCTGCCGCTAAAGTACGTTCGTTTTCACTGATCACGTGTTTAGCTCGCTTGGCAACGATAGGGGATAATTGATGTTGCTTCTGCAAAAACTCATCAAAAGTGACATCGCGTAACGCTTTCACCCCAAACAAATTAGCGGCTTCTTCGCATTGTTGGCGACGCGTATTGTATTCACTTCCAACCAAGCCGCGTTGTTTATTTGAATTAATTATCATCACAACTAAGTCATCAGGTATGGAAATAGGAAATAGTGCCAAACTGCGGCAATCAATCAATAGAGCATGGCCTTCATCACCACACGCTGAAATAAGTTGGTCCATAATGCCGCAGTTACAACCGACAAATTGGTTCTCAGCTTGTTGGCCATTAAGTGCGATATCTTGTTGACTAATATCTAATTGATACAATGTTTTCAGTGTTTGCCCAATCACGACTTCGAGTGAGGCAGAAGAACTTAAACCAGCCCCCTGTGGTACATTTCCACTCACAGCAATATCGCAACCGTTAAATGAAAACCCGCGTTGTAACAGAAACTTCACGACACCGCGAATATAGTTTGCCCACATTTTTTCAGGCAAAAATGCAATTTCGCTATCCAAACTGAATTCATCGCACTCATTATGGTAGTCAGCCGCAACGACTCGGATTATACGATCATCACGTTTTGACGCTGCGGTCATCGTTTGGTAGTCAATGGCACAAGGTAAAACAAAACCATCATTGTAGTCCGTATGTTCACCGATAATATTCACGCGCCCTGGGGCTTGAACATAAACTTCAGGTTGATAGCCAAAGGTTTTTTCAAACGACGTGGCAACAATTTGCTTTAACGTTTCCATTTTTAATTATCCTTAATGCATAATTTGCTTAACCCAGCAAACAGCTAAGTTAATTGTAATTTGATAAATTATTTAGCGGTTTAGCTTTGCTTATAATGGCAGTCACTCACATCACGCAAACGTTGTGCAGCTTGTTCTGGTGTGAGGTCTCGCTGGGTTTCCGCTAACATTTCATACCCCACCATGAATTTTTTTACTGTCGCTGAGCGCAATAATGGTGGATAAAACAAGGCATGTAATTGCCAATGTTCAATGCCTTGGCTTTCATTCATAAAAGGCGCAAAGTGCCATCCCATTGAATATGGGAAAGAACAGTGAAATAGATTATCGTAACGACTTGTGAGTTTTTTTAGCGCAACAGCAAGGTCTGCGCGAATGGCTTCACTCATTTCATCCATACGGCGAATATGTCGTTTCGGTAATAGCATGGTTTCAAATGGCCAAGCCGCCCAATAAGGGACAAGTGCAATCCACTCTTCAGTTTCGACAACAATCCGTGAGCCATCTTGTTGTTCAGCTTTAATGTAATCAATCAATAAATTACGGCCATGGCGTTGATAATATTGCGCAAGAAAATGGTCCTTGCGTGCAATTTCATTTGGTAAAAAATCACTCGCCCAAATTTGTCCATGAGGATGAGGTTGAGAGCACCCCATTATTTCCCCTTTATTTTCAAAAACCTGAACCCAAGCATAATGCTCACTTAACTCAGCGATTTGTTGCTGCCATGTTTCGACAACGCCTTCAATTTCAGATACAGACAGCTCTGGCAGTGTTTTACTGTGGTCAGGTGAAAAACAGATCACCCGGCTAACGCCACTCACCGATTGTGATTGAAATAACTCAGATGAGTTATCAGGTTGGGCGCAGGGTTGTGCTAATAACGCACCATGGTCATTTTGGAAGACATAAGTCCCTTGGTAGTTAGGATTCACTTCCCCAGAAACCCGTGTATTACCAGGGCAAAGGAAGCAATGCTCATCATATTGAGGTAAATTCTCTATTGATGGCTTTTCATCTTTACCACTCCACGGCCGTTTTGCTCGATGAGGAGACACCAGCACCCACTGCCCCGTTAATGGGTTATAGCGACGATGAGGGCAATCAGAAGGGTTAAATGGCATTGTATTCATATTATTTATCTCCTAAACCTCATAACCATTGGGATTTTTTGATTGCCAACGCCAGCTGTCAGCCGCCATATCCTCTAAGGTTCGCTCCGCTTGCCATCCGAGTTCGCGGTACGCTTTTTCCGGTGTGGACCAGTATTCTGCGATATCCCCAGCACGACGGGGTTCAATCACATAAGGGATGGCTTTTCCAACTGCTTTTTCAAATGCATGTAACATTTGCAAAACACTGGTGCCGTTACCCGTGCCTAGATTGTAGCAATGTAATCCAGCTTGATTTCCAACCCCTTGCAGGGCGGCAACATGGCCATCTGCTAAATCCATGACATGAATGTAATCACGAACCCCCGTTCCATCTACCGTAGGGTAATCGTTTCCATAAATCACCAGTTTTTCTCTTTTTCCCACCGCAACTTGGGTAATATAAGGCGTTAAGTTATTTGGGATCCCTTGCGGGTCTTCTCCCATCAAACCCGATGGATGGGCACCAACAGGGTTAAAGTAGCGTAATAATGTTAATGACCATGACGGGTCTGAGTGAAATACATCAGATAAACAACGCTCAACCATGTATTTACTCGTGCCGTAAGGGCTTTGTGTATTACCCGTTGGAAACGTTTCAGTGATAGGTAAACAACTGGGTTCGCCATATACCGTGGCTGACGAACTAAAAATCAAACTTTTCACGTTCGCTTTTTGCATACAGCGCATTAATACCAATGTTCCATTAAAATTAACATCATAGTATTTAAGGGGGTTTTCTACTGATTCTCCAACCGCTTTTAGCCCTGCAAAATGAATAACTGAATGAAATTGATGAGAAGAAAAAACAGATGCTAGTTGTTGCTCGTTGCGGACATCACATTGATAAAACACCGGACGTACACCGGTTAATGCCTCAAGACGATTAAGCACTTCTCGCTTTGCATTACACAAATTATCAATAATAACTGGCGATAGCCCAGCCTTTATTAATTGAACACAAGTATGACTACCGATATATCCAAGCCCGCCTGTAACGAGTATTTCAACCTGTTGCATCTCTTTTCCCCCAATACAGCCTAAATTACATTCTGTCTTCCAACGTGTCATTGCTACGGAGTATAACAACGAGTTGGGATAAGATTCTGTGATCAATCTCGACTTAGTGTAAACGTTTACACAAAATTATAAAATAGCCTATTTCTCACATAAAATGAACCGCATCAGGAAAAGATCATTCAAGCTAAACAAATTCTCCTGTTCTCACCAATAACTTATTTATCTATTTGCGTCCTTTCCATTGTTTCGCTAACAGGAACAGCTAAAAACCAAAAAAAATAGATTAATTTCAAATAATTACAGCAAAACCAAGAAAAAAAGATAAATAATAAGAACTGTTTTAGTGACCAACTTAACACGGATGCAACAAATCATTTACTTTGCATATTGTTTCATCTAAATATGTTTGTATTACAAAGCGGCACACTGTTCCTGCATCAGGAACAAAAATATAACAATAGTGCTAAGTCAATTGATTATAAACAGGGGAAGCTATGAATAACCGACTACAATCTGCTGGATTCGTATTAACCTTGTTAGATTGCTTTTCAATCAACAAGCCCATATGGGGAGTGCGTGAGTTAGCTCGTCATCTTGATAAGAGCCCTTCCGTCATACAGCGGGGTTTTAATATTTTAGAAGAGCAAGGTTTCTTACAAAAAAATAAGAATAAAGAATATTTATTAGGCTTGCGGTGTATTGAAATCGGTCATTTAGCCAATAACACACGCCATTTTTCACAATTAGCGAGTGACTACCTACGCCCTCTCGCTGATAAAACACATGAAACCATATTTATTTATCGCCGTTACAATGATATCGCTATTTGTAATTTCATTTTAGAAAGTGACCATCTTATCCGCTTTACATCTAAAGAAGGAGAAGCGTTGAGCTTACATGAAGCCCCATTTACACAAATAATTTTAAGCTCAATGGATATTTCTTATATTGATGAATATATTTCTAAACATAATTTGCAAAATAACACCTTATTAAGAAAGCAATTAAGTCTCTATGCTGAAGAAGGATATGCATATTCAAAAGAAGCTTATTTAGCAGGAACACAAGGGTTATCCGTTCCTATATTTTCTTTTGAAAAAGGAGTATTAGGCTCGTTATGCATTGCAGCATCAAGCCAAAGTAAAAATTTAACCGAGTATTACCCATTATTAAAATCCACAGCCAGTAAATTATCTGCCATATTTTAAACCTATGGTGAAATTAATAAAATAAAAAGCAGTTATTAATTATTAAAATAAAATAGGTAACTCTATGAATATATCTCATGATAAAAATGATACTGAGGTACGTGTATCTATTTTTTCTCCGGCACTACTCATCGCAATAATTATATTATCTTTTGTTGGTGCTATTATTGGCATTCAGATTATTGTCACACTAGGCATCTCCGCAAACACATCAATTATCGGAGCTGTTCTCGCCATTTTATTGTCTCGTGTCCCGCTTTCTATTTTCGCATCATTTAAATTTATAGATGCACAAAATTTAATTCAAACCAGCATCTCTGCAGCAACCTTTGCTGCAGCAAATGGGTTAATGGTTGCCATCGGTGTACCTTGGGTGTTGGGTATGCCTGAATTAATTTATCCGATGATGGCTGGGGCTTTCGTTGCGATTATCATTGATGGCACGATTTTATATGGTTTGTTTAATACCCGCGCCTATCCTGCCAGTGCTTCTTGGCCTGCTGGTGTTGCCACCGCAGAAACTTTATGGGCAGGAAATAAAGGTGGAAAGCGTCTTGGCGCATTGCTGACAGGCTTTGCTGCTGGAGCCATCGGTGCAGGTTTTGGTATCCCAATGGCATCCGCAGGGATCGCGTTGATTGGCAGTATTTTCGCGTTATTCATGTTTGCTGTTGGACTACTTATTCGTGGTTTTTCTGAGTCAGGGCTAATTACTTATAATTTATATGAAAACTATGTCCCACATGGTGTGATGATTGGTGCAGGTATCGTCGCCTTAATCCAAATCGGAGCCATTGTATTTCGCAACAAGAAAGATAGTCAGCAACAAAACGAGGAGAGTGATGAATTACGCCAAAGTAGCAAACGTATCAAGTCAACCTTAATCAAAGGGGCAATTTTCTACTTTTTAACCGCGTTAGCACTCACATTTATTAGCCAAATATTTGCCACTATGACATTGCTGCAACTTATTGGATTCCTCATTTTTGCGACCTTAGCCGCTTTAATCCAAGAGATGATTGTGGGTATGGCTGCAATGCATTCTGGCTGGTTTCCTGCAACTGCAGCAGCTCTTATCTCATTGATGATTGGCATTTTACTGGGGTTCCCTCCTGAAGCATTAGCTGTTTTAGTCGGTTTTTGTGCCGCGACAGGCCCTGCTTTTGCCGATATGGGTTTTGACCTAAAAACGGGGTTTATGATCCGCGGTTATGGTAAAAACCAATCTGCAGAACATTATGGAAGAAAACAACAATATTTTGCCGCTATTATCGGTTTTTTCTGCGCCTTGGTGGTGGTTGCGCTTACCTACGATTTTTATTTCGAACAAGACAAAATCGTTCCTGCATCAAGGCTTTATGCTGCTACTATCCAAGCAGGAAGCTCCTCAAATGTGGCGATGATGTTGCTATTGTGGGCCATACCGGGAGCCATCATTCAGTTGATTGGCGGTGCTAAAAATCAGATTGGCGTACTCTTCTCAACTGGCTTAATGATTAACTATCCTATTGCAGGTTGGACTGTTCTTACCGCACTCGCAGTTCGAATTATCATTGAGCGTTTCTTCAATATCAGTTCCGATAAAATTTCAACTTTCGCTGGTGGGCTTATTGCCGGCGATGCTCTTTACTCCACGGCTAAAGCTTTCCTGCCAACCCTCAAAGCGAAGCTACTTTCCTTCTGGGCTAAATAATTTTATAGGAAATAATAATGACGAATATCTGGTCGCAAGTGCAAAAAGACACGCTAGTTTCACAACATTACGCTTATTTTGATACGGGAGCCGCGGCACCACCACCAAAACCAGTAATAGACGCAGTAAAGCGCTATCTTGATAAAACCGCAGAGCAAGGGATTTATTTACCGAGCTTCCGCAAGCAAACTTATGAGCAAGTTGAAATTTGTCGAAAAAAGTTGGCCGCATTTATCGGAGCAAAGCCCAGTGAAATTGCATTTACCAAAAATGGTACAGAATCTATCAGTTTGATTGCTAGAGGTGTTTCTTGGAAAGCTGGCGATGAAGTGATAATCCCTGATACTGAGATGCTCAGCAATATTGCAATTTGGCAACTGTTAGCGCATGAAAAAGGAATAAAAATTATTAAGGTGAGTGCGGATAGCTATGGTGTCCTTTCACCTGAATCTATCGAGCAAGCGATAACCTCTAAGACAAAGCTCATCAGTTTCGTTGCGCTATCTAACATAACTGGGGTAATTCAACCTGTGCAGGCTATTTGTGAGATAGCCAGAAAGCATGGTGTACTTAGCCATATTAGTGCTTCACAAGCCATTGGAATGTATAACGTTAATGTTCAAAAATGGCAATGTGACTTTATGTCATCATGTGGCCGAAAAGGGTTGAGAGCTATAGAAGGCAGTGGCATTCTCTTTGTTCGTGAACCACTGGTCCCATCATTATCCCCCACACTGGTCGGTTGGTGGAATAGCTCAATTGACCCACAAACAGGGAACATTATTCTGCCTCAAACGGCAAAACGTTTTGAAGCGGGTTGCCCAAATATTCCGGCTATTATTAGTTTAGATTCGGCTTTAGACTATGCAGTAAATATCGGTATTGAGCAAATTGAGGAACGTAACCAAACACTTACTCAATATGCAATGCAGCAATTATCTCAACTTTTTGGTGTCGAAATTTATGGCCCTAATAATAGCCACCAGAGAATAGGAATAATTCCATTTAATATTAACGGAATTCCCTCTGACTTATTAATGCAAAAATTAGAAGCTAAAAATATCATTATTGAATCAGGTCACTTTATGGCAACCGCGATATTAGAGTTCTATCAAATAGAAAAAATGGCTCGCTTATCACTTCATTATTTTAATAGTGAAAAAGAGATTGATTTATTAATTAACTCAATAAAAGAAATCAAAAAGGAATATAGCAATGACTAATGCGTTATTAATGAGCAGCTCACGTATGGGGAATATGAATTATTTACAACATGCGGACGAACAAATCCATCGTTTATTACAACACAAAAAACAAAGTATTTTATTTATTCCTTATGCTGCAGTTACATTCAGTTTTGATGATTTTGAAGCGATTGTGAAACCAGTATTTAATGCTTTAGGTTATGAGTTAACATCAATTCATCACTTTAGCGACCCTGTTGCGGCAGTTAAACAAGCACAAGCGATTGCTATTGGTGGCGGAAATACCTTTGCTTTATTAAAACGCCTATATGATGCAAACATAGTAGAGCTGATTTCACAACGAGTTAAATACGAAAGCATTCCCTATATGGGATGGAGTGCAGGCAGTAATGTTGCAACACCGAGTATTCGCACCACCAATGATATGCCAATTATCCAACCCCCTACATTTAATGCACTGAATATTTGCCCATTTCAAATTAATCCGCATTTTATTTCTGGTAAACCGATTGGCCATAATGGAGAAAGCCGTGAAGAGCGGTTAAATGAGTTTTTAACGATTAACCCCATGGAAGAGTTGATCGCACTGTATGAAGGTACTGCATTATTTATTGAAAACGACCATGGCACCATTTTAGGTGAGCAAAATGCCTTATGGTTACGGGGACCTAATAAGATTGAAGAAATTGCTACCAACAAGCCATTCAAATTAAATATGATTAAAGGAGTGCAATAATGTCTTTGAATTACCTAAGCCAAGTTTATGACTTATTAGACACCCCTGATGTTGATGGCGAAAAAATGGCAGCGCTACTTCATTCTGTTGGCTCAAGTGATGCCATCATCACTGTTATTTCTATTCCTTATGAATCCCCAGAGGATACGAGTAAGTTATGCCATTTTATAAAAGTATTGATCCCAGGCTCTGAGGGCAAACACCGTGGAGGCGCTTACCCGACTTTAGGCATTATCGGTCGTTTAGGTGCACAGCAGGCACAGCCGAGTCGTATTGGGATAGTTTCTGATGCAGATGGGTCAATTGTCGCTTTTGCCAGCGCGATGAAGTTGTTGGATATGGCAGCAAAGGGGCAAACCCTCAAAGGGGACGTAATAATTAGCTCTCATATCGCCACGCATGTTTCGATTACGCCTCATGACCCTGTCGATTTTATGGGAATGCCAGTTTCATCCAATACCATGAACCAATATGAAGTCGATAAACAGATGGATGCTATTTTATCCATCGATACATCAAAGGGAAACAGCATCATTAAGCAGCGAGGAATTGCTATTTCTCCCACGGCTAAGCAAGGCTATATTTTACGCGTCGCACCTGATTTAGTACGCTTACTGGAGTATGCAACAGGAGATATGGCAAAGACGTTTCCTATCACCACACAAGACATTTCTCCTTATGATAACGGTGTTTATCACTTTAATTCTATAATGCAACCGCATATTGCAACACAGGCACCTGTTGTTGGCCTTGCCATTACGGCTAAATCGATTGTTCCCGGCAGTGAAACAGGCGCAAGTTATGAAAGCGAGTTAATCGATGCCATGCGGTTTACTGTAGAAGTCGCTAAGCAATTTTGCTGGGATAAAATTCGATTTTATCAGCAAGATGAATATGAGAGGCTTTATGATTTATACGGTTCATTAGCGCAGATTCAGGGGTAACCTTCGAAAGTAAAAAGCCCACATTTGTGGGCTCTGTCATTCATAAATCACGCTGTACTAGCCTTCTACACTGACTTTTTTCTTCGTCATTATCATTGCAATAATTAACATTAAAATTAAGAAAATGGATAAGACTAATAGCAAGGAATAGAAGCCATTCCATTGGTATTTTTCAATGACGATTGACAATGGATACCCCGCGATTGATGCCCCTATATACGCAAACAAGCTAACAAACCCTGTTGATGCTCCTGCGGCATTTTTATGCGAGTTTTCAGCGGCTGCCATCGCAATCAAGAATTGAGGACCAAAAATGAAGAACCCTGTCATAAAGAATAAGAAAGAAAATACATATTCGTTATCAACAGGAACAATCCATAAACAGAATGACGTGATAATAATTCCGAGCGCATAAATAACATTCATTTGCGCACGGTTTCCTTTAAAGATTAAATCGGAGCCCCATCCTGCAACAATTGCACCAAAGAAACCGCCAATTTCAAACATCATGACGACAGCATTGGCCGACAATAAATTAAAACCGTGCTCTTCAATTAAATACAGGTTTGCCCAGTCATTTATCCCTGTTCTGACGATGTAAATCACTGCATATGATATAGCAAGAACCCATAACACTTTATTTTTAAAGATATATTCGTTCAATATTTTGCCTAAAGGTAAACCCGCCCCTTTGGCTTCATATTTTAATTCTTCAAGGTCATTTCGCCATTCACCAACCGTCGGCAAGCCCATTGTCCGAGGCCTATCACGTAATAAAATACATAATCCAATACCAATCACAATGGCAATAATTCCCGGTATGATCATCCCATAGCGCCAACCAAGGGCTAATGCGACACCGCCCGATAGAATTGGAATTATCGCGCCACCAATATTATGTGATGTATTCCAAATGGCCCACCAGAGCCCACGTTCATTACGTGAATACCATGTATTAAGTATTTTTGCACAAGGCGGCCAACCCCAACCTTGGAAAAATGCATTTACCATCCACAACACGATAAACATACTGATTGAGGAGGTTAGCCCGAACAGGATGTTTACAACCCCTGTCGCTATCAAGCCAATCCCCATAAAATAACGTGGATTTGAACGGTCACCAATGATGCCAGAAAGGAATTTAGATGCCCCATAAGTCAGGTAAAATGCGGTTCCAACCATCCCTATATCGGCCTTTGTAATACCTAAATCAGTTAGCATTTCAGGCATAACAAAATTGAAGCTTTTGCGTGTGAAATAAAAAACGGCATAGCCAATATAACTGACAATCATTAAGTGTAATCGCCAGTATTTATATTTAGCGTCGATTTCAGATTTCGACATTATTACTGGTATATCTGGTTGTTCTTTAAATATTGACATATTCAACCCCGGCTAAAAGTACAAGCAGGCAAAAATATGACAATAATTTAGTGGCAACAATAAGTAAAAACACCTAATTGTTACATTTTTATTACAGTTTTATTACAAAACGTTACCTTCATCAAAAAATGAATATTTTTATCTATTCCCTATAACACTCAAAAGAAAAATGAACTACCCAGTGTTATATAAGCTGTTTAGATGAAATAACATGAACCCCTTTAGTGGGGCTCACTGCGGATTCAAATAATGCCTTCGCAATATGTGTTGCAGGGCTAACTTGGCAACTGGCAGGCAATACAGATGATAGAAAAGAAATAATTCGTATCACAACAACTTCCCCCAAACGCGTATGTTCACGCTCACCACCAATCACATTCGGCCGAACCAAAGTTAAAGAATCAAAACCCAGTGACATTAAATCTTGTTCAAGCTGCCCTTTGACTCGGCTATAGAAAAATGGTGACTTCGCATTTGCCCCCAACGCAGAAGTCAATACAAATGTTGGGCAACGCCATTTTTTGGCCAGCTGCGCACAGGTTAAAGGATAGGTGTAGTCTACTTGGCGAAATGCCGCCTTCGAGCCCGCCGCTTTGAGGGTTGAGCCCAGCGCACAAATCACAGCATCGACTTCCCATAATGCAGCCTCGTCAGGCAAATGATTAAAATCAACAATAGGTGCTTGTAATTTCTCATGTTCTGCTAATGCATGTCGTGTTGGCGCTATCACCTGAGTCACACGAGAGTCTGCCAGAGCCAATGATAAAACATGGCTGCCCACAAGGCCTGTCGCACCTAAAAGTAATATTTTCATTTTATTCACCCATGCAATGAATGGAGAAATTCAATTATAGCCTTGTCAGTGGGGTTCCACTAGATTAATGCTGTTTTTTCGTACTAACTTAGTTTTTTGTGGCTCTTTTGTTGTTTGATTGTGAAAATTGCTTGATATTAGCAATCATTCTAAAGATAATCATTCTCAATATCATTTCGATTATCAACAAACTTAGTATGGTAAATAATATGACAGCCCCAGTTGCAGAAAATACCGTCGAAACGGCAAAACACACCGTAAAAACTGACGTGATAGAAAGCCAACAATTATTGGGCCCTGCCGGTAAGGTCTCAATTCAACATAATGGCGAGCTTTATCAATTGAGACAAACACGTACCGGTAAATTGATCTTAACTAAGTAAGCCATACCCAAAGTAAGTCGCACCAAAACTTAATTCGCAAGCCACCTAGAGCAGTTATCCAGGCAGCCAGCTTAATCTAAACATAGGAAAAGGTTTCTTATGGAGTTTAAACTGACGTCTGTATTCCACATTTGTACCGCTAAATATCGAATTAGCAAGGATAGCCACTCGATACTTTACTATCGCACAGCGGTCGCTTTCATGTGCAAAACCCTAAATAGTCCTGCTGAACACAAACCAGTAGTCTGCTATTACCTCAGCTTTATACTTTCATTATGTGTTTACTCCTCTTGCTATGTTCAGACACTACTTACATGCAATTTTTCCTGTGTCATACCGAATTCAGGTCCTCCAGACCAACGCATCGTCATCAATTAATACGAATTCACTCTGCTTAATACAGATAAAAACTATATGGAGTATCACAATTATGTCCCCTGTTTTGCGAATGTCAGTCCTGACCAGCGCCATCTTAGGCGTGATAGCAAGTGCTCAAGCACAAACGACAGAGCCAACACCCAAAAAAAACCATCATGATGTGATGACCGTTTATGCGACAGGTAGCGAACGAGACAGTTTTGAAGCCCCGATGATGGTTACTGTGATTAAAAACGATTCACCTGAAACGCAAACGGCCAATACGGTCAATGATATTTTACGCAAAGTACCAGGGATTGGTGTCACGGGAACCAGTCGAACGAATGGGCAAGATATCTATATGCGCGGCTTCGATCGTAAAGGGATTTTGACCCTTGTGGACGGTGTACGCCAAGGCACAGATACAGGCCATGTCAACGGCACGTTTATTGACCCGGCTCTGATTAAGCAAGTTGAAATCATCCGTGGCCCTTCTGCTCTGCTCTATGGCAGTGGTGCTATGGGAGGTGTGATTGCTTGGGAAACTGTTGATGCCAAAGACTTGTTGCGTGAAGGCCAAGACCACGGTTTCCGTGTCTTTACCGAAGCTGCTACCGGCGATCATAGCTTCGGTTTCGGCGGTACCGCATTTGGTCGTAGTGATAACCTTGATGGGTTATTCAGCTTTGTGACAAAAGAAACCGGTAATGTCCGCATGAGTAATGGCGATGACATGAAAAACAAAGAAACCATCGGTAACCTGCTCGCGAAAGGTACATGGCAAATCGATGATGCACAAAAATTATCAGGCCAAATGCGCTACTATAACAACGATGCCTATGAGCCGAAAAACCCACAACAAATCACCAGTGCCAGTAAAAACTTAAAAGTGAACCGCACCACCCGCCAACGTGATGCGCAAGCTACTTACAACTTAAAACCGTCTTCGCAAGATTGGCTTAACCTGACAGTAACGCCCTATTATTCTGAGGTCAATATTACGGCTAAAGGCCAAGGCACTCCTTACGAGGGCCGGACACAGAAAACTTATGGGATGAAGGTTGATAACAAAACCAATTTCTATGATTTCCCTCTCGCTGCCCACAACTTAACGTATGGCAGTGAAGCTTATCAGCAAAAACAGACCCCTTATGCCAACACAACCCAATTCCCCGATGCGGACATCACCTTTGCATCCGGCTTTTTACAAGATGAAATTAGCCTAAAAGATTTACCTGTTTCCTTTATTGTCGGTACGCGCTATGACCATTATAAAGCCACATCGGATGGCAATGAAGATGTGAAAAAAGGTAAATGGTCATCTAAAGGTGCCGTTAGCATTACACCAACAGAGTGGTCAATGCTATTTGCGTCATATTCAGAAGCCTTCCGAGCCCCTTCTATGATGGAAATGTATAACGACGAGGTCCATTTCCAAATGGGGCCAATCGTTAATAGATGGAAGCCAAACCCTAATCTGAAACCTGAATCAACCCGTACTGCAGAATATGGTTTTGGTCTGCGTTTCGATGACTTATTGACGGATCGCGATAACCTGCAATTTAAAGCCAGTTATTTTGATACCAAAGCCAAAGACTATATCAATACTTACGTGACAACACCTGATTTTAGAAATCCTAAAAATAACTACACCACATCAATCAATACTAAACGCGCCAAAATTTGGGGATGGGATGCCTCGATGGATTATAAAACAGACTATTTCAACTGGAGTTTGGCTTATAACCATACTGAAGGAAAAGATGAATCTAATGGAAAATCAATAACATCAATTAAACCTGATTCTGTCACCAGTAATCTGGCCGTGCCTATCTCAGACAGCGGTTTTTCCGTGGGCTGGTTAGGGGAATTTACGCGCCATACTGAATTCAATAAAGCCTCTAAAGCAGAACAACAAGCGGGCTATGCCGTGCATGACTTCTACGTCAGCTACCAAGGTGACGGGCAACTCAAAGGGTTAGGAACCAGTGTCGTGTTAGGCAATGCTTTTGATAAAGAATATTACTCATCACAAGGCATTCCTCAAGATGGACGTAATGCCAAGCTGCTTGTCAGCTTCCAATGGTAATTCACACAATATTAAGGAGATAAACGTGAATTCAGCACTTTACGAGCGTTACCAACAAGCAAAAACAGATAACAAAGCCAAATACGCTCGCGATCTCGCCGCTTATTTAAATGTATCTGAAGCTCAGCTGCTGCATAGTCGTGTTGGCCACGACAAAGCGGTTCGTTTAAACGTCGATGCCCCCACTTTATTGACAGAATTAGCCACTGTTGGAAAAGTGAAAGCGATTACCCGTAACGAGTACGTGGTTCATGAGCAAGTTGGCCGTTATGACAATGCGACATTTAGCCCCCATGGCGGTTTGATTTTAAACCCTCGTGCCCTTGATTTACGGATGTTTTTCAGCCATTGGGACGCTATCTTTGCTTTGACAGAAGACAGCAAGCACGGTGAACGTCATAGTGTCCAATTCTTTGATAAACAAGGTGATGCACTACATAAAGTTTACACCACCGATGAAACGGACATGGCGGCATGGCAAGCACTGATTGAAAAATACGCTACGCCAGACAATGCCGAGTTAACCCACGAACCTGCGGCTGCATTTACTAATCAGCCCGTCAGCGAAGAACTGAAACAACAGTTAGAGCAAGAGTGGCGCAACATGACGGACGTTCACCAGTTCTTTGTTCTGCTCAAGAAAAACAACCTCAGCCGCCAGCAAGTTTTCGCTGCGGTTAGCGATGATTTAGCGTGGAAAGTGCCTAATGATTCCTTCAATCAGCTGATTAACACGGCGTTCAAAGATCAAAATGAAATTATGATTTTTGTGGGCAACCGCGGATGTGTGCAAATTTTTACTGGTGAAATCAAAAAAATCATGCCATATCAAAGTGAAGGTTCAGACTTAAAGTGGCTAAATATTTTCAACCCTGATTTCACCTTGCACATGATTGAAAATGGGATTGCCGAATGCTGGGTTACACGTAAACCAACACAAGATGGCCATGTAACTAGCCTTGAAGTCTTCGATAACCAAGGAAATCAAATCGCACAAATGTATGGGCAGCGTACGGAAGGGACTCCAGAGCAAGAGCAATGGCGCCAACAAGTCACCGCATTACCCCGCATTTAAAATAGGTAACTTATTATGAAACAATGGCTTCTAATCTTATCAACGCTGTTTATCTCTTTTGGTTCTTATGCAGCAGAACGTATCGTCACCTTAGGGGGTGATGTGACGGAAATTGTGTATGAACTCGGAGCACAGGAACAGCTCGTCGCCCGTGACAGCACCAGCCTTCACCCAGAGCAAGCCACCAAGCTCCCTGATGTAGGCTATATGCGTATGCTTAACGCAGAAGGCGTGCTGTCAATGCGCCCGACTTTAGTACTTGCGAGTGAGTTAGCCAAACCCTCAATGGCTCTCTCGCAAATCGAAAAAAGTGGCGTAAAAATTATTAAGGTGACAGGGAAACCCAGTTTAGAAGCCATTCCAGAAAAAATTACCACCATCGCTAACGTGGTCGGTAAAACAGAGCAAGGAAAGCAATTAGTTAATCAATTTAACCAACAGCTCAGCCAAGTAAATACAACTCCTATCGATAAAAAAGTCCTGTTCATTATGAGCCACGGTGGTGTTATGCCTTTAGCGGCAGGACGGCACACAGCGGCAGACAGCGTGATTAACGCAGTCGGTGCAAAAAATGCCATGAGCAGCTTCGACAGCTATCGTCCTCTATCCCAAGAAGGTTTGCTATCAAGCCAACCCGATTTAATCATTTTCACCAAAGAAGGGGTTAAATCATTAGGAGGAATAGAAAAAGTGTGGAAATTACAAGGAATGTCAATGACCCCCGCGGGGAAAAATAAAGCGCTTCTGGTTGTTGATGATGTCGGCATGCTCACCTTCAGTTTAGGTACGCCTGAAGTCATGAAACAACTACGTGAGGCATTAGAAAAATCCCAATGAGTCGCTTTAAAAACCCATTTTTGGTGATTATCGTTTTATTGTTCGCACTTGGTGGTTTAGTTCTCATCGCGTCGAATGCAGGCGCAATGAACTTTTCATTAAAAGCACTGTGGCAGGCATCTGCCACAGACTCGGATTGGCAGATATGGCTGAATATCCGCCTTCCTCGTGTGTTAATTGCCATTTTAGTCGGCCTTGCTTTGGCGGTGTCTGGTGCCATTATGCAAGGGTTATTTCGTAATCCTCTCGCAGATCCGAGCTTACTCGGTATCAGCAGCGGTGCAGCCCTATCCGTTGCTGCATTTATTGTTTTCTCGGTTTCATTACCTACCGTGATGCAAGGGTATGGCCATGTTGCTGCCGCTTTTATTGGTAGCCTAGCCGTTTCTTTTATTATTTTTAGCTTAAATCGCTCATCAAATGGCAACCTCGCAAAGTTACTTCTCGCAGGCATCGCTATCAATGCACTGTGCATGTCATTCATTGGCGTTCTTAGCTATATCAGCAATGACCAACAACTAAGAACATTCAGCTTATGGATGATGGGCACACTCGGTAATGTTGACTGGACGTCATTGACCATTGCAGCTTCCGTGATTCTGCCTATTTGTGCTATCTGTCTAATGCAGGGCGCTAAACTCAATATTCTGCAATTAGGTGATGAAGATGCACATTACCTTGGGCTTAATGTTGAACGAACCAAATTTATTTTATTATTCCTCAGTGCCATGTTAGTCGGTTGTGCTGTTGCTATGAGCGGCGTTATTGGTTTTGTTGGCCTCGTGGTTCCGCACCTCATTCGCATGACGCTCGGGCCTGATCATCGTTGGCTCATTCCAGGTTCAGCTATCGTCGGTGCGGGGTTATTACTCATTGCCGATACTGTCGCGAGGACTGCGGTTGCACCTGCTGAAATTCCTGTTGGTTTACTGACAGGTTTGATTGGTGGCCCCTACTTCTTATGGCTTATTTTACGCCAGCCTGCAGGGAGGATCTAAATATGCAAACAAAACCGTTCTTGTTAGAAGCCCAAAATTTATCGTATAAAATCAGTGAAAAAACGCTTATAGATAATGTGAGTTTATCTATTGAGCAAGGGGAATTCGTGGTGATTATTGGTCCCAATGGCGCAGGGAAATCCAGCCTATTAAAATTGCTAACAGGCTATAACACCCCAACTCATGGCGCATGTTTTATTGAGGGCCGAGCGATGGTTGACTGGGACCATAATGCATTAGCGCGAAAACGTGCCGTCATGAAACAACATAGTCACTTACAATTTGCTTTTACTGTTGAAGATGTCGTTGCGATGGGGAGAACCCCCTACGGCTCAGAGCACAAACACACCGCCATCGATGAAGCCTTATCACAAACCAGTTGCCAATCACTACGGCAGCGAGACTACCGCCAACTTTCAGGGGGGGAACAGCAACGCGTTCAATTGGCTCGAGTATTAGCGCAATTATGGCAACCCACAGCTCAACCCGCTTGTTTGTTTCTCGATGAACCCACTTCAGCGCTTGATTTATATCACCAACAACATAGCTTACGGCTACTACATCAACTTACACGTCAACGACCGTTAGGCGTTTGCTGTGTATTACATGACCTTAATCTAACCGCATTATATGCAGATAAAGTGTTATTAATTCATGATGGGAAGTTGGTCGCCCAAGGTTCCCCTACCGATGTTTTAACGACTGAAAACTTAACACGTTGGTACCAAGCTGACCTCGGTGTAACTCAACATCCTGAAAATAACACGCCTCACATTTATTTGCGTCACTAACTTAGGCTTAATAAGCACTTTATTTAACCCATTTTAAAGGTAAGGTGCTTTGTTATTTAGATCTTATTAAAAAATCATCAAGTCATATCTATTTTAATATTTAACTAATAGATTTAATAATCTTAATTTTTATATCAATAACCTTTACTCCCTTAGTGCACTTCAGTTAATAAAATAGTTATTAGCCTAAAAATGAGTAAAATCTATATAATCTATTAATAAAACCTTAAACTTCAAAAATAAATCTCAAGTACTTTCACTTAGAATACCTTGGCATCGTGTAGGTATTTCAAAGGGTTTACATGGAAAATAACATTATTGAAACATTAATTGAGTTAACACATCGTGGAAATGATGATGTTAAAATTGCAGCTATTTCAGCCTTAGGTGATTATAAAGTCACCGTTGAACAACAAAATGCAATCAATCGCTTACTTGAACTCTGTAAAGACCCTAATAGAGATGTTGCAGTGTCTGCAATAAAAGCATTAAGTAAACTCTCTGAACATTTTTAATCTAAAATCAATATCTTTCATTAATACTTTTTAAAACCAAAAGCTTTTAATTGAATCTCACCACCTCTCTAGTAGCTAACGGATGAATAGATAGTGATATTTCCACTTGTTCATCCGTTAGCTCCCCTCCATATTAACCAACACTCATATTAGTTGTGTTTTTTGATATTAATAAACCATTTCTTTTAGTAGCATTCCCAACATTGAGATTAGTATTTGAAAAAAATGAGTTTTAATTAGCTTATTTATTAATACCCATAAGTAGGATAATAAATGGATAGCAAAGTCATCAATACATTACTTGATTTAACAAAAAGAAAAAATGATGATGTGAAAATAGCCGCCATATCCGCTTTAGGTGATTGTAATATACGGCTAAAACAACATAGTACGATTAATCGGCTGCTTGAATTATGTAATGACCCAAATAAAGATGTCGCAATCAGTGCCATTAAAGCAATAAGCAAGCTCTCATACGGGGGCTTCGAATAGTGATTTAGTCTTATTATGGTAAAATTATAGAAATAGTTAGGTGAAACCAATTATTGGTCCCACCTAGTTATATTTAGCGATTATCGTTTAAATAGCGAGCATGAAATGCAATATGCTCACCAATAAAGCTACTAATAAAGTAGTAGCTGTGATCATAGCCATCACGAAGATTCAATCGATATTCAAATTGCTTTTTGTCACAAACACCAGCAAATAACTCAGGTTTTAATTGCTCTTGATAAAAAGGATCCGCAGTGCCTACATCCACTAAAATAGGTGGGATAGACTCAGATTTTTCAATCAGTTCAACTGTATCATATTGGGACCAACTACCCGTATCTTCCCCCAAATAAGCCGTAAAGGCTTTTCGTCCCCAAGGAACTTGGGTTGGCGCAACAATCGGAGAAAATGCAGATAAACTACAATATCGACCTGGGTTACGTAAGCCAATCATTAAAGCCCCATGCCCTCCCATTGAATGGCCAAAAATAGAGCGTTTATCCGTTACAGGCAAATGCGTTTCAACTAAAGCGGGTAACTCAGATACGATATAATCATACATTTTGTAATGATTGCGCCATGGCGCTTGCTGAGCATTCACATAAAAACCTGCACCTTGCCCTAAATCATATGCCTCGTCATCAGCGACCTCAGCACCACGAGGGCTGGTATCTGGTGCAATTAAGATCACGCCATATTCTGCCGCAAATTGTTGGGCTCCCGCCTTAGTGATAAAGTTTTGTTCATTACAGGTTAACCCTGATAACCAATAAATCACTGGGCAAGGCGCTGTTTTCGCTTGTGGCGGTAGGTAGACGGCAAACTTCATTTCACAGCCGAGTACGGTGGATTGATGTTGATAAACATCCTGCCAGCCCCCAAAGCACGCATGGCGTTCAATTCTCTCCATCAAAGACTCCTTAATCATAGTGAATAACGGTGCGGATTGATTTACCTTCATGCATTAAATCAAATGCGTCATTAATACTCTCTAATGGCAATGTGTGCGTCACAAATGGAGACAGCTCAATATCGCCCTTCATAGCATCTTCAACCATTTTTGGTAATTGACTACGGCCTTTCACACCACCAAATGCCGTGCCACGCCATGATCGCCCTGTTACTAATTGGAATGGGCGAGTTGAGATTTCTTGCCCAGCCCCTGCGACACCAATAATAATTGATTGGCCCCATCCTCGATGTGCACTTTCAAGTGCTGCACGCATAACATTAACATTACCAATACATTCAAAGGTATGATCAACTCCCCACTGGGTTTTCTCAATCAACACTTGTTGAATCGGCTTATCAAAGTCATTAGGATCCAAACATTCTGTCGCACCAAATTGACGCGCTAATTCAAACTTAGACGGGTTAGTATCAATGGCAATAATACGGCCAGCTTTTGCTTGTCTTGCCCCTTGAATAACTGCGAGGCCTATCCCACCTAGCCCAAAAACAGCAACAGAGTCGCCTTCTTGTACTTTAGCCGTATTATGTACAGCACCAATACCCGTGGTCACACCACAACCTAACAAGCACACTTCTTCATGATTAGCTTGAGGGTTAATTTTCGCCAAAGAAACTTCAGCAACCACCGTATATTCGCTGAATGTTGAACAGCCCATATAATGGTAAACCGGCTGCCCATTATAAGAAAAACGGGTTGTCCCATCTGGCATCACACCTTTACCTTGTGTTTCCCTAACAGAGACACATAAGTTTGTTTTACCTGATTCACAAAAAACACATTTTCCACACTCTGCCGTATAAAGAGGAATGACATGGTCACCCACGCTAACGCTGGTAACACCTTCCCCGACTTCCACAACAACACCTGCACCTTCATGTCCTAATACCACAGGAAATAAGCCTTCAGGATCATCACCTGACAATGTAAAAGCGTCAGTATGGCAAACACCTGTATGGCTAATCTTAACTAACACTTCCCCGGCTTTTGGTGGCATGACATCAATTTCGACAATTTTTAATGGCTCACCAGGGCCAAATGCGACTGCTGCACGTGATTTCATCGTTATTCCTTCTTTTTACCGCAAATATGTTCGAATTAATGAGATAGCGTCGTCTACAGAGTCTTTTTGCAACTGTGTTGTCGCAGACTCCTGAAGCCCTTCTCGTAAATGACTCTCTAATACCCCAGCCATCAAGCCATTAACTGCACCGCGAATAGCAGCAATTTGTTGTAAAATGGCTGCACATTCAACTTCATCTTCCAAGGCCGACTCCAAGGCAAGCAATTGCCCTTTCAACTTTCTGACCCGTGTAAGGACTGCTTTTTTTTCTTTTGGGGAATGTGGCATATTTAAGCCCCTTTGATATACATAGGGGGAGTATAGTATTAGTCAGATTATCTGTACAGAATTCCTTATTTTTATGACCAAAAAAGACAAAATAATACCCAGTGGAAAAGTGAAACAGTAAAACACCAATATCGAGCTTTACTGTCTCCAATTAGGAATAGATCAACGCTACAACAAGTTGAAGTATTTATCTGGCTGGTACTGAGGGGGAAGTGGTTTAATATCTAACATATCCAATGCATTACGTTCAATACTATTACAAATGGCATTAAGCGGTAAATCATTTGCAGCAATCCCAAAAGGATCCTCAAGTTCCTCCGCTAATGCATCCCACGCTAAGAAGGTATAAGAAATAAAAACAGACACAAATGGCGTCATAAAATGCAAGTCAACGACCAATGCAAAAGGAAGTAATGAACAAAATAAGTAGACTGTTCGCTGCAAAATGAGTGTATAAGCAAATGGGATCGGTGTATTCGAAATCCGCTCACAGCCACCAAGTACCTCCGATAGCGCATTAATATCTTTATTAATGGCTTGAAAGAGCACATCACTGATGACTTTTTTATCGCGTAATTCCCCCACCTTTAGGCCAATCTGCAATAATATTCGGCTAGTGGGAAACGGACTTTGGATAACTTCATCAAAAATAGCTCGGGGTAGCAACCTATACAAATCAATGACTGGGCTGGTTTTTCTTAATTCATGTTTAAGGCTCCAACCAAAAGCGATCAATAAATTAGCAAATTCCTTTTGAGCTGATGGGTCATTGGGTAATAATCCTTTAATATTTCTTAGAATATTTCTTTGGTTGATCAATAACGAAGCCCAAAGCGTCCTAGCCTCAATCAAGCGGCTATAACATGCGTTATTACGAAAACCTAGGAATATTGCGATAGCAATCCCTAGCAAACTAAAAGGGGCTATCGTTAAGTGTATACCTAATCGTTCGTACCATTGAAAACTGAGTACAGCCACGATGGATATCATTATATTTAGAGAAAGCCGAAATGTTATTTTTGACAGTACAGAACCATGCCAGTCAAATAACCGAAAAAACCAGTGTTGATGAGGGCGAATAACCATAAGAAGACATATTGTGTTAAGAAAACGACATTAACTTATTATTTCATTGATTAATTCAATACGCTAGCGCCAAACAAAAATTAAAGTGAAAGTTACTCTAATTATAACAAGCTGCAATAGTGCTAAATTCATCCAACACGGTTTTATTCTATAAATAATATTGGGTTTTAATATTACCTATTACATTATTTTTTAGCGGCTTTTAAGCGTTCGATTTCATCTTGTAACGCCTCTATCTGCTGCTCTAAATGATCAGTTTCAGTAAAACTATATCGATGATTTAGTTTAGTTGGGCCTGTCGCTCCAGAATAATGGTCATAGCAGTTATTTTGTACATTTGAAATCGCACGCTCTAATCCTGCAACCCTATTTCGATTCCCATGCATTTTGGCATATTTTAGTTGTTTTTCTAGTTGATAGATTTTTTTATCACAACCATAGTATTTATAACTTGCTTGAGCGGATACTGGAATAATCAGTGTTGATAAAATTATTAACAGTATTTTTTTCATATTACATTCCTAATTCAAGAAATAATTTACCAGTAACTATTTCATCACTTTGACACATTATTAATATAGGTAAGCTCCTAATTTAGCTTAAGCAAGATAAATATAACGAGCAATTCAAGTAAACCAACTAAAAATGATAACCGCAATTTATTATTAACATAGGAAAGCAAATGAAATCATTTTTTCACATGATTTATTACAGACAGACATATTTTTCCCTGATACTTTACAGCTAAAGGATTTCTCTACAAGGATGTAGCCCGTTTTTTGTATTTCAATAGATTGATAATACATGTTTTACTGAGTCGCCCATAAAAAAACATATCAGTTTAATTAATCCATAACTCACATTTTACCGTTTATACGGCTGGAATTATTCATTTATATTTATTTCCATCAAAAACACTTATTTAAATTGTCGGAATTTATTACTTTCGATGAAATCTGATTCAGAATAGGTCGAAACGTTCTTCCCCTGTCATATTTATTTTGCGATGATTAACTTAGTATGGATATACTCTTTGATTAAAAGAAGATCACATCAAATGAGAGTCGCATGCATCACACTGAATTCGAACTCACGTTCTCAAATGCTAACGAACAACAATTTCATATCGCATTAAAACAAGCAAGTCAGGAATATCTGCAAGCTAAACAAGATCACGTGTATGCCAGCCTAGCTGACCTTACTATAATTGGAGTCTTATTTATTGTTGCCCTTCTGAGTTATCTTCCAACACTCATGACAACATCTACCTCAATTTACATATTGTCCTATTTTGTATTTGTTTTACTTATCATGTTATTAAATGTAATTGGCCAGCACGATGCCTGCCACAATACCCTATTTAAATCAGGCTGGAAAAATCGGTTATTTGGCCGTTTGGTGACATTGCCATTAGGCTTAGAACCGGAGTTTTGGCGTACACGTCACGTTCATTATCACCATCACTACGCCAACATCGAACATTACGATTTAGACACTGAAGAAAATGGTATATTCCGCCAAACGCCATTTCAACGGTGGCGGCCTTTTATGAAATATCAGCATATTTATTGGCCTTTCATTGCATCGTTGTCACTCACATGGATAGCTCTCGTATTTGATTGGTCCGATAGGACTGGGAAAACACGCTTAAAGACGCAGAAAGTACTCGAGGGTAAACTGGGCTGGGGGCTATTTTTAGGCAGCAAAATATGCCATTTAATACTGATGCTCGGCCTCCCGTTGTTCGTAGCTCACAGCCATGGGATCAGCTTAGCAACAATATTTATCACTTACTTATTGAGCCAAATGGTCGCATCCATTTTTGTAATTTATTTATTACTAGGCACACATTGGGCAGAGACACAGTTTTTCACTGCGCCTGAAGATAAACAAATTCAGCATGGCTGGTACCACCATAATTTTGTCACGGCTTGTGACTGGCTACCTACCCCCCACTATTTATGGCGTTTAACAGGGGGATTAAACTACCACCTTACACATCATATTTTTCCTCATTGGCATCATCGTCACTACCCTGCTTTAGCTCAAATTTTAGCTAAGCTGGCGCAACAATATGATATGCCATACCGCTGTATTGATTACAAACAACTCGTTGCGGCTCAAATACGATTCCTAAAAAAAATGGGGCAACCGCCATTACAGTAAGAATATTAGTCATTTTGAAAATAATAACCTTCTCAATTATTATCTCTGAGCCCACGGGTTTAGAGATAATATCTAAATAAACCCTTAAGGTTTATCTTCCTTACCTTTGTTACACTTTAAATAGCAATTTCCACATTATTAATGTCGAATAATTAAAACAATCGATTGAATTATTGATATAAAAGCAGACAGATTCCCGGCTATTATTAACAAAATGGCTGTTATTTATCTTTTGTTTACTATTTATTGATTAAGAGATTATTAAATTGGTCGTTACATTTATTGATGCTTTATTTAAGTTATAAAAAATATAATCAAATAAAAATTAGATTTCATTTACACACTACAATATTAGAATGGTTGGTGCTCGCATGAAAAAAGCAGAGTATTTTATAAAAAAATTACGTACACTCATTATGAGTGATAATATCTATCTCTCTAATAAATTCACTAAAAAACTCAATTATCGCCCTGACTTTAAAGCACCAAAAAGCTTTAATGAGAAGGTCAACTTTAGAATGCTACGAGATAAAAATCCATTATATTCACAATTTGCGGATAAACTCACCGTTAGAGAATATATTTCCCGAACAATAGGAAATGAATATTTAGTTCCTATTATAGCTACTTATAAAAATGTCGATGAAATTGATATAAATAAACTGCCAGAGCGTTTTGTTTTAAAATGCAATCATGATAGTGGCAGTAGCATTATTTGTCGCAATAAAGCGCAATTTGATTGGCCAAAAGCTAAAAGCAAATTGGATTTTCACTTAACTAAAAATCTTTACTATATTACTCGAGAGCGCCATTATAAAACGATTCCCGCACAGATTATGTGTGAAGAATATATTGATTTATTCGCTAATAAAAACCGAAAGTTAGTGCCTGAAACATGCAGGATCCACTGCTTCTCTGGCAAGCCTGTCTATGCAGAGATTGACTACTCCGATGAATTTGGCAATGAATTTATTAATATTTACGATACCAACTGGCAATTGCAACCCGTGACTTTTGGTTATCCAAACATGATGGAACCCGTATCTGAGCCACCATTATTCAAAGAAATGTTACGGTTAGCAGAAATACTCGTCACACCCTTTGATTATTGCCGAGCTGACTTTTTGATGTCTGATGAAAATACGTTGTATTTCAGTGAACTCACTTTCGCCCCAAATGCAGGCAGAACAGAAATATCACCCCTGTCATGGGATTTCAAATTGGGAGAACTTTGGGAACAACGTATTGTACGTAACACAAGGCATTTACCCATCGAAGCACAACTTGCACCTTCAGCTGCAAGTAAAAAGAAATAATTAAAACGTAAAAAAGGCTCTGAGATAACTCACAGAGCCTTTTATTAATCAGTTTTATGTCGACAAAATTAATTTGCTAACACACTGGCTTTGCGGCGTAAGCTAGCAATTAACATATAAATTGCAGTCACTAACAGCACAATAAAGAAGAAATTCACTAACCCATTATATTGGCCTAAGAACGTCCCCGCAGCGATAGGTCCCATCGCTGAACCAATACTGTAACTAAACAGCATCACTTGGGTTGCAGCAACAATATAGGAGGAGTCTAAGCCATCACACGCTAACGTTATCGCTACAGGGTATAAGGCAAAAGTTGACATACCGAGTAACGCTAAAGCGACAATCATCACCAAGTAGTCACTCGAAATATAAATAACCCCCATAGCAAAAACACCTAATAATGAAACCATGGCAAGCAATAAGGTTTTACTCATTAAAATAGATAATTTGCTAACAACTGGCTGTATTAACATCCCACCAAGAATAATTGAAGCCATCAACACCCCCACTTGGTCGGTGGTGAACTGGTCTTTTTTCAATGATAACGGCATTAACCCATAGATAGTCCCCATGGTAATACCAGAAACCATACAACCAATAATTGCAGGTTTACTTAAACGAGCAATTTTCTTCAATGACAATTTTTGATGTGAACCACTATCTGGCTGGCCTTGACGTACCAATAACGGTGGCATTACCGCTAATAATAATAGCCCTAGTACCACCATAAACGGATAGGCACCATGGGTTCCAATGACACCAATAGCAAGCTGCCCAAGCGTTGTTCCGCCATACAATGACGTCATATAAAAACTTAAACGCTTAGCGCGCTCTTTCGGGTTATCACCAATCAATAACCAAGATTCGACAACCACAAAAATACCCGCTACTGCTACCCCCGCAATTAAGCGGTTCGGTAACCAAGATTCAATGGTCGGTGCCCATGGCAGTACGATAACTGTCGCGGCAAGCATCAATAAGAAACCTATAAATGCAAGGCGATGGCCTATTTTGGCAATAACTGGTTCAATTAACATTGAGCCAATTAATAGACCAATATAATACGCGCTCGCTAACCAGCCCGCATATTGCGTATCAATACCAAAGCTTCCCATCGATAATGGGATTAAGCTCATTAAATAACCCGATGCAATAGCAAAAATCGTTAACCCTGCAACAGGAACGAATGCATTGTCGCGTTTGCGCATGATAGTAGTGGACTGATTCACGCCCCACTCTCCAACTAACAAAATAAATAATATGCGCTGCAACTACATCGTAGAATACGACAACATTGTGTTCCTAATTAAAGAACACATTTCGGCGATTAGTGCAGTAGTAAAAAAACAAAGATAAGACTAATTTGAGCGCAATATAGAACGTTCAATCATGAAGTTAAAATGAGAAAATCTAATGGTGACTAACAAAATAATTTATGTGAGAAAAATCACGTTTTTTATGTCAGCGAATCCAGATCAAAAATGGCAGAAAAAAGAAGATAATCACTTAAAAAACAGCCAATTATAAAAACCGCAAATAAAGCCACCTCTGTTACTTTTAGATACAACTTAAACTAAATATAAAATACCTAAAAAGTGCTTAATCACAAAAAAAACTATTTATTGTTTTCTCCTGCTGCATAAGCTGATCGATGAAGCAAATTCACCTTGCTCAATTTACTAAAACAATTTATTTCACTTTTTAATTAAAATAGAGAAATAAATTTTCTAATAATAAAAATTAAGCCCATTTTGATTGGTCGCCAATAAGCGGATCTCCCAGACATTTCAAAGGATGATTAGGAATGTGAAGAAAGTCGCCGCCAAAGGGTTGTCCTGCTAATACCTAAATACTGAGCTACAGCTTTGCGGTCACCATTAAACCTAGCCATCACGTCAGTGAGTGATTCCTTACTTTTATCAATAACAACCTCATGACTAGTTGCTTCCCATTTGCGCTCAGGAGACAAACTCGCTAACATTTCCTCACTGATGGCTTTTTCGGAGTATGCGCTACAATAGAGAGCCACCCGCTCCATTAAATTTCGCAGCTCACGAACATTTCCTGGCCACGCGTAATTGAGAAAATAGTCACGACAACTTAACAGCTGTTGCACGCGAAAAGCAGGGAGTGGCAAGACCAATCCAGCAAAGGCTAACTTAAGTAGCCGCTCCGCTAATACTAAAATATCATCACCACGTTCATTGAGCGCAGGCACGCGCATTCTCAGCACCCCGAGCCGATAAAATAGATCGGCTCGAAAATGCCCTTCTTTCACCCAACGGTCTAAATCACAGTGGGTCGCACAAATGACTCGAACATTCACTTGTAGCGGTTTATACCCACCGACTCGTACTACAGAGCGTTCTTCGAGAACCCGCAACAACTTTGTTTGCAATGCGATAGGCATTTCACCAATTTCATCTAAAAACAGAGTTCCCCCACTCGCCAATTCAAATAGTCCTGCTCGGCCACCGCGACGAGAGCCAGTAAAGGCGCCTTCTTCATAACCAAATAATTCTGCTTCTAATAATGTTTCAGGTATCGCACCACAGTTAACAGCGACAAAAGGCATTTGCTGTTTACTACGCTTATGTTGATTAAATAAGGTATATTCGTGATGAATAGCTTGCGCCACCATCTCCTTTCCTGTTCCACTCGCGCCTTGAACCAATACTGTTGCATCAGAACGTGCATACAACATAATAGTTTGCCTAACACGCTCCATCGATAATGACGAACCAATCAGGTCGTTTATCGTATAACGAACTTTTGCGGGGTTAGGGGGAAGGTATTTACCTTGCGAATGGTTTTCACGCCTCGACATTCGGCTTAATTCGATAGCATCTGAAAATGCTTGCTGTATGGTTTCTGTGGAATAGACAAAAACCCCAGTCATCCCCATTTCATCCGCCAAGTCCATGATTAACCCAGCCCCCACGACAACAGAAATCCCCATAGCTTTTAGTGCTTTAAGCTGAGACCTTGCATCTTCTGCCGTGACATAACTCCGCTGCTCGATTTGTAAACCAAAGCGCTGCTGAAATTCATCTAATGAAGACAACGTTTTTTTATAATTGATGATCCCGACTTTATCGCTAATCTCTCGGGCTTTAGCCAATGCTTGCATAACATCGAAGCCACTGATTTTCACGATAATAACAGGGACTGAAACATGGCTTTTTAAATAAGCCCCATTTGAACCCGCACTGATAATGGCGTCACAGTGTCCATCCTTTAGTCGTTGACGAACAGCCTCTACCGCCTGTTCAAAACCAAGATTGAGCGGCGTGATTTCCGCTTGCTCACTAAATTCAGGGCTGATATCTCGAAACAATGTAAATAACCGGGACACTGAAACCGTCCAAATAATGGGTTTTTCCACCATCACCCTACCTTCTCAATACGTTTCAAATTTGTTTCATTTAACAATATATGGTTTCAATGAAACATGCCAACCGATTATTTTAAATTTGTTTTTCTTATCACAAATCGAGAAAATCATCACGCCATTGATTTTAAACACTTTTTACCTGTACGTAATTTAACTCAAGGTTGGCACGTCAATTGCTATATGACTATAGTTATCTCAATTTAATTACAATTAATTAACACCACATGAGGCTATTATGTCGTCATTTAGTGCAGGTCAAAAGTTTCGCGAGGCTATCACCCAAGAATCTCCACTACAGCTTGTTGGGGCCATCAATGCCAACCACGCACTCCTTGCTAAACAAGCTGGCTATAAAGCTATTTATTTATCTGGAGGTGGCGTTGCTGCTGGGTCACTGGGCATGCCGGACTTAGGTATTTCAACGTTAGATGATGTTTTAATTGATATTCGACGCATTACTGACGTATGTGACTTACCACTAATGGTTGATGCTGATATTGGCTTTGGCCCTTCTGCTTTTAATGTCGCACGCACGGTAAAATCATTTTACAAGGCGGGCGCAGCCGGGTTACATATTGAAGACCAAGTAGGCGCAAAACGCTGTGGCCATCGCCCTAATAAAGAGATTGTATCGACGCAAGAGATGGTCGACCGCATCAAAGCAGCCGTTGATGCACGAACTGATGACAGTTTTGTCATTATGGCTCGAACCGATGCATTAGCGGTCGAAGGCCTCGATGCCGCGCTGGAACGTGCACAAGCCTACATAGAAGCCGGTGCGGATATGCTTTTTCCAGAGGCAATCACTGAACTTTCTATGTATCAACAGTTTACGAGTAATACTTCCGCTCCCGTACTGGCCAATTTAACCGAATTTGGCCAAACCCCTTTATTTACCCTTGATGAATTACGCAATGTGGGTATTGCCATTGCGCTATATCCACTGTCTGCGTTTCGAGCCATGAATAGAGCAGCTGAACAGGTTTATACAACGTTACGTAAAGAAGGCTCGCAAAAAAGTGTCATTCCACTAATGCAGACTCGAGAAGAACTGTATCAAAGTATTCATTATTACGATTATGAACAAAAACTGGATGCACTATTTTCCCAAAAGAAATCATAATTTTTAAACACTTATCATTACTCAAAGTTGCATCTCTTCTGTCCCCTACAAGGAATAAATGATGAATGAACAACTTAGTCGTACTGAAGCACCTCAATTTAAACCTAAAAAATCAGTTGCACTTTCTGGTGTAGCAGCTGCAAACACAGCGCTTTGTACCGTTGGACGTAATGGTAATGACCTGCATTATCGCGGGTTTGACATTCACGACTTAGCCACACAATGTGAATTTGAAGAAATCGCACATTTGCTCATCCATGACAGGCTCCCTACGGCAACTGAGCTCGTTGCATACAAAGAAAAACTACAATCCTTTCGAGGGTTACCCGCAAGTGTCAAACAAACCTTAGAATCAATACCGGCGAACGCACACCCGATGGACGTCATGCGTACAGGCGTATCAATGATGGGATGTGTGTTACCCGAAAAAGAATCACACCCTTTTTCTGGCGCTAGAGATATCGCTGACCGCTTGTTAGCGTCACTGGGTTCGATGTTGTTGTATTGGTACCACTTTAGCCACCATGGACGACGCATTGAAACCCAAACGGATGATGATTCGATTGGCGCGCATTTTTTGCATCTATTACACGGTAAAAAGCCCCCTACTCAATGGGAAAAATTCATGCATATTGCGGCAATTTTATACGCAGAACATGAATTTAACGCATCCACATTCGCAGCTAGGGTTATTGCGGGAACAGGCACAGATTTTTACTCTGCAATGACAGGGGCAATTGCCGCCCTGCGTGGCCCAAAACACGGTGGTGCAAATGAAGTTTCATTAGAAATTCAGCAACGTTATGCATCAATGGACGAAGCGGAACAAGATATTATCGCCCGGGTTAAAAAGAGTGAGGTTATCATTGGCTTTGGCCACCCAGTTTATACCCTCGCAGACCCTCGTCATCCCATAATCAAATCTGTCGCCTTACAGTTATCAGAACAAAATCTAAATCGACATCTTTATACCGTTGCAGATCGCATTGAATCTGTCATGAAACGTGAAAAAAATATGTTTCCAAACTTAGATTGGTTTTCTGCTGTGGCTTATCACCTTATGGGCATTCCCACCGCTATGTTTACTCCATTATTTGTTATGGCCCGTACCGCTGGCTGGTCAGCACATATTATTGAACAACGACAAGATAATAAAATTATTCGCCCTTCAGCCAACTATGTTGGGCCTGAAAACCAATTATTTATTCCTATAGAACAGCGTTAAAAGGTAACCTAATGACAACACAAACCGTGCGTTCGCAACAAATTGAATTTGATAAAGTGATCAGCGATATTGTTGATTATGTAATGGATTACCCGATTATTTCTGAGCTCGCCTATGATACGGCTTATCATTGCCTGCTCGACACCCTTGGTTGCGGTATGGAATCCCTTGAATACCCTGCATGTAAAAAATTATTAGGCCCTATCGTCCCGGGGACTATTGTCCCAAATGGCACAAAAATCCCAGGTACACAATTTCAATTAGACCCTGTGCAAGGCGCATTTAATCTTGGCACAATGTGCCGCTGGCTTGATTTTAATGACACTTGGCTTGCTGCCGAATGGGGACATCCATCTGATAACCTTGGCGGTATTTTAGCTACTGCGGATTGGCTTTCACGCGAAAATATTGCGAAAGGCAAGCCCCCGCTAGTGATTAGAGATGTTTTGACGGCATTAATTAAAGCGCATGAGATTCAAGGCTGTATCGCATTAGAAAACGCCTTTAACCAAGTTGGGCTCGACCATGTTATTTTAGTCAAAGTGGCCTCAACTGCGGTTGTTTCTCATTTATTGGGCTTGGAAAGAGAGCAAATTCTCAATGCGGTCTCCCAAGCATGGATTGATGGGCACAGTCTGCGTACCTACCGCCATAGCCCCAATACAGGGTCTCGCAAATCATGGGCTGCTGGTGATGCAACATCTCGTGCGGTTCGGCTCGCTTTAATGGCTCAAAAAGGGGAGATGGGCTACCCAACGGCGTTAACCGCTAAAACCTGGGGTTTTTACGATGTTTTATTTAATGGGCAACCACTGCGTTTTCAACGCCCTTATGGCTCATATGTCATGGAAAATGTGTTATTTAAGATTTCTTTCCCTGCTGAGTTTCATTCCCAAACTGCAGTAGAAGCAGCGTTACAACTCCATCAAACCCTCGAAAAACTAGGAAAAACGGCTCAAGATATTGAGTCGATTGCCATACGTACCCATGAAGCTTGTATTCGTATCATTGATAAAAAAGGCCCATTACATAATCCGGCAGATAGGGATCATTGCATCCAATATATGGTCGCTGTCCCATTAATTTTTGGTCGTCTAACGGCCGCTGATTATGAAGACAATGTTGCTAAAGACGAACGTATTGATGCATTACGTGCAAAAATGCATTGCACAGAAGATGTACAGTTCACCCAAGACTATCATGACCCTGAAAAACGCTCGATTAGCAATGGATTAACCATTACATTGAAGGATGGGCAAGTGCTTGATGAGGTTGTTATCGAATATCCTGTTGGCCACAAGCGCCGCCGTAAAGAGGGTATGCCATTATTATTAAATAAATTTAGAGTTAATTTAGCAAGGCAATTCCCTGAGGCTCAACAAATTCGAATTCTAACAGCCTCTCTCGATAAACCAATGCTAGAAAAAATGCCCGTTAATGAATATATGGATTTATTTGTTATTTAAGTCTAAAGCAATTATTAGCGAGCAATTCAATTCAGCGCCTTAATATTGAGGCGCTGAACATTCACTGAGGTATCAAAAAACAAATTGGTAGCGAGTTTGGTTTCGGTACACTTGTTGAGGAAACGCAATCGAACTGTATTGTTCTCCCCACTCTGAATGGTTAATGGCATCCGCTGGAAACTGAGTTGCCAACACTACCCCTGAATAAGGGACATACGTTCGAGTTTTCCCCGATGTTGCAAGCAGGTTATTTCCACTATATACATGTAATGCAGGCTGTGTTGTTGCGATATTGAGCCATACATCCCCATTTGGCGCCCCCAGTGTTGCCACTGTCTGCTCACCGTCGGTTAATGCATCGTTTAATATAAACCCATGATCATACCCACCAACGCGGTGCTGCACATCGTCTTGTAAAAAATCTCGGCCAATACGCTTGCTTTGGCGAAAATCAAAATTGGTTTCAGCCACGTTATGCCATTCGCCCGTTGGAATACCGTCCATATCTGTCGGCAAGAATTGGTCTGCACCAATATATAAATCATGTTCCAAAGCCGTTCTGACCGAATCTTCCCCCGCTAGGTTGAAGTAGATGTGGTTCGCGAGGTTAACAGGGCAAGCTTCTGTCGATTGATAAGTATGGTGAATAACGACTTGATTATCTTCTGTGAGTTCATAGCTCACCTCAACCTCTAGCCGACCTGGAAAGCCTTGTTCACCGGCAGGAGACACTAAAGAAAAAATAGCCTTCTGGGGAGTTGGCTGAAAAATACCCCATATACGCTGGCTAAAATTATGCTTTCCACCATTCAAGCAGTGTACACCTTGGTTATTCGCAAGCTGATAACGCTGTTCATTTAACGTGAACTGTGAATTATTTATACGGCTAGCGACTCGCCCAACGGTTGAACCAAGGTATACTCCTTGTTCCATCTGTTTCGCCATATTGGGTGACCCCAAAACAACGTCTCGTTTACCTGTTACTAATGGAAGTATACAGCTAACCCAACTAGCGCCTAGACTACTGAGAATAATCTTCATACCATTTTGATTTGTAAGGGCAATAACCTTTGGGGCGCGAAATATCTGACATTGTTCTTGAGTTAACTGCATTTTTTCCTCAATCATTCAATAATTACTATAAAGAGCTGCTTGCTATATTTGCCCTTTACGTTGGAAAAATACTATATTGTGCCGTGCTGAAACAACATATTAATTTTCACCTTGTTATCAACTAGGTGCAATAATTAATGGAGCCTTTTTACATAATAGCTTGCAATAAAAAACCGAGCCACTTTTATGCTCGGTTCTTATCGGAAAATAAAATCAACCTATAATTAATGCTTAATCTCTTTGTCATATGGGTCAAGGTGTGTCATGACATCCAAAATTAATGGGTTTTCCATCAGCTTTTTACGCACATTTACCGCAATCTCATGGCCAACAGTAATACTCATATTTCCATCAAGCTCTAAATGTACATCTACCAATAAAAAGTCGCCTGACTTACGTGTTTTTAAATCATGATACCCTGATAATTCACTGATATTATCCAAAATAGAACGGATTTCCTGCAAAGTTTCTTCATCTGCACCTTTATCCATTAAATCTTGCATGGATTGATTGGTGAATTTAAACCCCATCCGAAAAACAAATGTCCCCACAATCAACGCGGCCAGTGGGTCAAAAATTTTAAATCCGCACAAGCTACCAACAATACCAATAGCCACCACTAAGGAAGAAGCCGCATCAGAACGAGCATGCCATGCATTCGCCACTAACATACTGGAGTTCACTTTTTTCGCGACATGCAGCATATAGCGAAACAGCCCCTCTTTTGCGACTAAAGCAATCAGTGCGACAATCAATGCAATTGAGTGAACTTCAGGAATTAACTCAGGTTTCAGTAATTTTTCAATCGCTGACCAAACCATTCCCACACCCACAATTAATAAAATAATACCTAATATTAATGACGCACCATTTTCATAACGAAAATGGCCATATGGGTGGTCTTCATCTGGCTTTTTGTGGCTTTTCTTATTCGCTATCAACACCACAAAATCAGCAACCAAATCCGATAATGTATGAATACCGTCAGCTACTAACCCGGAAGAATGAGAAAAAACGCCAACAATTATCTGCCAAATCGATAAGAAAATATTTACGACAACACTGACTAATGTGCTTTTTTTTGCGGCTTTAAATTTTATTTGTTGAATTTCAAAATCACTTTTTTTCTGTGCTGAAGCATTATTCATAGTCATAAAATGGGTTCTTTAATGAAAAACAAAACAATTATCATTCAAATAATACATTTAAATCAATTAGTTAAACAACTTACCGCAATATTCGCATATATTTTATTAAAAGTCTCTGTGTGATTTGTAAATAACACAGAGAGTTGATAATAATTATTCTTTCTTTTCAAAGAATAAGTTATGTCATTTTTAGATTATCGCCATAAATGCGCACGTTATAGCATTTATTACTTTTCATTTAACTTATAGTATATTGTAGATAACCTTTTGTAATTAATTTTAAATAATACGAAAATGAGGTAGCTATGTATAAAAAAATCCTAGTCCCTATTGATTTGTTAGAAGATGAATTAAACCAAGAGATCATCAAACACGTTGAGGCACTAGCGCAACTAAGCTCAGCCGAAATTCATTTTCTATCCGTTATTCCGAGCCTTGAGTTATTTTTTGGTATTGAAATTGCCGCATTACCAGAAAGTAACAAAGATTCTGCGGAACGTTCAATCCTTGCAATGCGTGCATTAGAAGAAGTCATTAAAGATATCAAAGTTGCTGATGAACGGATCCACTGCAAAATTGGTATTGGTTCAGCTAAAGATGAAATCTTAGATTATGCGCAAGACATTAGCGCAGACCTCATTGTTGTTGGCTCTCATCACCCAAGCACTTCAACCTATCTATTAGGCTCAACAGCCTCTGCAATCGTGCGCCATGCGAAAACATCTGTCTTCGTTATTCGCTAAATTGGTTCTATAAAAAATGCCGCTAAATGCGGCATTTTCTTGAATATTTATTTTGTAACTGAATCCATTAATTTATCGTCTGTAGACCAGATACGGTATTTTACTTGCATATCTTTCGGAGCATAAACCACAATCGGTAATTTGCTGTTATAACGCACAAATGCATCATCACCTAATTGAGTTGTCACAAAACGGTCTTTTGCAGGTTCAGAACACCCCATCATAGTAGATGCAGGGCCTTTTACTTCGTCAAGTTTATAATAATCATAACCCCAGCCTTCCAACGTCTTTCTGTCTAGGTCACCCATAAACCATTGGCGGTTACAATCTGCTTTGATCGTTTTTCCAATAACTAACTCAACCATAAAGTCATTTTCATTTTGTTGCTTGGTTAATTCAATCACATGACGAGTCATACCCGATTCTGCTTTTGGGTATGGCGCGATCTTTTCCAAATCCTCCGTTGCGACTGCACATGATGAAATTAATGCCGCTGCCATTACAGATAAAATCGCTTTTTTCATTATTTATTCCTATCTAGAAATACAAAATCAATTTTAAAAACCAGAATTTTATACATACTAAGTCATTTACACCGTAATTATCACTATAGATGATTCTTAATTACAAAAATATAGATAACCCGGGTAAAAACAATGTAATACTACTTAATTCTAGTTGAAGGATCATAAAACTAATAAAAATTATGTAAATTACAAGCTATTTGGATGTACAAAATGTACGCTCTGTTTATACTGAATCTGAGGCTTAATATATTCTGAGGAGGTAGTATGTTATCAGCAGATCAAGATTTAGTTTCAAAATTAATCTCTACGCATCCCCGTTTTCAAACGCTTTATGAAAAGCATCATCAACTCGACAAAGAAATCAGTAAATTAGAAGGCCCTTCTGGTGCTGGTTACAATGAGCATGTCGCTAAGCTAAAAAAAGAAAAATTACATCTTAAAGATGAAATGCAAAAAATAATGCTCTCGAGTCAATAGACTATCACGATAACAACATGTGTTGTTTTTCTAACATGATGAAAATAAAAAGATTAGCTAACACCCTAAAAAATGACGATGTTCTATTGTTCATTTAGTACCTAGCTAAGTATTTTTCATTCAACTAAAAGAGGGTAATTTTTACCCTCTTTTTTGTTACATTGAAAAACTCTTTATTTTGTTGAGCTCCATCAATAAAAGTAAGAATACATTATCATTAACTCGCTATCCTCATATAAAATTGTATATTAAATGTATGTTTGTTTTTTATAGAGACTTATTTTATGGCTGGTAAACGCATTCAACGTGAAATTAAAACGATTGAAAAAATGATAAAAATCTATGAAAAAACCTACCCCGCCCCCATAGAATCGCCTAATTTCTATCAAGAATTATTTTCCTATGCCGTTAATAGGTTAGAGAAATGCCGATATGGAGAAGAAAAACCAGCTTGTAAACAATGTCCAATCCATTGTTACCAACCCAAAATGCGAGAGCAGATGAAGCTAGTTATGCGCTGGGCTGGCCCTAAGATGCTAATCCATCACCCAATACTAGCTGTACGCCACTTACTTGATGACCGTAAACCCGTTCCTGACTTACCAGCTAAAGTGAATAAGCGAACAGCTAAAAGCATGGGTCATGATGAGTGAGACCCTAGCTCAAATTGGCACCCTCTATTTGAGGTTTCAAACAAAACACAGCATAAGGAGAAAAATAAGGCATAGGTAGGCTGAAAAATGATGAATAAAAAAGTAATAACATTTGAAATTATGCATAAAAATACATATTTAAAATGCCTATCAGAGCAATTGTACAAACCTATCATTATAAAAATGAGATACCTGTCGCAATAAACCCGCTATCCAGCCCTATCTTGATAAATTAATATTATCGATACGATAAGCATAATAAATAACTCAAGTTAACAATTATTTATTACATAAATAATATTAATCAATGATGGTTTTAACGAATTTTAATATCATCATTAACATAGCTAAAATTCACATTACTATACTAAAAATGACAATTGAGCAAAAAGTAGAAAAAAAACGCCTGTTATGCGTAAAAAACGATAACATATTAACAACCGACTAATTTTAGTATTTTAGATTAATAACCCAAACTAAAAAAAATAATAAAAATAAAAAACCAAATAAACTTTTTTTAACACTATAAATACCGAGCTAAAACCAAGAAAAGATCGGAAAAAACATATTTGGAAACATTTATTTATATTTAGAATTACAATGTGACACAAAATTAATCGATTTATATAATTTCAACCATACTAATAACACCCATGCTTTATATTACCAGATGGAAATTGTTGAATATTTTATTTTGAAATTATATTTGAAATACAATTAATGAAGGTATCGTCATGCAAGTAATAAATTCACCGAATCAATACGTAATTAAACAGATAAACATTAATAGTCACGCATCTCATAATATCATCGACTTAGAAACCAAAGGGCTTTTGATCATAGAACAAGGCTCTGTGTTACTAGAAACCCCAGCTAACTCACAACACTTAAATGAAGGTGATATTTTATATCACAAACAAGGGGCTTACTCCTTGCAACTCACCGAAGCCACAGATTGCAAATTACTTTGGATCCCCTTAAATGATGATTTCTTGCGTAACTTCATCTCCAATCATGGTGCAGAGTTAAGCGAAATAGACCGTAATGAAGCCTTACCATGTGATGTGATTAAATTTAATTCATCTCCTATCATTGATGAGATCAAAGCAAGCTTAAATGCATTTATCAATAATGAATACCCTGACGTCATCTTCACACTCCGAGTAAGCGAATTATTATTATTACTCAGCTACAGTGAACAAGGAGCTCTATTGTTATCTAATTTTAGGCAGCTGAGTAGTCGCCAAGTTGAGCGCTTGCAGTTATTTATGGAAAATAATTATCTTAAAGAATGGAGACTAAGTGAATTTGCACGTACTTTTGGTATGGGATTAACAACGTTTAAAGAATTGTTCAATACCGTTTATTCAACCTCACCACGCTCGTGGATTAGTGAAAAACGTATCATGTATGCACACCAGCTATTAATTAACACGACAATGAGCATTGTAGAGGTTTCAATGGAAGCAGGCTTTTCCAGTCAATCTTACTTCACCCAAACTTATCGAAAACGATTTGGATACACACCGAGTAGATCAAGAATAGCAGCTTAACCGCTCAGCAATCTTCGAACTCATGCCCTGTCAGTTATAGAAATATAATCTGGCAGAAAGGCAAGTCTCAGTCCCTTCCGTTACACAGCCATATTCACTTCTTAGACTTCTTAAATTTCTATAATCCCTTCAGATTGATATATCACAAAAAAAGGTAATTCGCCTTTCAGTGACAAATTACCTTTAAGATGAACTCAGACAAAAGCTATATTATTTTGCTTTGATTATTTTTAAATCAATGATTGACATGGAGTTTGGTGGCACTTCTCCTGGTATACCGTCAACACCATACCCTCCTTCAGGTTTAATATAGACTTTAACCATACCCCCTTCCCCTGCTCGTTCTACAAAGGAATTTAATGGCGTTGGTAACTGACTATAAGGTAATGTGACCGGGTTTTGGTCGGTGTACAATACCGTAACCTTACCATCCGTTAATTGCTCTCTCATAATAAAAGTCACGTCTTTATTTTTAACATCTTTTATAGGAGAACCTGCTTGAATGATTTTATAGTAAGTGTTGCTATCGAGCTTACTGTATTTTTGAGCGGTGATTTGCTCAATAATTTTTTGGTTTTTCTTCGCATTTTCTGCGGCAACCGCTTTTGCATCTTTGCTAGGTGGAACTCGCCCTGCCAAGCCAGTATTCGGTTTTGTGCCACTTCTCGCTTTTAATGCATCATTTTCATCTTGTAACTGAGTTATCAATCGGTTTAATTCCATAATTTGTGATTTTAAAGTTTCATCACTCGAAATGGATTTACGCGAATCTAGCTCTGTTTGTAATTTTTTCAACTTCTCTTGTGCTGATGCCAACTCTTTTTGAGAATTAGTTTTTAAATCACCAAGAAGTTTATTCGTCTCTGTCAGTTTTTGCTCAATCTCAGGCTGTTTCTTTGTTTTAGCCGCAATATCGCTTTCAAGTTTACTAATTTTGTCTTCTTGGGACTTAGCCTGTTTAACAAATTGCTGGTTTTGCTGCTCAAGTTTTTTCTTCTCACTTTCCTGGGCAGTCAGTGCATCATTAATTGATTTTTTCTCAGATTCCAACTTAGCTAAAGCGGCTTCTTTCTGTTTCAATAATGCAATTTGTTTATTTAAGTCTGTCGTTAACTCTTTGACTTGCTTGTCACTTGCTTGCCCTATTAGCGCCGTTTGTTTTTCAACATCTTTTTGCAACTTCAACAGATCCGCATTGGCCTGTTGCAATTGTTTTTGAGCATCAACAAAATTCTGTTCATTTTGCTTTAAGTTTGTTTGTAATTGTTCCTGTTGCTTTTGGCTCTCAGCATATTGTTTTGATAATGTATTTTGTGCTGCTTGCTGCTCAGCTAACTGTTTTTTCGCTATTGCTAATTCTGACTCTAACGCCACTTTCTGAGCCGCCTTCGCGGTCTGCTCGGCTAAAGAGGCTTGAATTTTGTCTGCTTGTTGCGCTTTTTGTTGCAGCTCGGCGGTCAGTTGCTGGTTTTTCTCCGCTAATACTTTTGCATCCGCTTGCTGCTTCGCTAAAGCCTCACGAGTAGTTTGGCTTTCCGTTTCCGCTTTCTTCAAACCGTCTTCTTTTTGCTTCAACAAGGCGAGTTGTTTGTTTAAATCGGCGGTCAGTGCTTTAACTTGCTGATCGCTCGCTTGATTCATTAAAGCGGTTTTCGTTTCGACTTCATTTTTTAACTTCTGTAAATCTGCATTCGCTTGCTTCAGCTGCGCCTGTGCTGTGGTGTAATTTTGCTCTTGTTGAAGGAGTTTTGCCTGCAAGTCTGCCTGCTGTTTTTCACTGTTCGCAAACTGTTTGGACAACGCATTTTGCGCAGTTTGGTGCTCGGCTAACTGTTTTTTCGCCTCAGCCAGCTCAGCTTCTAACGCCACTTTCTGAGCCGCCTTCGCGGTCTGCTCGGCTAAAGAGGCTTGAATTTTGTCTGCTTGTTGCGCTTTTTGTTGCAGCTCAGCCGTCAGTTGCTGGTTTTTCTCCGCTAATGCTTTTGCATCCGCTTGCTGCTTCGCTAAGGCTTCTCGAGTAGTTTGGCTTTCCGTTTCCGCTTTCTTCAAACCGTCTTCTTTTTGCTTCAACAAGGCGAGTTGTTTGTTTAAATCGGCGGTCAGCGCTTTAACTTGCTGATCGCTCGCTTGGCTCATCAAGGCAGTTTGTTTTTCCATATCAGCTTGGAGCTTCTGTAAATCTGCATTCGCTTGTTTCAGCTGCGCCTGTGCTGTGGTGTAATTTTGCTCTTGTTGAAGGAGTTTCGCCTGCAAGTCTGCCTGCTGTTTTTCACTGTTCGCAAACTGTTTGGACAACGCATTTTGCGCAGTTTGGTGCTCGGCTAACTGTTTTTTCGCCTCAGCCAGTTCGGCTTCTAACGCCACTTTCTGAGCCGCCTTCGCGGTCTGCTCGGCTAAAGAGGCTTGAATTTTGTCTGCTTGTTGCGCTTTTTGTTGCAGCTCAGCCGTCAGTTGCTGGTTTTTCTCCGCTAATGCTTTTGCATCCGCTTGCTGCTTCGCTAAGGCTTCTCGAGTAGTTTGGCTTTCCGTTTCCGCTTTCTTCAAACCGTCTTCTTTTTGCTTCAACAAGGCGAGTTGTTTGTTTAAATCGGCGGTCAGTGCTTTAACTTGCTGATCGCTCGCTTGGCTCATCAAGGCGGTTTGTTTTTCCATATCCGCTTGGAGCTTCTGTAAATCTGCATTCGCTTGTTTCAGCTGCGCCTGTGCTGTGGTGTAATTTTGCTCTTGTTGAAGGAGTTTTGCCTGCAAGTCTGCCTGCAGTTTTTCACTGTTCGCAAACTGTTTGGACAACGCATTTTGCGCAGTTTGGTGCTCGGCTAACTGTTTTTTCGCCTCAGCCAGTTCGGCTTCTAACGCCACTTTCTGAGCTGCCTTCGCGGTCTGCTCGGCTAAAGAGGCTTGAATTTTATCTGCTTGTTGCGCTTTTTGTTGCAGCTCGGCGGTCAGTTGCTGGTTTTTCTCCGCTAATGCTTTTGCATCCGCTTGCTGCTTCGCTAAAGCCTCACGAGTAGTTTGGCTTTCCGTTTCCGCTTTCTTCAAACCGTCTTCTTTTTGCTTCAACAAGGCAAGTTGTTTGTTTAAATCGGCAGTCAGTGCTTTAACTTGCTGATCGCTCGCTTGGCTCATCAAGGCGGTTTGTTTTTCCATATCAGCTTGGAGCTTCTGTAAATCCGCATTCGCTTGTTTCAGCTGCGCCTGTGCTGTGGTGTAATTTTGCTCTTGTTGAAGGAGTTTTGCCTGCAAGTCTGCCTGCTGTTTTTCACTGTTCGCAAACTGTTTGGACAACGCATTTTGCGCAGTTTGGTGCTCGGCTAACTGTTTTTTCGCCTCAGCCAGCTCAGCTTCTAACGCCACTTTCTGAGCCGCCTTCGCGGTCTGCTCGGCTAAAGAGGCTTGAATTTTGTCTGCTTGTTGCGCTTTTTGTTGCAGCTCAGCCGTCAGTTGCTGGTTTTTCTCCGCTAATGCTTTTGCATCCGCTTGCTGCTTCGCTAAGGCTTCTCGAGTAGTTTGGCTTTCCGTTTCCGCTTTCTTCAAACCGTCTTCTTTTTGCTTCAACAAGGCGAGTTGTTTGTTTAAATCGGCGGTCAGCGCTTTAACTTGCTGATCGCTCGCTTGGCTCATCAAGGCAGTTTGTTTTTCCATATCAGCTTGGAGCTTCTGTAAATCTGCATTCGCTTGTTTCAGCTGCGCCTGTGCTGTGGTGTAATTTTGCTCTTGTTGAAGGAGTTTCGCCTGCAAGTCTGCCTGCTGTTTTTCACTGTTCGCAAACTGTTTGGACAACGCATTTTGCGCAGTTTGGTGCTCGGCTAACTGTTTTTTCGCCTCAGCCAGTTCGGCTTCTAACGCCACTTTCTGAGCCGCCTTCGCGGTCTGCTCGGCTAAAGAGGCTTGAATTTTGTCTGCTTGTTGCGCTTTTTGTTGCAGCTCAGCCGTCAGTTGCTGGTTTTTCTCCGCTAATGCTTTTGCATCCGCTTGCTGCTTCGCTAAGGCTTCTCGAGTAGTTTGGCTTTCCGTTTCCGCTTTCTTCAAACCGTCTTCTTTTTGCTTCAACAAGGCGAGTTGTTTGTTTAAATCGGCGGTCAGTGCTTTAACTTGCTGATCGCTCGCTTGGCTCATCAAGGCGGTTTGTTTTTCCATATCCGCTTGGAGCTTCTGTAAATCTGCATTCGCTTGTTTCAGCTGCGCCTGTGCTGTGGTGTAATTTTGCTCTTGTTGAAGGAGTTTTGCCTGCAAGTCTGCCTGCAGTTTTTCACTGTTCGCAAACTGTTTGGACAACGCATTTTGCGCAGTTTGGTGCTCGGCTAACTGTTTTTTCGCCTCAGCCAGTTCGGCTTTTAAGGCGTTTTCTAATGCAACTTGTTGCTCTGCTTGTTCCGTTTTCTTCGCCAGAGAAACTTGAATTTTTTCTGCTAATTGTTCTTTTTCTACCAACTGAGTTTGTAATTGCTGGTTTTGTAACTCTAATAATTTACTTTTTTCTTGCTGGGCGACTAAAGACGATGCAACACCATCTTTTTCACTTTTAACGGTCGCTAATTCATTTTCTTTCTGTTTCAACAGTTCTTTTTGCTGTAAAAGTTCAGCTGTCACTGATTTCATCAGCTCATCAGCGTTACCCGCGACTTGCAGTTGATTTTTAGATTCCAACTCTAATTTTGCAATATCCGCAGTTAGTTGCTCAATTTTCAAATTTGCAGCAGCAAATTGCTGTTCTTTATCTGCTAATTGCTGTTTAAGTTGGGCTTGTTCAACGACACTTTCATTTAATTGTTTTTCAAGTTGAGCAATCGTTTCTTGGGTTTGCTGATTTTCTTGACTCAATTGATCAAGACTATTTTGCTTTTGCTCAATTGTTTTTTGAGCATCCGCCAGTTTAGTCTTTAATGTGTCAATTAAAGATTGGTCATCTGATGAATTGACAATTGCCTGTAATTTCGCGATTTGCTCTTTACTTTTCAGAACGTCATCATTTAGTTTATCAATCTCAAATTGTTTTTCCGTAATTGTATGCGTTAATTGCGCGATACTCTTATTATGATTAATGAGTTCAGAAACGAGTTGTTCATCATTGAGCAAATGATTATAGGCAATAAGTTGGCCTACACCTTGAGCAATACCAAACTTATATAGATGTGCTAATTGCTGACGTTCAATTAATTGCGCCAATTGCTCAAGATAAGCAGAGGTATTAATACCTGTTGGCTTGGCAAATTTAGATGCATATAAGCCGAGTGGGTCAAGAACCAATTGATATTTTGCAAAATCTTTGGCTAGATAAGCAGGATCCCATTGATTGCTTTGGAAGAAATAAGGGTAAGACGACAATAAAATAGGGGATGCCCCATTTTCTGTCGTCACCGCACACACTTCAGAAAAAGTCGTTTTTTCCGGTTCAGCAGGCTCTGCCTTCGCAACATCTACTTTCTTCGTTGATGCCGCAGTAGATTTATTCTTCCCTGTAGCTTTGCCTTTCGTTCCTTTATTCGCTGCCGCAGATTTTTGTTTCTCTTTTGGAGCAGGAACAGTAGATAGCGAAGAAAAGATTTCATAACCCTGGTTTTGTGTATTAACTGGCAATTGTTGCTTTTGTTCTTGTACTTTGCCTTCTTTTTCCATTTGAAGATAAGTATCAAAATCATCAATTACATTGTTAAAGCGCTCTGCTTTTGGAGCATGACTAAAAAAAGTCGTAACAAGTGCCAGTGACACACAAAGCCTAAGGTTTATTCTCATAATCCACTAATTTTCTTCAATGTTGATTCGGTAGACAATACTGAGTTATAACGAACTTTTGCACACAATACTTTGGTTTTAGATTCTATCGCCATTTGTAATAATTCAATTGTGTCAGGGCTAGCAGTCCCTTCAACTTGTCGATATAGACGGTTGATTTCGCTAACTTCTTTAAATGAACCTACTAAGCGATTGTAATCTTTTGGTGAGAGTGTTTTGAGCGCGTTTAATTCTTTAACACACGTATTCAAATGAGCAAATGTTTGCTGATCAGCACCCGCTTCACCATAAGTTGTAGAAGCAACTGGTGTACGGTTAATTGCGTTGTTTAAAACTTTTTGAGATTCAGGATAAGAGTTATCAGCCTGACCTGGATTGGTATCAACAGTCGATTGTGTTACCGGCTGAGTGGTACTTGTATTGACTACCTGTTTACTTGGGGTATTCGGTGTTGCTGTATTGTATGAGTCTGAGCCAAATGTACAACCTGAAAGAAGAGCTGTACCTGCTATAAGCAAAGATGCAACATAAAATTTATTTTTTAAAAACATATGGTTACCTTACCAGCACTTTTCTTCGCTATTATAATGATGTCAAAAAAACCTAGTGTAAGCTAAAAATTAGCTATTTTCTATAAGTCCGAATGTAGAAATAGAGTCATCTCATAAATTTAGATTAGCTTAACTTTAGTTTTAAAATTATTTTATTGCCACATTTTCATTAATTTTATGAGCTAATTCCCACTAGTCACCCTATAAAGGGATAATTCTACACCTTTGCCGTAATTTTTTATTATTTTATGTCAGAGAACGGTCGAGTTACTCTATAAACCTTGTAAGCGACCCAATTCTTTCCAAGTAAATTCTTATTTTAGTTCTGTCACCTGTAACAATTGTTAACAAATAAAATATTCACTCACAAAAAAATAAACCTTTTTCCATTTTTCAAGCTGCTAACACATTTTAAACTTGTGATATAACAATAAACGTCATCATACAAAAAATGAGTAACCTGCTTAATTCAATTCTACAGGCTAACAATAATTAAAAATTATAAATAGGATCAAGTTTTTATCAAAATACGTATTTATTGATGCTAAAAATGCGTAATAGAGCATAGCAGTTATCTGCCATAATTACTTATATTAAATTGATACGATTCGTAACTCAAATCTATTTTTAATAAAATACATTGATTACATAGCCATAATCACTAAAAAAACACTTTTCAGTGATTTTATTTCACCTTACTCATTTCGCGTCTAGTAAATAGTGTTTTATCTTATAACTAAAATGAACTGCTTGAATGAAACATAAGAGGAGTCAATATTGATAGCTTACAAATGTTAATATATGCCCGGTATTAACCGGGCATAATGGCATTTAAGCTTTGCTAGGACGTAAAGCTGGGAATAAAATAACATCGCGAATAGTATGACTATTAGTGAATAACATCACCATACGGTCAATACCGATACCTAAACCTGCTGTTGGCGGCAAACCATGCTCTAATGCGGTAACATAGTCTTCATCATAGAACATTGCTTCGTCGTCGCCTTCATCTTTTTGACGAACTTGCTCTGCAAAACGTTCAGCTTGGTCTTCTGCATCGTTTAATTCCGAGAAACCGTTACCGATTTCACGACCACCAATGAAGAACTCAAAACGGTCAGTAATGAATGGGTTATCATCATTGCGACGCGCTAATGGTGAAACCTCTGCAGGATACTCAGTGATGAATGTCGGCTGGATTAAGTGGCTCTCTGCAACCTCTTCAAAGATTTCACACTGAATGCGGCCAAGCCCCCAACTTTTCTCAATTTTGATACCAATTGATTGAGCAATTGCCACCGCTTTATCCATATCATCCAAATCAGCAACGTTGGTTTCAGGACGATATTTGCAAATCGCTTCTTTCATAGTGAGTTTGGTAAAAGGTTTACCAAAATCAAACTCTTGCTCACCATACTGAACAACCGTGTTACCTAAAACATTTTGTGTCAATGTACGGAACAAATCTTCTGTTAGCTTGATCAGATCACGGTAATCCGCATACGCCATGTACAGTTCCATCATGGTGAATTCTGGGTTATGACGTGGAGATAAGCCTTCGTTACGGAAGTTACGGTTAATTTCAAATACACGTTCAAAACCACCAACAACTAAGCGCTTCAAGTACAGTTCAGGCGCAATACGTAAGTACATATCGATATCTAATGCATTATGGTGAGTCACAAATGGACGCGCAGAAGCACCACCTGGAATGACTTGCATCATTGGGGTTTCGACTTCCATAAAACCGTAACCAACCATAAAATTACGCACTTCAGCAAGGATCTTAGAACGAACAATAAAAGTATGACGAGATTCATCATTCGCGATTAAGTCAAGGTAGCGCTGACGGTAACGTGTTTCTTGGTCTGATAAACCGTGGAATTTGTCAGGTAATGGGCGCAATGCTTTGGTCAATAAACGGACTTCATGACAATGAACAGTCAACTCACCTGTTTTGGTTTTAAATAAACGGCCTTTAGCGCCTAAAATATCGCCTAAGTCCCATTTTTTAAACTGTTCGTTATAGATGCCTTCCGCTAAATCATCACGGGAAACATAAATCTGAATACGCCCACCAACGTCTTGTAACGTTGCGAATGATGCTTTACCCATGATACGACGAGTCATCATACGGCCAGCAATCGACACTTCAATATTTAGGTCTTCAAGCTCTTCGGATGTTTTATCATCATATTGCGCATGAATTTTATCGGAAATATCTTCACGACGAAAATCATTTGGAAATGGAATACCCTTTTCACGCAGTGCCGCTAACTTTTCTTTACGGGCTTTAAGTTCGTTATTCAAATCAGGTGCTTGTTCAACACCTTGTTGTTCCTGAGACATTTTTTCCTCACAGGCCAGCTTTTAAACTAGCTTCAATGAATTTATCCAAATCACCATCCAGTACGGCTTGCGTGTTACGCGTTTCCACACCAGTACGTAAATCTTTTATTCTTGCATCATCAAGGACGTAAGAACGAATTTGACTTCCCCAGCCAATATCGGACTTATTCTCTTCCATCGCTTGCTTGTCTGCATTTTTCTTCTGAATTTCCAGTTCGTATAACTTCGCTTTTAACTGGCGCATCGCTTGGTCTTTGTTTTTATGCTGTGAACGGTCATTTTGGCATTGCGTCACAATATTCGTTGGAATATGTGTGATACGAACCGCTGACTCTGTTTTGTTAACGTGCTGACCACCAGCACCAGAAGCACGGTATACATCAATACGTAAATCCGCTGGATTGATTTCGATATCAATATCATCATCAACTTCAGGATAAATAAACGCAGAACTAAAAGAAGTATGACGACGCCCACCTGAGTCAAATGGACTCTTACGGACTAAACGATGAACACCTGTTTCCGTTCTTAACCACCCGTAGGCATAGTCACCAATAATTTTGACCGTTGCCGATTTTAGCCCAGCAACATCACCATCAGACTCTTCGATAATCTCGGTTTTAAAGCCCTTTGACTCAGCCCAACGCAAGTACATGCGCAATAACATACTTGCCCAATCTTGCGCTTCAGTACCGCCAGAACCCGCTTGTAAGTCAATGTAACAGTCTGCACTATCATATTCGCCTGAGAACATACGACGAAATTCAAGTTGCTCTAATTTGCCTTGTAATTGCTCTAACTCAGCTTCTGCTTCATTGAATGTGTCTTCATCATCCGCTTCAACCGCAAGCTCTAATAAACCTTCAACATCTTCAAGGCCTTGCGTCATCTGGTCAATTGTTTCAACAATTGCCTCAAGTGATGAACGTTCTTTACCAAGGGCTTGCGCTCTTTCGGGTTCATTCCAAACATCAGGCTGTTCAAGCTCAGCGTTGACTTCTTCTAAGCGTTCCTTCTTGGCATCATAGTCAAAGATACCCCCTCAGAACCACTGTCCGCTCAGACAGGTCCTGAATCTTACTTTTTATTGGGTTTATTTCAAACGTCATTTTTCAATATCTTATGGTTAGTCAAAAATATTTTTTTGTTCACAAACCGCTTAGTATAGCGGAATTTATCTCATGTTTATAGCGCCATAAAACGCTATTTCATCGTTATTCAGTGTGTTAATTACCCGTTTAATCCGGCCAAATATGTTCAATCATTAATTGTACGTTTTTTTGCCCTCGAAACTCGTTTACATCCAATTTAAAGGCTATTTTAGCTTTTTTGATACTATTATCTGGCCATCGGCGCACATCAATATTAAACATTATTGCATCTAACATTGGCCCGCCATTCACCGGCTCTAACATGAGTTTTAGATGACGCTCACCCACTAGCCTTTGCTGTAATAATTGGAATTCACCATCAAATACTGGCTCGGGGAATGATTGTCCCCAAGGGCCACTCTCTCGAATAAGTTCCGCTGTTTCTAAACAAAATTCATTGCGAGAAAGCTCACCATCACTCCATATCACTCCAGCAAGTTGTTCAGGCTGAATAAGTTCCCCCATCAATAGCTCAAAGTGATGTTTAAAAGCATCAAATTTATCCACTTCAAGCGTCAAACCTGCCGCCATCGCATGACCACCGAACTTCTGCATTAACCCCGGTTGTAAGGTATTCAAGCGTTCAAGTGCATCGCGCATGTGCACCCCTTGAATAGAGCGCCCTGAACCTTTTAATAAGCCATCACCAGCAGGGGCAAATGCAATAACCGGACGATGGTATTGTTCTTTGATCCTAGAAGCCAATATCCCTACAACGCCTTGATGCCATTCGGGGTGGTAAATGGCTAGGCCATTTGGTAACTGGTTTTCACCGTATTCGAATTGGTTAAAAAGCACGAGAGCTTCTTGCTGCATACCCGCTTCAATCTCACGGCGAGTTTGATTTAGCCCATCCAACTCATTTGCTAGTTCCCGCGCATAGGCCATATCGTCAGTCAGCAATAATTCAATGCTCACCGACATATCATCTAACCTGCCTGCTGCATTTAATCTAGGACCAAGTGCAAAACCAAAGTCATTTGCCACTAGCCTTGATAAATCCCGCTTGGAAACCTCAACGAGGGCTTTAATACCCGCGCAACAACGCCCCGCTCTAACACGATTAAGCCCTTGATGAACTAAAATACGGTTATTTACATCAAGAGGAACCACGTCTGCGACAGTTCCCAACGCAACCAAATCAAGGTATTCGGCTAAATTAGGCTCTGCCACGCCTTGTTGCACAAACCAACCTTGCTGACGTAAATACGCACGTAATGCCGACATTAAATAAAATGTGACACCAACCCCTGCTAATGATTTAGAGGCAAAGCCACACTCGTTTAAATTCGGGTTGATTATCGCATCCGCAGCAGGCAAAGTTTCCCCCGGCAGATGGTGATCAGTAATAATGACATTTATTCCATAATGGCTAGCTACTTCAACGCCTTCATGGGATGAAATGCCATTATCAACGGTAATAATGAGATTCGTTCCTTGGTTACGCGCTTCTTCAACCACCAAAGGCGTTAAACCATAACCATTTTCAAAGCGGTTCGGAACGATATAATTGATATTCCTATATCCCATTGATTTTAAAGCTCTAATCGCTAACGCAGTACTGGTTGCTCCGTCGGCATCAAAATCCCCAACAATGGTGATAGCCTCATGTTCATTTAAAGCACGATAAAGTAGCGGTAATGCCTTATCAATACCCGATAATGTCCGATAATCCAATAAATTGGCCGCTTTACGCTCTAACTGAGTGATATCGGTGACGCCTCGGTGTTGATAAATCCGTTGTAATAGTTCAGGCAAGCCAGGAAGTTGAGCAGCAGAACTTTGCTGCTGCCTTTGTTGTAAGAGTGTTTCTACATTCACAATAATTAACTATTTTTCGTTGAGTAATTGAACAAGGGCATCCGGTTTCATGTAGCCAGGTAGTAATTGCCCATCCGGTAGGATGATCGCTGGTGTTCCCGTCACTTTAAATAAATTACCCACACTCATATGTTTACTTAGGTCAATTTTGCAATCTTCAATCATGGCAATTTCCTCACCTTTAAACGCTTGAGTTAGCGCTTTTTGTGGTAGGCCATTACACCAGATAGACGCCATTTTTTTCCCTACGTCGCTGTCCGCACCTTGACGTGGATATGCAAGATAACGCACCGTGACACCTTGGCTATTTAGTTCACCAACAGATTCATGTAATTTTTTACAGTAACCACAGCTAATATCGGTAAAAACGGTCACAACATGCTTTTCCTGCGGTGCTTTAAAAACAATCATTTCACCTTTGAGCGCTTCTACTTTTTTCATTAATGGCTGATTACTGATATTAACCGGGCTTTTACCGCTCATATCATAAATTGGCCCTTGCAATAAATATTTGCCGTCATCAGTGATGTATACAACACCCGTTGATGTTTCAACAACATTCAGCCCAACAATGGGTGAAGGTTTAATCACTTCAACAACCATGTTGTATTTTTCCAACGTATCACGAATAACTTTTTCTTCCGTTGCCCCATAGACTGAGGAAGTCAACGTTGCAATACATGCAGCAGCCAATAATATCAATTTGCGTTTCATAAATAGTCCTTTAATCATGCATCACCCCCTTGGATGATGCTGCTCATGTAATACTCGTAACCGCTCAGTCGCTACATGAGTATAAATTTGTGTGGTTGATAGATCACTATGACCTAACAACATTTGTACCACGCGTAAGTCTGCCCCATGATTAAGTAAATGAGTTGCAAATGCGTGTCTTAAAACATGCGGTGAGAGTAGCTCGCTATCAATATGTGCAAGTACTGCGTAATATTTTATTCGGTGCCAAAACGTTTGCCGAGTCATTTTCGTGCCACGCTTACTCGGGAATAGAATATCGCTCGTTTTGCCATTTAATAAATCTGGGCGACCTTCATCAATATATTTCTCTAGCCAATATATTGCCTCTTCCCCCAAGGGAATCAATCTTTCTTTATCGCCTTTACCGACAACACGAATAACCCCCTGCCGCAAACTAATATCTGAAAAAGTTAAACCAATTAATTCAGAAACACGCAAACCACATGCATATAGCACTTCCAGCATCGCTTTGTCACGTAGCTCTAAAGCATCTTCGGTAGCAGGGGCATTCAATAAATCTTCAACTTGTCTTTCACTTAAATCTTTGGGCAAACGCTGCGGAATTTTGGGAGCAGCAATCACCGCTGAAGGGTCATCCAAACGGATTTTTTCCCGGTACAAATATTGAAACAACCGACGCATCGCACTTAATAAACGTGCTGAACTCGTTGCTTTATATCCACAATCAATGCGTTCAGCAAAAAAAGATTGTAGGTCAATTGATTGAACATTTTCTAAATGCAACTGATGTGCATCAAGCCATTTATCTAATAATTGAAGGTCATTACGATAAGAAGCCAATGTATTTTCGGCTAGATCTTGTTCAAGCCAAATTGTATCAAGGAATTGTTCAATTAATGGATTAAGTTGTTTGATTTCCACGACAGATAAGCTTCCTTTAGATAATACCACACGATTCTATTATGCCTGAATGTGGCTGCTTCTGTTACAATACATCTCTTGTGATGAAAACCATAGCTGGACATAGTAATAATATATATGAAAATAGGTCTTTTTTACGGTTCTAGTACCTGTTATACCGAAATGGTTGCAGAAAAAATACGTGATATTCTCGGCGATGATTTAGTCACACTTCATAACGTTAACGATACACCGCCGACAGAAATGGAACAGTATGATGTTCTTATTTTGGGAATACCTACGTGGGATTTTGGTGAAATACAGGAAGATTGGCTTGAAATTTGGGAAGCGCTTCCCAATCTTAACCTCGCAAATAAAATTATTGCGATGTATGGGCTGGGTGACCAAATAGATTATGGCGAGTGGTTTCTTGATGCCCTTGGGATGCTCTACCACCAACTGAAACCAACCGGTGCTAAATTTGTTGGCTTCTGGCCAACTGAAGGCTATACCTTTGATAGCCCTAAACCACTCAATGACACCGGTGATATGTTTGTTGGCCTTGCATTAGATGAAGTCCACCAGTTTGAACAAACTGATGAGCGCATCGCACAGTGGTGTGTACAGATTTTTGAGGAAATTGAAGCGTTGTTATAATGCAAGTATGGCGCAAGCTTATATTAGCTTGCTTATTGATAACCCAAAGTGAGGGTTATCTACATACTCTCAGGCTACCCATGCGGTTTATCGCCAGTGATCTTGGTAGCCTAGATATCAGGGTATTGCAGTAATAACTGGTTTAAATTACGCCAATTCTCTTCTGACACAGCATCTTTCGCTATCCATAAATGAACCTTTTGCGGTTTACCTTGCAAAGCTTCTAGTGTCAGCAATACCCCATAACGGCTAAGCCAAGGCGCTTTCAGTATTCTCCACTCATTTTTCTTCCATTGAACCTTATTGCCATTAACCAGTACAGCAACCCCTTTTATTTTACTGATATTTTTCTGGCTCTTTGCCCAACTCGCAACGACAACCACTAATAGCGGCAACCATATCATTGAGTTATCAGGGGACCATGGAGCCAATAGTAAAAACATCCCAACAACCCCATGAACACAGGTTGAGAACAATTGAGTTTTCCATGAAATGGAGAGATTAGATTTCCACAGGACCACGATTTTTATTTTTTTCCTGAATCAGTTTAATCATACGAAAAAGTTCGTCATCATCTGGGCGACCATGATTCATTAACCAATTGAATAAATCAGGGTCCGCACATTCTAATAAACGGACAAATACCTGCTTATCGTGAGTTGTTAGGTCATCATATTCATACTCAAAAAACGGCATGATTGAAATATCTAATTCACGCATACCACGACGGCATGCCCAATGAATTCGCGCTTTATTCTCAATATCCATTCTACTACGGCCTTTTTTGCAGTTAACTGATTAGATTGATTATTTTCCATACTCTAACAGATTATCCGCTAAGAAAACATGTTATAGACTACATTGTTGTAATTTTAGTAGTAAAATACCGTTTTTCTACAAACAGATGATAAAAAACTATTAGATAATACAGCTTCATCATAATAACTACTTGCAATGTTATCTAGCTATTTTACCATTAGGCACCTTTATCTATCAAAGAACAACAGGTGAAATCATGACTAACCACATTGATAGTACACAGCAGTTTCCTCTCGGATCTCAGTCTTTACCACTCGTTTTGATTTCACTGGAAAACTGGGAACTTATTCATCTCCACGGTGCTGATGCAGAGAAATACCTGCAAGGCCAAGTGACCGCGGATATTGCCATACTCACTCAGTCACATGCATTAACAGCACACTGTGATCCCAAAGGTAAAATGTGGAGTGATCTCCGCTTATTCCATCACTTAGACGGTTATTCATATTTATTGAGAACCAGCGTGGCCGATTCACAACTTGCTGAGCTGAAAAAATATGCAGTTTTCTCAAAAGTCACCTTTGAAAAAAAACCGGACCTAAAATTAATCGGGGTCGCAGGTAAAGGTGCAAGAGAAGCGCTGGCAACATTATTTACTGCATTACCTGACGAGCAAAACCAAGTCATTACAGACGGTGCTTCCACAATATTGCATTTTGCATTACCCACAGAGCGTTTTTTGGTGATCACCAACGAAGAAACCGCACAAAAAATGGCTCAAACCTTAGACGCTATTCAAGTTAATGATGAACAATGGCTAGCCCTTGATATCGAAGCGGGTTTTGCCGTTATCGATCAAGCAAATAGTGCCCAACATTTACCTCAAGCCACTAATTTGCAAGCCCTACCTCACGGTATCAGCTTTAAAAAAGGCTGTTATACCGGGCAAGAAATGGTTGCACGTGCAAAATTCCGTGGTGCAAATAAACGCGCGATGTACACCTTGAAAGGCACAGGCACCACTATTCCTGTTATCGGCGAAGGTGTGGAATGGCAGCTTGGTGATAAATGGCGTCGCACAGGAACTGTTTTAGCAGCTATCCGCTTAGGTAGTGGTGAAATTTATGTACAGGTCATTATGAATAACGATATGGAAGCCGATAGCGTTTTCCGTGTTATGGGTGATGAGCAAAGTCACCTAACCATCGCACCATTACCTTATACATTAGAAGAGAATTAATTGGAGTTTTTATGTCATCTGCATTAGGTAGCAAGCCCGTAGAGGTGGTTAATTTTGGGGCTTTTACCGAAGTCGTCCAATTTTTAATGGAATTAGATAAACTCAAAAGCGTTTATCGTAAAAATAAGTTATTGAACCGTGAACGCCAAGAAAATACGGCAGAGCACAGTTGGCAATTTGCGGTTGCAGCAATGAGTTTTGCACCTTATGTACAAGGCATTAATATCGAACATGCGATAAAGCTTGCCCTTGTGCATGACATTGTTGAAATTGACGCAGGTGATGTATTGGTCTTTGATAATGCAGCTCGTGATGCTATTCATGAAGAAGAAGTTAAAGCCGCTAACCGTATCTTTAACTTGTTGCCTAGCCCACAAGCTGAAACCCTTTTAGCATTGTGGAATGAGTACGATGCATTAGAAACGCCAGAGTCTGTCTATGCAAATGCCATTGACCGAGCGATGCCAATGCTAATGAACTTGCACAATCAAGGACAAAGTTGGGTTGAAAATAATATCCGCCTTGAGCAAGTACTCAGTAAGTGTGATTATATCGAGCAAATTCTGCCTGAATTTTATCAGCAGTTAAAATTACAGTTAGAACTCGCCCAACAAAAAGGTTGGTTGTTGTAATTTTCGCCAAAAGCGGCTGAAAAGCCGCTTTATTTAACGTGTTACACTCATCTAATTTATATTGTCCGTGACAAGATATACTTTTCACTAATTCATTATTTTAATTTAAATAATAAACTACTTTATATTCTATATATAATTATTAATCTCGACTAATAAAGAAATATCAATATTAATAACTTGCTAATTATTAATATCACTCCTATCTTTATCATTGAACATTTGCCTGAGAGGTTTAAAATGCAAAAATTCAATGAATATTCAACCCCTTACCTTTTGCTACTAGATGTCCATTCACCCGCAATAATTCAATTCAATAAATCAACACATCAAACAACCCCAATTATCGAAGGACTCGGTGGAACTCCTGACGGCATTGCCATTGACCCTACTAATCGATTAATTTATTGGAGCAATATGGGGGATGATTATGACGCTGACGATGGCTCCATCAATGTGATGAATTTTGATGGCACAAGCAGAAAAATGCTATTAGGCAATGGAAAAGTAAGAACGCCAAAACAATTACACCTTGATTTAGTGAATCAACGATTATACTGGTGTGACCGTGAAGGCGGTATGGTTTCATCATGTCATGTCGATGGTTCTGATTTATTAATCCATGTAGCAAGGCCTCGAGATAAACACAATAACGTAGATATATTAGACCAGTGCGTTGGTATTACTGTTGATGTTGCAAATAACTGGCTCTACTGGACACAAAAAGGCACCGCTAAAGGCAATTTAGGCCGTATTTTTAGGGCACCATTAACACCTAAAACCCAGCAACCAGCCAATCAACGCACTGATATTCAATTGCTCCTTCAAGACCTACCCGAGCCTATTGATTTATTGCTTGATGAAGAAACCCATATTTTATATTGGACAGATAGAGGCGCTGAGCCCGATGGCAATAGCTTAAATTGTGCCAATATTGCTTCTGATGGATTGAGCCATTACAAAGTAATAAGCCGTGGTTTTAAAGAGGCGATTGGGCTCACATATGATAAATCAGCACAACTAATGTATATCGCCGACCTTAATGGGGGTGTTTACCAAGTCGTTATGGAAACAGGCGAAGTGGAAAAACTATATCAAGGTAAAAATTACACGGGTATTTCACAATATTCGGGCTAGAGATACCCATAATAAAGGCTTGATTTCAGTAAACTACCGAAATCAAGCCTAAAAACAGTTAATTCACACTATTTAATGAAAAGCGTGATTTATTCCTACATATAATCTTCAATCGGTACGCACGAGCAGTGTAAATGGCGATCACCATACACATCATCAAGGCGTTTAACCGCTGGCCAGTATTTATTCGCTTTCGTTTGTGCTGTAGGGAACACGGCAAGCTCACGGCTATAACGATGTGGCCACTCCCCGGCTAACTCTGTTTGCACATGAGGCGAATTCACCAGAGGGTTATCTTCGAGTGTCCATTGGCCTTTCACTACTTGGTCAATTTCATCGCGTATAGCTAACATCGCATCAATAAAACGGTCAATTTCCGTCATACTTTCAGACTCAGTCGGCTCAATCATTAATGTCCCTGCGACAGGGAAAGACATGGTTGGCGCATGGAAACCATAATCAATTAAACGCTTAGCAATATCGAGCTCACTAATACCGGTATCTTTCTTTATTGGGCGCAAGTCAACAATACATTCGTGAGCCACATAACCGTCTTGCCCTGTATATAAAATGTCATAACGACCAGAAAGGCGCTTAGCAATATAGTTCGCATTTAAAATAGCCACTTGGCTAGCTTTACGTAAACCATAAGAGCCCATCATACGAATATACATCCAGCTAATGGGCAAAATTGATGCACTACCAAATGGAGCCGCAGATACCGCACCTTGGTCGGTTAACATTTCTTGCTCAACCACAGAATGCCCCGGTACGAACGGTGCCAAGTGTTTTTTCACACCAATAGGCCCCATACCAGGGCCACCACCGCCGTGAGGGATACAGAATGTTTTATGTAAATTCAGGTGAGAAACATCCGCACCAATAAAGCCCGGCGTTGTTAACCCAACCTGAGCATTCATATTTGCGCCGTCAAGGTATACTTGGCCACCATATTGGTGAATAATTTCACACACTTCACGAATACTTTCTTCATATACCCCATGTGTCGATGGGTAAGTTACCATCACACAAGAAAGTGCTTCGCTATGTTGCTGAGCTTTTTCACGTAAATCCGCTAAATCGATATTACCTTCATCATCACAACGCACTACCACCACTTCCATACCTGCCATATGCGCAGAGGCCGGGTTGGTACCATGAGCAGAAGCCGGGATCAAACAAATATTTCGTTCCCCTTCATTGCGACTTTCATGATAACGACGAATAGCCAACAAACCTGCATATTCACCTTGTGCTCCTGAGTTAGGTTGCATACAAACCGCATCATAACCGGTCAATTGCACTAACCAATGAGAAAGCTGCTCTATCATTTGGTGATAACCTTGAGCCTGCTCAGGTGGGCAGAATGGGTGTAACTCGCCAAATTCAGGCCACGTAATTGGGATCATTTCCGCTGCCGCATTGAGCTTCATCGTACAAGAACCCAGTGGGATCATCGCTTGATTTAAGGCTAAATCTTTGCGCTCTAAACTATGCATGTAGCGCATCATTTCGGTTTCACTATGGTAACGGTGAAAATTTGGATGCGCTAAAATTTCATCATTACGTAACATAGTGCTTGGGATCGCTTGCTCTGTCGCTGAAACCGATTGGTCTAGTTTTTCAAAATCCAACTTAGTTTCAATGCCTGTGATCACCGCAAATAATTCATTTAAATCTTGGCGAGTCGTGATTTCACTAAACGTCACGCCAACTGCACCACGAATATCAGTGCGTAAATTCACTTTAGCTTTCTCAGCACGTGCTAGCACCGCTGTTTTGTCTGCCACTTCAATACATAATGTATCAAACCAGGTTTTATGACGTGAAGTAACCCCTGCGTCTGCTAATGCTTTGGCAAAAATAGAGCTGAAGCGATGGATACGCTCAGCGATCATTTTCAGCCCTTTTGGCCCATGGTAAACCGCATACATGGCGGCAATATTGGCTAACAACACTTGGGATGTACAAATATTCGAGTTCGCTTTTTCGCGACGAATATGTTGCTCACGAGTTTGCATCGCCATACGCAGCGCGGTATTACCTGCCGCATCCCGTGAAACGCCAATCAGACGTCCCGGCATTGCCCGCTTAAACTCATCACGACAAGCAAAGAATGCTGCATGTGGGCCACCGTAGCCCATTGGTACACCAAAACGTTGAGCTGAGCCGAATACAATGTCAGCGCCCTGCTTACCCGGAGCAGCTAACAGCACAAGAGCCATCATATCTGCAGCAACGCAGCTGACAATTTTGCGCTCTTTTAGTTGAGCAAATAGCGAACTGTAATCATGGACGTTACCTGTCGTACCGACCTGTTGAAGTAGCACACCGAAAACGCCTTCGTGTTCCAGTGCTTTCTCTGCGCTATCCACAATCACTTCAAAACCAAAAGTCCCCGCACGTGTGCGAACAACATCTAGGGTTTGCGGATGAACATCATCTGCAACAAAGAAGCGTTCTGCATCTTTCAGTTTGCTGATCCGTTTTGCCATCGCCATGGCTTCCGCTGCCGCAGTAGCTTCATCCAATAACGACGCAGAAGCGAGGTCTAAGCCGGTAAGGTCGATAGTGACCTGTTGAAAATTCAATAATGATTCTAAACGGCCTTGAGACACCTCCGGTTGATATGGCGTATAAGCGGTATACCAACCCGGGTTTTCTAATAAATTGCGCAAGATAACTGGCGGAAGCACTGCGGGTGCATAGCCCATACCAATATAGCTTTTGTAGCGCTTATTGAGTGATGCTATCGCTTTTAATTCAGCTAAAGCTTCTTGCTCAGTTGCTCCACCACCCACTCTTGGCGGTTCTGCAAGCAGAATGGCTTTGGGGACAATTTTGTCCATCAAGGTATCTAATGACGTTGCACCCACGGTGTCTAACATGGTTTTTAATTGTTGTTCTGATGAACCAATGTGGCGCGAAATGAATTCTGAACGGTTTTCTAATTGACTCAGTGACATCGACATATCTGTGTTCCCATCCTTTGTCTGCTATGCATAAGTTGTAGGGCGGCTATTACGGAACTTGCGAGATAACGCTTAAAATCAATAATATTGCGGTTGTTTCTTGTTTCTTGTTTCTTACTAATTATATTTGTTCAACCCTCTAAATAGTTCACCTTGTGACTAGGGCGAATGAGCGAAGCCAACACCGCCACAAGATGAAATATGACGAGGTTGTGGCTAGGCGGCAAGCAAATGAGACCCTAGGAGCATACATCAGTATGTGACTAGGGCGAGAGAGCGAAGCCAACACCGCCACAACACAAAATATGACGAATAAACTATTCTTCGGCTTCGATCATAGAGGTATACCCCGCCGCATCAATCAAATCCGCCAGCTCTGCGGTATCTGATGCCTTAATACGGAAAATCCAACCTTCTTGATACGGTTGTTCATTCACGAGCTCTGGTGCGTCATTCAACTCACTATTAACCGCCACAATTTCTCCACTCAGTGGTGCGTAAATATCGGATGCCGCTTTAACTGATTCGACGACTGCAACGTCATCGCCTGCACTTACCGCAGTACCCACTTCGGGTAAATCAACAAACACCATGTCACCCAACGTCTCTTGCGCATGTTCGGTGATACCAACTGTAAATTCACCATTACCTTCATCGCGCAGCCACTCATGTTCACGGGTGTACATTAATTCTTTAGGTGTATTGCTCATCACTAGCCTCTCAATTTTTAAATTTATTAATTAGATTCGCCCAAATTACACTAAGCAGTTACCTTCACGGACAAAGCCCGGTTTAACGACTTCAACTGGCATTTCTCTTTGTCTGATTTCAACAATTGCTTTGTCTTGAATTCCGTTCGGGACACGCGCTAACGCAATACTAAAACCTAGGGTTGGCGAGAAAGAGCCACTGGTTATCACCCCTTCTTGTAGTTTCCCCAGTTCATCAGTAAAGCGGACAACTTGCCCTGCACGCAGTATACCTTTTTCACGCATCACAATACCGACAAGTTTTTCAGTACCTTGTTCGCGTAATTTTTCCAATGCTTCACGGCCAATAAATTGGCGATCTTCGGGTTTCCAAGCTACCGTCCATCCCATATTCGCGGCTAATGGCGAGATTGTTTCATCCATATCTTGCCCATATAGGTTCATACCCGCTTCAAGGCGCAAAGTATCCCGTGCCCCTAAGCCCGCTGGGTGAACCCCTGCCTTGAGCAACTTATGCCAAAATTCAATGACTTGCTCTTTAGGCATGGCAATTTCATAACCTTTTTCACCCGTATACCCAGTGGTTGCAATGAATAAATCCCCAGTTTGAACACCATAAAAGGGTTTCATTCCTTCGATGGCGCTGTTTTGTTCCGAACTGAGTAACGAATGAACCTTTTCTGGCGCTTGCGGCCCTTGAACAGCCAGTAACGCTAAATCATCGCGGACACGAATTTCAACCGCATAACCTTTAGCATGCTGTTCAATCCAAGCGAGGTCTTTATCACGTGTTGCTGAGTTTACAACGAGGCGATAAAAGTCATCAGCAAAGTAATACACAATCAGGTCATCAATAACACCACCAGAAGCATTCAGCATACCTGTATATAAAGCTTTACCTTGTTCTGTGAGTTTATTGATATCGTTGGCGAGAAGGTAACGCAGAAAGTCACGACAGCCTTCGCCGTGTAAATCGACAATAGTCATATGGGAAACATCAAACATCCCTGCTTCGGTTCTGACAAAATTATGTTCATTGATCTGTGAACCATAATGCAACGGCATCATCCAACCATGAAAATCGACCATTTTTGCACCGCAGGCTATATGTTCATCATATAGTGTTGTTTGCTTTACCATGAATACCCTCTTTACATTATTAATATGACAGGGTGATTGCGTGGTGAAAATTACCCATCTACAACAAAATACCTTGGTAATTTTAACCCAACGCAAACGATAACTTTTTAAAAACCTACCACTGTTTGCTGTTCTATCCT